>CACLUR010000016.1 GCA_902610175.1 uncultured Alphaproteobacteria bacterium | reverse complement strand
TAGTTAAAGGCTTCATCAGTAAAACCAATTGAAATACCTTTTGAAGAGATTCTATGTTCAATTAATTGAATTTGGTTATTTAAAATCGCACTAATATTTTCTTTTGATAATTTGTTAAAGAGTATTATGTCATCAATTCTATTTAAAAATTCTAGTCGAAAATGATTTTTAAGCTCTTCAAGGGCTAAGTTCTTTTTTGTTGTATAGTCAAAATTGTCATCAATAGGAATTTGTGAACCAATATTAGAAGTCATAATGATAAGGGTATTTTTAAAATTTACTATTTTTCCTTTTGAGTCTGTTAACCTACCATCATCTAAAATTTGTAGTAGAATATTAAATACATCAGGGTGTGCTTTTTCAATTTCATCAAATAAAATTACTTGGTAGGGGCGTCTGCGAACAGAGTCAGTTAACTTCCCACCATCATCGTAACCGACATAACCAGGCGGAGATCCAATAAGCTTACTTACTGAGTGTTTTTCCATGTACTCGGACATATCAAGTCTTAGCATTTGCTTTTCGTTATCAAAAACATACTCTGCTAGTGCTTTTGATAATTCAGTTTTTCCTACACCAGTTGGGCCTAAAAAAAGGAAGGACCCCAAAGGTTTATCAGGATCTTGAAGACCTGCTTTTGAAATCTTAATTGCCTTAGATACTTTCTCAATAGCATCTTGTTGGCCAATAACTCTTTTTTCTAACAGTTTTTCTATGTTTATTAACTTATCTTTTTCGCCTCCGATAAGTTTTTCTAAAGGTATACCCGTCCACTTTGATACCACACTTGCGATATCTTCAGCATTAATCACTTCATTTATTATTGTAGCCTGCTCTTTTTTATTCAACTCTTCATACTCTTTTTGAAGACTAGGGAGCAAGCCATACATGATTTCACTTGCTTTTGTTAAATCACCACTTCTTTGAGCGCCCTCGAGGTCTTCTTTTGCTTGATCAATTCGTTCATTTAAATTTCTTTTTGTATCTAGTATCTTTTTTTCTGACTCCCAAGTGCTATTGAGTATGTTTAGTTTTTCTTGAATATCTGATATTTGACTTTCAATTTTTTCATTTTTTTTCTCATCTTTTTCATTATCTTTTGAAAGAACGTTTTTTTCCATCTGCAGTTTAATAAGATCTCTGTCAAGCTGGTCTATTTCCTCAGGTTTACTATCAATTTCCATTTTAACTTTACTCGCAGCCTCATCCATTAAATCAATCGCTTTATCAGGCAAAAAACGATCAGTTATATATCGATCAGATAATTGAACTGATGATAAAATAGCCTCATCACTAATTCTTATTCCATGATGGATTTCATATTTTTCTTTTAGACCTCTTAAAATAGCAACAGCATCCGTTGAAGAGGGCTCATTAACAAAAACTGGTTGAAAACGTCTGGTTAAAGCTGCATCTTTCTCAAAATATTTTTTATATTCATCTAAAGTTGTTGCACCAACGCAATGTAATTCACCTCTAGCTAATGCTGGCTTTAGCATGTTAGATGCATCCATCGCTCCATCAGTCTTTCCAGCACCAACAAGTGTATGAATTTCATCAATAAATAAAATAATTGAACCATTTTGTTTATGAATTTCTTTTAAGACATTTTGAAGTCGTTCTTCAAATTCTCCTCGATACTTGGCACCAGCGAGCAATAATCCTAGATCAAGAATACGAATAACTTTATTTTCTAATGAGCGTGGAACATCTTTATTTGCTATTCTTTGTGCTAAACCCTCTATCAATGCAGTTTTACCCACACCAGGGTCTCCAATTAGTATTGGATTATTTTTAGTTCTCCTTGATAAAACTTGTATAGTTCGTCTAATTTCCTCATCTCTTCCAATAACCGGATCTAACTCTCTTTTTTGTGCCTTTTGAGTAACATTGATTGTATACTTTTCTAAAGCGTTAAAATTATCATCAGAATTTTCGCTCTCAGATTTTCCATCTTTTCTGAACTCTTGTATTTTTGTTTTTACTAATCCAAGACTTAGCCCATTTTTTTTTAATATTTTTTCAATTTGGTCATCTGATTTTATACAACTTAAAAATAAAGAGTCGATCGATACAAAACTATCTTGATTAGACTTTGCAATTTTTTCTGCATCTTCAAAAAGACTCAATAATTTAGGATCAGCATAAATTTGACTGCTGTTCGAGTTATTAACTTGTTCTTTAGATAATATTTCAGAAATAGTTGTTTTAATTACACCGTTGTTA
>CACLUR010000015.1 GCA_902610175.1 uncultured Alphaproteobacteria bacterium | reverse complement strand
GTTTATACAAAACCATTGCCCAAATTATTAAAATACCCAATCACTGGTTTCGATTTCCATGCAAGACAGGACGACAAAGGAAGACTAATAATAGGTGGAAAATTTGATGATGATTCAAGCACAGAAGAAAATATCAAGGGTACTGCAAAAAAACTTATCCAAGACATGGCAACTAGGCTCAACTATAATGGAAATATGATTTTAGATCACTTTAAACTTGGCAAACGACCATTGCCTGTTGATGGAAGACCAAAAATTGGACGCCTCATAAATCAAAAAGGTGAAAAATTAAATGGTATTTATTTAGCAGTCATGCATTCAGGTATAACTAATGCACCTTTAGCTGGTAAGCTCGGGATAGATGAGGTTTTAACAGGAAAAAGAAATAATTTAATTCGAGATTTTTTACCTCAAAAAACAGTTACACAAGAGGAATATCCAAATGTTTAGTTATTGTGTAGACCCTAAAGCCATAGAAGGATTAATGTGGTTATCATGTTATGTAACCACTGCAAAGCATATGTCATTTTATTTTTCCTTTTTAGTTGTTATGGGTTTGCTTTCTTTGGCAGCTCCTTTGGCAATGGCATTTGGTTTTGCTGGCGCTACTGCTTCAAGATCCACCTATAGAATTATTCGCTCTTTAGGAAAAGGTTATCTTGCGATGATAAGAGGTATTCCAGATATTGTTTTCTTTTTATTCATTCCAATAGCACTTGATCAAGCATTTGAATATTTGCGTCATAAAGTTTTATGTTCTGATGTTACTGAACCAATAAGGCAAGGTAATGATTTTGTCGTTTGTACAGCTGCAAAACTTCCTTTAAATACAGCTGGCGAGTGGGTGCACGATATTTATGGATTTTCTCTAGCTTTACTTGCTTTTGGCTTTGTTTTTGGAGCTTTTGCAGGCAACGTTTTGTCTGGAGCTATGGCTGCAGTTCCAAAATCTCAAATAGAAACAGGAGAGGCTTACGGCTTTTCTCAAAGTCAAATTTTTAGAAGAATTCTCATACCACAAATGTGGATTTATGCGTTACCAGGGCTGTCCAATTTGTGGATGATTTTAATTAAAGCAACCCCACTTCTATTTCTTCTTGGCATTGAAGATATAGTCTATTGGGCTAAAGAACTAGGTGGCATTAAAACTGGTGTATATGAGTACCCGCATCCTGATTGGCGAGCTTGGTATTTTGGAGTACTAATGATCTTTTATTTATCATTAACTTACTTTTCACAATCTGTATTAGACAAAATATCAGCTCGTCTTTCTCAAGGACAAGCCACCATGGCAGGTAAGGCTAGCTGATGCAGAGTTGTTTTCAAACACTTTCTGATTATGGCCTTAGATCTATAGGTTATGGAGAGCGGCTTCTACCAAAAGCTGACATAACACTTTGTGAGCAATTTGTGTTAATTGGTTCTGGAATGATTTGGAACATATATTTTGCCGTTTTGGCATTACTCCTTGGATTTTTCTTTGCAACAGTTCTGGCTTTAGGTAAAAACTCAAATCTACCTCTTTTTAGTGCCCCTTGTAGATTATTTATTTTTATTTTTAGAGGTTCCCCATTATTCATTCAATTTTTCTTTGCATATGATTTATTTGTTCTCTTACCAAGGTTAGGATTTGATATTGATCTAGGATTTCTTGTTGTTACAGTTGAAACGCGTTGGCTTACCAAAGCTTGGTTAGGAGCTTTAATTGTTTTATTTTTTAATACATCTGCTTACGCAGGAGAGATTTTTTACGGAGCATTGCGTGCTGTCCCAAGTCAAGATTTAGAGTCAGCAGATGCGTTTGGTTTTACAGGTATTAAAAAATTCAGACGTATTATATGGCCCACTATGCTCCGCTTGGCATGGCCCTCTTACACAAATGAAGCAATTTTTATGTTTCATGCAACAACATTGGTGTTTTTTACTGGTTTTCCAGCGTGGCAACAAAAAGGAGATGCGATTTATTATGCCAGTTATTTCGCTGATAAAACCTTTAATCCTTTTGTTCCTTATCCAATTGTTGGCTTTTACTTTATTTTGTTAACATTATTGATAATTGGTTTATTTGGCTTAATGAATAGAAGATTGAATAAACATTTGCCAACTAACGAGAGAAAAAGATTGAGGTTTAATAAGTACAATTTGATTAGATAAGTCTCTCAAATAACTCATTTTATACTCTTTTATAAAATCTAATTTTATTTCTAATAAATATAAAAATAATTATTAGCACAATCAAAGGAGTCCCCCAAAGTAGCACGTGATTTTTAGAAGGATTAAAAGATATTTCTTCACCATAAATTTTGATAAGTTCTTGATTTATTTCCTCAATGGATCTTCCAGAGCTATATTTTTTTTGGATTTGCTCTTTTAAATTTATTGCAAATTCTGTATCAGACTCTTGAATGCTCTGACCCTCGCAAACCAGACATCTGATTGTTTTGTAATAATCACTCAGTTCATTTACACCTGCAAAGCTAATTACAGATATATGAATTATTAAAAATGGTATAATTAGTTTATAAATAACTTTCGACATCTTCATAAAATAAAGGCCCTTGTATTTTTTTTTGAGTTATTGTATTAACAATAAAAAACGTCTCTGGAACACCAATTAAACCCATCTCATAAGCGATGGTACCATCATCTCTTAAAATGTATTCAAAAGGATTTCCATGTTCATTAATCCACTCCTTAAAATTCTCTTCATCGTCTCGAAAATTAATACCAATAATTTTTATGCCTTTTTTTTTCATTTCCATTAACAAAGGATGCTCTAATAAGCATGGCTTACACCAAGAAGCAAAAAAATTAACAATATAAAATTCACCCAATGTATTTTCATTAATTAACTTATTGTTGTAAAAATCTGGTGTTTCAAATATTAAACTCGATACCTCATCTCTTGAATTATTTTTGTTAGTTGATTGATTAAAGTAGAATATCACACTTACAAC
>CACLUR010000014.1 GCA_902610175.1 uncultured Alphaproteobacteria bacterium | reverse complement strand
CTTTATAAATAGTATTTTTACTCAATTTACACCTTTATATGGTGATAGACTTTATTCTGAGGATAATGCCATTATTTCAGGTTTTGCATTTTTAGATAACTTACCCGTCATCATACTAGGTACTGAAAAGGGTAATGATATGAACACAAGATTAAAACATAATTTCGGTATGGCAAAACCTGAGGGTTACAGAAAATCTCAAAGAATTATGAAATTAGCCTCAAAATTAAATTTACCTTTAATTTGTTTTGTGGATACATCCGGAGCTTACCCTGGCAAGGACGCCGAGGAAAGAGGGCAGGCTGAGGCAATAGCTCAATCAATGAGAGAAGCATTAAATTGTGAAACACCATGCATTTCAATTGTTATAGGTGAGGGAGGGTCAGGCGGAGCAATTGCTCTTGCCACAAGTGATATTGTCATAATGCTAAGCAATTCGATTTACTCTGTTATTTCTCCTGAGGGTTGTTCCTCAATACTATGGAAGTCCTCTGATTTTGCTGAGACAGCATCTAATTCTCTAAAAATAACAGCAAAAGATTGCCTAGAATTAAAAATTATTGATCGAATTATCGAAGAACCTATTGGAGGAGCTCATAGGCATTTTGATAAGGTATCAAATGATCTTAAGGTTGCTTTGATAAAAAGTATTGAGGATCTTAAATTATTATCAAAAGATGAATTGATAAAGAAAAGAAATAATCGATATTTAAATTATATTGTTTGATTAATTACTTCCATGACATTGTTTGTATTTTTTTCCTGATCCACAAGGACAAGGATCATTCCTTCCAATTTTTTTAGTAATGGGTTCAATATTTTTGTCCTCTTGATTTTCACTCTTTTTTTCAACCCTAATATTATTTAAGACTAACACCATTTGCTTTTGTATTTCATATATCAGTTGATTGAATGCACTCAAAGAAGCCTTACGAAATTCATTAACTGGATCTTTCCCTCCGTATCCGCTAAGACTAACAGACATGCGTATATTTGTAAGCTCTTGAATATGGTTATGCCAATTTTTATCTAAAATAGAAAGGCTTACTTGTCTAAGTATAAAAATATAAGCATTTGTGTGTTTTGCATAATTTTCATCTTTAATTTTTTTAAATGAAGATAGATAATGATCTTTATTATCATTTTCTTCTGGATTAATAAAAGACAACAAGTCTGAGAAATTCTTAATTTCTTCTTTTTCACTTTCTAACAAATTAGATATAAATTCATCCTCAGTTTCCTGAATAAAACTTATTATATCTTCATTAATAATAGTTTCTCTTTTGGAGTAAATTATATTTCTTTGTTTATCAATAATATTATCAAACTCTAATAATTGTCTTCTAATGTCAAAATTATGACCCTCAACTCTTTTTTGTGCTCGTTCAATTGATGAAGTTAACCATTTATGTTCAATAACTTCTCCTTTTTTAAGACCCAATGTTGAAAGCATAGATTGAAGTTTCTCTGATCCAAAAATTCTCATTAGGTCATCTTCTAAAGAGACAAAAAATATACTTTGTCCAGGATCTCCCTGTCTTCCAGACCTTCCTCTTAATTGGTTATCTATTCTTCTACTTTCGTGCCTTTCAGTGCCTAAAATACATAACCCACCCAAATCAATTACCTTTTGATAATCATTCTCATTAAAATTTTTATCTATTTCTGGATTGCCACCTAATCTAATATCGGTACCTCTACCTGCCATATTAGTAGCAACCGTTACTTGTGACGGTTTGCCTGCTAAAGCAATAATTTCAGCCTCATTCTCATGATTTTTTGCATTTAAAACATTGTGAGGAATATTGTTAGTTTTTAATATATCTGAAATAAAATTTGATTTTTCAATTGAAGTTGTGCCAACTAATATTGGTTGACCTTTTTCATGTTTTTCTTTCACTAAGTCTAAAACAGCTTTGTATTTTTCATCCGGAGTTTTGTAAATTTGATCATTTTGATCAATTCTAATCATAGGTTTATGAGTAGGTATTTCTATTACACTCAAGCCATATATTTCCAAAAACTCTTCTGACTCAGTAAGAGCGGTACCAGTCATTCCAGATAACTTTTGATATTTTTTAAAATAATTTTGAAAAGTTATACTTGCTAAAGTAATACTCTCTTCCTGTATTTTAAGATTTTCTTTAGCTTCTAAAGATTGATGAAGACCCTCACCAAACCTTCTTCCTTCTGCTAATCTACCTGAAAACTCATCGATGACAATAATTTGACCATCTTTTACAACATAATCCTTGTCTCTTTCATACAAAAAACGAGCCTTAAGTGATTGATTTATAATTTGATAAGCTTCTAAATTTTCATTATCGAATAAACTATTTCCTTTCAAAAAATTAATTTTTTTTAAGCTAAATTCTACTTTCTTAATACCACTATCTATAAGTAAAACATTTTTTCTTTCTTCATTTACCTCAACATCATCTTTTGTGAGGTCTTGAGTAATTTCATAACATAATTTAAATAGCTGAATAGGGGTTTTTACAGGTCCTGAAATACCTAAAGGTGACCTAGACTCATCGATCAGTACAGAGTCAGCCTCATCAATTAAAGCTATATGATGCTCATTTTGCATTTTTGGTTGATTGATACCTCTTAAATTATCTCTCAGATAATCAAAGCAAAATTCATTATTATTTCCATATACGACATGAGATTGATAACTACTTACTTTTTCTTCAACAGTTTGGCTGTTTTGAATGAATGAACAGCTTATGTTTAAGTATTCAAAAATTGGCCCCATCCAAAGAGAGTCTCTTTTTGCTAAATAATCATTAACAGTAATTAAATGAACTTTTTTATTTAAGACATAATTTAATATGATTGGAATTGTAGCGGCAAGTGTTTTGCCTTCACCTGTTTTCATTTCTGCAACAAATCCATGATATAAAGCAATACCCCCAATTATTTGAGAGTCATAATGTCTGAGTTCAATAGTTCTTTTTGATGTTTCTCTCAATAGAGCACAAACGAAACTTATATCCTCATCTGACAACTCCTCTTTTTGATTAGAAATATAATTTTGTTTTAAGTTTTCAATTTTATGAGTCATTTCTTCTTTTGATAAATTTGAAATATCCGCTTCTAATTGATTTATATTATTTAAATATTTATCTGAAATTTCTTTAATTAAATTTGAATTTTTTTTTGAGGAAAAAAAATTATTTATT
>CACLUR010000013.1 GCA_902610175.1 uncultured Alphaproteobacteria bacterium | reverse complement strand
CTGTGGATGTTCAAGTTGAAATTATTGGTAAGCAAGGGCATGCTGCGTATCCTCAACTAGCTCAAAACCCCTTACATTGTTTATCTAAAGTTATCTCTTTTTTTGATGATCAAAAACTTGATGATGGTGCAGAATACTTTGAACCATCTACTCTTCAATTTACTCAGGTCAATTTAAATAATAAGGCAAAAAATGTAATCCCTGAAAAATTGATAACTGTTGGTGACATGCGCTTTAATGACAACTGGGATCAAGAAAAAATACAGAACTATTTTGATGAACACTTGACTAAGATTTGCTCTGAAAATAATTGTACGTATAAATTGAAATTAACTTTTAGAGGTATGCCTTTCCAATCTTTCGATAATCCATTTACGAAGCATTGTATTAAAGCAATAAAAGATGTTACGGGATTAGAAGCTAGCCAAGATACTGGAGGTGGAACATCAGATGCTAGATTTATGCAAGAGGTCTGCCCTGTCTTCGAATTTGGAACGATTAACAAAACCCTGCACAAAGTTAATGAGTGTGTTTCTATAGAAGACCTCAAAACTACTGAACAAATTTACTATAAAACTTTAGAAAACTTTTTTGATAATTGAAAGAAGGAGATTTAATTCCTGATATCACTTTAAGATCTGTTTCAGCAGACGGTACTAAGAATTTTGGATTACATGATAACTTCAAGTTAAAAAGGACAATGATAATCTGTCTACCAGGAGCATTTACTTCGACATGTCACATTCAACATCTTCCTCCATTTATTAAAGGGGCCAAAAAGTTAATGTCTGAAAAGCAAATTGATCAGATTTGTTGTATGACAACTAATGATCCTTATGTACTAGATTTGTGGAGAAAAGACTTTGGTAAATCAGAAATTTTATTTTTATCAGATGGAAATAATGAATTTTTAAAATCTTCTCAATTAATAAGAAATCATAAAAGAAACTTTATGGGACAAAGACTTATTCGTTCAATTATCCTAATAAATAATCTTAAAGTTGAAAAATTAATTTGTGATGAGCCAGGTGAGTTAAAAAAAACAAGTTATGAGGCAATATTAGATAGCATTTAAATACTCTTTAATTTTTTTATTTGACTCAAATTTATTAGCAAATAAGTAACTTTGTATACTATAGCTTTTATATGTTTTGAAAATATCGATAATTGATTTAACAAGTTGTTTGGTGTCATTTTCTTTTACAATTATACCATTGCGCCCTATCGACTCTGGAGTTCCCCCACTATTACTGACGATACAAGGTAATCCAAAAGATGCGGCTTCAACATTGGATATTCCAAAGCCTTCAATGCTGTCAGGTGTAGTTAAAGTTGGCATAATATGAACAGAGGAATTTTTAAAAATTTTTTCACTAGGGTAATCATGATATATAAAATCTACTTGTTCGAGTAGTGAGTGTTTAATAACTAAATCCTTTAATCTCGATAATTCTGGTCCATCTCCTAGAATGGCATATTTGAGTATGATATTATATTTATTTTTTATTACAGACATCGCTTCGAAAACCAAATGATGCCCCTTTCTGTACTCTAGTCTTGCTACTGTACATAAATCATATTTTTTTTTAATTTTATTTTTTAAAATCTTTTTTATAAAAGCAGGGTGGATTATTGTATGATTAATTTTTTTTAAACTTTTATAATTTTTTATAGCTTTGTTTTTAGTAAACTTAGAATTATAAATTACTAAGTCTGCTTTATTTAAAGAATTCAAAATTCTATCTTTACTACTTAATTTTAGTATTTCATTCCCGTGAACTAAACAAATTTTTTTCGCACCTATGGAATAGTTAAATGGTTCTAGTGATTTCCAACTATCAAAAAAAATAATATCAATTTTATTATTTTTTAAAAAATTCTGAGCAAAACTTAATTTAATTTTTTTTCTTAGAAATTTGATTTGATCAAATCTAAAAATATCAAATTTACATTTACTATCAAAATCTGAAGAGGCAAATTTAGAACCATCAGATAAAACTATTACTTTATTTCGTGCGGCAAATGCATATTGAGCTATATTTGTCATTACAGACTCTATACCTCCTACTTTTGGAGCAAAACATTGCGTGTATATAAGAATATTAATAAGAAATCTCCTTTAAAATCAAACCTTTTGATGGAACTGTTGGTCCAGCTAGGCTTCTATCTTTAGCTTCGATTAATTCTTTTATCCAATTAATATTTTTGTTTTTTAATCCAACTTCTAATAAAGAACCAACCATTATTCTAATTTGTTGATAAAGGAAAGACTGAGCTTTAAATATAAAAATAATTTTTTTACCTTCCACTTCAATTGACGCATCGTCAATAGTTCTAAGTGGTTTGTTAGCTTGACATCCTTGTGCTCTGAATGAAGAAAAATCGTGCTTACCAAGAAACAGCTTAACAGCATTTTGCATTGAGTCTATGTCCAAAGTTTGACGAATATGTATACTAAAATCATCCTCAATGACTGATGGTGCTTGACTATTAAAAACTTGATAATTATAAATTTTACTTTTGGCTGTAAAACGTGCATTAAATTCTTGGTCTACATTTTCTACTTTAGTAATTCTAATCTTTTCCGTTCCTAAATGAAAATTAATTCCATTTAAAATTTGATATTCATCAAATTTTTTTTCTAACTCAAAATTAGCACATTGTGCTAGAGCATGTACTCCAGCATCAGTCCTCCCAGCACCTTGAATAGTTTTTTTTTCACCAGAAAATTTAAATATTGCTTTCTCTATTTCACCTTGCACAGTTTTCTCATTTTTCTGATATTGCCAACCACAATAAGGTAAACCATGATATTCGATTGTAAGTTTTATGTTAGTCATTATCGATCATTGCATTTAATTGAAATTGATTATTTCCTAAAACAAATTCTTTAATATCTAATGGTTTCTTTCCTTCAGCTTGAATTTTTAAAATATCTAAGCTGTTATTTTTACATGCTACAGTAAGAGGTAAATTAATTATCTTACCCTCATCATCTTGTTTGTTAGAAATTTTAGCTTTCAAAATTTTAAACCTTTGACCCTTATATTTAAACCACATTGCTGGTGATGGGTAAAAGGCTCTTACTTTTTTTTCAATTATATCTGCGGATAGTCCCCAATCCACTCGTGTTTCAACTTTATCTATTTTTTTTGCATATGTGGATTGTGAATGGTCTTGTTCTTTTAATTGGACTTGACCTAAAAAATATTTTTTTAGCGTATTGAATAATAATGAGCATGAATCATGACTAATTTGATCAATCAATTGCTTTCCATCAGTTAATTCACTTATTTCAATATTCTGTTGGGCTAAAATTGGGCCTTCATCAATTTGATCGTTCATTTTCATTATACTAATGCCTGTTTCTTTATCATTATTTTCGATAGCTCTTTGAACAGGTGCTGCTCCTCTCCATCTTGGTAGAAGCGAGGCGTGTATGTTAATAAAACCGTGTAAAGGAGTATTTAACCAATTTAGTGGAACTATTTTCCCATATGCAAAAAGGATTGCGACATCAGGCTTTAATAATTTAAATTCTTTCAAAGATTTATCATTAAGTGTTTTGGGAGTAAAAACAGGAAGAAGTTGACTTTCTGCCCATTGATGAACTGGTGTATTATATTTTTTTTGTCCTCTAAATTTTTTTTTTGGCTCTTGTGTGTAAATCCCTACTATATCGTACCCACCAAGGTAAAGGGTCTTTAGGGGAGGAAGAGAAAATTCTGGTGAACCAAAATAAACTACTCGTTTTTTTTTCATTTAAATTTTTTCTATTTCTTTTTTATACTTTCTCATCTTTCTAATAATCACATCTCTTTTTAAACGACTTAAATGATCAACGAATAAAATTCCGTTTAGATGATCTAATTCATGTTGTATGATCCTCGACTCAAAACCTGAAAATGTAGAAATTTTTTTTGAGTTGTCTTCGTCAAGATACTCCATTTTAATTTTTTCAGGACGGTCTATTTCTGCAAAATGTTCCGGAAAAGATAAACAACCTTCTTCATATGGCACTTTATTTTCATCTAATGATATAATTTTAGGATTTATCATTGTCATAGGTTTTTTTTCTTCGTCTCTGGAGCTAGCATCAAGAATAAATATGCGAATATTTAAACCTATTTGTGGAGCAGCTAAACCTACTCCATTTGCAGAATACATAATTTCATACATTTGTTTTATTAATTCTCTATGATGTTCGTCTACTTGAGGTAAAGATA
>CACLUR010000012.1 GCA_902610175.1 uncultured Alphaproteobacteria bacterium | reverse complement strand
AACTTATCCACGTAATGCCTGGTGCAAAAATTCCTCAGCATACACATGAGGGCAATGAAAGTTTTTTAGTTTTGCACGGCTCTTATAGCGATGAGTATGGAAATTATAAACAAGGTTCTGTACAAGTGAGAAGTGATGATCATAATCATACACCTGTTGGTAATGCAAAAACTGGTTGTATCGGACTTGCTTACACTCATGGTAAAATTAAATTCTCCGGTAAATTTGGTAAACTACTGAATTTAATCGCTAACTAATTTTAATTACAAAATATATAAAATATGTGCTGGAGCAATACCTGCTGTTAGTATTAACCTTAAAATGAAATAATCAGTTTTAATTATTTTTTCTTTGAAATAAAAAAAGAAATCAAAGCATAAAACTATGAAATAACCTGCTATAAAAAGCCCAATAGTTTCATCAAATTTTAAGTCAAATGCTAAAACTAAAAATGCATAAACAGCTGGGCAAACACTAAACAAAATAGCTATATTATTTTTTGATTGAAGATAAACACCCCAATACACTGCACCTAAAAATGACATTATGACTGCAGAGTAATAAACGAACATGTCTTTATCAAAATCAAGAAATATTAAATCGATATTGTAAAAACAAAGATAAAAAGGAATTAAACCAGGAACACCTATAAGGTAAATCATTCCTGATAAAGTTTATCGATTTGCTCTGCTAAATCTAGATCTCTTTGGGTAACTTTCTTAACATCATGAGAAATAAGAGAAATGGTAACAGTCCCGTAATCTAAAATAATTTGGGGATGATGATTTTTTTTCTCAGATAACATCGCCACTTGGCTAGTAAAGGCAAAGCTTTTTCTATAATTTTTAAATTCAAAGATTTTTGTTAATCTACCCTTATTGTCTTTTGGCCAATCGGTCATATCTTAAGGTGCTGGTGATGGATTGTTTTCATGTACATCATTGATTTCATCAATTATTTCTTTTGATAATTTTATATCTACTGAGTTAATATTCTCTTTCAGCTGTTCCATTTTTGTAGCACCAATAATATTACTTGTAACAAAGTCTTGTTGATTAACAAACGCAAGTGATAATTCAGTAGGGGTTAGCCCATTATCCTCTGCAATTTTACAGTATTTCTCTGTAGCAACAATTGATCTCTCATTGGTGTACCTTGTCCAATCCTCCCAAATTGTTAAACGAGCACCATCTGGTTTTTTGGAGTTTCTGTATTTTCCAGTTAATACACCACAAGCTAAAGGAGAATAAGCTAACAAACCTACCTGATCTCTAATGGATATTTCAGACATGCCTACTTCATAAGTTCTGTTTAATAGACTATATGGATTTTGAACAGACATTACTTTTGGTAAGTTTTTATATTTAGACAAGTTGATGTAATTGGATAAGCCATAAGGAGTTTCATTAGATAAGCCTAAATATCTAATCTTGCCTTGATCAATAAATTTTTTTGCTGTCTCTAAAATTTCTTCAAAAGGAGTCCATTCTTTTTCTTCTTTATAGTTTTTATATCCCAGTCTCCCAAAAAAATTTGTTTTTCTCTCTGGCCAATGTAGTTGATAAAGATCAATGTAGTCTGTTTGTAATCTTTGAAGACTTCCCTCTAATGCTTCGGTGAAATGTTTTTCATTAAATTGTAGGCCACCACCTCTAATCCATCTTACATCAGGACCAGCGACCTTTGACGCTAATATTACTTTCTCTCTATTATTTTTCTGTTTAAACCAATTACCAATTATTTTTTCAGTGGCACCATATGTTTTTTCTTTTCCCTTAACTGAATAGTACTCGGCTGTATCAAAGAAATTGACTCCTTTTTCCATAGAATAATCCATTTGCTCAAATGCCTCATTTTCTGTGTTTTGCTCTCCCCAGGTCATTGTACCAAGGCAAATAAGGCTAACTTGAAGGTCAGTATTTCCTAAGGGTTTGAATTTCATAAAAGATTCATACGGTTTTACTTGAAAAATATCAAGATAATAGCCATATTAAAGATAATTAAGGAGAAATAATGGTCGAATTAAAACAAAATACATATTCGCAGTCACAATCTACAGTTATAGATCAGGGCTTAAGAGATTATATGATGAAAGTCTATAATTACATGACCTCTGGTTTGGCGATAAGTGGTTTAGTGGCATGGGGATTTTCTCAGTCTCCTACTTTAATGGGGGCTATTTATGGCACAGCACTTCAATGGGTTGTAATGCTCGCTCCACTTGGATTTATTTTCTTTTTAGGTGCAAGATTACAAAAAATGTCTACCTCTGCAGCTCAAATGACATTTTGGGCTTTCGCTGCTGTGATGGGAATTTCACTATCTTATATATTTATAGTTTTCACCGGTGTCAGCATAGTTAGAGTATTTTTAATCACAAGCTGTACATTCGCTGCGATGAGCATCTATGGATATGCAACTAAAAGAGATTTAACCAAGTTTGGTTCATTTCTTATAATGGGGCTCATTGGAATTATTATTGCTAGTATTGTAAATATATTTTTACAGAGTTCAGCGATGCAATTTGTAATTTCTTGTGTGGGTGTTTTAGTGTTTGTGGGTTTAACTGCTTACGATACTCAAAGAATTAAATCAACTTATTATCAAGTTGCTGGAACTGCTTTTGCAGGAAAAGCTGCCATCATGGGTGCACTGACATTATACTTAGACTTTATAAACTTATTCATAATGTTGATGCAGTTATTTGGTCAAAGAAGATAAATAAATTTCAAATTTAATTATAAGGGGTCATTATTGGCCCCTTTTTTTTTACTAATTTAACATATCATTTTTTTATTTAGCCATTAAGATCCTCGCGTGATTGGATACATCTTAGCAATTGGTGCTGCAGCTACGTGGTCTATGGTTGCTTTATCAGCAACTAGAATTGTCAGATATTTCGGAAGTTATAATTATAATCTTTTAAGATTAATAGGAATAGTAGTTCTCTTCTTACCCTATATTGTACTAAATTGGGATCCAATTTATTTTAATAAATCAATATTTATAGCAATATTTTTATCTTCGGTAATTGGCATTATAATAGGAGACACATTTTTATTTGTTTGCCTAAAAAGACTCGGGCCTAGAAGGCAAGCTTTATTATTTTCTTTACAAATACCTTTTACTATTATTTTAGCAGAAATTTTTTTACAAACACTTCCATCTATGATCGAACTCTTTGGATGCTTTTTGATCTTTTTTGGTATCATAGTTGCAATACAATTTAATCGAACAATCCCTGATGATGACTTAGAAAATATACAAGGAAACAAATATATAGGACTTATTGCTGGTGTTGGTCTAGCACTTTGTCAAGCTATTGGAATCATTCTTATGAAACCTGTGCTTGAGGTGACAGACCCTATAATTGTTTCTTATATAAGAGTTTTAATAGCAGCGATATTGATGTTTTTTAGCTTAGGATTTCTGAAAAATAATAATCTTTTAGAAAGAATGAAAGATGTTAAAAAAACTTTTTATAGTATTTTTTTGGGTTTTATGGGAATGGGCGTTGGAATGACTATGTTAATAATTGCTCTTAAAAATGGAGATCCTGGGATTATTTCAACTTTATCAAGCACAATGCCAATTATGATAATACCGATATTATGGATCGTTACTAAAAATTATGCAGGGCATCTAGCGGTAATAGGTGCTACTTTGACTTGCTTTGGAGCAGGTATTATTTTTTTAAGTTAATCAGAGCCTTTTTCTACGTTAACTATTTTTAGCTCTTTTGTTTTTTTAATTTGTGTTTGTAATATTTTATTTAAAGGATCTTTACCTAAGTATTTTTTAAATTTTTTCTGACTTTGTGTAGCTTTGTCCGTATTGCCTTCAGTTATTGCAACTAATGTCTCTCTTAAGTGTTCAAGGCCTTTTTGCTCATTTGAAGATTTGTAGCGCATATATGCAGCTCGTGGATAAATAAAAAGCTTTGTAAAAGCATAAGAAAACAAAATTAAAAGAATAAGAAATGTAATTAAGACAAAAAGGAATTGAACAATAGGGATGCTCAATTGCCAAATGCCTAAAACGAGTGAAAGATTGCCAGCATTGTTAAATAGATAAAAAAGAGTTCCATAACCACTTGCAAAAATTATTAAAATTATAAGTAGCCTTATCATTAAATCATATTCTCTAGAAAAATTTGGTTATCATTATAGATTTGAGCTAATTCATAAGAAGATTTAAAAAATATTTTTTGATTAGGATTTAATTTCTCGTATTCAATTATTGCCTTTGTATATTGTCGATTGTACATCGCATCAATAAATGATGGTAAGGGTTCTAATGAATTTTTTGTTATTTGA
>CACLUR010000011.1 GCA_902610175.1 uncultured Alphaproteobacteria bacterium | reverse complement strand
TGCTACAGATGAAAAAAACTTATCTTTATGCCTCTCTGTTAAAGAGACAAGTTTTAATTTATAACCAAGTTTTAGACCTTGTTCTAAGTCTATTAGCTTAATATTTTCAATTCCATCGTAGTGCATATCAGAAAATTTAAACTTTTTTCCAAAAGATATATTTGAGAGTAAAACAAGTTTGTGCATAGCATCTTTTCCAGATAAATCAGCACTAGAGTCTTGTTCAGCAAATCCATTTTTAATAGCTTGTTCTAATGTTTCTTTGAAACTGATCTTATTTTCATACATTTTTGAAATAATATAGTTAGTTGTGCCATTAAAAATTCCATAAATTGAATTAATCTTTGAGGGGTGAATACTATTCTCTATCGTTCTTATTACTGGCACAGCGCCCAATACAGCAGCCTCAAAACCTAAAAATAAATTCGACTTATCAAAGCCCTCAAAAAACAAATTAGACTTTTCTGCTAATTGAGCCTTATTAGCAGTAATAAGAGATATTTTATTATTTAAACAAAATTTATATAGATCATTTATGTACTTCCCTGTGCCTCCAATAGTTTCAATGATTAAGTCAGGTTTAAATTGGATTAAGCTTTTGTAATCACCTACCCATTTGTATTTACTAATATTGATTATTCTTTTCTTTTTCTTATTTTTTGCACCAACAGCAACTATTTCGCATTTAGTATCATCCAATAAATATGAATTTTTTTCTAATAACTTTACAACATGAGAGCCTACGACTCCTAAACCTAAAACTGCTATTTTAATCTTGTTCATTTTGAGATTTTAAAATTTGTTCTTTTCTAATACTACTCTTTTCGTTGAATTCCTCTAATTCTTTTTTCTTTTCCAACAAATTTTTATCGAAATTTTGGAATGATCTTTCGCAAGAAATAGTAATTATTGATAGTGAAATGACAGAAAAAATAAGTAAAAAATTATCTTTTAGAGAACTGAAAACTTCGTCTAGCTTTTTGCCTACCATACTTTTTTCGTTCTACTGTTCTAGAGTCTCTTGTTAAAAACCCATTTTTCTTTAAAACATCTTTGGTGTTTGGATCTATTTTTGTCAAAGCTCTGCTAAGTCCATGTTTGATAGCTCCAGCTTGACCAGATAAACCTCCACCTAATACTGTAATTCTAAGATCCACAGAGTCTGATTTTTTTGCAACTTCTAGTGGTTGATTAATTATCATTCTTAAAGCTTTATCAGGAAAATAATCGTCAATGTTTTTTTTATTGATTGTAATATTACCCGTTCCATTAGAAATCCAAACTCTTGCGATAGACTCTTTACGTCTACCGGTGCTATAGACTTGATTAGACATTTACTTCATTCTTTCTATTAATATACTTAAAATCTATGTTTTTTGGATTTTGAGATTCATGAGGATGCTTTGAATCATTATAGAGTTTTAAATTATTTTTTATAAGATCTCTAAATAAAGGAGAATTTGGAAGCATACCTTTTATTGCTTTTTTAATTATATCATTAGATTTATTATTTTCTTTTAGTTTGTCAGGTGTGGTTTCTTTAATTCCACCAGGATGACCGGTGTGTTTGTAATATTTTTTTTCAGTATTTTTATTGCCTGAAAATTTTACTTTGTCTGTATTAATAATTATTACACCATCTCCAACAGGCAGATTAGGCGAATATTGTGGTTTGTTTTTTCCTTTAAGAATTAAACTTACCCTTGAGGCAAGCCTTCCAACAGAAATATCAGTGGCATCTAGCAAATGCCATGCTTTATTAAACTCAGATTTTTTTAAAGTAGTAGTCTTCACGATAGGGGGAATATAAGTAAAATCATTAAAAAATCAAGGATTTAGATAAAATATTCCACATAAATTGATAATAAATAGATTTTTAAACATTGTTCTCTTTTTTTTTGGTCGGGGGTACTGGACTTGAACCAGCGACCTCACGCCCCCCAGACGTGCACTCTACCAGACTGAGCTAACCCCCGATTATCTAGATTTCTTTAATATTCCTAATAAATCCTTCAAGTGTGAAACAATGTTATCATCTAGTGATTTCATTTTAGGCTTGGATTTTGATAAATAATTATTAACCCCATCAATTGTTAATTTTTGAATATCAAGTAAGTATTTTATTTTTTTTAAAAGAAGTAAGTTCTCATAATCATACAATCTATGTCCAGATTGAGTCCTAATAACTTTTAATTTTTTAATTCTACTTTCCCAAAATCTTATTGTATGTTTCTTCTCTCCCACTAATTGAGATACATCATCAATATTGTAAAAATTTTTGTTCATAAAACTAATTTATTTGATTTTTTAAAACTTATAACTTTTCTTGGTTTTATTAAATACTCCTCTTTAGTTTTTGGATTTCTACCTATTCTCTCATTTTTTTTTTTTATTTTAAATGAACCAACATTACTTATTGATAAATCAGAAATAATCATTTCATTGCTCCAAATTTCAAGAATTTTATCAATTTTTTTGTAAACCGTGGAGTATGCTATACCAAATTCAATAGATATTTGTTTAGCAATACTCTCTCTAGTTGCTTTATCTTGAGACATTTTTCTTAATCTCATTTAATAAATCATTGTCAATACATTTTATACCAAACTCTATAGCATTCGCGAATGCATGTGAGTCAGCATTACCGTGACTTTTAATTACAATACCATTTACACCTATAAACATACCACCATTGTAATTTCTAGGATCAATTAAATTTTTAAAGTCTTTGAAATTTTTTTTTAAAAGTAAAGATAGTATTTTTGAGAAAGAGGTGGAGGTTAGACTTTTTTTTAGAGAGTCAGTTATGAATTTAGATACACCCTCGGCCGTTTTCAACGCAATATTTCCAGAAAATCCATCTGTGACAATAACATGATTATGTGTTGAGGTAATCTCATCAGCTTCTACAAATCCTTGATAATTTATTCTTTCATCACTCTTCATTAATTCATGTGTCTCTTGAATCAAATTATTGCCTTTGAGTTCTTCTGATCCAATATTTAAAAGTGCCACTTTGGTATCAATTTGTGGATAGAGAACTTTGTAATAAGTACTTCCCATAACAGCAAAATCTAAAAGATTTTCTGAGTTACACTCAGCATTTGCACCTAAATCTAAAAAACATACCGGATGTTTCTCTGATGGAAAAAATGATGCTATTGCAGGTCTTGTAATATTTTCAATGGTCCTGAGATATACAGTTGAGTAAGCCATCATTGCGCCAGTGTTTCCTGCAGAAATAGTTATTTGATTTTTATTTTCTTTTAATTTTAAAATGGCATTTGACATAGAACTATTTCGATTATCCTTTTTTAAAGCGTCACTTGGTTTCATATCCGGAGAAATAAAATTTTCAGATTGTATCCATTTAGAGTTATTAAATAGCTCTGAAAATGGCGATTTAAATTTCTCATAAATATGTCTATCAGAATGTAAATTGAATTTAATAGAAGAATTTTTAGTTTGGGCTATTAATGCCCCTTCTAGAACTGATTGTGGGGCAAAATCTCCTCCGTGTAGGTCAAGATTAATTATATATTTACTCATTAATGTTTATTATTGCTTTAAAGAAACTTATACCTTATTTGTTTTTATTGTGAATATTTTAAAAATACCTCTTATTTTTGTGGCATTATTAAGCTCAATAATTTTATTTTCTTGTTCTAAAGAGGTATATTTTTCTGGTATTTCAGAAACTAGTTTTAATGAAATTAAAGAAAATTATCAAAATATTAATTACTCAAAAGAAGATGTGATAGCAATTATTGGACCTCCTTTAATAAAGGAAAACTCAGATAATTTATGGATTTATAGAACAGATAAAAAAACAGGAATTGCTGCATTCAAACAAACAGCCTACAACAAGACCCTAAAGCTTAAATTTGAAGATAATGTTTTAAGGTCTGTTGAAGAAATTGAATTAAATTAAATAATATTTAAATGAACAACTATTGATAACAATAGAATTGATACAATATTTGTTATTTTAATCATCGGATTAACAGCTGGTCCAGCTGTATCCTTATAAGGGTCACCAACAGTATCTCCTGTAACAGAGGCTTTATGAGTTTCACTGCCTTTCCCTCCTAGGTTACCATCTTCAATATATTTTTTTGCATTATCCCATGCACCACCACCTGCGGTCATCGAGATAGCTACAAAGAAACCTGTGATTATAACTCCTATTAAAAGAGCTCCAAGTGCTTGAAAGGCGGTATTGACACTACCTGTAAGGGAATAAACGCCAAAGAAAATAATAACTGGTGAAAGCACGGGTAATAAAGATGGAATGATCATCTCTTTAATGGCTGCTTTTGTAAGTATATCAACACACTTACCATAGTCAGGTTTTTCTTTTCCAGACATTATGCCTTTTTTTTCTTTAAACTGTTGTCTTACTTCTAAAACCACTGAGCCAGCTGCTCTTCCTACTGCAGTCATGCTTAGTGCACTAAACAAGAAGGGTAATAATCCGCCTAACAATAATCCAATTATCACGTATGGTTCAGATAAATCAAAAGATACTTTAAAGGCATTATTTCCTGTTTCTTGATTAAAAAATTTAAGATCTTCAGTGTAAGCAGCAAACAAAACTAATGCACCAAGTCCAGCTGATCCTATGGCGTATCCTTTAGTAACAGCTTTTGTAGTATTTCCCACTGCGTCTAAGGCATCAGTTCTCTCTCTGACTTTCTTATTCAAACCTGACATTTCAGCAATACCACCAGCATTATCTGTGACGGGTCCGTATGCGTCCAAAGCAACCACCATTCCTGCGAGAGCCAACATTGATGTCACTGCAATTGCGATACCAAAAAGACCAGCAGTTGAAAAAGTTAAACCAATTCCTGCACATATAATTAAGACAGGTATTGCTGTAGACTCCATCCCCATAGCAAGTCCTTGAATAATATTCGTTGCATGACCAGTTTGGGATGCTTCAGCAACACTTTTTACGGGTCTATACTCAGTACTAGTGTAATATTCTGTGATAAAAACAAGTGCTAAAGTAATTACTAATCCGTAAACCGCACATAAGAATAAATCCATTCCGTTGTACCACTTATTTCCTAATTGAAAAAATTGATCAAAGCCGATTGAATATTGGGTTATAAGCGCAAATAAAATTACTGAAATAAATAATGTCATGAAAAACCCTTTGTACAATGCTCCCATAATTGAGGATTTAGGGGTAGATATTGATACAAACTGTGAGCCAATAATAGATGCTAAAATACTTGAGCCTGCGATTAGTAGTGGATAAATAGTTAGTTCACTGACAGTTCCCTGAAAAATAATAGCTAGAACCATTGTTGCCACAATTGATACAACATAAGTCTCAAATAAGTCGGCTGCCATACCTGCACAATCTCCAACGTTGTCTCCTACGTTATCTGCTATAACAGCTGGATTTCTTGGGTCATCCTCTGGAATATTTTTTTCTACTTTTCCAACCAGATCAGCTCCAACATCTGCTCCTTTAGTAAAAATTCCACCACCTAATCTTGCAAATATGGAAATTAATGAAGATCCAAAACCAAGAGCAACTAAAGGCTCTATAAGCTCTCTTCCTGTTCTTTCAAATCCAAAATATAAAATCATGAAATATCCTGCTATACCAGCTAAAGCGAGTCCAACAACTAATAATCCTGTTACTGCCCCAGCGTTAAATGCAACATAAAGTCCTTTTTTGAGTGAAGAACTTGCAGCTTGTGCTGTTATAACATTTGCTCTAACAGA
>CACLUR010000010.1 GCA_902610175.1 uncultured Alphaproteobacteria bacterium | reverse complement strand
CTGCAGTATTAGATAATTATCTATCAAAATTTTGTTATCAAAATGGTATTTCAGGTTATGAGTTCTTGTATACAATTCCTGGTTCAATCGGAGGTAATATATTTATGAATGCTGGTTGCTATAATCAAGAAATAAAAGATAAATTATTAAGCGTAATATTTTATGACATAAATGATAATGAAGTTTATGAAAAAAATATAACAGATTTAAGTTTTGATTATCGAAAAGGTTTTCAAAAAAAAAATACTATTATTTTGTTTGGAAAATTTAAAATTTTTAGTGGTGAAAAAAACCATATTAAAAAAATAATGCAGGAATATGAAAGTATTAGAAATAAAACTCAACCACAAAAAGTGAATTGTTGTGGAAGTATTTTTAAGAATCCAAAAAATCAAAGTGCATGGAAATTAATTGAGTCATCTGTTGATGAAAGTTTTTATAATGGCCCAATAAAATTATCAAAAAAACATTCCAACTTTTTTGAAAATGACCCCAATATAAGTGCTGATAGTATAGATTTATTTATTTCAAAAATTCAAAAAAGAGTTAAAGAAAAGCACAAAATTACACTCGAAAGAGAGTTAAGAATTATAGATTGAAAGATATAGATATTAAATTACTTAAAATTCTCGTGGTAGCTGGTGGTTGGTCTGACGAGAGAGAAATATCTTTATTATCAGGAAATAATGTTTTTAATTGTTTAAAAAAAAACAAATTTAAAGTTCAGTTTCTAGATATCAAAAAAAACAATATTGAAAAAATATTAGAATATAAGCCAGATATTATATTTAATTCTCTTCATGGTGAATTTGGAGAAGATGGAGGTTTATATTCATTCGCAAATAAAAATAAAATTGCTGTTACGCATTCTGATGCTATTTCATCTGCTCTTTGTTTTAATAAGCGACTTTTAAAAAAATATTTAAAAGAACAACTAAATATTTTGTCTCCTAAAGAAATTATTCATAAAAGAGTTATGAAATTACCAGTCATATCAAAACCCAACTGGGGCGGTTCATCTAAAGGTATAAAATTCATAAATGATAAAAATGAGCTAAAAAAAAAGATTAGTAATAATGAAATTTTAATCGAGGAAATAATATATGGAAGAGAGTTAACTGTAACTATAATCGAAAACAATAGTGAATTAAAGGCTCTTGGGGTTACAGAAATTAAGTTTGATAGTGAACATTATGACTATGTTGCAAAATATACTAAAAACAAAAGTTTACATTATCTTCCTGCACGAATATCTAAACCTCATTATAATTCACTTATGAATATATCAAAAAAAATATTTCGTGTTTGTGGTTGTAAAGGAATTGCAAGATTAGATTATATTATTAGCAATAAACACGAAGAGATATATTTTTTAGAGTTAAACACCCATCCAGGTTTAACAAAAATATCACTAGCACCAGAACAGGCTAATTTCCAAGGGCTCTCTTATCTTCACTTATTAGAACAAATAATTATTTCCTCTTTATGAATTTGAAGTATAAAGAAGTAATTATATATTTGTTATCGATCCTTGTTTTAGTAATATTTTTTTATTTTTCTATTAATCATTTAATAAAAAAAAAATTAGACATCATTAATTTTATTGACTCTGATATACATGAAGATTTCGAAATTGAAATTACAAATAATTTAAATGATATCAATAATTACTTGAAAGAGTATTTATTTATAGATAGTCATTTACTAAAATATAAAAACAATGAAATTAATATCAAAATTAAAATAAAAGAGCCATTTGCTGTTAATAATATAACTAAAGAAGTAATATTTTTTGACAATACAACAGCTCCCTTTAATTATTTTAAATCAGACTTTTTAGATACAATCAAACTCATAGACAAGTCTAAAAATAGTGTTTATATCAATAAATACTTGAATGATAGTTATCAAACTTTATCAACTTTATTTGAAATTAATCAAATCGAATACATTGACGATAGGAGATACAATTTAGTTTTAACTAATGGGAGAATTGTTATGCTTCCTAAAGTGATTGATTCCAAATTATTATATTTCATCAAAAATAATATAGATTTAATCGATAAAAGTACAAATTATAGGCAACTTCTAGATTTGAGAAATTTTCATAACAAAACAATTAGATTAAAATAATTGGATAATTACAAAACAATAATAGAAATTGGATCTTTTTCTATCAAGACAATTATTTATTCTAAATTCAATAAACAACATCAAATAGTAGGCACGGGGAAGTCTAAAACCCATGGTTTTAACGGAAATGATATTGAAAATATTGATGATTTTATAGATTGTATAAAAAATTCTATTGTCCAAGCTGAAAAACAAGCAAACTTCATTATTAAAGATGCTTATCTTTTAATTACAAATCGAAGTGTTTATATAAAAAAGATAAAAAAAGATTTAATACTTGACGGTGCTATAATTGAAAAAAATGATGTAAGAAAAATATCAAATATCAATATAAATAAAAATGAGATTTATTTTCAAAATTTATATACATCACATTTTTTAATTGACGATAATTTAGTTACCGACAACCCTATTGGATTAAATTCACAAAAATTATCAATTATTTCTTTATTATCTTTAATTGAAGAAAAACAAATTAAACTTTTTAATAATATTTTTCAAAAACTTCAAATTAAAATAATAAATTATTTAGACTCAACTACATCATATTTTTTTTATTTAAAAAATAAAAAAATAAGTAAATCTAATGTTATTTTAATTGATTTTGGTTTTAAACATACAAACATTATAATGATCAAAAATAAACAATTAGCTTTTGTAAAAAAAATACCTTACGGCTGTAAACTAATTTCTGATGATCTTGTAAAAATGTTGAATGTTAGTTTCGATTTTGCAGAAAAGTTAAAAATTTCTACTATTGACTTACTAGATACAAGAAATACTTCAATCGAAATACCAGTTTGGGAGGAATTTGGTAATAATGTAAAAAATAAAATTGAACATAATTATATAAAAAAAATTGTATTATCACGTTTAGATGAGCTTTTTAAACTGGTAATGGAGTCTTTACCAAAAGATCAAAATTTTTATTCATATTTATTTACTGGTGGTGGTTCAAAAATTAAAAATTTTGGCAATTATTTTCGTTCAAAGTACGGTCATGATATTCAATTTTTAGAGCCTCCAAAATCCTGTGGAATCCCAAAAGTTTTAAATGATGCCAGTATTATGTCGCTTTATTCAAGTTTTTGGCTTTTAACTAATAAAAGCTTTGAGAACACTGATATTATTAAAAAAATAGATTCTTTTTCAAACAAAATATGGTACAAAAGATTCGTAGACCTACTATAGGTTGATTTGCGGGGAAAAAAATGACACTAGATATAGAACCAGTAGTTGATCAAAAAAATTTAAAACCATCTTTAACAGTTATGGGTGTTGGCGGTGCAGGGAGTAATGCTGTTAATAATATGATACAATCAAATTTAAATAATGTTGAGTTTATTGTAGCTAATACTGATGCTCAAGCTTTAGAAAATTCTCTTTGTTATAATCGTATTCAATTGGGCCTTGAAAAAACCAAAGGTCTAGGCGCTGGAGCTGACCCGATAATAGGAAAAGATGCAGCAGAAGAAAGTATAGATTTAATCTCAGAAGAGCTAAGAAATACTAACATGTTATTTTTAACAGCTGGTATGGGTGGAGGAACAGGAACCGGTGCTCTACCTGTAATTGCAAGTATTGCAAAAAAATTAGGTATTGTAACTGTAGCTATAGTCTCAACACCATTTAATTTTGAGGGTACAAAAAGAATGAATTTAGCATTACAAGGTCTTGAAGAGGTTAAAAATAACGTAGATACACTTTTAATTATACCAAACCAAAATTTATTTAAAGTATCTAATGAACAAACTTCTTTTGCAGAGGCTTTTAAAAAAGCTGATAATGTTTTATTTGATGGAGTAAAGGGCCTTACTGACTTAATTACACAACCTGGACTTATAAACTTAGATTTTGCAGATGTTAGAACAGTTATAAAAGAAATGGGATTTGCAATGATGGGTACAGCTGTTGCTGAGGGTGATAATAAAGCAGTAGAAGCATCTAATTTAGCTTTGACTAATCCTTTAATTGAAAACATAGATATGAATACTGCTAAAGGTGTTATTGTTAATATATCTGGAGGAAGTGATATGACTTTACTAGAGGTAGATCACGCTGCAAATATTATTAGACAAAGCGTTAATCCTGAGGCCAATATTATATTTGGATCTTTAATTGATGAAACTCTCCAAGGTAAATTAAAAATCAGTATATTTGCAACAGGAATTGAAGCTTCTGGTAAGAAAATTCTTTACTACCCTGAGTCTGAAAATAATTCTGGTTTTAGTTCAATTCAAAATAAAGTTAATGATAGTTTATCTTACGATAGTGCTGAAATTACCCCAAATGAGGAAATTTCAAGAAAAATTGAGGAAAATATTTTTAATTCTGAAAACGAAGAAATTACAACATCTAATGATGTTGAAAAAAAAGATGAAGAAGAAGAGGGTTTTAGTGAAAAAAGCCCAGAAAATAAAGTTAATTATGGAAATCTTGATGAAAAAAAGAAAACAGGATTTTTTAGCATGCTTTCAAATTTAATGACTACTGACAAAAAAATAACTGAAACTAGTGATAAAATCCCTGAAAAAAAGCAAAAGTCTAAGAAGACAAAAACTGACCCAAACCTTTTTTTATTCAATGATGTCGTTGAAGAACAAAGTGAATTATCAAAGAAAAGTTCCGAAGTCATTAAAGAACCTGAGATTTCAGATATTTCTGAGTCTAATAATGAAAATGACACTATAGAAGATATTGATACCCCGTCATATCTAAGAAAAGGATCAAGTCAATAAATTTTTAAATACAAAGTTTTACAAATATAAAGTAATAGTTTTTGGCTATTTTCTTACTATTATGTAAATGAAAAGCCTTACTCTTAACAATACTATTAAATTTGATGGAATTGGCTTGCATACAGGTGTAAAAACTCAAATCACTCTTAAGCCAGCTCCAATAAATTCAGGGATTTTTTTTAACAGAATTGATAAGTCTGTAATCATACCAGCAAAATGGGATAGAGTAATCTCAACAAAATTTTCAACTAATATAGCTTCAAATGAAACTGAAGTTAAAACAGTTGAACATTTACTAAGTGCACTTTCAGGGCTTCATATTAATAATTGTGAAATTTTAATTGATAATATTGAGGTACCTATTCTAGATGGAAGCTCCTCTGTATTTGTTGATAAAATATTGGAAAATGGATTAACAGAGCAAGACTCTGAACAAAAAATTTTGGAAATAATTAAACCAGTAAAATTCTCTTGTGATTATGGATTTGCAGAGCTATCCCCAAACTCTTCAGAAGATGAGGGTTTAAATATTAACTTAGAATCCAGCTTTGATGGAAAGTATGAAGATCAAGATATTGAAATAAGAAATCTAAATGGTAATTACATTGACTCTATATCAAAAGCGAGAACTTTTGGTTTCTTTCAAGAAATAGAATATCTAAAGTCGCAAAATTTGATTAAAGGTGGCTCACTCGACAACGCAATTGTTATTAAAGATAAGAAACCACTAAATAAAGAAGGATTAAGATATGAAGATGAGTTAATGCGCCACAAAGTCTTGGACGTAGTTGGCGATCTTTATTTATCAGGCTTTCCTATTATTGGAAAATATAATGGTTTTAAAACCGGACATTTTATTACGATAAACTTAATTAAAGAATTATTTAAATCAAAAGATAATTACAAGATACATAAAATCAACTAAACCATTTTCTTTGGATTTGTAAATTTATTAAAATCCTTTTCGGACAGATCAGTTAATTCCATGCATGATTGTTTTAAAGAAATATTTTTTTTATATGCATTTAAAGCTATTTTTGACGCAAGGTCATAGCCAATAACTTTTGTCAAAGGGGTCACTAGCATTAAAGATCGATTTAAAAGCTCATTAACTCTTTCTTTGTTGACTTTTAATCCATTTAAACAGTTTTTATTAAAGGAGGCCATGGCTTGGCTGATTAAACTAATTGCATCAAGTGTATTGTGTATGATTAATGGATTATAAACATTCAACTGAAAATGACCTTGTGTACAAGCAAAAGTTATAGAATTTCTCAACCCGACAACATGTGCGCATACCATCGATAATGCTTCACACTGTGTGGGGTTTATTTTTCCTGGCATTATTGATGAGCCGGGTTCATTAGCAGGAAGAATTATCTCAGATATTCC
>CACLUR010000009.1 GCA_902610175.1 uncultured Alphaproteobacteria bacterium | reverse complement strand
TGATTTTTGAATTTACTATAAGTAATTCTGCTTTTGATAAATATCAAATTAAAAATTTTAATAGTATTATTGAAGAAAGAAATCCTAATTTAGATAATTCATTTTCAGAAATAAATGAATATTTTGACAAAAATAAAATTCAAATAGTTTTCAGTAGATTACATTATGATAAAAATATACCAACTAATTATGATTATATTTTTGGTATTAATAAAAAATCAAATCAATTAAATACAATCCTTGATCTACCCATTGAATATCAAAATAATTTAATTCATATAAATAATTATTTTCCTAATTTTGATATTTTTACTCCCATTAAATATAATAAAATTGCAGGTTTTAATATCCCTGATTTGGAATATAAAATAATCAAAGACAAAGCTGATTTTTTAAAAGGAAAGAATATTTACTATATTTCCGACTATAGTTTTTTTATTAATTTATATAATAATGAAACTCCAAGTTTTTTTTATTACGAACCATTTAATGATTTACTAACAAAAGAAGCCTTCAATAATTTTATTAATAAAATTATTATTTATAATTTTGATATAGCTATTGACTGTATAAATCACATGGCAAATTTAAAAGGAAAGAATTTTTATAGTTCACTTATTAATAAAATTTTACAAAATAATTTTTTTATAGTTGAAAGTTGTAATAAAAGTGGATTTATGATTTTAAGAAAAAAATCATAGCCTTATACAAAATTCATCTATTTTTTTCTTTAAATAATAAATCTCTTTTGAGATATTTTTATGACTGTTTCCAACAAAAAATCCATTTTGTGTAATATAGGAAGCGTTAGCCATTTTTTCTTTATAATTTCCACCTATGTAAATAGCTGATGGCGATTTAGTAAAGTCACCTCCGCAAATTGGACGTGTTTCTATATTATTTTGATTTAAAAAAGTTATTAATTCATTTCTCTTATTTTTGAGTTTATTCATGCATATTAATGTAAATGAAAACCAACTGCTTTGGCCAACTTCTTTTTGTATTTTGAAGAATTTATTTTTTTCAAAAAGTTTTTTAAATATTTTTGCATTTTTAGTTCTTTGTTTAATAAAGTTATCTAATTTCTTTAATTGTATCTGACCTATGGCCCCCTCGAATTCTATTGGTCGAATATTAAATCCAGGCAAAATAAAATTAAATAATTCTGAGAATTTATCTTTATTTTTTTTATATATGACTGAGTTTTTTGGTAAATTTCTTGTCCATCCATGAGCTCTTATTGACAGCATTACCTCATATAAAGATCTACTATTTGTTAAAACAAGCCCCCCTTCAATTGTGCAAATGTGGTGAGAAAAAAAGCTACTCATAGTTCCAAAAAGTCCGAAAGTTCCACAAAATTTATTATTAAATTTAGCTCCCATTGACTCACAATTGTCTTCGAAAATTAAAATCTTATGTTTTTTTGCAATTGCTTTTATTTTCTTAAAATCGTTAGGATTACCTGTAATATTTACAACAAAAATTGCTTTGGTTTTTTTTGTAATATTTGATTCTATTTTATTTATATCAATATTAAGTGTATCTAAGTTAACATCAATATATTTAGGCTTAAGGTTTAAATAATAAAATGGAGAATATGTTGTTGACCAAGATAGACTTGTAACAATAATTTCATCACCTTTATTTAGATCTACATTTTCATCAAGTATTGCTGCAGATAGACCTATTAAATTTGCAGAAGAGCCAGAATTTACCATAATGCAGTATTTTGAATTAAAATATTTTGCAGTTTGTTTTTCAAAGAGTTCTACATTTTTACCCATACTATACATATCAGATTTGATAACTTTATGCATAGATTTAATCTCTTTATTGTCAAAAGTGGAATTCACTAAACTATATTTCATTAATCACATGCCTTTCAATAAGCTTATCTATTAAAGAAATTACATCTTTATTATTTCTATATAAGTCATTAAGTTTATATATTTGATTAAGAGTTTGATCAATATTTTGATTTTTTAATTTTAATGTCTTTATGCTTTTATTGCTATTAAGTGAAAGAAATTTTTTTTCTTTAAAGATTTTTTTAGTATTTGCTTGTTTATAGTATATTTTCTTTTTAGAAATTTTTGATAATTTTATAATTATTTCTTCTACAGTAAATTTTTTTTTAAATTTTGGGGAAAAATTCCAGTTACTATAATTTATATTCTTTTGATTAAGATAAATACAAAGTTTAAGATATGATAAAGTGACATCTAAAATATTATGCCATGGTCTATAGGATTCTAATTGACGAATGAAAAGAGCTTTTTTGGAAAATATATTTTCAATTAAGTCAGGTATGATTCTATTTTTTGAATAGTCGCCAAAACCAATAACATTACCTGCTCTTACAGTAGCAACTTTTTTATCACTCAAAAAACTTTTGCTATAAGAGTTTATCAAAATTTCTGTCGCGGCTTTACTAGCGCTATAAGGGTCATCTCCATTTAATTTGTCTTCTTCCTTAAAATTTCTAATTTTGTTATTCTCATATACTTTATCAGTAGTAGAAATTATAATGACCTTTATAAATTTATTCTTTCTACAACATTCCATTAGATTCTGAGTCCCAAAAACATTTGTCTGAAAAGTTTTTATAGGATCTTCAAAAGATTCTGAAATCAAAGGCTGGGCTGCAAAGTGGAAAATTATTTCTGGTCTTATTTGATTTATAGTTTTATTAAGTTCTTTTAAATTATTAATATCTTGAAAATAGTTAATGCATTTACTTTCTAAACCTAGTAAAAAAAAATTTCTATTGATTTTTTTACTTGGTTTTAAGGATATACCATAAATTTTAGCACCTATTTTGAAAAGTGTATAGCTTAGCCAAGATCCTTTAAATCCTGTGTGGCCAGTAATAAGTATCTTTTTATTTTTTAATTTTTCCAAATTTTCCAGGGAGCTTTATTTTTTTTCCACAAATTATTTAAAAAAATATTATCTCTTGCAGAGTCCATGCCATACCAAAAGCCATTGTGTCTAAAAGCTGCAATTTCTTTTTTCAAAGCTAATTTTCTCAAAATATCTTTTTCAAAAATAGTATTTTTATGAAGCTTATTATTAAAAATTTTTTTATTAACTACAAAAAATCCAGCATTAATATCTTCAATTGATGACTGATCTTTTTCAGTAAAATTAACCACACTATCTTTTTTAATTTTTACAATTCCAAATCTTGTAGGCTCTTTTACACAAGTCATTGTAATGGTCTTATTTTTTTTTAAATGAAAATCTATAGTTTTGTTAATATCTACATTTCCAACACCATCGCCATAAGTTAAAAGAAAATTCTCATCTACATATTTTTCAGCAAATTTAAGCCTACCTCCGGTCATTGTTTCAAGCCCGGTATTCAATATTTTAATATTCCATTCTTCATTATTTTTAGTTAATAGGTTAATTTTGTTATTTTGCAGTACGATTTCTATATCATTTACATAATTTGAGTAGTTCGCAAAGTAATTCTTGATTATATCTCCTTTAAATCCAGTAAGTAAAATAAAATCATTATACCCAAATTTTGAATAAATTTTCATGATGTGCCATATTATTGGTTTATCACCAATATTTAATAGGGGCTTAGGTAAATCTATGGACTCTTCAGAAATTCTAGTCCCTTTTCCACCACAAAATATTACAACTTTCATTAAAAAATATTATTCCTAATCACAATATATTAAAAACATAGATTTTAATATATAACAATCAATCATGAATATAGTTATACCATTGGGTGGAGTTGGTCAAAGATTTAGAGATGAGGGTTATATTTATCCAAAACCTCTCATTAAAGTAGAAGGAAAAGAAATTATTAGATGGCTATTAGATAATCTAAATTTTAACAAAAAAGATAATGTTATTATTATATATAATAAAATATTGAATGATTTTAATTTTAAAGAATTCATTAATTCTTATTACCCAAATATAAAACTAATTTCTCTTAAGAAAGACACAGAAGGTGCATGTGATACTATTTCATATTCTTTTAACTTATTAAAAAAAAATAAATCAAAAAAACTTTTATTTCTTGACGGTGATACTTTTTACTATGACGACATATTAAGTAAAGCCAGAAAATCTAGTGCTGATAAAATTTTTTATTTTAAATCTTTAAATAAGGATCCTATTTATTCTTATATTACAAAAAATAAAAACTCTGAAGTTCAAAATATTGAAGAAAAAGTTAAAATTTCAAATTATGCATCAGTTGGGGCTTATTTCTTTTTAAACACGGGAAAGGCAATTGAAAGTATACAAAATGTTCTAAACAATAAGTCTGTAATAAAAGAATATTATATCTCTCTAGTATATAAAGATCTGATATTTAAAAATAAAACAGTTAAGTGTGAAGAGGTAAAAAATTTTGATTGTTTGGGCACCCCTGAATTAGTTCAAAGTTTTAAATCAAGAAACTATAAAAATATTTGTTTTGATCTAGATAACACCCTATTAACATTCCCTACCATTCCTGGAGATTATTCATCGTGCAAACCTATAAAAAAAAATATTGATTTTTTAAATAATCTTAAAAAAAATGGACATAAAATAATAATTTATACTGCACGTAGAATGAGAACTCATGGCGGTGATGTTTCTAAAGTTATAAATGAAATTAAACAAATTACACTAGGATCATTGAAAAAATATAATATTAATTATGATGAAATATATTTTGGTAAGCCATATGCTGACTTATACATAGACGATTTGGCTATCAGCACACTCCAAAATTTGAACAAAGGATCTGGTTTTCATTTTTTTGAAGATACAATTTCAAAAAGATCATTTAACAATTTATCTTATAAAAAAAAAGAAATTACAAAATCAAGCAAAAATGTATTTAAAATAAAATCTGAGATATATTATTATAAAAACTTACCTAACAAAATTTCTCAATTCTTTCCTTCATTGAAAAAAATAACTAACAATAGTTATACATACAATTTCATTGAAGGAAAAACTTTCTCAGAATTATTTATTGAAAAGATTTTAACAAATTCTCATATAGATTTATTGTTTAGACATATGGAAAAAATTCACTCATATCAAATTACAAATTTAGATAAAAATATAGATATTTATTATAATTATATAGATAAACTCAATCATAGAATTCAATCTAAATCAGTTAAAATAAATGAATCCATAAAAGAAATTTCAAAAAAAATAAATATTAAAATTAATAATTATAAATTAAAAAAGAAAGGTTGTTTCTCTCTTATTCATGGAGACCCAGTCTTTACAAACCTAATTTTAAATTCTAACAGCAAAATCGTATTTATTGATCCAAGGGGACATATTGATCATAAGTTCACAATTTTTGGAGATAAATACTATGACTATGCCAAAATATTTCAGTCTGTAAATGGGTATGATTTTATTCTTCATGGCAAAAAAATTGATCAAATTTATGTTGATGAAATAAAAAAATATTTTAAACATAAATTTATAGCTTCTTTTGGTAAATCTCAGTTTGAATATCTTAGATATCTTACTTGTAGTCTTTTGATTTCTCTTCAACCTTTTCATGATCAAAAGAAAAATAAAGATTTTATAAAAATTTGTAATTATGTTTTAAGCTAAATGAATAACTCTATATCACTAATCATTTCTTTTTATAACGAAAGTAAAAATATTCACCCTCTAGTTGAAGAAATAGAAAAATTAAAAAAAAATAATAAATTTTTAAAAGAAGTTATATTAGTAGATAATGGTTCTAAAGATGATACAGGTGAAATATTAAAACAAATTTGTTACCAATATTCATATATTTTCGTACATAATGAGAATTCTTATGGTTATGGTGATGGTTATTTTAGTGGAATTAAAAAAGCATCTAGTACTTATATCTTAATGAATCATTCTGATTTACAATTCAGCTTTGATATAGTGAATGAATTTAATGTCATTTTAGACACCAAAGAAATCTTTTCTTGTTTTGTAAAAAGAACAGGTAGGACAAAGATATCATCCCTTAAAACTCTTATAGCTAGAACTTTATGTATGATTATCTTCCATCATTATGTTCCAGAGGTAAATGGACAGCCTAAATTATTCCCGAAAAAAATATTTAATAATATTTCTTTATATCCAAGGGGTTATGCTTTTGATCTCTTCATATTTAAACTTCTGAAAAAAAATAATATTCCAATCAAATGGTTCTACAATAAGGAATTACCGCGGTTAGAAGGTGTTTCATCTTGGTCTAAATCTTTTAAAAATCAATTTTACAATTTATTGAAATATCTCAAAGAAGCTAATTTAATTAAAAAAATTGTTGAATAAAAGGTTTTTATACAAATTAGAAAATTTTATTTCTAAAAACTTTCCAAAGATCTCCATAATTTTTGGTTTTTTTATGTTTTTTTATATAAAATTTACAAAAAAAAATTACTCACAATTTGGAGAGGACATAGCTATTCTAAGTCACTTTAAAAATTTAAAAATTTCAAAAGGGAGTTATTTAGATATCGGAGCTTTTCACCCTATCTGGATCTCTAATACATATCTTTTATATAAAAATGAATGGAATGGAGTAGTTGTTGATTTAGACTTTGAAAAATTAAAATTATTTAAATTATTTAGAAAATATGACTTAACTATCAATAAGGCAGTTGTTAGCTCGAATTTTAAAAATAATAAGATAAACTACTATAAATTTAATCGTTTCTTTTCAGAGATTAATACAGTCGATAAAAAATTTGCCATTGATAAATCAAAACAAACTGGTTTTTCATATAATATAAAAAAACTTGATACCGTCTATATTAATGACTTATTAAATCAATTTAATAATCATCTTAATTTTCTTAATATAGATGCAGAAGGAATAGATGAGGAACTAATATTAGATATCGATTTTGAAAAAAATAAAATTGATTTAATTTGCTTAGAAAGCCATGATCAAAATTTTAAAGTAGGTAGACTATTTAAATACTTAGTTAAGATTGAATATGAACTTATTTATGACTCTAAACCTGCATATTGTTTTGGCAGAAAATTAAATCTTTAGAGAATTTTCCATTTTTTACCATTAAATACATAATTAAGTGAAGTATTAAAAGTAAGTAAAATTAAAACGAAGAGATAATTAATATTTTTTTCTTCAATTATAATTATTAAAAAAAATGTAATAAATAAACTTAATAAGTAATTAAAATTTATTTTATTAAAAAAGTTAAAATAATTTACTCTATTAAATGACCATTCAATGACTCTTGAAAAATTTATATTAAATAAAAATTTAAAAGCAAAAGAAACAAATAAGGCATACTTTGCATAAAATAATTCTGAAAAATATTGAAATGAGATTAAAAATAAAATTAAACCCGGAATATTTATAAGTAGATATACAACAAATCTAATAATTTTTTTATTTATAAATAAAAACTTATCTAAAATCATAAATAAGAAATCACATAGAACAGAAAAATCCATTTTACTTTGTCCCATTTCTCTTGATTTAAATTCAGAATAAACTTCATCATAACTTACAGCTTTTTTTGAAGATAAAAATAAATCTAACAAAATTTTAAACCCAACCTTAGAGAGTCTATCTTTTACTTCTAAAAAAAAATTGTTATTAATCATAAAAAATCCTGACAGAATATCGTCAGGAAGTTTTTTTTTAAAAATAAATTGAACTAAATTAAAGCCCATTCTGCTTATTCTAAATTTAAGAGATTTTTTCCATATTGGATTTACATTTCCTAAAATTCTACTTGCTATAACAATGTCGTTGTTATTAGTAGTAATTTTATCAATCATTTCAATTATAACACTTAAATCGTATTGAATATCTGCATCTGTAATTATATAAAAATCAGCTTTAAAATTTTCAAAACCATAAATTATAGCACTCGATAATCCAGTTTCATTTTTTCTAATTATATAATCAAATTTTTTTTGAAATTTTTTTTTTAATTTTGGCAAAAGTTCATCTGTACCATCTTTTGAGTCATCATCAACAACACAAACCTTGTAAAAATTTTTAAATTTAGAATTATCAAGAATATTGATTAATATAGATGAAATCTTTTCAATATTATTAAGTTCGTTTAGAGTAGGAATTATGATATTAATTCTCATTTTAGGCATACTATAATTAATTATGAAAAAAAAAATGAATATTTTAATTACTGGTGGAGCAGGGTACTTAGGTATGGAGATCACTAAATCTCTTCTTAAAAGTGGCCACTTTGTAACTGTGTTTGATATTTTGAACTATAACAACACAAACCTTTCGTCTTTTATCAAAAATAAAAACTTTTCATTATTGAAAATAGATATTCGTAATAAAAAAAAAATTTTACCTTTCAAAGATAAATTTGATGCTGTTATACATTTGGCTGGTATAGTAGGTTATCCTTCATGTGATGCTAATCCTCAATTAGCAAAGTCTACAAATATTATTGGATCTAAAAACATATCAGAAGTATTTAAGTATAAAAAAAAGATTTATTTTAACACTTGTACTGTATACGGAGAGGTAAAAGATAAATATTGCTCAGAAACAACAAAAGTAAATCCTAAAACTCTATACGCTAAGACTAAATTAAAAGGGGAGAATTATTTTTTAAAAAATAATTCAATTTGTCTTAGGCTTTCAACAGTTTTTGGTATTTCTGAAACAATGAGAGACGATCTACTGATACATGATTTTATATCAACAGTTATAAATAAAAAATATTTAGAAATTTACCAAAAAAACTTTATTCGAAATTTTATATCAGTAAATGACATAGCTAAATTATGCTCTTTTATTATGAAGAATAAAAACTTTAAAAATGGTCTTTATAATGTTGGAGATAAAAGATTGAATTTTTCTAAAGAAGATATTAACAAAATCTTATCAAAAAAAATTAATTACAAATTTATTTTTAAAGAATTTGATAAAGATAAAGAATTTAGGGATTATATTTTAGATGTTTCAAAACTTTACTCTACCGGCTTTAAGTGTAATTCTAAATTTGAAGATAATCTTAATTTTTTAATTAAATATTATTCTATTTAATTGATATCAATCATTATTACTACTAAGAATGAAGAGAAGAATATTAAAAATTGCTTATGTTCAATTGAAGAGTCAAATCATCATTTTGTATATGAAATTTTATTAATTGATAATTTTTCTACTGATAAAACAATTAATATAGCAAGTAAATTTGATAATTTAAAAATATACAAATGTGGAACTGAGAGATCTACGCAAAGAAATTTTGGTATAAATAAGTCTAAATTTCAAAACATTTTATTTTTAGATGCCGATATGACAATTTCCAAAAACTTAATAAATGAAATAAACCATTTGCTAAATAATAATATTGACGCTCTTTATATTCCAGAAATTATAACAGGTAATTCATTTTTAAATAGAATAAGAAATTATGAGAGACAATTTTATAATTCAACTTATATAGATTGTGTAAGGGCATTTAAAAAGAAAGTATTTTTAGATGTTAAAGGATTTGATGAAAGTTTAATAGGTCCGGAAGATTGGGATTTTAATAATAAGGTAATTGAAAAAGGTTTTAAGATAGAAACAACAAAAAATAATTTATTTCATAATGAGGAAAATATTAAATTATCAAAATATTTTCAAAAAAAAAATTATTACTCAAGATCAATGAATAAATATATAAAAAAATGGGGAGTTAAATCAAAATATATAATATTTCAACTTGGTTTATTTAATAGATTTGTAAAAATTTTTCTAATTAATAAAAATTATTTAAAAATTATTAAGAACCCTTTATTTTTTTTAATTACTTTATCTCTTAAGATAATAGTTGGTATATTATTTCTTAGTAAGAAGTATTAAAGAAAACTTCACCAACACCTTCGTAATATAAATTATTACACGATTTTTTTTGATTAAAAGGAAAATCTAAATTTAATTTTAAATAATTGTACTTACTGATATCATTATTATCATTGAAATAAAGTAAACCACTTTTTTTATCAGAATAATTAGAAATAAATATATTTGTTGATAATCTTTTGGTATTTGTTTTGATGTTTATAGAATTGTGCTTAATCATATCTCCAATAAGATTTCCCTCAGGGCCTATGTATCTAAATAAATCATAAGAATTAGTTTGATTTGATTTATGAATTAATTTTTTTGAATTTTTAAAAAATATCCTATTTTCATCAACTAGTTGTAAATAAATTTTATTCCTTTTTAATCTATCATTAAAAAGAATAGTGCTGAATGATATTTCAAGATTTTCTATTCTATCTGAGCTTGTAATTGTTTTTGAAAATTTACTTTCTGTATTAGTATTATAGAAAAATGTATTTGAGTAATTTTCTAAAAAAATTTTATTTATAGGGTTCTGATTTTTTTTAAATATAGGATTTTTTTGACTCCTTAAATTGAATAGTTCAAAGTTATCAATTTGTAAATTTGTATGAACTTTTATTTCTTTTTTATTTAAATCAATTAAGTAGTAATCAATGTTTTCTAGACCATTTATATAAAAATTCCTATCATATTCGTCACAACTAAGTATAAAACTAGAACCTGGATTCTTAATAACTATTTTATCTAACTTTTCTAATCTTATATTTTCAACTTTTTTTAAATTTTCAATTCTATATTTTTTGTTTTTTGAATATTTATAAATTATATAAGCAGGGGTTTTGTCTTTATTTTTAATTATTTTGACTGGAGAAATTTGAGGCATTAAATCAATATAGTTTAAATTATTTTTTAGAATAAATTCATGATCTTGGGATGTAATTTTTGATATCTTACTTATTACTTTTTTAACTATAAAGATATTACCACGTTCTAAAAAATTATTTATTTCATTTATGTCTTTAAAATACTCATCAAAAAAATGTAAAAATTCAAAACTATAATCATCATTATAATTATTCAATCTTTGTATATTAATTGGAGATTGTTTTTTGAAATCAAAAAAAACTAAGTCATTTTCTTCAAGGTTCTCTGATTTCAAATATTTATTTACTTCATTTAAGCCATAGAATCCACTTAGGTTTGAATTATATTTATTTATGAAATAGTAATTTAATTGATAAAGGTTTTGAAGAGCTATGGGTAATAGTAAAAATAATAAGACATATTTTTTTTTAAATCTATAACCTTGAAATATATTCGTAATTGATACGTAAGATCTATGTTTAAAACTGTAATAAAAATTGAGTATGTATGAACTAATCTTAAGTTCAATGAATTTTCTATTTTTAATAATTAATAAGAAAACTTTATAAATAGAAAAAGATATAAAAACGTATACTAATGAATAAAAGTGATAATTTGCTCTTGAAATCATCAAATTATTTTCAAAAACCAGCATAAAAGTAAGAAATATTAGTAACAAAGGTAGAAAAAAATAAAAATTAACTTTCCTAATATTGCTTTTATAAATAATTAGCGGTAAAGAGATTATTAATAAAATTTTTTCAAAAAAGTTTAAAAATTCAATATGAAAAACAAAAAGTTGTTCATGGACATGAAATTGATAAATATTTGGAAATATTAATGATTTAAAGCTTGTTATAAAATTACCAAAGTAATCTGCTTCTATTTGGGCAACATTTCTTTTCCAATTCATATAGTCAATAAAATTTATTATTCTTGTATCTAAATTTCTTACAAAATAAAAAATATTTTCACCTCTGACATAAATTCCATAAATTGATGAAAAAAATAATAAAAATATAAGTGATGAAAAAATTATTATAAAAATATCGAAAATTGAAATTGGATTTGAATGTAGGAATATTCGAAGTCGATTTCCTAAATAAAAAAAGCCTAAAAATAAAATCACCATAATATTTAGTATGATTGTGGTGTTTGGATATCCATTGAAAATATTAAGACTAATTGCAAAACCAACACATAAACTAAATTTAAATTTTTGTTTAATGTTAGATCGAAATAATTTAACTAAATAGTAAAATGAAATATAAAAAAGCAAAGGATGAATAGCTATAGGAATAATCCCAAACGATCTATTTAAAGCATTAAAATATAAATCGCTTGCTGTAACTATTGCTACTATTAATCCAAAGTTTTTTCCTATTAGCGCTTTCCCAAATAAATAACTGTAAATAAAAGTAAAAATGAAAATAAGTGATATTAAAATTTTTGCATTAAATCTTGAGTCATTAAAAAAAAATAAATCGTTAGTAAATTTGTAAACAGTATGAGAGAGAGCTTTTATAGTATCTAGCCTTGTACATAAAAACCAAAAATAACATTTATAACCTTTATAATCCTCTTCATATTTAGGTATTACCTCAAATTCATTATAAAATTTAGAACTTTTATCTAATTTTTTTAGATAATAATCATTACCAAAATCTCTCAAAGATAATTTTTTTGGATCAGAGTACTTAATGTTGATTTTATCTGTTTGAAGGTCAAACCAATCTGTAAAAGGAGTTTTTTCATCAAAATGAATTAATTTTTTGAAAGGTTCAAAATGTAGACCTATATGATCTCTATATTTGTTATAGGTTTCTCCAATAAAGGTATTTTCACTAGCTAAATCACCAAAATCATTTACGGGATTAAAGAGATAAGCAAAAAAATAAATTAAAAAAAAAAGATAAATCAAAAATCTATTTTTTAAATATTTTTTCATGTTATAAACTTAACGATGCTGAACATACTAAATAATATTTTATTCTCTACAACAATCAATATCGCTGTAATAATAATGTCCGTAAGTTTTGGTATAGGTCTTCTTCAAAAACTTTTAATAAATACAAAATTTAATAATAATCTTACATTTATTGGCAGTTCTTATTTTTTAGGCCTAAGTATATTTCTTTTATTTTGGAGATCCTTAGATTTAGTTATTTTAGGTAATGCGTTTTTATCATTAATTATAAGTTTATTGATTTTTAGCTCTCTTATATTTTTATATTTTAAAGAGGGTTTTTTCTTAATGTATAAATTTTTTAAAACTAATGTTTTAAAAATCTTAATTTTTACATTTTTTATTTTTATCATGGTATTCTTGTATTGGGTTCAAATAACTGAACCAATTTTTTATTTTACAAGAATTGGATCATTACACACGGGCGACTACGCCTTGGTTTCAGAATTTATAAACAGATATAATGAAATACCTACGATAAGAAGAAATATGGCTCAAATGATGCTTGGATCAATTCCAATGCTATTTGGATTTGGAAATGCTATTTTTTCTCTTTATGTATTCCTGTGTTTTTCAATTTTATTTATGTCAATATTTATTTTAGGTATAATAAACTTTTTTAACATCTCCAAAAATAAGATAATTCCTTTTTTTCTTATATTTGCTTTTGGAAGCTTCTCTTTATCTCTCACAAGAGTGATTATAATTGATGCAGGTAATCCTCTTATAGCCTATGGATATACTGATACTTTAATGGCAAACTGGTTTGCTATTTTCTCTATTTTTTTCATTTATTATCTTTTTAAAAACAATAGAAATCTTCAATTTAAAGAATTATTTTTGGTCTTTGTAATTTTTAGTGCCAATTTTCTATATGGAAGTCATAATTTGCTGCTTCTTATTCCTTTAGTATTTTTTCTATTTCTCTTTAAGCAAATAAATTTAAAACAATTAACTCAAATATCCTTTGTGCTTTTGCTGTCACTCATTATAGCTCTCTCTTTTGGCGGTCTTCTAACCTTAGAAATATTTTCTACTGATACAGGACTGGGTTCAATGGATGCCACTCACTCTTTAACACAAAGAATTGAAATGACAACTCATCCCATTTTAACCTATGTTCCAACTCTTCATCATTATGGTTTAGGAAAAAATGGTGAATGGATTTCAAATCCATTCCTTTTTACACTTCATTCAATGCAAAACTTAGGTACACTTTTGCCTGATGAATTTACATTAAAGAAAACGGTGTATTTTATTCTCCACTTTATTAATGCAAATGAAATACTATTTTTTAATTCGTTAAGATTGATTTTTTGGCCTCTTTTTGCATACATAACATTCTTAATAATCAGAAATCATATTTTGATCGAGGGTCTTGAAAGAGATTATTTGAATTTTATTTTTATTGGTTCATTTTCTATTTTTATTAGTGCTTATTTTATATCGTTTTTTTTAGCTTATTATGGCATGAAATGGGAGTTGAGTAGGTTTATGATGGGCGGAATGCAGTTAGGCATGTTATTTCTTGTTCTAGTATTTAACTCTCTAAATTCCAGATTTAGATTTTTTGAAAAAATATTATTTCCTTTGCTTACTATCTTAATTGTATCGGGCCCTTTAACTCATATCTTTTTAAGATCTTATGAAAATCTAATAAAATTTTTACTTCAAGATGGTCACCTAAAGTATGCATTAAAGCTCTTATTTACTCATAATTATTTAAACTAAAGATAGCCCCAATTGACTGATGGCTATTTTTTTTAAAACTATAAACTAAGAAAATAATGGGTAATAAAATTGAGATAAGAATTTTATAAAAAATATTTTGATTACTGTATTTTATATAATTTTTAAATGACTTAAATATTGAGAGAGGATAATCAAAAAACTTGTTAAATCCATCGTTTATATGAATTTTCTTGAATTTATTTCTCAAAAAAAATTTTGTTATGTTGTCTCTATTATACAAATATCTATGTCTTGGTTGGTCTAAATGAATAGCATATTCTTTAAAAATTTTAATTTGCAAACAGTTAGAATTAGGAATCTCTAAAATAATAAATGACTCTTCACTCATAATATTTTTTATGTTTTTTATGAAAATATTAGGATCACTTATATGTTCAAAAACATGATTAAGGATAACAATATCAAATTTTAATTTAGATTGATGAATATTTTTAAAATCAAAAAAAATCTTTTCTTTATATTTTTGAAATCCATCTATCTTACTTATAGAGTCATTAACTTCAAAACCAAAAATATTTTTATTTTTATTTAAAAAATATTTGACGAGGCTCATATCTCCACAACCATAATCTAATATTTTTAAATTTTTATTATCTTTTAATTTTCTTATGATTTTTAAATAATTGTCAAATTTTTTATTATATTTTCCAGAATATTTGAGGTACTTTTCAATTGAATTTTTGTAATAATTTATTTTGGGATAATAATGACTTATTTCTTCGTCATTAAATTCAGGAAAAGACTTTATTAAATTACAATTTTTACAAGAGTATAAATCGAACTTATTATTGCTTAAATTAAATCTATAGTCTCTGGTTGAAAACAAGTAATTAAAATTTATATTTTCACATACATGACATCTTGTATTTATTAATTTCATTATGAGAATTCTTTTTATATCACTTTTATCTGGGCTCGGCAATCCGACTGGAGATAGTGGCATGAGTGGTGGAGATAATATTCATATAAATTTAATAAATAAAACTTCTAAAAAAATTGAATATTCAATTTTGACTACTCCAAATGGTAAAAATTTTTATATACGCAATGGTGTAAATGCTAATTTTTATACATTTCAATTTAAAGAATCTGGAATATTTAATTTGGATTTAATAAGAATATATTTGCAAACTATTTTATTTAGAAAAAAAGTTTTATCTAAATTGAAATATTCTAACTTTGATTATGTTATTTCATCTTCAGATTTCCTTCCTGATTTTCTTCCAGCTTATCTTTTTTCAAAAATTTACTCTTGCAAACCCGTATTTAGTTTTTTTTTAAAAGCATCCAGTCCTCTGAGTCCTGCTAATCCTTATAAGGGTATTAGAATATTTTTTGGTATTTTTTATTATTTAATTCAAAAAATGGTAATTAAGCTAATTAATGATTATTCAAAAATAATAAATTTAAAAATTTTATTAGCTAGTGACTCTGCTGGCATATATTTCAAAAGGTATATATCTAAACATGTCGTATATGGAGGAATTAAAGAAATCATTCCTAATTATAAAAAACTTAATTTATTTTCACAATATGATGCTGTTTTTGTTGGTAGACTTCATGATCAAAAGGGAGTAATTGAATTAATTAAAATTTGGAGAGAAATAATAAATTTGAATAGATCTTTGAGATTGGCAATTATTGGTAATGGACCTCATGAAAAAAAAATGAAGTCTATGTCTAGGGAATTTAATATAGATTTTTCAATTGATTTCTTAGGTTTTTTAAATGGAAAAAAGAAATATGATGTTTTTAAGAAATCTAAAGTTTTTTTACATACGCCAATATATGATACTGGTGGAATGGCTCTAGCGGAGGGTATGTCTTACGGATTACCTGGTATTGTGTTTGATTTAGAGGGATATAAATTTTGCTATAAACAAGGTGTGATAAAAGTAAAATTGAAGGATTTAAAATTATTTGCTAAAGAATTTATTAATTTAATTAATGATGATATGTATTATGAAAAATTATCAAAGGAGGCCATTAATAATAGTAAAAATTGGCTTTGGGATAATGTTACTCATGATTATTTATCATTTATAAAAAAATGAAAAAAAAAGTTTGTATTGTAATTCCATGCTTTAACGAGTCTGAAAATATAAATTTAATTTTTAACGAAACCAATAAAATAATAAAATCAATAAAAAATATTGACTTTTCGTATCTTTTTGTAGATGACTCCAGCAAAGACGACACATGGGATCTCATAAAAATTTTAGCAAAAAAAAATAAAAATGTTAATGGGCATAAATTTTTAACTAATCACGGTAAAGAGATAGCGCTATATAGTGCCATAAAGGAAATAAAAAATGTTGATGCTATAATTTTTATGGATGCAGATTTACAACATCCGCCTAAAGTTATTTCACAATTTATAAAAGAATGGCAAAGTGGATATTTAGTTGTCTGTGGAAAAAGAATAAAAGATGAATTTAGTAAATTCAGAAATCTTGGTTCGAAATTATTTTATTATCTTCTTAATAATTTTGGTGAAATAAAAATGCAGTCTTATTCGACTGATTTTAGATTAATTGATAAAAAAGTAATAAATTATCTAAAAGAATTTAAAGAGAATATTTCATTTATGAGGGGTTTAATTGATCTTTTAGGTTTTGAGACAAAATATATTGATTTTAAATCCAGTAACAGACATTATGGTAATTCTAAATTTTCTTTTAGATATCTTTTTAGCCTAGCTACTTCTTCATTTATAAACTTTTCTTTGTTTCCTTTAAGAATAGTTGGATACATTGGCTTATTAGTATCGACTCTCTCATTGTTTTTTTTATTTTTTTATTCGATATTTTTTTTTATAGGTTCTTATGAATTTGATTTAGTTATTTTTCTATTTTTGCTTAGTTTCATTTTTATGGGTTTAATATTTTCTAGCCTCGGATTAATTGCGTTATACATAGGTAATATTCATAGAGAAACATTGGGAAGGCCTACTTATTTAATTGACAAACGAGTATAAAACATCTTTTTCCGTAATAATTATTTTCGGAGTATTCTCTGAAAAAATATCAGAGTATTTAAATAATTATTTAAATTTTTTATCGTATAATGAAATAGAAATTATAATTTTAAGTGAAAATATTGATAAGCTAAAAATTAATAAAATGAATTTTAGAAATAACATTAAATTAATTCGATCTGACTCAGTCCTACCAAGTGAAAAAAGAAATGAGGGAGCAAAAAACGCAACTAAAGATTTTTTAGTATTCATAGATGATGATGCATATCCCTCAAAAAATTATTTTGATAATATTCAAGAAATTTGTAAAAGAGGATATGAGGTTTTTGGTGGTCCTCAAATAGCACCATTAGAACAACAGAATTTACCAGCTCAGTTATCAGACTCTTTTTACTCTAACAAGATGATTAACCCTTTCAATTTTAGATATAATTTAAATAGTAAAGATGGCATAGCCGTTAAAGAGTTGCCAACTGTAAATTTTATTATTAAAAGAAAACTTTTTTTTGAAATAGGAGGCTTTGATAAAAAGTATTGGCCTGGAGAAGATTCAATTTTATGTGATGAAATTAACAAAAAAACAAAAATTTATTATTTTAATAAAATTTTTGTTTTTCACGCCAGAAGAGAGACCTTTTTGAAACATTTTCGACAAATTTCAAGATATGGTTTTAATCGTGGTAAATTAATTTTTAGATTGAAAAAAGTTTTTTCTATTTTTTATTTTCTTCCCTTAATATTTTTATTTTTATTTTTTCCTTTATTCTTTAAATACAAATCTGTTTTAATAATTTTAGCTGTCATATATTATTTAGTTATATTTACTGAAAATGTTTTAAAAAAAAACAAGGTTTTACAATCATTAATACTTCCTTTCTTTGCTGTCATTTCTTATTTTTTATATGGTATTAATTTTTTAATAGGATTAACTAATTTTTCTGATAAGAAATTACCAGATCTAGGAAGGTAAATATGAATAAAATTTTTTATGGTAAATCAGTTCATGGGCCAGCTGAAATAAATGCTGTTGTAAAGGTTTTAAAAACCTCTACCCAAATGTCGAAAAATGTAAATTTATTTGAGTCAAAAATTTCAAAACTTTTTAATAAAAAATATGGAATAATGGTCAATTCAGGATCATCAGCTATACATCTTTTATTAGATTTTCTTAATTTTAAACATAACTCTGAAATAATTGTTCCAGCTTTAAACTTTGCAACTCCTATCTCATCAATATCTAAGTTTAATTTAATTCCAAACTTTGTAGATATTAATTTAAAAACACTTTGTATTGATGAAGAAAAAATTATTAATTCAATTAATAAAAATACAGTTGCTATGATAATTCCAAATTTAGTAGGATCTATGCCAAATTGGAAAAAATTAAAATCAATTTGTAAAAAAAATAATCTTATTTTAATTGAAGACTCAGCTGACACTCTCGGTTCGTTATATGATAAAAAATCAAGTGGAAGTTATTGCGATTATTCTATTACGAGTTTTTATGGATCTCATATTATAAATTGTGCTGGAAACGGTGGAATGCTTTGTGTCAATAAAAAGAAAGACTATGACCGTTTAAAAGTTTTAAGATCTTGGGGAAGAAACTCATCTATATTTAAAGACTCTGAAAAAATTGAAAATAGATTCAATGTTAAGCTTGGGAAATATGATTATGATGCTAAATTCCTATTTTCTGAATTAGGCTATAATTTTGAACCTTCTGAATTAGGTGCTGCTTTTGGATTAGAGCAGCTAAAAAAATTAAAAAAAAATATTCATCTAAGAAAAAAGTATAGAGAAATATATGATGATTTTTTTAATAAGTATAAAAATTTATTTGTTACTGTTCAAAGTGATCATAATATTGAGACAAGTTTTTTAGCTTATCCTTTAGTTTTAAATGATAAATTTCTGAATAGAAAAAAATTACAAATCTTTTTAGAGAAAAATCATATTCAAACCAGGGTTCTATTTTCTGGAAACATCTTGCTCCATTCTGGTTTCAAAAAGATCAAGCATAAAGTCAATAAATTTGGTCTAAAAAATTCAAATATTGTTGCTAAAAATGGAATGTTATTACCTTGTCATCATGGACTTGTTGAAAAAGATATAATGAAAATAATAAATCTTTTTAAAATGTTTATCAAAAAATATTTATAATGATTGATAAAATTAAGGTAAAGAGAATAAATGATAAAAAATTCATGGCAAAAGTTGAATTGACCAACGAGTTTGCTTACGGTAAGTCTATTGATGAGGCTATAATGAAATTAAAAGATAAACTGAATTCCAATAAAGATAAATCTTTAATAAAAAAATCTAAGACTATAAATAATAAAAATAAAAATTATGATGACCATAAAGAGTCTAAATATATAAATTCAAATAAAATATATTTAAGTGACTCATTTAATTTAAAAATCTTTATGAATGAAATGGTTATTCATATATCTAAATTACTGATAACTTTATCATTTTTCTTAATATTTATTTTAATAACTGCAAACATAGTTTTAAATAATTTTGAGTCAAAATTTAATAACAATATTCTAGTTGAAAGATTAGAAAATATAGCGAACCGTATTGATAACTCTATTGCAGATTTTAATAATGAAATTTCTGAAATTAGACCATTAGAGAAGTTAGAGCACGAAATATTAGACATGGCCCGTGAAAAAAATGAAATCGATCCAGAACGACAGGAAGAAATTATCAAAAGTTTAATAATATTAAAAAAAAGAGTCAAACCATTTTTAGATGCTCTTAAAGAATAATTTTTTTTATTACTTAATAATATTTTTTTTTAACTTAAATGTTTCTTACGCGGAATATATTAAGAATTTTGACAAAGTTTACGAAATTTTTAAAAAAGATCTTACTGATGATGTTTTAATATTATTAAATAGCAAGCATAAAAACTTTAATGAAGAACAAGGTATTCTAATAAATAACCAACTCTATAAGAAGGGTTCTGATTTTATTTATCATGATTTAAAAATTAATGAAAAAAAAATATTTAATACTTTATATTATTTAGATGTCTCAAATTTAAATTCCTTTGATCATGATTATTTGCCAATAAATTTTTCTGAGTCATACAACCCGCATTGGTCACTTATCGAACTTAATGATAATTTTGATATTAATAATCTAAATCTTATAAGACATTTTATTAATTATTTTAAGATGAAATTTAGAATGAATAGTGAATATATATATTTACCTAATCAAAGTTATATCTCTAATAATTTCTCTAATATATTTTTGATTAATAATACAGGAATTAATGAACGTTCCTTTTTGATTTATTATAAAAAAGGATTTGTAATTCAAATATTTTGGATATGTTTAATTTTATTAAGCCCATTAATTATTTATTTTTCAATATATTTAAACAAAACAAAAAAATAATATGAAGATCCTATTATCTATTTTTTCACTATTACCAGCTCTAATTTTATTTATTCCTCTATTATCTAATAATATTCTTCTTGGTGGAGAGGGATTATTTACAATTAATTACTCTGCTTTTTTTAATAAATTTTTTTCATTTTGGTTTACTGACGGTTTTGGTCATCCCAATGTATTATTTAATTTTATAGGTGTTCCTCATATTATTTTTCTAATTTTAGAAAAATTAAATTTTAGCTATAAGGTAATTAATTCTATTTATGTATTTATATTATTTTTATTACCATTTATTAGTTTTTTTTTACTATCTTATCAACTTACGAAAAAAAAAATAACTTCTTTGGTAGTTTCTTCTTTATATTGTTTTAATACATTATCTATTTCTTATCTAGCATCTTTAAATATTACAAATTCTTCTTCTTTATCCACTTTGCCATTATTATTATTTATTTATGTAAAATATTATAATTCAAAATATTTGTATTTATTATTTGGTTTTTTTACATTACTTTTTTCATATTCCTTTTATAACCCACCAACTTTTATAGCAATTTTTTTTTCTATAATTTTATTTATTCCTTTTAATTTTTATTTAATAAATAAAAAAATGATATTTATTGATATCTTTAAAGATATTACAAAACTTACTTTTATTATATTCCTATTCAATATCTGGTGGATATTTCCAACCATATTATCTCTTAATGAAGCCTCTGCCTTAATGAGTAGTGATTTCGCAATTAGTTGGGAAGCTTCTACTCATAAATATAAAAATCAACTCCTACTTAATATTTTATTTTTAGATCATTTTAAATATCTATCATCAATTTCTATTTTTAATAATTTTCTTTTAATAAAATTCTTTTATTTATTTTTTTTATTTTTTTTAATAAAAAACCTTAATTATAAATCGATAAAATTTATTTATTTAATTTTTATGATCTTATTATCAATATTTTTTATGAAAGGTACCATGCCGCCTTTTGGTATTATTTATGATGCCCTTTTAAAATATATTCCTTTTTTTTGGGTTATGAAGTCTCCTATAGAAAAATTTAGTATCCCTTTTATATTTTATTTTTCATTACTTATTTTATTTTTTATAAATGAAAGAAAAGAACATATTTTAAATAATAAAATTTTATTATTATTTATTTGTATTTTTATTTCACTACCATACATAATTTTTAAAGATAATCTTTTTTTAAATTCCTTTAATCAAAAAGATATTACTTTTAATTCTAAAAGATATTTATCATTAAATAATAGTCATATAAGTATGATTGATTTTATTAATAGCAGAGAAATTAATGGAAGAATTTTGATATTACCACAAAACCTAAATTATCAATCTATGATAAAATTAGATGAAAAAAATAATGTCTTTACTGGACTAAGCTTTATATCAGAAAGTACTAATGCAACCTTTCTGAGGTTAGATCATCAAATTTATAAAGGTTTTTCAAAAAATGTCTTTGAGTCTGATAATATTTTAGATCAAACCTTTTTTAATATGTTTGCTATCGAGTATGTGCTTGTAAATATGGATACAGTTAATTGGTTTGGTTTTGTTGATTATATAAATCTGGAAGGTTTAAATAATTTTCAAGAGGTTTATTCAGCAGGAAATTTAACTTTATTTAAGGTTAATAAATCAAATAGCCGTATAAGCATTCCTAATGGACACGTAATTAATTTAAATAATGTTAAATAAAACCATATTAATTTTATTCATATTCATCTTTTATTTTTTTATAAATTTTGTAACTTTCTTTTTTAACGGATTAAGCTATTACGATTATGGATTATATTTTTTAAAATTTCATAATTTATTAAATAACCCAAATATTATTTTTTATGGGCATTTCCAGCCAATAATATACCTAATCTCCTTATTATATAAAATTTTTGATATATATGGAGTTTTTATATTTAATTATATTCTTCTTTTTTTTTCATCTTTTTTAATTTTAAAATTATTTAAAGAA
>CACLUR010000008.1 GCA_902610175.1 uncultured Alphaproteobacteria bacterium | reverse complement strand
TAAAAAGATAAATATAAAAAGAAACAAAAATGAAAGATTTTTTTTTAATTCCATTAGTTTTTATTATAAAAATCAACTATAGAATTTAATTCTTTTTGTCTGTCAAAAGAGTTTATGAATTTGTAATCATATTTTTTTAAATTTAGATTTTTTTCCTCAGTTATACTTTTATAACCTGGATGAAAATATATATTTACTTTTTCGCTAAAATTCAAACTTTTGAAATATTTTGATAAATTTATATAATTAATTTTACCACTAAATTTAATACCGTAAGATTTGTAAGAACTAAGTTCATATTTATTTGAAAACCTAGATAAAAATGAAATTAAAAAAAACTTTAAAAAATTTAAGTCATAGATAAAGTTATTCAAGTCATTGAAATTATAGAAAGTAAAAAAATCTTCATTAAAATATCGTAAATTTATTTTTTTAGATTTACTAAAATTAAACAAATAATCAAATATAGGTGGTATGATGTGCACATGCTCATGAGAAGAAATATGTTGAATTTCACAATATTTAGACAATAAGTCGAACTGTGAATGAAATTCATCATAAATTTGATTGAGCAAATCATTATTTAATTTACCTGTTAAATACATCCAAAATAAATCCTTACCTGAAAATTTCAAATACCCAGACTCATCAACTAGATCCCTTGAATTCGATAGACACTTACCTTCAGTTAAGGAAAAGTATATTTTCATTAAATTTATTCAATAATATTACTTAAGTTTACCTGTTTTATAGTAAATTTTTTATAAATATTTTTTATTCTTTCTATTAGAAAAATAGGGAGGTTTAAGATTAAAAAATATATATAAAATTTAATATCAAATAATATTTTGGGATTTTTATTTATAAAAAAATTGATCTCTTCAATAAATTTTTTATAGCCACCATTTAGTCTAATTTGAACAAGTGAGTCGTAATTTTTTGAAATATAAACCTCAACTAAAAAATTAAATAATTTTGTATTTTTAGAAAAGTTATATTCAAATAACTCATACCAACTTTTGGAAGGGGAGATATCATAGGTAGATTTTAAGTTAGCACCTGAACTTGAAGTCCTTATTGCTACAGAATTATAATTTAAATGAATTGAATTATCTGTTTTCAATATGGGTAATATTATTGAGGGTATTTCTACAAAAGGAAATGGTTTAATATCATTTTTAATTGAATTTTTTTTTATACACAAACCAGACAGTTGACAGGTAGAGTCAATAAAATTCATAATGTCTATGAAATCGCTTTTTGAATTAATAACTAATGATTTATTCAATTGGCAAGTGGCTCTAATTGGTTTTTTATAATTTTTGTCAAACCAATAGTACGTCCTACTAATAATAGAAATATCATTTCTAGATTTTATAATATCAGAATAAATGTTGATACAATTACTATCTAGTATATCGTCTGCGGAAAGAAAAACTAAGTAATCGGTTTCACATAGGTCAATACATCTCTGAAAATTCAAACCAGCTGGCAATTTATTTTTAAATTGAAGGATTTTTATATTTTTTATTTTAAATGAATTGCAGATTTCAATACTTTTGTCGCTGGAATTGTTATCTACAATTAAAATACTAAAATCAGTGCATTTTTGTCTAATAACTGATTGTAAAGTTTCATAGATTGTTGCTTCTCCATTATAAACTGGAATACAAATAGTTATAGACATATGTTGAAAATTATTTATCTCTATTACAAATTTAATTTATTTAAAAAAAATGACAACAAAAGTTTATTTGGCAATATTCTTAATTATTTTGATTTTACCTTTTTTATTAAAGGACTTTACTTTAAAAACATGTGAAATTTATTTTATTAAGCAAGAAATTGAAAAAAGAAATAAAAATTGCGAAGAATATTTTTTAAATAAAAAAATCGAAATAATAGACCATCAATTGATCTTAAAATAAAAAAGCCAATCTTATTTAAATAATTAAATTCATTTATGAAAAATTATTAACACGAAATTTGTTTTTAAATTCATAATAAAGCTAGTATAAATTTAGGTTAAATCTCAAATAAAAATAACTAATAAAATTTCTAATTGTTAAATAAAATTATATTTTAATGATTGTTCAATAAAGATCCTTAAAAAAACAAAAATATTTATTGCAGTATAACTAATTTTAATTAAAAATAATTTAATCTTTTTTGACCTTAAAATGATAATAGTACTAAGGTAATTTAATTCGAGTAATATTCTCATAAAACCCCAATCAGTGCCTAGCACAACTTCATTTAGTAATAAAAAATAAATTAAGTAAGCGATAAAAGATAAAAATAAAAAATCTTTATAGTGATGACTTTTAAAAGAAAAAATACATAAAAAAATTATAAAGAAAATGTAAATATATTCAGTAACATATGTAATGCCTTGAAAGATATTATTTTGATATCTTGGAAAATTAAAAATTTCAATGATACCCAATAAAGGGGTAGAAAAATTTGTATTTACACCTGTTCCAAAAGGAATATTGCCAAAAAAAATATATAAGCAGAATTGCCAAAATAAATATAGAAGAAAAGGTATAAATAAATATTGCTTCTTAATATTAAGATTGCTAAAAAAAGATAAAAAAATAATTATTAAATAAAAAATAAAAGCTGTTTCTCTAATTAAAAAAGAAAAAAAGACACAAAATGAAAATAAAATTAATTTATTTCTTAAAAAAAATAAAATAGATAAAGAAATAAAAACTATTTCATAAATTTCGCAAGTAGCTCTACTTATAACAAAGTAGTAACCTGGTAAAAAAGCACAAAAAATAGATAATTTTTTATCTATTCCTAGAATTTCAAAATTTAACCTGTTAATAAAATAAATAAAAAGAATTCCAATGATATTAATTAGGACGGATAGATAAATAATATATTCTTTAAATAAAAATGAAAATATCCATAGTATTAAGGGATAGCCAATTCTTGAGTATCTATAACTTGGATTGGTTTCAGGCAAGTTATCATGAGGCCAATTTAATTCAAATGGGTTTAAGGCCAATCTAATATAAAATTGACCATCATATCCTGTTCTATCTATAGGATTAATCTTAAAAGGGATTCTGTTTTGATCTGTTAGGTTTGAAAATTGAGCAAATTGCGAGATATCAAAATTATAAACTGCAAATAATAGTATAAAAAAAAATGAATAAATAATTGAAATCAATATGCTGTGAGAATAGATTTTTTTCATTTAAAAATTTTAAAAAATTTAATTTTTTGAATAAATTTACTTAACAGGATAACAGTCAAAGCATAGAAAATGTATAGTATAAAAAAACTCAGATTAATGCCCCTATCTTCAGATATCAAGTCTTTTGAAGTTCCTGATAAAATTAAAACGTAGGGTATTAACGATATAAAAGTTGCTAATAATGATATTCCTAATTTATAATTTTTAATTGAAAGATAATAATTTAATAGGGGTATAGGAATGATTACTCTTAAAATAAGAACTTTCCAAAATTCATTTAAATTTAAATTAAAATAAAAAAATTTTTTTTTTACTCTACTAAATACATATTTTTCAAGAATTAAATTTAATTTTAAGAAAACTATGATTTTATAAACTGTAAGATATGAGAGCAAGATTAGAAAAAGATTTAAATATATTGATAATTCTTGAAAATATATAGAATTAAATATTATTAATGGGGTTACCGGCAAAGGTAAGAGCAAATAAAAATACGAAACTATAATTAAAATTAGATAAAAATATTGCATTTCTTGGAATATCTCTAGAATTTTAAAAATGTAATTTATATCCATGCTTATTTTTTATTACGATCGTTAATTCAAATTTAAGAAAAGATTTAATTTTATATTTAATTGGACTCTTGAAAAGTTCTATTTGCTTTCTTAACTTTTCTTTTCATAGTGTGCATATATTTATCAAAAATATCTCTTTCTAACAATGGTGAAAGATCCTCTATGGGTCTACCAAATTCTAATTTAGGAGATATTGTTTGTTTTGGATCGATAATGACTTCATAAAAACATGGACCTTTTTTATTGACCGTTTTTAAAATGATGCTGGATTTAGAATTAGTATCAATCCTATAGTAATCAATTCCAAAAGCTCTTGAAATACTTTTAAAATTTGGATTGGATATACCTTTTTTAGAAGCTTCGTATCTTTTTCCCAAGTATAAACTTTGGAATTGTCTAATAATTCCGTAACCATTATTGTTAATTAATATAATTTTTACATTTAAATTAAATTTTTTTAAAAGATGAAGGTCTTGTAAATTAATTTGAATACTGCCATCCCCATCTATACAAATTACTTTTGATTTTGGTCTTGCAAAAGCTGCCCCTATTGAGGCTGGAAGTGAGTACCCCATAGGAGAATTACCAAAAGCAGAAAAAAGTCTTTGACCTTTTTTAATTTTAAAAGCTTGCATCGTCCAAGTCAAATGGCCACCATCATCAGGAATAATTATTGAATTATTATCTAAGCTATCTGATAAATCTCTGATAAAGCGATAAATTTCTACAAATTTACCTCTAAAACCAGACTCCCTATCAAAGGGAAAATTTTTTTTGAGTAAATTACAGTAATTAAACCAATTCAAATTAGCTTTATAAGTATTTTTTGAAGCTAAAATATTTTTAATAAATATACCTGCGTCCTGCAAGATTTTATGCTTAATTTGAAGACCTCTATTCTTATTTAATTCATATCTGTCTATGTCAACAGAAATAATTTTTGCATCTCTTGCAAATGTATTTACTCTCGAACCGGTAGTCCTTGTATCTAACCTACATCCAATAGTAATTAGCAAATCACAATTTTGAACAATAAAATTACTTGATCTGTGACCATATACTCCGATTGTGTTATAATTAAAGGAATGATTGAAATCCATAAGGTCAAAACCACTCCACGTCAATAAATAAGGAATTTTAATTACTTTTGAAAGATTAATAATGTCTTTTTCTGATAATCCAGAGTTTCTTATTCCGGCACCCAACAAAATACATGGTTTTTTGGCGGCTTTTAGACTATTAAAAATTAAATTTGTATAATTTTTTTTAATTACAGAGTCATACTTTGATAGTTTTATTTTTCTTTTTTGAATAGTTTCTTTTTGAATATTCATTGGAATATCTAGCAATACAGGACCAGGTCGCTTATTATGAGATTGGAAATCAAGAACATTTAAAACTTCATAAATTTTATTATGGTTAGTAATTTTAATACTTTTTTTTGTAAAATTTTTTGATAAAGCCACTATATCTGTTTCCTGAAATCCAATTTGCCTACAATTCTTTGTATACTTACTACTTGACCTAGATTCATTAAGATTTACTTGCCCAGTAATATGGATATTAGGTACTGAGTCAAACCAAGAGCAATATATACCTGTAATTAAATTTGTTGCCCCTGGCCCAGAAGTTGACATAGTCGCAGCAAAATTGGGGCCCAATCTTGAATATGAGTCGGCCATCATGGCCGCACTTTGTTCATGCAAAGCACAAATATATTTAATTTTTTTATTTCCATAAAAAGAATCAATTAGAAAACCAATAGCCCCACCAGTAATAAGAAAAACATGTTTTACCTTTTTTTTGATCAGATAATCTAAAATTACATCTCCAATTTTAATTTTCATCTTATAATTCATGAAGATATTTCGATATTAAGTCTAAAGCTTTATCGAGGCTAGTATTATCTGTAGTGTATGACATTCTGAAATTGAATTTACCCTGACTTCCAAAAAATATTCCAGGTACTAAAGCTATGCCATATTTGTTAAGAATTTTTTTACAAAAATTTTCTCCGGTAATATTATATTTTTTTAAACTTGGAAAAATATAAAAAGCTCCATCTGGAATAACAAAGTCCAAATTAGTTTCATTAAACTTATTTATAATTTTATTTCTTTTTTTTAAATAATCTAAATTATTTTTTTTAATAAGATCATTATTTAAGGAGAGTGCAGCAGTGCAAGATTCTTGAATAAAAGGTGGTACACATGAAACAATAGTCTCAACCAATAACCTCATTTTATTAATAATTTTTTTTGGTCCAATTGCACATCCAATTCTATATCCAGTCATAGAGAAAGATTTACTAAAACCATTTAAAATAATAACGTGTTTATTACATTTATCTAGTGAACTGATACTAAAAAATTCATTATTATTGTAAGTAATTCTAGAATAAATTTCGTCAGTCAAGACATAAATATTATTTTGTTTTATTAATTCATACATTTCTATTAAATTTTTTTTATTTTGAATAACACCAAGTGGATTACTTGGGGAATTTATAATTATCAATTTTGTTTTTTTGGTAATTAGTTTTTTTATAGATGAGATTTCAATTTGGTAATTATTTTTTTGAGTTAAATTTAAAGTCCGTATTTTTACTCCATTTGCATTGCAAGCAGCAATATAACTTGGAAAACCAGGATTAGGTATAATTACCTCATCACCAGGATTGCAAATAGTTTTAATTAAAAAATAAATAATCGAATTAGCACCCGGTGTTATAAGTATTTGTTCTAGATCAGGATAGTATCCTCTACTATTTTTTGTCGAGACTCTAATTTTATCTCTCAATTCATATAAACCAAAAGAACTAGTATATTTTGTATTACCACTTTTTATGGATGTAATAAGACTATTTATAATTTTACTATTTGTTTTATGGAAAGGTTCCCCTAATTCAAAATGATATATTTTTTTCCCTTGTCTTTCTAAGCTTTGAACGGAATTTAATATTTCAAACATACCCTGTCCGATAAAGCTTTTTGATAATCTAGATGTGTATAAGTTATTTTTCATATTTTATTTTTAGCCTAATATATTCAATCTTCTTAAACCAATTCAAAGTTAATAATAAAGACTTATTGATAGGATTGAAAATGAAATATGGGAAATATTTTTTAAAACTTTTATCATGAACATAGTAATTTTTTAAATTTACACTTTTATTACCAAATTTTATTAAAATATTAGAATTAATAAATTTATAGAAATTTTCGCATAATTTTTTAAATAAATATTTTTTTGATGATATATTAATAATAATTGATCGCTTTTGTTTTATTTCATAATTTATAATTTTAATAAAATCCTTTATATAAATATAATCTCTATAAAATTTTCCATCTGAACTAAATGATATAATTTCTTTTTCATTTATTGCTTTTATTAAAGAACCAATAGCATATTTTTCCAGAGACATATATGGTCCGAATACTGAGAATAATCTTATAATTTTATAGTTTACTTTATTATTAAAAGAGTGCTTTAGTATTATCCCTTCCATTTCTTTTTTGTAAGATCTGTAAAGATTATTTGATATATCGATATAAGTAGTAAAACAAACTATACCAGATGATAAATATATTACGTTAGAGTCTTGGTTCAATTTGGATAATATTTTTTTATATTTTGTGATTGAACTCTTAAAAACTTTTCTGTTTTTTTCTTTATTATTTGGTGAAGAATTCAATATAGCATAGTCAAAGTTATATTTTTTTAGATTATTTATTTTAATGAATTTAATTTTTTTAAAAAATTTTAAGTCATTTAATGCTGATATAATTTCAACACTTGAAGTAATGCAATAAACATCATAATTTAATTTTATTAATTCAACAGCTAAGTTTTTTCCAATAAAGCCATTAACACCATAGATTAGTATTTTTTTTGAATAGTTTGCTTTCATCTACTTAATATAAATTTGAAATATTTTTAATACTAACCTTTAAAATATTTAAGTAAATAAAGGTAAAGTAAATATGTAATTAGATAATTTTAAATAGGCGGCGTCCTACTCTCCCAAGCCTTAAGACTAAGTACCATCGGCGCTGGAGGCCTTCACGACCGAGTTCGAAATGGGATCGGGTTTTTTCACTCCGCTATGACCGCCACAAACTTTTTATAACATAAAGTTAAAACTTTTCGCTGTGTATTATAATTCAAGCATTGGATTATTAGTACTGGTTAGCTTCATGTGTTACCACACTTCCACACCCAGCCTATCAACGTGGTAGTCTTCCACGATCCTATAACGAAGCCTAGTTTTGAGGTTGGCTTCCCGCTTAGATGCTTTCAGCGGTTATCCATTCCGTACATAGCTACCCTACGATGCAGCTGGCGCTACAATAGGTACACCAGAGGTACGTCCACCCCGGTCCTCTCGTACTAAGGGCAGATCCTCTCAAGCTTCCACAACCATGGCAGATAGGGACCGAACTGTCTCACGACGTTCTAAACCCAGCTCGCGTACCGCTTTAATTGGCGAACAGCCAAACCCTTGGGACCTGCTTCAGCCCCAGGATGCGATGAGCCGACATCGAGGTGCCAAACCTCCCCGTCGATATGGACTCTTGGGAGAGATCAGCCTGTTATCCCCGGCGTACCTTTTATCCGTTGAGCGATGGCCCTTCCACGAAGTGCCACCGGATCACTATGACCGACTTTCGTCTCTGCTCGACTTGTAGGTCTCGCAGTCAGGCAGGCTTATGCCATTGCACTCGACGAACGGTTTCCAAGCGTTCTGAGCCTACCATCGCGCGCCTCCGTTACTCTTTGGGAGGCGACCGCCCCAGTCAAACTGCCCACCATGCATGGTCCCAACACCGGATGACGGTGTGTGGTTAGGCATCAAGGAACAGAAGAGTGGTATTTCACTAGTGACTCCAGAATGGCTAGCGCCACTCCTTCAAAGTCTCCCACCTATGCTACACATCTGTTCCCTAATACCAATACAAAGCTGCAGTAAAGGTGCACGGGGTCTTTCCGTCTAACCACGGTTACTCGGCATCTTAACCGAGAATTCAATTTCACTGAGTCTATGTTGGAGACAGTGGGGAAATCGTTACGCCATTCGTGCAGGTCGGAACTTACCCGACAAGGAATTTCGCTACCTTAGGACCGTTATAGTTACGGCCGCCGTTCACCGGGGCTTCAATTCAGGGCTTGCACCCCTCCTATTAACCTTCCGGCACCGGGCAGGCGTCACACCATATACGTCGTCTTTCGACTTTGCATAGTGCTATGTTTTTAGTAAACAGTCGCTACCCCCTCTTCTGTGCCACCTACTACTGGTTGCCCAATAACAGGTCACTTTTATCCCGAAGTTACAAGTGTAATTTGCCGAGTTCCTTCAACATAGTTCTCTCAAGCGCCTTGGTATTCTCTACCCTCCTACCTGTGTCGGTTTTGGTACGGTCTAATGCTGGAGCTATTTCCAGGGACAAATTCACTGCAAGTTCAATCCAGTAAGAACTTACAATTTACTTCATCCGTCACTACCAGCTGGTGCAGGAATATTAACCTGCTTCCCATCGACTACGGCTTTCGCCCTCGCCTTAGGGGCCGACTAACCCTGCGCAGATTAGCTTTACGCAGGAAACCTTAGGATTTCGGCGGAAATGTCTTTCACATTTCTTATCGTTACTCATGTCAGCATTCGCACTTCTGATACCTCCAGCAATGCTTACGCATCACCTTTACAGGCTTACAGAACGCTCCGCTACCCAATTACAAAGTAATTGTCAAAGCTTCGGTAAATGATTTGAGCCCCGTTACATTTTCGGTGCAGGATCTCTTAATTAGACCAGTGAGCTGTTACGCTTTCTTTAAAGGATGGCTGCTTCTAAGCCAACCTCCTGGCTGTCTTGGAGTTCCCACTCCCTTTCACACTTAATCATTATTTGGGGACCTTAGCTGTTGATCTGGGCTGTTTCCCTCTCGTCCAAGGACCTTAGCACCCATGGACTGTCTGCCGTGCATACTTATCGGTATTCGGAGTTTGATTAGGTTTGGTAGGAATTGCTTCCCCCTAGCCCATTCAGTGCTCTACCCCCGACAAGATTCACACGACGCACTACCTAAATAGTTTTCGCGGAGAACTAGCTATTTCCGAGTTTGGTTGGCCTTTCACCCCTAATCACAAGTCATCCCGTAGCTTTTCAACGCTAGTGGGTTCGGTCCTCCGGTGAATTTTACTTCACTTTCAACCTGCTCATGACTAGATCACTCGGTTTCGAGTCTAATCCCATTAACTAAATCGCCCTATTCAGACTCGCTTTCGCTTCGCCTACACCTATATGGCTTAAGCTTGCTAATGAGATTAAGTCGCTGACCCATTATACAAAAGGTACGCTGTCACCTCATAAAGAGGCTCCAACTGCTTGTAAGCATCCGGTTTCAGGGTCTATTTCACTCCCCTGCTAGGGGTTCTTTTCGCCTTTCCCTCACGGTACTGGTTCACTATCGGTCATAAAGTAGTATTTAGGCTTAGGAAGTGGTCTTCCTATATTCAGACAGGATTTCACGTGTCCCGCCCTACTCATGTCTATTTTTTACTATCTACCCATACGAGGCTATCACTCACTATGGCCTGCCTTTCCATACAGTTCTGGTTTAGTAAAAAGTAGCACTGGCCTGATCCGCTTTCGCTCGCCACTACTAACGGAATATCTTTTCCTCTAGGTACTTAGATGTTTCAGTTCCCTAGGTTCGCCCTTATAAGCTATGAATTCACTTATAAGTTATTGGGTTTCCCCATTCGGAAATCTCGGATTAAGCTTATTGACAGCAAGTCCGAGCTTATCGCAGTCTGTCACGTCCTTCATCGCCTCTTTATGCCAAGGCATCCACCAAATGCTCTTACGCGCTTGAATTATTAACACACAGTGAAAAGTTTGTAGTTAATAACTTTTTGTAGTTATTTGTTGTTATATTAGTTGTTAAATTGACGAATAACTCGTGCAAGTCATTCGTCTGTGTTATCAGCTTACATATTTACGATTTTAAAAAGTTGGTGGAGGATAGCGGGATCGAACCGCTGACCTCCTGAATGCAAATCAGGCGCTCTCCCAGCTGAGCTAATCCCCCAACATTGTTGGTGGGCGAGGGAGGACTTGAACCTCCGACCTCACGCTTATCAAGCGCGCGCTCTAACCAACTGAGCTACACGCCCAATCAATGCTCTTTATCAACGCATGTTGAAAAAAGCAAAACAAATAGACGGTGGTTACTTTGAACGTACACTTAGTTCAAAGTTTTTTTTCCTTTAGAAAGGAGGTGATCCAGCCGCAGGTTCCCCTACGGCTACCTTGTTACGACTTCACCCCAATCGCTGGCCGTACCGTGGGCAGCTGCCTCCCGAAGGTTAGCGCACTGACTTAAGATAAAACCAACTCTCATGGTGTGACGGGCGGTGTGTACAAGACCCGGGAACGTATTCACCGCGGCATGCTGATCCGCGATTACTAGCAATTCCAACTTCATGCACTCGAGTTGCAGAGTGCAATCCGAACTGAGATAACTTTTGGGGATTAGCTCCACCTCGCGGTATTGCGTCCCGTTGTAGTTACCATTGTAGCACGTGTGTAGCCCAGCGTGTAAGGGCCATGAGGACTTGACGTCATCCCCACCTTCCTCCGGCTTATCACCGGCAGTTTCGCTAGAGTCCTCAGCCGAACTGTTAGTAACTAGCGATAAGGGTTGCGCTCGTTGCGGGACTTAACCCAACATCTCACGACACGAGCTGACGACAGCCATGCAGCACCTGTGCGAAAGTCAGCCGAACTGAAGGTTACCATTCTGTAACCGGCACTTTCCATGTCAAACGCTGGTAAGGTTCTTCGCGTTGCGTCGAATTAAACCACATGCTCCACTGCTTGTGCGGGTCCCCGTCAATTTATTTGAGTTTTAATCTTGCGACCGTACTCCCCAGGCGGGGTGCTTAACGCGTTAGCTACGACACCGAACAAAAGTCCGACGACTAGCACCCATCGTTTACTGCATGGACTACCGGGGTATCTAATCCCGTTTGCTACCCATGCCTTCGCATCTCAGCGTCAATATCAGTCCAGAAAATCGCCTTCGCCACTGGTGTTCCTTCCAATATCTACGAATTTCACCTCTACACTGGAAATTCCATTTTCCTCTCCTGAATTCCAGAACAGAAGTTTTAAAAGCAATTCCTAGGTTGAGCCCAGGGATTTCACTTCTAACTTTCTGTTCCGCCTACATGCGCTTTACGCCCAGTAATTCCGAACAACGCTAGGACCTTCCGTATTACCGCGGCTGCTGGCACGGAATTAGCCGGTCCTTCTTCTTCGGCTACTGTCATTATCCTCACCGATGAAAGAGTTTTACAACCCTAAGGCCTTCGTCACTCACGCTGCATTGCTGGATCAGGGTTGCCCCCATTGTCCAATATTCCCTACTGCTGCCTCCCGTAGGAGTCTGGGCCGTGTCTCAGTCCCAGTGTGGCTGATCGTCCTCTCAAACCAGCTAAAGATCGAAGCCTTGGTGAGCTTTTACCTCACCAACAAGCTAATCTTGCGCGGGCCAATCTTATAGCGATAAATCTTTCCCATTACTGGAGTATACGGTATTAGCTACAGTTTCCCGCAGTTATTCCGTACTATAAGGTATGTTCCCACGTGTTACTCACCCGTGCGCCACTAAGGACACCTAGCAAGCTAGGGCCTCCGTTCGACTTGCATGTATAAAGCATGCAGCAAGCGTTCGTTCTGAGCCATAATCAAACTCTTAAGTTGAATTACCTACTCATAAAAAACAAAGTTTTAAATTGACGTAGGTCAGACGCCAAAATAACGAGCTATCATTTTTCTCAAATGAGAGCTTTACCGAAATTTGACGTTATAAACCCACCGTCTATTCATTTCATATTTACAAAAAATAAAGAGCAAGAATCACTAATGCACAATAAATGGCCTAGTGAATCGAACAAAAAGTAGAATATATCTACACTTTATGAGGGCATTGTCAAATGCATTTCAATAAAAAAAATAAAAAAAAAGCATTGAAAAGAATGCATTTTTTGGTTGTTGGTTGCGGGGGTAGGATTTGAACCTACGACCTTCAGGTTATGAGCCTGACGAGCTACCAAGCTGCTCTACCCCGCGATCAGAAAACGAAAGATATGTCAAAATATCAACAATTACAATGATTATTCTTGGTAGCGGAGGAGGGATTTGAACCCCCGACACATGGATTATGATTCCACCGCTCTAACCAACTGAGCTACTCCGCCTCAAAGAAATATTGTTTTATCTTATATTGACACAATCTTAAATAATTTTGTTTATCTCTTTTTTAATAAATCTTCTAGCATTACGAACACCCAAGTTGTTAACTTGTGAATTTATAACAATTTCTACACCCCTGGGTTTCCCATCAAAAATTGGATAGCTACCAATAGAGACATTTTTATATTTTCTCTCTGCATCTAAAAGTATGTGGGCTATTTTACTTTCAAAAAGTTTTGTGGTTATTGAAGTTGTGTAAAACTTATTTTTTATTTTAATCATTTTTTTAAATTCTTTCATCATTCCCTCTACTATTGATGGCACACCAGCAAAGACATATATATTTTCAATTTTAAATCCTGGAGCTCCACTAACTTTGTTCAAAATTAACTCAGAACCCACAGGCATATATGCCATTTTAATTCTAGCATCAGTTAATTCGGATTTAATTTTTGTGTAATATTTTTTTAATTCTCTGTATGCACCATTATGTAATTTGTATTTTTTTTTAACTGCCAAACTAATTGACTCAGATGTAATGTCATCATGAGTTGGGCCTATACCGCCAGTAGTGATGACAAAATCATATTGATTTTTTAATTTTCTAATTTGAGAAATAATTATTTTTTTTTGGTCAGGAATTACAACTACTAACTGTAAAGATATACCACAAATGAACAACTCTTTAGCTATATGATTTATATTTTTATCTTGTGTCCTACCTGATAATATCTCATTGCCAATGATAATTAGACAAGCAGAATATATTTTCTTAGCAGTAACCATAAATGAAGTATAAAGAGGAAATTTTAGAGGGTTTTTTTGTAAAACGCTATAAGCGATTTTTTGTAGATTTAAAGATTGATAATGAGGTTGTCACAGCTTACTGCCCAAATACAGGGTCACTTTTAGGTTTATTGAAAGAGGACTCTAAAGTATTAGTTGCCAAGGTTGAAAACCCAAATGCAAAATTAAAATATAGATTAGAGGCAATTAAAGATCATAAAACTTTTGTAGGAGTAAACACATCTCTGCCAAATGACATAGTTTTCAACGCCATGAAGGAAAAAAAAATTTTACAGGAAATTAAAGGAGTTTTAAAAAAAGAGGTTAAATATGGAAAAAATTCTAGAGTTGACATATTTGCTAGCCACCCAAATGGAGATACTTACATTGAAGTTAAATCAGTCACTTTATTAAGAAAAAAAAATTTAGCAGAATTTCCAGATGCAGTTACTTCAAGGGGCTCTAAACATTTATTAGAACTTAGTAATATGTCTAAAAAAGGTAGTAAATGTTTTTTAATATATCTTATTCAACGAAATGATGTAGATAGATTTTCTATAGCTAAAGATTTGGATAATGAGTATTATGAAAACTCTCTTACAGCAAAAAAAAGTGGCGTACAATTTAGAGCTTTTAAATGTAACGTATCACATAAAGGTATAAATATTACTAGTGAGATAAATATTGATGAAAATTAAATCATACAAAAGTGATGAAGTAGAACCTTGTAGAGAGGCAAGTAAAATAACTGCAACTATTTTAGATGAACTAAACAATATTATAAAGGAGGGTGTCTCAACATCTGAGATTGATGATTATTGTTTAACAAGAATTCAAGAACTAGGAGGCACACCTGCACCATTGTTTTACAGAGGTTTTCCTAAGTCTACATGTACCTCATTAAATCATGTAATTTGTCATGGAATCCCAAACTATAATCGAAATCTTCAAAATGGAGATATTTTAAATGTGGATGTAACGACAATAATTGATGGTTGGCATGGTGACTCATCAAGGATGTTTAAAGTAGGAGACATTTCAATTAAAGCAAGAAATCTATGCGAGGTTACCCACGATTGTTTAATAGAAAGTATTGATGAGATAAAAGTTGGTGAGCCAATCAGTAGAATAGGAAAAAAAATTGAGGATATAGCTACCTCAAATAATTTTAGTGTTGTTAGAGATTTTTGTGGACATGGAGTTGGATTAAAATTTCATGAGAATCCAAGTATTTTACACTATTACGATAGTGAGTATGATAAAATAAAATTTGTAGATGGGATGATTTTTACAATTGAACCCATGATCAATGTAGGTAAATATCAATCTAAAATACTTAACGATGGTTGGACTGCAGTGACTAAAGATAAAACACTTAGCGCTCAGTACGAACATACGATATACATTAATGGTGATAATATTGAGATTCTTACAGAGTCTCCAAATAAGGTTTTTTATAATTGATACCAAGATACTCTAGAAATATTCTTAAAGAAATCTGGGAAGATAATAATAAATTTCAAATATGGCTTGACCTTGAAATCCTCGCTTGTGAGGCTATGGAAAAATTGGGTCAGATACCCAAAGGGACCTCAAGCAAAATTAAAAAAAAAGCAAAGTTTAATGTAAAGGAAATAGAAAAAATTGAAGAAAAAACAAAGCACGATGTAATTGCTTTTTTAACTAATGTAGCAAAGTACGTAGGACCAGAGTCTAGGTATATTCATAAAGGACTTACATCTAGCGATATTTTAGATACCTCTTTCTCCATACAACTTAACCAATCAAGCAATATAATTCTTGGAGGTTTAAAAACTTTGAGTAAATCTCTTTTAAATATTGCAAAAAAACATAAGTACACATTATGTATCGGTAGAAGTCATGGTATTCACGCCGAAACGACTACTTTTGGATTAAAAATATTAGGATATCTAGCTGAAAACAAAAGAAACATAGATCGTCTTAAAAATTCTATAAAACAAATACAAACAATTCAAATGTCTGGTCCTGTAGGGACATATTCAAATATTGACACAAGGGTAGAGCAAATAATTGCTAAAAAATTAAAATTTTCAATCGAACCTGTCTCCACGCAGATAATTCCAAGAGACAGGCATGCTGACCTTTTTTGCTCTTTTGCTATTATTGCAAGCTCCATAGAACGTCTATCAACTGAAATTAGACACTTACAAAGAACAGAAGTCTTAGAAGTTGAGGAAGGTTTTGGAAAAGGCCAAAAAGGTAGTTCCGCAATGCCTCATAAAAAAAATCCAATTTTATCAGAAAATTTAACAGGACTAGCAAGGGTGATTAGATCGTTAACCATTCCTGCTTTAGAGAATATAACTTCATGGCATGAAAGAGATATAAGTCACTCCAGTGTTGAGAGAATAAATGCTCCCAATGCCACCATAACGCTTGACTTTGCAGTTCAAAGAATGATCAATGTTTTAAATAATTTAAATATAAATAAAAAAAAAATGATGAAAAATTTAAATCTTTTAAAAGGTCTACCCTATTCACAAAATGTCCTGATTTTTCTTATTGAAAATAAAGTTTTAAGAGAAGATGCCTATAAGATTGTTCAAGATTGTGCTTTGAAAACTTGGAAAGGTAATATGTCTTTTAAAGATAATCTTTTAAGTCATCCTCGTTTAGCCAAATTAAAAATATCAAGTAAAGTTAATAATATTTTCAATAATAAAAATCTTTTTAAAAATGTTGATAAAATATTTAAAAGGATTAATTAATGGCAATAAAATTGAAAAAGTTATATGAGGGAAAAGCAAAAATTATTTATGCCAAAACTAATAAGGAAGTCATAGCTACCTATAAAAATGATGCTACAGCTTTTAATAATTTAAAAAAGGGCTCTATAAAGAATAAGGGTGCAATTAATAATGCTATATCGAGTTATTTATTTCAAATATTGAATCATTGTGATATTCCAACACACTTTATAAAGAAAATTGATAAAAAATCTCAGCTTTTAAAAAAAGTAGATATTATTCCAATTGAAGTTTTAGTTAGAAATTTCTTTGCTGGCTCTTTATCTAAAAAGTTTGGTGTTAAAGAAGGAACGCAATTATCTAATACGCTAATTGAGTATTGTTTAAAATCGGATGAACTTGGCGATCCTCATATAAGTTCTGAACATATTCTTAATTTAGGTTTATGTGGTTTTGATGAATTAGAGTTGATAGATGAATATTCTTTGAGAATAAATGATATATTAAGATCTACGTTCTATTCTATAGGGATAAATCTAGTTGACTTTAAATTAGAATTTGGAATTTGTAAAAAAACTGATGAGCTTGTTTTAGCAGATGAAATATCACCAGATACATGTCGTTTGTGGGATTTAAAAACAAATAAAAAACTTGATAAAGATCGATTTCGTAGAGATTTAGGAAATATCGAAGAAGCATATGAAGAGGTGCTTAATAGGTTAAACTTGACAATTTAATGCGAATAAAAATTTTAGTAAGACTTAAAGGCCAAATTTTAGAACCACAGGGAAAAGTAATTGAACAGTCACTTAATAGTTTAGGATTTACAGAATTTTCAAATATCCGACATGGAAAACTCATTGAATTAGATTTACCCGATAATATAAGTAAAGAGGAAAAAGCACAAAAAATCGACTCTGCTTGCAAAAAACTTTTAGTCAACGATATTATTGAAGAGTACGAAGTGCTTGGATGAGTTTTAAATCTGCTGTTATAACATTTCCTGGATCTAATTGTGACAGAGACGCATTATGCTACTTAAAAGATTTAACTAAAGGTGAGGTTCACAATATTTGGCATGAGGAGACATCATTGCCAAAAGTTGATTTAGTAATTCTACCTGGGGGTTTTAGCTTTGGTGATTATTTAAGATCAGGAGCAATGGCATCAAAAAGTAAAATTATTGATGAGGTTGTTAAACATGCAAATGATAATAGATATTTATTAGGTATTTGTAATGGCTTTCAAATTTTAACTGAAATTGGACTTCTTGAAGGAGCATTAATTCGAAATAAAAAACTTAAATTTTTAGGAAAAAATTGTTTTATTAAAAAAAAATTTAAAAATAATTTTAATTTATCAATCAAAGATAACCAAATTCTTCAAATACCTGTAGCTCATAACGAGGGAAATTTTTATTGTGATACTGAAACTTTAAATTTATTAAAAAATAATGAACAAATTGCATTTGAATATTGCAAAGGTGAATTCTCAAACACTGAAGAAAATATAAATGGTTCAATAGAGGCTATTGCAGGTATTACAAACAAAAAAAAGAATGTTCTTGGAATGATGCCTCATCCCGAGAGAGCATATTCTGATTTTCATCAATCACAAGATGGAAGACTTATTATAGAGTCTTTAATTTCATGAATGAAGAGTTGATACTTCAACACGGTTTAACTTTAGATGAATTTCAGGTCATTAGGAAATATCTAAACAGAGACTTAAGTATTGAGGAATTGGGTATTTTTTCTGCTATGTGGAATGAACACTGTTGTTATAAAACTTCAAAAAAATGGCTTAAGAAACTCCCGACAGATAATGAAATTGTAATTCAGGGACCAGGAGAAAACGCTGGTGTAATTGATTTGCAAGATAACGATGGTATTGCGTTTAAAATAGAAAGCCACAATCATCCAAGTTACATAGAACCTTTCAACGGTTCAGCAACTGGTGTTGGAGGTATACTACGAGATATATTTACAATGGGAGCAAGACCAATTGCTACTCTTGACTCAATTAGATTTGGTTTAATAGAAACTGAAAAGACAAAATACTTGCTAAATGGTGTGGTTCATGGAATTGGACACTATGGTAACTGTATTGGAATTCCTAATATTGGTGGTGAGTGTGAGTTTGAATCAACATATGATTTTAATAATTTGGTTAATGCTATGGCTGTGGGACATGTTCAAAAAGATAAAATTTTTTACTCTAAACCAAAATCTATTGGTGGCCTTATTGTTTACATTGGATCTAAAACTGGAAAAGATGGAATTCATGGAGCAAGTATGGCCTCTGATGTTTTTTCAGAGGAAGATGAAGATGAAAAAAGACCCTCTGTACAAGTTGGTGATCCCTTCATGGAAAAACTTTTAATGGAAGGTTGCTTAGAATTAATGTCTTCAGGATTAATAGAGTCTATGCAAGATATGGGAGCTGCGGGTATTACCTCCTCCAGTGTAGAAATGGCTTCAAAAGGAAATGTAGGTGTTTATATCAATCTTGATAAAGTTCCGTTGAGGCAACCACTGAGCGCCTATGAGATACTTTTATCTGAAAGCCAAGAGAGAATGCTAGCTGTTATCGATAAAAAAAATAATCATAAAGTCAAAGAAATTCTTCAAAAATGGCAAATTGATTATGAAGTCATTGGAGAAATTACAGATACAAAAAGAGTTGTGTTTGAGTCAAATAATAAAAAAGTTGTCGATCTTCCTGTAGAAATAATTGTTGATGATGCTCCTGAATACGATAGAGAGTTTTACATCCCAAGAAAAAGAAAAAACAAAGATTTTGATTTTTCCAAAATTAAATTGGAAGATATGATAATTAACCTTCTTACAAATCTTAATTATTTAGATAAAAGTTGGGTTTTCGACCAATATGACTCTACTGTGATGGGAGATACTATCAGAGAACCAGGTCAATCATCAGGTATAGTAAAGATTCACGGAACACAAAAAGTTATTGGTGCATCTACTGACTGCAATCCATTATACATAAGAATCAATCCTTATGAAGGAATGAAATATACGGTTGCTGAGTCATATAGAAATCTAATTGCATGCAATATTAATCCTTTAGCGATTACAAATAACCTTAACTTTGCAAGTCCTTTAGATCCAAACATTATGGGAGAGTTGGTTTTATCTATTCATGGATTAAAAACTGCAGCTGTCAAATTCAATACACCTATTGTTTCAGGTAATGTATCTTTATATAACCAGACAAATGAAATACCAATTAAGCCTACACCTGTGATAGGAATGGTAGGTTCCAATATGGATTTAAATAAAATAAACACAAATAAGTTTTGTGAAATTGGTAATAAGATCCTTATTTTAGGAAAACAATTAACAAAAAATTGTAGTCCTTACTTATTACAAGATCAAAAAATTGCTTTTAACATATGTGAATTTAATGACTTAGAGGTATTAGATCTAGATTTTGAGAAAAAAATTGCAAATTGTGTTTTGGAATTATCAGATTTGAAATGCATTATGTCTTGCAATGATATTTCCAGAGGGGGTATCTTTTCGGCATTATTAAAAATGCAATATAAAGATATGGGTTTTAGGGTCAAGGTCCCTGATCCTATTGATTTATTCTGCGAATATAAAGCTGGATATGTGATTGAAATCAGAAGTAAAGATTTTGAAGAAGTAACTTCATTTCTGACAAAAAAAGGTGCTGAATACCTCGAAATTGGGGAGATAATTAAAGAAGGTATTGAGATAAACTCTAAAAAATTTGACTATTTTGATATTATGAATAAATATCGTAATGATTTTGAGAAGATAATTAGTTAGATGCCTATTGAACAAAAAAAATTAGAAGGAATCCTTGAGAATAAATTTCCAGATTCTAAGATTGTAATTGAGGATCTTGCCGGTGATAACGATCATTATTCAGTTGAAATTGAAAGTGATATGTTTAACGGATTGTCACGTATACAACAACACCAGTTAGTTTATAAGTTACTAGATGGATTAATGGATAAAGAGCTTCATGCTATGCAATTAAAAACGAAAGGAACAAAATAATGGAATTAGAGAGTAGTATAAAAGAGCAAATTGAAAAAATGATTGGAGATAATGAAGTTTTCCTATTTATGAAGGGTAACCCAGATTTTCCTATGTGTGGTTTCTCGTCAGTTGCAAGCGCAATTTTAAAAAAAACTGGGGTTGAGTTCGGCCATTGTAATGTACTTGAAGATAACAACATTAGAGAGGGTATAAAGAGTTATTCAAATTGGCCTACTATACCTCAACTTTATATAAAAAAAGAATTTGTTGGTGGTTGTGATATTATGAAAGAAATGGCTGAGTCTGGTGAGCTTCTAGAATTACTAAACACAAAAGGCATCAAAACTGAAGTAAATTAAAAAAGGGGCATTTATATTGCCCCTCTCATCAATTATTTGAAATATAATTATTTAATTCTTTGTAGTAAGAATTATTTTCCCCAACTAGTTCTTTAAGTAAAGCTAAATTATTTAGGGCATTTTCTTTTTGACCAAGATCTACATACATCTCACCTTGGTATTCGATAGCACCTAGGTGTTGTGGATCTAGTTCAAGAGCTTTCTTGTAATATTTTGCAGCATTATCAAAGTCTTCACTTTTTCGATATGCAAATCCCATCTCATTATAAACATCTGCTCTTGTAAAATCTGTTGAACTAGCAGTTGTAAGGGTCTTAAGTTTTCTTATTGCCTTATCATAATCTTTGCTCCTTATAAGCTTAATTGCTGCCTTGTAATCTTTTCCATAATTAGTTTTGGCATTATCTTCATTGCCTGTTCCAGCAGCATAAAGGCTTGAAATAGAGAGAAAAAAAATGACTATTAGTGTTTTTATTTTCATGAGTACTTTTTCGAAATTTACGTATTATTAGATTAATTGGATATACTGATGGTTATTGATTATCTTGAGTAAAATTCAACAACAAGGTTAGGTTCCATTTGGACAGGGTAAGGTACATCTGTCAATTGAGGTCCTCTTACAAATTTACCGAGACATTTTGAAATCTCTAATTGTAAATACTCAGGTACATCTCTTTCATTAGAGCTTAATGTTTGAATTATCATTGGAATATTCTGGCTAGTTTGTTGAAGGGATATTTCATCACCATCATTAACCTGATAAGATTTTTTATTTACTACTTTACCATTTACCAAAACATGCCCATGATTTACTAGTTGTCTTGCGGAAAATACAGTTGGAGCAAACTTTAGTCTAAACACAACAGCATCTAATCTTCGTTCTAAAAGTTCAATTAGAATTTGACTAGTATCACCTTTTTTTCTAGAAGCTGCTTGATAAATTTTTAAAAATTGTTTCTCAGTAATATCGCCATAATATTTTTTGAGCTTTTGTTTAGCTGCTAATTGAACTCCAAAATCAGAAGGTTTTCTTCTTCTTGCTTGACCATGTTGGCCAGGACCATAGGGTCTTCTATTAAAAGGACTTTTAGGTCTACCCCATAAATTTAGGCCTAGTCTTCTATCAATTTTATGTTTTGAAGATAGTCTTTTTGTCATGAATTGCTGATTTATATAGATTTAGCCTTTTAAGTCAATTTATTTTGTAATAAATTTTAAAATTCCATAGGCTGTTTTTATTTGTTTTTGGTCTATTTTTGATGTTTTTAAAAAATTTCTTAAAGATATTTCTAAATTATCTCTTTTTGATGAGATTGATGTAAATTTTCTTTTTTCTAGTATTTTCATTAGAAATGATAAAAATTTTTCAATATCTTTTGAGTTTGCAGGAGAATTTTCAAAAGTTGGATTAATATTAGATAGAGATATTTGACTCAATTCATAAGCAATTAAAGCTACAGTATGAGATAAATTGAGCGAACTCTTGTTATATGTAGGTAGAGACAATAGAAAATTAGCATGCGATATCTCCTTATTGGACAATCCATTATTTTCTTGACCAAACAAAATTGATATTTTTTTCGATTTTAGTTTAGATATTTCATTTACTTTTATTGTAGGTATGTGAAAGTCTCTTTTCCTAACTGTCGTTGCAATTAAGATATCACTACCTTTCATAGCTTCTGGTATTGATTGATATACCTTAACTTTTTTAACTAAGGATGAAAAATGCTTTGCAGATTTTATTCCCTTATCATTAGGCCAAATTTTTCTTGGACTTACTAAGGATAAGTTCTCAAAACCAAAACATCCTATTGATCTTAGAGACATACCAACATTTTCAGATAACTGGGGTTTGTTTAATATAAATTGAATTGTTTTTTTCAAGAGGACTTAATTAATTTATAAATTAAGCTCTCTCTAAGGGCATTATAAGACGCATCAATTATATTAGTAGAGACACCTACTGTTGTCCAAATGGATCCCTTTTGATCCTTTGTCTCGATAAGAACACGAACTATTGCATCTGTTCCTTTTTCTGAGGATAAAATTCTTACCTTAAAATCAGTTAATTCTAAATCCTCTAAAGCAGGGTAAAAGCCCATTAATGATTTTCTTAAAGCTTTGTCCAAAGCATTTACTGGACCATTTCCTACTTCTACATTCATGTATTCTTTTTTTTCAACTTCTATCCTTACAGTTGCTTCTGACTCAGTTACTAATTCTCCTTTAGCATTCCATCTTCTATCATCAATAACTTTAAATCTTTTTAATTCAAAGTACTCTGGGATACCGAAAAGAGTTTGTCTAGCTAGTATCTCAAAACTCGCAATTGCCTGATCGTAAGCGTAACCCTTGAATTCCCTCTCTTTTACTTTTTGGAGTAAAAAATCTAATTTATCTGAATGATCATCTGGGTTAATACCAACAGTATTTAAAAGAGATATGATATTAGATCGGCCAGATTGATCAGAAATTACAACTTTTCTAGTATTACCTACTATTTCTGGGTCTATATGCTCATATGTTTTAGGGTCTTTGTTAATTGCTGAAACATGCAAACCTCCTTTATGTGAAAAGGCATTTTCACCAACATAGGCTTGTTGAGTATTTGGCGTACGATTTAAAATTTCATCTAAAAGCAATGAGGTTTTCTTTAAGGCTGATAATTTTTCTTTAGGAATACTAGTTTCAAATTCTGTTTTCAAAATTATTGAGGGAATAAGAGATACTAAATTAGCATTTCCACACCTTTCTCCTAATCCATTAATTGTGCCTTGAATTTGTCTCACTCCTGCTCGCACAGCAGCCAGTGAGTTGGCAACTGCATTTTCTGTATCATTATGCGCATGGATGCCCAGTTTTTCACCTGGTATATATTTTGTTACTTCTTGAACAATTGTCTCTACTTCATTTGGCAGAGTTCCACCATTAGTATCACACAATACTATCCACCGTGCTCCATTATTTAAAGCCTCAGTTAAACAATCTAATGCAAATTTAGGATCTGATTTATATCCATCAAAAAAATGCTCAGCATCATACATTGCCTCTAAACCTTTTTCATTGATATGAGCGATACTTTCACCAATCATTTTTAGGTTATCAGATTTTGAAATGCTTAAAGCCTTTTCGACCTGATATGAAGATGATTTCCCCACAATGCAAATATGTTTTACATTTGTATTAATTAAAGTATTTAGACCTGGATCGTTTGAAACACTTGTATTAGGTCTTCTGGTCATTCCAAAAGCAACCAAATTAGCGTTTTTAAAATTTGTTGTAGAATTAAAAAAACTATCATCAGTTGGATTTGACCCTGGCCAACCACCCTCAATATAATCTAAACCTAATTCATCAAGAGCATTAGAGAATTTGATTTTATCATCTACACTAAAATCAACACCTGTAGTTTGTTGACCATCTCTTAACGTGGTGTCAAAAAAATAAATTTTATTTTCTAGTTTTTCTTCCATGTTGTGCCATTTTTGGTGTCTTCTAAAACAATCCCTTGTTTAAATAACTCATTTCTAATTTTATCTGCTAGTTCAAAGTCTTTATTTTTTTTAGCCTCTTGTCGGCGAGATATCATATTTTCAATAAATTCTTTATCAAGGTTTAAATCTGTTTTATTAAAATTAGGATTTAATCCTAATAAGCTTAAACCATTATTAAAATGAGCTAATAAATCATCATTATTCTTGTCTTTTTTAATGTTAGCTATTATTTGCTGTAATCTCATCAGTGCTTTTGGGGTATTTAGGTCATCTAAAAGTGCATTAACAAATTCTGAGTCTAATTCTTTACTATTAACCTCTTTAATATGTTCTCTCCACTTGTTAATGATGTTTTCACTATAACTTATAAGATCGTTTGAAAAATCAAGTGGTTGACGATAATGAGTAGTCAGTATTGAATATTTGATAACAGCAGGATCGTGTTTAGATAATAAATCATTAACAATTGATGTATTTCCTAAAGATTTTGACATTTTTTCACCCTTAAAATTTATAAATCCATTATGGAGCCAAAAGTTCGACATTTTTTTATCATGACAACATGTTGACTGAGCAATTTCATTCTCGTGGTGTGGAAAAATAAGATCAATACCGCCCGCATGGATATCAATGGTTTCTCCAAGTAATTCTGAAATCATAGCTGAACACTCTATGTGCCATCCAGGTCTACCATTACCCCATGGGCTATCCCAATGAGGTTCATTCGTTTTTGATGGTTTCCAAAGGACAAAATCTTCAGGATTTTTTTTGTAATCAGCAACTTCTACTCTTGCACCAGATATTATGTCTTTTAATGAGAACTTAGAAAGAGAACCATAACCCTTAAATTTCTTTGCTTCAAATAAAACATGTCCTTCAGATACATAGGCATATTTTTTTTCAATAAGAGATGTAATCATCTCAATCATTTTTGAAATATAATCTGTGGCTTTTGGTTCATGTGTTGGAGATAATATTGATAAAGAACTTAGATTTTGTTGATATATTTTTTGAGTAGAATTAACCAACACATCTGTTGATATTTTAAGTTCATTAGCTTTATCTATAATTTTATCATCAATGTCTGTTATATTTCTGACGTAACGTACACTATCCTCTCCAAAAATTAGTCTTAGAACTCTAAATAAGATATCAAAAACTATAATTGGTCTGAAATTTCCTATATGTGGATTACTGTAAAGGGTGGGTCCACAAGCATACATTTTAACTGCAGATGAGTTAATAGGTATAAGTTTTTCTTTTTTTTTGGTTAAAGTGTTAAAAAGATTAATATTCATTTAAAATTTTTTTTAAACCTTCGTGGCCAAAATAATTATATAGGTCTTTAACAGATGGGCCATTTTGATTACCTGTAAGTATATAGCGTGTATTAGTAAATATTTCTTTTTTTGACAATGATTTATCAATACTCATTAAGTAATTGACATATTCATCAAAACTAAAATTTGTAATATCATTCAGATTTTTAATCAAAAGTTTGATGAAGCCATCTGAGGGTTGAATTTTAATTTCTCTTCTATTAATAATATTCCATAAATTTCTTATATCTTCATACTTTTCAACATTTTCTTTAATAAGTTCCCACTCAGCTTCAGTTAAAGCTAACTCTTCTAGCTCAGGGAATTCTTTATTTAAACCTTTTAAATTCATTGACCTTAATGAATTTTTTTGAAAAAAGTCAATTTTATGAATATCAATTTTTGGTAAGTTTTTAGAAATATCCTCTAAATTAAAATCTCTAAAATTATTCTCTAAAATGGTTTTAAAATCATAATCTGAGTTTAAACCAAGTGAATACAAATAAGATAGAATACTATTAACTGTATATCCACTGTTTCTAAATTGCTTTAGTGAAATTGAGTCTAAATTTCTCTTACTTAGTTTTGTTCCATCCTCATTTAGCATCAATGGGTTGTGACCTAATGAAGGTAAATCAGAATTTAAACATTTAAATAATTCTAAATGAATTGCTGAATTAGTTAAATGGTCTTCACCTCTAATAATGTGAGATATTTTCATGTCTATGTCATCAACGATACTTGGAAAATGGTAGAGGTAGCTACCATCAGCCCTCCTTAAAACAGGATCTGATTGAGAAGCTAGGTCTACTTCAGTCTCTCCTTTTACTAAATCTTTCCATTTAATTTTAGTTTGTGAAAGCTTAAATCTCCAATAAGGCTGATTACCATTGATTATTTTCTTTTCAATTTCTTCTTTAGATAAATTTAATGAGGATCTATCATAGATTGGAGGTTTTCCTGCTTTTAACTGTAACTTTTTTTTTATATCCAAATCCTCACTTGATTCAAAACATGGGTAAACCAATTTTAAAGAAATTAATTGATCGAAAAGTTCATTATATCTATCAATTCTTTTACTTTGATAATAAATTTCATCATATTTTATTTTTAACCAATCAAGATCAGATGCTATGGACTTTACATATTCATCTTTGCTTCTCTCATGATCAGTGTCGTCATATCTAAGAATAAATTTACCATTATTTTTTTTCGAATATGCCCAATTTAAAAAGCAAGATCTCATATTTCCTAAGTGCAGGTGACCAGTTGGGCTTGGTGCAAAACGTGTAATTATCATTTAACTTTTTTTAAGAGGTATTCTCTTGAAACTTTTACTCTAGAGGAATTACCATATTTTATAATATCAGCAGTTGCATATGTTTCTGACCACTTTTCTGGTAGATAACTTCCAGTTCCTATGACATCTATTGGAGCTTTAGCTAGAGACATTGCCTTGCATTTCTCATTTGTAAATCCGCTAGATGCAATAATTTTAACTTTTTTAAAACCAAAATTGTCAAGCTGTGATCTCAAATACCATAAAGATGCAGCAGAAACTCCAGGCCCAACAAGGTGTTTTAACTCTTTATCAGATCTGTATTCTTTAATTGAGCCAGGTGCGTGTTTTTCTAAGACCTCATATGATTTTGAGGTATCAAGATTTTCAATAAATCTTCCATTTGGGGTATCAAGTCTTATCATTACTTTTCCAGCTTTAGACAACTTATCGAAGTGGTTACAAACTTGAATAGAGTCAGTAATTTCCTTACCGAAATAATCAGGCAATACAACTAAATCATCTTTAGGAAATGTTTCATGAAACATTTTTACTGCCTCTAAAGTAGATCCTGCATATCCTATTAAAGCATGTGGCATTGTCCCTAATGCTTTATTAGATTGAAAATAATGTGATGTTGCATCTATCGATGTTCCAATAAAGCCTTTAGCTTTCTTTCTTTTTGCTGATTTTGATCCTACTGATGCCGCATATGACATTAATTCAGACATCTCTGTACCTGCACAATGTCTTGCATCCATAGCTATAAATGACGTTTTAGGCAAGTCTAAACACATTTGATATGCATTAGCTGCTGCTATACAAGCTGGACCAATTTTTTGTAAGAGTAAAGTTTCCAAATCGACTATATGTTTAAAAGAACCCCTAATATAAAGAATTGGTTCTCCAGCACCGAAATGGTCACCCTCTTTGAATGGACTAGAAGTTGATACTTTAATTCCTCTGTCTTTTGAAATTTGTTTAATCCAATTTATTGCTAGTTTTAATGCTATAACACCAGGTCTACGAATAAAAACAGCATAAGTAACTTTAATATCTCCATACTTATGGATAATTTTTTTTGTTTTTAAAAAATAATTATCAGTAAAATTATTAATTAAATTTGAATTTGTTTTTTTATTCATTATGAATAAGAAAACTAATTCATTTCGCCATTGGACAATAAATCAGCCAGTAGAAAAGATAGCTCTAATGATTGATTAACATTTAGTCTTGGGTCACAAAACGTATGGTATCTATCACCTAAATTTTCATCTTTAATATCATCAGGCCCACCGACACATTCAGTTACATCTAAACCTGTTAATTCAAGGTGAACGCCTCCTGCGACTGAACCCTCTGATTTATGAATTTCAAAAAAAGATTGAATTTCTGTAAAAATATTCTCAGTAGCTCTAGTTTTATAGCCAGATTTACTTGTAGATGTATTTCCATGCATAGGATCACATATCCATGTAAGATTAAGACCGAGTTTATTAATTTCTTTCAATAAATCAGGGTATTTTGAATTAATTTTATCTGCTCCCATTCTAACAATAAGTGTAAGTCTCCCACCTTCATTTTCGGGATTCAGTATCTCAATATTTTTTTTTAAATCATCAATGGTTGTAGATGGACCTACTTTAAGACCTAAAGGGTTTTTTATACCACTTAAATAGTGTATGTGAGCACCATCAGGATCTCTAGTTCTATCACCAACCCACAAAAAATGAGAATTTACATTGTACCACTCACCTGTAGTGCTATCTATTCTTGTAAAAGCTTGTTCATAAGGTAAAAGAAGTGCTTCATGGCTTGTGTAAAAATCTGTCTCTCTTAGTTCTCTTGTATTTTTTTCATTTACACCACAGGCATTCATAAATTTTATACTTTCTGCAATTTTTTCAGATAATTCTTTAAATTTTTTTGTTGTATCAAAGTTATCTGCAAAATCTAAATTCCATTTATTTAATTGTGTTAAACTAGCAAAACCTCCTTGAGCAAAAGCTCTTAATAAATTTAAAGTTGAAGCTGAATGGTTATAAGCTCTGATCATTCTTTTAGGGTCTGGTTCTCTAGATGATTCGTTAAACTCAAATGAATTGATGATATCTCCTCTATAACTAGGTAGCTTTTGACCATTTTTTTCTTCAAAGTCTGAGCTTCTTGGTTTAGCAAATTGTCCACCCATTCTCCCTAATTTAACGACCGGTTTATTAGTGGCAAAAGTTAAAACAACAGACATTTGCAATAGTAATTTAAAATTATCTCGAATTGTATTAGGGTTTAATTCCTGAAAGCTCTCAGCACAGTCACCGCCTTGTAAATAAAAGGACTCTCCTTTTTGAACTTGATAAATTTGTGTTTTTAGAGACCTAGTCTCACCAGCAAATATTAAAGGAGGCATAGAGGATAACTCCTCTATTACAGAGTCTAAATTACCTTGATCAGCGTAAACTGGCATTTGCTTTGCTTCAAAGTTTTTCCAACTATCTTTAGTCCATTTCATGAGGCAAGGATTATATTGTTAAATGTATTAAATAAAAGAAATTATTGGGTTTTAGATTTAAAAGGCCAAATTTTGGGTAGCTTTAATTTAGGTAATGATGGCTCATAACCTGTAGCATAAAAATTATCTATGCTGGATTGTTTATTATCTGAATACTTTGAGTCAATATCTTCATGATTGATAATTCCGATGTTATCAACGATATCTACTGTGGTGATTAGGCCATGATTGTCTGTAATGTAATAGCATTTATCTAAATTTAAATAATCATATGAGCTTTTACCGATTTGATAAGAATTTTTATCAGAACCATCAGATAGAAAAATAAAATTTTTTATGTTTTTTATTTTATATTTGTTTGAAAGTATGTATGTATCGTCATCCTTGAGTATCTCATGAATATACTTTTTATTACTTAATTTTAAATTAGGGAAAAAAGTTCCTTTTGATAAGTAACTAGGATATTGATTGTCATCAATAATATTAGAGAAGAAATTATTTTGTTTGTTAAAATAATTATTAATTTCTAATACTTGATTAGAAAATATGTAAGATTTATTAAACCTGAGTAAAAATTTAAATATGAATAAAGATATAAACTTAGGGAAAAAATTATAAAAATTAAAAAAAAGAATATTAATATAGTAATTGTTACTATTGCTGGAATTATACGTATTCTTAGTGTCTAAAGTATTTAAGCTTAAAAGATTAACTATTTCAAAACATATTCCCAAATAAGATTTATTTTTGATTGTAATCTCTTTAGTATTATTATTTTTAGAGTAATAAATAGAAAAACTTGTTGGGACTTTGATTTTAATAAGATCACTCTCTTGAATTTTTTTATTAGCAATTTTCTTAATATATTTTTTTAAAAGGGATATATTCTCAGAGAAAAAGTGTATTGTGCTACTATTTGGAAAAACAATATTTATTTTTTTTAATTTTAAATTAGTAAAAATTGATGAGCAGTATTTGTGTTGAGTCTCATTAATTTCGAATCTATAAAAAATTTTGTAATCTATTGTTTCAATTTTTATATCTGGATTATTTTCTTCAGAAAAGTAGTCACTATCACTCATTAAGTATGAAATTTGTTCACCTGTAATTGGTTCTCTTGTAAATAACTTAGAATTATTAATTATTCCATATGTGTCTAAAGGGACTATATTAAATTCATTTGATTTAATCTTATCCTGAGGGAAAAAGATACTTTGTACGATATTGGATTTTTCATTTTTTGAAGATAGATGAGGTTTAATCCCAAATCGAGCATCGATGACACTCGCTAATATCTCATTATCGACCTTAATTTGCATATTTTGTTTTTTTTAATTATTCAAAGGCAATTAATTGTGTTGAAGTAAAATTTATATCCATACGAAACAAACATCAATTATTTTCACTATTTTTTCTAAAAATGAAATTACTAATAATTAAAACTATATTTACTGACCACCAAATAAATTATCTTCAAAGTTAAAAATAATTGCCAATCAATAAACTCATTTCCATAAATACTTACACCAACCAAGTCAATTAAACCTAGTGATTGATATATACTTGATAATAAGAAATGTTGAAAATAAATAAAAATAGAAATATTTTTTCTAATTTTTTTTAATTTATCGCAAAATATTACTCAAAATTGAACGACTTAGCATTGTGTGTAACTGTTTTTTTATTCATCAATTTAATGCGGCATATATTGCAGCCACTTCTTCATCCGATATTGAGTCAGATACGCACACCTCATCATCGGCAAACATAGATGAGCTTGTAATATAAACAGTTAAATCGGCAAACATAGATGAGCTTGTAATGTATACAGTCGAATCTGCAAATATTGATGAACTTGTTAGATAGACACTTACCGATGTGTCTGTACAATAGCCTCTTTTAATATAAATAGATTTATCAGCAAACATTGATGAACTTGTAATATAAACTGATTTATCAGCAAACATTGATGAACTTGTAATATAAACTGATTTATCAGCAAACATTGATGAATTTATTATTTTAAGACTGACCGCACTTGCATTTAATGAAAGTAAAAGAAGTGTAAATAAAAATATTATTTTCATTTCTACTCCACAGTAACTGATTTTGCCAAATTTCTTGGTTGATCTATGTCAGTTCCCTCATTTAGTGCAAAATAATATGAAATGAGTTGAAGAGGAATAGTATAAATGAAAGGTGTGTCAATAAAGTTTTCTTTGGGTAGGCTTACATTATGTGTGTTTAATGATTTTATGTGAATTTTAACACTCGATAAAATTATAACCTTACCATTTCTAGCAGCAATTTCCTCAGCATTTGAAATAGATTTCTCATATAGTTCGTTGTTTGGCGATAAGCAAATTGTTAATGATTTATTATCGATCAATGCAATTGGGCCATGTTTCATCTCTCCTCCAGGAAAGCCTTCGCTATGCATGTAAGATATCTCTTTTAATTTCAAGGATCCCTCTAATGCTATTGGGTATACAATATTCCTCCCAATAAAATAACAAGTATCAGATTGGCTTAATTTTTTTGCAATTTTTTTCGCCTCTGGTGTAAAATCGTTAATTAATTTTTTCAACTTTATTGGTAATAACTTTAGAATTGCTAAATTCTTATTATAATCTTTTTTCGATATGGAATTTGTCATTTTACCAATTTCAATAGAAAGATTGGCTAAGCTCAATATTTGACAAGTAAAAGCTTTAGTTGAGGCTACACCAACTTCTTTATCAGCATAAGTAGGTATAGTTACATCAGCCTCCCTTACCATGCTACTCTGTAAAGAATTAGTTATAACTATAGAGGAATGTTTGTTTTTTTTGATATATTTTAAAGCCATCAATGTATCCATGGTTTCACCAGATTGTGAAATAAAAATAAATAATATTTTTTCGTCTTTATTTATTTTTTTATATCTAAGCTCGGAAGCTAATTCTGATGAAGTATCTATATTTGTAAATTTATTAAAATAGTACTCCCCAACTAAACAGGCATGGTATGCAGTACCACATCCAACAAATATTATTTTTTTGTTTAAAATTAAATTTTTAAATTTGCTTTCAAAATCATTAAAAAATTCTTGTAAATAGTTTTTTTGAGTAGCTTTTATAACTTCAGGCTGCTCATGAATCTCTTTCAACATATAATGTTGATATTTTCCTTTATCATATGGGTTTTGTTTAATTTCATTTTTTTCAAAAAGTATTTTAGCTTTATTTAAACTAGATATTTTAGACTGCTGGATTTTAATAATATCACCATCTTTAAGATGATAAATCTTATCACTATAATCAGATAAAATAGATGAATCTGAGCATATGTAAGAGGAGTTTTTATAATGTGATAAGGCTATTGGACTGCCATTTTTTAATAAGTAAAAACAATTATTTTTTTTTATAAATATAACAAAGGCGTAGTTTCCTTTAATTACACTTTTAAATACTCTAATAGCTTCATCTGAATTTTTATATTTATTGACTAAATAGGTGAGAAAGTAAAAACTGATTTCAGTATCTGATTGAATATTTTTAGGAATTTCTACAAATCGATTTTGAATTTTTCTATAGTTTTCAATTATACCATTACAAACTAAAGTAAGATCATCATTTGCAAATGGATGAGCATTATTTTTGCTAACAACTCCATGTGTTGCCCATCTTGTATGACCTATCACACCATAAAAATTTTTATCTGATACATTTTGAGCTTTATTTTTTAGTTCTGATATTTTGCCGACACTTTTAATGGTTTTTATTCGTTCTTTTGAAAACAAGGAAATGCCAGCAGAGTCATACCCTCTATATTCCAGCTTTTTTAAAATATCTATAGAGTTATTCTTTAAAGAAGATGAATTTAAGATACCAACTATACCGCACATTATTTATTATTAATTTTATTTTTCTGTTTTGATCTGGCTATTGAAAAATGATTATTTGGTATTGATTTGGTAATTACAGATCCAGCAGCTATGTATGCTTTATTGCCTATATTTACAGGTGCAATAATAGAAGAATTTGAGCCAATAAAGGTATTATTACCTATTTTGCATTTAAGCTTATTTTTTCCATCATAATTACAAGTAATAGTTCCAGCCCCAATATTACTATTTGTTCCTATAGATGAGTCTCCAATATAACTTAAATGATTTACTTTTACTCCTTTTGATAATTTTGATTTTTTAATCTCAACAAAATTACCAATTTTTACCTCATCTGCCATAATAACTTCAGGTCTTATTCTTGCATAAGGGCCGATGGAGCAGTTACTACCTATTGTAGAATTTTCAATATAAGTAAAGGACTTAATAATAGAATTACTTTTAATACTTACATTTTTTTTTATAACAACATGTGGCTCAATTACTACTCCTGGAGCGATACTAACATTGCTCTCTATATAAACCGTATCAGGGTGAATAATTCTAACACCAGTGTCTATTAATTTTTTCTTTATAAAATCTTGGGATAATGTTTCTAATTTATTAAGTTCATTTAAGGTGTTAGCACCTGATATCACTGTGGCTTTATTTAAAAAAGTAGTCATTTTAAGTTTTTTATTTAAACAGACATTTACTAAATCAGTAATGTAAAATTCATTCTTATTTTTATTTTTTTTTATTAATTTTAAATTTAATGCAGCTTTTTTTGAAATTAAAAATATGCCAGTATTTATTTCATTTATTAATTTTTCTTCATTTGAACATTCGTTTTCTTCAATAATACTAATTAATGCATTATTTTTTTTAATTATTCTCCCATATCCTTTTGGGTTATTTACATTTTGTGTAAGAACTGACAAGTCATCACCATTCTTAACACCTGTTGAAACAAAATCAGAGAGTATTTTATAATCGAAAATAGGCGTATCAGCTAAGGTCAATAGAAAATAATCAAATTTATTATTGTATTTATAAAATTGTTTAAAAGCTCCACCAGTACCGTCTATTGGATTTTGAATAAAAACTTTTTCATGAATGAAATATTTTTTATTAGCTTTACTTGAAATAATAAAAGTTTTTTTAACTTGTTTAATTTTATTTAGTGCATCTAAATTGTACTGTATTAACTCTTTACCAGATATTTCATGAAGAAATTTTGGTTTAAGTGATTTAAATCTTTTGCTCTTTCCAGCAGAAAGAATAATGGCGCATATATTCATAAAGTTGTAAAATAATATTAATTAATCTTAACTGAATACTAAAAATATATCTAATTATGTAAATTATGCCCAATATCGTTAAATCAAATTTATCAAAGCAACTTACACATTTCTTAAAGTCTAAACTATTAAAAGATGAATTAGTAGTCTTGCCAACAGAAACTGTTTATGGGCTAGCTGGTTTAGGAACCAATATTAAAGCAGCAAAAAAAATTTTCTTATTAAAAAAAAGACCGTTGAATAAAAAACTTATATTTCATTGTTCAAGTTTAAAAATGGTAGATAAATTTTTTAATTTAGATGATGAAAATTTAATTTTAGCTAAAGAATTTTGGCCTGGGCCTCTTACTCTTGTTTTACAAAGGAAGTCTATCGAAATACCCAAATCTCTTACATTAAATAATGAGTGTGCTGTAAGAGTTCCAAATAATAAATTTACATTAAATTTAATTAATAGAGTAGGTAAGCCCCTTGTAATGCCTTCAGCAAACAAATTTAAACAACTAAGCCCAATCAACAGTGAAATGGTTTTTCAGCAATTTATTGAGACAAATTTATTAATTGTAGATGATGGAAAATGTAAAGTTGGTATTGAGTCAACTTTAATTAAAATATCTGATAACAAATTGAATATAATAAGACCAGGGATGATATCATTAGAAAATGTGAAAAAAATATTACCCTTTATGGTTATTAGTAAATATAACAAAAATTTAAGTTTTCCTGGAACTTCAAAAAAACATTATTCTCCTAAGAAGAAAATATTTTTAAATGTCAAAAATGCTAAAAAAAAATCTGCATATATTAACTTTGGAGCAAATAAGAAAGGTCAATTCAAAAATTTAAGTAAGAGTAGAAATTTAATTGAAGCTGCAAAAAATCTTTATCATTTTATTTTTTTAGCAGATAACGACAACCAATATAAAAATATAAGTATCGCACCTATTCCTTATAAGAAAATAGGAATCGCTATAAATGATAGATTACTAAGAGCATCTAAATGAAGTTTCCAATAAAAACTATAAGAAAAAGTGCCCAAATAACTGCTTTCCCTAAAAATTCTTTGGAGGTATCTAAACTGGTTAAATTTTCTAACAAATATAAATTTCATATTTTACCTATTGGTGGAGAGACTAATAGAGTGGATGGCACAAAACCTCAATTTGAAAAAACTATCCTAATAGATTTTAAAAAAATGAATCGTATTGAAGAGGTTGATACTGATAATTTTATAATAACAGCTCAAAGCGGAACATTGTTAAAAACTATTCAAAAAGCAGCAAATAATAAAAAACTTTTATTTCCAGTTAATATTGCGCCAAGTGATAAATGTACAATTGGCGGTAATATATCTACTAATGTTGGGGGTTTGCAAACCTTGAGATATGGTAACATAGAGGATCATATAAATGGCCTTGAAGTAGTGCTTAGTGATGGAACTATTTTAAATTTTTTAAATAAACTCAAAAAAGATAATTTTGGCCCAAAACTGTGGAAGTTATTTTGTGGTTCTGAGGGTGTTTTTGGAATAATTACAAGAGCGAGCTTAAAGTTAATCCCAAAAAAAAAATACAATTCTACATATTTAATACAAACAAATAGTTTAAATAAGTCAATTCGATTACTAAAATTTTTAAGAAACAAGTACTTCGATAATTTAACAAGTTTTGAAATAATATTTCCAATACCTAGCTCTTATTTATTTAATGAAAGTACACATCACTTCAATTTAATCATAGAGATACAATCTAATATTATTGGTAATTACAAAAAAGACTTAAAAAAATACTTTAATTTAAATGAATTTAAAATTAATAAAATAGAACATGATAAATCGAAATCATGGATATGGAGCAAAAGAGAAGAGTTAGTATATAATCAGATAAAATATAATTTTACTGAAAAATTTGATATTTCTTTACCCATTGATAAGTGGTCTGTCTTTATTAAGAAGGTAAATACATTTGTAAAGGATAATAAAATCTTTACTCCTTATTTTTTTGGGCATTTGGGAGATGGTAATTTGCATTGCAATTTTAAAGTACATCCACATTCAAAAAAGAATTGTGCTTACCTCTCAAACTTTATTTATGATTTGACTATTGAAAGTGAAGGTAGTGTGGCAGCAGAACACGGTCTTGGTTTGAAAAAAAATTATCTATTAAAAAAATATAAACCTAGTGAAAATTACCTTTTTATTAAAAAATTAAAAAAACACTTAGATCCTAACTCTAGATTAGGCAAAAATAAGTTATTTCAGGCTTAATTGATCTTTTAATTTAAAATAACTCATTGCTAAAACTAATAATGGCTTATCAATTACACCAAAACCAGGAAAGTTTTTATGTCTAAACTTTTCAAATAAGCTCAAATTATTGTTCTGATTAGTTATTGTTTCAGCAAGCATTTTTCCAACCATAGTTGTTATTGCTAAACCATGTCCTGAGTATCCTTGTGCAAAAAAAATATTATTATCAATACTACCGATATGAGGGAATCTGTTTACAGTTATGGCAACGTGCCCACTCCAAGTACACCAAGCTTTGAACTTTTCTAAACCAGGAAGTATCTTTTTTATGCTTTTTTTTAAAGATAATTCCAAATTTATCGGATCTATATTAGAGTAACTTACACCTCCACCAAAAATTAAATTATTATTAGAATCCAGTCTAAAATAATTTAGTACAAATAACATATCTCCCACTGTGATAGGTTTTCGAAAATATTTACTCAATTCTGTATTTGGAATATCAGTAAATGCTGATACATAAGTTTTAACAGGCATTATTTTTTTTCTTAAACTTTTATTCAAATTATCAATATATGCATTACAGCAGATAATTAATTTATCAGATTTAACAATTATATTTTTTTCAGTTTTTATTGTTACTTTTTTTTGAGATTCATATGATATTACTCCTGTATCTTCAAATATTTTACAATTTTGATTTTTTAATAATTCTCTTGCTAATCCTAGACAATAATTAAGTGGATGAATTTGACCACACTCTGAGTCATACATTGCAGATTTGTAATAAGGGCTATCAAAATACTGGTCCATTCTATTTTTTGGTAGATACGTCACTGATTCATAATCAAATTTTGTTTGAAGCCTGTCTACGTATTTTTTTAACTCCTCATCATGGGATTTACTTACTGCGGCTAAAACATAACCCTCGATTAAGTCACATTGTATATTTAATTCTTTGATATTTTTTTTTACTTCTCTAACAGCGTCTAATGTGAATTGCCATAATATCTTAATTTCCTCTTCAGTGTGTTTTTGGCTAGAGTAATTCTCTGAGGAAAAACCATGTAATAATTGCCCACCATTTCTTCCAGATGCGCCCCAACCAACTTTATTTTTCTCCAATATGACTATGTTTAAATCTGGATTTAATTTAGATAAATATAATGCTGATGAAATTCCTGATAAACCTGCACCAATTATACAAACATCACATTGTAAGCTCTCATTTAATTTGTTAGTATTAAGACTGAATGCTTTTGTTCTTACGTAATAATTATCTGAATAATCCATCAGATACATAAATATCAAATTTTAAAGGTTAGTTATAGCTATGAATGATTATGTCGATTGGTTGAAGAAAAATAAAATAACAGAGGTAGAGTGTATGATCCCTGATAATTCAGGTATACCAAGGGGTAAAATACTACCAACAAAAAAATTTTTAAGCTCTATTGAGTCAGGTGGATTAAGATTACCTTTAGCCCTGTTCAAATTGGCAGTATCTAGAGATGTGACTTATTCAATAGATGATCAGATTCTAAATCCTACAGATGGTGATTTTATATTAAAGCCCGATTTTAATACTCTTAGAACTGTTCCATGGTATGAAGAACCAACCGCGCAGGTTATTTGTGATGCTGTTGATAACAATGATAATGTTATAGAGGTCCACTCAAGAGGTATTTTAAAAAAAGTAATTGGTCTTTATGAAAAAATAGGCCTTGAACCAGTTATTGCTCCAGAAATTGAATTTTATTTAGTTAAGAAAAACAATGATCCAGACAATCCTCTAGAAACACCAAGTGGCCAATCTGGAAGAATTGAAAAAGGAAATCAGTCTTACGGTATTGACGCTGTTAATGAATTTGATCATATTTTTGAGGATCTGTATGACTACTGTGAGACTCAAGAATTAGACGTAGAGAATATTAATCATGAGGATGGGCCAGCACAAATGGAAATTAACTTCAAGCATGGAAATCCACTTGACTTGGCTGATCAGGTTTTTTTATTTAAAAGAACTCTTAGACAAACTGCACTGAAGCATAATTTGTATGCAACTTTTATGGCTAAACCAATGGAAGATACTCCGGGAAACTCTATGCATATACATCAATCAATTTTAAAAAAAGGGAAACCAATATTTGTGGACAAAAATCTTAAAACTACAAAACATTTTGATAATTATTTAGGTGGATTACAAAAATATTCAAAAGCTTTTTTACCTCTTTTTGCACCTAACGTTAATTCCTTTAAAAGGCTTAGAGGTTTTTGGGAGGAAGGTACACCATTTAACCTTAACTGGGGTTTTGAAAACCGTACCTGTGGTTTTAGAGTCCCAAATTTTAACTCTGCTAACCAGGCGAGAATTGAAAATAGACTATGTGGATCAGATGTAAATCCGTACTTAGCTATGGCTGCAACATTATCTGCAGGGTATTTAGGCTTGAAGAAAAAATTAAAAGCAACCCCAGAGACCAAAAAAGCTGCATATAACGTGAATGTTTCTTTGACAGAGAGCATCTATCAATCAATAGATACTTTCTCTAGATCTAAGGAAGCAAAAGAGATATTCGGTGAAACATTTATCGAATTATTTTGTTCAATCAAAGACTTAGAGGTAAATGCTTATAATAAAATTATTACTGCATGGGAAAGAGAATATTTACTTCTTAATGTTTGATCTGTTAATTAAGTAAATACTAAGTGCCGCTAATATAACAATTAGCATTATTATTGCGGAAAGAGCGTTAACTTCTGGACTCAATCCTAATCTAACTTTAGAAAAAACCACTATTGGCAAAGTATTAGCTCCGGGACCTGTAGTAAAACTAGCAACGACAAGATCATCCAAAGAGAGAGTAAATGCAAGTAACCAACCTGATAATATTGCTGGTAATATTACAGGCGCAGTTATTTTCCAAAAAATCATATTTGGAATTGTCCCTAAATCCTGAGCAGCCTCTTCTATATTTTTATCGTAACTACTCAACCTTGACTGAATAATGACCGCAACAAAAGCTACAGAAAAAGTTATATGCGATATTAAGACTGTTAGTTGTCCTTTTGAGGAAGGAAAACCAATAATATGGTTAGATGATATAAAGAATAACAACAAAGAAAGCCCTAGAATTATCTCAGGCATAACCAAAGGAGAAGAACTCAAGAAAATAAAAAAAGGCCTCGCTGGAATTTTTGATATTCTAGTTAATGAAAAACCAATCATTACACCCATGAATGTTGCAAATGTTGCTGAAAGAGAGGCAATTTTTAGACTAGTATAAAAAGCCTCTAAAATTTGTTCATTTTGAAATAATTCCTTATACCATCTAAAAGAGAAACCCTTCCAAACCATAACTCTTTTATTATCATTAAAAGAATAAGCAATAAGAGTTAAAATAGGAAAATATAAAAATGAAAATCCAATTGTTAAGGTAAAAATTTTTAAAAATAATTTATTCATTTCTAAAATTATATTTTGCGTACATTAATTGAAAAATAATTATTGGAAATACAAGAATTACAATACCAGACATAGCAAGTGCGCTAGCAATAGGCCAATCTCTATTTACAAAAAATTCATCCCAAATTATTTTCCCAAAATAAAGCTTATCACTGCCACCTAACATTTCTGGAATTATATATTCTCCAACAACTGGAATAAAAACCAACATACTCCCAGCTACTATGCCTGGTAAAGATAGAGGTAAGATTACTTTAACAAACGTGTTTAAAGGCTTTGCACCTAAATCATTAGATGCATCAATCAAATTTAAATCAAATTTAACCAAATATCCATAAAGCGGTAAAATCATAAATGGAAGATAAGTATAAACAACACCTAAAATTACAGCATAATGATTGTGTAACATAGATATTGGTTCAGAAATTAGCCCTATATGTATAAGAATTGAATTTATAATACCAGAGCCTTGAAGTAAGACTTTCCATGCATATACCCTAAGAAGAAAAGAACTCCAAAAAGGTATGATAAGCATTATCAATAGTATGTTTCTTATGCTTGTTTTAGATTTTGCAACGTAAAAAGCTATGGGATAACCGATTAACAAACATAATACCGTGGATGTAAAAGCTAATGATAGTGAATTGAGATAAGATCTAATATAGAAGGGGTCTGAAAAAATGAATAAATAATTTCCAAGAGTTGAATTAATTTCCAATCCATTTTCAGATAAAGAAAAAAGATCACGATAAGGTGGCATACCCCATTCAGACACAGATATAGATATTTTAAAAATTAAAGCTAATGGAACAAAAAAAAACAAAACGAGCCATAAATAAGGAGTGAATACAAACCAGATGTTTTGTTTTTTTAAATTTTTAATCATTAAAGAAATATATTGATGTTTCGTTAAAACTTATCTGAACTTTATCATCCCATCTTATTTGAAGGTTATCTGAAACTAAACTATTTTGCATAAAAGAATAAAATTCAAATCCATTAACATCAATTAAATACTTAGTATAGCTCCCTAAATAAGCTACTTCTTTAACTACACCAATATTTAAATTATCAGATGGATTTTCTAATTTTTTAACAGAAATTTTTTCAGGCCTAATTAAACATTTAACATAATTTTCTTTATTGTTAATATTTTTAACTTCATAATTTAATTCTTTAATGATGATCTGATTATCTTCATTAATAACATTAAAGATATTGGCTGTGCCTATAAAATTGGCTATGTATTTGTCCTTCGGTTTTTCATATATCTCAACAGGATTACCGACTTGGAGAATTTCTCCATTTTTCATAATTGCCATTCTATCTGATAATGACATTGCTTCCTCTTGATCATGAGTAACAATAATAAAAGTGATACCTAACTTATATTGTAGATTAACTAACTCAAACTGTGTTTGTACTCTCAGCTGTTTATCTAAAGCAGCAAGTGGTTCATCCAGTAAAAGTAATTTTGGTTTTTTGACTAAACATCTTGCTAACGCTACACGCTGTTGTTGACCGCCAGATATCTCATTGATTTTTCTTTTCTCTAAACCATTCAGCTCTAATAAATTTAAAATTTCACCAACACGATGATTGATTTCTTCTTTAGAAATTTTTTCCTCTTTTAATCCAAACTGGATATTATTAGTGACATTTAAATGCGGAAATAAAGCGTAATTTTGGAACATAATATTTAGTGGTCTTACATATGGTGGAAGTTTCGTGATATCCTTTCCCTCAAGTAGAATTCTTCCTTCATCAGGCTTCTCGAAACCTGCTATAATTCTCAAAAGTGTTGACTTACCGCATCCTGAAGATCCTAGGAGACTGAATATTTCAGATTTTGCTATTTTTAGATTAACTTTGTCTAAAGCAACAACGTTATCAAACCTTTTTGATACATCTATGATTTGTAAAAAAGGTTCAGACATAAACAAGATTGTGAAAAGCGCAACTTTAGTAAAAGTTGCGCTTTAATTAAATTACTGAGAAGCTTTAAAACTATTAAATACTCTCGAAGATATCCTAGACTTTTGAGGTGAGTCAGCTGTATCTGCAAAAAGTTTAGTTAATGTCTCTTCTGTTGGATAAATAGCTGGGTCTGAGAGAATATCAGGATCTATCAAACCTTCAGTTGTGTTAGCTACTAGATTAGGATTTGAGTACCACACATAGTTAGTAATCTCAGCAACAACTTCTGGTCTCAAAATATAATCTATAAATTTATGAGCATTTTCTACGTTTTTTGCATCTGCTGGAATTCCCATCATATCAAACCAAATTACTGTTCCTTCATTTGGAATTGAATACCAGACTTCTTCGATTTCCTCGTATGCTGCTATAAATACATCACCTGACCAACCTATTGCTAAGCAAATCTCACCATTTGCTAAATCATCAATGTACTGAGAAGAGTCAAAATACTTTATGTAAGGTCTAATATTATTCAATAATTCTAGTGCCTCTTGATTAGCTTTAGTGTTTTCTGTATTTGGATCATGGCCAAGATAATTTAATGCAATCTCAACAATTTCACTTGGTGCATCTAAGAAAGCCACACCACAATCTTCGTATTTAGAAATTTGATCTACATCAAATATTATGTCCCATGACTCAACATCTCCACCTCTTTCCTCGACGGCAGCAACATTGTAACCAATTCCAGTTGTGCCATACATGTAATTAACAGAGTATTCCCCACCTGGATCATGAGCATCAGTTTTTTCTAAAACACTTGGATCTAAATTTTTGAGGTTTGGAATCATACTTTTATCAAGTTTTTGAAAAACTCCAGCTTTAATTTGATTTTCCATAAAGGAGCCTGATGGAACAACTAGGTCATAACCACTTCCTCCAGCTAAAAGCTTAGCCTCTAGAACTTCGTTTGAGTCAAATACATCGTATGTTACATCAATACCAGTTTCTTCCTCAAAATTTGCAATTGTATCTTCAGCTATGTAATCGGACCAATTGTATATAAATAACTCTTCTTTAGCGCTCAAACTCATAGGAAGTATTAGCACTAAAAGAGCTGTTAAAAATTTATTCATATTACCTCTCCTCTTAAATAATTAGAATTTGAATAATATGATAATTTTTTTTAAAAATCACAAATTTTTTTATATAGATCTGGTCTACGATCTCTAAAATTTCCCCAAGATTGGCGGTATTTTGTTATTTCTGAAAAGTCGAAATTCTTAGATACAAAGCCCTCATCTATTTTGTCCATTTCAATTTCAATATTACCCAAATGATTAGCGATAAAGGAACTTCCATAAAATGTAACAGATATTGAACCTTCATTTTCTGTGCCAATTCTATTAGAAGCAATGACTGGAATTTGATTTGCAGCTGCATGACCTTTCATTACGTTTTGCCAGTGATCTTTTGAGTCTAATAAAGGGTCTTGAGGCTCAGAACCAATTGCTGTGGGATATAATAAAACATCTGCACCAGAAAGTGTCATAGATCTCGCACATTCAGGAAACCATTGATCCCAGCATATACCACAACCAAGATTTCCAAATTTTGTGTTAAATACTTTGAAGCC
>CACLUR010000007.1 GCA_902610175.1 uncultured Alphaproteobacteria bacterium | reverse complement strand
TAGTTATAAAAGGTCCTTCAACCTTGAAAGGGCAAATAAAAATCTCTGGTTCAAAAAATGCTTCTTTGCCTATTATTATTTCGACTCTGTTAGCAAAAGGCGAGTGTCTTATTCATAATGTACCTAACCTTAGAGATACAAGGTTTTTAATCTCAATTTTAAAAGATTTAGGCTGTAATGTTGATTTTCAAAAAAACACTCTATTTGTTAGAAGTTCTACTATTACAAAAAAATCAGCTGATTACGAATATGTTCGTCAAATGAGAGCATCTATTGTTATTTTAGGACCTGCGATTTCAAGATATAAAAAATTTAAAATAGCTCTTCCTGGTGGTTGCTCAATTGGCACCAGAGGAATTGATTTGCACTTAAATGCTCTAAAGTTAATGGGTGTAAAAATTTCAATAAAAAATGGTTATGTAATTGCTGAAAGAAAAAAAAATAATTTAAACTCAATTGATCATAAATTTCCAAAAATTAGTGTAGGTGCAACACAAAATATTTTAATGGCAGCTAGTCTTGCAAATGGAAAAAGTACATTAAAAAATTGTGCCATCGAGCCCGAAGTCATAGATTTAATTAATTTTTTAAATAAATGTGGCGCACTTATAAAAGTAAAAAATAGGACAATTACAGTTAAAGGAGTAGAAGGACTAAAACTTCAGGATTACAAAGTAATACCTGACAGGATAGAAGCTGGTTCATATATTTTAGCAACTATGGCAACAAAAGGGAGACTCAAATTGAATAACTTCAATCCAAAAGATTTAGCTCTTCCTTTGAAACTTTACAAAGAAATGGGTCTAAAAATAAAAAAGCTATCTAATACCTCTTATGAAATTTATTGTAGAACACTTAAACCAATAAAAAAAATTTCTACTAAAGAATTCCCAGGATATCCTACAGATTTACAGGCGCAGCTAATAGCAACACAACTTAAGTCTGGTTTAAAGTCGAAAGTAGTCGAAAATATATTTGAAAATAGATTTATTCATATTCCAGAGCTGAGAAGATTTGGGGCAAATTTATCAATCAAAGGAAATACAGTAACAATTGATAAAACATCTAATTTACTGGGAGCAGAGGTCATGGCGACAGATATAAGGGCTAGTTTTTCACTTATTATAGCAGCGATGATGTCCAAGGGAAAAACTGTAATAAATAGAATTTATCACCTTGATAGAGGATATGAAGATTTTGATTTAAAATTAAAAAAATGTGGCGTAAACATTAGTAGAAAAAAATGAATAATCAAAATTTAATAATTGCCTGCCCTAAAGGTAGGCTTGAAGATAAAGTTGTAAAATTTTTATCCGAAAGAGGTTTAAGAATAGAAGAGGCTTTCTTCAATGAAAGTGTAAGAAAATTAACTTTTGATACAAACCTTAACGAAATAAAAGTAATTAAGTTAAAACCATCTGATATTCGATCATATATTATGCTAGGTGCAGCTGACATTGGATTTGTAGGATATGACGAGATTCTAGAAAATAGCTCACAAAATATTGTTTTGTTAAAAAAGACTAAAATAGGAAAGTGTAGAATATCTATAGCTTCAAATAAAAAAAAAATTAATTTTTCAGAAAAGAAAATTTTTAAAGTTGCAACAAAATTTAAAAATATCTCTGAGAATTATTTTAAAGATTTAAACATACAGACTGAAACAATAAAATTAAATGGTTCTATCGAACTTGCAGTAAAATATGGAATAGCTGATTTTATCTTAGATTTAGTTCAATCAGGCAAGACATTAAAAGATAATCAGCTTTATGAAAATGTAATTATAAACAATGACATTTCAACTGTAGTAATTAGCAGTTATTTTGCATATGATTTAAAAAAAAAATTTATTAAAAAACTTTTAATACAAGGTTTACAATGAAAATTGTAAATAAAAAATGGATCTTTGATCATCTCAACTCATCTATCAATACAAATTCTAATGTAAGTTTTACTGTAAAAAAAATTATAGAAGATATAAAAAAAAATAAGGATAAAGCTTTATTAAAGTATGTTAAAAAGTTTGAAAATAAAAAGGCAAATTTAAAAAGTATAATCATTCCAAAGAAAACTCTAAAGGAAGCTTATAATTCCCTCTCAAATGAAAGTAAAAAGTCTCTTAAATTAGCTTATAAAAGAATTTTTTATTATCACTCAAAACAAAAAAAAATATCATATTCTTTTAAAGATCAACTCGACTCGAAGTTTTATATTGAATGGAAACCAATTGAAAATGTTGGTTTATACATCCCTGGTGGGTTAGCTTCTTATCCATCAACTGTTTTAATGACAGCTATACCTGCAAAAATAGCCAAGGTCCCAAATATTATGATTTGTGTTCCTTCTCAAAATGGGCAAACATCAAAACTAACGCTTGCAGCTGCATATTTATGTGGTGTAAATGTTGTTTATAACGTTGGTGGTGCTCAGGCAATCGCAGCTCTCGCTTTTGGTACAAAAATTATAAAAAAGGCGGATAAAGTATTTGGCCCAGGAAACCAATACGTAGCTGAAGCAAAAAAACAATTATTTGGAGTTATAGGAATTGACCTACCAGCCGGCCCATCTGAGGTCTTAGTAATTGCAAATAATAATTCTAATCCTACTTGGATAGCCTACGATGTTCTTGCCCAAGGGGAACATGACCCTAATGCAAAAACGTATGTTTTATCTAAATCTAAAAATATTTTAATTAAAGTTAAAAATGAACTTAAAAGAATTATGAAAGAGACAAAATTTAAAAATGTTGATCAATCTATAAAAAATAATTGCAATTTAATTTTAGCAAAGAGTCAAAAAGAGATATATGATATTTCAAATTTTATCGCTCCAGAACATCTTCATATTCATGAAAAATTTAATAAAAATATATTTAAAAATATTAAAAATGCTGGATCTGTATTTTTAGGCGAAAAATCCCCTGTTGCTTTGGGAGATTACACAATTGGAACTAATCACGTATTACCCACAGATCAAACTGCAAAATTTTCATCTGGTTTGGGTGTTGAAGATTATACCAAAAAAACAGTTTTCATTGACCCTAGAAAAAAAACTCTTAAGAAAATAGCAAATCACACAATTAATCTTGCAAGACAAGAGGGTCTGGAGGCACACGCTTTATCAGTTGAAATTAGAAAGATCAAACCATAAGATACAATGATATGTCTAAGGAAGATGCAATAGAATTTCAAGGTGTAGTTTCAGAACTACTTCCAAATGCTATGTTTAAAGTTAAGCTAGATAATGACCACGAAGTCATAGCCCATACATCTGGGAAAATGAGGAAAAATAGAATAAGAGTACTCGCAGGAGACCGAGTAACAGTTGAAATGACACCATATGATTTAACTAAGGGCAGAATAACATTTAGGTCGAAGAACTAATGAATAATTTTTTAAAAGGAGCAATGCCATGTCTACAAAACTTATTGTTACAAACTATAAAAATTTTAAGTGCGGAGTTAAACTTAATGAAGGAGAATTGGTTAATATTCGCTTTCAACCCAACGAAGATGTTCAAATAGGAGATATCTATAAAGTAAAAATTACAGAAATTTTACCAAATGATAGTGGAGCATTTGTCTCTTACGGTAATGGAGATCAAAAAGGTTTCTTTAAAAGAATAAATCTTCCTAATGGTGATAAGGCGCATGAAGGACAATCTTTATTACTTCAAGTAAGAAGTATAGGCTCCAAAGATAAAGTTCATCTTTTTACAAATAATGTCATTTTAACTGGTAAATTTATAAATCTATTACCATATGGTGACGAAATAATTTTAAGTAGAAGAACAAGAAAAAACTTAGACACAAATCAACAAGATAAAATTATGGATGCTCTGAGTGAGTCTGAAGTAGGATTGATAGCTAGGCATAATCTTATTCCTGAAAACATAGAAATAGCTCAATCTGAGTTGAATGATTTAAATAATCAATGGAAAGAAATAGAATTAAATGCAAAAGAATTAAGTGATGAGGGTCTTGTTTTTCAAAATACATATTTTGATCAAAATTTTGTTTGTGATTACTCTGATAAAAATACTGATCAAATCATCTTTAGTGACAACGATCGATTCGAAAGAGTAAAAAACTGGGATGAAAAACTAGACTCTACTTTTGCAAATCTATGTGAAGAGATGTCTAATGAACAAATTGAAGAGGTATTTAATTTAGGTGAAAAGATAGATTATTTAATTGGTCATAATTACGATTTACCTAGCGGAGGTAATATAATGATTGGTAAAACAGATGCTCTTACAGCTATAGATGTCAATACAGGTTCAGCAAAAAGATTTGATACAAATAGAGAAGCAATCCAATTAATTTCTAAGCTCATAAAATTAAAAAATATATCTGGAAAAGTAGTTATTGACCCTGTCGCAAGTGATCAAAATACACTAAGAAAACTTGTAGGTATGTTAAAGAATGAATTTAGAGATGATTTAAGTATTACAAATGTTTATGGTTACACAAGGGGCGGGCTTCTAGAATTAAGTAGATCTAGAAACGATCGTTCTATTGATGAGTTAAATCTTCAATAATATTTAGAACTGGTGGCCAGAGACGGAATCGAACCGCCGACACGAGGATTTTCAGTCCTCTGCTCTACCGACTGAGCTATCTGGCCATAGCGCATAATTCTTATTACAAATAGTTTCTTTTTACTAGTAAAAATTAGTTATCTACTGAACAGGACATATCATTTCCACAACAGGTTGGAGATTTAATTTTACCGTGATCATTTGGGCACTTGGATATCTGCACTTCTGATCCATTATCTAGCTTTAGTACATCATCAACCAAAGGCGCATCACATTTTCCACATGTTGCATTTACTGACATTCCACAATTTGAACATTCGTAAGTTGCCATATTTTCTCCTATAATAGGATCCTATAAATTTAAAATGAAAATGAAATAAAATTATTTTCAATTATTAAAAGATTAGAGGTTATTAATGACAAATTTTGAAAAAGTAAGGTTATTTATGAAAACATATGGTCAAGAAGTAAAAGATAAAGCTGGATTTAGTGACACTAAGACCAACAAGTTGAGAATAGACCTTATCAAAGAAGAATTAGAAGAATTAATTGAAGCAATGCAGGATGAAAATTTACTTGAGGTGGCAGATGCATTAACTGACATACTTTATGTTACCTATGGAGCTGGCCATGCTTTCGGTATTGATTTAGATAAATGTTTTGAGGAAGTTCAAAACTCTAACATGAGTAAATTAGGTGAGGATGGTAAACCTATATATAATGAGGCTGGAAAAGTAATGAAAGGCCCAAATTATTTTAAACCAGACCTTTCAAAATATTTAAACTAACTACTTCGGCATATTTGTAGCACCAGTTTCTAAAGAAAAGATTTTACCATCTTTGAAAGTGAATACCGCCATAACTGCCTGTGTGTTACCATCTGAAAATGTTACAAATGAGTGCTCAATTCCAATTTCATCATTTTCATAAATAATTCGAACCTTATCTCTGTTAATATCATCGCTCATTGCCCACTGTATAACATCTTGTTTAGTTAAAACTTTTCCAGAAGCATGCATTGTGAATTTATAATCATCATGAAGCACCTCATTCATTCCAGCTTCATCTTTATTCATAAAGACCTCATCATATTTTTTTAATATTGACATTTTTAATCCTTTTTTTCGTCTAATGAGACTTGTGTTAATTCGAACAATTCAATGCTTTGTATACATTCATCATAAATTGGCTTCATCACAGGATTAGTTCCTTTAACGATACCCATCATTTCCTCTTCATTATGAACATGAACTTTAAACATGATACCACTTTTATCAGGTAAAATTCCAGGAACTGTTTTTTCGACATGTGCTGCAGCTTTCCTCATTGCCATCCCCTCATCAGATTGAAAAAAAGCCATAAATTTTTCAAATTTGCCTTCACCCTCTTTTAATCTACCAATTGCTAACATCATTTTTTCCATGATTACACTCTCCTTTATTAATATTAAATTTATTTTAGCTTATTATTAAAAAAAAATATTAATTTTTTATTAACACATTATGCAAATAAATCATAATTAAGTTTCATCCAGCATAATTCAAAGTCGTAATTACAATTATGAAAACTATTTTTAAAATTGGTTCCAAAAGTCATACACTCAAATATCAAAGAAAAATGTCAGAGGGTGAAGTAAAAAAAATGAAATCCTTTGTTACATCAAAAGGCGCAAAGATAGAAAAAACAGGTAAGTTTAAGATAATTGAAGTTAGTGATCAGAAAGACTCTAGGACATACAAAATTATTTTATAAAAAATTACAAATTTAATGAAAGGGGCGTTCTGTTGCCCGGCCGCCCCAAAGCCGCGCTTACCTAATTAGATTAAGCAGCGAGTGCTAATTCATTATTGTTAGCAATTATTTTAAGTTTCTATGTCGAAGAAACGCTTACAACGAGCAAAAACTATATCCTTCAGAGCACGTCAAACCTATATCACCCCCATAAAAATTTTTATGGTGGAGGTGTCGGGTACCGCCCCCGAGTCCGATACACCTATTACATATAGCGTTTATTGCTATAGTTGATAAACAACGAAGATAATATAGTCTAATAAATGAATCCTTTAAACACCTATGAAGAAAAAAATCACTAAAGTGCCAAAATTTAAAGATTTTAAAACTACTAGAGCTACTTCATCTGCTTTAGAAAAAATTCTATATAAACAAATCCCAATTTTAGACCATGGTTTCATAAGGGTTATTGATTACATGGGAACAGATCAGTCAATAGTCCAAGCAGCCAGAGTCTCCTATGGTGAGGGGACAAAAAAATTACGTGAGGACCGTGGTCTTATTAGATATCTTTTAAGTCACTGGCACACAACTCCCTTTGAGATGTGTGAAATTAAGTTTCATATTAAACTTCCTATTTTTGTTGCTAGACAATGGATTAGACACAGAACTGCAAATGTAAATGAATACTCTGCCAGATATTCAGTATTAGATAAAGAGTTTTATGTTCCAGAAATGGATCAACTTGGATCTCAATCCACTACAAACAAGCAAGGGAGATCAAATACTTTAGATAAAAAGTTTGCAAAACAAGCCCAAGATTTAATTCAAAAGAATTCTGAACAACTCTATGATGACTACCAAAATTTATTGAATGGTAAGCTTTTGAATAATGATGAATACGTTGAAGGGGAGGGTCTAGCTAGAGAACTAGCTCGAACAACTCTTCCATTAAATTATTACACACAATGGTATTGGAAAGTAGACCTTCATAATCTAATGCATTTTTTAAGATTACGAGCAGATAGCCATGCTCAGTATGAAATACAAATTTATGCTGAAAAAATGGTTGAAATTTTAAAAAAGTGGGTACCCTTAACATACGAAGCTTTTGAAGATTACCGTTCGGACTCTTTCCAACTCTCTAAAGAGGCTTTGAAAATTGTTAAAGATAAATTAGCGAATAAAAAAATTAAGAAGTCTAATTACAAACTATCTCCAAGAGAGCTTAGAGAATTAGAAGCAAAGTTTAATATTAAATTATCTTAACTTTGAAATTTTTTTGTAATTGCGTTTGTTATATTTTCAAATTTTAGAGAATAATCATCTTTATAGTCAAAACAATAGGGCTTTCCATCATCACAACTTTTAGGGACATTTAAATTAAAAGGAAGTTCTTCAATTAAATTTATATTTTCTTTGAGTAGTAGAGACTTAGTTTTTGATTCACCAAAAATATATTTTTTTTCATTTTGTTCTTCTAAATAAGACATATTTTCAACTACACCAAGTATTGGAACATTAACCTTGATAAACATATTAATACCTCTGATGACATCTTTTAAAGATAGAAGCTGTGGAGTTGTAATAATAAGAGTTCCATCCAGTTTGAGTTTTTGGGACATTGATATTTGTACATCTCCAGTACCAGGGGGAAAATCAACAATTAAATAGTCTAAATCACCCCAAATTGTTTTGTTAATGAGTCCATCAAGCCCTTTAGCTAACATTGGTCCTCGCCAAACAATTGCTTGTTCTTCATTGACGAGGAAACCTATCGACATTGCTTTTATCCCAAATACTTCAAAGGGTAAAAACTTCCCATCTTCAACTTTAGGTTCCTTATCTCCGATGCCAAGTAATGTTGGGACACTAGGTCCATAAATGTCTGCGTCTAAAAGGCCAACTTTGTATCCTTGGTTTGCTAAAGTTATAGCGATATTGCAAGCTACTGTTGATTTACCAACACCACCTTTACAGCTTGATATTCCAAAACAAGTCTTGATATTCATATATTAAACACTACATATAATGTATCGTGAACAAAAACAAATTTAAAATTTTTGCACTTGATGGTCCATGGGGGCCCTCATCAGGGAACAATAACAGAGGTTCCGGCGGTTTCTCAGGTGGTAACAACGACTCAATTGATGACCTTCTCAAAGATTTAAAAAATAAATACAAAATTAAAATGCCTTTTAAAGGTGGTTTTAAGGGTGTTTCATTTTTAATATTGATAGCTTTTGTAATTTGGCTTGCGACAGGTTTTTATAGAGTTGAGCCTGATGAACAAGGAGTTGAACTACTTTTTGGTAAATGGAATGAAAGTACAACAGATCCAGGGCTCCATTATTTTTTCCCAACACCTATAGGAAAAGTCTTAACTCCAAAAGTTGAGGCAATCAGAAAAATTAATGTTGGTTTTAGATCCAATGGAAATTCTACTAGAGATGTACTCGAAGAAAGTATGATGTTAACATCCGACCAAAATATATCTGATTTAGATTATACAGTTCTTTATAGAATTAAAGATGCTGGGCAATTCCTATTTAATTTAAGGGATCCAGAAGAAACTGTAAAAGTTATATCTGAAAGTGTGCTAAGAGAGGTTGTTGGTCAAACTAACCTAGAGGGACTATTAACTGTTTCTAGACAATCCGTTGAGAGAGACTCAAGATCATTACTACAAGAACTTTTGGATGAATATGAAGTTGGAATACTAATTCAATCTATACAATTACAAGACGTTAACCCTCCAAGAGAGGTTATAGATGCATTTGATGATGTTCAAAAAGCAAGACAGGACAAGGAGAGAACAGTCAACCAAGCAGAGGCTTACAGTAACAGAATTGTGCCTGAGGCAAGAGGTGAGGCTGAAAAAATCCTCCAAGAGGCAGAGGGTTATAAAAATAAATTAATTAAACAAGCTGAAGGTGAAGCAAGCAGATTTCTTCAAGTGTTAGACACGTATGAGCAATCTAAAGAGACAACCAAAAAAAGAATTTATTTAGAAACATTAAGAGACGTCCTATCAGGATCTAGCAAGATAATGATTGATCAGAATTCTGGCAACGGTGTTGTTCCTTATTTACCTTTAAATGAGTTAAACAAGAACAAGCAGACAGGTAACAACTAATGAAAATGAGAAACTATATTATTATTGGATTATCTTTCTTCTTTATTTTGTTTGCATCAGGCTTTTTCTTTGTTGTTGATCAAACAAAACAAGTAATTGTTTTGCAATTTGGTGAACCGCGTGCTGTGCATCAATCACCTGGTTTGAAATTTAAACTACCATTTATCCAAAACGTTGTTTACTACGACAGTAGGGTTTTAAACTTAGATCCTGCTCAAGAAGAGGTGATACTAAGAGACCAAAAGCGTATTGTTGTCGACTCAATAGTTAGGTATATGATTAAAGATCCTTTAAAGTTTTTTCAAACAACAAGAACAGAGCTAGCCCTTAATGATCGTTTGGGTAGAATAGTAAACTCATCTGTAAGAGGTGTAATAGCTCAGTATCAATTAAATGATTTGTTATCTGATGATCGTGATAAAATTATGGCTGAGATTTTTGAAAATGTTCGTGAAGATCAAGATACCTTTGGTATTGAAATTGTTGACCTGAGGTTAAAAAGAACAGAACTTACGCCAGAAGTTCAATCTAACGTGTTTGACAGGATGAGAACGGAAAGAGAAAGAGAAGCAAATTTATTAAGAGCGGAAGGTCAAGAGATTTCACAAAAAATTAAGGCTACTGCAGATAGAGAGAAAATTGAAATTATAGCTGAAGCAGAAAAACAATCTAATATTTTAAAAGGTGAAGGTGAAGCAGCAAGAAACCAAATTTTAAATGAGGCCTTTGCAAAAGACCCTGAATTTTTTGAATTTATAAGATCAATGGAAGCTTATGCAGATACTTTTAAAGATGGAACAACTACCATGGTAATATCTCCTGATAGTGATTTCTTTGAGTACTTTGAAAACTCTGAGGGCGCCAACTAAATATTATTTTTAAGATGAAAAGACTTTTTGTTTTATCTCTTTTCAGTATTTTTTTTACAATTCAGGGTGCATCAGCACAATTTGAGAGAGGTTATGCAGATTTAGTTGATGAACTTCTACCTTCAGTTGTAAGTATAGCTACTAGTCAAACTGTAGAAAGACAAACAAGGCAATTACCTGAATTGCCAGAAGGCCATCCTTTCAATGATATGTTTGATGATTTTTTTGGTAATCAAATGCCAAAACGTGAAAATTTAACTGGTCTTGGATCAGGCTTCATTATTAGTGATGAAGGTTACGTAGTTACAAATAATCACGTTATAAGCGGAGCAGATCAAATTACTGTAATTTTCAATAATGGAGTCGATGAAATTCCTGCAGATCTTGTTGGAACTGACCCTAAAACTGACATAGCTGTTTTAAAAATTGACCCCTCGTCTGTTGATATACAAAGTGTTAACTGGGGAGACTCAGATTTATCAAGAGTTGGAGACATTGTACTAGCTATTGGAAACCCTCTTGGTTTGGGAGGAACTGTAACTTCAGGAATAATATCATCTATAAATAGAGATATAGGTGGCGGCCCTTACGTTGATTTTATACAAACTGATGCACCAATCAACAGAGGTAACTCTGGTGGGCCTTTATTTAATTTAAATGGAGAGGTAATTGGAATTAATTCAATGATTATCTCTCAAACAGGTGGAAGTGTTGGCTTAGGTTTTTCTATTCCCTCACAAACAGCAAAATTAATTGTTGAACAAATAATCTCATTTGGTCAGGCAAAAAGAGGAAGACTTGGTGTTCAAATTCAGGATTTAACTGAAGAATTTTCAGAGAGTTTAGGCTATGACTCAACAGAGGGAGCATTTGTTGCTTCTGTTGAACCAAATAGCCCTGCTGCATTATCAAACATTCAAGCTGGAGATATAATAATTGAGTTTAATAATCAAAAAATCACATCATTTAAAGATTTGCCCAAAGTTGTTGCAGAAACTCCAATAGATAGTGAAGTAATTGTTAAAGTTTGGAGAAACGGAGAGATTATAGATATAAAGGTAAAGGTAGGTGAATTAAAAGAGGGTCGCAAACTCGCTAAAAACGATGGTATTTATTTGGAAGAGTTAGATATTACTGTTCTTGAGTTGACAATAGATGCTATAAATTCTTTAGGGTTAGACTCAAAAACCAAAGGTATTTTGGTCACAGAGGTAGGAGATAATAACGAAAATCTTTTAAAGAATGATGTTATTATCCAAGTATCCAGTGAAAAAATTACAGACATTAGTTCTTTTGAGAAAATTATATCTAACAGTATTAATTTGAATCGAGATAAATTGTTATTAAGAGTTATTAGAGACGGTAATGAATTTTGGTTAATAAACCCATTCGTTATTGAATAAATTTCTTTTTGTTGTAGGTCCCACTTGTTCAGGTAAAAATGATTACACATATGAATTATCAAAATTAATAGACATAGAGATTATCAATGCTGACAGTATACAAGTATATAAACAACTAAAGATTTTATCAAACAGACCTACAGAGCAAGAATTAAAGATAGTCCCACATCATCTCTATGGACATGTCAATAATAAAGAATATTCAGTCAATCATTGGATTGATGATGTTAAGCAAGTAGTCAAAAATATTCAAATTAGAAATAAAATACCTGTCTTTGTTGGTGGTACTGGATTTTACATTCAATCACTAATAGAGGGATTATCAGAGACGCCATCAATTAGTTACAAATTTAAAAAACAAGCAGAAGATTTATTTTTAGACAAAGGCCCAGATCATTGCCTAAATATTTTAGAAAAATATTATAAAGAAAAAATTTTCCCAAAGGATAAACAAAGATTATTAAGTCGTTTAGCTTTTTGCTTGGAGCATAATGATACAATGGAAAATAATTATGGTAGTAAAGTACCAATCACTCCTAATTCACTTGTTATCCAAGTTACAAAACCAAAGAAAGATCTTTACGAAAAAGCAGAATTAAGATTTCATCAAATGATAAATAATGGTGCATTAGAAGAGGTTAAATCACTTTATGAAAATATAAAAATATCAAAAACTCTCTATAAAGCTCATGGTTTACCAGAATTGCTATCTTGTGTTAGAAATAAATTAAGTTTAGACGAGGCTATTTATTTAGGAATTAAAAATACCAAGAGGTATATTAAAAGACAGTTTACATGGTGGAATAACCAAAAATTTAGCCGCCTTAATTTGAGAATAAACTATAAAAAAAGCTTCCCTAAAGATTCAATTGAAAATATAAGTATATACCTAAATGAACAATGAAAACGAATTCACGGGAGCAGATATTTTACTCAAAGCCCTTAAAGACCAAGAGGTTGATACAATCTTTGGCTATCCAGGGGGGGCTGTTCTTCCCATTTATGATGCAATATTTGGTCAAAACTTTTTAAAACATGTATTAGTAAGGCAAGAGGCTGGTGCAGTTCATGCAGCAGAGGGATATGCTAGATCAAGCGGAAAAGTAGGTGTGTTGTTAGTAACATCAGGTCCTGGTGTGACCAATGTTGTTACAGGATTAACAGATGCATTAATGGATAGTATTCCAATTGTCTGTATCAGTGGTCAAGTCCCATCACATTTAATTGGGACAGATGCATTTCAGGAATGCGATACAACTGGAATCACAAGACCTTGCACTAAACATAATTATCTTGTTAAGGATGTGACTAAACTCTCTGAGACTATTCACGAGGCATTTGAAATTGCTAGCTCTGGTAGACCTGGTCCTGTTTTAATAGATATTCCTAAAGATGTTCAGTTTGCAAAGTCAAAATATATATCAAAAAAAGATATAAGATTTAGAGAGCACAGAATTAAAGCTGGTTCAAAAAGTGTTGATAAAAATTTTGTTGAGAAGCTAATAAGTCATATTAAAAAATCAGAAAGACCAATATTTTATGTTGGAGGTGGTTGCTTAAACTCAGGCCATCAAGCTAGCCAAGAGCTTATTAAACTTGTAAAAAAAACAAATATTCCAATTACAACAACTCTTCATGGATTGGGTTGTTTTCCAGGAGAGGATAAGAGTTCGCTAGGAATGTTAGGTATGCACGGTAACTATGAAGCAAACTTAGCTATGAATAAATGTGATTTGATGATTAATGTTGGAGCAAGATTTGATGACCGTGTAACTGGAAGATTAGATGCTTTTTCTCCAGACTCTATAAAATTTCATATAGATATTGACCAGAGTTCAATCAATAAAAACGTAAAAGTTGACTTTCATACAAATACTGACATCACTCTAACACTTAAAGAGATTAACTCATTTATAGACTCTAATAACATTGATTTTGGCGATAAAGATTATAGTAATTGGTGGGGTCAAATTAATGAATGGAGAAAAAAAGAATGTCTCCACTACGAACAAGGAGATGAAGTGATCAAACCACAACATGCTATTTCTAGACTTTACGAATTAACAAAACAAAAAGACACTTTTGTTACTACAGAAGTTGGTCAGCATCAAATGTGGGCTGCACAGTATTATAAATTTTCAAAACCAAACAGATGGATTACATCAGGAGGCCTAGGTACAATGGGATTTGGTATGCCTGCTGCAGTAGGCGCACAAATGGCAAATCCAGAGTCATTGGTCATAGACATTGCTGGAGAGGCTTCTTTTCTAATGAATATTCAGGAAATAGCCACTGCTGTTCAATATAAGTTACCAATAAAAATATTTATTCTAAATAATGAATATATGGGAATGGTTAGACAGTGGCAGGAACTATTACATGGAAGTAGATATTCAGAAAGTTACGTGGATGCTCTTCCTGATTTTAAAAAATTAGCAGAGAGTTTCAATGCTGTTGGAGTTCGGGCAAAAAATATTTCAGAATTAGATGATACAATTAATGAAATGATTTCAATTGATAGGCCAGTCATAGCCGACATTTGGGTCGATAAAAAAGAAAATTGTTTTCCTATGATACCAAGCGGAGCTGCGCATCACGAAATGTTACTATCTAAATACGATAAAGAAAATCCTGAAAATCAGGAAAAAGGAAAAGTACTAGTCTAATAATTTTTCATAATGTCCTCTACTTCAGTTTATCCTACACCTATAAACGCTTTTAAAGAGTCTAAGAGAAGCGTTCTTTCAGTTATTGTTGATAACGAACCTGGTATTCTTGCACGCATAGTAGGTTTATTTTCAGGAAGAGGATATAATATTGAAGCATTAAATGTAACAGTTGTAGACGTTAAGAAAAATCTTTCCCGAATTACTATAGAAACTTTAGGAGAAGAAAAAGTAATTAGTCAAATTATAGCACAACTAGAAAAACTTGTTCCTGTTCATAGTGCCACTAATTTAGCAAACTTAAGTGAGTCTTATGAGGCAGAAATTTGCCTAGTTAAAATAGAATTTGAAAATCAGGAACAAGATCAAAAAATACTCAATTATGCAGATATTTATCGTTCAAGAACTGTTCAAAAAAGACAAAATATTGTTGTCTATGAAATATCAGGTACAAGCGAGCGAATAAACAAATTTTTAGATGACTTAGGCACAATCGGTGGTATAAAAGTCGAACTAGTTCGAAGTGGTCCTATAGGGCTCGGAATATAACGTTTTTAGGGGGTAATATGAAGGTTTATTACGAACAAGATGCCGATTTTAACATAATTAAAGACAAAAAAATTGTAATAATAGGTTTTGGATCGCAAGGTCATGCTCATGCATTAAACTTAAAAGACTCTGGGGCTTCTAATGTAGTTGTAGGATTGAGAGAGGGTTCTTCATCAATTGAAAAAGCAAAAAATGTGGGTCTAAAAACTCAAACACCTGCTGATGCAGTAAAGGATGCTGATATTGTAATGTTCTTAGCTCCTGATGAAAATCAACAAGAAATTTATCAAACTCAAATCCATGACAACATAAAAAACGGCGCTGCTTTAGCATTCGCTCATGGTTTAAATATTCATTTTCAACTTATTACAGCAAGAGAAGATTTAGATGTTTTTATGGTCGCTCCAAAAGGCCCTGGCCACACAGTAAGAGGAGAGTATCTTAAAGGCGGTGGAGTGCCATGTTTACTTGCAGTAGACAAAAATGTAAGTGGTAATGCAAAAGAAATTGGTCTTGCGTATGCTTCTGCTTTAGGTGGAGGTAAATCAGGAATAATTGAAACTACATTTAAAGAGGAATGCGAAACAGATTTATTTGGTGAGCAAACAGTTCTCTGTGGAGGGTTAATGTCACTTGTTAGAAACGGTTTTGAAACTCTTGTTGAGGCTGGTTATGCGCCTGAGATGGCATATTTCGAATGTTTACATGAAGTAAAATTAATTGTTGATCTAATGTATGAGGGAGGCATGGCTAATATGAGGTATTCTATATCTAATACAGCTGAATATGGAGATTATACCAGAGGCCCAAGAGTAGTTCCTAACGAAGCTACTAAAACTGAAATGAAAAAAGTTCTTAGTGAAATACAAGATGGTACTTTTACAAAAGAATGGATGGCTGAACATAAGTCAGGACAAATTAAGTTTAAACAAATGAGAGATAAAGGTGCAAAGCACCAAATTGAAGAGGTAGGAGCTAAATTAAGGTCTATGATGCCATGGATTGCATCGAATAAACTTGTAAAGGATATCTAGTATTGCCAGATAAAGTCTTAATATTTGATACTACTCTTAGAGACGGAGAACAGTCTCCTGGAGCTTCGATGAATCAAGAAGAAAAACTCTCTATTGCCAGACTATTAGAGGAGTTAAAGGTTGATATAATTGAGGCTGGTTTTCCCATAGCATCAAAAGGTGACTTTAACTCAGTTCAAGCAATTGCAAGTGAAATTAAGGACTGTCAGATAGCTGGATTAGCTAGGGCAAAACAAGATGATATCGAAACAGCTTGGAGTGCTGTAAAAAAAGCGAAAAATCCAAGAATCCATACTTTCATTGCCACAAGTCCAATACACATGAAGTTTAAACTTAAGTTAACTGAAGAAGAGGTCATAGAAAAAATTAAAGATAGCGTATCATTTGCGAGAAACTTATGCCCTAATATTGAGTGGAGTTGTGAAGATGGTGGGAGATCCTCTATCGATTTTTTATATAAATGTATAGATTTAGCTATAGAAAGCGGTGCATCTACAATAAATATTCCTGACACAGTCGGTTATACCTTACCATTTGAATTCGGAGACATTATAAAAAAAATTAAAAATAATGTTCCTAACATTGATAAAGCAATAATTTCTGTTCATTGTCACAATGATTTGGGGTTAGCGGTTGCAAATTCTTTAAATGCAGTTGAAAATGGTGCAAGACAAATTGAATGTACTATAAATGGATTAGGAGAAAGAGCGGGTAATGCTGCACTAGAAGAAGTAGTAATGGCTTTGAAAGTTAGATCAGATCTTTTAAAAGTTCAATCTAATGTTAATACAAGCGCCATTTCAAAAACATCAAAACTTGTATCATCAATTACAGGATTTCCTGTTCAGCCTAATAAGGCAATTGTTGGCGCAAATGCTTTTGCTCATGAGTCAGGAATTCACCAAGATGGAGTATTAAAAAATGTTCAAACTTATGAAATCATGTCACCGGAAACGATTGGTTTAAAAAAATCAAGTTTGGTGCTTGGTAAACATTCTGGAAAGCATGCATTCAAAGAAAAATTAAAAATTTTAGGATATGAAGTAGGTGATAATTTTATCAATGAAATTTTTGAAAAATTCAAGCTCTTAGCTGATAAGAAGAAAGATGTTTATGATGAAGATATAATAGCTCTGGTAGATGATACTCATTTTAATAAATCAAATACTTTAAAACTTAAAAATTTAAGTATCATGTCAGGCACTAACTCTAAGCATGTTGCTTCTTTAGAGTTAAACTTTAAGGAGGAACTGAAAGAGGTAAGTGGATCTGGAAATGGACCCATTGATGCTGTATTTAATTGTATTTCAAAAGTAGTTGGTTTTTACCCAAAATTAGTTTTGTATCACATAAATGCAATTACTCCTGACTCTGATGCACAAGGAGAAGTGACTGTTAAACTTGGATATTTAAATAAAGAATTCATTGGTAAGGCATCTGATATAGATATTATAGTTGCCTCTGCAAAATCTTATATCAATGCATGCAATAAAATATTAAACTTTGAAAATAACTCTAATATACAAGAAGGAGTTTCTGAGATCAGTATCTCAAATATTAAAGGTATTTAAATGCTTAAATCTTTTGGCTCTTTTTTAAGTGAAGATATGGGTTTAGACCTGGGCACTGCTAACACTCTAGTTTATGTTAAAGGGAAGGGCATTATTTTAAATGAGCCATCAGTTGTTGCAATAGCCACAGATAATAAAAATAATAAATCAGTATTAGCTGTCGGTAGTGAAGCAAAATCAATGCTTGGTCGTACTCCTGGAAGGATTGAAGCAATTAGACCTATGAAAGACGGTGTAATAGCAGACTTTGATATAGCAGAAGCAATGATTAAACATTTTATAAAAAAAGTTCATAAGAAAAGTTTTTTTGCTAACCCGATTATCGTTATCTGCGTTCCATCTGGAGCTACTAATGTTGAAAGAAGAGCAATAAAAGAGTCTGCTGAAACTGCAGGTGCAAAAAAAGTGTATCTTATTGAGGAACCTGTTGCTGCTGCTATTGGTGCTGGATTACCGATTTCTGAACCTTCAGGATCTATGGTAGTAGATATTGGTGGAGGTACTACTGAAATTGCAGTTTTATCTCTTGGAGGTGTTGTCCATTCCAGTAGTATTAAAGTTGGTGGTGATACAATGGATGACTCAATAGTTAATTTCATGAGAAGTGTTCATAAATTGGCTATAGGTGAGTCGACTGCTGAAAGAATTAAGACTGAAATTGGTTGTGCAGGAATTCCTGATAATGGAGATGGTAAGACTCTTACAGTAAAAGGAAGAGATCTTATAAATGGTCTACCAAGAGAGGTGGTGATATCTGAAAGACAAGTAGCTGAAGCTTTGTCTGACTCATTATCTCAAATAATTACAGCTTTAAAAAGGGCACTTGAGGTCGTTCCTCCTGAATTAGCTGCAGATATAGTTGATAAAGGCATTATGCTAACAGGTGGAGGAGCTTTACTACAACGTTTAGACGAAGCAATTAGAGTCACAACCGGACTACCTGTTTCAATAGCAGATGATCCTTTGACCTGCGTTGCTCGTGGTACTGGTATGGCATTAGAGGAGAACCAAAACCATCAAGATGTATTCTTAAGTGATTAAAGATAAAAAAATCATTTTAACATATATAATTTGTTTTTTTTTATTTCTAACATTAATTCTATTTCCTAATTATAATTCTAAGACAAAGTTACTAATTTTTTTTGTAAAAGAAAAATTAGAGCAGCCTTTTATTAATACAATTAATATAGTAAGTGATATATACAAAATTTTTAATTTTAATTTAAATAATTTAAGAACTATTGAAATACTAGAAAGTGAAAATGAATATCTAAGATCTATCAATAAATATTTATTAACCTTAACTTCAAAATATTCAGAGCAAAATAAAATTTTTCATGAGTCTAATATTGAAATACCGATTTCAATTGGGGTACAAATTTTAGGAGATAAAAATTTAATTTATAATAAAAATTTTATAATTAATAAAGGATCAAAAAGCGGACTTTCTTCAGGAGATTATGTTATTGATGGATTAAATATAGTTGGTCGAATTGTTAATACAAGCTTATATACATCTGAAGTTATTACAACAGAAAGTATCAATTATGGAGACGAGGTTATAATTAATGGAAAGTCCTATATTGTAAGTGGCACAAATAATAATTATTTAAGTTTTTTAAGACAAAAGAATAGCACTGAAATACCTGATTTTAAATCAGGTGATATTGCTGTAGTACACCTTGATAATGTAATACTTAGACTTGGTGTAGTTTACCTTGATAATGACCAACCTGTAATTTTAACAAGTAACATAAAAAATTTAGAAAATTTAAGAGTTATTAAAAATGATTAGAATAATAGCCATTTTGTTTTTATTTATAGTTTATGGAAATTTTAACTTTATTTTAAATGATATAGTGATTTTATCTTTGATAAATATAGCTTTTTTCACAATACTTAATAAAAAAAAAATAAAATCTTTAGATATTTTTATTTTTATACTATCAACATTCGTCATAGAGGTTTTTGTAGGACTTCCAATATTAATAGGAACTGTATTTTTATTAATACCTATACTTTTATTAAATTATTTAATTAACAATTATAGACTATCTATAGAAATAAAAACTTTAATTATTTTTCTATTAAGTTTTATTACCTTTTGCTTTTTTGATTATCCATTGGTTTTTAGATTATTAAATTTTCAATATCTTTTAATTTTATTTATTATACCAGCAGTATATTTAGGACTCATAAAATTTGGAAAAAAATAAGATAAGTGAAGATAGTATTAAAATACTTAATAGAAGATCTTTTATTATAATTTCTATAGGTGTTTTACTATCTTTTATTATATCTGTGAGGTTATTTTCACTCCAAGTTATTAATTTTAACTTTTACAAAAAGAAATCTGTTGAAAATAAAGTATCTATAAAATTGACTCCGCCTATAAGAGGTAATATTTACGACTCAAAAAATAATTTATTAGCAGGGAGTTCATCTTTATATGAATTTGTGGTATTCAAATATTTAAACAAAGACTATTTTAGAGAAATCAAAAATCTAGATTTACTAATTAAATTAGATTTAAATTTTGATAAAATTAAAAATAGATTAAAAAACTATAATGACTACATTGGATTTAGTGTAAAAAGAGCTAAATGGGAACAGATAGTTAAGTTTGAAAAAAATAAGTTCAAATTTAATTCAATAAAAATTATTGAGTCTAAAAAAAGGTATTATCCATATAAAAATTTTTCGCATGTAATTGGTTATATGGGTCAACCAACTCAAAGTTATGAACATTACCCCAAAGGTGTATTTCATTTAGAAAAAAGTTATGAAAATCACTTAAAAGGTACACCAGGCAAAGTATTTAGTGAAGTAAATGCTAAGGGAAAAATAATTAGAGAAACTTCAATTGAAAAATCTATCAAGGGAAATGATTTATACCTCACATTAGATTTGAACCTTCAAAATTATTCTCAATCACTATTACCACCAGATAAAAAAGGTTCAGTTATTGTATTAAGTGTTATAGACGGTTCAATTTTATCTATGAATTCTAACCCTACTTTTGATGCACAAATTTTTGAAGATAGGGAAAACAATAAAATTAATGAATTTTTAAAGGATGAAAAAAAACCACTTTTAAATAGAGCTTTTTCTGGTTTTTATCCGCCTGGTTCTGTTTTCAAACCAATACCAGCATTGTTAGGCCTTCAGCGTAATTTGATCAATACTCAAACTGAGGTTTTTTGCAAAGGTCATTCTTCACTTGGTGATAGGAATTATTATTGTTGGAAAAAAGACGGGCATGGAAAGGTTAATCTTAAGAGAGCTATTAAAGAGTCTTGTGACGTGTTTTTTTATGAATTAGCTAAAAAAATAAATATTGATGATATAGCTATTTTATCGACTAAATTAGGACTCAACAAAGAGTATGACATTGGCCTTTCAAATTTAGGCAAAGGCCTTATTCCAGACAAAAAATGGAAAAAAGCTTTTTTAGAACAAAGTTGGTACCAAGGTGAAACTCTAATTACTAGCATAGGTCAAGGTTATAACCTTACCTCTCCATTACAACTTGCGACACTTTACTCCGCAATATTAAATGGAGGAAAATATCCAATTCCTAAATTAGATAAAAAGTTACCAACAAAATTTATAGGAAAAAAGTTTAATTCTGAACATCAAAAAATTTTAATTAATGCTCTTAACTCTGTTGTTCAAGAACCAAGAGGTACAGCATATAAATTAAGTATTACAAATCCAGAATTTGTAAAAATAGGTGGTAAAACTGGTACTTCACAAGTCATTAGAATTAAAGAAAGCGAGAGAGAAGACGATTTGTACAAATCAAAAGAAGTTGAGGAGAGATTTAAAGACCACTCTGTATTTGTGGGATATGCTCCTTATGATAAACCAAAATATATTGCCTCTGTAGTCATCGAAAATGGTGGTTCTGGATCAGCCGTAGCTGCGCCAATAGCCCATAAGATTTTAAATTTTGCATATAAAAATAATGTTTAAAGAATTTAAAAGTTTATTAAATTTAAATTGGATATATTTTTTTATTCTATTGATAATTTTTTGGATAGGTGAGATTAACCTTTATTCTGCAGCTGGAGGTTCATTTGATCCATGGGCATCAAGCCAATTAATAAGATTTTTAATCTTTCTGCCTTTATTTTTTGGTATTATTATATTAGAGCCCAAGTTTATTTTTAATTTTGCAGAAATATTCTTAATAATAATTTTTATTGGATTAATTACAACATTAGCTTTTGGTTACACAGGTATGGGAGCAACTAGATGGATAAGAATAGCTGGTTTTAATTTACAAGTATCTGAATTTTCAAAAATAGCTTTAATAATATTTATGGCAAAATATTTTCATAAATTAAATGCTGAAAAAACAATCGGTCTTTTTAAGTCAATATTACCTCTTATGGTGTCATGTATTTTTTTTGTTCTAGTTGCTATACAACCAGATTTAGGCACAGCAATTATTATTTTGGCTTTAGGCCTTGTAGTCATATTCTATGCTGGAATTAAATTAATTTATCCAATATTATCCTTAACGATAATTTTCTTATTAAGTCCATTACTATGGAACCTTTTGAAACCTTACCAGCAGAATAGAATACAAATTTTTCTAAATCCAGATTTAGACCCTCTTGGCAAAGGTTACCACATTATTCAATCTAAAATTGCCATCGGATCTGGTGGTTTAAAAGGAAATGGTTTTCTTGAAGGTTCACAAAGTAGTTTGGATTTCCTTCCAGAAAAAGAGACAGATTTTGTTTTTGCTATATTTTCAGAGCAGTTTGGATTTACAGGCTCAATATTATTGATTTTACTTTTTTTTGTGTTGTTTTTAATACCTGTTTTTAAGACATTCAAACTAACACAGTTGTTTAACAAGATAATCTTATTTGTTCTCTCATTCAAAATCTTTTTTGAATTTTTAATTAACATATCTATGACAGTAGGAATATTACCTGTAGTTGGAGTAGCTCTACCATTTATGTCATATGGAGGAAGTTCTTTATTGAGTAATCTTATTATTTGTGCATTAATATTAAATTTTATGTCTATAAATGAAAATAAGAGAATGTTCTCATGACAAAATCTATAAAAAGACCATGGGGTTCTTTTGTTGTTCTTTCAAAATCCAAAAATTTTTTAATCAAAAAGATTGTAGTAAATCCTGAAGGTGTTCTATCTTATCAATCACATAATTTTAGATCAGAACATTGGATAATTATAGAGGGAAGGGCAACAGTTATTATAAATAATCGTACCTTTTATAGGTCAGAAAATGAAAATATATTTATTCCAAAGAAATCAAAACATAGGGTTTTGAATGAAAGTTCAAAAAAAAAATTAATAATTATTGAGGTACAAAAGGGAAGTAAGTTTTTAGAGTCAGATATTAAAAGATATTCAGATATTTATGGTAGAACAATTTGAAAATATTAGCTGAAATTTCTGTAGGAGAATTATTTGATAAAATTACTATTTTGAATATTAAATCAAAAAAGGTGAATGATCCTAATAAATTAAAGAATATAAAGATAGAATTAGAGGCATTGATAGAGCAAAGTAATAATTTAAAAATAGCCAATAAAGAGTCTTTCAATAAATTTGTTGAAAAACTACAAATTATTAATGAAGAACTATGGGATATTGAAAATGTTAAAAGAGAGTGTGAAGCAAATAAAGATTTTGGAGAGAAATTTATTAAAATCTCAAGAGATGTACATTTTAAAAATGACATCAGGGCTTCAATAAAAAAAGAAATTAATCTTTTATCTGGCTCAAAGATTAAGGAAGAAAAAGAGTATTCTAAGTATTAACTACATTTAAACTAATTAATTTCTGCTTAATTCTAGACCTTCCATTAAGAAAATTTAGCTCTAAAAGCACTACGATACCTTTGATCTTAGCTTTTGTTTTTTTTATTAATTTCATTGATGCTCTAATAGTCCCACTCGTAGCAAAAATATCATCAATTATTACAATTTTATCAGAACTTTTGATCATATCACTTTGTATCTCCAATTCATTAGAACCATATTCGAGCTTATAACTTGTAAAATAGGTTTTTCCTGGTAGTTTCCCTTTTTTTCTAATCATAACTAATTTTTTTTTAAGTTTATAAGCTACAGCTGAGGCAAAAATAAATCCTCTTGAGTCTATTCCAACTATAGTATTAGCATTTAATTTATTTACCTCCTTTGACATTGAGTTTACAGCTCTGTTAAAAACTTTAGGATTTGATAAAATTGTAGATATATCGTAAAAAGCAATACCTTTTTTGGGAAAGTCTTTTATAATTCGAATACTTTTTAAATCATTATTCATGAAAAGATCAATTAAATCAGTATTTAATAAAAAAAACAAAAAAAAAATTATTTGCCTAACATCTTATACTTATAATTACACAAAAATTATTGACGATCTCGTTGATGTAGTGCTAGTTGGTGACTCAATGAGTAACGTGCTGTATGGGATGGACTCTACTAGAACTATTGACGATCAAATAATGATCAATCATGCTACTGCAGTAAAAAAAGCTGCAGAAAAATCACTGGTTTTTTTTGATTTGCCTTACAATAAAGATTTTAGTGAGTCCAATACTGTAAAACGTGTTTTATCCGTTATGAAAAAAACTTCCTGTGATGGTGTAAAAATAGAGGGTAATACTGAACTAGAAGACGTAATTAAGTATTTGAAGAAAAAAAAAGTACCTGTTATGGCGCATTTAGGCTTACAACCACAGAAATTTAGTTCAACAAAAAAATTTAAGATATATGGAAAAAAGAAAGAGGATTTAAATAAAATTATTTCGGACTCATTGTGTTTAGAAAAAGCAGGTGCTGTATCCATATTATTGGAGGGAATGTTAACAAAGATAGCAAAACAAGTTACTAAAGTCTTATCAATACCTACAATTGGAATTGGTGCATCTGAGTTTTGTGATGGTCAAATACTAGTATCAGAGGATATGCTTGGAATGTATGGAAATAATCATCCAAAATTTGTAAAAAGATATGAAGATTTATCAAAAAATATTAAAATTGCTGTAAAAAAATTCTCTAAAGAAGTTAATAGCAATAAATTTCCTAATAAAAAATATAGATATGACTAATAAGTTCTATTAATAGAACTTATAAGAAGATTTATAAAAAGATCTTTTTGATAGCCCTTAAATAGTTTCAATATTTTCAAAGATTTTTTATTATATTTATCACAGAATATTTTCACGTCATGGTTAATTTTATATTTTTTCATTAAATTCATTATTTCCGTGTAATCACTTTTTAATCTTTTGCGTTTATTGAATACCTTTTTGATAAAATTAACTTCAGTATTATTTGACTTTTTTAAAAGTAATATAATTGGTAAAGTAATTTTTCCTTCGTAAAAATCTTTACCATTCTTTTTACCTGTTATTCTATTTCCAAAATAATCAAGGAAATCGTCCATGATTTGAAATATAATTCCAAAATACAATCCCAACTTGTATAAACTTCTGACTATTTTTAAATTTTTACCAGTTAAAATGGCAGGGATTTTCATAGCCGCAGCAAATAATTCTGCAGTTTTTAAAGATATAATCTCTATATATTTCCTTTCAGTGATATGAATATTATTCTCATGAGTGAGTTGCATAAATTCTCCCTCTGAAATTTTACTACTTACTTGAGACAGTGCAGCCATTGCTTTTAAAGAATTGGCTTTTGTCATCAATTGAAACGACTTTGAAAATAAAAAATCGCCAAACAAAACACTAAACTTATTATTCCAAATTGTGTTAATACTCTTTTGGCCTCTTCGTAATTTACCCTCATCAATCACATCATCATGTAGGAGGGTAGCTCCATGTATGAATTCGATTGCAGTAGACATTTCAATATCGCTTGATATTTGTGAATAATTTTTATTTATCATTTTACTTGATAGCAAACATAAAACTGGCCGTAATTGCTTTCCCCTTTTTTTGAAAAAATAATTACCTAATTTTGGAATAATAGGGACAGCACTTACTAGAAATCTATCAAGCTCTTTATTAGTTCTAACTAACTTTACATTAATTTCTTTATGAATTAACTTTATAGTTTGTTCAAAATTAATTTTTTGCATTAGCTATGAATTTATACTCCAAAGATTTTCTACTAGATGGTAAAATTGTATATTATCAATTAAAGAAAGGCTATAGGAGCGGTATAGAGCCTATTATTCTGGCTTCTAATGCAAAAAAAAAGCACAATAAAATTTTAGATATGGGATCTGGTTGTGGTTCTATTTCCCTAATTGTTGCTTATAGAAATCCAGAATCTGAAGTTATTGGTTTTGAAAAAAATGAAACTCATCATAAAATTTCAGTTTTAAATCATAAAGAAAATAACTTAAAAAATTTAAAATTTAAAGTTCATGACAATTGCATTTTTGATAAAAAATATGAGAATTACTTTGATTTAATTTTATCAAATCCTCCTTTTTATTTTGCAAATAAAGTACTAAAGTCTAAAAATCCGTCCATAAATGCTTCAAAATATATAACTGAGTCAAATTTGAAAAAATGGATTAAAAACATAATTCTTTATTTAAAAGTAAAAGGAACAGCATTTATCATTAATAGATTTGAAAATATGGATTTTATGTTAGATATATTGAAAAAATTTAATCTAGAAGTAACTACAACACATTTATTATCTTTTAAAGGCACAAAACCTAAAAATGCCCTTATAAAAATCACGAAAAGTGATTATTTTATAGAGAAAACATCAAATGCAATTATAATCCACGATAATTTATCAAAGTATTCTAAAGATATAGAAAATTGGTTTAAATGATGTTCAGTCCAAACAAAACAATAATCTCAATCGATCTCAAAGGAATGATTGCATCTGGAAGTAGAGCGCCATTGAATATGGATAATTTAAATGGACTTTTCTCAAAAGTAATGAAAATGAAATTTGATGCACTATCAATTATCATTAACTCTCCTGGTGGTTCCCCAGTGCAATCATCTTTAATTGCACAAAAAATAAGAGAAATTTCAGATAAGAAAAAAGTGAAATGTTATTGTTTTGTTGAAGATGTTGCTGCATCAGGAGGTTATTGGCTTGCATGTGCAGCAGATGAATTATATGCAGATGTAAATTCTATTGTTGGTTCAATAGGTGTTATATCAGGTGGTTTTGGATTTACTGATCTTATTAAAAAAATTGGAGTAGAGAGAAGGATATTTACTGCTGGAGAGAACAAAAGCTTTTTAGATCCATTTTTAAAAATTAATAAAAAAGATGAAGAAAAATTGAAAAAACTTCAAAAGTTAATACATCAAAATTTTATTGATTGGGTGTCCTCGAGAAGAAAAAAGAAAATTAGCGAAAAAAATAAAAAAATCATATTCTCTGGTTCCTTTTGGTTAGCTAATGAGGCAAAAGACTTAGGTTTAATTGATGGTATTACATCTGAGTCATCTTTTTTTAAAAGTAAATTTGGTGAAAAGACCAAAATTAAAAAAATAAAACAACCAAAGTCTCTAAAACAAAAGCTAGGTCTAGGCATTAACTCTCTAAATAGTGAAGATTTAATTACTAAATTAAAAGAAGAGCTTCTTTTCAACAAATTTGGTATCTGATCGATGACAGCAGAAAATATGGAAGACTTAGTATCTCTGTGTAAGAGAAGAGGATTTATTTTTCCATCAAATGATATCTATGGTGGCATGAAAGGTCTCTATGATTTTGGACCTATGGGTGTAGAGTTAAAATTAAATTTAAAATCAGCTTGGTGGAAATCAATAGTCTATGAAAGAGATGATGTTGAGGGATTGGACTCAACTATTTTAACCTCACCTACTGTTTTAAAATATTCAGGCCACGAGGATACATTTTCTGATCCTTTGGTTGATTGTAAAGTCTGCAAAGCAAGATTTAGAGCAGATCAATTAGAACAAAGTGAATGTCCAAGAGGTGGTTCATTAAGTAACTGCAAATCAAAGGATTTAACTGACCCGAGGCCATTTAACTTAATGTTTAAAACTGCAATAGGTCCAGTTGATGACGGTAGTTCATTTGCATATTTGAGGCCAGAAACTGCTCAGCAAATATTTGTAAATTTTAAAAATATCGTTGACTCAACAAGTAGAGTTCCTCCTTTTGGAATCGCTCAGATAGGAAAAGCATTTAGAAATGAAATCACACCTAGAAACTTTATTTTTAGGGTTAGGGAGTTTGAACAAATGGAACTTGAGTATTTTGTTAAACCTGGTTCTGATGAGAGTTGGCATAAATATTGGGTAGATAAACGTTTAAATTGGTGGGCCGATCAAGGTGTCAAATCAGAGAAATTAAAATTACTCGAGGTAGAAAAAAAGGATTTATCACATTACTCCAAAGCAACTTTTGATATTATGTATGAATTTCCACATGGCCTTGAGGAACTTGAGGGTATTGCAAATAGAACTGATTTTGATTTGGGTTCACATTCTAAAAACCAAAAAGATTTTAATATTAAAGCTAAAGTAAAAGATAATATAAATTCCACGACTAAGTTAGCAATTCAAGATTTAGAAAACAAAGAATGGTTTGTACCATTTGTTATAGAGCCTTCTGCTGGAGTAGAAAGGGGAGTGTTGGCAGTTTTAAATGAGGCTTACACTGTGGATGAGGCTAACAAAAGAACATTACTCAAACTTAAACCGCATTTATCACCATTTAAGGCCGCAGTTATACCATTGAAAAGAAATAATTCAGACCTGGTCAATACAGCAAATAAAGTCAAATCAGAGTTACAATCACTTAGTCTAGGCAGAGTTATGGTTGAAAATACAGGAAATATTGGAAAAAATTATCGTAGACATGATGAAATTGGGACACCTTTGTGTGTTACTATTGATTTTGAAACTTTAGAAAATCAAACAGTTACGGTGCGAGATAGAGATACTATGAAACAAGAAAAAGTATCACTCTCTGAAATAGCAAATTATTACTCTCGATATTTTAAGTAATTTATTTATTAACTCTAGGCTCCCTGAGTATGTAATAATTATTTATTTGTAATAATATTTCCGAATTAGTTGGAAGGTTTTGAGGTTTTTTCTCAAAAATTTTAATTGAAAGTTTTTTTTTATTTAGTTGTCTATGTTTAATCCTCGAAACTACCTCTTGACCTACAAAGCATCCTTTCGAATAGTCTACTAATTCATCATTGACTTCAGATGGAAGTAGAGAGGACTGTTTAAGCAGGTTTGAGTCAATTATTCCAGTTGAAAGTTGATTTAAAATATAATTTTTATCAAATTCTCTTTTATCGACTTTTTCAATACTGAGTTTTACGTCAGATAACAAGGCATATTTATTTAAGAATGTAGGCAAATCATTTTGATCATTCGAGCAAACTAATTCATATGACTCGTTTGATTTAGTAATTATTATTTCATATAGAATCTTGCCTTGTGGAGATAGTATATAGCTCTTTAACTCTTTCTTTAATTTAGTTAAGTCATTGGTTATTATATTTTGTAGGAAATCAAATCTTTCTTCCCCAGATACTCTAATTTTTATTGGATTAAGTGTTTCAATTTGCATGTAATATATTATCTATATGTATATATATGCATTTACTATTTATTTCTTCAAATAGAATAGGTGACTCCTTAATTAACCTTCAGGTTTTAAATAAATACATCAGAAAATATAAGAAAAATATTGATGTAACATTAGTCTCTGGTCCTTTACCAATGCCTATTTATGATGATTATTCTATGATTTCTAGAAGGATTAATCTTACTAAACAAAAATATAATCTACATTGGTTAAAACTCTATAAAGAACTTTCGCCACTTAAATTCGATGAAATAGTAGATTTTAGATCCTCGATCATAGGTTACTTCTTAAGAGTAAAAAAAAGAAATATATTCAAAATGAAAAAGGGTAAAAATATTTATGAACAAATCCATCACAGATTTGATACTGATCTAAAAAAAGATTTTAAAATATTGATCGATAGAGTTCGTAATATTTTTCCAAATTCAAATTATGTGTGTTTAGCACCATTTACAAATTGGCCACCAAAAGAATGGCCTTCAGAACAATTTGTTAAAATAGCAAAATATCTAATTGAAAAAGGCATTGATAAAATATTTATTTTAGGATCAGAAAATGAAAGTTCAAAATTTCATCATTTTGAGTCAAAACTAGGCGATAAAGTAATTAACAGATGTGGCAAGCAACATATTCTCAACGATTATGGTTTACTTCAAAAATCAAGGTTATTTATTGGGAATGACTCATCCATGATGCATATGGCTTCATTGAGTAAAACTCCAACTATTGGTCTTTTTGGTCCAACAAATGATAATATTTATTTTCCTAAAATCTTTGATCATTGTCATCTCGTTAGGTCATCAGAGTCATATGAAAACCTAGTTAGTAAAACTCAAAACTATACTTTAAATAATTGTTTAATGAATGATGTGTCTTATAATCAAGTAATTGATAAAATAGATAATATTTTAAATGCTCAAAATTTTTAAGCCTTGTGATTTTCATGTTCATCTAAGAGAGGGTCAACTTTTAAAAAATGTATTAAAAGAAAATAATAAAAATTTCCAAAAAATTTTAGTTATGCCTAATTTAACTAAGCCAATTACTAATAAAAATATTTTATCAAAGTATAGATCCTTCGTTTTAAAAAATAATAAAAATACTGAAATTCTTTTTACAATCTATTTAAACCAAGACTGCTCCATTATTGATTTAAAAAATATGGTTAAAGAAAAATTATTTTTTGCAGCTAAATTATATCCTCTTCATGCCACTACTAATTCTTCATCAGGAGTAAAAGACATCAAAAAAATGTCTAAATATTTTGAATTTCTAGAAAATAATAAAATACCATTATGCTTACATGGTGAGCACATTCATGAAAACGATGATCCGTATGAGCGTGAAAAAAGATTTCTTGATTTTGAGTTATCTTGGTTAGTAAAAAAGTTTAAAGGTTTAAAGATAACTTTAGAACATATAACAACTAAAGATTCTGTAGATTTTGTAAAATCGCACAAAAACATTGCTGCTACTATAACAACACATCATTTACTTGAAAATACAAACACTTTTCTTGGAAATTTTTTAAGACCAGAAATATTTTGTAAACCTGTAATTAAAAGTGTAAATCACCAAAAATCATTATTAAATGCTGCTCTCTCTGGCAATTCAAAATTTTTCTTTGGTTCTGACTCAGCCCCACATCTTAAAAATCGCAAATTTAATGAGTTTTGTTGTGCTGGTGTATATTCCACAAAATATTCTGTCTCAAATATATTGGAGCTCTTTTACACCTCAAAAAAGTCAAATAATTTAGATAAATTTTTGACAATTAATGGATGTAAACATTATAACCTTAAGTTTGATAACACTCTAATTTCATATTCTAGAAAAAAAGATTTCATATTTAAAAAATACTCTAAATTTAAAAACGATAGTTTAATTAACTATAATCACTTTAAAAATTACTGGTCTAAAAACTAGATTAGAACTTTTGTAAAATGGCCCATTTTTCTGCCAGTTTTTGACTCTTTTTTGTGATAATCATGAAAATATTCATTTTCTTTGAGTGATTTCTCACGATAGTTATAAATATCGTCCCCAAGAATATTTATCATTTCAGATTTAGATTGTAAGGAGGGTTCTACCTTTTCAAGATCACATACAGATCTGATATGAGATTCAAATTGACTAACATTGTATGACTCAATAGTTAAATGCCCAGAGTTGTGAACTCTGGGTGCTATTTCATTTAATAATAATTTTTTTTCTTCAGTTATAAAAAATTCTAAACAAAAAGTTCCAACATAGCTTATTTTTTCTGCAAAGTTATATGCATGTTTTGTTGCTTCTTGAATAATTGATGTATCTGAGTTAGCTGGTGAAAATGATTTGAAAAGAATTTGATTTTTATGAATATTTTCAATTGGTTGATAGGTATAAATAGTACCATCTTTATACCTGACAGCAATGATAGAAATTTCTTGTTGTAAATTAATTTTCTTTTCCAAAATATACTCATTATTTGGTATGCCAGATATGTCTTTATTACTATTAATTATTATTTGGCCTTTACCATCATATCCAAGTTTGCGAGTCTTCAATATTGCAGGAAAAAATTTAGGATCAACTGATTTTAAATCCGATGTATTATTAATTTCCATATAGGGAACAGTAGGGATATTAATCTTATTTACATAATTTTTTTCAGTTAATCGATCTTGAATTATTTTATTAATTTCAGAACTAGGTGAAATTTTAATCTTTTGTTCAATATATGATAAAGTTTTAAAAGGGATATTTTCAAACTCATATGTCACAAAATCACATTTTTTAATAAAATTATCTATTTCGTGAAAATTATCATACTTTTTTATTAAGAAGTAATTTGCATATTTAATTGCAGGGGAGTCATTAGTATCAGAGTATATAAAAGTTTGAATATTTAATTTATTAGCCACTTGGCATAACATCATGCCTAGTTGACCTCCACCTAATATACCGATGATCATTATCTAGGTGTCTTTTTAACTTTTTTTGTTTGAGCCAGTCTCCATTTTACTAAACTTCTTTCAATATTGGGGTCATAATTACTAATAATTGAAGCTGCATATAAAGCAGCATTTTTGGCTCCATTATCACCAATAGCCACAGTTCCAACTGGAATGCCAAAAGGCATCTGAGATATTGAAAGTAAACTATCTAAGCCTTTTAGTGTTTTTGACTCAATTGGTACTCCAATTACTGGAATATGAGTTATAGCTGCTATCATGCCTGGTAAATGAGCAGACCCACCAGCTCCAGCAATAATAATCTTGATACCTCTGTCATAAGCTTGTTCAGCATACTCATAGAGTCTTTTGGGAGTTCTGTGAGCTGAAACTATTTTTTTCTCATGGACAATCTTTAATTCTTTTAGAATTTTAGCCGTATGTCTAAGTGTGGACCAATCGCTTTGGCTTCCCATTACTATTGAGATTTTTGGGATAGATATTTTCATTTTTTTGAAAACTTTTTTTCAGTGATTTTGAAGTAAAGTTTATAAGGCAATACTTTACCAAATTTCATTATAGAATTAAAAGGAAAAGGGAAGGATATTTCAAAACCTTTTTTATATATTTTACTATAAATAATCCTAGCTGCATCTTTAGGTGACATTAAATATGGCATTTTAAATGAGTTTACCTTTGTAGCAGGAGTTTCTACAAATCCTGGACAGATAAGTTTTACATTGAGATTATCATGCATTTCAGATTTTATAGCCTCGGCTAAATTAATTAAAGCCGCTTTCGAAGGTCCGTATAAAATAGACTTTGGGAGACCCTTATATCCAGCTGTGGAGGACATTATTGCCAAGGTATAATTTGAATTTAGCTCGAAATTTTTTTTTATTAGCTCTATTAATAAATAAATACTTAAAACATTGGTATCAAAAGTTGCCTTTGCATTTTCAAAGTTAAAATCATTAAGACTATCGGGGATATAAATACCTGCATTTAAAATAAATGTACTAATATTCGCATTTTTTTTAAATACCTCATCTATAATTAGCTTACTTGAGTCAAAATTTGATAAATCTGTTTTTACAAACTCAAATTTTGGATTATCAATTGTTTCATTCGGTATTTTGGTATCATCTCTCGCTAAGCCTATCACATTCCAGCCCTGTCTGAGATACTCTTCACATAGTGCGTAGCCAATCCCACTACTAGCACCTGTTATAAAAACTACTCTATCTTGTGTATTCTTTGATGAATTTTTTTGCATTAGATATATGAGTACTAATTTTAGACTTGTCCATTTTATTTACAGTATAGTACATCATAGAGAGTCTCTGATTAGTTTTAAAATAATTTTTATTTTTATATATAAAATTCCAATATAAACCATCTAGTGTTTGTGTCCAATCCCCACGACTATAATTACTCATCTTTAGTAAGTAATTTGAACCACATAAATATGGTTTTGTTGCAAAAATACCTCCATCGCTAAACATCCCCATTCCATAGACATTTGGTGTCATAACCCAATCAGATGAGTCAATGAATGTCTCCATAAACCATTTATAAACTTCAGATGGCTTTAATCCAGCTAAGTTCATTATATTACTAATTATCATTAATCTTGGGATATGGTGAACATATCCACTTTTTTTTAAATTTAATATCATGTCATTTAAAATAGGAATATTTGTTGTACCCTCATACCAATGTTTTGTTAATTTTCTGTCATTTCCAAAAAAGTTACCTTTATTAAAATCTTTATAATAGTGAATATTTAAGTATCTCATAAATTCTCTCCAACCAAAGACTTGTCTAATAAACCCTTCGTAATTGTTGATGCCAACTTTAGAATAAGAAAGAGAGCTCAGTTTATTGAGCACTTGTTCTGGGGTTATTAAACCTATATTTAATGGTGCACTAATTAAGCTATGATTAATGTATGGATCACTGGTGCTCACAAAATCTTCGTAATGTCCAAAGTTTTCAAGTTTGCTGTTAATAAAATTATCAAGAACTTTAGATGAGTCTTTAAAATTCATTGGAAATATAATTTTCTTTTCCAAATTTCCAAAGTGCTTAGAAAAAAATTTATCAATTAATTTTTTTATTTCCTCAAAATATTTTGACTCAAATGTATAAGATTTAGGACTTTGATAACCTTTAGGAACTCTTTTTCTATTATCCTCATCGAAACTCCACTTATCTCCAATAGGTTTATTGTCCTTTACAAATATTTGAAAACTTTTCCGCACATTGCTATAAAAATTAGCAAGTTGAGGTTTTTTTGTAGTAACCATTTCTTTGTAATCGGTTCTACTAACAAGGAACATAGGAGATCTATGAAAAATTAGTTTAATTTTGCTATTTTTACAAAATTGCTCAAATTTAATTCTGAATTCTAAGTCCTCTATATCGAATATATTAATTTTAGAAATATTTTTTTTACTTAAGAAGCTTTTTAGACCAGCAAAATAGTCCTTGAAATTAGAAATATTTTTATCAAGAGAAATATAATTTACTTTAAAATTATTTTTTTTTAGATAATCCCTGTATTCCCTCATTGATGCCAAAAAATAATAAATTTTTTGTTTGTGGTGTTTAAAATAACTACAAAGGCCCATATCTTCTTGTATAAAAAAATCACATGAGTTTTTGAAATCTGTTAAGTACTTCTTATCAAATAGTTGATTTCCAAGAACTACAAAGCATTCCTTCATTTTGTTTTTATTATTTTGTGATTAAAGTTGATCTTCCACCGTCCAGTTGGAAGTTTTGTCCTGTAATCCATGATGATTTTTTAGATACCAAGAAAGAAGCCAAATTACCTATGTCATCACCTGTTCCAAGTCTTGACATAGGGTGAAGTTTTCCAATTCCTTCAGCAATCTTTTCATTAGAAACCATAAAATTTGACATTTTGGAAAAAGATAGGCTAGGAGATATTGTATTAAATCTTATCTTCGGAGCATAGTCTGCAGCTAAAGAATTTGATAAACCAATTAATGCACTTTTAGCAGAGGAGATTGCTGTATGATTTTTAAAACCTCTAACAGCTGCAATTGATGAAAAAAATACTACTGAGGACGAGTCCGACATCTTAGTTATGCAATGATTAAGGAAATGAACGATATTATAAAAATTTTCATCCATAATTTTTTTAAAATCATCAACAGAGGTGCTTGAAAAAGGTTTTAAGTTTATAGAGCCAATGGCAAAAATTATGCCAGATATTTCATAGTTAATAGATTGTATGAAATTTTCTGTATTCGTGTAATCATTAATATCTAAAACATTTTTTTCAAAATTACCTTCAATATCACTATCAAACTCACTTCTTGATATTAGAACTAAATCATTATCATCTTTTAGGTTGTTAACACATGATTTGCCAACAGAACCATTTGCACCAATAACCAGAATTTTGCCCATGCAGTTTATACAAAATGTAACCCTAATTAGATTTAATTCTTAAGTATTTGAAGGCTATAACAAGTTGCTGATACAAACAATAAAGTGCCTATTATTTGATGGATAGAGCCCAAAGAGACTTGAACATTACTCAAAACAACAAAAACACCAATAAATAACTGAATTAAAACTAGAAATAGCACAATCAGGAAATGGATTTTTTGATATTTATTTTCAATTCCCTTAAAATGTTTAAAGCACATATAAAGAATTGTTAAAAATGATAAATAAGCTAAGGCTCTATGAAAAAAATGTATGAAGACGCTGTTATCAAAAAAACCAAAAAGTCGATCCTCAATAAAAATTAAATTCTCAGGTATGTAATTATCTCCCATTTTGGGCCAAGTATTAAATGATTTTCCTGCATCTAAACCAGCCATAAAGGCACCGTAAATTACCGTAAAAAAAATTATTATATTAAAAAAAATAAAAAAAGTTTTATGTGAGCTAAAATTATTTTTATAAATACCAATATCAAGTCTTTTTAAGAAAAGATAAGCAATTAAAGAGAGAATTATTTGAGCTATAATTAAGTGAACGGCAAGTCTTAAATGGCTAACGTATGGATTAACATCTAATCCACTTTTTACCATCCACCATCCGATAATACCTTGCGCACCTCCAAGAAAAAGAAGAAATGAATATGAGAATAGCTCTTCATTAGAAAAGTATTTTTTCAAAGCAAAGTAAATAAAAGGGATGATAAAAATAATTCCTATTAGTCTTCCCAATACTCTATGTCCATATTCCCACCAAAATATGTATTTAAACTCTGATAGTGTCATGTTTATATTTTTTATTTGATATTCAGGATATTGCTTATAGTCTTCAAAAACTTTTATCCAATCTCCATGAGATAAAGGAGGTATTGTTCCCATAAATAATCTCCAATCAACCATGGATAAACCAGACTCAGTTAATCTTGTCAAACCACCAACAATGATCATCAGCAATATAATTGACATGAGACTTACAAGCCAAAGACTTATCTGAAAATTCTCGGATTTATACATCTAATCTAAATTTATAATTTTTTAGAATATATTTAGTATATTAATTTTAGTCGCATTAAGCCTGTCTAACTGATAGATCTTATAGTCTAAATATTTAAAAGTTTCAAAATGACATATCATATTAATGTTATAGATCATGAGGGTTCACCTCATAAAATTGAAGCTACAGTTGGTTTTTCAATAATGGAAATTATTAGAGACGCTGGATTAGATATTGAGGCTATTTGTGGGGGTTGTTGCGCTTGTGCTACCTGCCATTGTTATGTCGATGAAAATTGGTTAGAAAAAATATCAAAAGCTGATGACGATGAAGAATCTATGCTTGACCAAGCTATGGATATAAAAAAAAATTCAAGACTCTCATGTCAAATTCCATTTACAGAAGAGCTCAATGGTATTACTCTAACATTAGCACCTAAATTTTGACTGATTATAACTCATATAAATCCTGGCCATTTAATGAAGCAAAAAAAATTGTAAAACGCTTTGAAAAAAATAATCCCAAAGACAAAATAATCTTTGAAACTGGGTACGGCCCATCCGGCTTACCTCATATAGGTACTTTTGGGGAAGTACTAAGGACAAACATGGTAAGATTTTGTTATGAAAAATTGACTGGTAAAGAGACAGACCTCATAGCATTTTCTGATGATATGGATGGCTTTAGAAAAGTCCCTGATAACATCCCAAACAAAGAAAAATTATCTAACTACCTAGATTACCCTTTGACATCTGTCCCAGATCCTTTTGAGCTGTTTAATAGTTTTGGTGAACATAATAATTCAAAACTTAAAGATTTTTTAAATAGATTTAATTTGTCTTTTTCTTTTCAAAGTTCAACAGATGCTTATAAATCAGGATTGTTTAATGAAACAATAAAGAAAATTATAAAAAATTATGATGAAATTATTAATGTAGTTCTTCCGACACTTGGTGAAGAAAGAAGAAAATCTTATAGTCCATTTTTTCCAATCAGTGAAATAACTGGTAAAATATTGCAAGTTCCAATTGAAGAAATTAATAATGAAGAATTTTCTGTTTCATATTATGAGGACGGTGTATTGAAGTCTAAATCAGTTTTAGATGGCAATTGTAAACTTCAGTGGAAAGTTGATTGGGCAATGAGGTGGGCTGCTTTCGGTGTGGACTACGAAATGTGTGGTAAGGATTTAACAGAGAGCTATACCCTATCATCAAAGATATGTAAGATAATAGGATCTAAGCCTCCTGAAAATTTAATTTATGAACTATTTCTCGATGAAAATGCTGAAAAAATTAGTAAGTCAAAAGGCAATGGTATAAGCATCGATGATTGGCTCAAATACTCTATTGAGGAGAGTTTGGCCATGTTTATGTATCAGAGACCAACAACTGCAAAGAAACTTTATTTTGATGTAATACCTAAAAACACTGATGAATACTTATCGCACGTTAACAAATTAGAGTCCGACGACCTGAACCCAGATAACCCTGCTTGGCATATTCATAAAGCTGAAAACCCATCATATAAATCAAAAATTAATTATAGTTTAATCCTAAATATTATATCAGTCTGCAAGTCTGAGGATACTAATGTGATTTTTGGTTTAATAAAAAATTATCAATCTAATTTTAGTAAAGCGGAAACTGATCTTATTAATAGAATGATTGATTGTGGTATTAATTATTTTAGAGACTTTATACAACCAAATTTAAACTTTAAAATTCCAAATTCTGAAGAATTAATTATACTTAAAGAAGTTGTGTCTAAATTAAAAGAAGTAGAGTCTTCGGCTGATGCAGATGAATTTCAAACTGCAATTTTTAGTGTCGGAAAAAATTCTGTCTATAAAGAGAATATTAAAGAATTTTTTAAACTTATTTATCAAGTTGTTTTTGGCCAAGAGAATGGGCCAAGATTGGGTTCATTTACTAAAATTTATACAAAAGATAAAACTCTGGAGTTGTTCAACTCGAAGCTAAATGTATAATTTAGCTCATCGTATTCTCAAAAAGCTAGATCCAGAATTATCACATAATATATCTATTAAAGCCCTCAAGTTAGGTATTTATCCAAAAATCATTTGCAAAAATACAGAAATCCTTGAACAAACAATATGGGGAAGAACTTTTAAAACTCCTATAGGGTTATCGGCAGGTTTTGATAAAAATGCAGAGGTGATAAATCCAATATTAAATTTAGGATTTAGTTTTACTGAGTTGGGAACAGTGACTCCTTTGCCTCAAAAAGGCAACTCAAAACCTAGAATTCACAGGTTTCCTGAACAAAAAGCATTAATAAATTCTTTAGGGTTTAATAACAAAGGCATGGATGTTTTTGAGAGAAATATCACTAATACAAACCGAAAAGAAAATTTCCAAGATAAAATTATTGGTATAAACATTGGCAATAATAAAGATACCCTAGAAATTTTGGATGATCTCAAAAAGCTCTTCGATAGACTTTATAGGTTGGGTGATTATATCGTGATCAATTTATCTTCACCAAATACACCTGGATTAAGAGATAATCTTAAATCTCAAAATTTTGAAAAGATCGTTACAAATATCCATAGGCTAAGAGATGAGAATAACTCAAAAATCCCTATTTTATTCAAAATATCACCAGATATTTCTGATCAGGATAAAAAGGATATTTCATTGATTTCACTGGCGAATGATGTGGATGGGCTAATACTGACTAACACAACAATTAATAAATCGATGGTTAATGAAAAGTTAGAGGGAGGGGTAAGTGGCAGACCACTATTTCTTAAGTCAAATGAATTAATTAGAGATTTTTACACGCTTACTTCAGGTAAGATTAAAATTATAGGAGTAGGGGGTATTTTTGATGCTAACGATATTTTAACTAAAATGAAATTAGGAGCCTCATTAATTCAAATATATAGTAGTTTTACGTATGAAGGTCCCTATCATGTTAAAAAAATGACTTATGATTTGATGAGTTTAATTCAACAACAAGGCTTCAGAAGCATCTCAGAGGTTATTGGTCAGTACTCTTGAAATTAATTTCTTCATTTAAAAAATTAGTTAGTAAATATGATCATTTTCTTTTTGATCAATGGGGTGTTTTACACAATGGAAGTCGTAAGTTCCCTCTTGCAGAGGAGTGTTTAAGTTATTTAAAAAAGAAAAACAAGTGTGTTATTTTAGTGTCGAATTCCTCAAGACCAACAAAATTTTCTATAAAAAATTTAGATAAACTAGGCATAAGCAATAATTTGTATGATTATTGTATTACTAGTGGGCAGATAGCATTGAATTTTTTAGAAAAGGATATTTATGATAAATATGGAAAAAAATGTTTTCCTCTTAAATTACCAAAAGAAAAAATAAATTATTTTAATTTAGACTGTACTAATAATATCCAAAAAGCAAATTTCGCTATGATTGCAGATTTAAAGGATGGTTTAACTATTTTAGATTTTGCAGAAGAATTAGATAAAATGTTGAAATTTAACTTACCTTTATTATGTGCTAACCCAGATTATTTAGTTCATAATAAAAATAATCTCTCAATGTGCGGAGGTACTGTGGCAAATTTATACTCAGATTTAGGCGGAATGGTATTTAGATATGGTAAACCCTACAAACCTATTTATGAAAATATAATGAAGAAAATTAAAATAAAAAATTCAAAAAAAGTTTTAGCAATTGGAGACTCTCTTTGGCATGATATAGATGGAGGCAACAACATGAAATTTGATACACTTTGGATTAAAAATGGTATTCATAGAACCCAATTGAATAATGGGCCAGAAATCAAAGATTTAATCAAACAATACAAACCAAAATACGCAATAAGTGATCTTAAACTATAAGAAACTATTATTGTAAAAAAGAGACTTTTGTATTATAAACTCAATTCATGTCTAGATCTTGCGATATAACTGGAAAAAAACACCAAACTGGTCATAACGTAAGCCATTCTAATATTAAGTCCAAAAGGCGTTTTATGGTTAATTTAAATAGTGTCACTCTATTTAGTGAGTCTTTACAAAGGAAATTTAGACTAAGAATAGCCTCATCCACACTTAGAACAATAGATAAACATGGTGGTTTAGATCAATATTTAAATAAAACCAGCTCACGATCTTTGACTGATAAAGCCCTAAAAATTAAAAAACAAATTAAAAAAAACGTTAGCAAAAAAGCTAGCTAAATGTTTCAAGAATTATTTTTAAATTTATCAAATAATTTAAATAACTCTTCAGTTGTAATTATCTGGTTAATTCAAATTATATTTTGTTACTTTTCAATTCTACTCTCACTTAAGTTCTTCGGAAAAATAGGTATTTATGTTTACGTAGCGATTGCAATCATATTAGCGAATATTCAAGTTCTTAAAGTTGTAGAATTTCCTTTCTTTCCTGAACCTATGGCCTTAGGAACTGTTTTGTTTATTTCTATATTTCTTTGTACTGACATATTAAATGAATACTTTGATAAAAAATCTGCAACTAAATGTATATACCTCGGTATTGCAGCATACTTATTTTCAACAGTACTTATGTTTTTAACTATATCTATGGCTCCAATTAATCCTGATGAGCATCCTGCATGGTCTTGGAGTTATGGTATGCATGAGTCAATTACGACTATCTTCCTTCCACAGTTTCCAATAATAGTTGGAAGTATTTGTGCTTTTTTTATAAGTCAAAAAATTGATATTTTTATATTTTCTTATTTAAAAAATAAAAATACTAACCTTTGGTTTAGAAATAATGCATCAACAATTGTATCACAATTTATTGATAATATTATATTTAGTGTTCTTGCATTTAATATCTTATCTTCTAACCCAGTGCCTTTATTTGACCTAATTATTTCTTATGGAATAGGTATTTATTTACTTAGAATTCTATTAAGTCTATTTGACACAATATTTATATATTTAGCGAAGATCTTTTTGCCATCTAAACTTGACTAATTTTTTTCAAGTAAAAAAAAAGTCAAAATTATCAAATGCTCGACTTGGATTAATTAATACATCACATGGTAAAATCAATACACCTTCATTTATTTTTTGTGGTACCAAGGCCACTGTCAAATCTGTACTCCCCTCTCAATTAAAATTAGCAAGAACACAAATTATTCTTTCAAACACATACCATTTAATGCTTCAACCTGGTCCAGAGGTCATATCAAAAGAAGGGGGTTTACAGAGTTTTACTGATTGGAATGGACCTATGATGACTGATAGTGGGGGATATCAAATATTTTCATTAGGATATGGGTCAGTTTCAGAGGAAATTAAAGGAAAAAACAATAATGCAAAAAGAAAATCTCTCATAAAAATAACCGAGGATGGTGCATCTTTTAGAAATTATATAAATGGGGATAAAGTATTCTTATCACCTGAGAGGTCAATTGAATTACAACGTGACTTTGGCGCTGATCTGATTTTTGTCTTAGATGAATGTACGCCCTTTAATGTTTCAAAAAAATATACGGAAAAGTCTATGTATATGAGTCATCGCTGGGCAGCAAGATGTAAAATTTCTTTCGACTCAAAATTTAAAAAGTATAACTCAACCTTTGGTTCCTCAGGAAAACAGTCACTATATGGTATTATACAAGGTGGTGTTTATGAGGATTTAAGAAAGATCGCATGTGAAGAAACATGCTCAAAAAATTTTGATGGACTTGCAATAGGTGGCTCTTTGGGGAGCACAAAAAATCAGATGTACGATATCTTTTCTATCTGTGAAAATTATATAGATAAATCTAAACCTATTCATATTCTAGGAATTGGAGGACTAGATGATATTTTGCATGGTGTAAGTTCTGGATATGACACATTTGATTGTGTATCGCCTACAAGGATCGCTAGACATGGAATTATGATGTCAAAATTAAGTAGTAAAGGAATTAATTTAAACAACTCAAAATTTAAAGACGATCATTCTAGTATTGATGAAGGATGTGAATTACAGGAAATAAATAAATTTTCAAAATCCTATATACATCATTTGTTTAAAGCTAATGAGATGCTCGGTATGACCATTTTATCAATATATAATATTTGGTTTATGAACAAGTTTTTTGATGAAATAAGATCATCTATAAATGAGGATAGATTTGAAGATTATAAGAATAAAATTTTGTCTGATTTAGTCGAATAATGACTCTATTTTTTCAAACATAATTCCACCTAACTCTTCTACATCATGAATGGTAATTGCTTTACTGTAATACTGACCTACGTTATGACCTATACCGATTGCCAATAGTTCAATGTTTGATTTCTCTTCAATCGCAAGAATAGTGCTTTTTAGATGTTTTTCTAAATAATTACTGTTGTTTACTGACAGTGTTGAGTCATCTACAGGTGCGCCATCAGATATGACAATTAGTATTTTTCTACTTTCAGGCCTTTTCGAAATTCTAGAACTAGCCCAAAGAAGTGCTTCGCCATCAATATTTTCTTTTAAAAGACCCTCTTTTAACATTAGGCCTAAATTTATTTTAGATTTTTTTGAGTTTTGGTCAGCAGATTTGTAAATAATATGTCTTAGGTCATTAAGTCTTCCAGGATTTTTCTGTTTTCCATTTTTAAGCCAATGCTCTCGAGTTTTTCCACCTTTCCATGCTTTTGTTGTAAAACCAAGAATTTCAACTTTGATTTTGCATTTTTCTAAAGTAGCGGCTATCATATCAGTTGTTAAAGCAGCTATCATAATAGGTTTTCCTCTCATTGATCCTGAATTATCAATTAACAAAGTTACGGTTGTATCTTCAAATTTAATTTCTTTTTCTTTTTTAAAAGAGAGAGAACTATTTGAATTAGTTATAACCCTGGTAAGTTTTGAAGTATCTAGAACACCTTCATCTAAATCAAAATTCCATGATCTATTTTGTTTTGATTGAAGTTTTCGATACAATTTATTTGCTAATCTTGATATTTGCTTTTGATATAAATCACATTTTTCATCGAGTTGCCTTCTTAGGGCCACTAACTCTTCATGATCACATAATTTAATTGCTTCTATGATTTCATCATATTGATTAGTAGCTGCTTTATAATTTTGATTAAGGTTTCTATAACTATCAATTGACTTAAAAATATCTTCAATTTGTTGGTCTGAAATTTCAATATCAATTTCTTCTCCCTGAACACTAGACTGACTATTATCTGAGTCATTTTCTGGAGTATGCATATTTTCTTCTAGTTGGCTTTCTTCAGGTTTTTGGGCTTGATTTTCTTCTTGGTTTTGTTGTTGATTAAAATCCTCTTCATCATTTCCCTCATCGAGATCTTTATCATCTGGTTGGCTTTCATCCTCAACCGATGGAAAAATAATTCTTAGTAAATCTACTGATAAGTTTAAATATTCTTTTTGGTCTTGAATATTCTGAGATAATTTTTGAAGTGTGTTATAAAATTTTGATATGTTATCTTTAGAAGTTATATTCTTTAAATGATTATTATTTGATTTCCACATTTTACTGTTTACTAAATCAATGAAAAAATGTGTTAAGGTAAAATAAAATAAATCTTTAGAGTCTTTTTGTTTTTTTAATTTTAATAACTCTAATCTTTTAAACCATTTGTTCTCAATGTTTTTTATAATACCTTTGAAGGGTTTTGAGCCATATGCCTCATATCGTAAACGCTCTAAGAAAATAATTTCTTCTCTAATATCAATATTCTTAGTTGTTATTTGGTTTAACAGTTTTTCATCATGGTATTTTTTTTTAAGAGCAAATGAGTCTGCTGCACCTCGCATATCCTCGTAATTGAAAATATTTGAGATTGAAGGAAGGTTTAAAGTATCATCTTTCTCTAAAACGATATTTGAATTTACATTTATTTTTAAATCTTTGTTTTCCGATATGGTTTTATTTACAGAATTGAGTGTATTTGAAATTTGACTGGGAATATTTAGTTGTTTCTCGGACAATTAGATATCAATTGCAAAGGTTCTTTGGAAATATTCTTTATATATATCTATTTCACTTTCGTCACATTTATTTAAAAAAGTAAACTTCAAAGAGTTTTTAATATCTTTAATAATTTTATAATTTTCTGCCCACATAATTACAGTTCTAGGGCTCATGACAATAGATATATCTTTTTGTTCAAAACCTTTTCTCGTTAAATTTGCCATTTGAACCATAGAAGATATTATTTTCTTCTCTTCATTGTTCGCAGAAACTTTTTTTGAAATAATTTCTATTTCTTTATCCTCATCAAGGTAGTTTAATTTTGCAACTATATTCCATCTGTCCATTTGACCTTGATTAATCTGATTTGTTCCATGATAAATTCCAGAGGTATCCCCAAGACCTACTGTATTTGCTGTTGCAAACAGCCTAAAGTAAGGATGAGGTGAGAGAACTTTACTTTGGTCAAGAAGTGTTAACTTTCCCTCAGCTTCAAGTATTCTTTGAATTACAAACATCACATCTGGTCGACCTGCATCGTATTCGTCAAAAACTAACGAGACATTATTTTGAAATGCCCATGGTAGAATACCTTCCTGAAATTGTGTTACTTGTTTATTATCTTTTAAAACTATTGCATCTTTTCCAATAAGATCAATTCTTGATACATGACTATCTAAGTTAACTCTTATGCATGGCCAGTTTAATCTCGCACAAACTTGTTCAATATGAGAGGACTTTCCAGTTCCATGCAAACCTTGTAAGAAAACTCGTTTATTGAATTTTAGACCAAGCAAAATAGCAATTGTTGTACTCTCATCAAATACGTAGTTTGAATCTAGTTTAGGGCAATATTCTGATGGTTCATTAAATTTTGGAACTTTTATGTCTGTTTGAATACCAAAGACTTCCTTGGATGATAACTCAGAAATTTGTAAGTTATCTTTCTTTTTAAGAGCCTCGATTTTATTCATTTCTTGTATCTTTCAATTAAGTAGTTATATGCTTCTACTATTTCTCTAAATTTATCAATAACTTTTTTACTATCACCCTTTACATCTGGATGATACTCTTTGACTAGTTCTTTGTACCTTTTTTTTATCAGTTTTAAGTCTGTATTTATATCTAATTTTAAGATATTAAGGGATTTTAATAGTTTATTTGATTGAGGTTGAAATCCAGCAGGGTTATCAAATGTACCCATATCCTCGCCATTGATTGTAAAATTATAAAATTTTCTCCCAGATCCAAAAGAACTCGTCGGTCTTCTCCAGATGGTGTCAAAACGAATATCGTTTTCAATTTCATTTGCATCCATTTTTTTATGGTAATTCCAC
>CACLUR010000006.1 GCA_902610175.1 uncultured Alphaproteobacteria bacterium | reverse complement strand
TTGAGGCTGATAAAAGTCCACCAATAACGTGATAGAGACCTTTATGATATCCGGATCTTTCAAATGCCCAAACATCAGCCATATCTTCGACAATACATATAGTAGTTTTTGATCTATTATCTGAAGAGCAAATTTTGCACGGAGATATAACGTCTAATATTCCACAATTAGTGCACTTTTTTACCACAGATGCAGTCTCTTTTATACTTTCTCCTAAAGGTAACATTAATTCTTGTTTATTCTTCAACAAATATAAGGCTATTCTTTGCGCAGAGCGCTGCCCGATTCCAGGTAGTCTAGAAATTAAATTAATAAATTTATGAAGTTCGTCTTGTGACAATTTTAGAAAGGCATCTTCATTCCTGGAGGTAATGGTAATCCTCCAGTTATTTTTTTCATTTCTTCAGCTGACATTTCCTCAACTTTTTCTTTTGCTTGATTAAGAGCAGCTTTGATTAAATCCTCCAGTACGTCTTTTTCATCAGAAGATAACAGTGATGGATCAATATCAATAGATTGAACAATTTGTTTACCATTCATAATCACTTTGACCATTCCACCTCCGGACTCGGCTTCAACAGTTTTATTTTCTAATTCCTTCTGCATTTCTTGCATTTTTGTTTGCATTTCTTGGACCTTTTTCATCATACCGCCCATGTTACCCATCATTTTCATCACCTCTTTCTAATTCTTCAATATCTATAATCTTTGCATTAGGAAATTTAGCAAGAACTTTTTTAAATTCATCAGTCTTCATTTCTTGCTTAATTAACTCTTGTTTATATTGAGACTTAATTTTCTCTATAGTTGTTATTTCTTTTTTCTCAGTGACCTCAAGCTCATAGTCAGTCATAATATTTTTATATAGCTCTTCACTTCCATTAAAATTTTTATCAATAACATTGATATGAAGTATTTTATTTTTTTCTGAGAATTCAACTACTTGAATATTTTCCATAATAATTCCTGCCATTAAAGGTGAAAAATTTTTTCCATAATATTGAAAAAATAGATTATGCATATCAATTTTATCTTTTAAAGATTTCTCTGGTAATTGATTTACTTTATTTTGAATTACTTGATCAAGGTTAGGTGAAGCTTGTATTATATTTTGATTGATTTCAGACTTTTTTTTTTCTTCTGAGACTATTGATTGATTATCATTTAATAGGAATGCGCACCTTAGAAGTATCATTTCTAGAGTTATGTGTGGTTGAGGTGAAATTTTAATTTCATCATACCCTTTCATTAAGCTTTGCCAAAAAATATTAAGCTTACCTTGGTCAAATTGAATAATGTACGAGGCAAAATTTTTATCTTCTTCAGTTAAGAACTCATCATTAAGAAGTTCTTTATTTATTTTTAATTTACATGACCAATTTATAATATTCATCAGGTTTTCTATAATTTTAGAGGTCTCCGATCCTCTTTGATACATTTCATCAAGCATAGCTATTAATTTAGGAAGATTGTTATTAAAAATACATCTTGATAATTCATACAAATCAGTTTGTTTTGCAAAACCAAGCATATTGATGATTTCTTCTACAGTAATTTCTTTTTGAGATTTGAATACATTAGCTTGGTCTAATATACTTAGTGAGTCCCTAACTGATCCCTCACTAGCTTTTACTATTAAATTTAATGCTTCCTTAGATATTAAAATGGACTCTTTTTTAGCAATAACCTCTAAAAAATTTGATAATGTCTTTTTATCTACACGTCTAAGGTCAAATCTTTGACACCTTGAAAGTATTGTAATAGGTACTTTAGATATCTCAGTGGTTGCAAATATAAATTTTGAGTGAGGCGGTGGTTCCTCAAGAGTTTTAAGGAGTGCGTTAAATGCACTTTTGGATAACATATGAACTTCGTCGACTATGTAAACTTTATATTTTCCAAGCACTGGATTATATTTTACATTCTCAATTATATCTCTTGCGTTTTCTACACTTGTGTTAGACGCAGCATCAATTTCTATAACATCCGGATGTCTATCCTCAGAGATAGCTTTAGCTTGTTCACAATTATCTAAATCAGGTTTTTTGTTGTTATCAAAAACTGTACAATTTAACATTTTAGCTACAATTCTTGCAGTTGTTGTTTTGCCTACACCACGAATGCCAGTGAAAATATAAGCATTAGGAATTTTATTAAGCTCAATTGATTTTTGGATGGTATCAACCAAATACTCTTGTCCAATCAAATCTTGAAAATTTGAAGGTCTATATTTTAATGCTAGGATTTTTGATTGATTTTTCATTACTGGCTTGTAGGAGAATTACACGACCCAATTCTTTATGTTACGGCTGCTTTCTTTCGAACCTGACCGGATTGGCATAAAAAACTGCCCATGTAATTCTCAAATTATCTTATAGCAGTATTAAAAGGAAATATGAAGTTATTGTCTTACCCGATATGGAGATTTTTCAAAAACTCCTAATTTTCTGACCTTTGAACAGTAATGATACATATCATCTAAAGCAAATTTGGTGTTATCTTGTTCAGGGTGTCCTTCAATTTCACAATAAAATTGAGTTATTACAAAGTCTGCTCCATAATTATAACTCTCAAGTTTTATCATATTTACATTATTAGTTGCAAATCCACCCATCACTTTAAATAAAGAACCAGGTGTATTTTTTACGGAAAATAGAAATGATGATATATAAGTTTTTTTTTTGTCAAATTCTAAGTTTTCGTTTTTTGACATAACATAAAATCTTGTAATGTTATTTACAGAATTTGCAAAATTCTCATCAATTACTTTTAAGCCGTATGTCTTACCTGCCAAACTTGAAGCAATTGCGGCGGTGTCAAGTATTTTTTCATCGGAGATAGTTTTTGCAGATCCAGCAGTATCAGCTCCAATCAAAATATTTAAATCTAATTTTTGTATTTTATCACTACATTGTGCTAAAGCTTGTTCGTGACTTAAAATATTTTTAATATTTTCTATTTTGCTATCTGGGTGAATCAAAAGCTTGTGTTCAACTTTTTGAAAATGTTCGAAGTTTATATGCAAATTAGACTTTGGTATTAAACGATGAATATCAGCAACTCTTCCCGCAGCAGAATTTTCAATTGGAATCATAGCATAATCGACATTACCCAACTCAGCTTCATTCAAAGCAATCTCAAATGTTTTGCATGGGAGTGTTTCTGCACCTGAAAAAAAATCTTTTACAGCCAATTGGCTGTAAGCTCCATCAACTCCTTGGAAAGATATTCTTTTACTCATTTTTTAAAATTAATCGATTTACTCTATCTAAATCCTCTTTTGTATCAACACCCAAAATCTCCTCTTTTATTATAGAAATTCCAATTTTATCAGTTTCGATTATACGAAGTTGTTCTAATTTTTCATCAAGTTCTCTTTGGGTTGGGGGCATAGAGATAAAATCTAATAAGAATTTTTTATGATAAGCATATACACCAATATGATGAAATACATTTTTATTAATTTTTAAATTGCTATCAAGTATTCTCGAAAAATTTGAAGCATAATTTAGTTGATCTATTGTGACTTTTACTTTGGAACTATTTTTAGCTTCATCAATATTAATAAATGGGCACGCTAGAGTGCTAATTTGGAATTGTAGTAATTTCTCTTTTAGTAATTGTAAATGATTGGAACTAATGAATGGCATATCTCCCTGAACATTAATAACAAATTTAAATTTTTTCATTTCCTCTAATTTTCTTACTGCCTCTCCAATTCTATCAGTACCAGAAATATGATTAGGATCTGTCATGATAAACTTTAGTTTCATTTCTTCGCAATATTCTCTTACTTCTTGATCACATATAGCTAAAAATAAATTATCCGTGATATCCGATACACGTTTGTAAATATAATGAAGCATGGGTAAGTCTCCAATTTTTGCAAAGGGTTTATTTGGAAATCTAGAAGCCTTTAATCTGATTGGTATAATTATTATAGTATTGTTCATTAATGCGACAAAAATCCGTTTTAAGTGCTATATTTTTAAACATAGACTTCTCTATCAAATATGGAAACCAATAAAATTCTAGGGGCAATAATACTTGCCCTTTTGTTAGCTGCTGTTTTTTCTAAAGTTGCAGATATGGCTATTCATCCAGAGTTTCCGGATGAACTAGCTTATAAAATTGAGGTCCCAGAGGGTGGTGTTTCTTCAGAAATAAAGGAAGAGGTTAATATATTTGAGGTTCTTCCTGAAATAACCCCTATGCTAGCTTCAGCAAGTATGGAAAACGGAGAAAAAATTTTTAAAAAATGTGCCTCTTGTCACACACAAGTTAAAGGTGGAGAAAACAAAGTAGGTCCTGCTATGTGGGGAATAGTAAATAGATCAAAGGGTTCTATGGAAGGTTTTGCATACTCTGGTGCTTTGGTAGAATTTGGTGGTGATTGGAATGTTGAAGAGTTAAACAAATTTCTGTTAAAACCTAAAAAGTATATAGTTGGAACAAAAATGAATTATAATGGTATAAAAAAAGACCAAGATAGAGCCGATTTAATTAAATGGCTAAGTTCTCTGAGCGATTAAAGTTTTCATTCATTAATTTTTCAATATCATGTAAATGATGAGTTCTGTATCTATAGATTCTAGTAAATTAAAATCTTTATTTGGGGCCTACTATGACAGAAGGATGATACGTATTCTTCTTTTAGGAATTATTAGTGGTTTCCCATGGGTGCTAATTGCAAGTGCGCTTTCTTTGTGGCTAAAAGAAGAGGGCTTAAGTAGGAGCACTATCGGATGGGCTGGGCTTATTTTCGGGGTTTATGCTTTTAATTTTTTATGGGCACCAATAATTGATCGACTTAAGCTTCCATTTTTAACTAACAAAATTGGTCATAGAAAATCCATAATTATGTTGATGCAAACAGTAATCTTAATTTGTCTAATTATATGGAGTGCATTAGAGCCGACACAAAACTTAGCTTTAATAATAGGAGTCGGCTTAGCTATTGCTATTTCATCAGCAACTCAAGATATAACTATTGATGCTTTAAGAATAGAACAAATAAAAAAAGATGAAACATCAAGTATGGCTGCAGGTGCAGCAATGGCAGTTGTTGGTTGGTGGACTGGTTTTAAACTTGGTGGATTTATTTGTCTTGAAATAGCTGAGAGACTTGAAATATCAGGAGTTGAGCAATATTGGCAAGTGACATTTATTTTTTTAATGGCAATTATAGTTTTGTGTAATGTAGGTTTGACATTTATACCCGAGTCTAACAAAGAAAGATTTCAAGAAATAACAAGTACAGACTCTGCAAATTCAAATATTGATAGTGTAAAAAACGCGGGATATTTATTTGTCTCTATAGGAGTTTTATGTTTTTTAATTGGAAAATTTTTTGAAAAGATTTGGTTTACTAATGGAGGAATAACTTTTGTTCTAATAGGAGGGTTTTTTTACTTATTTTCATTCTATATTCAAAAATTCGGTGAAGATAATTCAATTTCTCAAACTCTTTATTATTTAAACAATGTTGTAGCTAACCCTTTAAACAGTTTTTTTAGTATTAATGGCGTTAGAATAGGAATAGCCATTCTTTCTTTTGTGTTTTTGTTTAAAATAGGCGAAGCCTTTTTGGGAAGAATGAGTTTAGTATTTTATAAGGAAATTGGTTTTTCTAAAGGTGATATTGCAATATTTTCTAAGGCATTGGGCTGGATTACAACCATTGTATTTACACTCATCGGAGGAGCTATTGCTATGAGATCTGGTATTTTTAAAACATTAATAATTGCAGGTATTGCGATGGCTACTACAAATATTTTATTCTCTGTGCTTGCTTGGGTGGGGCCATCAAAAGTGCTTTTTGCCTTTGCGGTAATTTTAGATGACTTAGCAGCAGCATTCGCAACAGTTGCTTTCGTTGCATTTATATCTCTCTTGGTAGATAGAAGTTTTACTGCTACTCAATACGCTTTATTGGCTTCTGTTGGAACAGCAGGAAGGACTCTACTAGCGTCCTCCTCTGGGGCACTAGTTGATGGTTTAGGAGGTAATTGGGGATTATTTTTTATTATTACAGCTTTAATGGTAGTCCCATCTTTAATTTGTTTGATGTTAATTAAGAATAAGATTAATTTTAATCAAACTAATTAATAGAAGATGAAAGCTTATTATAACCAGCAGTAAAACCAGATAACGAGTAAGTTATTGTAGCCTCTCTGTTATCAAGGAGTGATATTTTTAAAATCACTTGACTCCCAGCTTTAAAAAAATTAACAAAATTTTCTGCAATTATTTCTGCAACAAAACATGCATTTTTATTACAATAAGCATAATTTAAATCTAAGGGGTTATTGTCATCAATTTGTAATGAAACTGGGATTTTTAAGTTTACTGCATGAGGAAATGCAATTTGCATTTGTGTTAAATTATCAGGGTTAATAGTTATTGATAAATAGCTTACAACTTCTTCTGTATTAGGATCAAAAACTAATTCTCTTAAATCACAAATTTTTTGTTCTTTTTCATTAATACAAGTAAACTGCCAAGCCTCAAAATTTTCTTGCTCTAAAATATGATTATCTGCAAATAAAGTACCAATGAATAAAAAATATATGAATAAGCATCTCATTTAAAAAAAGCATACATAATGTTAAAGATTATCCAATAAGGAAATTGCTACTATCTTAATTCAAAATGTATAATTTCGTTATTAGATCCTATTCTAATTTTTGGACCCCAAGTAGCCGAACCAGAGCTGACATATAAAAAATTATTAATTTTTTTGTAAAGTCCATAATTTTGAGGAAATTGAAGTTTTACAATAAAATTAAAAGGGAAAATTTGACCATTATGGGTATGTCCCGATAGCATTAAATTTGCATTATCAGCTACATTTCTCCAAATTGAGGGTTTATGGACAATTAAAAGATTGAATAAATTATCTCGAGATAATTTCTTAACATGTTCTATTTTTGATTTATTAGAAATATTATCAGAGAGTCCAATTAAATTTAAATTATCAATTAATAATGAGTCATTATCTATAATTTGAATTCCAACCTTATAAAGATCTTGAAGGTGTTTTTCATAATTTTTAATGTAATATTCATGGTTTCCTGTAACAAAAAATATAGGCTTATTTATTTTTTTAAATTCTTCGAGATCATGAATTTTAAATGAACTACTATCGATTAAATCACCGCCAATAACTAAAAAACTGAAATCCAAATAATTAATTTTTGAAATTAATTTTTTTAATGAAGATGGATGATTTGAGCCTATGTGAACATCACTAATGAAAACAAATTTTATTGTTTTTTTTATAAGATTTGAGTTAATATATATTTTCTTAATTTTCAGATTTTTTGAATTTAAATACCCATAAATAATTAAGGGTATTTGTACAACGAAAAAAATTAGTACTAAATGATAATCGACTAAGATTTGGAAATAATTTACTATTAAAAGAGGCAAAATAATAAAAAAAGATACTGTCCCAATTCCTATTCCCTCATAAACAATAAACTTAATAATTTTATTTGTACTTTTTGATTTAAAATAATATAGGCAGAGTCCAAAAACGATAGTAGTGCTCATAAGAGCTTCCAATAATGATATTTGGTTGCCCAACCAAGATGACAAAATATCAAATGGAAAAATAAATATAATATATGAAAATACAAATAAAATAATAATAGAGATCAATGTGTTAACTATTTTTTGAGCTTTTATCAAAGTAAAAGAGCATTATTCCTGCCGAAATGACTATTAGTATCCCTATATAATTATATAATGTTGGTAACTGTTTAAAAACGAACCAGCCTAAAAGAACGCCAAAGATTATTTGAACATAGCTCGTTAAACCAAATACAGAAGATGGAAGGGTTTGAGATCCATAAATTACTGCACTAATACCAATACCTGCAAACATACCGCCAAGCAAAGAAACCATCAAATCGCTAAATGTCATCATCTCAAAGTGAAATTTCATAGAAAAAATAAATATAATAACACTAACTACCATGCTGAAAAATGCTGCTGAATATGATGATGTTAAGTGGTTATATTTTCTAGTAATTAGGTGTGTAATAGCAATACAAAAAGCACCCAAAAAAACAAAAAAAACTCCAAGTAATGAAACTTCGTTAGTACCGAATGGCTCTGCTGAAATCACTACACCCAAAAAGCCTGTTAAAATAGCTAAAACCCTAATTATATTAATATTATCACTTAAAAAAAAATGGGACATAACAAGTAACATTAAAGGAGATGTAAATAAAACCGGATAGACTACTGACAGAGGAAGTAACAAGACACCTTTTAAAACAAAAAGAAATCCAATTGTATGTACAATTCCTCTTATAGTTTGGAAGGAATAGTTTTGATTTTTATAAAAACGAAAGCCATGATATTTACATATAAAAAAAAATAATGGTATTAGGGAGAATAATGCGTTTAAAAATAATAATTGTAGGACAGGGTAGGTTTCTCCTAGAATTTTAATAACAGAGTCCATTGAAACTAAAAATAAGAAACCAATAAAAGAAACAGTTGAAGGGATGAAAAATTTTTTATCTAACATATTTGATAAGTTTAAACCTTAATCTTTTTTTAAAGAAACACACTTCAAATCATATGACCATTTTTTATTATACTCTTTATAAGATATTGAAAAAATAAGATCTAAATTTTTTTTAATTAAAATTGATGAAATATAATCTTCTGTATCGTAATTAAAAATTAAATTTAGATCATCCTCATTAAATAATTGGTAATTTTTTTCATCAAAGCTACTAAAGATTATATTTTTTTTATTTTTGATTATATCTAGTTGTGTTCCAGAAATTTTTTGTTTACAGTCAAAATATTTTAATGCATTTATATTTTTGTCACATATACAAGCAAGAGGGAATTTTTCTAATATTTCAGCGAATGCTAAATTAGGAAGCATTAAAGAAAAAAAGATGATAAAGTTTTTCATATCATTTAATTGTATACATCATGATAAATAAACAGTTAATAACAATTATTATCTTTTGTGGAATCGGTTTTGCAGTTGTGAGACTTTTAATAGACTCTTTTTTTCCTGGAGGAATTTCTTTTTGAATGAGTTAAATAGAAAGAAATTGTGGGAAAAGATTCAATCAACGGGTGATAAGCTTCAACCTCTTTTAAAACCCTCTCGATACCATCCAAAAGGGAGAAATGCATATGCACATGTAGCACTTAGTATCAAGGAAAAATTTGGTAGAAGCTACAAAGACATTTCTGATGACAAGTTTGATGAAATAACTTCTTACATCGAGCATTTATTAAAAAATCCAAATTAAATTTTCTTGATTTTTTTTTTTTAAATAATAATTGTATTTTTGTAATATATGCCTAGAACAAAAAGTTTAGCTACGCTCATTAATCATTATGGCAATGAAAGAGAATTTAAACTTAGAGCAAATAAAATCTCTGATGTTTATAGAATCTTAAATAGAGAAATTTTTAATAATCGTTTAAAAAAGCCCTTTATCTCAATAAAAAGAATGAGCGGCGCACTGGGTTTATTTGAATTCAACCCGTATGCTTCAAAAAACTGTTATAAAATAATTCTTCATAATAGATTTAGAAATTTTCAAGAATTTGTTGAAATACTTGGACATGAAATGGTTCATTATTATCAAAAATTAGTCCTAAAACAAAATTCAGCAAAACATAATAAAGAATTTTATAGTTTTAAAAAAAAATTCAAAAAAATTGGACTGAATTTAAAAAGAGTTTATCGTTAATCACTCGATTTTAAATTTTCTATTAAGTAATATCTTAATTTCTTTTTTCGGTGGACTTCCATTAATTATTTTAATAACAGAATTTATAATTGGAAACTTATTGATATTAATTTTTTTATTATTTTTAATGTTAAGACAGCTATTAATTCCCTCAATAGTCTTACGATTTAGTGTTTTATATTTGTTTTTTTTTTCAAAACAAAACCCAAAGTTATAGTTCCTCGATTTATTTGAGCTACATGAAAGTATTAAATCTCCTATGCCTCCAAGACTGTAAATCATATTAGTATTTAGATTTAAACTCTTTAACATACTTTTAATCTCAACAATGCATCTTGTTATATACGCAGCTCTTGCATTTTGACCTAATGATGTTGCATCAATGACTCCAGCACCAATCGCATAAATATTTTTAAGGATGCCTAAAAATTCAAGTGTCTTATAACCTTCTGAATAATAAATTCTTATATTTGTATCTTTAAAGATATTACCAATATTTTTATTAATTTTATTACTTGATAAGCTTAAGGCTGTGGGTTTACCGTATAAAACCTCATCTGCAAAACTAGGTCCAGATAAAAAATGATAATTTTTTACATTTAGTTTTTTTATTATCAGATTTGAGATGAAATCACCATTCTTACTGATACCTTTTGAGCATATTATTAATTCATTAATTTTTTGATTTTTTAAATAATCGTCACAAAAATTATCAAAAGCAGTAGCAGGTAAGACATAGAAAATATAATGATATTCTTTAGCATTAAAATTACCCAATGTTGATTTCAGTTTTCTAGATAATTTAAAATTTTTATAATATTTTTTATTAATTTTGCTTTTATTTATTTGATTGGATAATTTAGGATCTCTTGCCCAAAGATAAACATTATTATTTTTCTTTGATAGTACATTAGCAATAGCTGTACCCCAAGCACCTGCACCGACTACTAAAATTTTTTTATGCACTTTTAAAATAATTTAATATTATGTATTGAATTAGAAAGAACAATTTTTTTAGGTAAGTCAATATTAAACTTATAAAAACCATTCAAAAAAATAGAAAAAAAAATTACTCCTGCTTTACATTTTTTGATTTTTTGTATGAACTTCATTTGAAATGTATGATGTTATAATAATTGGTGGTGGTATTAACGGTGTTGGAATAGCAAGAGATGCTGCAGGAAGAGGTTTAAATACTTGTTTAATTGAAAAAGGTGATATTGCTTCCCAAACTTCTTCATGGTCAACAAAATTAATTCATGGAGGTATAAGATATTTAGAAAATTACGATTTTAGACTAGTAAGAGAGTCTCTTATAGAAAGAGATGTGATAAAAAAAATTGCCCCTCATATTACAAAACCTGTAAAATTTGTTTTACCTCATGTTCCAAGTTTAAGGCCAAGCTGGATTATAAGAATTGGATTATTTTTATATGATAGATTGAGTGGCAAATCAACTTTTGAAAATTCAAAATGTATTTCTTTGCATGAAACTTTCAAAGAGAACCCAATAAAAGAGAATTTTAAAAGTGGTTATGTTTATTCTGATTTATTTGTTGATGACTCCCGACTAGCTCTACTTAACGCAGAAGATGCTATTAATAGAGGTGCAAAAGTCTACACTAACACAAATATTATCAAGACGGTCAGAGATGAGGATAATTGGTCAATTTTTTTAGACAATGGTGAAGTTTTAAAAGCAAAAGCTGTTGTTAATGCAACTGGGCCTTTTGTTATATCGGTTTTAAATAATGTTTTTGGAATAAAATCCAAAAAAAAATTAAGACTTGTTCAAGGAAGCCATTTAGTGGTCAAAAAAATATATGATGGCGATCAAGCATACATACTCCAATTAAATGATAAGCGTATAATTTTTATGATACCATTTAAAAAAAAATATACTTTAATAGGTACTACTGATCATGAAGTTGATGATTTTGAAAATCCCAAAATTACGTATGAAGAAAAAACCTATTTAATTAACTCAGTCAATTCCTTTATAAAAAAAGAAATTGTCGATAATGATATTGTGTGGACTTATTCAGGCGTAAGGCCGTTAATTGAAGACAATAGTCAGAAAGCATCTAAGGTATCAAGAGACTATGCATTTGAAATTGACGATAGAGGTGGAGCTCCAATTTTGACAGTTTTTGGAGGAAAACTTACAACCTATAGAAAGCTTTCAGAACAGGTTTTGAAAAAGTTAAGCAAGTACATAGTAGTTTCAAATAAAACATGGACATCAAATGAAGTTTTACCAGGTGCAACTGATATAAATGTTAATAGCGAAAATATCCCTAAAAAAGTATTTAAGCGACTTATCGAAACATATGGAGCTAAAGTATCAAAACTAAATGAATATTATAATGAATTTAACGCAGGTGGAGATCTGATTTTTGAGGATTTTTATGAATTTGAAGTAAAATATCTTATTAAAGAGGAAATGGCTCGAACTTCTGAAGATATTTTATTTAGGAGAACAAAACTTGGAATTAATTTTCCTAAAGAGGCGAGGGATAAATTAGAAATTATTTTAAAAAGACACCTTTAGTTCTTATGATATTATAAATTGGTGCAAAAATTTATTTTATCAATTGATCAAGGAACAACTTCTACACGTTCGATTATTTTTAATGACAATTTTGAAATTGTTTCTAGTGATCAATTGGAATTTAAACAATACTTTCCAAAAGATGGGTGTGTAGAACACGACCCTCAAGAGATATTTAATACTGTTTTACAAACAACACAAAATGCAATTAAAAAAGCAAAAGTTAAATCCAGCCAAATATTAGGTATAGGAATAACTAATCAAAGAGAAACTGTAGTCATTTGGGACAAACAAACAGGTAAGCCTATTTACAAAGCTATTGTTTGGCAAGATAGAAGAACAGTAAATTATTGCAAAGATTTAACTAGGAAAGGGTTTGCAAAAAAAATACAAAAAATTACTGGACTTGTAATTGATGCATATTTTTCAGCAACTAAAATAAAATGGATACTTGACAATATAGAGTCATCAAAAAAACTGTTAAAAGAGGATAGACTTTTATTTGGGACAATTGATACTTGGCTTCTGTGGAAGTTAACAGAGGGAAGGTCTTTTTTTACTGAGGCTACTAATGCTTCAAGAACTATGTTATATGACATCAAAAAAAACTGTTGGTCAAAGGAATTACTAAAAATTTTTAATATCCCTTATAAAATTCTTCCCGATGTAAAAGATAGTGCAGATGATTTTGGGTACACAACTCTTTTTGGAGATAAAATCAAAATAGGAGGTATGGCTGGTGACCAACAAGCAGCAACAATCGGACAGGCCTGTTTTAAACCTGGATCTATTAAGTCTACATATGGGACTGGTTGTTTTATGATCATGAATATTGGACAAAAACTTAAAATATCAAAAAATAATTTGCTTACGACCATTGCATATAAAATCAATAATGAGACCACTTATGCATTAGAAGGTTCTATCTTCATTGCTGGGGCTGCTGTTCAGTGGTTAAGAGACTCACTTAAAGTTATCAAAACAGCACAAGAAACAGAGATTTTTTATTCAAAGAGTGATCAAAGTCAAAAAATTTACTTTGTTCCCGCTTTTGTTGGGTTAGGGGCTCCTTATTGGGATGGGGAAGCCAGAGGTGCAATTTTTGGAATGACAAGAAATACTGGAATAGCAGAGTTTGTCAAAGCCGCTATAGATAGTGTTGCATACCAAACTAAAGATTTGGTCATTGCCATGCAGAAAGATAGTGGTGTTCCCATTAAACAACTTAAAGTCGATGGTGGAATGGTAGCAAATGAAGATTTCCTGCAATTTTTGTCAAATATTTTAATTTTAAATTGTGATAGACCAAAAGTAACAGAAACAACTTCATTGGGAGCAGCCTATCTTGCTGGACTTTCTTCAGGATTTATTAAAAATACTGAGGAAATCTCTAAAAAATGGCAAAGTGATAAAATATTTAAACCAAAACTTCACAAGAAAGAGGTTAAATATCTTTACGAAGGGTGGCTAAAAGCTGTAAAGAAAACAACAACAAAAAAGAATAGCAAATAAAAAAATTTTTGATATTTATGTTATATGCGCATTAATATTGAAATTGGTGATATTGAAGCATTTATTGAATTAACTGAGACTAACTCTTTTGCTAAAGCTGCAAATAATTTAAATTTATCTCAACCCGCTCTTTCAAGAAGAATTCAAAAGTTAGAACACGAATTAGGAACTACTCTATTTGATAGGACCACTAGAAAAGTTCAACTTTCATATTCTGGGAGAAATTTTTATGATCGAGCAAGAGGAATAATAGAGGCAGTCAAAACAGCAACAAAAACTCTAAATGAAAAATATAGTTTTCCCTCAATAATTAAAATTGGGGTGGTTCATTCGGCGCTAAGAAATATTTTATTTTCATCACTCAAACAATTCAAAGAAATTGAACCAAGGTGTAAAGTTCAAATCATTGAAAGGTCATCTAATAATGTTGTTGATAGTGTTTTGGGAGGAGAATGTGATTTTGGTATTAATTTTACTGGTAAACAAGAACCTGGAATTAGCTTCGAAAATTTATTTGTAGAAGATTACGTTGTTGTATTTCCAAAAGGAGACAAGTTAGAGAAAAAAAGAAAAATAAAGATATCTGAAATTAAAGGTAGGAATTTTATTTCAATATGGAAAGGTTCTGGGAGTAGAATTTATATTGAGAATGCACTTGCGCTCCAAGAAGAAGATATCGATTGGGCGTATGAAGTAAGGCACATACCAACTGCATTAAATATGGTTGAGCAAGGTCTTGGAATTACCCTTGCCCCAAAATTAGCTATTTCAAAGGATTATTCTTCTCTGTCATATAGGCCTCTGATTGATCCCTCTGTAACTAGGACGATTGGATTAATAAAGAGATCTGGAAGAGATTTAAGCTACGACTCGCAAAAATTATATGACCTTTTAAAAGAAAAATTTAAAAAATAATTAATTAGTATAATGCATAAATAAATTTACTAATTAATGTTTATAATAAAAGTATGTTGTCAATAGATAGTTTTAAAACACTTGATCAATTTTCAAATAATGGAAAAAAGTACATTTTCTATAACCTATCTAAATTGGAGGATAATTTTCCTAAAATAAAAAATGTACCTAAATCAAAAAAGATACTCATTGAAAATTTACTTAGATTAGAAGATGGTAACGATGTAAATAAAGACCTTATCGAAAATGTATTAGAAAATCCTGATAAAGAACATGAAATATTTTTTCTTCCTTCAAGAGTATTAATGCAAGACTTTACTGGCGTCCCTGCTGTTGCAGATTTAGCAGCAATGCGTGATGCTGTTTCAAAAAAAGGTGGTAATCCATCAAAAGTTAATCCTATGTCCCAAGTTGATTTAGTAATAGATCATTCTGTAATGGTTGATTATTTTGCTAGCCCAAATGCATTTCAAAAAAACGTAGATATGGAATTTGGAAGAAATGCAGAGAGATATGAGTTTTTAAAATGGGGACAACAAGCTTTTAAAAATTTTAGAGTTATTCCTCCTGGCACAGGAATATGCCATCAAGTAAATTTAGAGTATTTAGCTCAAGTGGTCTGGAGCAAGGAGCTTGGTGACAAAGATTTATTATACCCTGACACATTAGTTGGAACAGACAGTCATACGACAATGGTAAATGCACTTGGTGTTCTAGGTTGGGGAGTAGGAGGAATTGAAGCTGAGGCTGCAATGCTTGGCCAATCTGTATCAATGCTTTTACCAGAAGTTGTTGGTTTTGAAGTATCAGGCAAAATGAAAGAGGGTGTTACAGCAACAGATCTAGTTTTAACAATTGTACAAATGCTAAGAGAAAAAGGAGTAGTTGGAAAATTCGTTGAATTCTATGGTGATGGTTTAAAGAATTTATCACTCGCTGACAGAGCAACTATTGCCAACATGGCTCCAGAATATGGGGCAACTTGTGGTTTTTTTGCAGTTGATGATGAAACTATCAAGTACTTGAAGTTGACATCCAGAGACTCCGATCTGATAAATACTGTTGAAAAATATAACAGAATTCAAGGTTTGTGGGCCGATGACACATGTAATTATAATGATACCGTTCATTTAAAACTAGAAAATGTTCGAGCATCATTAGCAGGGCCTAAAAGACCTCAAGATAGGATCAATCTTGAAAGCGTGAATTTAAATTTTAAAGAATTTTCAAAAAACAAACCTGTTGAAAAAGAAATTAAAAATCACAATTACAAAATGCAAGACGGTAACGTTGTAATTGCTGCTATTACTTCATGCACTAATACCTCTAATCCAGATGTTTTAGTTGCAGCAGGCTTAGTCGCAAAAAAAGCTTTTGAATTAGGTCTACAAGTAAAACCTTGGGTTAAGACTTCTTTAGCACCTGGTTCAAAAGTTGTTACTGATTATTTGGCTAAATCAGGTTTGAATAAATATTTAGACCAACTTGGTTTTCATCTAGTTGGTTATGGATGCACTACGTGTATAGGAAATTCAGGGCCACTTGATAAAGATATTGCCGAGTGCGTCTCAAAAAATGATTTAACAGTTGCTTCAGTACTTTCAGGTAATAGAAATTTTGAAGGCAGAGTTAATCCACACGTTAAAGCTAATTATCTTGCCTCACCACCTTTGGTTGTAGCATATGCTTTAGCAGGGTCTGTACTTATTAATTTGACAAGTGATCCCATTGGTATTGACACAAATGGCAATGAAGTATTTTTAAAAGACATTTGGCCAAGCAATAGCGAAATCCGAAATGCTGTTGAAAAAAATGTATCACCTGAAATGTTTAAAAAACAATACTCTAATGCTTTAGATGGGCCGAAAGAATGGCAAAAAATTAATACTTCTACGGGAGACCTGTATAATTGGAATTCTTCATCAACTTACGTACAGAAACCTCCGTTTTTTGATAATCAATCAAATGATGATAAAGAGATTAAGCCAATTGAAAATGCAAGACCTTTATTACTTCTAGGCAATAGTGTTACAACAGATCACATTTCACCTGCAGGGGCTATTAAAGTTGATAGTCCTGCTGGCAACTACTTCATGGAAAGGCAAATACGTCAAAATAATTTTAATTCATATGGTGCTAGAAGGGGCAATCATGAAGTAATGGTAAGGGGTACTTTTGCCAATATAAGAATTAAAAACCAACTGCTATCAAACGTTGAGGGCGGATACTCAATTTTAGAACCTGATAAGAAAAAAATGAGTGTTTATGATGTTGCTATGGAGTATGCAAAAAGGTCTGAAAATGTTGTGGTTTTTGCAGGAGAAGAATACGGAACTGGATCATCGCGTGATTGGGCTGCAAAAGGTACGAAGTTATTAGGTATTAAGGCAGTTATTGCTGAAAGTTTTGAAAGAATACACCGATCAAATTTGGTTGGAATGGGAGTTCTGCCTATTCAACTTAAAAGTCACACAATAAATGATTTAAATATTCAATCGTCTGATTTAATAAATATAAAACTTACTGAAGACCTGAAGCCTTTACAAGAATTAGAAGTCATTATTCAAAGTAATGTGAGAAATATAAAAATAGATTGTATTTTACGAATTGATACTATCAATGAGCTCCAATATTATAAAGCGGACGGCATATTAAATTTTGTTTTAAAAAATATTCTTGAAAATTAAATAATTTTTGGATTTTCTAATTGTTCTTTCAGTCTAACTAAAAACGTTACTGCTTGTTTACCATCAATTAATCTGTGGTCATAACTTAATGCAATGTACATCATTGGTTTTATAACAATCTTCTTTTTTACAGCGATAGGTCTATCAATTATTGAGTGCATACCTAATATAGCACTTTGAGGTGGATTGATAATTGGGGTACTCATCATAGAGCCATATATTCCTCCATTTGTAATTGAGAATGTTCCTCCTGATAAATCGCTCATGGCAAGTTTATTTGAATTTGCTTTCTCAGATAATTCAATAATATACTTTTCAATTTCTGCGTTTGATAAATCTTCAGCATTTCTAATTATTGGAACAACAAGCCCCTTTTCAGATCCAATTGCAATACCTATATCAAAGTAGTTTTTATAAATTATTTTATCTTCGTGTATTTCTGAATTAACTTCTGGTATTTCTTTTAAAACTTCTGTGCAGGCTTTAACAAAAAAAGACATAATGCCAAGTTTCACACTATGTTTTTTTTGAAAATTCATTTGTTCTTTTTTTCTAAGAGACATAATTGCTGACATATCAACTTCGTTAAATGTTGTGAGAATGGCAGCTGTATTTTGAGCTTCTTTTAACCTTCTGGCAATTGTTTGCCTTAATTTTGACATTGGGATAGTTTTTTCATCTAACGTAGAGTCATCTTTGTCGAAGTTTGGGAGATCAACTACCTTAGCTGGAGTTTTTGTTTGATTTTCGGTAACTTTAGAGACATTAGGTGGGTCTATTGTTTGTTTTTGATCATTTATTTCTTCGATTTGACTTGTCTCTGGTTTGGGCATTTGTTCTGTAGTCGTATTTTCTGATATTTCAGCAATAGATTGACCGACATTTACAGTCGATCCCTCTGGGGTTATTATCTTTGTTAATTTTCCAGAGGTTTGAGCTGGAATTTCAATTGTTATTTTCTCTGTTTCAATTTCAGCTAAATTATCGCCTGACTCAAAGCTATCTCCCTCTTTGATCAACCAAGATGTAAGCGTGCCTTCAATGATCGACTCCCCAAGCTCAGGTACTGTTATGTTTTTCATTACTCTTTAGGTAAGTTTTTAAATTTCATAAAACTGACACCACTTCTCTCTTTTATAACACTTTTTAGTGATGATTTAAGAGCTAATTCTTTGATTAGTTGCTGATTAGTACTATGTCTTTTTGATATACCTGTTGCAGGAGCTGCTGCAGGGCGCCTTCCCACATAATGAACTTTGTTGGTTAAATTATTTTTTACTAAAACATGTCTAATACGACTTTTAACAAAACTCCATGCTCCCATATTTTTTGGCTCCTCTTGAACCCATAAAATCTCACTTTCTTTATGTTTTAATATAACCTCTCCTATGGCATCAAATGGAAACGGATAAATTTGCTCAATACGAACTATTTTTACATCTTTAATATTATTCTTTGTTCTAAAATCATCTAATTCATAAAATATTTTTCCAGAGCAGAAAATTATTCTTTTTGGGTTTTTGATATCATCTTCAATAAGGCGATGAAATGATGAGCGTCCAGTAAATTCACTAATAGAGGATACATTATTTGGGTGGCGTAGTGTGGATTTAGGGGTAAATACTATTAACGGTTTTCTAAAATTTCTATGTATTTGCCTTCTCAAAGCATGAAAGTAGCTCGCAGGAGTGGTGCAATTTACAATCTGAACGTTATCTTCTGCTGCCATTTGAAGAAATCTTTCTATTCTTGCACTTGAGTGTTCAGGACCCATGCCCTCATGACCATGAGGTAATAGCATGACTAATCCACTCATTTGCATCCATTTTCTCTCACTTGAAGCAATAAACTGGTCAATAATAATTTGGGCACCGTTGGCAAAATCTCCAAATTGGGCCTCCCATAAAACCAAAGTATTTGGGTCTGCTAATGAGTACCCATATTCAAAACCTAGGACACCTAATTCAGAGAGAAAACTATCAATTACTTCAAACTGTTTTTGATTTTTGGCAATGTTATTGAGTGGAATATATCTCTCTTCTGATTTTTGATCATAAAAAACTGAGTGTCTCTGACTGAAAGTTCCCCTTCCAGAATCTTGACCTGCAAGTCTCACTCTGTATCCTTCCTTTAACAATGCTCCAAATGCTAAAGCCTCAGCAAAAGACCAGTCAATATTCTTTCCTGATTTTATTGAAGTTAATCGAGATTTATTAAACTTTTCTAATTTCGGATGAAGATTAAATCCTTTAGGTATTTGTGAAATTTTTATGCCAATTTCCTTTAAGGATTTTTCTGACTCAGCTGTTCTGCCTCTTCTAAGAGGATCTTTTGGTGCGAGACTTAATCCACTCCATTGTCCGCCCATCCAAGATTTTGTTTTTAATTTATAATTTTTTGCTTTTTCAAATTTCTTCTCGAGATCAGACCATATTCTGTCTTTAATAAAGTCTACCTGTTTTGTATTTACTACTTCTTGGCTGATAAGTTTATCTGCATAAATACTAGCAACTGTTTTTTTCTTTTTTATAGTTTGATACATCAATGGTTGAGTGAAAGAGGGCTCGTCACCCTCGTTGTGTCCATGTTTTCTGTAACAAAACATATCGACAAGTGTATCTTTTTTGAATGTGTTTCTAAATTCTGTTGCGGCTCTTGAGGCTAAAACAACAGCCTCTGGGTCATCTCCATTTACATGAAATATTGGGGATTGAACAATTTTTCCTATCTCTGAAGAGTAAGGCGCAGATCGGCTATATTGAGGACTAGTTGTAAATCCAATTTGATTATTAATAATAAAATGAATTAATCCCCCAATTCTGTAGCCATTTAATTGTGACATAGTAAAGGTTTCAGCAACAATACCTTGTCCAGCAATTGCTGCGTCTCCGTGAATAAGTAGGCCTGAAACTTTCGTATTATTTTTGTCTTGAATGATTGTTTGTTTAGCTCTTATTTTACCGGCTACAACTGGATTTACCGCTTCTAAGTGAGAGGGATTAGCTGCCATGCTCACATGAATAATCTTACCTCCAAAACTTCTATCAGAGCTTGCGCCTAAATGATATTTAACATCACCAGAGCCCTGATCACTGAGGGCATTCTCGCCCCCATGGATAAATTCTCCAAAAATTTGAACATGAGGTTTTTTTACTATGTTAGCTAATATATTTAGTCTTCCTCTGTGGGCGCATGCAAAAGAAAAATCTTCTACACCATATTCTGAGGATCTTTTTAAAATCTGTTCAAGTGCTGGTATTGTAGACTCAGCTCCTTCAAGTCCAAATCTTTTAGTACCTCTATACTTAGTATCTAGAAACTTTTCAAAATATTCTGCTGTAATTAATCTCTCCAAGATTGTTCTTTTACCCTTAGGGGTTAATTGCATATCTTTTTTTTCTTCTATTCTATCCTTCAGCCATTTGTACTCTTCGGCGGACTGAATATGTTTGTATTCAATTGCCAAAGTGCCAGAATAGATGCTTTGAAGTTTTTCAAAAACTTCACGCACGGTAGCTTTCTGAAATCCTAAATATCCAAATAAAAAAATTTTTCGATCGTAATCTTTTTTTTGAAAACCGTAATACTCGGGATCTAAACCTGATGGATTGTTCTTTACCATTAAACCTAAAGGATCTAGATCAGCTATAAGGTGCCCTATCTCTCTGTAAGCTCTTATCATCATTACAAGTCGAAGAGAGTCAGTAATTGCCTGATCAAGGGAAATCTGATTAAAATCAATGTCTCTTGAGGTCTGTGACCAATTTATTTTTTGATAGTCAACTAGAATAGAGATCTCCTCTGGAGCGAGAGCCTTAAAGAATTCATGCCAGCTCTTGTCAACAAGACTTGGGTCTTTAATAAAATCTCTATATATCGCTATTACTTGAGAGGCATTATTAGTTGTGAGAAATGAATTATAAGATCTCATTAATAGGTTTATGTATACGCCTATCTAATAAAGATGTCATTTAATTTTTGATCATAAAAGCTTGTCAACAGCTGATACTAGACCCTGCACAGATTTGACAGATTTTTTTAACATTAATTTCTCTTTTGCTGTAAGTTTTACCTCAATAATTTTTTCAATTCCTTTATTACCAATAATTGTAGGTACTCCCATATACATATTTCTGAGGCCATATTGGCCATTAATATAAGCAGCACAAGGTAAAAGTTTTTTTTGGTTTAATAAAAAAGCCTCTGCCATCTGAATTGCCGAACTTGCAGGTGCGTAGAAAGCTGATCCATTTTTTAATAACTTCACGATTTCACCACCACCCATTCTTGTTCGATCGACTATTTTTTCAATTTTTGAATAAGGGAATTTTTTAAGCTTTATAAAATCGATTAAAGGGACACCTCCTATTGTTGTGTAATTAATTAGAGGCACCATGTCATCTCCATGGCCTCCTAATACAAATGTTTCAACATCATTCACGGATACCTTCAAAGCTTCTGATAAGAAGTATTTCATTCGTGAGGAGTCCAACACTCCCGCCATGCCCACACACATGTTTTTGGGTATTTTGGAATATTTCTGGAGAACGTATACCATCGCATCTAGTGGGTTAGTAATACAAATAACAAATGCTTTAGGAGCATATTTTTTTATATCTAGTGCAATTTTTTTTATTATTTTTCCATTGATCTCAAGTAAATCATCTCTACTCATTCCAGGTTTACGGGGTAAGCCAGCAGTTATGATGATAACGTCAGATCCCTTCATTTTTGAAAAATCATTGGTACCTTCTATTGACCCTGTGAAACCCTCAACTGCTGATGATTGACTAAGATCTAAAGCTTTTCCTTGAGGCATCCCGGTAACAACATCAATAAGTTTTATATTACCGAGTTTTTTTAAAGCTAATAAATGTGCAAGTGTGCCTCCAATATTTCCAGCACCAATTAATGATATTTTATTCACATATTATCCATTTTGGATATTTCATGTTTTATTTCAGCTATCGCTTTAGCTGGATTTAATCCTTTCGGACAAGAATTCGTGCAATTCATAATCGAATGACATCTATATAGTTTAAAACTATCATCTAATTCATTCAACCTTTCTTTTTTTTCTTCATCTCTACTATCTTGTATCCAGCGGTTTGCTTGAAGCAAAACAGCTGGTCCTAAGTATTTATCCTCGTTCCACCAATAACTAGGACAAGAGGTGCTACACGAGAAACACATAACACATTCCCATTTACCATCTAATTTATCTCTGTCTTCAACTGACTGTAAGTTTTCACGTTTATTATTTGGGGACTTTTTATTTAACCATGGTTTTATAGATTTAAATTGTTCAAATGCTTTTTTTAAATCAACCACTAAATCTTTTAAAACCTTCATATGAGGAAGAGGGTAAATATTTATCTCATCAGAACACTCCTCTATATGTTTTTGACATGCAAGTGTGTTGACACCATCTATGTTCATTGCACATGATCCACAAACGCCCTCTCTACATGATTTTCTGAAAGTTAAGCTTGGATCAACCTCAGCTTTAATTTTGTTTAATATATCCAAAACCATCGTCCCTGCTTTGGCTACATCAATTTCAAATCGATCTATTTGAGGTGGGCTCCCTTCTTCACCTGACCACCTGTAAACATTAACGATCCTGATATCATGGTTTTGTTGAGACTGCTCATCAATCAGATCTACATTGGAATATGATTTTCCTTTAACTGGGACTGAGTTTTTAGGAAGAGTGAGTTGAACCATTTAGTAAACCCTTACTTGTGGAGGTATAACAGAAATTTGATTGCTTAGTGTCGTCATTCTTACGGGCCTATGAGTGACCTTATAATCTGTAGCATCTCCCCAAAAAAGTGTATGTTTAAGCCAATTTTCATCATCTCTTTCTGGGAAGTCCTCTCTAGCATGAGCTCCTCTACTTTCAGTTCTTTGTTCAGCTGAAACACCAACACTACCAGCGACCTGCATTAAGTTATGAAGTTCTAAAGCTTCAACTAAGTCTGTATTAAAAATATCTGACTGATCTCTAACTTTAATATGTTTAAGATCTTGAGACATTGAAGCCAATTCATCGTTGCCCAGTTTTAAAGTCTCGCTCTCTCTATAAACACCAAATCTTTTCTGAACAGTTTTTTGCATCTTTTCTCTCAATTCTCCAACTGACACGTCACCTTTATTATTTTTGATTGACTCGAGTCTCTCTATTATTAAATTTGTTTGTGAGTGGGATGGCATCCTCAATGACTCGTTACTATCAATGACTTGTCCTGCTTGGATGGCTGCACCTCTTCCAAAAACAACAAGTTCTGCAAGAGCATTAGTTCCAAGTCTATTAGCTCCATGAACTGATGCACATGCTGCTTCACCTATTGCCATTAATCCCTCACATACTTCTTCTGTATTCGTGTCATTAGGTTTCAAAACTTCTGCTTTAAAATTAGTTGGGATACCCCCCATACAGTAGTGAACAGTTGGAATAACTGGAATTGGTTCTTTGGAAATATCTCTTCCACAAAATGCTTTAACTGACTCAGAAATACCAGGTAATCTTTTAGCAAGCATATCAGCATCAAGGTGTTCTAAATGAAGATTTATATAGTCTTTATTAGGGCCGCAGCCTCTACCAGCACTAATCTCCTTACTTATGAATCTTGAAATAACATCTCTAGCTGCAAGGTCTTTGGCATTTGGAGCGTACTCAAGCATAAACCTTGTACCCTCATTATTTTTTAAAATACCCCCCTCACCTCTAGCTGCCTCTGATATTAAAACACCAACACCGTATATTCCAGTAGGGTGAAACTGAATAAACTCCATATCAGATAACGGAAGTCCTGCCCTTAGAGCAATACCTGCGCCATCCCCTGTACAAATATGTGCGCTTGTGGAGGATTGAAATATTCTTCCATAACCTCCGGTAGCTAAAATAGTCATTTTTGCAATAAAGCGGTGCAATGACCCATCTTCAATATTGATTGCTAAGAGTCCACAAATTGCGTCGTTATCATCTTTTAATAAATCTATGGCAAAGTATTCGTTATAGAAATCAACGTTATTTTTGAGGCTTTGCTGATATAGCGTGTGAAGTAATGCATGTCCAGTTCTATCAGCTGCAGCACAAGCTCTACTTGCGGGTTCGCCTTTACCATTTTTTGTCATGTGTCCACCGAAAGGTCTTTGATATATCTTACCATCCTCAGTTCTAGAAAATGGCATGCCGTAATGTTCCAACTCAACAATAGAGTCAACTGCATTTGCACATAGATATTCAATACTGTCTTGGTCGCCAAGCCAGTCAGAGCCTTTTACAGTGTCAAACATATGCCATTGCCAACTATCTTCGCTCATGTTAGCTAGCGCGGCACCTATACCCCCTTGAGCTGCCACAGTATGGCTTCTTGTGGGATAAACTTTTGAAACACATGCAGTCTTGAGGCCTTGCTCAGAACATCCCAGAGCAGCTCTTAAGCCCGCACCTCCAGCACCTAAAACAACAACATCTAATTTATGATCAGTGAAATTCATGTTAAAAAAATAATACCGGTAAAAAAATTAAAAATGAAAAACCTATAGCACAATCTGTCAAGAGAGAATAAAACTTCATTTGCTTAAACTTAAAGTAATCCTCATAAACTTTACCTAATTGAATTCTAATATGGAACATTGATATAATAAAAAAAATTGACAACAAGATCTTATTGGAAATATTTGATAATAATATATTCAAAGAATTTGAGTCAGAATGAGAATTTATAAAAAATAATATGAACCAATAACTAATTGGAATTAATGCAAGATATAAAATTCTTTCAATTTTCCATTTTTGCGAGGCTTTCATCAGAATAACATCCAAGTGAAAGTTAATGTCATCATAATATTCATTGCTAATATGATGTATGTAGTTAAATAAACATTTTTAATTTCCATTCCAATTGCGAACGACCATAAAAAATATTTAAAACCATTTAATAAATGATGATTAAAAATAAAAAACCAAAAGACGAATATAAACTTTACTGGTAAAAAGTTGAAGAATATTGTTAGTAGAACATTAAGCTGAGGAAGTGTATTTGCGCTTCCTAGCCAAATTGCAAAAAAAGGAATTGAAAATGCAAATGCTATAACTCCTATTCTGCTAGAAATAGAAAATATCATTGTTAAAAAAGGCCTATAAATTTGTAAATGTGGTGATAGCGGAGCCATAAAGAGGAAATATATTCAAAAAAATCTTATAGTAAAAAGCTATTATTTTATTAATTCATGCATTATGTGAATTAATCAAATTGTGGAAAAAGTGTTGATCAAATATGCTTGGAGTAAAAATTAACGGTCTGAAAACGCCATAAAATCAATTAATATCTGTGCAGGTCGTGAACATTTTGTTTAAATGTGCCGAATCTCACCCCGCATGAGAGAAGCTTTATTTTTAAAGTTGGCACCACGACCTATGAATTTAGCCTTTTTATTATTAATATTGTCTATATATACTCACGAGTTATGTCTGCCTTAGCTCAAATATCCAAATATATTGATCGCTTTAATACATTTGTTGGATACCTTTGTGCTTTCTTTGTTTTCTCAATGGTAATAGTGGTGTTCACAGTTGTTGTACTTAGATACGGCTTCAATATTGGTTTCATTTGGATGCAAGAAGTTTATGTATGGCTTCATAGTTTTACATTTATGCTTGGAGCTGGTTTTACTTATTTAGTCAATGAACATGTACGAATTGATGTCTTTTATAGAGAGGCTTCAAAAAAGTATAAAGCGATTGTTGATCTTTTAGGTAATATTTTTTTATTACTGCCTTTTTTGTATATCATTTGGAGTTATAGCTATCCTTTTGTATATCGTTCTTTTTTAATGGGGGAAGTCTCAAGAGAGGCTGGTGGTATGCCTGCCTTATATATTTTAAAAAGTGCAATACTATGGTTTTGTTTAGTCTTATTTATCCAATTAATTTCAAATATAATTAAGTCTTTGCAAACGCTTACAAGCTTCGATGACTCCAGAAAAAAATCATGATTAGTCCTGAAATTTTAGCAATTGTAATGTTTGTCACAACATTGGGATTATTGCTCTTTGGTTTTCCTGTTGCTTTCACTCTTGCAGGAACAGCTCTTATGTTTGGTTTTCTCGGAGATGCTTTGGAAATATTTAATTTTAGAATGCTTGGGTTTTTTCCTCAACGTATATTTGGCACAATGATTAATGAGCCTCTTGTAGCGGTACCTTTGTTTATTTTTATGGGAATAATGTTAGAAAAGACAAAAATAGCCGCAGGTCTTTTGCAGTCTATTGGGGAGCTTTTTGGCTCAACAAAAGGGGGTCTAGGTATTGGAGTAGTAATAGTAGGTATGTTACTTGCTGCTTCCACAGGAATTGTTGGAGCAACAGTTGTGACAATGGGAATGCTCTCCTTACCCTCAATGATGAAAGCCGGCTATGACCAAAAAATAGCTACTGGAACTATTTGTGCTGCAGGAACATTGGGTCAAATAATACCTCCTTCAATTGTTTTAGTATTACTTGCAACAATTTTACAAGGCGCAAACGAAGAAGCAGCGATGTTAGTTGGTAATTTAGCCCCTGATCCTGTAACAGCAATTGATTTATTCGCTGGCGCTATCTTGCCTGGGCTTATGTTGGTGGTCTTATTTGTAATATTCATTTTCTTTTACGCTAGATTTAATCCTCTATCTTGCCCCCCAGTTGAAACAAGCATGTCAAGAGCAGAGATTTATATCGAAGCAGCTAAATCAGTTATTCCTCCAATAACTCTTATTATACTAGTTTTGGGTTCTATACTTTTTGGTATTGCAACACCCACAGAGTCAGCTTCTGTAGGTGCTGTAGGTGCAGCCGTTATAGCACTTTTAAAAGGAGAGTTAAGTTTTAAGAATGTTAAAGAGACTGCTTTAGGGACTGTAAAACTTAGTTCTTTTGTTTTCGTAATTTTAATTGGGGCATCAATGTTTTCATTGGTATTTCGTGGCTTTGGTGGTGATGAAATGATAGAACATTTTCTTGGTAATTTACCAGGAGGTCTTTATGCAGCCCTTATTTTGGTAATGATTGTCATTTTCCTTTTGGGCTTCTTTCTAGATTATATAGAAATAATTTTTGTTATCGTACCTTTAGTTGGTCCAATATTGATTGCAAATGGAGCAGATCCCTTGTGGCTAGGCATTCTTATTTCATTGAATTTACAAACAAGTTTCTTAACACCTCCTTTTGGTTTTTCCTTATTTTTTTTAAGAGGGGTGGCACCAAACAGTATTCAAACTAAAAATATGTACAAAGGAGTAATTCCTTTTATTGGAATTCAAGTATTGGCAATATTTATTGTTGGTTTTTACCCAGAGATAGCTACTTGGTTGCCAAATAAGATGTTTTAGAGAAAAACTCATCCCCGAAGAATTAACGGGGATGATTTGGATTTTATGGATTTATGCTGATGGATAAGTAAATGGGAGACTTCTTACTCTCATGTACTCTTTTTCAGATGTATTTGTCCATCTTAAAATTGACGATCTAAATTCAACGATATGTGAAAATAGAGCCTGCGATACAGGGTCTTCTGAGGCAATAGAGCTACAAACTTCACCTGCTCTTTGACCAAGAGCGTTCATGACAGGGTCAGGAAGCTGCCTCATTTGAACTGCATGCTCGTTAATCAGCTTTTGATAAGCACTGTCATTTATAGCTTGGAACATTGATAATACTTCCATGTTTACCGCCTTTGTAGTAACAGTAATTAGTTCTTTAGTTGCGTCATCAAGCTTCTCCCACTCAAACATATCAATTGAACAATCTAAGATAGTTGCTGGCTCATGCCAACCTGGGTTGTAATAAAATTTTGCTGCTTGATGTAAACCTTTACCCAAGTCAGCTGCAGGACCAATCCACTCAGTTGCATCAATAGCACCTGAAGCAAGAGATGGAAGAACATCTGCACCTGCTAAAAGCACTGTATTTGCTCCGAAGGATTTTAATACTTCACCACCAAGACCTGGCATTCTAATTTTTAAACCCTCAAAATCTGAGAGAGAATTGATTTCTTTATTAAACCAACCACCCATCTGATTACCTGTATTTCCCATGGGAAGAAACTTTACCCCAATAGAATTGTATGCCTTGTCTGCTGCTTCAATTCCTCCACCGTAATAACACCAAGCATTTTGTTCTTGAGCAGTCAAACCAAAAGGTAAAGCTGCTGAGAATGATGGTGCCATACTTATATTAGTCCAGTAGTAGCCAGCTCCATAAGCCATTTGAGCTGCTCCAGATCTAACTGCATCTAATGACTCAAGAGGTGGTACTAATTCGCCACCATGATAAACAGTTATTTTTAATTTATCAGATTGGTTGTTTATATAACTAGCAAATCGGTCAATAGCTTTTCCCAGTCCACTAGCCTTACCGAAAGCAGAACATGCTATCCATTCCATGTGTCCACCTGATATTGCTGGTGCTGGAAATGAAGAAACTGCTGCAGCACCAAGCGCTGCAGCACCCGCACCTTTCAGAAAATTTCTTCTTTTCATGGTCTTATTATTAGTCTTCTTTTTTGCCATAAATATTCCCCTCCCATATTAAGAAATAATTAATTATTTTTTATTAGCTATCATTATACCAACAATAACAGATAAAATTCCAGCGTAATGATAACTCTGTAATGTTTCTTGAAAGACTAAATATGCAAGAATTCCACCAAAAATCGGCATTAAGTGGAGAAAAGGGCCTGATTTATTTGGACCAATTAAAGCCACTCCAGTATTCCAACAAATATATGACAAGATGCTAGGAAAAGTTCCGGTATAGCCAATTACTAATAAGGTTTTGTGGTCAAATGTTATGAAATTATTTTGAATTATAATGTCATACAAATAAACAGGTAAGAGTAAGATTACTGTAAATACGAATGATAAATATAAAAAACTAAATCCTGAAACACCTGTTTCATTTTTTTTTAGAAATATTGAATACAATGCCCAAGATATAACAGCTAGTAAAATGAATAAATCTCCAGAATAAAATTTTGAGTCAAATATATTTTGATAGTTACCTTTTGTTATAACATAACTAACACCAATAAGAGATAAAATGACACCTAACATTTGAAAAAGGTTTGTTTGATTTTTATAAATCAATTTGTTTAAAAGAATTATCAACATGGGTGTTGTCGAAATAACCAATAAAGAGTTAATAACAGTTGTCGCTGTTAGACCAATATAAGTTAAGGTGTTAAAAAGTGTCGGACCAGTTAAAATAATCAAAAAAACCATTCCTGGTTGTTTTTTTAAAAGGGGTAAGTCAACTAAAGCATTTTTTAAACAAAAGGGAGTTAAAATTATTAAAGCAATTACCCATCTGTAAAAAGATAACGATAGCGGTGATACTAATTCCTCAATTGAGGATAATCTTCCTACTATAAAATTGCCTGACCAAAATAAGGAGGCAAAACATAAAAATATGGCTGCTTTAAGAGAAACACTCACTTAGATTTTTTATTTTAAATTTTCAATAGCAATTGCTAGACCCTGACCACCGCCAATACACATACTTGCAACACCAAACTTTTGTTTTGTTCTTCTGAGTTGATGAGACAAGGTTGTAATAATTCGTGCACCTGAACAGCCAATAGGGTGTCCTAATGCAATAGCGCCCCCAGCAATATTTAATTTACTTGGATCAATCTTTAAAGATCTTTGGACCGCAACTGAAGTTGCAGCAAACGCCTCATTGACTTCAACCAAATTAAAATAGTTAATATTTACACTCATTTTCTTCATTAATTTCTGTATAGCTGTAATTGGGGTAATGCCCATATAGTCAGGATTACCGGCTGAGGACGCCCAAAATAGTACTTTTGCTATTGGTTTAATTTTGTTTGAAGTTACATATTTTTCAGAAGCTAAAGCCAAAAAACTAGCTCCATCATTTAATGAAGAAGCATTACCAGCAGTAACTGTTCCAGATTTTTTAAAAACAGCTTTTAATTGGCTTAATTTAGGCAAGGTCGTATCTTTTCGAACTTCATCTTTAAGAGGTGTTTTGATTAATTCGTTTTTGAAGTAATTATTTTTAATTGCCTTGTAAGTTTTTAGATAAGACTGATAAGCAAATTGATCTTGGTCTTGTCTTGTAACATTATATTTTTTTGAAACGTTTTCAGCTGTTATACCCATATGTTCTTTTGAAAAAGCATCTGTTAGGCCATCGTTAACTAAAGTATCTATAAAGATATTGTTTCCTAAATTTTTTTCTCCAGTTCTACTCAGATACGCATGGCGTGCCCTTGACATACTTTCTTGACCACCAACAATTAATAAATTTGACTCGCCGGAATAAATTTTAGATGAACCATCTATTGTAGCTCTCATACCACTTCCACAAACTTGATTTACTACATAAGCAAAGGATGTCTGTTGCATTCCGGAACCTAGTGCAACTTGCCTTGCTGTATTCATTCCTAGTCCACTAGTTAATACTTGTCCTAAAATTAATCCTTCAACTTCTTTAGTATTGATTATTTTATTTCTATCAAATAATTCTTTAAGACAAGTGGTTCCTAATTCTACTGATTCAGTTTTTTTGTAATTACCTAGATAAGCTCCTATTGGTGTTCTAACTGCATCGATTATAAAAACATCACTCATTAATATTTATCTTTCTGTATTCAATTACTGACTCAGGATTTGCCAACGATCCCAAGTTCTGCACTTTATCATTATTGATAATTTTTTTGACAAGTATTTCAGAGTTTTTACCACTTTTTGTTCTTGGAATGTCTTTAACTATAAATATTTTCCAAGGAACATGCCTTGGACTAAGAGATGTCTTTAGGTGTTTTTTCAATATTGTATTAAAATCAACATTAATTTTTGTGTTTAACAATTTCAAAAAAAGGACAATTTTTTCATCATTTTTAGTCAAATAACCTGTTGCCAAACAGTCCTCGATCCAATGAAATTTTTGTAAGCAACTGTATATTTCACCTGTTCCTATTCTGACACCGCCTGGATTTAAAGTAGCATCTGATCTTCCAAAGATTACATAACCTCCATTTTTGGTTTTTTTCACATAATCTCCATGAGACCATATGTTTGGAAATTTTTTAAAATATGCGGATTTATACTTATCATTCAACCTGTCATTCCAAAAGTAGATAGGCTTAGAGGGGAAAGGGGTCTTGCAAACAAGCTCTCCTGTCTTTTTGGTTGGCTTGCCATTATCATTGAAAACATCAATATCCATGCCCAATCCCGGTCCTTGAATTTCACCTGAATAGACAGGTAAAGTTGGTATTCCTAACATAAAACACGAAACTATGTCTGTACCGCCACTCACCGAATGTATAAAAGATTTTGAATTTAAACTTTTATTAATAAACTTAAAAGTGTCTGGGCTTAGAGGAGAGCCAGTGGATATAAAACAATTAATTTTTTTTAAAATATCTTTTTTATTTGATTTATAATTATTCTGGATAGTTTCATAAACTTTTGCTCCCGCACCTAACATTGTTGAATTAGTATCTTTTGTAATATTGATAACTTGATTTATATTTGGATAAAATGGGGAGCCATCATAAAGAACGATTGAGGAACCCAGTAGTAAGTTTGAAACTGTCCAGTTCCACATCATCCACCCGCAAGTAGTTAAGAAAAGCATTTTATCTTCAGATTTAACATTTGTATGTAATGCTAGTTCTTTTAAATGTTGAAGGAGTGAGCCTCCGTGGCCGTGCGTAATACACTTGGGGAGCCCTGTCGTTCCACTGGAAAATAAAACATATAACGGATGATTAAAGCTCAATGATATATTTTTATTTAGTTTTGAATATTTTTTTTGATTGTAAATTTTTTTTAATTCAGAAGCGTTATTTTTTGAAGGATAGCTAGTTTTTAAAATTAGTGGATTATTTAAATTTGCTTTTAATGTTCTTAAGTTTTTTGAATATTGAAATTTCTTGCCGTTATAAAAATAATGGTCAGCAACAATTAAAAGTTTAGGCTTAAGCTGTGAAAATCTGTCAATCACTGCTTGTGTTCCAAAGTCAGCAGAGCAAGAAGACCAAACTGCACCAATTTTTGCTGCAGAAAGGAAACTTATTACTGTATCAGGTATATTTGGAAGATATCCAACAATTACATCACCTTTTTTAATGCCTTTATCTCTAAAAAAATTGCTTAATGCATTAATTCTTTTATTTAAATCACTATAAATAATTTTTTCGCTGAATTTGTTTTCACCAATAAATTCAATGGCCAAATCTGATGAATTATTTTTAGAAATTAAATCGTAATAATTAAGATTACTGTTATCAAAAAAAATTGAATTCCAAAAAGATTTTTTTTTGTAAGATTTAAAAAATTTTTTCCTTTCAAGAATAATATTAAAATACTCAACTATAGACTCCCAAAACTCACCAGGGTTTTTATTAGTCCATAACCAAAGCTTGTTATAATTTAAAAATTTTTTAGAAAGTTTTTGTTCTAAATATGTCTGAAATTTAAAAAGATTTGTAGATTTAATAAATTTTCTACTTGGCTCAAATAACTTATCCATCTTTGTTATTCATTAATCTTTGAAGATCATCTGGTATTTTACTTGGAGTTCCTAGAGAATTGACACAAACCATCAAAATTTTTGATTTAAAAATAATATTATTTTGTTTGTAAATATTTTGTTCGAGCTCAAATGATGCATTTTTAAGAGACAAAATATTGCTTTTAACAGTTAATTGATCTTCTAGTTTGCATGACTCAATATAATCACATTCAATCTTTTTTACTAAAAAAAGTCGATCATGATCTTTCAATAAAGAATTAAGTGTAAATCCCAATTCATTTATGATTTCAGTACGAGCTCTTTCAATAAATTTTAAATAATTTGCATAATATACAACTCCACCAGAGTCTGTGTCTTCATAATATATTTTTAAGCTATGTTGGAACATCAAGTTGTCAGACCTAAGTACAATATATAAGTTATGATTATTATAACTATTCCAAATATTAAATATCTATATTCATTCATAAAATTAAATAGCTGATATTGAGATAATTAAGTTATTTTTTCTCTCTTGAAATAGTAAATCATTTTGTGTTTTGAGGGGATATCAGATTTATCCTTAATTACATTAACCAACTCCCAACCCTCTTTTCCACCCTTATTAAGCCAGTCATTTTCTGACTTTAATTCTTCATCATCCAAGTATTGAGTATAAATTCTATATTCCCAATTTGTATGCTCTTTTTTATTAAATGTAGGATTGATCATTTCAGTAAAGCTTATGCATTTAAATTATAGAAGAACCAAACCGCAGATAAACACCATAGTGTAAGAAAAATTTTTCCTAATTTGTCTGCTTTTTTTAAATGTGACTCCATTTCATTTATTTGAACATCTTGCTGCTGAAGATTGTTTTGATTAAATTCATTTAATTTTTTTTGGTAAAAAAATTTGTAAATATTAATTACACAAGTCCATCCAGTTAATATATAGAAAATAGAAGAAGATAGAGTTGTCATGCTTTTATAATAATCTGAATTTACTATTTTAAACAGTATAAATTCTTAAAAATTGATATAATAAAAATAGGATAAAAAATAAATTAAAAATATTAATGAAATTTTTTGATGAAGGTTTTATATGGTACGGAAATTTAACTACACTTAAAAGGTATATATTTGTAAAAAATAAAAAAATTACAATGTAAGAAAATCCAAATCTAAATGATGGTGCTTGTATGAGCCAACAAAGTATAGATAATATGCTCAATATATAAAATAATAAGTGAGAATTGAAAAAATTGATTTCTTTCTCGTCTTTATATTTTTTGAAATAATCAAAAATTGATAAATAAAATATAACTAATATTGGTATAAATTTTTCTAAAACTTCGTAAAAACCGTTTACTATCCAAATTTTTATCCAATATAAAAAAGAATTCATAGCAACCAGATCTGATAATGGTGCATCCCAGTAATTAAGTATTACATCTTTAGCATACAGGCTGATCATGATGTTTTCAAAAATTATGGATGAAATTTCTTTTTCACTACCAAAACAAAGTTTACTGATTGGATAAATTATACAATTAGATAGTATCAAATTTTGAGAAACCCAAAGTGTAATTATTAAGGTTGGAATTATTAAATAAATTGAAAAAAAAATTTTAACATTTTTGTTTTTGTAAATAATATATAAATAATGTATTAAGATTGACGAACTAAGTATCATCGAAATCTTTAAAATTGTCATAATTGCAAGTGAAATTGCGAGAATAATGAAGAATTTTTTTGAATTAAAAAAATTATTTTTTAATTTTAAAGCACTTAAGTAAAAAATAATTAGTGTTAAATAGAAAATATGTGCAACATAATCTGTTCCAATATTTTTAAATTTACTCAAAGTAATAAAAACACTGATTAAAAAAAATAGTGCAGCAAGTTTTATATATTTTGAATTAAATTTTTCTTCTAAAAGAATTTTTCTCATATCAATAATGAATAATATTAATAAAAATGCAGGTAAAAATTTGACTGAAATTTCTAAAAATTCAATGTATGTAAAGCTATTTAATAAAATAAAAGCTGAATTATATTTTATTCTGTAATCGATAATATTTCCGTGAAAGTTAGTTATTGAATAATTTTTGAATAAATTAATATGTTCAAAATGATAGATAAAGTCATTATTTACACCAGATTTATAGGTATAAATTGTTATGATTGCTGGTATTATTGCTAACCATTGCAAGTTTAAAACTAGTTTTTTTTTTAAGAAAAAATAAAAGAAGAATAATAAACCTACAATATAATAAAGAGATGATATGATATAACTAATTGGTGTGACAAAACTTAGAGCTGCAAATAATAAATAGCTATATGATAATAAAATTATCGACTTTATTATTAAAAAATTTAAATGATTATTATTTTCAAAAAAATAAATTTTATTTAGAGATAAATACCCAATTAAAGATAATGTTAGAAAAAAGAAGATTAGATAATTACCTAAAAATACTGTATTTAAATATACAATAAATTGCTCTAAAACCATCCTTTACACCAATTTTTTTGCCTTCCTCTTTAGATCGTCCAAAATATGAAATTCCCATTTCAAATATTCTTAATTTAAGCTTTGATAATTTAATTGTCAGTTCGGGCTCTATGCCGAATCTTTTCTCTTCAATAACAATTTGGTTGATATCTTTTTTTTTAAAAACTTTATAACAGCATTCAATATCAGTCAGAGAGAGATTTGAGAATATATTTGTTAAAACAGATATAATAAAATTTGCAAATCTATTAACAAAAAAGCTTGCCATTACTGGACCGTTACCTCTAAATCTTGATCCAAATACAACATCAGCTTTATCTTCTAATATTAATTTTACCATAGGTAACAAATCATGAGGATCATACTCTAGATCAGCGTCTTGAATACAAATTATATCTCCTGTTGCTTTTTGAAAGCCTAAATTTAATGAATGTCCTTTTCCATAGTTTTTGTCATTAAAAATTAACGAATATTTTTTAGTCTCTGAGAAATTTTTTATTATAAACTCTTTAGATCCATCATTTGAATGATCGTCTATGATAATTATTTCATAATCATATTTAGAAAATACATTATTAATTCTATCAATAATTGTGCCAATTGTGTTTATTTCATTATAACAAGGAACAACAATTGATATTTTCATTATAATAAATTCAAGTTTTTATTATTATATTGTAGCATTTTATTTAACATTTATGAGTAATTATAAAGTTTTTTTTGAACACTTACCCTCAACAATCGTTTGTGTATTTATACTTTGCTATTTTATTGGTTTAAATTATTTTTTCATTTATTTATGTATTTTTTTTGGGTGGCTGATTGATATAGATCACATGTTTGATTATTTACTTTTTAAAAAAAGTATTAAATTTAATTTAAAAGAATTCATATCTGGTAAATATTTTAACATTTCAAGAAAAATTTATATTCCACTCCACTCGTACGAATTATCAATAATCTTATTTTTACTATATTTCATTATAAATGAAGTAGGTGTAATATTTGTATGCTTGTCACACGTTTTACATTTAGTCCAAGATCAAATTTCCAATAAGACAAAACCATTATCATATTTTTTTATTTATAGAGCTTTGCACTCTTTTAAAATCAATTATGTTTGTAAATGAACTAAATTTCTAAATATGACCAGTTTTATTAATCTTGATATTGGATAAAAGTAGGTTTTATAACCTGACTATCTTTGTCTACTAAAGAGTCACATGAGTACCCTAAGTCATTTAACAATTCTGAAAAAATTTTATTTGTGCATTTTTTTGCTTTGGCAATTCCATCATACCAAGCTGTGATTTTACCGTTAAAACTTTTAGGAGCATTATTTTGGTATATACCATATCGAAAAGAAGGTCCGTAAGATTTACCATTGTAAGAATAAATATTAGTTATAAATCCCTCTTCAACATATTTTAAATCACCATTAATATAAAGTTTTAGAAATCCATCATTGCCCCAACTTGCATGAATAATTACATCATGCCATTGATTAAATAAAATATTTTCTGGAATTACCATTGCAGTCTCATCAGTCTCTACAACGGTCTTTTTTGTACAGTGCGTTCTATTAATGGCTAACCCTTTATATCTCTTCTTATATTGAAATATAAAAACATTTTCAGAACCATCTTCTCTGCAGTGTGGAAAAACTTTATTTTCATAAGACAACTTCATTTGTCCAAATTGAATTAAATGATTGTCAATTTCTTTATGTGAAGTTGACGAATAAGTAAGCTCAGAATTGTCTATAAAAAATGACCATGCATACCAATTTTCTCCGCTCTCTTTTGTATTTATATATGTCTCAGTTCTTCCAAAAGAACCTTTAAATTTTCCCCTTTCACAATCAAAGCCTTTACAATCAAGTGCTCTAAACTCAAATTTGTGTGATGATTTACCTAGTCTTGAAAATTCAGTATCGACGCTTTGACTCCAATCTTTACCAGCATCTAATCCATGTTTTTCAATAGTTGGCCAACCAATACCCTTGTAATTTCCAACTTGTTCACCATTTTTAAATGTTAAGCCCAAGCAGAAACTGGGAATAAATAACAACAACGTTAAGAGAGTTTTCATTGGTAAAATTATATCTTTAGTGTCCCATATTTCTCCCTTAAAAAAATATATCCTCTATGAATTAGTAAAAAAGTTTATAAGATCAATAATTGGTTCTGTAGTGTAACGGATAGCACAAATGACTTCGGATCATTTAGTCAGGGTTCGAATCCTTGCGGAACCGCCAATCTAGTCTATAAAAAATTCCCTAAACCTTGAAGCTTATTAATGAAATCTCTAATTTGTTCATTAATTTTTTGATTATCAATTTCTATTTGATCATTTTTACTGAAATCTAAATCAAATAAACTCTCTCTGTCTTGAAGTATTTCTTCTAGTGTGAGATCTGCGCTGTTGTCAAAATCAAAATTATTTAAAATAACTTTAGTAAGCAAAGGGGTTATAGCATAACTGGAAATTATTCCAAACAAACCTGACTCATCAAATTCTTGCCCATTTATTGTGCTAAAAAAAACTAAAAGTTTAGAAGCTCTATTAATCTCAGCATTTGAAAGTGCTTTATTACCAGAGACATCTAAAAAACTAAAAACATCCTCAAAGCACTCTCTCTTATTCTTGGAGAAATTTAAACAAGATAAAGATGCTTTTGAATTCATATATGATAATACCTCTCCAAATAATAGAGTTAAACTAGCAGGCGTATTATCACATTTAGCATATGTAAAAGTGTTGTTTGTATTATTTAAAAAATCATAGGATCCATCGTGATTATCTTGCTCTTCGAATACAACCTCTAAAATATCATCATTCAGTCTCATAAAAACATTTTTAAATTCAAATATTTCTCCATCCAGATAAATCCAATCTTTATATGTCTTTGAGTCAGAAAACTGAAGATAGAAATATGCATACTCGTCTATTTCATCCTGACTTTCATAGAGATTGAAGTAGCTACTATCAGTAATAATAAAAACATCTTGTTCTTTGGAACAATCATTGCTCCATGAACCATGGAATTTTTCGGGAATTAAATTTTCTGCGAATAATAAAAATGGATAAAATAAAATAACTACAAAAAGACTAAAAAAATTTCTCACATTTTTAAAATAACATATAAATCTATGGATATAAAATTATTATAAATTTTAATTAGAATTTTTTCGAGATAGCCAAGAGGATTTTTTAAATTGATTTAAATTCAAATCCTCTGGAAAATTCTTAAAAATGTCCTTTAATCCTTTTATTATTACATATGTAATTATAAAACTCATAATCGTGTCACTCAAAAAATGATCACCTTCCATAATCCTTAATAATGATATTAAAAGTATTAAAGCGTATGCCACTGTGTTCCATGAAGTTTTATTGAATATAATTAGTAAAGCTAATGATAACGTAAAGAAAGATACATCACCCGAAACGAAACTACAATTGGTACTGCAATAATCAACATTTAACCATGGAATGGTAAATGGCTCTTCTCCTCCAAATTGAATTGTATCATTAGGCCTTGCGCGACCCCATAAATTTTTAAAAATAGAGTTTACAACAATACCTGTACCGATAATTAGACAAGAAAATAAGTAAACCCATTCTCTAACCCCAATATTTAAAATTTTTTCTTTATAGTAAATTTGTTTTAAAACAGCGGCTATGGGAACAAAGAAAACCAATAAAGCCAAAAGTGGAAGCACCATTTTACGGACAAAATATATAAACCAGTCAGACTCTGAGGCAATAAATTCACCGTCTTTTCCAAAAAATAAACCACTAACAGTTATATCTATAGAGGGGAATAAGAAAAATATAATAGAAAGCAAAAGAGTTATGGTAAGAGTTTTAAAGTAAAAATTAAAATTTAAATAAAGTGAGAAAATGTTTCGATAAACATCAGCAATATAACTAGAAATTTTTTCAACCGTTTTGTTTGGAATTAATTTGTCATTGTCCAATGTAAATAGCTTTTTTTTATCTGCTAATTTTTTTGAGATAAATATTGATGAAAGATATGCAACAAGTATACCACCCAAAATATCACTAATAAAGTGAGCGCCGACAATGACTCTTGTAGAAGCAATAATAATTGCAATAGTTATCAATATATTTTTGATTTTTGGAAAGAGAACTATCATACAAAAGATAAAAGCAAAAATAGTTGCAGTGTGACCTGATGGGAATGAATGCCATTTTGAGTCAAATTGGATTATATCTAAAGATTTTAATTCAAAACCATTATACAAAACAGGTCTTGGCCTTCCAAAGATATGCTTTAATATTTGCGTAACTATACCACTAAGCAAAATATTTAAGAAAATAAATAGACTAATATCACTAATAGTTTCAATAATCTGATTTTTACTTTTAATAATTTTTATTAATACCCAAATTAAAATAGTAGGTACAAAAAAGTATATAGAGTTACCAAGGTGAGTAAGTGTTCCAAAAAGAGACTTTGTTTGGTGATTAATACTGTCAAAAAATGAAGCTATCGAATAATCAAAAAATAAGAAAAAAATAGTCCCTACAAACAAATAAATACTGACTCTTTTTTCTTGCGAGTTTAATTGATTGAGGAAAGTCATAATTTATTGAAGTTAATATTGATGTAAGATTTTGTTCTTAAATCTAGTATAGTTTTATTTATAGAGTAAGTATCTTCAATGGGCATAGTATCAAGAGAACCAAATTTTAATTCAATTTGGCACTCTGAAAAATAATCTGGTTTTACTTTGTCGCTAAAAAATAACATTAAATCTATTGGGTAATTTTCTTCCAATATAAATTCGGATTTATTAATATCACAGTTTAAGTCATTTTTTAAAGTGTCATAAATAACGTGACTTAATCTTTTATTATTGTATTGAAAAAGATAAAAGAGGGATGTGAAAGATACTACTAAAATCAAGGAAAATGACATTATTTTATATATAGAAGTTAAAGATTTTTCTTGTAAAGAAAAAACTGGGTTTATTAATGATGCTAAAATTATCAAAAAATAAAAAATATAATTAATTTGAGGTATCTCTGCAGTGTTGTGATAAAGAGTCGTATCTAAATAAATTATAACTGCTGGAATAAAAAAAAGGCTAATTAAAAATATTTTTGACCATTTTAATTCTACAAACTCTAATGTTCTAAAAATATAAATAGACATTATTGGCAACAAGAAAATTAAGATCGATAGATTTAATTTATTAGAAAATATGAATATAAACCAACTGATAATTATTAATACAAGGAATGTTATTAAGTCCTTATTCCAATTAATTTTTTTTATAAAATTATAAAAAATAGAAATAATAAGTAAACTTAATAAAGGCAGTAAAAATATAACACTCAAAAATATCTTCTTAAGCAAAATATTAGGTTCGTAATTGATAACCGAATAGTAATCAGTTTTATAGATCCCTTGAATAATAATAAAAACTAATAGTAATATATAAATTAAACATAGATATGAAATTAAATTAAGACGTTTCTTTTTTTCTAATTTCAAATTAAATAATTTTAGTAAAATTAAGGATGTTATAATTATAACAAAATAAAAATTATTAAGGATAAATGCAATCAAACTAAATAAAATAAATAGAAATACATCCAAAAAATTTTCTTCTTCAAAAATTTTTAATAAAAAATAAAGTATTAATAAATTAATTAAACCTGAAATCAGAGAACTGTCAATTGTAGCCATAGAAATTAAAATTGTGCCACTTATCATCGTCGCTGTAAGAGGCATTAAATAATTAAGGTCATAAAATTTTAATTTAATAATTTTATATGTGACAAAAATTATTAGTCCTAAGTAAATAAAATTAGGTAATCTAAATATAAAGTAATTATTAGGGTCAAAAAAATTCGTAAGTTTAGACGTAATGTTTAGAGATATAAAATGTGGATTTAAAAACTCAGAAAAATTTGAAGCTACTTTATTATCCTTTATAGAGATTAAAAGATTTATATCCTCAATAAAAATATATGGTGCACCTAAAGTAATTGCAGCAAGGAATATAATCCAAATAATTGTGAAGAATACAGTTGGAATTTTATCTAGGAATCTAAAGAAGCTCATTTTCTGATTTAACTAAGTTTAGTAGCATATAGATGTAATCTATTCTATATATTGTGGTTATTTCAATTATCTTGATGTTATTTTTACCCATAATTATAATAAATATTAAGAGATTAATCTCTTTTTACAGCCTTATAGGAGCGGCTTTTTTCTTAGTGGGCCACTTCTTTCTTAAAGGGTTAGGACAAATTGTTCTAACCCTTTTTTTATTTCTATATTATCCTTTTTTAAGACAATGAGATTAATTTTAGTGATAGTCTTCTTTTTTATTGGATATTTTCTTGCTGATACAGAATTAGTAGATATACCGTTTAGGAATATTCCAATTTTAGAAAACTTATATGGAGTTATAAATTAAATGATTAATACAGATAAAGTTTTGCATGGTTTTACTGATCTTAAAAATTTAAATGTACTTGGTCCTATTGTTTTAAACCAAGCGAAGGGGATATATGTTTACGATCAAGATGGAAAAAAATATTTAGATGCAAATTCAGGATTATGGAATTCTGTGGTTGGTTTTGATCATCCCAGAATGGTTGAAACAGCAAAAAAACAATATGAAAAATTTTCTGGTTACCACGCTTTTTTTGGAAGAATATCTGAACCAGCTGTAGAACTTGCAGATAAATTAATTGAAATATCACCTTTCACGGATGGTAAAGTTTTTTTTACAAACTCAGGATCTGAGGCTAATGACACTACTGTAAAATTATTATGGTTTATTAATAAAAGAAAAGGGCACCCCAATCGAAGGAAAATAATTACTCGAATAAATTCTTATCATGGTGTAACGGCTGTTTCTGCTTCGATGACAGGAAAACCATACAATAATGAATTTGGATTACCCTTAGATGGTTTTATACATTCAGCTTGTCCTCATTATTGGAAATATGGCTTAGAAAAAGAGAGTGAGGAAATGTTTACCAAAAGAATGGGTGAAGATTTAGAAAATTTAATTTTAAAAGAGGGACCTGACACCATTGCAGGTTTTTTTGCAGAACCTGTTATGGGAGCAGGTGGTGTGATCCCTTCCTCAAAAGGATATTTTGAGATAGTTCAAAAAATTTTAAAAAAATACAATATTCCATTTATTGCTGATGAGGTAATTTGTGGTTTTGGTAGAACTGGTAACTTATGGGGATCTCAAACATACAATATTGATCCCGATATTATTATTGCCTCTAAATGTATTACATCGGGTTTCTTTCCACTTGGCGCAGTTATATTGGGAGAAAAAATGACAAAAGAAATGATGGAGGCTTCTTATGAGGCAGAGGAATTTTTTCATGGCTTCACAGCTGGTGGACACCCTGTAGGTTGTGCCCTAGCACTAGAAGCAATTGATATTATAATTAATGAGAAAATGATTGAAAATGTTAGACACCTTGAGCCAATTTTTATTGGAGGTTTAAAGAACTTTGAAGATTTAGAGTTTATAGGTGAGTCTCGCGGCATTGGACTTATGGGTGCTTTAGAGATGGTTCAAGATAAAAAAAATAAACTACCCTTCGATGGTTCGATATCTATTGGCGAACGTGTTGCTAATAAGTGTATTGAAAATGGTTTGATATGTAGACCTCTTGGCCCATCAATTGTGTTATGTCCCCCTTTTATTACATCAGAGGAGGAGATGGGTATAATATTTGATACTCTAGAGAAAACTCTCAAAGAAGTATTTAGTGAAGTTAAATCTTTAGGACAATAGATCCCGAAGTCATTCTATTTTCCATATCTGTGTGAGCGTCAGCAACATTATCAAGATCATATTTTGTAATTTTATCTAATTTAATTTTATCTTTTACAATCATCTCAAATAATTTATGGGTTGCAATTTCAAGCCACTCTCTATTAGCATAAAAATGGAATAGTGTAGGTCGAGTTAAATAAAAAGAACCAAATGCTAGATCTGTCATTTGAATGTCTTTATATGGCCCAGATGATTGACCAAAGCTAACTAACATCCCATGTTTTTTTAAACATTTAAATGATTGAAACATTGTATCTTTACCAACACTATCATAAACCACGTCAAGACCTGTGTTATTTGTGATTTTTAATACTTCATCTAAAAAATTTTTTTCAGAGTAGTTTATTACCTCGTCAAAGCCACTTTGCTTTGCTAAATCACATTTATCTGAATTACCAGCTGTTCCTATTAATTTTGCACCAATGTCTTTTATCCATTGGCCTGCGATCAATCCTACGCCTCCAGCCGCAGCATGAAATAATACCTCATGATTACTTTGTAAGTTATAACTGTCACAAACAAGATATTTTACTGTTAGTCCTTTAAGAATTGATGCGGCTGCTTGATCGAAAGATATGCTATCTGGGATAGAAACTACGAGATCCTCTGATATCATTCTATGTGTTGCGTATGCATTATTAGGTTGCGCATATGCTACGCGATCCCCTATTTTAAACTTTGTAACATTAGAGCCTATAGCTTCAACCTCGCCTGCACCTTCCGAGCCTAAAACAAGATCTTTGTCAACAGGCCAAGGATATAACCCTGCTCTAAAATAAATATCGATGAAATTTACTCCAATTGCTCTATTTTTAATCAAAATTTCATTCGATTTAAGGTCAGTTAGATCAATACTTTTCCTTTGAAGAACGCTTGTATCACCTGGCTTATTTGCAACAATTGAATACATTAAAGGTGCCTATCATCTAAAAAAATGATCCAACAGTCAATTTGAAAGTCTTGAAATTCACAATTGAAATCCCAATCTAATAATAAGAGAAATTGCCATTTGGAATTTCTTTATTAACGCAGGTTTAAAAACTGCAATTAACAATTAACGCTTAAGGAGGTTAATTATGACTACATTTGACTTATCTCCTCTATGGAGATCATCAGTTGGTTTCGATGAGTTTGATAAACTTTTTGATACCGTCTTTTCTACGAACAATAAAGGTGCTTCTTATCCACCTTATAATATCGTCAAACATGACAAAAATATTTACCAAATTACCATGGCAATCGCCGGTTTTGGTGAGGACCAAATAGATATATCTCAAGAGGGTAATCTTTTGACTGTTAAAGGTGAAATGGGTGAAGATAAAACTATGAATAAATCAGAATATCTTTATCGAGGAATTGCCAACAGAAATTTTGAGAGAAAGTTTGAGTTAGCTGATACTGTAAAAGTTATTGAGGCTGATTTAAATAATGGTCTGTTAAGTATAAATCTTGAAAGAGAAATACCTGAACACCAAAAACCCAGAAAAATAAAAGTTAATACGAATTCTAAACTTTTATCAGCTTAAATAAAAAAATAGGGCTGTTTTTTTGTAAGCAGCCCTAATACTTAATCTAATTGAGAAGCAACAAATTCCCAGTTTACAAGACTATCTAAAAAAGCTTTTAAATAATCAGGTCGTTTGTTTCTATAATCTATATAATAAGAGTGTTCCCATACGTCACATCCCAGTATTGGCTTCATCCCATCAACTAGAGGATTAGAAGCATTAGGTGACTTTGTGACCACTAATTTACCATTATCTATGGCAAGCCAAGCCCATCCAGAACCAAATTGAGTTGTTCCTGCCTGAATAAAAGCTTCTTTGAATTGATCAATCCCTCCTAGGTCTGATGTAATTCTACTTTCCAATTCGGACGGCATAGAGCCTCCCCCATTGGGTTTCATACATTGCCAAAATAAAATATGGTTCCAATGTTGACCTGCATTATTAAAAATTCCTGCCATCGATGAGTCTTTACTTGATTTTACAACTATTTCCTCAAGAGAAGAGTCTTTCATATCGGTGTCTTTAACAAGATTATTTAAATTTGTTACATATGTTTGATGATGTTTGCCATGATGGAAATCAAGAGTTTCTGATGACATATATGGAGCTAAAGCATCATTTGCATAAGGTAAGCTTGGTAATTCAAAAGTCATATTTATTTCCTTTAATTAAAATTCTTAATGCGTATTTTTTATATTATTGTGGAAACAATGACAACCTTTGAAGAAATAGATACATAAAACATGAGGAATATAGTTAGTATTCAGTCTACTGTCTTAAATGATAAAGTTGGAAATCATGCCGCTCGATCAGTCTTGAGTGACAAAGGTTATAACATTTATGAGATACCGACTGTAATTTTAACATCTCATAAAGCTGTAAAGGGCACCCTTCAAATCAATAACAACAGTTTAAATCCATGGGTAATTTTTAATAAAATCAGGAAAACATATAAATTAAGCTTAAATGATTTAACAATTATTGGCTACACACCCAACTCAAAGATTTCAAAATCGATAGGTAAAATTATTAACAAGCAAAATAGAATTGTTTTAGACCCTGTTATGGGAGATATAGGAATAGGTCTGTATGTAGAAAAAGACGTTGCAAATTTTTTTAAAAAAGTAATTACAAAAGTAAAATATATTTCAGCAAATTTTTTTGAGTGGTCATACTTAAATAATAAAGATGTAAAAAACTATAGTATTGGCGAGATCATAACCGACCTCAAATCATTTACGAGGAAGTTTAATAGTCAAGTATTAATAAGAAGCATTCCAAAAAATGAAAAAATATTAAATATTATTTGTAATAGAAGAGAGGTTTTTGTCATAGAAACACCTTACATAAATTTTAAAGAAAGATTTCATGGAGCTGGTGACCAATCTACAGCTTTATATGCTCACTATATCTGTAAAAAAAATACAACAAGAGAAATACTAGAAAATGTTACGAATGATATTTATGATATTTTGCTAAAAAATAAAATACGTTCAAAAAAAAGAAAAAAAAGATTTAAAGCTAAGAGCTTAAATAATCTTTGATCAAGATTTCTGCTATTTGCACGGTGTTTAAAGCAGCTCCCTTTCTTAAATTATCAGACACGCACCAGAAATTAAGACCATTTGGAATAGTAGGGTCTCTTCTAATTCTGCTAACGTAAACGGGGTCTAAACCTGCAGTTTCAATTGGAGTTACATACCCCTCATCAGCCCGGTAATCAATCATTTTCAGACCAGGGGATTTCTTAAAAATTTCTCTTATTTGGTCCTCATCATAAGGCTTTTCAAACTCGATGTTTACAGCTAGTGAATGAGATATAAATACTGGTACACGAACACAAGTTGCAGTTAGTTCAATGTTTTGATCAAGAATTTTTTTTGTTTCATTGTACATTTTCCACTCTTCTTTAGTTTGACCATCCTCTAAGAAAACGTCTATATGCGGGATAACATTAAAAGCAATTTGTTTAGTAAATTTTTCTTTCACTACTGCTTCATTAGCATAGATTGATTTAGTTTGATTGAATAATTCATCTGCAGCCTCTTTACCTGCACCAGATACTGATTGGTAAGTTGAGACGACAATTCTTTTAACTTTAAAGTGATCATGCAAAGGTTTAATCGCAACTAGCATCCCCATAGTTGAGCAATTAGGATTAGAAATGATATTCTTTTTTCTAAAGTCTTTTAGCGCCTCAGGATTAACCTCAGCGACTACTAATGGGACATCTGGATCTGTTCGAAAATGAGAGGTATTGTCAATTACTATACAACCTTGCTTAGCAGCTTTAGGAGCAAACTCACTTGAAACTTTCGCACCTGGTGAAAAAATAGCTATGTCAGTATCAGAAAAATCATATTCAGCTAAGTCTGCTACTAAAATAGACTTGTTTTCTCCGTAATCAATTGTGCTTCCTTTAGAACGAGAAGAAGCTAAAGCGATTAAATCAGAATATTGAATTTCTTTTTCATCAATAATATCTAAAACCTCTCTACCGACATTTCCAGTTGCTCCGACAACAGCAATTTTAGGTTTTTTAGAAGAAGCCAACTTAAATTCTCTCAATTATTAAATCGCCCATTTTAGAGCAGGAAACAAGAGTTTGGTCTTCATTTGTGTAAATGTCTCCAGTTCTGTAACCCTCAGAGAGAATTTGTTGGACAGCACTTTCTACTTTGTTAGATAACTCTGGTTTATTGAGGTTATATTTTAACATCATAGACAAACTTAAAATGGTAGCGATTGGATTTGCTTTATCTTGACCTGCAATATCAGGGGCACTTCCATGAACGGGCTCAAAAAGTCCATGTCTTTTGCCATTTTTTTCTTCTCCTAATGACGCCGATGGTAACATTCCAAGCGAACCGGTGAGCATAGCAGCACAATCACTCAGCAGATCTCCAAAGAGGTTATCTGTAACTATTACATCAAATTGTTTTGGGTTTCTGACAAGTTGCATGGCACAATTATCTGCTAACATATTTTCTAGTGTAATATCTGAAAAATCTTTATGAGTTTCTTTCACAATCTCTCTCCAGAGTACACCTGTTTCCATAACATTAGCTTTCTCAACTGATGTTACTTTATTATTTCTTTTTCTGGCTAAATCAAAAGCAACTCTGGCAATTCTATCTATTTCGTAATCGTAATAAATTTGTGTGTCGATTGCTTTCTTACCATTTGGTGTGTCTTCAATTCCTCGAGGTTGACCAAAATATACTCCACCAGTCAATTCTCTTACAATCATAATATCTAAATTGTTTACCACTTCATTTTTTAAAGTTGAAGCTGAAACAAGAGCATCAAAAACTAATGCAGGTCTCAGATTTGCAAAAAGTTCTAATTCTTTTCTCAAACCTAAAAGCCCAGCTTCTGGTCTTTTTGATCTTTCAACGTCATCCCACTTTGATCCACCAACTGCTCCCAATAATACAGCATCTGAATTTTTTGCTTTCTCTAAAACAGAGTTAGTTAAAGGTTCGCCATTAACATCATATGAAGCGCCTCCAACTAAATCTTTTTCATAACTTGCATTAAGACCTTGCTCATTTAATTTTTCAATTACTCTTATGGCTTGATCTGCAACTTCCACACCTATGCCATCTCCAGGTAAAACTAAAATTTTAGAACTCATTTAATTTTTTTTAAATAACCAAGGTTTTTTATTTTTTTTATCCTCTTCGTATGCATTAATTTTGTCTTGGTAACCAAGGGTAATGCCTATATCGTCTAATCCCTGCAAAAGTCTTTCTTTTCTGAATTCTTCAATTTCAAAATTGATTGAATGATTGCCAGCTTTAATGATTTGCTCAGGAAGATCGATAGTGAACTCAATTTGATTTTTAGCTGCTGTCATTAATTGATCGAGGTTTTCAGGGCTGACAACTATCGGTAAAATTCCATTTTGAAAGCAATTATTATAGAAAATGTCTGCAAAACTTGTTGAAATTACGCTTCTTATTCCAAAATCTTTAAGAGACCAAGGGGCGTGTTCTCTACTTGATCCACAACCAAAATTATCACCAGCAACCAAAATTTTTGACTGATCAAAAGGAGATGTATTTAAAACAAAATCTTTAATGAGGTTTCCATCGTTATCATATCTCATCTCATAAAACAAACTTACACCAAGACCAGTTCTTTTAATTGTTTTGAGAAATTGCTTTGGGATGATCATATCAGTATCGATATTAACAATTGGTAAAGGAGCTGCGATACCTTTTAAAGAATGAAACTTATCCATTTTGTGTAAAATCTCTTATATCTGAAATGTTTCCCGTAATAGCAGATGCTGCAGCAAGCTCAGGACTCATTAAATGAGTTCTACCACCTCGGCCTTGTCTACCCTCAAAATTTCTATTAGAAGTTGATGCGCACCTTTCACCTGGTTTTAATTGATCGGGATTCATACCAAGGCACATTGAACATCCAGCCTCTCTCCATTCGAAGCCAGCATCTTTTAAAATTATATCAATTCCTTCTTCTTCTGCTTGTTTTTTAACTAAGCCTGATCCTGGTACTATCATTGCTTGAACGTGTGAGGCAATCTTTTTGTCCTTAACAATAGATGCAACTTTTCTTAAATCCTCAATTCGACCATTTGTGCAAGAGCCAATAAATATTTTATCTAATTTTATGTCTGTAATTTTTGTTCCGGGCTTAAGACCCATATACTCAAGTGATCTTTCAATGCTTTTCTTTTTATTTTCTGTTTTAGCACTACTTGGATTTGGCACCGTGCCTTTCACTGACACAACATCCTCAGGGCTAGTTCCCCATGTCACCATTGGGTCAATTTCTGAACTATCTATAACTATTTCATGATCGTAATTTGCATCATTATCTGAGGGAAGAGATGACCAGTATTCTACTGCTTGATCCCAGTGTTCAGTTCCAGGGGCATAAGGTCTACCTTTTATATAATTAAAAGTTGTTTGATCTGGGCTAATTAATCCAGCACGAGCACCAGCTTCAATGCTCATATTACAAATAGTCATTCTGCCTTCCATAGAAAGGCCCATGATAGATGAACCAGCATACTCAATTACATGACCAGTTCCCCCAGCTGTTCCAATTTTTCCAATTATGTACAAGATTAAATCTTTAGAGTTTACTCCAAAAGGAAGTTTACCATTGACCGAAATTCTCATATTTTTTGCAGGATTTTGAACAATTGTTTGCGTAGCCAGAACATGCTCAACTTCACTTGTTCCGATACCAAAAGCGAGAGCTCCGAAAGCTCCATGGGTAGACGTGTGACTGTCGCCACAGACAATTGTCATGCCCGGTTGGGTAATTCCCTGCTCAGGACCAATGATGTGAACAATACCTTGTCTTTGGTCCATTAAATCAAAATATTGAATTCCATGCTCTTTAGTGTTTTTTGCTAAAGTTTCGACTTGAATTTTACTTTGTGGGTCCTCAATATTTTGTCTATTTATAGTAGGAACATTATGGTCTGCCACAGCTATCGTAGCCTCTGGTCTATGAACGGGACGATTGGATAGTTTTAATCCTTCGAAAGCTTGAGGGCTAGTTACTTCATGAACTAAATGACGATCAATATATAAAAGATTAGTCCCATCTTCTCTTTGACCGACAAGATGTTCAGACCAGATTTTATCAAAAAGTGTTTTTGGGCCTTGGTTGCTCAAGATAATACTTTTAGCTTTTAGTTTCTGCCACTTCTATTTTTTTCTCTACAGGCTTTTCCTCTTTTGGCTCATCTTCAACTTTGGGTTCTTCTTGTGGTGATGATTCCTCTGATTTAGTTTCTTTAATTTCTTCTTTAGAGCTGTCTTCAGAATTAGGGGCTTCTTGAGATGAAGTTTCCTCTGTTTTGGTCTCTTTAGCTTCTTCCTTTGGTGTTTCGTCAGTTACAGGTGTATCTGATTTATTTTCTTCAGTACTAACCTCTGAAATTTCTTCAGCATCTTCGATTGTAGATACAAATTGGTTATCATCATATGATCGACCGTCAGTTCTTTCTGCAATTCTTGCTTTTTTACCAGACAAACCTCTTAGATAATATAATTTAGCTCTTCTTACATCACCAACTTTTACACGTTCGATTGAGTCGATAACATTACTGTATAATGGAAAAACCCTTTCAACACCTTCACCACTAGAAATTTTTCTAACAGTAAATGAAGAATTAAGACCATTATTTTTTTTACCAATACAGACACCTTGAAATGCTTGTACTCTCTCTTTATTTCCTTCTTTAATCTTAACGTTAACTTTGACAGTGTCACCTGGAGCGAAGTCTGAAACCTTTGAACTTTTTAAAATCTGCTGAATTTGTGATTGTTCGTAATTTTTAATAATTTCATTCATTGTGTGCTCCATCCAATATTAATATATGGGTGGTATCAGAGCGGCATATTCTACTCATTTTTGTTTTTTTTTAAATAGTTTTTAAATAAATCTGGTCTATTTTTTTCAGTATTTTCCAACGAATTTTGGTGTTTCCAAAGATCTATATCAGCATGTTTACCACTCACGAGTATAGAAGGTACTTCTATTTCTGAATGATCAGGGGTTATCCATGGGTTTGGTCTAGTGAATTGATCATGTTCAACTAGTCCATTTTGAAATGACTCAATAGTGTGGGTATCATTATTTCCAAGAACACCAGGTTGGAGTCTCATAAACGCCTCAATAAATAATAATGATGCTATCTCTCCTCCGTTTAATATGACATCGCTCACAGAAATTTCTTGAAATTCATAATAATCAATTACTCTTTGATCAATGCCCTCATATCTACCATTTAGTAAAATAAAATCTTTATTTAAATTATAATTAGTTAATTTTTTTTGAGTGAGTTTTTTACCTTTGGCAGAAAAACATATTTTAATACAGCTATCTAATTCATTTTTATTAAAGTTTGCTTCGATAGATTTTGAAATTATATCAGGTCTTAATACCATGCCTGCGCCACCACTAAATGGTTTATCATCAACAGAGTTCGCAGATAAATCACTGTAATCTCTTATGTTGATAGTATTGATTTCGAAATGATTTTTTGACAGAGCTTTGCCCAACAAGCCATGTTGTAAAATTCCAGGAAAAACTTCTGGAAATAAAGTAAGGATATTGAATTTTAACATTAATTTTTAATTATAATTTTTTTTTCTTTAATATTTACAAATGGAAAGTTTTGTTCAGTAAATCTGAAAAATTCTTTTTTTTTACTTTTAATAAAATATATTTCCAATAAATCCCCTGCACCAAAATTTACAACTGAAGCAACTTCTCCAACTCTCTGGTCTTTATTATCAAATACCTCAAGGCCCTCTAAATCGTGGAAATAATATTCATTTTCTTTTACTGGTGATAGTTGTTCTTTTTTTAAAAAAATTTTTTTATTAACAAACTTTTCAATGTCTGTTCTATTATTTATTTCGTCGATTATTATAAGTGGGCTTTTTTTATCAAAAGATACTAGTTTTAAGTTAACAGTTTTTTCATTATCTAAATAAAATCTTTTAAATTGATTTACATCACGATCGTCATTTAAATAACTGTGAAACCTTAGCAGACCCTTAGTTCCTTTAGGTCTGCCAATTACACCAACTTGTATGAAACGCTTCTCAAAGGGAGTCACTAGTAATTACTCTTTAGTTTCGGGTTTATCCTCTGAAACCTCAGTTGAACCCTCTTCCTCTTTAGGCTCTTCTTTTGCAGGAGCTTCTTCTTTCTTTTCCTCCGGCTCAGAAGTCTCCTCTGTCTTTACCTCTTCAGCTGGTTTTTCAGCTGCTGCTTCTTCAACAGGCGGTTGCTCTTCTGAGGCAGTCACCTCCTCAGCAGGTTTTTCATCCTCTGCTTTAGCTGCTTCTTCAGTAGCTTTTGCATCTTCTGCAGCTTTTGATGCTGCTTCTTCTTTCGCTTTAACTCTTTCTTGAGCCTTTGCCTTTGGTAAATGCTTTTTTGTTTTCTCAGTTATTTTTGGAGCTTCCATCATTCCTAATTCAGAGAGAATTTTTTGGACTCTTTCTGTTGGCAGGGCTCCAACCTTAAGCCAATGTTCAGCTCTTTCTTTGCTAAGCATTACTCTTTCCTTGTGATCCTTGGGAACCATTGGATTGAAGTTGCCTATTTTTTCAATGAAATTACCGTCTCTTGGTGCTCTCTCATCTGCAACTACAATTCTATAAAAAGGTCTTTTTTTTGAACCTCCTCTTGCTAGTCTTATTTTTGTCGCCATGATTTCTCCCTTCTGTATTTATTCAATCGTTGGCATTTGGTTTCCGCCTAATAAACTTTTAATTTTATTTGCAAAACCTGGTTTTTGAGCTTGCTTCATAAGTTTTTTAGTTTGCTCAAATTGTTTTAAAAGCCTGTTGACCTCGTGTACCTGTCTACCAGACCCTGTTGCTATTCTTCTTTTTCTTGAAGCTTTTAGTAAATCAGGATCAACTCTCTCTTCTCTAGTCATTGAGCAAATAATTGCTATTTGATGATCAATAACTTTTTCATCAAAATCTCCACTCTCCATCATATTTTTAATTTTGCTGACACCTGGCATGTGTGACATTAGTCCAGACATTCCGCCCATTTTTTTCATTTGAGAAAACTGTTTTAAAAGATCATTCATATTGAATTTCCCACTCATCATCTGAGATTGGAGATTTTCCATTTCTTTTTGATCAAAATCTTTTTGTGCTTTTTCAACTAACGAAACAACATCTCCCATACCAAGAATTCTAGAAGCTATTCTCTCTGGGTGAAAAACTTCAAAATCTTCAATATTTTCTCCTGATCCAAAGAAACGAATTGGCAAACCTGTTTGATATTTTGCTGAAAGTGCAACTCCTCCTCTTGGGTCTGCGTCTAATCTTGTTAATATAAATCCAGTAAGTGGTGCTGTGGAGTTAAAAGACTCTACAACGCTTAGGGCTTGTTGACCCATCATTGAGTCTAAAACAAGTAAATTCTCTTGTGGTTTTGCTAGATCATGAATTGTTTTAAGTTCTAAAAGTAATTCCTCATCTGTGCTAATTCGACCTGAGGTATCTATAATTAAAACATCCGATAAAAGTTTTTTACTTTGTTCAAGAGCATTATTGACAATATCTTTTATATTTTCATTTTTTGGCTCGATAAACTGTATATTATTTTTTTGAGATAAAATACGAAGTTGGTCTATAGCAGCCGGTCTTCTTAAATCTGTTGACACAAGTGCTACAGATTTATTAAGGGAATTTTGACAGTAATGAGCAAGTTTTGCAATTGATGTTGTTTTACCTGCACCCTGCAGACCACACATTAAAAAAGTTGAAGGTTTATTTTTAAAGTTTAGCTCGCTACTTTGAACACCAAGTATTTCTGTTAGTTCATCACTTACTATTTTAATTATTTGTTGTCCTGGCTGGACGTTTTCAATTACTTTTTTGCCAAGTGCTTTTTCTTGGATTTTTTTAATAAGATCTTTAGATACTTTAAGAGAAACATCTGCCTCTAACAAAGCAACTCTCACCTCTCGCAAGGTTGTCTCTAAATCTTTTTCACTGATAGCCCCTTTATTTGAGAGACCTTGAAAAATTCCAGTTATCTTATTTGTTATATTTTCTAACATTTAAAAAATAAAAAAAATCGGCGAATGATACTCATCGGCCGACTAATTTTTCCTTTATTTAGTGAGGAATTTATATCACTATAGCTAGTCTATGAAAATACCTTTTATGAAGGCTCAAGGAGCAGGAAATGACTTTATTATTGTGGATAAAAACGTTGATTTCATTAGAAAGTCAAAAAAGGTAATTAAAAGACTTTGCGACAGGCGTTTTGGGGTAGGTTGCGATCAATTAATTCTAATAAAAAAAATCAATTCATATTATCAAATTACATTTTATAACTCAGATGGCTCACTTGGAAAAAATTGTGGGAATGGATTGCGATGTGCCTATAAATTTTTAGTTGAAGTAAAAAAAGTTAAAAAGGCAGTCATAAAAACTCATAAATTTTTACATTTTGGTAAGAAAACTCAAAAGGAATACAAAATCAATGTTGGGGAGGTAACTTTAGATTGGAAAAAAATTCCTTTATCAAAAAAAATGGACTCTCAAAATATTCAAATTAAAAGAATAAAGATACCTGGGTTAATAAAAATAATGGGGGCAAATATTGGAAACCCTCATTGTGTGGTATTAGTAAAGAATTTAAAGCTAATTAAATTAAATATGTTAGGGCCATCACTTGTAAAAAATAAATTATTTCCTGATCAAGCTAATATTACTTTTGTAGAGGTATTAAAAAAATCAAAAGTGAAAGTATTATTTTGGGAGAGAGGTGGCGGACATACACTAGCATGTGGTTCAGGAACTTGTGCTACTGCTTTTGTTTTAAATCATAATGACTTTGTGTCCTCTAAAATCGAAGTGATTACTGAACGATCAGTATTAAAAACAGAAATCAAGGACAAGATGGTATTCCTTCAAGGCCCTGCAGAGTTAGTTTATCAATCATCAATTAATATTTAAATGTCTAAAGTTGTTAATTTTGGATGTCGACTAAATAACTTTGAAGGAAAAAAAATTGAAGAATTATTAGCAAATAATGATGAAAATTTGGTTGTTATAAACTCTTGTGCCGTCACAAATGAAACTGAAAGGCAGGTAAGACAAACTATTAGAAGAATTAAAAAGGAATATCCCGATAAAAAAATTGTAATGACAGGTTGTGCTGCACAAATATCTCCAGATAAGTATTCTTCAATGAATGAGGTTGATAAAGTTATTGATAATATAAGTAAACTGAAATCAGAAACTTGGACATCTTTACTTGATGAAGAACTCGGAGTAGATTTTAAAGAAGACATATTTGACTCTCCTCAAGATATCCGCCCATCTTTAGATAATAAAAACCTTAACATCAGAGAAAGCCTTGTAATTCAACAAGGATGTAATCATAGGTGTACATTTTGTATTATTCCTTTTGGTAGAGGTAATAATAGGAGTTTTGATCCTTTTTACTTAATTGATGAGGTGGAAAGAGTTGTAGAAAATGGTGTCAAAGAAATTGTTTTAACAGGTGTTGATATATCAGATTATGGGAGCGATTTTGATCACAAATATAACATGAGCAATTTAATTTTAGATATTTTAGATAAAACTAGATTACAACGTCTACGACTCTCCTCAATAGACTGTGTTGAGGTTGATGAAATTTTTAATGAAGTACTAAAAGATCAAAGAGTAATGCCGCATCTTCACCTTAGTATACAGTCTGGTGATGACATGATACTAAAAAGAATGAAAAGAAGACATAATTCGAAAGATGTATTTCAATTTGTTGATCGTTGTAAAAAAATTAGAAAAGATATTTCATTTGGTGCAGATATTATTGCAGGATTTCCTACTGAAACGAATACGATGTTTGAAAATACATACAATCTATTAAGAGAAAATGAAATTTCTCATCTCCACATATTTCCTTTTTCTCCAAAAAACAATACTCCTGCTTCAAGGATGCCTCAGATTTCTAAATCAATTATTAAAAAGAGAGCAAAAATTTTAAGAGATCTAGGTGAATTAATTTTAAAAAAAGTAAAATCCAAACTTTCATTACCAAGGGAGATCCTTATTGAAGAGTTAAATTCAGGATTAGCTATTGGATATGATCAAAATTATATCAAACATAAAGTACCCTTAGTAGGTGTACCCGTTGGAGAAGTTATCAGGGTTTAATGTTTTTTTTAAAAAAAATCTTTCAAAAAAACTTAAAAATTGATGAGATAGAGGATCTTTTGTTTGATAATGGTGTAGAACCAAAATTTGCTGATTTAATTATTTCAAAAATAAAAGAAAATAAATCACAAGAAGATGATATTAAAAAAATTATTAAAGATGAACTGCTTACAAAATTCAAAGAAAAAAAATTTGGTGGTTTTTCTCCTCAAAATAAAAGCTTATATATTATTGCTGGAAATAACGGCTCGGGAAAAACAACATTCATAGGTAAATTTATAAATCTAATTCGAAAAAATGGCCTAAAGCCTGCTGTAATTGCAGCAGATACATTTAGGGCTGCCGCAATCGATCAACTTGAACATTTCACAAATCAATTTGAAGTGCCCATTCATAAGGGTAATAATATGGAAGATCCATCTGCTGTTATTTTTCAAGGCATTGATAATCTGAAAGAGAGTGATGTTATTATTGTTGATACATCTGGGAGACAGCATAACAACAAAAACTTAATGGCTGAGCTGAAAAAAATCTCAGATATAGTTTCAAAAAAATCTGATCAATTTAATTTTATAAGGGCTTTTTTGACATTAGATGCTAATACTGGCCTTGCATCAAAACATATAATAGATGGTTTTCAAGAATATATCACTTTAGATGGTATTATTTTAAATAAGGTCGACTCTAATGCCAAGTATGGAGCTCTTCTAACAATAATAAATGATTTTGATATTCCTGTAGTATTTGAAGGATATGGCGAAGGCATGAATGACTTAAGAGAGTTTCAATTTGAAGGATATTTAGATAGACTATTATAAAATGAAACAACTCTTTGAATTTTTTCCCTTAATTGTTTTTTTCGCAGTCTATTATAAATCAGATAAAGATCTCTATTTAAGTATTGCTGCTGTAATAGTTGCAACATTTATTTCCCTTATAGCCATCTATTTCAAAGAAAGAAAAATTTCAACAATGATGTTAGTAAGTACAATTATCTTAGTTGTTTTTGGTGGTTTAAGTATTTTTCTAAAAAATGAGATATTTTTTAAAATGAAACCAACAATTATAAATGCTCTTTTTGCTGCAGTTTTGATTGGAAGCACGTTAATCAATAAACCTGTTTTAAAGTTATTATTAAACTCATCATTAAAATTGACTGATGAAGGTTGGGGATTAATGAATAAAATGTGGTCAAGCTTTTTTATTCTTTTAGCTGTTTTAAATGAAATAGTTTGGCGGACTCAAACAACAGATGTATGGGTAAATTTTAAAGTATTTGGAATAATGGGAATTACTATTGTGTTTACAGTAATTCAAATTCCATTGCTAAAAAAGCATTTTATTAATCAGCCATAAGGGCTTGAATTCCAGGAAGATCTTTGTCCTCGAGCGCCTCAAGAAAAGCACCGCCAGCTGTTGAAACAAAATAAAAATTTTCAAATTTTTCCTCAGCCATGTTGATTGCTAAAATTGTGTCTCCACCACCTATGACAACATCTACTTGAGATTTTGCAAGGAGATGTGCTAAATTTATTGATCCATTTGAAAATTTATTGTCTTCGATCATTCCCATTGGTCCATTCCACAAAACGATATCACTGTTACCTATCAGTTTTTCTAAAACTGCGTGTGAAGAAACTGATATATCTAGAATTTTAAAGTCAGAGCTGGTAGGAAGCTCATCTATTAATTTATTTTCATTTGAATCAAGTATAACATCTGATGGAAGATGAATTTTACAATTTGTTGATTTTGCAGAATTGTAAATCATTTCAATCATACTTTCCGTGCCCTCTTCGATTAAAGAATTACTTACATTTATACTATTATATTTAAAAAAATTATTAGCCATTGCCCCTCCAATAAAAATATCTGAGCAAGAGGATGTTAAAGATAGAAGTGTTTTTATTTTAGTTGAAACTTTTGATCCGCCAATGATCGCTAATTTTTTCTTTGGAGATTTTTTAATATTATCTATTGCTAAAATTTCTCTTTCAAAATTAAATCCAGGTGCTGACAATATATTTTTAGCCATTTGATTAACTGATGAGTGAAATCGGTGAGAAGCAGAAAAAGCCTCATTAACATATAAATCTAATTTATCTGTAATAGACTTGCTAAAATTTAAATCATTTTTTATTTCTCCCTCAAAAAATCTTATATTATCTAAAAGGCTTATAGTTGGCTTATCAAGATCTATTTCATTAAGGCCACTATCTAAAAAACTATCATAACTAATAAAATTTAATTTCAACTCCAATATATCCTCAAACTGATCAATTAATTTTGAGAAAGAATATTTCTCATCAAAATTTTCTTTTGGTCTTCCAAAATGTGAAATAAGAAAAATATTACATTGCTTATTTTTAATAAAATCTATCGTCTCCATAGATCTATCTAATCTTGTTTTATCTGTAATTCTAAAATTTTTATCGATAGGAACATTGAAATCGACTCTAATCCCTACATTATGGATTTTTTCAAAGTTCAAATTTTTAAGAGATTTCATATTTATTCACATTTTTTTAATCATTTTAGGCTAGATTACTACTACTATATATAGTATAAAACTACCCATAATAGTAACTAAATAGAGTAGGTATACAAAAAATGTCTTGGAATAATCAAAAAGTAGAAGATCTTAAAAAACTTTGGAATGAAGGAGTTGCTACTAGCCAGATTGGTGTGCAGCTTGGATTTACTAAAAATGCCGTTATTGGTAAGGCTTTTAGACTGGGTCTTGAAAGACGTCAAAACTCCAGAAAAAAATCAACTCAAAATCAACAGTTTTCTTCTGTCACCATGTACAGAGAAACTAGTAATTCATCTTCTCAAAATACTATAAGAAAAGAACCTACTCGAAGAAGAGAAAAATTTAGTTTTAAAAAGAGTATTGTTGGCACAGGTAACTTTAAATCTTGTCAATGGCCAATCGGAGATCCACTTGAAGAGGGATTTCACTATTGTGGTGGTCAAAATATTCCAACAAAACCATATTGTATTGAACATTATAAAAAAGCATATAATGTTGATGAAAAATATTTAGATAGACTTTTGGATTTTTTACACGAGAAAAACTAATTGTTTATATAAATAGTTTTTCCAGATCCGTTTATCCAATTCCAAATTAGCTTTTGTAATGAGGTACCTTCAAAATCTTTATAATATAAATTAGTAGCTGTCATAACATGCCCCCACTCAATATTTCCTTTTAACTTTCTTTCTTCAGCATTAATTGAAAAACCAGCATTATAAAAAATTGAGTCTTCATTTATAGATTGTCTCACTTTATCTAAATTACCTTTCATATAAGGATCACCTATGTTCCAAATAAAAAAAATATTATTCAAATTATTTCTTTCAAATAATGGTCTTGAAGAAAAACAATTTGCCCAATGAGAGTCTTTACAATGCTCGACCCTGTCATTATATAAAAACTTTACAATTTTAGGCCATGGTCCATCATTCCATCCTAAGCGAACATTTAAAGACTCTGCGTCTAACCAAAAGCTATCAGCAATAATATATGGATTTTCATATCTTTTAATTAGATCGACGTTTAAACCCAAAGCCAAGGACCCAGCACTATAACCTGCAAAAATTAATTTATCTGCTTTTTTAAACCTTTCGTCATACTGATTAAAAATGTCCTCGATAATGTATCGACCATGAAAATAAACTTTTTTTCCATCAATATTGTTTACGTGTGTGCCTTGATGTATGTCATTGCTACAATAAGGAATGTAAATGACGTTATAGTTGTTGTTAATAAAGTCTTCGACCATATAAGTTTTACCTCTTACATTTGAAACTGCAGGAGATTTTAATCCGTTATTTCTTGATCTGTATTGGTCTTCGTTTGCAGCCACACCCCCTCCTTGAATATACATTAACCAATTATTTGTATTACCCTCAAAAAAGGTAAATGTTGCTTGTTCACCGTTGGAGCATAAAGCTTTAGGGTCTTTTGTTTCTATTAGCTGGGCATTTGAGAGAGATGTGAAAAGTAAAAGATTTAATAGAAAAAAAATTTTTACCACAAGTAATTTATAAAATTTTTTTTTAATATGTCAAAGTTAATGGCGCGCTTGGCAGGAATCGAACCTGCGGCCCCCAGATTAGGAATCTGGTGCTCTATCCTACTGAGCTACAAGCGCCTTTGCTTGTGTACTTCATAATAATAATTCATAAAATATAAACTATGAAAAAAAAAGCAGATGAATACCTCTATAATGAAGCACTAAAATACTTGGGTAAATATCCAGCAACTAAAAAAAAAATTTCTGAAATTCTTGGAAAAAGACTCAAAAATAAAAAAACTTATCAGAAAGTCATTTTTCCAGAAAATATCTCTAAACAAGAACTTATTGATAATATCTTACAAAAATTAGATGATTTAAAGATCATAGATGAAAAGCAATTTATTGAAACTGTATTTCATTATTATGAACAATCACTGTTTTCTATAAAAAAAATTAAAAATAAACTTTATCAAAAAGGTTTTGAACAAAGTTTAATTGAGGAATATATCTCTAAAAAGGTATCTGAAAATCCAGATTTAGAGATAGATATTTTAAAACGATTTATTTTAAGAAAGAAACTATCGAAGTTAGAGTCTAGTGAACTTAAAAAAAAGCTCTATCAGCAAAGCTTTTCAGAAAATTCAATATATAAGGTAATTAGAGATTAATTACTTAGAAGCAGCTGGTGCTTCAATAGTTTTAGTTGTTTCGTCAGTATTAACAGGTGCTTGACCCTCGGCATCTTTATCTTTTTTAGCTTTTTTAATAATTATTTGCTTACCCCTGTACATACCAGTACTGAGATCAATATGATGGGGTCTTCTCAATTCACCTGATTTTTTGTCTTCTGCGAATAATTGAGTGCCCGCTCTATGATGAGAGCGCCTCATATTCCTTTTTGAAGGTGTGGTTTTTCTTTTTGGAACTGCCATATTAGAGCGATAACATAATAAAAATTTGTATAAATTACAATAATAATGTATAAATCTGCCCACAATGCTAGAAGAGCAAATCGATTTAGGTCACAAAAGAACATGCCCCTGTGGTAGCGTCAAGTATTATGATTTTTATCAGGACGTAATTAATTGTCCAGAGTGTGGTAAATCTATTGAAGCTGTAAATATAGCAAAACCTAAAAGAGGAAGAAAAGCGGGAGTAAGCGTTGCAACACCTACTAAAACTGCCAAAGAAAATGATGAGTTAAAAGACCTAATTGAAGAAACAGAAGATACTGATACCCAAACTGAAGATACCGATAACCTAGCAGAAGATATCAGTATTGATATCCCAACTGATAAAAACGAAGAAGAAACTAATTAATTTATCTTTTATTTAAAATTTCTAATATTTTTGTTGATGCTTCCTCGAACTTTAAGCTCGAAGATATTGCAAATTCTCTTGTATACCTCTCAAAAGCTACCTGAAACATCTGGCGCTCACTATAGGACTGCTCAGTTTGATCATCTTTTCGAAATAAATCACGAACTACCTCTGAGAGAAGTTTTATATCACCAGAATTAATCTTTTGATCGTACTCTTGAGCCCTTCTACTCCACATTGCTTTTTTAATTTTAGGCTTTTGCTTTAAAACAGAAAGTGTTCTGGTCATAGAGGGCTTACTAGTGATATTTCTTAAACCAATCAATTTTGCTTTTGCAAAGGGGACTCTAATTGTTAACTTGTCTTGAAAAAACTGAATTACATATAATTGCTCCTCCACTAGATCATATTGGAACTTTTCTATAGTAAGAATTCTTCCTACGCCGTGGGTAGGGTAAACAATATTCTCTCCTGCTTTAAATTCTTGTGGGACTATTACTTTTTTAATCTTAGGGGCTTTGGGAGTAACAATTTTTTTAATTACTTTTTTTAATACGTTTTTTATAACTTTTTTCTTAGGTATTTTTTTTATAGGTTGTTTTTTTTTGGCAGGTGATTTTTTTATGACTTCAACTTTTTTTTTAGTTTTAACTTTTGTAGCTTTTTTGGTTACTTTTTTTGTTGTAGCTTTTTTTCTTACTGGCATTAATCGGCTCCTTTTTCACTGAAATGATTTTCAAATTTATTTTCTACCCCTTCCCACTGTTTTGCATCAGCAGGGGCTTCTTTTTTTGTAGTTATATTAGGCCAAACTTGTGAATATTTTTCATTTACATCTAACCATTTTGTACCGTCATCCAAGTCATCTGGGATAATAGCTTCAGCTGGGCATTCCGGTTCACATACACCGCAGTCGATACATTCATCAGGATTAATAACAAGCATATTTTCACCTTCATAAAAACAATCCACTGGACAAACTTCAACACAATCCATGTATTTACATTTAATACACTTGTCATTAACTAGGTAAGTCATAGACTGTCTTTTACTCTATTTCTAATCAATATAAAATCTCTATCTTCTAAGCCGAGTAAAGTTGATATTTTTCTGACAGTAGATACCTCAAGCTGATCCTCATTGCCGTCAACCATTAAAACTTGCCAACAAATTAAAATTACATCCATTCTCTGTTCATAAGTGAGTAATGTTTTGAGCCTGTATGAAAACTGAGATAAGTCAGTGTTGAAATGTTGTTGATTGGCTAATTTATTAAATTGCTCTTTATTATTCTTAATTGGTATTTCAAAGTAAAACTCTACTAACTCAGAGGCTAAATTAATTTCTTGTTCTGTAATTTCATGATCTGCAATAATAATTTCGTAAATCAGGTTATATAAATCTGACTCAAAAGAATTTTCATCATTTTTATCCTTCTTTTCATTAAAGGATTGGAAGAATTTATTTAACATTTATATTTTTTAATTGGTCAAAAGGATTATTAAATAATTTTTTTGATGAAGGTTTTTTTACTTTTTTTGATGGTTTTTTCAATACTTTTTTGTTTTTATTTTGTTTTAACTCAAATGTCTTGTTAGCGTTAACTTTTTTAGAAATAATTAAATCATTTTCTGCTATCTCTTGAATATTAAAAGATCTACTTTTTAAAATACTAATTAGTTTATCTTTTTTAATTCCCAAAAGATTAGATAGGTCCATAGGAAGTGAGAAAGGACCTCTGTTTTCTCTTTTAAATAATTGTTTTTCAAATTCATTAAAAATATCAAGCCTAATTAATAAGTCATTTTTTGAAATAAATCCTAAGAAAGTTAATAGTTCTTCATTTAACTTATTTTGAATATTAAGAGTTGCATTACCATCTTTTGGTATATATTCATCAATATTTAAGGATTCATTATTATACAAATTCCATAAATGAAACTTTAGCTTCATATATTCAGGTCTAATTAATTCAGAATTAAATATAACATTTTTTCCTAATCTGAAATTTAGGGAATGAATTTCTTTTCTTTGTGGTTCGTCAATTAGCTTAAATTCGTCTAGTATATTTATTTGGTAAAAATTATATTGGCTTTCGATAATCTTAAAAATAAAACTTCTTTCTTCAGGTTTTGTGTTAAATTTTTTTAGTTTGTCGGATAAATCTAACTTAGAGAGGTAGTTTTCGTCAAACCATTTTTGAATTTTCTCCTGAATTTTTTTTATATGTTCAGGTGATACTAGTGAGTCATCTAAGATTGGTTCTAAAATGGGATGGATGATATCGCTACCTTTTTTAAATATTGCTACGTTTGATTCCCCCCATTTAACATATAAATTTTGAAAATTTCCGTTCTCATCTACGTTTGAATCGATAAGCAAGCTTTCATTCGGTGCTGCAATAAAATTATCAACGTTAAAAGACATATTTGAGGAAATTTGTTCTTTAATTATTTTATGGTAGTTATTATTTAAAATATCTTTATATTTTTCATCAAAAAAAATTTTAAAACCTTTTATAACTCCTATTTTTTCATCTTTTATCTTAACATATCTATTTTCAGTTAAGGATATATTTTTTTTACTAATATTTAAATTTTGAATCATTTCACTTTTATTTTTATCAACAAATTTTTGCATTAAGCTTAAATGTATCTCCTCAGACAGTTTGTTTTCAATATTTTTAACAGTTTCAACCCAAATTGAGTTACTTATCCAGTGTTTTTGGTTAGTAATATAAAGCCATGTTCTTGTTTCATTTAAGTTGTATATAAGATCATCAATGCTACCGTTGTAATTTTGTAAGTAAGAAATTTCTTTATCTAAAAATTTATCACTAAATACCCACTTATTTTTTATCAGCTCATTAAATATTTTTGTTAACAACTCAACATGTTTTTCATCTGAGATATTTTGATAATCTGGTATTCGACATACGTCCCATAATTGTTTCAAGGTTTCAGGATTATTAAATTTAAAATTTTTTTTATTATCTTTTAGAAACCTTAACAAAAATTTTTGATCTTCAGCATCTTTTTTAAGAATTAATCGATGGTTATCAGGTTTCTTTATAAGAGAGTTTACTAATTCATATTCTGACTTAAACGATAGAAGGTGATTTCTCCAAAAAATTTTTTTAATAGGTTCAAATTTATTTGTTTGAATATTTTCTATTGACTTTAAATTTGTAAACTTAGCTCCGAGAGTACTCCCAAAATAACCAGATTTTGTATACCGACCTGCTCTTCCTGCTATTTGACCAATTTCCATATCATTCAAAGGTCGAACATATTTTCCATCAAACTTTTCTAGACCAGAGAAATAGACGTGGTTAATATCTAGATTCAAGCCCATTCCTATGGCATCAGTGGCTACAATATAATCAACATCCCCATCTTCGTATAATTTTACTTGGGAGTTTCTTGTTTTGGGACTGAGTGCTCCAGCAACAAGAGCTACACCCCCTTTTAAACTTCTTATTTGTTCGGCTATTTCATAAAGTCCGATTAAGTTGAATGCGATGATTGCCGAACGGGGTTTAACGTTTTGAATTTTTTTATAGCCTATAAAATTTAATTCTGAAAATCTGTTTTTAAAAATTATTTTTGCTTCAGGAATTAACTCTCTAATAATCTCTTCCATTGTGAGAGAACCAAGGAAGATAGTCTTGTGTTCCCCGCGAGTATGTAAAAGTCTTTGAGTGAAAATATGTCCTCTTTCATAGTCAGATGACAATTGAATCTCGTCAACGCAAACAAATTCAAAAAAATCATCAGGCATTGATTCGACAGTACAAAAAAAATATTTTGCATTTGAGGGAATTATTTTTTCTTCACCAGTTATTAAAGCAATTTGATTTATTGGATAAAGTTTGCATGCTTTATCATAATTTTCTCTTGCTAAAAGCCTTAAAGGGAAACCAAAAACACCGTTTTTAAAGGAAAACATTTGTTCAAAAGCATAAAATGTTTTTCCAGTGTTAGTTGGACCTAAAATTATTTCAATTTGATTCATTTAATGAAAAGAAGTTACCATAAATAAAATGTTGACTTAATTAAATACTTTCTTAAGTTTTTTTTAAGAAAATGAATATCATTAGATATTCGTTTTATACTTACTAGTAAGTGTAAAAAGTAAGGAGGCTATAATGGCTAAAAAGAGAAAAGCTGCAAAGAAAAAAGCAGCTCCTAAAAAAAGGAAAGCTGCAAAAAAGGTAGCACCTAAAAAGAAGAAGGCTGCAAAAAAGAAAGCAGCTCCTAAAAGAAAAGCTGCAAAAAAGAAAGCAGCTCCTAAGAAGAAAAAAGCCACTAAGAAAAAAGCTGTGAGAAGGAAAGCTGCAAAAAAGAAAGCAGCTCCTAAGAAAAGGAAAGCTGCAAAAAAGAAAGCAGCTCCTAAGAAAAGGAAAGCTGCAAAAAAGAAAGCAGCTCCTAAGAAAAGGAAAGCTGCAAAGAAAAAAGCAGCTCCTAAGAAAAGGAAAGCTTCTAGAAAAAGAAGATAATTTTTTAAGTTTTAAATATTTAAAACATCAAAAGCGGGTTATAATCACCCGCTTTTTTTATGATAGAAGTTAACAACTTATCTTTTGCTAGAGGAAATACTCTTATCTACAAAAATATTAATTTTAAAATAAGTCCTGGTGAATTATTGCTCATTCAGGGTGCAAATGGTGTGGGTAAAACAACCCTATTATCTAATATCGTCAATTTTATAGATCCACTAGAAGGCAGTATAACTTACAATAACATAGTTGTAGATAATCATATTGCCTCTCAATCTTTTTTATATATTGGCGAGACTAACTTTGCCCATGACTCTCTGACTTTAAATCAAAATATTGAATATTGGCTTTCAATACACAATGTAAAATTTAATAACTCTATAAAAAATAAAAGTGTAAATTATTTTTTTAAAGAATTGAATCTTGATAAAAAATTTTATCAACTTTCATTTGGTCAAAAGAAAAAACTTCAATTACTACTACTTATGTTAGTTAATAAACCCGTTTGGATTCTTGATGACCCACTTAGTGGGCTTGATGATAGAACAATAATAAATTTAAATAATTTATTTGAAAAAAAGTTAGAAAATAAGGGAATAATTATAATAGCAAGTCATCAAAATATTAGTTTAAATAATTATAAAACACTTCAATTAACATGATAAAAAATTTTTTTAAATTAATTTCAAGTGAGTTTCAGCTTATGCTTAGAGGAAGTGTCTTTAGTTTTGTTCTTTATTGTTTATTAATTATTTCATGCGCTATTTTTGCATTATCATTAAAGCATCACTCAATGGGAATTAATGCTCCATTATCTTTCTTATACATAATGATTTTTTTTATTTCATTATTTAAAGTTGAAAAAATTTATGACCAAGATTTTGATGAAGCAAAACTTCATCAGTATCTTCTCTCTCCTTTCTCTTTAGAGATAATTGTTTTTATTAAAAACATGATGATCTATTTAAATTTAATTATATTTTTCTTTATATTTTCACCACTTATACTGATAATTTTAAATATCGATCTAACTTATTTATTAAAGATAAATACTCTTCTGGCACTTTCTCTTTTAAGTATTATTTTTATAGCTTCAATGACTGCATCTATAACGATCTCTAAAAGTAATAGGCTCTCACTTACAAGTATTTTAACATTGCCTCTTTTTGTCCCTATTCTTATATTTTCTATGGCAATAACCGATTTAATTGATTTTAATACAGGAAGAATGTATTTATTTTTCGTAGCTTACTTTTTACTAAATTTAGCCTTTTCACCTTTGCTAACTAGTTTAGCTCTAAAAAAATTATCTGTCTAATGTTTGCTATAACTCCTAATACACTTTCTAATTTTATGATCTCTCTATCTAGATATGTTATTCTATTATCACTTGTGCTAATAGGTGTTTCTATTTTTCTGATAATTTTTTTAGAAAATGATTATTATCAAGGTATCTCATTCAAAATAATGTTTATCCATGTACCCACTGCGTGGTTATCGTTAACAATTTTTCTAGTGATGGGAGTTTGCAGTATCATTGGCTTGATATTTAAATCACCGACAGCATTCACAGTTGCAAGATCTTTATCTCCAATAGGGTTGATAATGAGCATTATAGTTTTAGTTACTGGATCAATATGGGGAAATTTGACTTGGGGTGCATACTGGGTATGGGATGCGAGGTTAACTTCGATGTTAATTTTAGCTTTTATTTACTTAGGTCATATTCTTCTTTTACATTCATTTGAGCACTTTCAAAAAGCAGATTTTGCAGCCTCAATTTTGGCAATAATAGGCCTAGTGAATCTGCCTATTGTTAAATTTTCTGTTGATTGGTGGACTACCCTTCATCAGGAAAGTAGTGTTTTAAGAATAGGAGGGCCAAGTATGACTAATGATTATCTTATTACATTATTAGTTAGTTTTTTTGGTATTTTTATGCTCACTATATTTTGGTTTTCAAACATTTTTTATATAATTGTTGAAAAAAGGAAGGTGGAGAGGTCTAAGCTTTTAAATGACTAGTTTAGAATTTGTTTTAATTTGCTATGGATTTTTTGGTGTCGTTTGTGCTGTGACAACGATTATAATTATGCTACTGAAGAAAAAAGTCTTTAATATGATTAGTGCGCATAATCAAATTAAATAATCAGATAAAAAAACGATTTATTTTTTTATTAATTATATTCGTTTGCTTTTCTGCATCTATATTTTTAATAAGCTATTCTTTAAAAGATCAAATTGCTTATTTTGTTGAACCAACTGATCTAAAAAATATGGATGGGATAGAAAATAAGTATTTAAGGGTTGGGGGGCTTGTTAAAACAAATAGTTTAAAATTTTTAGATGGAAATTGGATTTTTGAAGTAATTGATCAAAATCAAAATTCTGTAAATGTTGTTTTCTCTAAAACACTTCCAAATCTAGTAGAAGAAAATAAGGGTATTATCGTTGAAGGAAAATTTATAGATAACATTTTTGTTGCAGAGATAGTTTTGGCCAAACACGATGAAAACTACATGCCCCAAAGCGCTATAGACAAACTTAAAGAAGAAGGGAAATGGAGAGGAAATTAATTGATATCTTATTTAGGTAATAGCTCTATTTATGTTTCGTTAGTGCTCACTATCTTGTTTTATATAAACTTATTAAAGAAAGTAATTCCATCAACTACTTCTTCTTTAAGATTAATTTATTTTATAAACCTCATTCCCTTTGGTCTTTTAGTATATGCATTTTCAATTTCAGATTTTACTTTATTGAACGTTGTCGAAAATTCTTATGTTAATGACCCTATTTTTTATAAAGTGACATCTGCCTGGGGTAGTCATGAGGGATCAATTTTATTATGGTTTTTTTTAATTAACTTATTTGGGGTTTTGTTCCTTTATAAAAATCAAACTGTTGAGATTCATAAAAATATATTATTTATATCAACTTTATTTATTCTTTATGTAATAGTTAGCTCAAATCCATTTACTTATGTAGAAGCAAATGAAAATGTTTTAGGTTTGGGTCTTAATCCAATCTTGCAACATTTTTTATTTGTAATTCATCCACCAACATTGTTCCTAGGATATATTGGTTTAATTATTCCCTTTGTGATATCTGCACATATGCTAGTAAATAAAAACTTTTCAGAAAAATTATTCAAAGAAATGTTGATTTGGTCAAAAATTTCATGGTTTTTTTTAACTGGGGGAATAGTTTTAGGTTCCTACTGGGCATATTCAGAACTAGGATGGGGAGGATGGTGGTTTTGGGATCCAGTAGAAAACATCTCATTAATCCCATGGTTATTAAATACCGCCTTGATACATTCCCTTCAAGTTTCAATCAAAAGTAACCAATTAAAATTATGGAGCCTAAATTTAGGGCTTTACTGTTTCATTGCATCAGTATTCGGAACTTTTTTAGTTCGTTCAAATTTAATTGTATCTGTTCATAGTTTTGCCACAGATCCACTTAGAGGATTATTTTTGATTATTATAATCGCATATTTGCTAGCTATGACAGTAAGGCTAAATATAAAAAGTATTTCTAATTTCAATGAGGACTCTTTTAATTTACTTAGCAGAGAGAGTTTTCTTTTATTAAATAATATATTTTTTATTTGTTCTGCACTCGTTGTCTTCATTGGAACAGTTTATCCATTGTTTAGCGAAATGATTCTAAAAACATCAGTATCAGTTGGTGCACCATATTATAATTTCGCATTTAATCTGTTACTAGCACCATTAATTTTATTCATGGCATTTGCACCACAGATAAATTGGGAAAAACATGAAAAAAAAGATAAACAAATACCTTTTATAATTATTTTTTCATTATTGATTTGCTTGGTATCCTATTATTTTTTAAATAATTTTTATTTTGCACTAAGTGTATTTATTACAATTCCATTATTTTTAAAAAGTATTTTAGTTTTAAAAAATAATTTTAAAAAAAATATAAGTTTTTATTCTCAATGGCTGGCTCATTTAAGTATTGGTTTTTTTATTATCGCAGCTGTATATACAGAACAATTTGACTACGAAGAAAATCTACTATTTGAAAAAGGCTCCACTAATGAAATAAAATTGCAAAATAACAAAACTGCAATAATTAAAAATATTAAAGACGAAAAATTCCAAAATTATCAAAGAATATCAGTGGACTTATTAATTTCTGATGGACAAAAAGAAAAAGAGCTCTCGCCTTCAAAAAATATCTACCAACCCTCAGGGCAAGTCACAAATGAGGTTAGTACT
>CACLUR010000005.1 GCA_902610175.1 uncultured Alphaproteobacteria bacterium | reverse complement strand
TTTTTGTGCCTTTTGGTAAACTTAAAATTTTATTAGTTGTGAATATTCCGAAAGCAATTGCCGCTATTGCAGCAAATATTACTATTTGTAAGTACTGTATTTGAGACATGGTAAGTTGTTAATCTATTTTAATTTTATTTTCAAGGAGCTTTTTTAGAGGCATCATCTAACAAATAATTGAAGTATTTTACCTCTTCTTGTGTAAGAAAATCCTTGGAAAGATTGATATATTCGCTCATTAATATCTTTTTGTTATTTTTATTTAAAAGATACTCAGAGCAAAAGGCATAAAGAAGGAAAACTGTTATTTTATTAGTTTTTTCAATAATCTTAGAATCTATTAGTCCTTTAATTTTTTCTAAATTAGAATTAAAGCTCTCATTTAGCGAAATTAATTTTTTTTTATTAAAAGGCCTTTTTTTAATATTTTTTTTTATAAATTCTTCTAACTCAAAGTCAGTTGAATAATTTCTTTGAAATATAAACTGAAAGAAAAATAGTCTGGTATTTTTATTTAGATTAAGCATTTGATCATATTAACCATAGCATTTGCAGCTTCTATTCCTTTATTTTTTGATTTTGATCTTTTTAATGCTTGAGACTTATTGTAAGCATTTATGATACCGTTAGATATAAGTGTATTTTTATTTTGATTTACAATATCTAAAAGAGCCTTCCCAACAGAGTCAGAAATTACTTCAAAATGATATGTCTGGCCTTTTATAACACAGCCTAAGGCAATAAATAAATTATAACTACTAGGCTTAATTTTCCACTTTATCATTTGAGGAATTTCATAAACACCAGGAACAGTTATAATTTCAAATTTAAGATTATTCTGTTCTAAAATATTAACACAAGATTTTGTTAATGGATTAGTTATTTCTTTATAATAATCTGCAACTATGATTTTAATTTTTAATTTTTTCATAGGCTCTCTATTTTATTCACGCTTAATCCATAAATGCCAAGATCTAAATCCTCACCTAGTGAATTAGATAATACAGAAATAGTATTGATAGAGAAATTTTTAAGAATTTGAGCTCCTAAACCATAATATTTTACCTTTTCGTCATTTGATAACTTCCCTAGATCGCCTAATATAGGATTGTTAATTAGCACAATTATTCCAGATCCATGAGATTTTATTTTTTCAATTGAAGCGTGTAAGTCTTTTGTTTTAGGATTATTAAAATTCATAATTATGTCATCAAAACCCTGAACAGGATGAACTCTTGTCATTACGCTATCTTGTTTGGATAAATCTCCTAAGTGTAATGTTGCATGATGTAACCCATCAATGGTGTTCTCAAAAACATTAAACTCAAAAATATCCGAATAAATATTTTTAATTTGGTGTTGCTTTTCAGGAATTTTTTTTATGAGTAAATCATTTTTAATTCTATATGCGATAAGATCTTGAATTGTCCCGATATTAATAGAATGTTTTTTTGCGTAAGGTATTAGGTCTGGAACCCTAGCCATAGTGCCGTCATCATTCATAATTTCACAAATAACTGCAGAATCATTTAATCCAGCTAATCTTGATATATCTACAGCAGCTTCCGTATGACCTGCTCTGGTTAATACTCCACCATCCCAAGCAATTAATGGAAATACATGACCAGGGCTTACAATATCTCCTGATTTGAAATTTGGATTTATAGCAGCTTTTACTGTCTCTGCTCTATCAAATGCAGAAATACCTGTGGTTATGTTAGTGCTAGACTCTATTGAGACAGTAAATGCTGTGGTCTTTTTTTTCCAATTATCAGGATTCATCAATGGGAGCTTTAATTCTTCTGCTCTTGTCTCAGATATAGATAAACAAATTAAACCTCTTCCATATGTCGCCATAAAGTTGATGTGTTCTGGCTTACAAAGAGATGCAGGTATAATTAAATCACCCTCATTCTCTCTATCCTCGCTATCAACTAAAATATACATCTTACCATTGCGGGCATCGTTAATAATATTTTCAATATTTGTAAAATCTGACATTAATTTAATAACCTATGATTTTGAGGAGTGAGCGTATCTTGCTAGCATATCGACTTCAAGATTTAAAATTTCATTTTTTTTATATGTATGAATATCAGTATATTTGTACGTATGGGGTATAATCATACAATGACATTTATTTGACTTAACTTCATTTACTGTAAGTGAAATACCATTTAGAGAAATAGAACCTTTTTGGACAATAAATTTTTTAAGATTTTTTGGAAATTTAAAGGATAAAAACCAACTACTTCCAACTTTATATAATTCTTCAACAGAACAAGTAGTATCAATATGACCAAAAACAAAATGACCAGAAATTTCATCACCGACTTTTAAAGATTTTTCTAAGTTTATTTTTTTTCCAACTTTCCAATATTTAGCATTAGTTTTATTCATAGTTTCATATGAAATATCAGCTTTAAAGGTATTTCTATTTTTTGATGTAACTGTTAAACAAATACCTGAACAGCATATTGAAGAACCTAACTTATATCCATTTAAAGAGGAATGAATTTCAACTACCAAAGATTTTTCTTCTCTGGATAGTTTTTTAATTTTACCTTGAGATTGAATTATTCCACTAAACATTTATTTACAAATTTATAAATTGTATCCTGTCCATATTGATAAGAGGATTTTAATTTGAAATTATTTTTTAATGATTTCATTGATAAAAAGTATTTTTTACTAGAATTTTTTATAATCATATTTGATTGGCAGACTATAATCTCATCAAACAAATTACAATTAAGAAAATATTTAAAAGTTCTAATTCCGCCTTCGATTAGAATAGATTGAAATTGTAAATTTCTAAATAAAGAAAAATCTTCATTTAATAATTTTTTGTAATCAACATATAGTGATAAGTAATTTTTAATTTTATTTTTTTTATTTGAGAAAATGATTTTTTGTATGTTTTTTTCAACCCCCTGTAATCTACAAGTTAATTTTGGTTTATCATCCAACAATGTGTTCATGCCGACAGCTATAGCATCATGCGATAATCTCATCCGATGCATAAAATATTGAGTTTGTTCAGAGGTTATATTCTTAATTGTTGGGCTTTTACTAAAACCGTTTTTGGAGATAGCAATTTTGAGAGTAATAAAAGGCCTATTTAATGTTTGGTGAGTGTAAAAATATTTATTAATTTTTTGAAATTTATCTAAAGATTTTGATGAATGAGTTACTTTGATATTTTGCTGCTTTAAAAATTTGATCCCCTTTCCTTTTATATTTGGGTTTGGATCTAATGAACTTATAAAAACTTTTTTTATTCCAGCATTTGCAATTGCTTTTGCGCAACAGCTATTATTTTTAAAACAAGGTTCTAAACTAATATACATAACGGTTTTATTATTTATTTTATTTTGAGGTAATTTATTTAAGGCGTTAATTTCTGCATGAGGTCTGCCATTTTTTGAAGTTAAACCATAACTTAAGACAATTCCTTTTGGAGATTTAGAGTAGTCAACAATCAGACATGCCACTGAAGGGTTTTTCCCAGTTAATCCAATATTTTTTATTGATAAATTATTTACACTTTGTAAATAATTTTGATGAATTGCACTTAACAAATCTTATTTTTTATCTATTTTTTCTAGGAATTGCTCAAAATCTTTAGTTTCTCTAAAATCTCTATAAACAGAAGCAAATCTCACATAGCCAACTTTGTCTAATGAATATAAACCTTGCATTACCATTTCACCAATTGTGTTAGTGCTGACTTCATTTTCACCCATACCTTCAAGGTCTCTGACTATCTTTGAAATTAATTTTTCTTTAGTATCAATATCTACAGGTCTTTTTCTTAATGCCAATTCAACAGATTTAGCAATTTTATCTCTATCAAACATGGATTTTTCACCATTTTTTTTAACTACTAAGAATTCTCTGAATTGTACTCTTTCAAATGTGGTGAACCTCTCTTTTCTCTCACATCCACAAAGACGTCTTCTTCTGATAACACCACCGTCTTCTGTAGGTCTAGAGTCCAAGACAGATGTTTCCTTCTCCTTACAAAAGGGACACTTCATATTTATTTGTAGATTGGAAAATTAGAGCAAAGCTCGGTAACATCTTTGAGAATAGAGCTTTCTGTCATCGAAATATCTGCGTTAGATGAAGATAGTGCATTTATGATTGTTGAGATTTTTTCACCAATAAATTTAAACTCTTCCTCTTTGAAACCCCTTGTGGTAGCAGCTGGTGATCCTAATCTTATACCTGAGGTAATAGTTGGAGGGTTTGGATCATTTGCAACACCATTTTTATTACAAGTCATTCCAGCTCTCTCTAAACTCTCTTCTGCATCTTTACCCGTTACATTTTTTGATCTTAAATCTACTAAAACCATATGAGAGTCTGTTCCACCGGTGACAATATCTATTCCGTTTGACATGAGAACTTCTCCAAGAATTGATGCATTCTTTTTAACTTGTTGAATGTATGTTTTAAACTCTGGTTGAAGGGCTTCACCAAAAGCAACGGCTTTAGCAGCAATCACATGCATAAGTGGTCCACCTTGCAAACCAGGAAAAACAGAGCTGTTAAATTTCTTTCCGAGGTCTAAATCATTTGAAAGTATCATACCACCTCTTGGACCTCTAATAGTCTTGTGAGTTGTAGATGTAACCACATGTGCGTGTGGCAATGGATCCGGGTATTCTTTGGCAGCAACTAAACCTGAATAGTGTGCCATATCGACTAGTAAATATGCCTCGATCTTATCTGCTATCTCTCTAAATTTTTTAAAATCGATATTTCTTGGATAAGCTGAACCACCAGCAATAATCAAGGTCGGTTTATGTTCAATAGCTAATCTTTCAACTTCGTCATAATCTATTAAAGAAGTTTCTGGATTTATGCCATACTGAACAGCGTTAAAATATTTTCCTGATTGATTTGGTCTCGAACCATGTGTTAAGTGACCACCTGCATCTAAAGACATTCCTAAAATAGTGTCACCTGGTTTAATAAGTGCTAAAAATACAGCTTGATTAGCTTGTGCGCCTGAGTGAGGTTGAACATTAGCATAACTGCATCCATACAATTGTTTCAAACGGTCAATTGCTAAATTTTCAGCTATATCTACGAATTCACAACCACCATAGTATCTTTTAGCACTATAACCCTCAGCATATTTATTAGTCATAATGGAGCCTTGTGCTTCAAGTACAGCTTTAGAGACGATATTTTCAGAAGCAATTAATTCGATTTGGTTCTGTTGCCTTGAAAGTTCTTGTGAAATACTTTGATATAGATCTTTATCTGCATGTTCTAGATTACTAGAAAAAAAATTCTCACTAAGTGTCATAGTTGCGATATTCTCCTTAAATGTCTACCTTTGTCAAATTCTGTTTTAAAATAGGCGTTGAGCATAGCAAAAATATTTTTTTTTACAAAAGGTCTTCCTTTTAAACATATAACGTTGCTATTGTTGTGTTTTCTGGTCATTTTTGCTGTTTGTGCGTTATGACAAAGCGATGCCCTAATGTGCTTGTGTCTGTTAGCACTAATACTTACTCCTATTCCCGATCCACAGATCAAGATACCCATGCTTGATTTATTGATATTTTTACATAATTTTTTTGCAAATTTTGGATAATCTACAGATTTTTCTGAATTAGTGCCTAAATCAAAGAAATTAAATTTTTTTTTGACCAAATATTCCTCAATTATAAAGGATTTTAATCTAAAACCTGCATGATCAGAGGCTATATAAATAGTTTTATATTTTCCTGGTAATTTCATCTCTAGAAAAAGGTAAATTAATATTCAAATTAATCAATACTCTGTTAACTATCCTGCTCATAAAATCAAAAAAAACCAACTGATGATCTTTATTATCTTTCAAATGTTCATAAATAAGCTCATTAGTTTTCAAATTACTTTTTTTTTCATGGAAATTGAAAATTTTTTTTAAAACACTCTCATTTAGATCTGGTTGATAACCTGAGGCTTTTAAAATTTCAAGCTCTAGTAATAATAACTCTGGTAAGAAATTAGATCTTTCATTCAATTTAGAAATCAATAACAAATAATAACTTACAACATTAGAATTTTGGTCGGTTAAAAATAATAATTTATTTATTAAAAAACAAACATAATCAATTGTCTTCAACTCATATTTTGAAAACAAAAACCATTTAAATTTATTTATAGATATTGAGGAAAGGCAAACATTATTATTATCAAATTCAATATTGTTAAGTGATCCCTTAACATATGTAGAATTTTTTTTTTTTGATTTTCCTCCAAAAACTACTAGAGATTTTTGTCCATACTCAGAAGAGTAAACCGAAATACTTAAATGATTTTCTTTAAAATTTTCTACTTTCGTTATTATGGCCTCAGTTTTGTACAATAGATTATTTACTAAATTTATTGATGATCTTAATCATTTTTTTTGCTGCTAAAATTTCGGCTTTTTGTTTTGAAACTCCCTCTGCTTCTACTACATTATCCTTAATTTTCAATGATACTAAAAATTTAGGTTTATGTTTCGTACCAGCTTCCTCAATTAATTTGTAAAGAGGAATTGTCTTATATTTCTTTTGACAATATTCTTGTATGAATGTTTTAGGGTCTTTTTGTGGAAGTATGTCTAATTCATTTTGCCATAATTCCATTATTAATTTTTTTGAAAATATCAAACCTTTTCTTGTATAAACAAATCCGATGAGAGACTCTAATGCATCAGCGTATATAGAATTTTTACTTGAGTTGGGATCAAGTTGATGTTTAAAAATATCACCTAAATTATTTTTTCTGAATATTTTGGCTAAGGTGTTTGTATTAACAAGATGAATAAACCTTCTCGAGATCTCATCTAAAGTATTGTGTGAAAAAGTGGTTATCAAATATTCTGAAATTACTAAACCCAAAACTCTATCGCCTAGAAATTCATATTTTTGAAAAGGTTTATCAGTATTTTTTTTTGATTTTTCAAAACTATCGTGTTCTATGCTTTTATTAAAACCCTCAAGGCTTTTTATTGTTTTGAAAATTTGTGTCTTATTCAAAATATTTATTTGATAATGTTAAATAGCCTATCATATCTAATATGAAAGGGTAAATTCCAAAATTTTGATAGAGAGAAATCTGTATCAACTGAGAACCAAATAAACCACACTTTACCGACTATATTAACTTTTGGCACAAATCCAACTCCACTTAAAATTCTACTATCCGATGAGTTATCTCTGTTATCACCCATGAAAAAGAATTTATCTTTTGGAATTTCATATTCTGGAGTGTTATCAAGTGGTCCATCATTTGTTATATTTAATATCTTATATTCATTCTCAATTAATTGCTGAATATCTTTTCCATACTGATCATCAAAAAAAATTCCATCTTCTACTTGATTTAGCTCTACAAAATCACTTGAGTTAACAGTCTTTATATAAACTTTACCGTTTAAAACTTTAATTGTCTCTCCTGGTAGGCCAATTAATCTTTTAACATAATTAATATTCTCTTGGCCAGGGAGTTTAAAAACAATTATATCGCCTCTCTCAGGGTTACTTTCAAAGATTTTTCCTTTGAATGGAGGAAGTCCAAAAGGAAATGAGTATCTTGAATATCCATAATCCCACTTAGAAACAAATAGAAAGTCCCCAACCAATAAGTTGGGCTTCATTGAACCAGAAGGAATTTTAAATGGCTCGATAGCAAAAGTTCTAATTACCCCTGCAATGATTAAAGCCCAAAAAAGCGCTTTAAAATTATTAATTAAAGATGATTTAACTTTGCTCAATAATTACCGACGCAATCGAATATAGTTTTGTATCAGTTAGGCTAACATGAATTTCATATTTTCCAAAAGTATCATTCAAATAGTTTTCAAGTTTATTTTTAAGAGAAATAACTGGTTTTCCTAATTTATTTCGACTAACCACAATATTATTTGGGTAACAGGGAGATCTAAAACCCATACCTATACTTTTGGAAAAAGCCTCTTTTATTGCAAAATTATTTGCTAATAAGTTTTTGTTAATTATTTCTAATTGATCATTTAAAAAATATTTGGATATAAAATTTTTTTTATATTTATTATAGATATTATTTACTCTATCTATCTCAACTAAATCTATGCCATGACCAATTATCATTTTTTTATTAAATTTCTAAAAGTATTTATAGTCTTGATTAGTGAAATAAATATTGCTTCAGATATTATAAAATGACCAACATGAACAGTATCAACATATTTTCTTTTTTTTATAAACTTTATATTTTTAAAATTTAAACCATGCCCTACATTTACAGTTAATTTTTTAAAGTGAGCATACTCAATCATTTCATTGATTTGATTGATTGTGGTTTTACTTATAGTTTTTTTATCTAAATTTCCCGTGTGCAGTTCTACTGTATCAAAACCTAAGTTTTTAGATAAATTAATCATTTTTTTTGTTGGGTTTATAAAGGCACTTATTTGTATATTTTTTTTTCTAGAGATTTTTAATAATTTTTTTAGTTTTGCTTGTGATATTTTGTTTAAATTAAGACCACCTTCTGTTGTAATTTCATTTCTTTTTTCAGGAACAATACAAATAAATTTTGGGTTAATCCTATTGGCTATATTTATCATCTCTTCTGTGAGTGCCATTTCAAGATTAATAGGAATTTTAGAATATTTTTTTAATTCAAAGAGATCTCTATCTTTTATGTGCCTTCTATCTTCTCTCAAATGAACAGTTAGTGTGTCAATTTTTGCATTTTGACAAACTTCCAATGCTCTAAGTAAATTTGGGTTATTTTGACCCCTGGCGTTACGAAGAGTTGCTATATGATCTATATTAACACCTAATTTCATTAATAATTAATTGATTGTCTTTTAACTTTATCAACTTGGCTTAAAGTTTTCATTTCGGCAAGAACAAATTTTAGTTTATCCGAACTTTCAATACTTATATCAATGATAAATGTGTAAACTTTTTTAGTTCTATTAGCTATACGAATATTTTCTATATTAATTTCATGTTTATCAAATATTGATGTAATACTAAATAACGCTCCAGGTTGGTTTTTAATAACTATCTCTATTCTTGAGTTAAATTCAGATTGACTTTCTCCTTCCCCCCATTCAGATTTATAAAAATTGTCTTTATGATAATAACCTAAACTCTCACAAATTGTATTGTGTACTACCAGACCTCGACCATATGACATTATTGAGATAATGCTATCACCCTTAATGGGAGAACAACAAGTTGCATAATTAACAGCAATACCATTTTCATATTTCAATACATCTACTCTTTCTTCGTCATCATTTGATTGAAAAATTTTTTTTACAATATTATCTTCCATTTCTTTAAATAATTTATCTAATTCAGCTCTAGATAAAAAACCTCTTCCAACATTTTCAAAAAGTTTATTTTTAAATTTAAAGTCAGTTTTGGTTAAAATTTTGTTAAAAGTGTTTTCATCCGCGGCAATGTTTTTAGACTTTGCAATATAATTTAAAATATCTTTACCAAGTATTTCAAACTCTCTTCTTCTTTTTGACCTAAAAAAATACCTTATTTTTTCTTTAACTTTTTCTTTTTTTACGAATCTAATCCATAAGGGTGAAATTGTGGTGTTTTCATCGAGAATAATCTCTACTTGATCTCCATTATTTAGTTTTGTGCTTAAAGGTGACTCTTGCCCATTAACAATTGCTCCAGAACATCTATCACCAATATCTGTATGAATGGTATATGCATAGTCAACTGGGGTAGAGTCAAGTGGAAGTGTAAATAATTCTCCTTTAGGTGAAAAAACATAAATTTGTTCGTCAAAAAATTGTTGAGAAGTTTTATTTAGGATCAGATGTTGTTCATCTTTTTCCTCTACATAGTTTACAGCATCTCTTAACCAAGCATACGCACCCTCGCTTTGACTGTCTTTATTTAAATATTTATATCTCCAATGTGCAGCAATACCATTTTCTGCTATCATATGCATAGCTCTTGATCTTATTTGCACTTCAAATATTTTTTTTTGAAAAATAAGATCAGAATGTATTGATCTATATCCATTAGGTTTTGGGCTTGATATATAATCTTTTGTTCTTCCAACTTTTGCTGAAAAGTTTCGGTGAATGATGCCCAGCACTCTATAGCAATCTCTTGTTGATTTAGTAATGATCCTTACCGCAGCAATATCAGAAATAGAATTTAAATCTGTATTTTTCTTATTTATTTTTTTCCAAATAGAATAAGGATTTTTTTTTCGATAATGAATTTCTGCATCAATATCAGACTTGGAAAGTTGCTCCCTCATTAAATTTTCCAGATCAATAAATGAACCTTCTAAGTTTTTGAAGGTATTATCTATTTTGTCATTGATCCTGTTAAAAATATCTGGGTGTAAATTTTTGAAAGATATATTTTCTAAAATTGATTTCCAATTTTCAAATCCTAATCTCTGAGCAAGTGGAGCATAAATTAATAAAGTTTCATTGCTTACTCTTTTTCTTTTTTCAACATCTTTAAAATAATGAATAGTTTTTATATTATGAAGTCTGTCTGCTAATTTTATAATTAGAACTCTTATATCTTTAGCAGTAGAAATTAGTAATTTTCTAAAATTTTCAGCCTCCTTTTCTGATCTTGTTGTTTTTTTTTCTTCTAAAAAATCAATTTTAGTCAAACCATCAACAAGGCCAGATATTGAGTCACCAAAATTTTTTTTTAATTCATCTTTGGAAAATTCTGTATCTTCAATAACATCATGCAACAAACCTGTTATTACAGTTTCAGTGTCTAATTTTAATTCAATTAGTGATTTACAAACTTCATATGGATGAATTATATATGGGTCTCCAGAGGCACGAAATTGATCCTTATGTGAACTTTCAGCAACCTCAATAGCTTTTACAAATAGATCCTCTCTAAAATTTTTGTCATATGACTCTAATGCGGATTTAAACTCGCTGTAACTCTTATTGAAGTAGCTGGTTTGAAACATCAGCTAAAATAATAAACTAAATATAACTTTTAATCTTCAAGAAGATGATCTTCGTTTTCTTCTTCTTTCTCTTGAACTAATTGATAACTCTTAATAATGTCTTCTTTGACATCTCCAACACTAATCTTTTCATCAGCAATTTCTCTAAGAGCTATAACTGTGCTTTTATCGTTATCAAGTGGAACTTGGGCTTCATTACCTGCATTAAGAACCTTTGCTCTATGAGATGCCAGTAAAACTAAATCAAATAGACTATCAACGTTTTTAGTACAATCTTCTACTGTAACTCTTGCCATGTGAGGTTTATATGAAAAAGTAAGTGAAAATACAAGAAAATTATTATTTTTTTAAAATTCTTTGTCTTTTGCGATCCCACTCTCTTTGCTTAATTGTTTCCCTTTTATCAAATTTCTTTTTACCAACGCCAACACCAAATTTTACTTTCGCTAAACCTTTTTCATTAAAGAAAATCTCCATAGGAACTGCTGTAAAACCTTTTGTGGTCAACATTCCTAAGATCTTCTTTATCTCTCTTTTGTTAAGTAAAAGTTTTTTAACTGATCTCGCCTTCTTTTTGATGTCAAAATTTTTACCTCTTGAAATTATTTCAAAATTATTGATATAAATTTCACCTTTTTGTTCGTTAATAAAACTTGACTGAATAGAGGCTTTTCCACTTCGAAGTGGTTTAACTTCATTACTTTCAAGCACTATTCCAGCAACATAAGTTTCTTTGATTTCATAATCAAATTTTGCTCTACGATTTTGAATAGACAATTAAATAAAATTTAAATCTTTTATTATTTTTCTTACTTGTTTTTTTGTATCAGTGCTTAATTCATACAAAGGTTCTCTTACATCAGCTTTACATTTACCCATTAAAGAGAGGGCATACTTAGCTGGTGTAGGATTAGGTTCAGCAAACAATATTTTTGACAATGGAGCTAACTTTAAATTTACTTTATCAAATTCCTTATAATTCTTTTTTTTCCAATGATAGTGGAGCATTGATGTAAGTTTAGGAGCTACATTAGCTGTAACTGATATACAGCCATGACCGCCTTGAGCTAAAAAACCAGCAATAGTTCCATCTTCACCAGACAAATAATTAAAATCTTTTTTCATAAAAGTTCTCATAATCAAAGGTCTTGACATATCATTGGAAGCGTCTTTAATACCGACAATGTTTGATACTTTATTTAGTTCCTTAAAGCTATCAAAAGACAAGTCTACAATTGATCTTCCTGGTATATTGTAAATTAGTTGTTTTAAAGGTGAAACTTTTGCAATTTTTTTGAAATGGTTAATCAAACCTAATTGATTAGGTTTATTATAATATGGTGTAACAACTAATCCGTACTTTGCTCCTGCTTTATAGGCGTGTTTGGTAAATTCAATTGCCTCTTTAGTGGAGTTAGATCCTGTGCCGGCAATCACAGGTATTTTTTTTGAAGCAACTTTTATTGAGAACTCAACTAACTTCATATGCTCATCATGTGATAAAGTAGGTGACTCCCCTGTGGTTCCGCAAACTGTTACCCCAGATATTCCATTTTTGATTTGCCAATTTAATATTTTTTCAAAACTATCATAGTCAACATCACCGTTTGAAAAGGGAGTTATTATTGCTGGTATAGATCCTGTGAGCATTATTATTTTTTACTATTTTTATATCAAATATATATGTTTTTTTTATGGCGGAGAGAGAGGGATTCGAACCCTCGGTACAACTTGCGTCGTACGGCGGTTTAGCAAACCGCTGGTTTCAGCCACTCACCCACCTCTCCATAGGCTTATATATAGCCGAAATATAGTCGAATAAAAAGAATTGTCATTCTTATAATTAATAAAAAAGTATATGCGGTTACTTTTTAAGTCTTTCGAGAAGGATTTTATTTATCAATTTAGGATTACCTTTACCTTTTGTAGCTTTTAGACATTTACCGACAAAATATCCTAAAACTCTATCAGAACCGCCTTGAAATTTTAAAATGTTCTCCTCTTCTCCAACTAAAGCTTCATCAATTATTTTTTCCAATTCTCCAGAGTCAGACACTTGTTCAAGTCCTAATTCCTTAACAAGTTCAGATGGCTTACCTTCACCATTTAAAACTTTCGGTAAAATTTCTTTACCAGCTTTATTTGAAATTACATCATCAGAAATTAATCTCAAAAGATCAGTAATATCTTTTGTTTTATCATTTAGACTATCTACTTCTAAATTATTTTCTTTGATAAATGCAAATATATCTCCAACTAGCCAAGCTGCTATTAATTTTGGTTTTACAGTTGACTCAGAAATCATTTTTTCAAATAAATTTGCGTTTTGTTTTTCAGCAATTATGATTTTAGCTATGTCTTTATCTAAACTATAATTATCTAAGTATTTATTTAACTTATCTTGGGGAAGCTCTCCTACTAAGGGTTTTATTTTATCTATTTGCTCTTGGCTTAAATTTACAGGTAATAAATCGGGATCAGGAAAATAACGATAATCATGTGAGAATTCTTTACTTCTCATTGCTCTTGTTTCCCCAGTGCTTGTATCAAACAGCATGGTATTCTGTTCAATTTCTCCACCACTATCAATTATATTAATTTGTCTTTGAAATTCATATTCAATAGCTTGTTTTATGAATTTAAATGAATTTAAATTTTTTATTTCACATCTAGTGCCGAGTTCTTGGCCCTTTTTGCGAACAGATAAATTTACATCAGCTCTTAAAGAACCTTCCTGCATATTTCCATCACACACATCTATATACATTAGTAATTGTCTTAAAGAAGATATGTAGTTTATTACCTCATCTGCAGATGATAAATCAGGATACGAAACTATTTCTAATAACGGTGTGCCTACTCTATTAAGATCAATAAAGCTATATTTTGGATCAATATCATGAATACTCTTGCCAGCATCTTGCTCTAAATGGGCTCTCTCAATTCTAATTTTTTTTTGATTATCACCACTTTCAATATTTATATAACCCTCGCTAAGAATGGGGAATTCAAATTGACTAATTTGGTAACCTTGAGGTAAATCAGGATAGAAATAATTTTTTCTTTCGAACACAGAATGCTTGTTAATCTTAAAATTTAATGCATATCCTGTTTTTATTGCCATTTCAATACAACCAAAGTTCATAACTGGAAGCATTCCAGGCATTCCTGAGTCAATAAAATTTACATTCTCATTTGGCTCAGATCCAAATTGATTTGGTGAGGAGGAAAATAATTTAGATGAAGTTTTAAGTTGGGCGTGTACTTCAAGACCTATAACCATTTCCCAATTATTACTCATTGAAACTTAATTCCTTTTCTGCAAGCGCTGCTAATTGTAAAAGTGATTTTTCTTCAAAATAATTTCCAATAAATTGAACTCCCAAAGGTAGACCATTTTTACTTAAACCAGATGGAATAGATATGCCAGGAAGGCCAGCAAGACTTGTGGGAACAGTATAAATATCATTTTTATACATAGATATAGGATCAAGTTTATCACCAATTTTAAAAGCCTCATTTGGTGTTGTGGGTGTTAGTATAAAGTCAACTTCGTTTAAAATTCTTTGAAAATCATTTTTAATCAATCTTCTAACTTTTTGAGCTTGTCTGTAGTAAGCATCGTAATAACCAGCTGACAATACATAAGCGCCTATAAGTATTCTTCTGGTAACTTCATCACCAAATCCCTTTGTTCTGGAATTTAGATAAATATCATCAAGACTTTCACCGTCTTCTCTAACTCCGTAGCGTATTCCATCATACCTTGCTAAATTTGACGAAGCTTCAGCTGGTGCTAAAATATAATAAGTTGAAAGTGCGTATTCGGTAGTCTTAAATTTTACATCAACAAATTCTATACCATGTTTGGAGAGTGCTTTTTTTGTATTATCAATTTGATTTAAAATGTCGTCACTGACATCTTCAAGATAATCAGAGGGAATTCCAATTTTAATTTTTTTTTCAAAGCTGTTGTTGATATCAACTAAATAGTCCTCTCTTTGATGATTTGAACTGGTAGAGTCATTGAAATCATGTTTGTTTATTGAATTTAAAACATAAGCCGCATCCTCTACACAGTTTGTCAAAGGTCCTGCTTGATCTAAACTAGAGGCAAAAGCTACAATTCCCCATCTTGAACATGAGCCAAACGTGGGCTTTAAACCAACTATTCCGCATAAGCTAGCTGGCTGTCTGATTGAGCCACCAGTATCTGTACCCATTGACGCTACACATGAGCCCTCTGCCACAGCTGCTGCTGATCCCCCTGAGGAGCCGCCTGGAACTAGATTATCTTTTTGAGAATTTTTATTCTTCCAAGGATTAATTACAGGACCAAAATAACTAGTTTCATTTGAAGAGCCCATCGCAAATTCATCACAATTATTTTTGCCAATAAAAATTGAACCATCATTTAAAAGTTGCTGAGTCACAAAAGACTCATAATTAGGGATGAAATTACTCAGAATTTTAGATGATGCTGTTGTTCTTATTCCTTTAGTACAGAATAAATCTTTTATACCTAAAGGAATACCATCTAAAGGTAAAGGATTGCCATTGTCATATCTGTTTTGAGAGTCGTTAATTGATGAAATATTGTTTTCCCTGTCAATCACTAAGTTAAAGCTGTTGTTATTACCAGATTTAGCTTTTGCTAAATATTCGTCATAAAGTTCACCTACACTCATTTTTTTTTCAATAAGAGCTTTTTTAATTTGGCTAATTGAATTCTTCACTTACTCAACCACTTTAGGCACTTTGAAAAAATTTTGTGCTCTCTCTGGAGCATTACTTAATACATCATCAACAGAATTACTTTTACTTACCTCATCATTTCTAATTGATACGGTTTTTTCAGTTACATTATGCAAAGGTTCTGTTTTACTTGTGTCAACCTTTTTAAGATTATCTACCCATTTAATTATATCTTTTAAGGAAATAGAGTAAAATTCCTCTTTTTCTGAGGGTAATTTTAGCTTTGCTAAATAAGAAATTCTTTTAATATCAATGTCACTCATAATGGTCGTCGATACTATATCAGATTTTCTTGTAAGCAATAATTATACCAAGAAATTTATTGCTATAGATTATGGTCTAAAACACATTGGAATGGCTATCAGCGATCCATCAAATATCATTTCTGTTCCTTATGGAACTTTTACCGAAACATTATTATTCGAAAAAATTATAGAAATAATAACAAATGAAAATGTTCATGGAGTCGTGATTGGTAAACCTTACCATCTTGATGGTTCTTTATCTGAAATGGTAAATAAAGTTGAAAAATTTGCCGAAAAATTAGAGAAAATTATCTCTTGTCCAATTTTGTTTATCGATGAGAGACTGTCTAGTAATCCCTATAAATCAAGGAAAAAATCAGAAAACACACATATTCATGAAAAAAGCGCATGTTTAATACTTGATGATTTCCTAAGTTTGTATAGAAACTCCTCTAGTGAAAAATAGAAAGATCACTTCTATAGACGATCTATCAGCTAAGGATATTCACTCTATTGCTGAGTTAGCTATAAAATTTAAAAAATCAAAAAAAAGAATTGCAGGAAATAAAACAAAAAATATTTTTAATCTATTTTTAGAGCCCTCTACAAGAACTACAATAAGTTTTGAGCTTGCAGCAAAAAATTTGGGATACAATTCAGTCAACATAAATTTTGAAAAAAGTTCTTTGTCTAAAGGTGAAACGTTTAATGACACCATGGATACTTTGATGAGTATGAAACCAGATGCTTTAGTCATCAGAGATAAAAATAATTTTTCACCAATGAACATAGCAAAAAAAAGTAATGTTCCTGTAATCAATGCTGGAGATGGAACTAATGAGCATCCCACACAGGCGCTACTTGATTATTGTGTAATAAAAGAAATTTTTAAAAAGAAAAAAATAAAAATTGGTATTTGTGGAGATATTAAACATAGCAGAGTAGCTCACTCAAATATCAAACTTCTTTCAAAAATGGGCTATCAAATTCATATAATTGCACCTACATATTTTTTAAACAGAAAAGAATTGATTAAAATAAATGGTAAAATTAAATTTCATAAAAATCTGAATTATCTAGAAAAGCTAGATGTCTTGATGATGTTGAGAGTGCAAAAAGAGAGAATTCCAAAAGGTGCAAAGAATATGATGAAATCTTTTAAAAAAGAATTTTGTTTACAAAATAACCATCTATTAAATAAGCCCTATTTGATGCACCCTGGCCCAGTAAATAGAAACATTGAGATTAGTGATGAAGTTTTAGATAATTATCCTAAATCACTGATCTTAAAACAAGTTGAGATGGGTGTTTACCTCAGAATGGCTTGTTTACATTATATATTAAAGTGATGTTTCTAATATTAACGTTTGCCTATTTGATGGGATCCATACCTTTTGGGAAATTAATAACCAAATTTTTAACAAACAAAGACATAACCAAGACAGGATCAGGTAATATAGGTGCAACCAATGTATACAGAAGTGTATCAAAAAAAGCTGGTATTGTTGTTCTGTTATTAGATGGAATTAAACCAATTTGTGCATTTTTAATAATTTATTATTTATTTCCAGAACACTACCTGAAATATAAATATTTAATTTTTCTTTTTTCTATAATTGGACATATTTTTCCAATTTGGCTTTATTTTAAAGGTGGAAAAGGTGTTGCGTGCTTTTTTGGTGCAAATTTATTTTTAACTCCTATTCCAACGATTTTAGCAATGATCCTGTGGTTTTTTACAGTCAAAATTACTAAACTTTCTTCTTTAGGAGCCCTTTTATCAATATTTCTTTTGACAATTTACCAATTAATTTTTATTTATGGCAACTTAGAAAAAGGAATAGTTTTTATTATTTTTCTTTTAATATTTTTAAAACACGGTTCAAATATTAAAAGATTAATTAAAGGCGAAGAAAATAAAATAAATTTATAGTCATGAACTTACTTGTTGTAGAGTCACCCGCAAAAGCTAAGACGATTAATAAATATCTTGGAAATGATTTTGAAGTCATAGCTACGGTTGGTCATTTTAGAGATTTAGCAAAAAAAGATGGTGTTAAAGTGACTGAAGACTACAGTGATGTTGAGTTGAATTGGGAAACAACAACTGCAGGAATGAAAATGTTGGACAGTATAGAGAAAAAAGCAGAAGGTTATGAAAAAATTTACCTTGCAACTGATCCAGACAGAGAAGGTGAAGCGATTACATGGCACTTAGTTAAATCTTTAGAAAAAAAAATAGATAAAAATAAATTTGAGAGAATTACATTTAATGAAATAACTAAAAATGCAGTAATAAATAGTTTTAAAGAGTCTAGGAAAGTTGATGACAATCTAGTTTCTGCATATTTAGCCCGAAGAAGTTTAGATTATTTAGCGGGATATAGTTTATCTCCTGTTCTCTGGAGGAAAATGCCTGGTAGTAGATCTGCAGGAAGAGTGCAATCTGTAGCAGTAAGACTCATTTATGAAAAAGAAATTGAGATAGAACAATTTGAGCCAGAGAAATTCTATAAAATAAATGTACACGGGGAAATTAACGGTGCAAAACTTGATACATCCATTACAAGTCTAGATGGGCAAAAAGTAGACAAGCTCTTCTTTAAAAATGAGGCTTTAGCTGAAAAGGCTAAAAATTATTTAAATAACAACAAATTTTTCATCAGAAAAATTGATGAAAAGACAATATCTCGAAAACCAAAAGCACCTTTTAATACTTCAACCCTGCAACAAACAGCAAATAGTCAACTTAATTTTAGTGCCAGTCAAACTATGACTATCGCTCAAGGTTTATATATGGGCATAGATATAAATAAGGAAACTATTGCTTTAATCACTTATATGAGAACAGATAGCATAACACTTTCTAAAGACTCAATTGATACAATAAGAAAAAATATAAGTGAGCAATATGGTGATAAATATTTACCAGATAAGCCTATTGAGTATAAGTCTAGAAAAAAGAACGCACAGGAAGCGCACGAGGCAATTAGGCCAACAGATATTTCAATAAAGCCTGAAAGTATAAAAGATTATTTAAGTGAAGAACAATTTAAACTTTATGATTTAATATGGAAAAGAACATTAGCATCTCAAATGACAAGTGCTGAAACGAACCAAAATACACTTCAAATAGATTGTGAAGAAAAAAACATAACTCTAAAGGCAACGCTTGGTAAATTAATTTTTGATGGATATAAGAAAGTTTATAACCTACAAGAGGATGATGAAGAACAGATTATTTCACTATTAGAAAATATAAAAGAAAATGATAAATATATCGTAAGTGAAGTTGAAACATTAGAGTCATATACTTCTCCTCCATCTAGATATACTGATGCCAGTTTAGTAAAGAAATTAGAAGAGTTAGAAATTGGAAGACCTTCAACCTATGCCTCTATAATTCAAACAATTGTTAATAGGGGTTATGTTTTAAAAAGTGGAAAATCATTTATACTTAATGATCGCGGTAGAGTAGTAAATGTATTTTTATGTAATTATTTTAAAAAATTTCTTGAATATAAATTTACAGCTGATTTAGAAAATCAGCTTGATGATGTCGCTGCTGATAAAGCAGAATGGAAAAATATTGTTTTAAATTTTTGGAAAGATTTTGAGTTTTTCATAAATGAGGTTATGGGTAAGCCTAATAGAGAAGTAATTGATGTGATAAATGAAGAATTATCACCAGTTATTTTTAAAAAAATTGGAGGAGACATTGATATCAAATGTTCCTCTTGGGCAAACACAGAAAATTGTGAAGGCAATTTAGGTGTGAAAGTTGGAAAAATGGGAGGATTTATTGGCTGTTCAAATTACCCTGAATGTAAATTTACAATTTCTATAGGTGCATTCGTTAAAGAGGTAAATCCAAAAAATCGTGAGGGAGATGAAATCATCACTTTTCCAAGAACCCTAGGTATAGAAGCTGACTCTAAAAAAGAAATAGCAGTTCACTTGGGTCCTTATGGCTATTATCTACAATTAGGAAAAGACACTGATGAAGATAAGCCTAAAAGAGTGACTCTTCCTAAAAGCTATGATCAAAATACAATTGGTATGAATATTGCTAGTCAGTTAATTAAGCTACCAATTACACTTGGAAATTTTCCAAATAGTGAAGATCCGGTAATAGCAAACATAGGAGCGTATGGACCTTATGTTAAATACCAAGATATTTTTGCTTCTTTGGGAAGAAAATATGATGTCTTGGAAATTGATTTAGATCAAGCAGTGGAATTGATAACTATTAAAAAAAATAAACCTACCAACAAAGTAAGAGAAATAGGAGTTCTAAAGAGAAGGAAACAAAGAGCAAATCTTTATAAAGGGAAGTCAGGAAAATTTTATTTTAAAATAGGCATAATGAATTACAAAATTCCTCCAGAATATGATGGAGAAAATTTAACAATTGAGGATGTAGAAAAAATACTTAAAGCTAATCGCTAACTTTTTTTAAATTCAACTCTTTTAATTGTTTATCCTCTATTTTAACTGGAGCGTTCATCATTAAGTCTTGAGCTCTCTGGTTAAAAGGGAAAGCAATTACTTCTCTGATATTTTCATTTTCACTAAGTAACATAATTATTCTGTCTAGACCCGGTGCACATCCTCCGTGAGGGGGAACTCCATAATGAAAAGCATCAAACAAAGCACTAAATTTTGATTTAATCTCACTTTCGCCATATCCAGCAATTTCAAAAGCTTTTTTCATGATATCTGGTCTATGGTTTCTTATGGCTCCAGATGACAATTCTATTCCATTACATACGATGTCATATTGATACGCTAAAACACTCAAGGGGTCATCTTTCGTCAATGCTTCCATTCCTCCTTGAGGCATAGAAAAAGGATTGTGACTAAAGTCAATCTTGCCAGTTAAAACATCTTTTTCATACATAGGGTAGTCAACAATCCAGCAAAATTCATATTTATTTTTATCAATTAAATTTAAATCCTCTCCTACTTTTGAAATAACCTTTGATGAGAACTCATATGACTCATCTGGTAAATCACACACAAAAAGTAATCCATCATTTAAATTAAAATTATTATCTTTAATCATTTGGTTTAACTTTTCTTGATTAAAATTTTTAGCTAATGGGCCTTTTGGTAGTGAATTTTCAAAGTTAATATATCCAAGACCCTTTTTTCCTTGTTCTTGAGCCCATTTATTAAGGTTATCATAAAAACTTCTTGGCTTACCCTCAGAATTGAGAGCTTGAATACAATTAACAATAGCGCCCTTTTTAATTAAATTTTCAAAAATTTGAAGACCTGAGCCCTCAAAATAATTTGTTACATTAGCTAATCTCAGAGGATTTCTTAAATCTGGTTTATCGCATCCAAAATATTCTAAACTATCTTTGAAAGTAAAAGTTGGGAATGGAAGTTTATTTATTAATTTATCTTTAAGTTTAAATCTATCAAAAGTATTAAATAGTAAACGACTGATAACATCTAAAACATCCTCTTGTGTGGCAAAACTCATTTCCATATCAATTTGATAAAATTCACCAGGGGATCTATCAGCCCTACTATCTTCATCTCTGAAACATGGAGCTATTTGAAAATATTTATCAAAACCAGAAGCCATATAAAGTTGCTTAAATTGCTGAGGTGCTTGAGGCAAAGCATAAAAGGATCCTTTATGTAATCTGGAAGGTACCAGGTAATCTCTAGCACCTTCTGGAGAAGGAGCTGTTAGAATTGGAGTTGCTAATTCCATGAAACCCTCTTTATTCATAAAATCTCTTACATAATTTATAATTTGATTTCTTAGCTTAATGTTACGTTGCATTTTGGATCTTCTAAGGTCTAAATATCTATATTTTAACCTTACTTCTTCACCATAATCACTATCAGAATTTACCTCAAGTGGGAGAGTTTTAGAGCATCGGCTTAATATTTCGAAACTTTCTATTTTTAATTCAACTTCGCCTGAATCTAAATTTGCATTAATAGTTTCCTCACTTCTTTTGGTTATTAGACCAGAAATTTTAATTACATCCTCGTTTTTTATTTTAGACAATTCAGAAAAATTAACAGATGTATTATCTACAACACATTGTAAAAGAGAGGTTGAGTCTCTTAAATCTATAAATAATAAATTTCCATGATCTCTTGATCTATTAACCCATCCAGAGACCGTAATTTTTTTATCTACTAGTTTATTATCAATATCTTTTAAATAATAATCTCTATAACTGTTCATAATACTTTCTAATAAGTGACAAATTAATATTATGGTTATTCTCATAAAGCAAATGATTAATAGTTTTTGCTGCGTCAAATGCTGCTAGATATGTTCTTTCAATATGATTCATTACTTCAATAATGATCTGTTCTGGAACAGTAATAGACTTTAAAAACAAATATTTTTTTATTAATTTTAAAAGAAGGTCTTTATTGGGGTTTTGTATATTGCATAAATTAAATTGTCTTAACCTTGACTCAATATCTGGTAAATAAATTTTGTCATATAGATTTTCAATAGAACTGTCAGAGGTAAATATAGTTAATGGAATATTATTTGATATAAAGTGCTGTAAAAAGTGAAAAAAATTCTCATCTTTTGCAGGTAAACTATTTAAGTCTAAATAAGTTTCTTTCTTTATATGTAAATCTTTAGGTAATTTATTTATCAAATTAGTTTCAAAAACCTTAGAAAAATTATTTGCAATCGAGGTTTTACCAGATTTTCTAGGTCCATAAATAATAAGGTATTTTACTCTTTTCTTAAGCGATTGAATTACTAAGTCATTTTCTGAAGAAAGTATAATTTCCTCATCAGAGCTGTCTAAATTTAAAAATGTTTGCACTAAAAAAAGTTTACCAAAAAATTAATCTGTTTATCATCATAGATATTTTCGAAATCTAATAGTAATTTGTTTTGTTCATAAGATAATATCTTAGGCTCTAAACCAGTAAAGTATTTTAATTTTTTATAATTTGATGGATCGATAGATAATTGATAAGAGCTTTTATTTTTATCCAAAAGTTTAAACCATAATGATTTTAAATTTATATTTTTTGAGAACTTGTGTAATCGAAAATAATTTTTATTAAAATTTAAGTATATGTAAGAATCTTTTTCAAAGTTTTGAATAATAAAATTTGGACAATTTTCATATTTATTATTGAATTTAAAAAACTTTTCTTGTAATGAACAATTTAAAAAAAATAAATTATGATTGATATTTTTTGCATATAAATCTTTAGATAAATTATCTATATCAATATTAAGAGATATTTGAGTATTACTAAAATTAATATTATAAATATTTTTTTCAATTGAAGGTATAATGTCTTCCTCAGTAATTGAATTATTTATTCTGAAAAGTAATTCTTGATAATTTTGAAGATTGCTGTCTTTTTGAATAGTAATTTCTTGATAAGCTGATAAGTTTTTTAAATTATATGCAAGGAATATACTAATTAGATATAAATATTTCATTGAGCAAACTATACAAAAAATCGGGTGTTGATGTAATAAAAACTGACAAACTTATTAGTCAGGCACTAAAATTTATCAAAAGCTCTCACAATGATAAAGTTTTAGGAAATAAATTAGGTTTTAGTGCAGAATATAGAGTTAATAAGGATGTTACGCTTTGTGCCGCTACGGATGGAGTTGGAACTAAGGCTATATTGGCTGCTGAGCTCAATGATTACAAAGGAATTGGACAAGATTTGGTTGCAATGTGCTCAAATGATTTGCTTTGCAACAAGGCAAAACCACTATTTTTTTTAGACTACTTTGCCTGCAGTTCAGTCAAGTCAAAACAATATACTGAAATATTGAGAAGTATCACAGGTGCTTGCAAAAAAATTAATTGCTCACTTGTTGGTGGTGAAACTGCTGAAATGCCATCTTTATATAAGGGTAATCATTTTGATATCGCTGGTTTTTTAGTAGGAATAAAAGAGAGATATAAAACTTTAAATGTAAAAAGAGGGGATCTTATATTTGGAATAAAATCAAATGGATTTCACTCAAATGGATTTTCTCTTATTAGAAAAATTATTAGTAAAAATAAAATTAATATTAAAAGGGCAAAATTTAATAAACAAAAGCTTTCTAAACTTATAATGAGACCTACACGTCTTTACCATAGGTATATTAATTATTATGATTTAAAGTATATAAAAACACTCTCCCATATTACTGGAGGTGGTGTTTATTCAAATTTCAAACGCAGTGTACCTAAGGGTACAAAATTTGATTTAAATATAATTAAGCTACCTAAAGAGTACGATTTTATTAAAGATAACATAAACATTTCTAACCTCGAATTAATGGAAATATTTAATTGTGGAATAGGTATGATATTTGTAATTAATAAAAAGCATTATATGAGATTTATTAAAAGAAACTTGTTTAGTCTAGTTGGTGAAATTAAATAATCATAAAAAAGTATCCTTTTTAATATCAGGGAGTGGTTCTAATCTTCTAAAAATATTAAAAAAAAATCATAAAAATAAAGATTTTAAAGTCATAACTATTATCAGTAATAATAATATCTCAACAAAAATTAAATCTTATGTGGGTAAGTTTTATAAAGATGTTTTAGTTAAAGAATACCAAAGAACATTACAAAAAAAAAATTTCAATAATACAGATATTATTTTTTCAGTTGGTTATATGAAAGTTATTGAAAATAGAATTATAAATAACTTTGATGTTGTAAATTTACATCCCTCCATCCTTCCTAATTATAAAGGACTTATGACACAAAAAAGAATGTTAATAAATAATGAAAAATACTATGGTTTTACCATTCATAAGGTTTCAACAGAATTAGACTGTGGTAAAATAATCTCAAATAAAACCAAAAAAATTAACACAAAAAATGAGTTAGAGCTTACGAAAAAACATAAGAGTTTAGAGCATCAATATGTATACAAACAACTTGTTAATTATTTACTAAATTAGTTCGGATCCTGAAAAAAAGAAACTGATTTCAATTTTTGCATTTTCCTCAGAGTCACTTCCATGAACTGAGTTTGCTTCAATAGACTCGGCGTATTGTTTTCTTATAGTTCCTTCTTCAGCTTCATCTGGGTTAGTAGCACCCATAATTTTACGATATTTTATTACAGCGTCTTCTCCCTCTAAAACTTGTACTTGTACAGGGCCAGATGTCATGTACTCAACTAAACTACTAAAAAAAGGTCTTTCTTTATGTACTTCATAAAAAATTTGTGCTTGATTTTTGGTCAAATATATTTTTTTTGAAGCTAAAATTTTCAAATCAGCACTTTCAATCATTTGATTGATATGACCAATTAAATTTCTTTTTACAGCATCTGGTTTGATTATCGAAAATGTTTTTTGCATATCTGCTCCTAATTTTTGAAATACTTACTTATAAAATCTGCAATCAATGTCAAGCCGAAACCGGTGGAACCTTTATTGTTCATAATATCTCCAGCATTTTTCCATGTGGTACCAGCTATATCAAGATGAGCCCATTTTGTATCCTTAGGAACAAACCTTTGTAAGAATTGCGCCGCGGTTACTGAGCCACCATATCTTCCTGCACCAATATTTTTCAAATCAACAAATGGTGAGTTAAGTTCTTTATCGAAATCGTCATGAAGAGGCATTCTCCAAACTTTTTCATTTGTATCTAAACCAGATTGATAAAGTGTATCTGCTAGTTTATCGTCGTTACAAAATAAACCTGCGTAATGTTGACCTAGTGCAACCATGATCGCGCCAGTTAAGGTAGCAAAATCAATTACTATCTTCGGTTTATATTTTTCACATCCATATGTAATTACATCTGCTAATACAAGTCTGCCTTCTGCATCTGTATTAAGAACTTCAACATTGATACCTTTATATGATTTTATAATATCTCCAGGTTTATAAGCAGTGCCACTTGGCATATTTTCAACTAATCCGACAATACCTGCATAAGAAAAGTTAGTTTTAATTTCACTAAGATATTTAATTATTGAGACAGCGACAGCTGAGCCTGCCATATCCCATTTCATATCCTCCATGCCACCACTAGGTTTAATTGAAATACCTCCGCTATCGAAACAAACACCTTTTCCAACAAATAAAATATCAACATTTTTCTCTGAATTTTTTTTTGAAATTTCCATTACCCTTGGCTCTCTGTTACTACCCTGACTTACTGCTAGTAAACAATTTAAACCAATTTTTTTAATTTTTTCTTTATCAAGTATTTTTATATTTAAATTTTTTTTATCTAATTGTTTTAAAGTTCTTTTGACAAATGAAATTGGGTAAATAATATTACTAGGCTCAGTGACTAATTCTTTAAGAAAATTAATTGAATTTAACAAACTTAAGTATTTTTTTGAGAGTTTATAACTAGTTTTATATAAATTTTTTTTTGAATTATTTTTGTATACTGAATAAATAAAATCTTTTTGCAAAAAACCAAATACCAAATAGTCTAAAGCTGATTTGTTTTTTGTATCAATATTTATTTCTGATACTGAATATTTTATAGCTGTTTGATAAAGAAATGATCCTAAAACCATTTTTGTAAAATGATTTTTTTTAGAGCTTTCATTATAAATATCTAGATTAATTTGCGAATTTTTAAGATTTATAGAGTATTTAAATAAGACTATTTTGTCATAAGTATAACTAGAAAGGTTTTTCTTATTAGAACCTTTATCAAAAAGACTTGCTGATAATTTAATACTTTGATTAGGTAAATTTATTAAGTTAAATTGTGCTTTCATGCTTGGTGGGACTAGATCATACATAATTTTCAATTATTTCAAATATATTTCAATAAATGTAATAATCTTTATCGGATTGATTTGGTTTTCACAGATATTAAGAATTTTGGAGTTACAACATTCCATCACAACACAGATATTTGAAGTTATAAACACAACTATTTTAGTCTTGCCTAGTTTTATTAGTCCTTTGATGCCATTCTTATTAATTATGGCTAGTTTTTTTTTAAATTATAAATTTAACAGTAGTAACGAGATACTCATATTGAAACAATACGTATCTTCAAAAAATACTTTTTCATTATCTATTTTATTGTCGGCAGTAATAATGCTGATTTACATATTAAATAACGAATACTTCTCAGTTAATCTATATCATAAATATAAGGTGAAAGAGTTAGAAATTAGAAATAATCTAAAATTAGGCGTACCGTCTGTTAATGAGTTTCATATTGAAGAAGAGGTAAGTATTTTCTTTGAGGAATTAAAAAATAATAAATTTAACAATGTTGAAGCAATTATTTACGGAGATGGACAATTTATAATTGCAAAAAATGCTGAAATTGAAATTGATAAAAAAAATTATAATTTAATTTTTAATGATGGTGAAAGAGTAATATTAAATGCAGTGGAAAAAAGTAAGACAACTTTTAATAAGTTTATTTACAGTATTGAAAATGAAGAAATGGAAATATTAATGATGGATAAAGAACATTTTAATACGTTAGAATTATTAAATATTGAAGACAAGGAACTTTATTATCATGGACATAATCGAATTTATCAATGCATTCTTACCTTATTAGTAATACTAATCTCATATAAGATATTTTTTTTCTATATACCAAAAAAAAGCATATTAAAATATTATTTAATATTGTTTCTTTGTGTACTAGTGATGCAGGTTATAAATTCTTACTTAGTATTTCTTTTAAATAACAATAATCACATGAACTTATATTATTATTATTCTATAAATATATTTGTATTATTCTGTTTTAGCTACTTTGTGTTTAAGTTGAATGAAAATAATTAGTCTTCTTTATTTAAAATATGCTCTTTCTTTTGCGATATGCTTATTTTCAAGTTTTATAGTATTTTTCATATTCTCACTCATAAGTAATTTAGGAGAGGATTACGTATTCTTTACTATATTAAAATTAAGTGTCCTAAATTCTTTTCAAATTTTGACATATGTTCCTTTATTTGTATTTCTATTATCAATAATTTTATTTTCAACTTTTTTAAAATCAAGAAATGAAATCATTATCATTAAAAGTTATCTTAATATTAAGAAATTAATGATTGTCATTATTCCAATTGTGTTGATTTTTAGTATTTTTGAAATTAATAAAAAAAATATGGCTCTTTTTTTAGAGGATAATAAATTAAATTTATTACAATCTAATAATGTTTCAAAAGCAAAAATACTTATTAATAAAGTTGGAAATAAAAAAACTTATACTATTTTCAAAAATCTTGACTTAAATAATTTAGAAAATACTGAATACCGCTCTTATAATATTGATAACAGAGAAATTAATAGCGCAGATTATAGTGCTGAAATAACATATTCAAAAAATACTGTCATTTTAAATAGTTACACACAATATAACACTAATATAATTAAGGATCATGAAACGAAAAAAAAAATCAAAATTAATCTAGCTGATTTGATGCTACAAAGCACTCTAGTAAAAGATATCTCTTTAAATAATGATATTCGACTAGATTTAAAATTACTAAACTTTCTAATCTTTTTATTTTTAATATTAAGCTATATTTTTTTAAATTTTTTCAGCGTAAATTATTTAAGTACAAAACAAAGCTTTAAAATTCCAATTTTGATTGGTTTTTCTATGCTTATGTATGCCTTTTTAATCTTTAATAATTCTTTCAGCTCTTACAAACAAGTATTCGAGATATTAGCAAGTATACTAGTTACAATACTTTTCTTAAAGTCCTACGCAAATGAGTAGATTATTTTTAGTTGTATTTATAATTATTTTTTTTTTTAAACAATTAATTTCTCTTGGCGCAGACAATGATACATACATTAATACAACTAATATAACATATGATGAAGTTGAAAACATAATTGAACTTGCAGAGAATTCAAAGATAAACATTAATGATACTAATATCCTGGTTGATAGAGGAATTATTGACTATGGAAATGATAAAGTTGAGGTATTTGGTAATTTTTACTTGTATCAAGATCTAAATATACTAAGTGGTAAAAATTTGATTGGTGATACTAAATTAAATAATTTTTCGGCAATAGATGTTAGCTATATATATAATAATGATTTAAAAATTGACTCTGTTAAATCAAAGAGATCAGATAATATTGTATCCTTTTACAATAATTTTCTTACACCATGTGAACTAGATGGTTATTTTGGTTGCCCTACTTGGTCACTAAGAATTGATGAAACTAAATACAATATTGAAAAAGATAAGTTTGTTCATTTTGATTCTTTTTTACAAATAGCGGACTATAAATTATTTTATCTCCCTTATTTTTCACATTATGGAGCGAAAGCTCCAAGACAAAAAGGTTTTTTGACACCTACTCTAGAATTCACTATTGGGGGAAATAGTGGGCTTTATACACCATATTATCTACCCATGAAAGAAAATATAGATATTAAAATAACACCTAAATTTATTTTCTCTGAAAACTTAGATTTTATAAATAATTACTCTTTAAACACAATATTAAATAGCAAAACTTCAGGAGGTACTTATGTTCTCACTATAGACAACTTAAAGTATGCAAATGACGCTAATATAAATACTTCAGCTAGTTTAGATTTTAGGCAAGTACTTGATAAAAATAAAATAGTTTATTTTGAGGGTGTTATAACTAATAGTATTTCTACAACGAGATCTCTTAATGAAGAGCCTGTAAAATTCGAGAATGTCTATTTAAGATTAGACAATTATGATTTACTTTTAAAAGATGATTATTTTAGTGTTGAAGTGTCAACTGTAGAAGCCTTTGACTCAACTAATGTTTCTCTGATACCATTTACTCCCAAAGTTAATTATCAAAATAATATTAAATTTAATAAAAATATTTCTAACTATAATGAATTTAACTTTTCAGTAATTAAAAGAGATGAATCTCAAGATAATTTAGCATCTGAAAATAATAAATTTAAAATTAATAATTATATTACTTTCAACAACAAATTTAATAAAACTAATGTGTATAACAAAATATCGTTATTAAATGGATTTAATGATTATACTTTTGAGCATGATAATTCATTAAATAGAAATGATACATTTAATCACATAATTTTATCTAGTGATTATTTTTTTAATTTAAATGAAATAATTAAACCTAGATTTAAGTTTATTATCAACCAAGATATTAACAGTTCTGATAATACAATAAATGAGGACAGTAACACAATTACATTCAATTATCAAAATTCTTATTCTGATAATAGGTTTTTTGGAACAGATTTGAGAGATAACACATCTAGGATAGTCTATGGTTTTGAAAGTGCATTCGATATAAAGAATCAGAAAATTAGTATAAATACAAGTCAATCATATGACTTTAAAAAAAATAATAATTTTAGTAATAAATTAAATCAAAGCTCTTTTTTATCAGATATTGCTGTTGAGGCTAAAACTGAAATCAAAAAATTAAAATTAAACTTAGACACGAGACTTGATAGGTCTACTTTAAAAAGCAAAGAGGTTAATTTTAGTGTATATACAGATGATCCATTTAATATTTCAGTTAATTATCATGAAACTAGTAAAGACGCCTTTACAGAAAAATCTAATGATACAGAATATTTAGGGCTCGGTTTTGAAAAAGAAATAAATAATAATTTTAAATTGTCATACGAATCAGGAATTGACCTTAAAAACAACTTCAGCCCATATTATGATTCATTTGGTGTAAAGATTCATGACGAATGTTCGGAATTGAAAATTCAATATTCAAATAGACGTTATAACGATAATTATAATACAAGTCCTGAAGAGTTGATTAGTGTAAGTTTTTATATGGATTATCTTGGTTTTTTTGGGTACCAACAAACAACGGATCTTTTTTTTCAGGAGCCAGGAACATTTGATTATGGTTTATAGACTTTTAAAAAAAATTATATTTATATCTGTATTTTTTTTATTACCATTAAATTTAAATTCAAACATAATTTATGACAAGGATGATATAATTATTTCGGATATTGATCTGAATTTATATAAACAATTATACTTTGAAAATTTCGGTGAAAACCTAAATAACCCAACTGCAATAAAAAACATTGTAATTTTAAAGAATATAATCGAACATTTTAAAATAAATAATCCAAATTTTTTAAAAAAAGTTGATGAAGTTTTAGTAAAAGAATATGGCGAAGAAAAAATGAATATTATTATATTAAGAGATTTCATTAGATACTTTAAAATCAAAAATGAATTTATAAATGAATATTATGTTTACAGTTTTGATATAAATGATTTAAATAATATTTTTAAATCTTTTGATAAAATTGAACTTCCAATAAGTACTGACGATTGTTTTACAATTGAAAAACTTGAAGATTTAAAAAATAATAAAAGCTTCTTAAATAATTTCTTTGAAAATTTAAAAAAAGAAACAAGAAAATATCAAGCTTTGATTAATGATGTAAAATATAATGTATGTATTGATAAACGAAATATTGAAATTTTAGAAAAAAGTATTTTAAGTTATATTGATTTGATCACAAAAGAAGACTTTAAAAAATTTGTTTATGATAAACAGTAGTAAAAAAAAAAAATACGTTTTCTTAGGAGATACTAACTCTGTTAATATTGAAATTATCCTTAAGTCTCATTCTTTTTTAAAGGAAAAGTTACAATACTTATTAGTTGGTAATAAATTAGAATTAGAAAAATACGTTAAGAGAATTAAATCGAAAATTAAAATTAATGAAATATTTGATCCTATAAATTTTTATAACTATAAAAAAAATTATGTGAATATTTTTAACATTGAAGATATTTACAGAGATAAATATAAAAATTTGCTTAATCAAATTAATTTGGCCAACAAATTATCTTGTTATACAAAATATGACTTGATAACAATGCCTATCAATAAATCTATTATGAAAAAAAACTTTAAATTTATTGGTTTGACAGAATATTTGGGAAAATTAAATAATTGTGAAACTACAATGTTAATGTATGGAGAGAATTTTTCAGTAATTCCTTTAACCACTCATATAAACTTAAAAAATGTAAGTAAAAATTTGAATGAAATAGTAATTAAAAAAAAATTAGATCTTATCATGAGCTTTTTAAAATTAAGAAGATATGATTTGAATTTTAAAGAAATTAAATTCTTATGCTATAACCCACATTGTGGCGAGGATAATACTATTGGCATTGAGGATAAAATTTTAAATCATTTAATAAGTAAAAGTTTTAAAAAGATATCTGGACCCTATCCTGCGGATAGTGCGTTTAATAATTATAAAAAAAATACTCTATATATATCCACTTATCACGACCAAGCTTTGATACCTTATAAAATAGTTAATAAGAAGGGTTTTAATTTAACATTAGGATTGAGTTATCGTAGATTAAGTCCAGCTCATGGTACAGCTGAAGATATTATATTTAAAAATCTATCTAATAACTCTTCGTATTTGGCATGCATGTTAAATTAAAAAAAAAATATGGCCAAAATTTTTTAATTGATAAAAATATCGTCAACAAAATTATAAATTTAATTAATCAAGATAAACTTAATATTTTAGAAATTGGCCCAGGAAATGGAAGTTTAACTAAAAAAATAATTAACAAAAAACCTAAAAATTTAGACTTAATTGAAATTGATAAAGATTTAGTTGATGAGCTAAATAAAACATTTTGTGTTTATAAGTTTGTAAATATTATTAATGCTAATATTTTAAAGTACGATTTAAAAAAAAATTATGACTTGGTAGTGTCTAATCTGCCGTATAACATTTCATCCCAAGTGCTAGTTAAATTAGCATTAATGAATATTATTCCTAAACAAATGATATTAATGTTCCAAAAAGAATTTGCTATCAAATTAACAGATAAAAAACTAAATGCTATTAACTCAATAATAAATTGTTTTTATAAAATAGATATAAAATTTCATGTTAGTAAAAATTGTTTCAAGCCAATACCCAAAGTCAACTCAAGTATTTTAAAATTTGAAAAATTGAATAAAAGTTTAATTAGAAAAAATGAAATAGAGGATTTTATTAAATTTAAGAGATACTTATTTTCTCATAAAAGAAAATCTTTGAAAACTCTTTTAAAAAAACTCAAAATTAAGAGTGAATTTAACTCAGATATAAGGGCGGAGAGCCTCAAATTAAATGAATTGATAAAAATCTTTAGAGAGACTAACTCCTAAATTTGTTAACGAATTCTGTAAGATTTAATTGTCTAAATTTTTTTAATCTTTCTGCTTCAATAATTTTTTTAATTTTATCAACACATTCATTTAAATCCTTATTCACAACTGCATAATCATATTCTGGAAAGTGAGAAATCTCATCTTGAACTAAGTCCATTCTTTTTTTCATTTCATCTTGAGTATCTCTTCCTCTAATTTTAAGCCTACTAATCAACTCCTTTTTACTAGGCGGTAGTATAAATATACCTACAACATCCATATTACTCTGTTTTAATTGCTGATAACCTTGCCAATCAATATCAAATATTACGTCTTTTTTTTTATTGAAAAAACTATTTACTGTTTCTTTTAGTGTTCCATATTTATAGCCAAAAACATTGGCTGACTCTAAAAATTTATTTTTTTTTAAAGATTTGTTAAACTCGTTCTCTGTAAGAAAAATATAATCTTTTTTATTAACCTCTCCTTTTCTCTTTGGCCTTGTTGTACAAGATATAGACAATGATAATGACCCATCTTTTGTGAGTAGCATTTTTGATATAGAAGTTTTTCCAGCACCAGAAGGTGATGATAAAACAATACAAAAATTTTTGCTTTTAAAGACCAAAGATTAAACTTGCATTTGTACCACCAAAACCAAAAGAATTAGAAATTATGTTTTTAGTTGGTTTTAAAATTGACTCATTAGGTATGAGATTAATATTAGTATTAGTATCAGGATTATCTAAATTTAAAGTTGGTGGTAGAGTTTTTGTTTGCATAGACATGAATGAAAATACTGCCTCAACTGCTCCAGCAGCACCCAGTAGATGACCAATCGCTGATTTATTTGAGCTCATAAATAAATTATTATTAGTTTCAAATAATTTTTCTACAGCTGAAAGTTCTATCATATCGCCAACCTGAGTTGAAGTGCCATGAGCATTAACATAATCAATTTCATCAGGATTTAGTTGAGACTCATTTAACGCCATTTCCATCGCTCTATAGCCTCCATTACCGTCCTCGGAGGGTTTAGTAATATGAAATGCATCACCGGACATTCCATATCCTTTTACTTCTCCATATATTTTAGCGTTTCTTTTTTTTGCGTGTTCTAATTCCTCTAAAACCAAAATACCTGCACCTTCACCCATGACAAAACCTGATCTGTCTCTATCCCATGGCCTCGAGCCTTTTACTGGTTGCTCGTTAAAAGTATCACATAAAGCTCTTGCTGCAGAAAATCCAGATATACCTAAGGGACAAATAGCTGCTTCAGCACCTCCACATACCATAAAATCTGCCTTATTATTTTTTATTAATGTAAAAGAGTCACCTATTGCGTGAGTTCCTGTTGCGCATGCAGTAACAGGTGAACTGTTAGGGCCTTTAAGGTTATATTTGATTGAGATGTGACCAGATAATAAATTTATTAAAGATGATGGTATAAAAAAAGGAGAAATTTTTCTTATTCCTTGGTTGTCTAGAACAGATGAATTTTTATAAATTGTATCCAGACCACCTATTCCGGAACCAACCATAACTCCAGATCTTAAAGAGCTCTTCTCATCAGATATGAAACCTGAGTCAACAATTGCCTCATTAGCTGCTATTAGACCTAATGTAATGAATCTATCTATTTTTCTTTGTTCTCTGAGGCTGACTATTTCATCATTGATTTGAGAGTCTTCAATAGAACCTGCGATTTTGCATGGATAAGTATCAACATTAAATTTAGTAATTTTTGAAATACCACTTTTAGAGTCGATAAGATTTTCCCACGATGTATTTACACTATTACCTAAAGGATTTATTGTGCCAAGTCCAGTTACTACTACTCGCCTCAATTGTTAAAGTTGCTTATATTAATTTGAATTAGCTGACAAATATGTAACTGCATCTTTTAATGTTACAATTTTTTCGGCAGCATCATCTGGTATTTCACATCCGAATTCTTCCTCGAATGCCATCACAAGCTCAACAGTGTCTAAGCTGTCAGCACCCAAGTCATCGATAAATTTTGAGTCACTTTGAATCTTACCTTCTTCTACTCCTAAATGCTCTACTACAATTTTTTTTACTCTTTCTTCTATATCGCTCATTTTAAAAACCTCTTAGTAATAAATTTAAAAGTTCGTACCACATTATAGTTAATATTCAAATAATTAAATTAATGCCAACCCGCCATTAACATGCAGGGTCTGGCCTGTAATATAATCAGCGTTTTCTGAGCATAAAAAACCCACTGCTTTTGCTATATCAATGGAATCCCCCAGTTTTTTCATTGGTATCTTATCTAAAATAGCATTTTTTTGGACATCGTTAAGTTTATCGGTCATATTTGACTTTATAAAACCGGGTGCCACACTATTAACTGTTATGTTTCTGCTTGATAATTCCAAAGCGAGAGATTTTACCATTCCTGAAATCGCTGATTTTGATGCTGTGTAGTTTACTTGGCCTGGATTTCCAGTATATGCCACAACTGATGAAATAAATACTACTCTTCCATACCTTTTTTTTACCATTTTTTTGACAAAGTGTTTTAATAAGTAAAAAGATGAGTTTAAATTTACATTTATAACACTATTCCATTCATTAGGTGACATTCTTAAAAAAATATTATCTTTATTTAAGCCTGCATTTAAAACTAGAAAATCAATATCAAAATCAAAGAGATCATCTAAATTACATGTTTCTATATTATTTAAATTTAATTCTTTGAATTTTATAAAATCCTGATCAGATCTTACTTTATCTATATTTGTGGTTGTTGAATATATCTCTTTACAACCATTGTTATTAAAATAACTGCATATAGAACTTCCTATAGAGCCAGTACCACCTGTTAAAAATAATTTTTTATCATTAAACATTTTCTATATCCTTAATACTACTAATCGACAATTTATCACCTTGAAAATCTCTTGGTAAGAAATTTAATAAAGTTTTTTTGGGTCCAATTTCTATGAATGTATCGACCTCTTCTTTCAAAATATTTTCAATAGTATCAGACCATAATACTGGAGAGTGTATTTGAAGTGATAGCTGCTTAGTATAATCTTTTTCTGATATATTTTTATAATTAACAAGCTTATGGTTAGAAATTAAATCAAATTCAACTTTTTTGAATATATTATTTTTAATTTTTTCACTAAAAATCTCAGCACTTTTTACCATCAAATCTGAATGAAACGGTGCTGAAACATTTAATGGTATAAACTTTCCAATTGGATTTTGTTCTTTAAATTCTATTAATTTATCTCTTAATCCACATATAACAACTTGTCTATTTGAATTAAGATTAGCTAGGTAAACACCGTCTCCAAATAACTTTTCATCTATTTTGAAATCATCTTTTTTTAAAATAGCATACATAGCATATTTATTGGGGTCTGAGACAATTGACATTGATTCAGCACGATAAATAACTACTCTAAGCATTTCTTCAAAATCTAAAGACTCTGCAAAATACAAAGCACAGTATTCTCCCAAAGAATGACCTGCTAATATAATTTTTGAGAAATTTTTATTGAAATAGTTCTTACAAAGATCGATTATAATTGAACTAAATACAAAGATCATTGGTTGGCTATATTGAGTTAAATTTAAAAAATTAGGATTACTTTGAGCATCAAGTAAATCATAACCAAGAATTTTAGAGCTAATGGAGTATCTCTCTTTCACCCAGTCATATTTTTGAATAAAATCAAGGCCCATTTCGGCATATTGTGAGCCTTGACCTGTAAAAAGCAAAGAAAGATTTTTATTTGACATAGCTAAATTATATCTGTAGACACTCTTTTTACATGACTAACATATACGAAACAACAATTATAGTAAAACCTGATCTTGCTAACGACCAGTTAAAGAGTCTTAATTCATCTATTGATCATTTTTTTTCTGATAATAATGTCACTATTGGTTATAAAGAGGACTGGGGAATAAAAAATTTAAAAACATCTATTAATAACTATTCAAAAGGATCATTTAAATTTATGAGATTTGACTCAAAACCGGATTTTCCAAACAAACTTGATGGTTTTTTAAAGTTTAACACAGATTGCCTTCGTTTTCTTATTACAAAGTCAGATAATGGTTTAGAAGAAATTACTCCTCAAATAAATAAAGATAACTAATGAAAAAAAACTTAAATATTACAAATGATGAATTAATGAAACTTGACTATAAATATACACATATCCTAAAAAAATTTACAAATGAGAATGGAAAAATAATTCCACAAAGAGTGACAAATATGTCTAGAGCTGTTCACACTAGAATTACAAAGGCAATTAAACAGGCAAGATTTTTATCGTTAATGTAGCTATATGACTAAAGTCGTTGTTTTAGAAAAATTCAAAAAAAATTGGGAAATTGGATCTGTTGTATCTGTAAAAGATGGTTACGCTAGGAACTACCTAATTCCAACTGGTAAAGCTAAATTTGCAACAAAACAAAATATTGAAGAAATTAAATCGTTAGAAGAGAGTCTTATTAAAAAAGATGATGAAAATAAGACTAATGCAAAAAAAATTGCTTCGAAAATTGATGAATTAAAGTTCACAAAGGAGATAGCAGCTAAAGAAAATGGGGAGTTATACGGATCTTTAAGTGTGTCTGATATATTTGTCTTTCTGAGTGAAAACGAAGTTAATATTCAAAAGAAGTCAATCAAACTTGGCAATAAAATTAAAACTACAGGCGAATACTCTGTAGATATAGACTTGCATCCTGAGGTCAATTGTTCACTCGATATTGAGATCTTATCCCCTAAAACTTCTACCTAAGACTATCTTTTTTTAAATATATTAATAACTTAATATTATTATGCAAAAAACTTTTGATAGTTTAAAAGATAATGATATTGAAATTATAGTTATTGCTTATTTACTTAAACACCCAGATTTGCTTGATACTCACTTTGAACACTTAGACAGTTCTCTATTTGCTAATGCAGAAAACTTAAAAATTTTTAATATTTTAAATGATTTTCACAAATCACAGAAAAACATTTCTATCGACACAATTAAAAATTATATCCCAGATATTCAAACCAAAACACATAAAGAACTCTCTCTACAAATAGATCAAATTGTTTTTTCAAAAGATGTTTTTTCTGGTTATTTAGAGACTCTTCAGGAGTTATATATGCGAAGAGAACTATTCAAAATTACACAAAATAAAAATAACGAGTCAACAACTTTCGAAACAGCTAACAATATTAGAGATATTTTTATGGATCTAGAAAAAAAATTATTTGACTTGACTAATTTCAAAAAAGATAATTATGAATTTAAAAACTTTGCTACAGTTACAAAATCATCTCTTCAACTAGTCGAAAAAGCATTCAAAAAAAAAGGTAAATATTCTGGTGTTGTATCAGGTTTTGAAGATTTAGATAATATGCTAGGAGGCTTACAAAATTCTGACCTAATTATTCTTGCAGGTAGACCTTCCATGGGTAAAACTGCACTTGCAACTAACATAGCCTTTAATGCTACAAAATATTTTTCTAAAGAAAAGGAAAAAGGTTCTGTTGTAATGTTCTCTTTAGAGATGTCTGCTGAGCAAATAGGTTTGAGAATATTAGCTGAACAATCAAGAATACCAAGCGATAAACTTCGTAAAGGTGAGCTTAATGAAAAAGACTCTCTTGAACTTCAAAATACATATCAAGAAATAAATAATTTAAATTTTTATTTTGACGATAGTCCAAATTTAACTGTTTCAGAATTAAGGTCTAAGCTTCGAAGATACAAAAATAATTATAATATAAAATTAGTTTTAATTGATTACCTACAATTAATAAAACCAGAGGGCAGTAGAGACAATCGTGTAAATGAATTATCTGAAATAACTAGAAATTTAAAACAGTTAGCTAAAGAATTTGATTTACCTGTAATTTCACTTTCTCAACTTTCTCGTCAGGTTGAAAATAGAGATGATAAAAGACCTTTACTATCTGATTTAAGAGAGTCAGGAAGCATAGAACAAGACGCGGATGTTGTAATGTTTATTTACAGAGAAAGTTACTACTTACAAAGAAACGAACCAATAAGGGGCGCTGATGAAACTCAAGAGTCATATCAAAAAAAACATGACACTTGGAAAGATAGAAATGAGGAGGTCTTTAATAAAGCAGAATTAATTGTTGCAAAACAAAGAAATGGTCCTACTGGTAAGATTGAGTTATACTTTGACGATAAATATACCAAATTCTTGGGAATAGATAAAAATGCTTCAAATTAAGATTTTAAATGAAATTTATTGAAAATATTGGTGAACTAATAATAAAACTATTATCTAATTTAGGAAAATTCATATTATTTATACTTTTCTTTTGTAAATATTTATTTAAACCAAAATTCTTTTTAAGAAATAATTTAAACTACTTTATTAACATATTTATTTCAACTTTACCCATTATAGCATTAACTGGAATTTTTTCAGGAATGGTACTTGCTCTACAATCTTATACTGGTTTTTCAAGATTTTCAGCAGAGTCTGCTATACCCAACATAGTTGTAATAACTTTAACAAGAGAATTAGGGCCTGTATTAACAGGTCTAATGGTCTCAGCAAGAGTTGGATCCTCAATCGCTGCAGAAATAGCTACCATGAGGGTCACAGAGCAAATCGATGCCCTAAAGACTCTGAATACAAATTATTATAATTATCTTGTGACGCCCAGAGTTTTATCATTAACATTTGCTTTACCTATATTTGTAACAATAGTGGATTTCATTGGAGTAATGGGTGGATACATAGTATCAGTATACAAACTTGGATTTAATGAAAACTTATACTTATTAAACACAATTGATTTTTTGAGTTTAGGTGATTATTTATCAGGAATTTTTAAAGCATTTGCATTTGGATTTATTATATCTATTGTAAGTTGTTATTGTGGACTATTTTCTGATAAGGGTGCATTTGGTGTTGGTTCAGCTACAACAAATGCTGTTGTAATTTCTTCAATTCTTATTCTGTCTTCAAATTATTTTCTCACAGAATTATTCTTTTAATGAAAATAGAAGTAAAAAATTTAAAAAAAAAATTTAGTGAAGAATTTATTTTAAAAGATATAAGTCTGACTATAGAGAAAAATAAATCTACCGTAATTCTGGGTCAATCTGGTTGTGGAAAATCTGTATTGATAAAAACTATTTATAAATTATTTAATTACGATAGTGGATCCATTTTATATGATGGGAAGTCAGAAGTTGATACTGATAAGTTTAGTATGTTATTTCAATATGGTGCTCTATTTGATAGTTTAAAAGTATCTGAAAATATAGCTTTTACTGATTTTATTAATAATAAAACAAAATTTGAAAAAAAGGTTATCTCTCTTATGAGCGATGTAGGTTTAGACAGATCTATATACAATAAATATCCCTCAGAGATATCTGGAGGTATGAAGAAAAGAGCAGCATTAGCCAGAGCACTTTATAAGAATCCCAAAGTGATTTTTCTTGATGAACCCACTACAGGTCTAGACCCTATAAATAGTGATAAAATTAACGAATTGATTTTAAAAGTCATAAAAAATAGAAAAATGACAGCTGTAACAATAACTCACGATATCAAAAGTGCAATCAAAACGGGAGATTACTATTTTTTTATTGATAAAGGTATTATTCAAGATAAAGGAGATTGTAAAAAAATTTTAAAAACAAAAAATAAAATATTTAAATCATTCATTATGGGAGCAAATCTAAAATCATAATGGATTTTTCGGGTTTTAATTACATTGATTATTCGTATCTAATACTTCTTATTATATTTGTAGTTTTTTTTGGTATCAAAGGTGCCACTAAATCTATCAGCTACAGTCTTAAAATCATTTTATCTATATCTCTACCTTTTATTTTTCATAAAAGAGCACTAAATTTTTCTTTACAAAAGTTAGATATTGAATACTTGTTTTTATTACAAAATAAAAATGAAATCTTTTTAGAGATTGTATCTTTTGTTACTCTTTTTTTGATAACATACATTATTTACTCAATTCTAGAAAAAGCTCTAAATTTAAAATCTCCTACGCAATTAGAATTCAAAATTTTAGACTCAATAATTGGATCAATTTACGGGATAATTTTATTTTCAGTCCTCTTTTATTTTTCCTATATTGCTTTTTTTAATAATTACATTGATGATAAAAATAGAATCATGAAATTAAATATTTCAATTTATGAAAACCTTATGTATAAAGAGCCAAAGACTGAGAACAAAATTAAAAAAGACTCATTTAATAAAGAAGAAAAGAATGATAAAGAAAAACTCTACTAAGGTAAGAGAAGAATGTGGTGTTTTTGGCATTTCAAATATTAATGATGCTTCAGCTTTGACAGCATTGGGTTTACACGCACTTCAACATAGAGGGCAAGAGGGCTGTGGAATAGTCTCATATGATGGTAAAAATTATTATTCTGAAAAAAGATTTGGACTTGTAGGAGATAATTTTAATAATGAGGATACAATTAAGAAATTACCTGGTAATTATGCAATTGGGCATAACAGATATAGCACAACTGGTGGTAAAATATTAAGAAATGTTCAACCCTTTTTTGCAGACACGAATGCTGGTGGTATAGGAGTCTCTCATAATGGTAATTTTACTAATGCCATTACATTGAGAAAAGAACTGGTCAAAGAAGGGGCAATTTTTTACACAACTTCAGACTCCGAAACGATTGTTCAGCTAATAGCAAGGTCAAAAAAAGAAAAAAATATTGATAAAATTATTGAGGCAATCTCACAAATTCAGGGTGGCTATGCATTGGTAATGCTTACTAAAGACGTTCTTATTGGTGCAAGAGATATATATGGGATCAGGCCTTTAGTGATAGGCACGATAAATAATTCCTATGTCTTAGCATCTGAAACTTGTGCTCTTGATATCATAGGTGCGGAATTTGTTAGAGAAGTTGACAACGGTGAAATTGTGTATATCGAAAATAATGAATTACATAGTCTAAAACCATTTGGTAATCATAAATCTCGGCCTTGTGTATTTGAATATATATATTTTGCAAGACCAGATAGTATTTTAAGAGGTAAAACAGCTTATGAATATAGAAAAAATTTAGGAAGAGAGTTAGCAAAAGAGGATGATTTAGATGCAGAGTTAGTTGTACCTGTTCCAGACTCAGGAAATGCAGCTGCAATAGGGTATAGTCAGGAAAAGAAAATTAATTTTGATTTGGGATTAATTAGGAATCATTATGTTGGTAGAACTTTCATAGAGCCTGGCCAACAAATAAGGAGCTTGGGTGTTAAATTAAAATTAAATGCTAACAGAAGTTCTATTGCAAATAAAAAAATTATATTAGTAGATGACTCTTTAGTACGTGGTACAACTTCACATAAAATTGTTAAGATGCTATATGATGCAGGTGCTAAAGAAGTTCATTTAAGAATAGCCTGTCCTGAAATTAAATTTCCAGATTTTTACGGAGTTGATATGCCAACAAAAAAGGAATTATTAGCAGCAAATAAAAGTGTTGAAGAAATATGTAATTATGTAAAAGCAAAAAGTTTAAAATTTTTAACTTTAAACGGGTTATATATAGCTCTAGGTTATCTTAAAAGAGATAATAATAGACCTCAATTAACAGATCATTACTTTACAGGTGATTATCCAATCAAATTAATTGACCAATTAGGTGACAATAAAATTACTCAACTTTCTCTACTAAGCTCAGGATCAAATATTTAATTGCCTCATAACCAAGTCTTTATTATTTTAAATGGTGAAGATCAAACAATTTTATCTGAAAATTCAAATAAAATAATCTTGGCAAAAAAAAAGCTCGAAAATATAAATCATGATCATACACTACTTCAGACAAATTTTAACTCTTTAGAGGATTTAATTAAAGCAAATGAAATTATAAAAAGTCAATTTTCAAAAATTGATGAATTGATTATTGTCTATAGGAGTATTGATTTAAATATGATTTCTTATCAATACGATTACAATCATATTAAAAAAAATTACCAAGAGTTAATGAATATTATCTATTTTATAAATTTAATTGTGCCTTTACTTCAAAATGAATTTCAATTTATTTTATCTTTCGAAAAAGATAATCATTACAAAGTTCACTTTAACAATTTTAAAATGTCATTAATAAGATATTTAGAAACATTAAAAGTAGATCTAATTAAATCGATTAATATAAATATTAAAATATTAAATTAAAATTTACTCCTTTAAGATTTAATTCCCTTATTAATATTTTTGATAAATAACTCTTAATATGAGGTTTGATATTTTTTTTTTGAAAATTACATGAAATTTTGAAGTAATTTTTTTGATTAACTGTAAAAGCAGTAATAAAGTAGATTTTAAATTCTCTGGAATTTTTTTGTATTTTCCCTAACTCACCATTAATCGATTTGATTATTTTATTTAGATAAGAAGTTTTAAAAAAAAACTTGTTGTTTAATTGATTACTTACTATTTGAAGTATTTTTGATTTTGATGATTTTAATGCAGAAATAAAATATATATTCAAAGAGGAATAATAATTATGATTTGATGAAAGATAACTAAGAAACTTATTTTGATATAAAGTTTTATTATCTATTAAATCAATTTTATTAACTAGTACTAAAAAAGGTTTATTTCTTTTAGACAAAGAGCCTATTAATGATAGGTCTAATCTTGACTCAGAATTAGCGTCTAATAGCAGTACGATTAACGAAGATTTTTTTATAAAGTATTCAGATTGCTCCAGAGAAAGTTTTTCAAAATCAAGATTTTTTCTATTAGATCTACTTCTAATAAAACCAGCAGTATCAATAAATTCTAATATTTGATTATTATAATGAATATCCCAATTTACTGAGTCACGAGTAGTATGAAGGTTAGGTGACGTCTTAGATAAGGATATATTCATGATTTTATTAAAGAGTGTAGATTTACCTGTATTTTCTTTGCCAAAGATTGTTATTATTTTCTTATTAACATTTTTAACTTTAAAGCCCTGTTTTTTATTCTTATTAGAGAGATATTTTTTTAATATTGAAAAGTTATCAGAGTTGTTTGTAAAGGTTTTATTAAATAGATTTGATACGTAGTCTTTTTCATCAATTTTTTTAAATGAAAAAAGCAAAATATTGTAATTTTTAGAGTATAATTTTTTACATATTTTTAAATCCTCATTAGTGAAAGATGAGATTAAATAAATAAAGTTAATATTATCTAATCTTAGAGTTGAAATTTTATTTAGAAGATCTGTGAAATCACTAAATTTATAGAATCCTGGCGTATCGTAAATATTATATTCAAAGTTTTCTGATAATATATTTTTCCTAATTACGTCAATTGTAGTATTAGCTTTGGGATTAGATATAGTTTTATGATTTTTTGAAAAAAGGTTAAAAAGGAAAGATTTTCCCTCATTTACTTTACCAATAATAAAATAATTATTCACTTAATTAAAAAAATACTTTTGTTATCTTTTAAATATATATTTTGCCCTTGAAAATAAATCTCTAAATTTATTGTAAATTTATTTTTGTAAAAACTATCCTCTCTTTTGTCTTTCAAATTATATTTACTTATACCTTCCTCTAGAATTAAATAAATATTTTCTTGAATATTAAAAATTGCTATCGGCGACTTCTTATTGTGTAAGTATGAATTTATAATTTTTCCTTTATTAGATATGATAAGAATTTGATTAGAGGTCATCAGAATTAAATAGCCATCATTTGAAAAAAGGTAACTTATTATAGTTTCATTAAGATTTAGTTCCCAAAGTATCTCTGATGAAATAGGATTATATACTGAAATTTTTCCAGAACGATCTAAAAAATATAAATTCTCATTGTAACTAAAAGGAGTATCTATTAATTCGCTAAATCTATCTAATGATGTAAGAATATTCAGATCCTCTAATATATAGTTGCTATAATAATCAAAATTATTTTTGTCAAAAGTTAATAGAGTTCCTGAATTAAAGAGAGCATATAAATTTTTATTGTCTTCAAATATGTTTGACTTAATTGATATACCTGGTTTTAATATGAAATTATCTTTTTTAGATATTGAAAAATCATCTAATTCTATATCGTAAATATCTCCAAAAACACTAAGTAATATTAAATTTTTTTCTAAAACAATTGGGGCTGTGTTTAAAAAAATATCATAGTCTGCTAACTCAAATATGTTTTGACCATCAATAGTAAATAATCGAGATCTATTAGTTAATATATAAATGTCTTCATTAAATTCAAAAATGCTTATGGTTTCTTCATCTTTGTTAAGATTTAATTCATATTCAAATTTGTTTTGGGCATTCATGTCAATTAAGTAAATAGTTTTATTTTTGCTTACAATGATCTTTTCTTTTAGAAAATTAACTGTAGAGTTTTTATTAATACTAATAACTTTTTCTATTTCAAAATCTTTGATAGCTAAAGAGGGGTCAACAGATTTAGGAAAAATTATATCACCAAACTCAACCTCTGAGATATAATCATCATTTTGAAGATCTGAAAAAATCTCAGTTACCTCATTTGTTGGAGTATAATCAGGTTCAACAGTACCCAAATATTGATTACAAGAAGGTAGAGCTAGAAGTAAAATTAAAAATTTAATTTTTTTCATTAGATAATCTATCAACAGCTTTGATAAAAAAATTATTTAAATTATCTTTATCTGACTCACTAAATTCGAAGTTATTAATATCTAAATTATAGAAGTATATTTTAGCAATTTCGTTAAAAGTAAAATTATTATCTAATGATAAAGATTTTATCAATTCTTTATCTAGGTCAATTAAAGCCTTTTTCAATAATATTATATCCTTATCAATTTTGTTATATCGATCTAAATTTTCAATTGAGGTTAATTTCAAATCACTAAAAAATGAAACTTTAGGATTATCTAAACTTGATAAATAATAGAGTTTTTCATCTAAATTTGAATTTTGCTCATTATAAAGCTCTGCCAAAAAAATATCGAATAATTTTTCATCATCTTTAGAATTATTTTGTAAAATGAAATAAAGAGCAATAACCAATAAAAAAGATATAATTCCAAATAAAGATAGATTTCTTTTAGTAATTAATTTTTCCATTTTATTGAGCAACCCATACTTGGATATTGTTGGCTTGAACAATATCCTTTAGCAATAACTTCTTCAACAGCAGAATAAAGCTCTGGTTTGCCCATAGAAGAATCTTTGCCATTGGAGTCTAACCTACCTCTATACTTAAGTTTTTTATCATTGCTGAAATAATAGAACTCAGGAGTGCATTGAGCATCAAATGTTTTAGCTATTGATTGCGTGGCATCAACAATATATTCGAATTCAAATTTAGCTCTTAATATTTGTTCTAAAAGAAATTTATTGTGGTCCTCTTCATACGAATTTTGATCGTTTGACATAAAAGCAATAGAATTAACATTTAAAATTTTGAGTCTTTGGGTTTCAGTAGCAATCTTAGTTTCTATAGATCTAACATACGGGCAATGATTACAAATAAACATTACTAAAAGACCATTCGTGTCAAAAGAATCATAAAAGGACCCTTTTTCACCTTTTAAGTTGATAAATTGAAAATTAGTAGGTTGCCAATCGAAATTACAACTTGAAGAATTTAAAAGTACCATTTAACATAATATATATTGAAAATTCTAAACATAAATAAAAATTATATCGACACAATCCCAAAGAAAACATTCCAATATATTCTTAATACTTACTCTTATGGTTTATCAAAAAATATATGGAGAAATTATTCAATCCAAACTCAGGACTCAAATTACAAAAAAACAAAAATTACTTTTTACAAATCAAATTTTTCTTTTCCAATTATCAAAATTATTTACTCTAAAAAATTCGATAAAGAAATTTTTGAAGTTACATATAAAGATAAAAAGAAAAATTTTTCTACTCTGAATTCATTGAATGTATGGTTAAAAAATTATTTTTTTAACAAACCTAAGATGTAAATTTCTTTAGATTTTTTATCTGATGCAGCTGGTTTAATATATTGTGTTTTGTCAAAATAAGTTTTAACAAACTTAAATAACTTTTCTGTATCCTCTCCTTGAAAGTTTTTTACTAAAAAATTACCACCTTTGTTTAAATATTTTTGAATAAATTTTGCTGAAAGCATACTCAAATCATAACTATTAGTTTGATCTAAAAATTGGTTTCCACTTGTGTTTGGCGCGATATCTGAAATTATTGAGTCAAAAGTGTATTTATTTAATGTAAATAATTCATCAATTAACTGATACTGATTTAAGTCCATCATATAAAATTTGAATTTGCCCTCAATCTGCTTAACAGTTGGTAGTATATCAATACCTACTATTTTGTTTTTTGGGTGTTTATTCAAAATATATTGTGTCCAGCCACCTGGTGAACATCCAACATCTAATATTTTTTTATCATTTTTGAATAAATTGTGTTTTTTATCTATTTCTTCTAATTTGTAATAAGCTCTGGAAATAATATCATTTTTCTTTGCTTTTATGTAAAAAGGGTCTTTTTTTCTAGTTTTATACCACTGTTTCATTTAATTTTACTCATAATCTGATATGTATTCGTTTACATATATTCTAGTAGGTTTAAACAAATTCATGTTACCCAACATAAAAAAAATAATTATTGTATCAATCATAACACTTATAAACTCTATATGTTACTCATCAGAGTGGGGAAGCAAAGAAGAAACAGATGAAAAATTATTTTCTGTTGAGGTTATAGACTCCTCTGCACAAACGATAAAAGATAGTATTGTTTTTAGCTCAACTACTGAAGCTTTAAGGAGAATTGAAGTTAAGAGTGAGGTGATGACCACAATAGAAAAAGTGTTGGTCAAAGCAGGATCTAAAATAAAAAAAGGTCAGCATATAGTTGAATTAGACGATTATAAAACGAACGCTGATTTATATAAATTAAATTTATTGTCCCAAAGTGAATTTGACAAATATGCTCTTTTTGCACCTTTTGGTGGAATGCTTTTAGATGGTCATAAGATTGCTGGAGAGCTTGTAATGCCTGGAGAAAAAGTCTACGAAATTATAGATTTAAGCTCGTTAAAAATATTTGGTTACATTAATGAAAATGAGATTCTAGATATATCCCTAGAAAATGAAGTTGAGGTGACAATACTTGGTGAAAAAGTTAATGGCACAATTGATTACATTTCTCCTATTTCGGATCCGGAGACAAAAACTTTTGAAATTGTTGTAAAAGTTGAAAATAAAGATCTTAGGTATAAAGATGGATTATCATCAATAATTTCTATAGTTAAAGGAAATGTTCTTGCGCATAAAATTTCTCCCTCAATCCTTGCTTTAGGAAACTCAGGAGAGTTAGGTGTAAAAGTCATAGGGTCTGACAATACAGTACAATTTAAAAAAATAAACGTTATAGAAGATACCTCTGATTACATGTTGGTCTCTGGCTTAAGTCAAAAAGAAAAAATTATAATTGTAGGACAGCAATATGTTTCTTCGGGAGAAAAAGTTAATTTTAATTAATCATGAGCTTGGTTAACTTAGCAAGTCAATACTACAGAACTACAATCTCCATTTTCCTATTTGTTATAGTTAGTGGATCACTTGTGTTTAATAATATCCCTAAAGAGTCATCCCCAGATGTAAGTTTGCCTTATATATATGTATCTCTTGGTTTAACAGGAATATCCCCAGAGGACTCTGAAAAACTTCTAATAAAACCTGTTGAAGATGAAGTTTCAAATATCGAAGGAAAAAAAGAAATGACCAGCACTTCTTATCAAGGAGGTGGAAATGTATTATTAGAGTTTGATGCTGGGTTTGATCCTGATCAAGCACTTTTAGACACTAGAGAACAAGTTGACAGAGCAAAATCAGATCTACCTGATGATGCAGATGAGCCAAAGGTAAGTGAAGTCAATATAAGCTTATTTCCTATCTTAGTGGTATCAATTAGTGGGGATATGTCTGAGTTTTTACTGAAGAAGATTTCTAACGACCTAAAAGATAAAATTCAATCTTTACCAAATGTTTTAGAGGTAAATATTGGTGGTGAAAGAGAAGAGCAATTAGACATTGTTATTGACCAGAATAAAATTGAAGCTTATGGATTAAACTTAAATGAAATATTAAATTTTGTAAGATCTAATAACCAAATAGTTTCTGCTGGAAATCTTGATACAGGAGATGGAAGGTTTGTAATTAAAATTCCTGGTTTATATGAAAGTCTAAATGATGTTTTTAATACACCAATAAAAGTTAATGATAAAAAGACGATTAAATTTAAAGATATTGCTCAACTTAAAAGAACTTTTAAAGATCCAGAAAAATTTGCTCGCTTAAATAATGAGTCTGCATTCACTCTGGAAATATCAAAAAGAATTGGGGCAAACATCGTAGAGACTGTTGATCAAGTAAAACAGTTGGTAAAGGAAGAGCAAAAAATTCTTCCTTCAAAGGTCAATATAACTTTTTCTGGTGATGAGTCTGTAAATATTAAAAGTATGCTAGGAGATCTCCAAAATAATGTAATTTTTTCAATAATACTTGTTATGAGTGTGGTTGTTATCTTTCTTGGTATAAGGTCAAGTTTACTTGTAGGTTTAGCCGTACCGGGTTCTTTTTTATCATCTATTTTAATCCTCTATTCATTAGGCTTTACAATCAATATGGTTGTTTTGTTTGGGTTGATTCTCTCAGTTGGGCTACTTGTTGATGGTGCTGTGGTTGTAGTTGAATATGCCCAAAGAAAAATACAAGAGGGTATGGGGCTAGCAGAGTCATATATAAAGGCTGCATCAAGAATGTCCCTTCCTATCATGGCTTCTACTTTTACTACTATAGCAGCATTTATTCCTCTTTTATTTTGGCCAGGCACAACTGGTGGTTTTATGAAGTATATACCTATAACAGTAATATCTGTTTTAGGTTCTAGTTTAGCTATGGCATTAATAGTTATTCCTATAATTGGAACTCAGGCCTATAAAATTAAAAATCTTTTTTTCTTCTTTATTATACCTTTAATTTTATTTGGTATTGTAAATTTTGTTGCATTTAATTTTTTATCTCAACTAGAATTTGATAGCTACATAAATATGGGTGCAAAAGCCATAACAACAATTTCAATTGGCGTCATTTTGTTTTTTGTTTTTAGGTATATTAAAAATAAGGGTTTTTTTCAGAAAATGATTATCCCTAGAATAAATGCTGATGATGACGAAGACTTAACTGATTTAGAAAAAGTAAGTTTTTTTACTAAGATTTACCTTCTTATTTTGAGGCTCTGTATAAATAATCCTATAAAAATAGTTGTTCTATCCTTCATACTGCTAGTTGGTATCTATGGTGCATATGGAAAGTTTGGTAAGGGAGTTACTTTTTTTCCTTCAGTTGAAGCAGAGAATACCAAAGTAATTATTTATGCTACAGGCAATCTCTCAGTTTTAGAAAAAGATAGACTAGTTGCAAAAGTAGAGTCACAGGTATTAAACTTACAAAAAAAGAATAATGAATTTGAGTCTGTCTATACAACATCTGGGAATGTAGAAAATAGACAAGAGAGCTCGCCTGATATTATAGGATTTATAGATATAGAATTCAAAGATTGGGATAAAAGAAGAAAAGCAGAAACAATAATTTCTGAAATAAGACAAGAAACTTCATCTATTCCTGGGATTAAAGTTGAAACAAGAACTTTAAGAGCAGGTCCTCCTAGAGGGAAGCCCATTGAAATCAATTTAACTTCTTCTGATCCTAAAATCACAGTTCAAGAACTTAAGAGAATTGAAAAATATTTATCTAGCATATCTGGTTTAAAGGATTTAGAAACTTCTCTACCCTCTCCTAGTATTGAATATGAGCTTTATGTTGATAGAGAAGAGGCTGCAAAATATGGTGCTAGTATTTCAATAATAGGTAACACCATAAAACTTCTTACAAGTGGGCTAAAATTGAGTGAATTTAGACCTGATGATAGTGATGAATCTATACCCATTTACCTTCGATTGCCAAAAGAACAGAGAACGATCGATCAATTAGACAGTATTAAAATACCAACATCTGCAGGCTATGTACCAATTTCAAATTTTACTAAAATTGAAACCAATCAAGAGACAGGAAATTTGACTAGAGTAGATCAGAATAGAATTGAAACAATTAAATCAGATGTAACTAGATTTTATCAAACTGATGCTTATGTCAGACTTATAAAACATTGGCTTGGAATTGAAAAATTCAATATTTCAAATAACTTTGGTTTAGATATACCTGAATTTAATTCAGCAAATATTGACCCTAGAGTAAAAATAGAATTTAAGGGAGAGGATGAAAGTCAGCAGAAGTCTAAAGCTTTCCTACAAAAAGCTTTTTTGATAGCTGTATTTTTAATGGGTTTAATTCTTTTGACCCAATTTAATAGTTTTAGTAGCACCTTATTAATTTTATTTGCTGTAATTATGTCAACGGTGGGTGTTGTATTAGGGCTCTTAATTACGAAACAACCATTTGGAATAGTCATGAGTGGGATAGGTGTTATCTCGTTAGCAGGCATAGTTGTAAACAACAATATAGTTTTAATTGATACCTTCGATAGATTAATAAAAAAGACAAATGATGCTAGAGATGCCATTTTAATGACAGGTGCACAAAGACTAAGACCTGTTTTATTGACGACAACTACTACGGTCCTTGGTTTGCTTCCCATGGCTTTAAAATTAAATATTGATTTTGTAAACTTTGAATATAGTTATAACTCCCCTGACACACAGTGGTGGGTAGATTTATCGAGGGCAATTGTTTTTGGACTTCTTTTTTCTACTTTATTGACTTTACTTGTAACTCCATCAGCTTTGATGCTTAAATCAAAATACTTAACTAACTCCTCTAAAAAATTTGGTAAAATAGGTAAACAAACTCAATAAAGAAAATAATAAATAAATAAGAGCAACTAAAAGAGTTGTTTGCCAAAAATAACTAATTAAAAATATTAATATAATAACTGTAAATATAATCATAAGTCTAAAATATAGAGTTTTTACCTTTAGATTTTTCACAGAGGGAGTCGGAACTCTACTAATCATCATAGCACCCGCAAATATAGTTAATAAGGCACTTACAATAGGATAGTTGATAGTAAATTGTATTTGTTCAATAAAATTTAAATAAAGCGGAATCATTATAATACCTGCGGCAGCTGGTGAGGGTATGCCATAAAATACTTTGCTTTGCTCTCTCATATTTTCAATATTGAAACGAGCAAGTCTAAGAGCTGCACAAATAATGTAAAAAAGACTTATAACCCATCCAATTCTTCCTAGCTCATTTGTAAAACTTAAATTTATAAGCAAAGATGGAGCTAATCCAAAACTAATAAAATCTGATAAAGAGTCTAATTCAGCTCCAAATTGGGATGATTTTTTTAATTTTCTAGCCATCCATCCATCAAAGAAATCGAAGAAGGCTGCTAGCATTATCATAAGCACAGCAATTTTATAATTACTTTGAATAGAGAATTTTATTGAGGAAATACCTGCAATAAGTGACATTAATGTAATTAAATTAGGAATAAATTTAGTGAGCGGATGTTCGGTCATCTAAATGTCTAAATCTTTTTATATTCTCTAGATTGTATATTTTTGTTGTTTTTAAAATCTCTTGCAATGATAGTTTCACCACCGATACATTGCTGACCAATGCTTACCATTAAATTATATGAATTGGGAAATTCAATATCTACTCTGCTTCCAAACTTGATAATTCCATATCTTTCACCTTGGTTTACTCTCTCATTAGTTTTAAGATAACAAATTATTCTTCTGGCAATTAAACCAGCAATTTGTGTTATGTATATAAAGTTAGATCCAGATTTAAGAGTTAATCTTAATCTTTCATTTTCTTCACTTGCTTTATCTAAAGTTGCATTGATAAATTTACCCTCAATATAATCAATTTTTGTAATTTGACCTGAAAGAGGCAATCTTTGGATATGAACATTAAACACACTCAAAAAAATTGAAACTTTGGTATAACTTTTTTTTCCCTCTTTGTACTCACTAATATTTGTAATTAATCCATCTGCTGGGCTAACTAAAATATCATCACCTAATGGAACGACTCTTTCAGGATCTCTAAAAAAATAGAATGTAAAAATTAGTAATATTAAAAAAATTAGAAATAAAGGTTTATATATAAAATAAAAAAAAATTACTAATAAAAATAGTATAATCAGCGCAGCTGAAATTTCTTTATGAAACCTGAAGTACATAAGATGGAATTAATATCTGAATTGTATAATTTGATCAATAAAATAGATTTTTTTTATTAATTTAATCTGTTATACAATCAATATCTCTATATAAATGGCAAAAGTTTCAGTAAAAAATCCTGTGGTCGAATTAGATGGCGATGAAATGACTAGGATTATATGGGATTTTATTAAACAAAAGCTCATTCTTCCATATCTTGATATAGATCTAAAATATTACGACTTATCTGTACAAAATAGAGATCAAACAAATGATGAAATTACAGTTGAGGCTGCTAAAGCAATTAAAAAATTTGGTGTTGGTATAAAATGTGCAACGATCACTCCTGACGATAATAGAGTATCGGAATTTAAGCTAAAAAAAATGTGGCGTTCTCCAAATGGAACTATAAGAAATATTTTAGATGGAACTGTTTTTAGACAACCAATTATATGTAAAAATATTCCAAGAATTGTAAGGACATGGGATGCCCCTATTGTTGTTGGTAGGCATGCGTTTGGTGATCAATATAAGGCTACAGAAATGAAGATCGACAAACCAGGGAAACTCTTTATGAAATATGTTGATGAAGAGGGAAAAGTAGAGGAAAAAGAGGTTTTTCAATTTCAAAATCAGGGTGTTGCCCTCTCTATGTATAATGTAGACGAGTCAATTAGAGGTTTTGCAAGAGCTTGTTTTAATTATGGTTTAAAATTAAAATGGCCTGTATACCTCTCAACAAAAGATACTATTTTAAAAAAATACGACGGAAGATTTAAAGAGATATTTAATGAAATTTTTCAGAAAGAATTTAAAACTGATTTTGAAAATAACCAAATAGTTTACGAACACCGTCTTATTGATGATTTAGTTGCGTCTTCAATGAAATGGTCAGGTAACTTTATTTGGGCTTGCAAGAATTATGACGGAGACGTTCAGTCAGATGCAGTTGCACAGGGGTTTGGTTCTTTGGGTATGATGTCTAGTGTTTTAATGACACCCGATGGGAAAACAATTGAAGCTGAGGCTGCTCATGGAACTGTAACTAGACATTATAGACTACATCAAAAAGGAGAAAAAACTTCAACAAATCCTATAGCATCAATATTTGCTTGGACACAAGGTTTAAATTTTAGAGGTGAGTTCGATGGCAACGATGAACTTATTAAGTTTTCAAAGGCACTTGAAGAAACCTGTATTGAAACTGTTGAGTCTGGTCAAATGACTAAGGACTTAGCAATACTTGTAGACAAAAATTCGCCGTGGATGAATACTGAAGATTTTTTAAATTGTCTTGATAAAAATCTTCAAACTAAATTAAATTAAATCTGATTTTTAATACTTAAAAAAGCTTGATTTAATTGATCATTTTTGTTGCCACCAGCTTGAGCGAAGTCAATTCTTCCCCCACCACCTTTTGATCCGAGTATATCAAAAGTACTTTTTATTAGTACTCTGGCATCATAAGTATCTATTAAATCATTAGTTAACCCAACTATAATGGATACCTTATCTTCATTTGTGGTAATACAAGCCAAAATAGATTTAGATTTTTCTAACTTAAATTTATCAAAAATTGATCTGAGTTCTTTGGGAGGCAAGTTTTCTATTAATTGAGACACAAAATTAATTCCATTTATATTTGTTTCTTCTATTTTATTATTTTCCTCATTTGAGAGTATTGATTTATTTTTTAAATTATCTAAATAATTTTCCAACTTCTTTATATAAAGGTTTTTATTTTCCTCACTAAAACTTATTTTTCCATTTAATTTGTTTATTTGTGAGATTAAGCTAATGATTTTATCATCAAGTTTTTTTTCAAGTAATTGATCCTCTTTTAGTTTATTACTAATAAATTCATCTACCTTATTACCAGTGCAAGCCTCTATTCTCCTTACTCCTGATGAGACAGACTCTTCACTTATAATATAAAATTTCTCTATATCCTTAACATTTGATACATGCGTTCCCCCACATAGCTCAATTGAATAAGGTTTATTATTATCTTCTCCCAGTGTAACAACTCTTACCTCTTCACCATATTTTTCTCCAAACAAAGCCATAGCCCCTAGTTTTATTGCCTCTTCTTGAGACTTAATATCAATTTGTGTTTCACAAGTATTAGAAATTATATTTGTTACCTCTTTTTGAATAGTATCTATTTGCTTTGATGATATTTGTTTATTATGACTGAAATCAAAACGTAATTTATTTTCATTAACTAAAGATCCGCGCTGAGCTACATGTAGTCCTAAGTTATTCCTTAATGCTGCATGAAGCAAATGTGTAGCAGAATGATTTTTTTTAATTAATTCCCTTAAACTACTATCTATTTTGAGTTTAACTTCATTTCCTATTTTAAAATTGCCTGAAATTACATTACCAAAATGGATAAAAATGCCTTGAGGAGTTTTTCTAGTATCTGTCACTTTAAATTCTGCATTTTCAGTGGAAATTATGCCTTTATCTCCAACTTGCCCACCGGACTCTGCATAAAAACATGACTCATCTGTGATAATTGCTGATTTTTTTATTTGATCACTTAATTCGTCAACTACTTCTGAGTCTAAGACTAAAGCAGTTACATTTGCCTTTAAAATAGTTTCATCGTATCCTTTAAATACTGTTGGTTTCGTTTTTCTTGCAATATCAAACCATAGCTTTTCAGTATTTCCATCACCGCTGCCCTTCCATGAAGATCTAGCTTCCTCTTTTTGTAGCTTCATTGATGCATCAAAAGACTCTACATCAACATCGATTTTCTTTGATTTAAGATAATCTTGTGTTAAATCAAGGGGAAATCCAAAGGTGTCATATAATTTAAATGCGATCTTGCCATCTAATTTATTATTTTTAATATTAGGTATTTCTTGTCCGAGTATCTCTAAGCCTTTACTTAAAGTTTCTCTAAATTTAATCTCCTCATTGTAGAGAGTTTCCTTAATAGCCTCAGCTCCAGTGTTAAGTTCTTGGAAGAAATCGCCCATTAAGTTTTGCAATTCATCAAAAATTTTATGAAATAATGGTTCTGAGGAGCCTAATGTATAAGCATGCCTTATTCCCCTTCTTAATATTCGCCTTAATACATACCCTCTCCCCTCATTTGAAGGTAAAACCCCATCAGCTATTAAAAAAGAGGAAGCCCGTAAGTGATCTGCTATGACTCTAAAACTAGATTTATTTTGTTCAGATATTTTTTTTTGTATAAACTCTTGAGTTACATCAATAATATTTGAAAATAAATCAGAACTATAATTGTCATTACTACCATTTAATAACGCTGTTATTCTTTCTAAACCCATCCCAGTGTCTACACATGGTTTAGGTAAATCAAGTCTAGTATTTTTGTCTACCTGCTCATACTGCATAAAAACTAAATTCCATATCTCAATGAAACGATCACCATCTTCGTCAACCGAACCTGGGGGACCACCAAAATATTTATCGCCATGATCATAAAATATCTCCGAGCATGGTCCGCAAGGTCCTGTGTCACCCATTGACCAAAAATTATCAGAACTTGAAATTTTAATTATTTTACTATCGGGTAAATTAGCTATCTTTTTCCAAAATTTTTCTGCAACTTCATCATCATGATATATGGTAACTAATAATTTATCTTTATTTATTTTAAATTCTTTAGTTATTAAGTTCCAAGCATATAGAATTGCTTGCTCTTTGAAATAATCACCAAAAGAAAAATTTCCTAACATCTCGAAGAAAGTATGATGTCGAGTTGTGAATCCAACATTCTCTAAATCATTATGTTTTCCTCCTGCCCGAACACATTTTTGAGAGGTCGTAGCTCTTATGAAGTCTAACTGTTCCATACCTGTGAAAACATTTTTAAATTGAACCATTCCTGAATTAGCAAACATTAGGGAGGGGTCATTTTCCGGCACTAAAGATCCAGATTTGACATGCCTATGATCATTATTTTTAAAATAATCAATAAACGCATTTCGGACTTCATTAGAGTTCATATTCATGGAATATAGATTAATTTAACTGAAATTTAATATTATTCTTTGGAGTTTTTTTCGACGGTTTCTTCTGTTGTAGAAGGGGGTGGATCAATCATAAGTTCTTCAACAGTGTCAGAATTTGATCTAATTCTACTTTCTATTTCATTCAATAATTCAGGATTATCCTTTAAAAACTGTTTTGTATTTTCTCTACCTTGGCCAATTTTTTCATCTTTGTAAGAATACCACGCTCCAGACTTATCTATAATATCAGCTTGAACACCTAAATCTATGATTTCGCCAATTTTAGAAATTCCTTCACCATACATAATGTCAAATTCAACCATTTTAAAAGGAGGAGCCATTTTATTTTTAACAACCTTCACTCTTGTTTGGTTTCCAATAATATTATCTTTATCTTTTATTGCGCCAATCCTTCTAATATCTAGTCTTACGGAAGAGTAAAACTTCAAAGCATTACCTCCAGTGGTGACTTCAGGGCTTCCAAACATTACTCCTATTTTCATTCTTAGTTGATTAATAAAAACAACCATAGTATTTGTCTTTGAGATAGAGCTAGTTAGTTTTCTAAGTGCTTGGCTCATTAGCCTTGCCTGAAGTCCGGGTAAAGAGTCGCCCATTTCACCCTCTAACTCTGCTCTTGGAACTAAAGCTGCCACAGAGTCTATAACTAATAAATCTATACCTTCAGATTTTACGAGAGTATCTGAGATTTCTAAAGCCTGTTCGCCAGTATCAGGTTGAGATATCAATAACTCATCAATATTCACTCCAAGTTTTTTTGCATAACCTGGGTCTAAAGCATGTTCAGCATCAATAAAAGCGCATGTTCCTCCAACTTTTTGGGCTTCCGCAATTATATGTAATGTTAGAGTTGTTTTACCTGAACTTTCCGGGCCATAAACTTCTATGACTCTTCCTTTCGGTAAACCACCTATTCCTAGAGCTATATCTAGACCAAGAGAGCCAGTTGAGTAAACATCTATATTTGCATCGATATCTTTCTTTCCAAGCATCATTATGGAGCCTTTTCCATATGATTTTTCAATGTTACTGATGACAGATTTAAGTTTGTTTAAATTTTCTTTTTTGTCCATATGATTCTATATTAAATAGTAAATATTTGTTTCTACTTAACAAGTGTAATAATGGAAAATAACTTTAATTTTAGCGATTTTATACCAGGTACTATTGTAGAATGCCCATCTCAACCTGATTGGGGTCTCGGGCAAGTTCAATCTTGTATAAATAGTAAAATCACTATTAACTTTGAGAACGTAGGAAAAAAAGTTATAGATTTAAATGTGGTTGATTTAAAGATACATGAAAATGCTGACTGATAATTTTAAGAGAAAAATTGATTACTTGAGGATATCTGTCACAGATAGATGTGACTTGAGGTGTACATACTGTATGGCTGAGGATGTAACATTCTTACCTAGACAAGAGGTTTTATCAATCGAAGAAATTATTAAACTTACAGATATTTTTAATGAGTTGGGTGTAAAAAAATTTCGATTAACAGGGGGTGAGCCACTTGTTAGAAAAAACATCGTTTCAATTATAGAACATTTAAACAATTTAAAAAATCAAGGTAAAATTTTAGAGCATACCTTAACTACAAATGGTACGAATTTATCAAGATACGCATCTATCCTTAGAAAGAATGGTGTTGAAAGGATAAATGTTTCCCTTGATAGCTTAAATGCTGAGAGTTTTAAGAAAATAACAAAATGGGGAGATCTTAGAAAAGTTATAAATGGGATAGAGGTAGCTAAACAAGAAGGTATAAAGATAAAAATTAATACTGTTTTAACTCAAAATTTCAATGACAAAGAAATATTTGATATTTTAGATTGGTGTAAAAGAAACCATTTTGATATTTCGTTAATTGAAATAATGCCCATAGGTGATATTGGTGAAAAGAGATTTAATCAATATTTATCAATGAAGAAATTTGAGGAAGATTTAGTAAATAAATTAAATTTAATTCCCTCTAAATACCGAACTAACGGACCTTCAAGATACTATGAGTATTCAGACCATAAATCAAAAATTGGTATTATATCTGCTATTTCTCATAACTTCTGTGATACTTGCAATAGGGTAAGACTTACATGCACTGGTAAATTATATATGTGTTTAGGACAGAATGATTTTGTAGATTTAAAATTTGCCCTAAGAAATCAAACAAAAAATGATATTATTGCCTTAATAGAATATGCCATGTTAATCAAACCAAAAGCACATAACTTTGAAATTCAAAAAGATAATTTTGAGGGATATGTTAATCGTTATATGAATGAGACCGGAGGTTAATAAATGAAAATATGTTTTGTTTCTTTTCCTCTTGAAAAAAATATTGAGGCTCAAGAGAAGCTTAAAAAAAAATATGGTAATTGCGAGCCTGAAGAGGCAGATTTCATTGTAGCGCTTGGAGGGGATGGTTTTATATTAAAATCTCTTCATAATTATATGAAACTTAACAAACCAATTTACGGCATGAATTTTGGATCTGTTGGATTCTTGATGAATGATTACAAACTTGATGGATTAGAGGAACGGCTACATAATGCTCAATTAACAAAATTAAGACCTTTAGTAATGAAAACTTTAAATCCTACAGGTCAAGAAATTAAAGCTATTGCTATTAATGAGATCAGTATTCGTAGAGAAAAGTATCAAGCTGCAAAAATTCAAATTATGATAGACAACGAAGTAAGAATAGAAGAGCTTGTTTGTGATGGTGTAATACTGTCAACAGCTGCAGGTAGCACAGGGTATAATTACTCTGCCTCTGGACCAATTATTCCACTTGGAAGTAATGTTGTAGCTCTAACTGCTGTAAGTGCATATAGCCCAAGACATTGGCGTGGAGGTCTATTAAAAGATAATGCAAAGATTAAAATTATTAATAATAATCCTTCTAAAAGACCAATAGTAGTTCATGCTGATCATATTGAAGCTAAAGATGTTATATCTGTTGAAATAGAGATGTCCGAGGGTATGGAAATACCTTTATTATTTGATAATGATCATAAAATTGAAGAGCGTGTTTATAAAGAAATGTTTAAATCTAATTAATTTAAGTGAAATTTTTATTAATTTTCAAAAGTTTATTAATTTTTATTTTATTATTTTTTTTCTCTAAAAATACTTTATCTAAAGAATGTTTAACAAAGAAAGATCTAAAAATAGGTCTAATTGAAAATAATTACATAGATTATAAATATTATTTATATTATGCATTAGGTGAATACTCATCAAACAACGAAGTATTATTTGATATCAATTTAGTTGACAATAATGCAGATGAATTTGACATAATATTTGGAGAATTTGGGGATTTAAAAAAATTAAGCTCAAATAAAATAATAATACCTGACAGATTACAAAATTTTTATAAAAATAATGATATTGAGATTTTGGGAAATATATTTCCTTTAGATTTAGATACATTTATTTTATTAAGCAAAAATGAAATTGAGAGTTTAACATTTGAAGAATTAATAGAAATTTACAATCCTGTTAAATATACATTAGGAATGAGTTTTCTTACAAACGAAGAAATTATAAATTTACTAATTTATCACTTGGAGGAACCATCCATTGATATTAATAGTTCATCATTTGAGTTGACTACAAATTTATTCAAAAGCATATATAAAAATATCAATAAAAATATTTTGAATAATAATTTTTTGGAGGTCTATAACTCTTTTGAAAACTCTGAAAACGTTTATACATTGTTTAGCGATGGTATTTTGTTGAACAAAAATACTGATTATAATAAATTTCAACTTTTTCCAAAAAGTAAATATATTTGGAATCAAGAAAAAGGGATATTTGAAGATAATTTAGAAGTTAATCCAATATCTTTTTATGGGTTTAGTGCATATTTAAACAATTCACAAAGTTCGGGATTTTTGTGCTATTTAATTAATGAGAAAGTAAGAATAAAAGCTTTCAAAGATTTTAACATTCAATTAAGTCCTTTATCTTTAAATGAAGTCAAAAGTATTGAGAATGAATTACCCACAGCATACATAGATATATTAAGTAAAAAAAATAAGAATATATTTACTCCAAATTATTCATTAGAATTTAAAAATTATAATTTATTTTCTGAAGTTTTTTTTAATAAAAAAAAATTAGATACAATTTTTTTAGATAGTTTAGACTATTTAAATAATTAAGGTAATATAAACAATATTTTATTAAATTATCTTAATTAATTAAAAAATTTGAATTTATAATGTAATAAATAAAATAATTTATAAATTTTAATGATCCTAAATGAAATTTCCTCTTTATTTTAATACTGTATAATATCTTAATAGAAAGAAGTAAAAAAAATAAATTGACCCATAGTGACTTGAAAAAATACTCGGTGAAGTTACAAATGGCACGGACGTTACCAAGATAGTTAAAAAAATACCATAATATTTTTTATTATCTGATTTCAAAAAATTAACGAGTAATTTATATAAAAAAATTAAGTAAATTGAGAGGCCTATAAGTCCATAATCGGACAAAATTTCTAAATAAATATTATGAGGGTGTGTAGAGCATCCCCATATATCAGATGTCTCTAATTCTTTATTACAATTATTTTTGTAGTACCTATATCCATTGCCAAATAGATAATTTTTTTTCCATAAAATAATTGCTGAATTAAAATTTTGATAATAATCGTAGACACCATGTTTAGATATTATTTGGGATTCAAGATTTTTTTCCTCTTTTATGTCATTATATAGAGAATTTATTCCATTAAATGTGTCTTTGTATCTATCAAAAGCTGATGGACTTATAATAAAAATTGAAATTATTAAAAAAATACATGTTGTGAAAAATAAAATTATTTTTTTTGAAAATTTAAGAGAAAATAATGTGAATATAAATATTCCGAAAATTAGTTGAAGAAATGGCATTCTTTCTCCAGATATTAGTATTACAACTATAGAAAATAATAAGACTACAAAAGTTAATAGATCCTTTTTTATTTTATATATATAAAGAGTTAATAGTGGAAAAAATAATTTCATAATAAAACTTCCAACAATAGGTTCGTTATCAAAAAAACTTGTAAGTCTATTATGATTAAATATTTGAAATCCAACTAAATTAAATTTAAAGATATATTGAAAAATTGAGTCTATGTTGAATATTAATAAGATTAATACAATATATTTATACTTAATATCAATTTTCACGTTTTTATTTAATGAATAAAAGCAGATAAAAGAAAATATTATATATACTCTTACAAAAGAGAGTAATTCAGGATTAAATTTATACAGGAAAATATCTTTTAAAAATATATATAAAATAAAGATTGAGAAAAAAATAAATGATTTATCTTTCTGTAAAAAAATCAATTTTTCTTTATTTTGATAAAAATAAAATAAACAATAAATTGAAATTATTGTTAAATATATATTGATTATTGCTGGACCAGCGATATAACTCAATAAGTAAGTAATGATTAATATATTTAATAAATCATAATTTTTTAGAAATTTTATTTTATCCATATAATAAGAATATATTTAATCAAAATAATAATTATTCAGTTTTTTACTTTACTACTTAAGTGAATATAAAAAAAAGAAAAAATTATAGCAGAACAGATAGCTATAAGTATAGTAAAGTCCCTAAAAAAGAAATTAATAAATGAAGGGGAAAATACTTGTAAAAAAAATAAATATTTTAAAAATTTTTTTTTTCTTACAAGGTGATGAATATGTGTAAAATCTCCTTTGAATGGACTGGTTCCATTGATAATACGCTTAACAGTAACTCTCAAACCATCAATCAATGGGATAAAAAATATTAAGAGGATATCAGAATATTCCAATACATTATTTGAATAAAGATCCATATAAAAAAGTGAAATTAAAATTGAAATAAAATAAGAGCCACTATTTCCAAGAAAACACAAACCCAGAAAGTTAGGAATTACAAAAATTGAAATTGATGCAATTGAAATAAGAATTAATATTTGAAAGAAAAAGTCTAAATGTGGATAGCCTTTAAATAGATAATATAAACATGAGTACAAGAATAAACTTGGTACATAACCATTTATTCCATCTGAAATATTAACAAGATGTATAAAGCCCAGAGTAAAAAAAATTAATAATAAATAATTTATATATGAATTAAATAAAAAGCTAACATAGTAGTTATTCGGATTAATAAGAAAAAAGATTGAAGTAGCAATTAATGAAAATAAAAATCTTTTTTTTACTGATAGATCATATCTATCATCTAAATAGCCAATAACAGAAAAAATAAAAATGTAAATAGTAATACAAATATGGTTATAAGAAATTTCGAAAAAAAAAAATAAAAATAGAATATTAATTAATATTATAATAGATAAAAAAAAACCAAATTTTGGTGTATCAATTTGATGAATTTTATTAATTGCATTATCTATTAAGTGTAAATGTAGGGCAAAATTTTTTAAATTAATTAAAAAAAAGATACTAAATAAAACGGTTGATAATAAAAAATAAAAATGAATGTTATTCATTAATTAGGATAGATCACTTATTCTTTGAAGGAATATTTTTTTGTAGTCCAATTTATTTTTATAAAATACAGTTTTAATTTCGTTGTCAGATATTAATCTAGTCATAATATCGTTTAAATTCATGTCATTATAAAAATAGGAATAGTCATCAGGAAGTATTTCAGAGAAACCACAGTTTTTTTGAACAATTACAGGGATGCTTAAGTTGTAAGCATCTAGAGCTGCTATACCGAAGTCTTCATCTCTAGACGGGAAAATTATACCAGCAGAATTTAATAAAAGTGACTGGTAATCTCTTAATTTTAGATATCCAGTAAAGTTAATTTGCTTTAATTGATTATGAGATATCATTAAATTTTCTGTGAGTTTTCCCTCTTGTGTAATAAATATTTTGACATCCTTATTTTTTTTTAGGAAAGGAAGTAATAAAGACAAAATATGGTTTATATTTTTATAATGTTGATGTCTAGAGTTAATAACAAAATATTTACTTTTTTTTATATTTGTTAACTTTTTTTCTCTAAATTCTAAATCACTAAAAGGATACAAAACTTCTGTTTCAACATTTTTTTCTAAATCTTTAAAAACATGAAGGAATTTAAGTTTAGTTTTATTTGAGTTAAATATGATCTTGTCTAAGCTTTGTAAATTTCTAATATAATGTTTTATATGATTATTTTTTAAGAATTCACTAAAAAAGCTTCTTTTATGGTCCATATATAAGTCTGAGAACAGTGATTTTGGTAATGAATGTGCGTAAAGAATTTTTTTTTTAGCTTTACAGTTTGAAATTGAAAAACAACAATGATTTCCGCTAAAAATTATTATGTCATCTACATTAATTCTAAAAAAGTACCTGAAAAATAAGTACACAAATAATTTACTTCTTTTTAATAAAAAATTAATTCTGGATTGTTTAATTAATTTATGTTTTTTTTTTACATTATAAGATGTTAATATTTTTATATTTAACTCTTTAGCTAATGATGACATGAGATTTTCTCCACCTCCATTTTGGGAAAAAAAATCATGAACTATTATCATTAATTTTTAACTAGCTTTGTTTGTTAGATTAAAAATATGTTGGTTTACTCTTCTTATAGCTCTAATGCTATAGGTAAATAAAAATTGCCAGTCTCTTTTCTTAAAATTAAATAAAAATATAATTTGTCTTATTATAAATTTAGGGTGAAATGCAATTGAGTACATTTCTTTAATTGCTTTATAGTAGTAAGAATGATCAATTGGAGTCTTAACAATTACTTTACTCATGTCAAAATCATTATAATTATCAACAATTAGTTTTTTCTTTTCAACACATTCAATATGATAAGGAGTGTAATCAACTGGAGTGCAGATAGTAACTTGCAATGTTCTTGCCAAACCTTTAAACATAAAATCTTTTACAACATTTACAGTTTCATCCAACATTTCTTTAGTTTCCCAATAGTATCCAACCATTATAGTCAGGTGAGGATGCAAACCATATTTTGTCATTAATTCTAAATTCATTCTAATTTCTCTCATCGAATATCCCTTATTTAATTTATTAAGAGTATAATTTGAGCCAGACTCTAGCCCAATCAAAATAAAACGAAAATTCGCTTTAGCTAACCATTTTATAGTTTCCTCATCAAGATACTCAAATCTTGTGTTAAAACCAAAATAACAACCTTTCCTGTGTAAGCCCCTTCTTATAATTTCTTTTGCAAAATCAATTGCATCTTTACCTCTAAACCATACGCCCGAGTCATCAAATATCTCTTTTACTCCATGATTAATTATTAAATCCTCATACTCGTCAACACTCTTTGTAATTGACATTTTTGAAAAGGATAATTCAGGACCGTTATATCTACAAAAGGTGCATTTACCAAACATACAATCTCTAATTACACTTGAAGAATAAGTACCAGGTGTTTGAAGAAAATTACCATTCTCATATGCATAATTTTTCCATTTAACAAGATTTCTATCTACAATTTCAGATGAATCGAGATTTTCAACCATTTTGAAAGCACCATTATCAATAATTTCATCCAAGGTGTCTTGTTTTCGATAAGTTATACCTTTGGTTTCAATTTTATTAAGACTCAAATTATTAATCTTTAATTCATTACAAAGTTCTAAAAGTACAAAATCTAAATTAGTGCTTTTTAAAACTATATCAAAATCTGACTTTAATAAAGTTTCCTGAGGTTGTCTCATTGCATGATAGCCTCCAATTACTAAGATAGTATTTGGTAATTCTTTTTTTATTTTTTTTGATAGATCCCATAAAAAATGCATAACTGGAGTAGTACCCTCCATAAAAATCAAGTCAGGTTTGATTTTAATTAAATCTAAATACCATTTATCAAAAGTTTTTAATTCTGCATTACCATCATCCCATATTACATCAAAACCATTTTTCTTTAATTTAGTAGCAGCTTGTGCTTGAACAACAGGTAATAGGTAAGTAGGTTTTTTAAAATACTGGACATTTCTATTTTGAGAAACCATGGCTTTTTGACCTAAATGATTTATTATAGGTGGATAAGATATTGAAATTTTCATTAAAAAAAAGATTCTGTAATAATATTATTTGGGTTAATTTTTTTTTCTTTAACTAGTATATCATAGACATCACTAATCATATATGAATTTCCACAAATCATATAAATAGAATTTTCATAATCCTTAATATATTCAATTTTTTCTAGTTGGTTGTTAATTCTCCCTTTATAATGATTGTTTTTAGAAATATTATCTTCTCTTGAAATACAATAATATGATTTGCTTTCATCAAACTTCTCTGCGTCAGCTAAATCTCTTGTTTCTCTGATACCTACAAATAATTTGTAGTTATCTAAATTGTATGTTTCTTTCATGGATACAAATGGAGCTATACCTGTCCCGGATGCTATAAAAATAATTTGTTTATTTTCAATATATTCATCTTTTAATACAAAAGAACCATAGGGACCATATATATTTAATTCATCTCCAACCTCCATTTTATCTAATAAATTTGACATTATTCCTCCCTCTACCCTTCTTATGAGGAAGCCTAACTCTTTATCATTTGAAGATGTATAAGATGAATACTCTCTGTTAATAGATTTATTTGGAATTGATAAGCTAAAGTGCTGACCTGGAAAAAATTTAAGATCTTTTTTGTCAAAAAAAATCTTAAATAAATTTTCATTAATATATTCTTTTCTAATTAGTTTGTGCATTCTATATATGTTATAAATCTTTTATCAAAATTTGATTGAAAATCTAATACTTTAAGCATAAATTATTGACCCTGAGGCCTCGTGCTGGAATTGGTAGACAGTCTGGACTTAAAATCCAGTGGGATTTATTCCCGTGGCGGTTCGAGTCCGCCCGAGGCTACCATTGAAAATGAATATACTTATCACAGGAGGAACAGGCTTCATAGGATCTAATCTTGCAAGGTTATTGGTTCAAAACACTAATTATCAAATAATTTGTCTAGATAATAATATTACCGGTTCCAAAGAAAATATATCTGGTTTATCTAATTACAAAAACTTCAAATATATTGAAGAGGATATATGTAATAAAATAAATATTGATGTTGATTTGATTTTTAACCTCGCATGCCCAGCCTCTCCCCCAAAATATCAAGAACATTCTTTTAAAACTCTTGACACTTGTTATTTAGGATTAAAAAATCTTTTAGATCTTGCTAAATCAAAAAAAGCTAGAATTTTTCATGCGTCTACAAGTGAAATTTATGGCGATCCTCTAGAACATCCACAAAAAGAAACTTATTATGGTAATACAAATATCTTTGGACCTAGGTCATGTTATGATGAAGGAAAGAGAATAGCAGAAACCTTAATATACGAGTATATGAATAAATTAAATGTTGATGCTCGAATAGGGAGAATATTTAATACTTATGGGCCCTACATGGATAAAAAAGATGGTAGAGTGATTTCAAATTTTATTAATCAAGCTCTTAATAATGAAGATATAACTATTTATGGTAAAGGTGATCAAACAAGATCTTTTTGCTATATTGAAGATTTAATTAATATAATATCACTTATTGCTTTTAAAAAAGAATTAATCGATAAACCGCTTAACATTGGAAATAATAGAGAATTTTCAATAATGGATATAGCTAAAATTATTTATAAAAAAATTAACCCAAAATCAAAAATAATACATAAACAAATGCCTATAAATGATCCTAAAATAAGACAACCAGACTTATCATCTGTAAAAAAAATTTTTGGCTGGGAACCTAAAATTCAGTTGGAAAAAGGTATAGATATCACAATAGATTATTTTAGAAACAAATCTAAGAGTATTTAGATACATTATAAAACTTATAAAACTGGAAAGTAACAATTATTAAGGCAGCTATATTTGTAATTAACAGTATTTTTAAAATTGTTAAAATGTCATTAATATAATAATAACACCACAAATAAGAAGAAAAAAATATTATAGAAATAAAAAAGATCTGAATTTTAATATTTTGCGATACTAAAACATAATTTATCAATACGATATTTGATAAAAATAAATAACAAAGTGAATTTATTATCAAATATGAATGAGAGATAGAATAATCATCTCCAAAAGAGAAGGCTAAGATAATATCACCAAAAAATAAATAAATTAAAAACACGGTTAAACAAACAGAATTCAATAATAAAATAATTATCCCAAGTTTTCGGATTTCAATATTTTTAATATTTTCTGAATAACTAATGATCGATAAGGCAGCAGGTAAATAAAAAATAATTTTTGCCATAATTGCAGATGCAGAAAAAATACCAACTGTATTTAAATCAAATTTAAGTTTAATTAATAAAATATCACTTGCTAAAATAAATATAATTAAAAGATTAGTGAGGTAAATAGGTAAAAAATCATTAAAAAAACTTTTAATAAATGAAAAATTAATTTTTGATATTGATAAGATAAAATTATTTATAAAAAAATTAACCCAAAATCATTTGGTAAAAATTTATATGAAAAATAAATTGTAATAATTAAAATAATAAATAAGGGAATTAAATTAGATAATAAAGCATGATGTACTTCAATATTTTTTAAAAAATAAAAAAATACTAGCAAAACGATAAATCTAAAAAACATTTGAAGCGATATAACAATACTAAATTTATTATAGTTTTTATTATATTGAAGAAAGCCTGTTAAAAATGATAATAGAGTTGATAAATTAATAATCGAATATATATAGAAAAAATAACCTTCATCTTTAAATCCTAGAAAATCTAAAATAAAAAAATGAAAGATTATTATTAATAAATTAATAATCATAAAAATTAGAAAGAAATAATTCCAGATTATTATTTTACCATTCTTGTAACTTAAAGTTTTTGTCACAAAATATGGGAGCGTTGAAACGATTGCAGAAAAATACATCAATATAGAACTTACTGAATTATAAAGTCCGAAATTTTCTATAGAAGTGAATCTTGCCAATGAGAACTGAAAAATATAACTAAATACATTGCCTGAATTTATGATTGTAAAAAAGATAAGTGTGTTTAAGCTAAAACTATCTATTTTATATTTATCTAAGAATGATTTAAGTTTCATATTATGTTTAGTTCATCAAATTTAGGAATAATACTTGCTGGCGGTACAGGATCAAGATTATATCCATTATCAAATTATATCAATAAACACCTTTTACCCATTTATGACAAACCAATGTTAGATTACTCAATTTCTACAATGATATTAATTGGAATTAGAAATATATTAATATTAAGCGATTCTAAAACTATTATTAGCCTAAAAAAAAGATATGGAAATGGGTCTTCATTTGGAATTAAAATTAACTATACCGTCCAAAAAAAACCAAATGGTATTCCTGAAATATTCAAAATAGAATCAAAACAAATATCTAAATACAATAAAATTTGTTTAATATTAGGTGATAACTTTTTTTATGGTAGTAACATGTCAAAATACTTTGAGGATAAATTTAACTCATATGAAGGAGCTCATATTTTTACATATAATGTAGAGAATACTTGGGATTATGGAATTATTGAGACTAAGTCAAACCGTAAACCCTTTAAATTAATTGAAAAACCCAAAAAAACTAAATCAAAAAAAGCAATAACCGGCATTTATTTTTTTGATAATTCAGCAATAAAGAAAATTAAAGATATAAAATTTTCAAAAAGAGGAGAATTAGAAATTATTGATTTATTAAATTTATATTTAAAAGAGAATAAATTAATGTACTCAGAATTGCCAAGAGGTTTTGTGTGGTATGATGCCGGTTCTCCTATTAGATTATTAGATGTAAGTGAGTATGTAAGAATGATTGAAAAAAGACAAGGATTAAAAATTATGTGCTTAGAAGAGATTTGCTATAGAAAAAACCTTATCAACAAAAATAAATTTCTTCAATTAATTCATGAAATACCTAACTCTGAATACAAAAATTATCTTCAAAATTTAATAAATGAAAATATTTAAAACTAAAATAAAGGATTGTTTTTATTTTTATTCTGATAGTTATAACGACATAAGAGGTAAAACCAATATTTTAAATTTCAATTTTAAGATTAAAAACAATTATAAATTTAGCCCAGATCAATTAATAATTTCTAAGTCAAAAAAAAATGTTTTTAGAGGATTTCATATTCAATTAAAATTTCCTCAAGAAAAAATAGTTTCGGTTCTACAAGGGAAAATAGATGACTATATCTTTGATCTAAGAAAATCTTCAAAAACATATAATTCGATTATTAAATTGAATTTAAAAAAAAATGATAACAAGTTTGTTTACATACCCAAAGGTTGTGCCCATGGTTTTTATGCAAAAGATGAAAATAATGAAGTAATTTATTTGATTAAAGGTGAGTATAAACCAAAATTTCAAACAGGAATAAACATTTATGATCCAGTTTTTAAAAAAATAAAAAATAGTTATGAAAGAATGATTGTTTCAAAAAAAGACAAAAAACTTCCTTTTTTTATTGAAAATAAATAATGAATTTATTTGTCGGTTGTAATGGGGGATTAGGAAAAACTTATACTAAAAATTTTGGAGAAAAAAATAATTTATATTTTGCAAAAGAAAAATTGAATTTAATAGATATCCTTAAAATAGAAAAAATAATTAAGAAGTATAAAATAAAAAATTTTATAAATTTTGCAGCATATACAAATTTACCCCTATCTGAAAAAAACGTGATTAAATGTTTCGATATCAATTGTTTTTCATTAATAAATTTATGTGAAATATTAAACAAACATAAAGTCAAATTATTTCACATATCAACAGATTATGTCTTTAACAATTTAAATGAAAATTTTGAAAATCAGAAAAAAAATCCAATAAATATTTATGGTTTAAGTAAAAATTATGGAGAAGAAGTCATTAAATTTAAATCAAACAACTATTCTATAGTTAGAACATCTTGGCTATTTAGTAAATATAAAAATAATTTTGTTGATAAAATTATAGATAAAATAAAAAAAAATGAAAATTTATTCATAAATAATGAGATTGGATGCCCTACTTCAAGTGATAGCTTATCCTTTTTTATAAATAAAATTATAAACCAAAATATTAAAACTAAAGAAATTCTTCATTTTAGAAATTTTCCAGCAATCTCTAGAGATAAATTTACCTTAAAAATAATTGAAATCTACAATAAGAAAAATAAAAAGAAATATAAAAAAAAAATAAATAATATTTTAAAATTTGATATAGTTGAAAGACCAAAAATAAGTATCTTGAATTGTGACTCAACATTCAAAAAGTATAAAATTAAGAAAATTTTTTGGAAAAAAGAGCTAAATAAAATTATTTAATGCATAAAAATATTTTAATTACTGGAGGGTTAGGCTTTATTGGGTCTAATTTTATAAATTATTTAAGTACTAAAACCAAAGCTAATATAATTAATATTGATAAAATTACACATAATTTTTTTATTATTAACTCCTACAATCTTAATAAGTTGAAAAATTATTTTTTTTATAATTTTGATATTTCAAATAAAAAAAAACTCAAAGATTTATTTCGATATCACAATATTGATTTAGTTTTTAACTTTGCAGCTGAAAGTCATGTAGATAATTCTATTTTAAATCCTGAAAAATTTTGTAACACCAATATTTTAGGCACTCTAAATCTTTTACAAACAAGTTATTTATTTTGGAAAAAAAATAAAATGTTAGACAATGGACTGTTTTTTCAAATATCAACCGATGAAGTATTTGGATCTATACCCCATAATTCAAAAAAAAAATTTTTAGAAACTGATAAATTTTTCCCTAATTCACCTTATTCAGCTTCAAAAGCATCAGCGGAGTTATTAATTAGATCTTTCAATAAAACATTTGGACTAAAAACAATCATCACAAATAGCTCTAATAATTTTGGCCCTGGTCAGTTACCTGAAAAATTAATCCCAAAAGCCATATACAATTTAATATCTGGAAAAAAGATACCTATTTATGGAAAAGGTCTAAATATGAGGGATTGGATTTATGTCAAAGATAATGCAATGTCAATTTTTGAAATCTACAAAAAAGGGTCACATGGAAATTCTTATAACATTGGAGGAAATAATTGTATAAGCAATAATTCATTAATTAAGAGGCTTATCCTTGCATTTAACAAAAAATTTAAGACAAATATTAATTTTAATGATGCTACTGAATATGTTGAGGATCGTTTGGGACATGATATTAAGTATGATGTTAATTTAAAAAAAATAAACAAATTAGGAATCAAAATTAATACTAGAAATTTTGACAGAAATTTACTAAGTACTATAGATTGGTATCTTGAAAATATAAATGAAATCAAAAAATTTATGTAATTTTTGTAATTATCAACTTAGTCAAGAAGTAATTAATATTGGTAAAACACCATTAGCAAACTCATATACTAATCATCCATTAAAATTAACTAAACATATGTTACATTTATTTTTTTGCACTAATTGTTATTTAGTTCAACATAGCACAAAGCTAAAAGGCGAGAATATTTTTTCACAGTATCAATATTTTTCATCATACTCAAAAAATTTTGTTAGTTTAGCAAAAGAAAATATTGATAAATTAATAAAAACTTACAAGATAAATGATAAATCAACAATTGTAGAAATTGCATCTAATGATGGATATTTATTACAACATATAAAAAATAAAAAAATAAACTATTATGGTATTGAGCCTGCTAAAAATATTGCTAAGGTAGCTAACAAAAAAGGAATTAAGACAATTAATTCTTATTTAAATACAAAATCCTCAAAAGAAATTTTAAAGAAAAATAATAAAGCAGATTTAATTATTGCTAATAATGTTTTTGCGCATGTGCCAAAAATACATAACTTTATTAAATCTATGATAAATCTAATGACAAATAATTGTATTATTTGTATTGAAGTACCCCATTTAAAAAATCTTATTAAATACAATCAATTTGATACAATTTATCACGAACATTTCTATTATTTCTCTCTATCAAGCTTAAAAAAAATATTTAAAGAATATAATTTGAAAATTATTGATGTAGATAAAATAAATACTCACGGGGGAAGCTTAAGAGTACATATAGCTAAAAATGAAAATAAAGTTAAAATTAGAAAAAAAGTTAATAATTTAATTAAAGAAGAAATTGAGAGTAAATTAACAAAAAAAAATACATACACAATTTTTAATAAAAGAGTTAATAAATTAAAAAAAGAAATTCTAAAATTTCATAAACAAAATCAAAATAAAAAAATTTATGGATTTGGAGCTGCAGCCAAAGCTTGTACTTTAATAAATTATTGTGAATTAAATTTTAACTCAATAAAGTATATTTATGACGAAACTGCAGCAAAAATAGGTAAATATATCCCTGGCACAGATATTAAAATTATTAAATTTGGACGAAATATAAATAAAAATATAGATATAATAATTATATTTCCTTGGAATCATTATTCTGAGATAAAAAAGAAAATACAATCAATTACAAAAAAAAGAATTCAATTGGTAAGATTTATCCCGAATATAAAATCAGAGTTTATTAATTAACTTTTTAG
>CACLUR010000004.1 GCA_902610175.1 uncultured Alphaproteobacteria bacterium | reverse complement strand
AAAGTGTGTAGACACAGCGGAAAAAGCTGGAAAGCAAGATTATATTTTTGTAACTCTAAAAGCTCATTCAGTTCCGGGATGTCTTGATGCATTTGAAGTTCTTATGAAAGATGATACTTCATTTGTTTGGGGTGTGAATGGTATCCCATGGTGGTATTTCTACAATCACACTAATCCTGATTTCAAAGATAAAAAAGTTACTTCAGTTGATCCAGATGGAAGTCAATGGGATCGAATTGGCCCTGAAAAAATTATTGGCTGTATTGTTAATCCCGCATCAGAAGTTATCAAACCAGGCGTTATTCAGCACTTAGAGGGAGATAAGTTTCAACTAGGAGAAATAAATGGAGAGGAAACAGATAGAATTAAAAATCTCTCAGAAACTTTAGAAAAAGCAGGCTTTCAAGCACCTGTTAGACCTAATATAAAAGGTGATATCTGGTTAAAACTTTTTGGTAATCTTTCACTTAATCCTATTAGTGCACTTACAACATCTACACTTGTCAAAATTTGTAGCAACGACGAAGTCAGAGCGGTCATAAAAAATATGATGAATGAAGCTCATGCAATTTCTCAAAATTTAGGAATAGACAAGCCTTTTGATGTTGAGAGAAGAATTGATGCAGCTAAAGCAGTTGGCGAACATAAAACATCTATGCTCCAAGATTTAGAACGCGATAGACCTATGGAGATTGATGCTTTAATCACCTCTGTTCAAGAGCTTGGAAAAATTACAAATGTTCCAACACCTACAATTGATACAGTTCTTGCTTTAACCAAACTGAGAGCTAAAGAAGCTAAATTATATTAGTTTAAAGCTTCTTTGATTGTCTCACCTAGCTTTGCTGGTGATTTGGATATATGAACTCCTGCTTCTTCTAAAGCACTAAACTTTGACTCTGCTGTGCCTTTTCCACCAGAAATAATAGCACCTGCATGACCCATTCTTTTTCCAGCAGGAGCACTGGCACCAGCTATAAATGAAGCAACTGGTTTTTTTATTTCAGATATTTTAATAAATTCTGCAGCTTCCTCTTCAGCAGTTCCACCAATCTCTCCAATCATTATGATACCTTCAGTTTCGGGATCTTTTAAAAAAAGATCAAGGCAATCTATAAAGTTTGTTCCATTAATAGGATCACCCCCAATACCAATACAAGTCGATTGACCCAGACCTACAGCAGAAGTTTGTGCTACTGCTTCATATGTTAGTGTGCCAGATCTACTAACAACTCCTATTTTTCCTTTTTGGTGAATATGACCTGGCATAATGCCTATTTTGCATTCATCAGGTGTAATTATTCCAGGGCAGTTGGGTCCAATTAAACGCGATTTTGATTTTTCCAATTTTCTTTTTACTTGCATCATATCAAGAACTGGAACTCCTTCAGTTATACAAACAATTAGTTCCATGTCTGCATCAATCGCTTCAATTATAGCACCAGCTGCAAAAGGTGGTGGAACGTATATTACAGTTGCATTTGCTTCTGTGTTGTCTTTTGCCTCTTTAACACTATTAAACACAGGAAGCCCTAAATGCTCTTGGCCACCTTTCTTTGGTGTCACCCCACCAACCATTTGAGTTCCATATTTTATAGCTTGTTCTGAGTGAAATGTACCTTGAGAACCAGTAAAACCCTGGCAAATAACTTTTGTGTTTTTATTAATTAATACTGACATAATTTCTCCTTTAGTTTAAAGCCCTAACTGCCTTTTTAGCTGCATCTTCTAAATTATCTGCTGAAATAATTGAGAGCCCAGATTTGTTTAAAATTTCTTTTCCTAAGTCAACATTGGTTCCTTCTAATCTTACTACCAATGGAACTTGAATAGATAGCTCTTTAGCTGCAGCTACCACACCCTCAGCGATAATGTCACATTTCATAATGCCACCAAAAATATTTACCAAAATAGCTTTTACATTTGGATCTTGCAGAATTATAGAAAAAGCTTTTGCCACTCTCTCTTTTGTAGCTCCTCCTCCTACATCTAGAAAATTTGCAGGACTGCCACCATGTAATTTTATTATATCCATTGTACCCATCGCAAGACCAGCTCCATTTACCATGCATCCAATTTGGCCATCTAATTTGACGTAGTTAAGCTCATGTTTTGACGCCTCAATTTCTGCAGGATCCTCTTCAGTTTCATCTCTCATTGAAGCTACATCTTTATGTTTATAAAGCGCATTATCATCTATCGATACCTTCGCATCTAAAGCCAAAAAATTACCCTCACCAGTCAATACAAAAGGATTAACTTCTACTAAAGAGGCATCTGAAGACAAAAAGCTATTGTAAATTTTTTGAATTTGATCACAAAAATCATTTGATAGGTTTTGATCTATCTTTAGACCTTCAGTTAATTTATTTAAACTGTTTTGGTCAATTATACTGTCCCCAGGGACATTAACAGTAATAATTTTTTCAGGTTGCTTTTCTGCCACCTCCTCAATTTCCATACCACCTTCAGTAGAGGCTATAATTGAAATTGAAGATGAGGCTCTATCCACAAGCATACTTAGATAGTACTCTTTTTTGATATCACACCCTTCCTCAATATAAAGTCTATTTACCTGTTTTCCATTTGGACCAGTTTGTTTTGTAACTAAAGTTTTACCAAACATTTTTTTTGCATTGTCTTTGGCTTCATCTTTTGAGAAGCAAACTCTCACACCACCTTTGTCATCACCACTATCTGTAAATTTTCCCGCGCCTCTTCCACCTGCATGAATTTGAGACTTCACAACCATAACGGGCGTTTGGATAGAGTCTACAGCAGCTTCTATATCGCTATCATCTAATACTGGGTAGCCATTTAAAACTCTAACGTTATTATTTTTTAATAATATTTTCGCTTGGTATTCGTGCAGATTCATTTTTTTTCTCCTTTTATGCTTAAAACTATTTTTCCTATATGGTCAGATTTTTCCATAACCTCATGTGCTTTATTTACATCACTCATATTAAAAGTTTCAAAAATCGTTGGTTTATATTTATCATTCTCTATCAAAGGCCATATTTCTTTGACAACCTGATCAACAATATTTCCCTTTTCAGAAGGAGATCTTGATCTTAACGTTGATCCAGATATTTTTAATTGTTTATTCATTATATGTAAAAGATTAGTTTCTGCTTTAATCCCACCAAGAGCAGCAATATAAGTAAGTCTTCCTTTAAAATTTAATATTTTTAAATTTTTCTTTAAGTAATCTCCTCCAACCATATCTAATATTACATCAACCTTTAATTTTTTTTCATTAAAATATTCTTCAAAATCTGTATCTTTGTAGTTAATAGCATCAGTGGCTCCTAATTCGATACAACTCTTACATTTCCCACTCGTACCAGCGGTTACAAAAATATTTTTTGTATAATTTTTAAGAATTGAAATAGCAGTTGTGCCGATACCACTACTTCCACCATGTATCAAAATCGCCTCATCTCTTTGAAATTTAGATACATTGAAAATATTCTCAAAAACAGTGAGTGTGGTTTCTGGTAAGCAGCCAGATTCATGTAAATTTAAATTTTTTGGTAATGGCATTACTTGTTTTTCATTAACATTTACGTACTCCGCATATCCACCGCCTCCAAGAATTGCACAAACTTGGTCTCCTAAACTAAAGTTTTTTACAGACTTTCCTAATTTGGTAACTATTCCGGAACACTCTAATCCAATAATTTCACTCTCACCTGAGGGAGGTGGATAATGTCCGTTTTTTTGGAGAATATCTGCTCTATTTATTCCAGCGAAATGAATTTCAATTTGGATTTGTTCATCAAGAGGGTCAGCGATCTCTTTTTCGTCTAGAAACAAACTTCCATCTTTATAATTTATAAACTTCAATTTAACTGCCTGTGGTATTTTGTATACATTATACAATTAAATAACACAATCACTGTTGTAAATGTCAAGAAAATCAATGCTAAAACAAGGTTTTTTTCTAATTTTAAATAAATCCTAAATTAAGAATGTATTTTTAATATTCTCTTAAATAGTTTATTGTACTGCTTAACCTATAGGAGGAAACAATATGTCAATAATCAAAAAATTAGCATTAGTTATTGTTTCACTTTCACTTGTCGCTGTTAGTTCAGTGTCTTCTGCGAAGCCTTTTAGTCCAAAGAAGCCTATTGAACTTATTATCCCAGCTGGTCAAGGTGGTGGAGCTGACGAAATTGCTAGATTAGTTCAAGGTGTTATCGAGAAAAACGACTACGCATCTAAGCCAGTGATTCCAATTAATAAAAAAGGTGGTTCTGGTGGTGAAGCTATGACTTATGTTAAGAAAAAAGCTGGTGATGAGCACACACTTATCATTACTCTTAACAATGTTCTAACTACACCTGTTAACCAGCCTGAGTTAGGAATTGACTTCTTTAATGACTTCACACCATTAGCAAGACTTATTACAGATACATTCTTAGTATGGATTGCAACTGAAGGTAAAAATACTCAAGGTGTAGAAACATTTGATGACTTCATCGCACTTGCTAGAGGCAATGGTCTAGTAATGGGTGGTACAGGAAGTATGTCTGAGGACGAATTACTTCTAGGTATGATGAGAGGTCAGTTTGGATTTGATGCAAAGTACGTACCATATGACGGTGGTGGTGCTGTTGCAAAAGGTCTAGTTGGCGGCGAGTCAGATTTCACATTAAACAACCCTTCTGAGCAGATGGGATTCTATCAATCAGGTGATTCAAAAGCATTAGTTATGATGACTCCTGAGAGAAATCCTGCATTCCCAGAAGTACCATCTTCATATGAATTGGGTTATCCTGATCTTGAATACTATATGATGAGAGCATTTATGGCTCCAGCTGGTGTTGATGCAGAGGTAGAGAAGTACTACACAGGACTTCTTCACACTGTTTATCATGATAACGAGTTCCAAACTTTCAACATCGACGATGGAAAGTTAATGAGCTGGTTAGAGGGTTATGGTCTTAAAGATTTCTTAGCAATCGAATATGCTAAGCACGGTGAGATCATTAAAAACTTTGACTAATATTTAAATTAAGAGTGATATGAGCATAACAAACAAAATAACTGTCAAAAGAGCAGAAATTGCAGTGGCCGTTATTTTAGCGTTATGCTCAATCGCTCTGATGATTAAAAGTGCTGAGAATAGAATTACATGGAACGCAGAAGAAAACATGGGTGCGGGATTTCTTCCTTTTTACCTTTCTCTTGGCATGCTTATTTGCACTGTCCTTACCATAATTAAATTCGTTCTAAAAAGGTCACCACAATCTAAAGATAACTCTCCTTTTATTGAGGCTGATGCATTCAAATATATTGCAGTAACAATTATTTCATTAGTTATTTTAGTTTTAGCAATAGGCTATTTGGGAATTTACTTTTCACTTATCTTTTTTTTAGCTTTTTATCTTAGGTATTTTAGTTCTAAAAGTGTCCTATTTATATCTGTATTCTCTTTAATCACACCAGTTTTAACCTTTTTATTTTTTGAATGGCTTTTAAAAATACCTTTACCCCAAGGTATTTCAGAGCCCTTATTTTATCCAGTATACGATTTTATGTATTCATAATGAGATTGGTAAAGTAAAGACATAAAACATGGATGTGTTTATACTTCTTCTAGAGGGAATTTTTGTATCCTTTGAACCCTTAAACCTTGGTCTTTTAGTATTTGGCTGTCTAATTGGTTTATTTGTGGGCGCAATGCCTGGTCTTGGTTCAGTTAATGGTGTTGCAATACTTATTCCAATTACATTTATTATACCACCCACTGCAGCAATAATATTTTTAGCAGCTGTCTATTACGGCGCTATGTATGGAGGTGCCATAAGTTCCGTTATGCTAGGCATACCTGGAGCTTCTACTGCAGTAGCTACAGTTTTTGATGGAAGACCCTTAGCTGTTAAGGGAGAAGCTATGACAGCTTTAACTGCAGCAGCAGTAGGTTCCTTCGTTGGTGGAACTGTATCCGTTATTTTATTTACTTTATTTGCACCACCTCTGGCTGAGGTAGCACTAAGATTTAATGCGCCAGAAACCTTTGCATTAATGGTAATGGCATTTGCAACATTTGTAGGCTTAGGCGGAGATGACGTTCCAAAAACTATTTTTTCTATATTAATTGGATTAGCTTTATCGACTATAGGCTTAGATCTAATTACAGGAAAGCCAAGATTAATTTTCTTTAATATCCCTGGATTTCTTCATGGAATTAATTTCCTTGTACTTGCTATCGGTATTTACGGAATTGGCGAGATGCTTTGGACCCTTGAAGAAACAAAAGGTAAAGTTCAAATGTCAAAATTATCAGTCAACATGAAGGAAGTTGGAAGAGCATTTGGAGCTCTTAAAAAAACTATAATGGCAATGAACATTGGTTCTTTTCTAGGTTTCTTTGTGGGAATTCTCCCTGCGGCAGGTGCTACACCGGCATCACTTATGTCATATGGAATTACAAAACAATTATCAAAAAATTCAAAAGAATTTGGTTCAGGTGTCCCAGCTGGAGTTGTTGCTCCAGAATGTGCAAATAATTCTGCTAGCACTGGAAGTATGCTCCCTATGTTAACATTAGGTATTCCTGGGTCACCTACAACTGCTATTTTACTTGGGGGCATGATTTTATGGGGACTTACACCAGGTCCTCTTTTATTCACTCAAGAGCCCGAGTTTGTTTGGGGCTTAATTGGTAGTCTTTATATCGCTAACTTCTTTACACTGGTTTTAAATATTGCGTTAATTCCAGCTTTTTTAATGGTATTAAGGATACCATTTGCCATCTTGGCCCCGGTTATTTTTGTTCTTTGTGTAACAGGTGGTTATGCACCTACACAAAGCCTTCACGACGTATGGTTAATGTTGCTATTCGGTTTTGCTGGATATATTTTGAGAAAATTAGATTACCCTGTGGCACCAGCTGTTTTGTCTATTGTTCTCGGTCCATTAGCTGAAAAAGCTTTAAGACAGTCTCTAATTTTATCTGATGGTAGTATGGGAATATTTTTTGATATGGCAGAAAAACCCATTGCTGCAATCATAATGTATATTGCAATTGTGCTTTTAATTATGCCAGCATTTGGCCCTCTTTATAGAAAATTTTTTAAAAAAGCACAGACTACATAAATGATCCAAAAAATAGGACCGGTAAACCTAAAAGGTAAGGTATACGACTCACTAAAAAAATATATTTTGTCACTTAATATATATTTAAAACAAAGTGATTTTCATCTAGATGAAAGACAATTATCTGAAAAGCTAGGAGTTAGTCGGACACCTATTCGAGAAGCTGTTGCTAAATTAGAGCAAGAGGGAATTGTTAAAACAGTTCCAAGAAGAGGCGTATTTGTGCACAGAAAATCAAAAAAAGAATTGATTGATATTGTAACTGTATGGGCGGGTCTGGAGGGTTATGCAGCTCATTTAATTATTGCTAATTCCACTAAAGATGAGATTGAAAGTTTAAATAAGTATTGTCATTACTCAAAAGAGAACGTTTTGTCTGAACTTGATAACTACTCGAATGATAATATTAAATTTCATAATCAAATTATGAAATTAACTAAAGTAAAATTAATGGGAGAAATTTTAGAGTCACAGTTAATTCATTTACAATACTTGAGGAAAAAATTTGTAATAGAGTCACATAGAGCTGTCAAATCTATTGATGAACACAATGACATTGTTAGATCTCTTGTCGCAGGCCAGGGATCAAAAGCAGAAAAACTTCTTAAAAATCACGCACTTACTTTAGTTGATAAGATACAAGAAAGCATTAATTCATAGGGCAAAATTCTTTGCAAGACCTCTAAATCTGGTATACATTATACCACCAGGGAGAGGTTAAAAATGTCTACAGGATCTAATGAACAAATGATAACTGGCGGTGAGCTGGTTGCTAAAGCCCTTAAAGCAGAGGGAGTTGAGGTAATTTACACTTTATGTGGGGGACACATTATTGATATTTACAATGGATGTCTAAACGAAGGAATTAAAATTATTGACGTACGTCATGAAGAAGTTGCCTCTCATGCAGCTGACGGTTATGCAAGAATGACAGGAAAACCTGGGTGTGCAGTTGTAACCGCTGGACCAGGTACGACACATGCGTTAACAGGAGTAGCAAATGCTTTTAGAGCTGAAATCCCGATGCTTTTAATTGGAGGACAAAGCTCACTTACACAACATAAAATGGGATCTTTACAAGATTTACCTCACGTAGACATGATGCAACCAATTACAAAATTTGCAGCAACTGTAATGTCAACCGAGAGATGTGCAGACATGGTATCAATGGCTTTTAGGGAAACCAGAAATGGATCTTTTGGTCCATCATTTTTAGAAATTCCAAGAGATATACTTGACTCTTCAATTCCAATGAGTAAAGCCGTCTTACCAGAAGCAGGAAAATATAGTGCCTCATCAAAAACATTAGCAGACCCTGTAGATGTACAAAAAGCTGCTGATATTATTTCTAATGCAGAGAGACCGTGCATACTTTTAGGTCAACAGGTTTGGACTTGCCAATCTACAAAAGATGCAATCGACTTTGTTAAAAATATGAATATACCTGCTTATTTAAATGGTGCTGCTAGAGGTTCAATGCCACCTGGAGACCCACATCACTTTCACAGAACTAGAAGAAATGCTTTTACCAAGTCAGATTGTATTATAATTGTTGGAACACCTTTTGATTTTAGAATGGGTTACGGTAAAAGATTAAATCCTAATGCAACTGTTATTCAAATTGATATGGACTATAGAACTGTCGGAAAAAATAGAGATATATCACTTGGTTTGGTTGGACACATAGGAACAACTCTAAAGGCTATCTCTGAAGCAGGAACAAAAAAAGATCGTTCAGATTGGTTTAATGAACTCCGATCTGGGGAAGAGGCAGCTTTAGAAAAATTGATGCCTACATTTACAACAGATAAATCTCCTATTAGCCCTTATAGAGTAGCTTGGGAACTCAACCAGTTTTTAAACGATGACACTATATACATAGGTGATGGAGGAGATGTTGTAACCATAAGTGCTCAAGCAGTTCAACCTAGAATGCCTGGTGCCTGGATGGACCCAGGGCCCCTTGGAACTTTAGGTGTCGGAGTACCATACGCGCTTGCAGCCAAATTAGCTGCACCTGAAAAAGAAATTCTTTTATATTGTGGTGATGGTGCTTTTTCAATGACTGGAATGGACTTCGAGGCTTTTGTCAGACACAAAGCCCCTGTTTTAACAGTTATTGGGAATAACTCTGCTCAAAACCAGATCAGATTTGGTCAAATTATGAAGTACGGCGAAGATAAAGGAAATGTTGGAAACATCTTGGGTGATGTTAACTTTGATGAGTTTGCAAAAATCTTTGGTGGGCATGGCGAAGCTGTTAGAGAAGCAAAAGAAATCCAACCTGCACTTCAAAGAGCAAGAGAGGCTGTTAAGTCAGGTATACCTGCAATCGTAAATATTTGGGTGGATAAAGAAGAATTTGCTCCTGGTACAAAAAACCAGACTATGTACAAATAAACTTTAGGAGGAAACCATGGAAGCTTTAAAAGGTGTCAAAATATTAGACATGACACACGTCCAGTCCGGACCAACTTGCACACAATTACTAGCTTGGTTTGGTGCAGATGTCGTAAAAGTTGAAAGACCAGGGGTTGGTGATGCTACAAGAGGTCAGCTAAGAGACGTTCCTGATGCAGACAGTTTGTACTTTACCATGCTAAACTCAAATAAAAGAAGTATAACATTAAACCCAAAGAAACCAGAGGGTTCAAAAATATTTACTAAGTTAATTCAAGAGTGTGATGTGATGGTAGAAAATTTTGCTCCTGGTGCTTTAGATAGAATGGGCTTTTCATGGGAAAAAATTCAAGAAATAAATCCAAGAATGATTTATGCTTCTGTTAAAGGTTTTGGTCCAGGAAAATATGAAGATTGTAAAGTTTATGAGAATGTTGCTCAGTGCGCAGGTGGATCTGCTTCAACTACAGGTATGCTTGGAGAGGTTCCTTTAGTCACTGGTGCACAAATAGGAGATAGTGGAACAGGACTACATTTAGCATTGGGTATAGTTACTGCTTTATTCCACAGAGAAAAGTCAGGAAAGGGACAAAGAGTATCTGCTGCAATGCAAGATGGAGTTTTAAATCTTTGCAGAGTTAAACTTCGTGACCAACAAAGACTTTCAAGAGGGCCATTAAAAGAATACTCTCAATTTGGAGAAGACATTCCTTTTGGTGACTCTACGCCTCGCGCAGGTAACGATTCAGGTGGTGGTCAGCCAGGAAGAATTCTCAAATGTAAAGGTTGGGAAAAGGATCCTAATGCATATACATATTTTATTACCCAGGCGGCTGTTTGGGAAAAAGTATGTGATGTTATTGGTAAACCCGAATGGAAAGAGGATGAAAATTACTCAACTCCTGCTAAAAGACTACCAAGGTTAAACGAAATATTTGATACAATTGAGTCATGGACAATGACCAAGACTAAATTTGAGGTTATGGATATATGTAACCCTTTGGATATACCGGTTGGTCCAATATTATCTCTAAAAGAATTAGCTGAAGATCAAGGCCTGAGAGACACTAATACTATAGTCGAAGTTGATCACCCTGAACGAGGTAAATATTTGACTGTTGGTAATCCAATTAAGTTATCTGACTCCCCAGCAAAAGTTGAAAGATCTCCACTTCTCGGAGAGCATACTGATGAGATATTAAAAGAATTTTGTCAGATGAGTGACGATGAAATTAAAGCTGTAAGAGAGGCCGGAGCAGTATAAGATATATTTTAATTTAAGGAGCAATAATGAAAATAATTTTAATGGGGCAACAGGCATTTGGAAAAAGTGCTTTAGAAAAATTTCATACAGAAACAGACCATGAAGTAGTAGCGGTATATTGTGCACCTGACAAAGAGGGTAAACCAGTCGATCCTGTTAAAGAATACGCTCAAAGTGTTAGTTTGCCTGTTTACCAACCCTCAAATTTTAAAGACCAAGAGGTACTAGACCAAATTAAGTCTCACGGTGCGGATTTATGTGTCATGGCTTATGTAATAATTTTTGTGCCTGAAGGAGCGAGAGATATTCCCACTCATGGATCTATTTGTTTTCACCCCTCACTACTTCCACTCCATAGAGGACCAAGTTCAATAAACTGGCCTATAATTGGTGGCTCCACAAAAACAGGTCTTTCAATTTTTTATCCAAATGATGGGCTAGATGAGGGTGAAATATTACTTCAAAAAGAAGTTGATATTGGTCCTGATGATACTTTAGGAGATGTTTACTTTAAAAAGATATTTCCATTAGGTCTTGAAGCTTGTGTTGAAGCTGCAAATTTAATCGAGTCTGGTAATGCACCAAAGACACCTCAAGATGACTCTAAAGCAACATATGAGTCTTGGTGTAAAAAAAGTGATGCAAGAATTGATTGGAAAAAACCCGGAAACGAAATTTATAATTTAATAAGGGGTTGCAACCCTCAGCCTGGTGCATGGGCTGAATTCATGGGTGATGAGTATGTCTTTTATGACACTAAGTTTATTGACGAGCAAAGTGCTGAGCATTTTCCAGGTCAAATCATATCAATTAATGCTGAAAACGTCAGAATCGCAGTTAAAGGTGGATTTATTGAGGTATCAAGATTTAAATCAGACCAAGGTAAATTATTTGTTAAAGACATGAATACTGCAGTATTTACAGAGGGTGATTTATTCTCATAATAGCTTTTAGTGGCTAAACTTAATAAAGATTCACTTAAGACCTTATCATTTATAACTTATTTCATAATACTTTTTGTATTCTGGTTTATTTTATCTGGTTACCTTAAATCGCTTTTACTTTTTTTTGGACTAGTCAGTGTTCTTTTTGTTTTTTGGATGTCTTATAGAGCTAAAGCTCTCGAGGAAGACTCTCTTCCTTTAAAAATTATTCTTAGATTACCATTTTATTGGATTTGGTTATTTAAAGAAATTTTTAAATCTGGAATTACGACAACAGCTTTAATATGGAATGGTAAATACTCTCCACAACTAATAAGTGTTAAAGCATCTCAGAAGAATAGAACAGGTATTGCAAACTATGCAAACGCTATAACTCTTACTCCGGGTACAGTAACAATAGAAGTAGATAAAAAAATATTTCTAGTTCACGCATTAAGTAAGAAGCTATCAGAAGACTTGCAAACAGATGATATGAACAAAGTAATTACGGATTTAGATAAATGATTTTTTTTGCAACTTTAATTGTTCTGGGCGTCTCTGTAGCATTATGTTTAGTTCGAGCAATCAAAGGACCAACTCCTTTTGATAGAATATTATCTATATCAAGCATTGGAACTATTATAGCCATAGGTATCAGTGTTCATGGTTTTGCATTTGATAGACCTGATTTTGTCGATATTTCTTTGATGTATATACTTTTGAATTTTTTAGGCACCATTGCAATACTTAGGTATTACAAAATAAAAAGAAGAAAAAGTAATGTCGTATAATTATATCGAGTTAATTTCTTTAGTCTTATTAGCTATTGGCTGCTTCTTCATTTTATCTGGAAGTCTAGGCCTTATAAAGTTACCCGATGTATTTAGTCGAATTCATGCTGCTGGTTTAATTGATACTCTAGGATCAGGTTTTATAGTCTTAGCTTTGATAGTTTATTCTGGTTTTAGTTTATTAAGTCTTAAACTTTTATTAATACCGTTATTTTTAATATTTACTAGCCCTGTAACAGGCCATGCAATAGCTCTATTTGCACATGAGTCGGGGTATAAGCCAAAGGGAAAAAATAAAAAATGAACTTTTTATTAATTAATTTTTTCTTAATTTCGCTTCTATTGGTAACAACCTTTTTTATTTTTAAAACCACGTCATTAATAAGTGTTGTTGCACTCACAGGCGCTTTTACTTTGTTATGCTCAGCTATATATGTGAATTTAGATGCGGTTGATGTAGCATTTACTGAAGCTGCAGTTGGTTCTGGTATTTCAACAATTTTAATGGTTATGGCTGCTGCGAAATTACCAGAAGGAAAAAAAAATAAATTAATAAACTTATTTCCGAGTATTATTCTTGCAGTAGCGATATCACTTATATTGATTATTATAATTGCAAACCTCCCTTTATTAGGAGATCCTAATGCACCAATACATCTTCATGTAGTTCCAGAATACTTAAAGGAAAGTAAAGATTTTTTTCATATACCTAATGTTGTTACTAATATTTTAGCAAGTTATAGAGGTTTTGATACTTTGGGAGAAACAATAGTAATATTTACCGCAGGCTTAGGTGTCATTGCTTTATTAACTAGCAACACTCTTAATCGTAAAACTAATTTTAAAAAAAATAAAAAAAATGAGAGATAAAATTTCATCTAGTCCAGTATTAAGCGTCGTTAGCAAAATTCTTTTTGCACCGATTATTATATTTGGGCTTTACGTTCAATTTCATGGTGACTATGGACCAGGCGGTGGATTTCAGGCTGGGGTAATAGTAGCGGCAGCATTTATATTGTATTCAATGATATTTGGGCTTTCAAAAGGTGAAACTTTAGTTCCAATAATGATTAATCGATATTTAATGTGCATAGGTGTTTTGTTATATGCAGGTGTCGGAATAGTTTCAATATTTCTTGATGGGATGTATTTAGATTACAATGTTTTGTCATCAGACCCATCAACTGGTCAACATATTGGTATTATATTAGTTGAGCTAGGAGTAGGCATTACAGTTGCAACTGTAATGATTGCTTTGTATCACTCTTTTGCTTCCTTTGGGGAAATTAATGAGTAATTTTATTTATTTTTGGAACCATTTTGCCTTTGTTTTACTTATGGTTGGCGGATTAATTATAATCATCACAAGTCAAAACTATTTAAAAAAAGTGGTTGGCTTAGCAATTTTTCAAACTGCAGTTTTTGTATTTTTTGTATCACTTGCAAAAGTTTTAGATGGAACCGCCCCTATATTAACAAAAATGGCAAATGCCTATTCAAATCCATTGCCACACGTCTTAATACTGACCGCTATCGTCGTTGGAGTGGCTACTTCAGCGCTTGGATTAGCTTTAGTATTACAAATTTACAAGAACTACGAAACAATTGAAGAAAAAGAAATAGAGTCTTTGGAGCTAAAGTCAGATAAATAAATGTTTGATATATTTTTAGACGATGCTCCTGCATTGGTAGTAGTTTTACCTCTACTTATTTCTGCAATTATTGCATTTATGCCGTCAAAAATATGGCCTTGGATAATTTCAATCATAACTTTGTTGTTACATTTATTTTTTTCTTTACATCTTCTTAAAGAAATTTCTGTTTCTGGTTTAATTATATATGAGTTTGGAAATTGGGAACCACCATGGGGTATTTCTTTTAAAATAGATGGGGTGAATATTGGACTTCAATTGTTATTTTCAATTTTTGTTTTGGTATCAACATTTTACTCAAGAAAAATCTTCTTGAATGAAATTGACTATAGGGACTTTGGAAAGGCCTATTCTTTGTGGTTATTGGCAGTTGGAAGCCTGAACGGGATTATTTTAACTAATGATATTTTCAATTTATTTGTCTTTTTAGAAATATCTGCATTAGCTTCTATTTCTTTAATTGCCTTAGGTGCAGGACAAAATAGAAAAGCATTACTCGCAGCTTTTAATTATCTAATTATCGGGGCGATCGGGGCTACATTTTATGTAATTGGGGTTGGCTTTGCCTACGCTATGACAGGTACGTTGAATATGAATGATCTTGTAATTCAACTGGCCCAATATTTCGATGGTCAGTTAGCCATCTTCGCAGGTATGTCATTCATGCTTATAGGTCTTATGGTGAAGGCTGCAATTTTTCCTGTCCATATTTGGTTACCACCTGCATATAGTTATGCTCCATCAGCTGTCTCGACACTTTTGGCTGCTTTAGCGACAAAAACAATTCTTTATTTTTTTGTGAGACTTTTGTACGAAGTATTCATAATTTATCCGAGCTATTTAAGTTTGTTTTTAGATTTTGTTTTATATCCTCTATCTTTACTCGCTATATTCATTGGGACTGTAATAGCCATCTATCAAGATGATATCAAAAAACTTTTGGCATTTTCCTCAATTGCGCAAATTGGTTACATCACACTGGCTTTTAGCCTTAAAGACCACAGTGGAGTAGCTTCGGGCTTTGTGCATATATTTAATCATGCTTTGATCAAAGGAGGATTATTTATGGCTGTTGGTTACTTCGCTATTCTTTATAAGGATCGAGTAACCCTAAACAGTTTAAAAGGTTTTGGCTATAAATACCCCATAACTTCATTTGCTTTATTAATTTGTGGATTATCTTTAATTGGATTACCTCTAACAAATGGCTTCATTTCAAAATTATATTTATTTCAAGCTCTTTATACAAACCAGATGTATTTTTCAATCGCTTTAGTTGCGGTAAGCTCCGCATTAGCTGTTGTATATTTCTGGAAAATAGTGGAACAGATGTGGTTTTCAGAAATTAAATTTAAATCTGAAAAAGAAGATGCTTATATTTATTTACCAATATGGATAGTTACAATTTCAATCATTGTTTTTGGGATATATTCAACACCAATAATTGAATTTTCTAACTTGTCCGCAGACTATTTAATATCAGGTTATCAAAATTGAGTAATTCGTTTTTAATTATACTGGGTATTATCACCCCACTTTTTGCTGCATTATTTTCTTATGTCTGTAGATATAATAATAACTTAAGAGACTCTTTTGGTATAATTGGAGGTCTTATAACCTTTGTAATCAGTTTAAAAGTTTTTCATGGAATACAAAATAATGAGGTATATCAGATAACTTTTTTTACACTTTTTGATGGGGTAGATTTTGCTTTTAAAGTATCAGCTCTTGGATCTATTTTTAGTTTAGTGGCATCTTCATTATGGATACTGGCATCTATCTACACTATTGGTTATATGAGGGGTGCTGGTGAAAAAAATCAAACAAGATTTGTAATTTTTTATTCAATCGCAATCCATGCTGCATTGGCAATAGCTTGGTCTGGAAATCTTCTAGTCTTATTTATTTTTTATGAAATATTAACTTTTTCAACTTTCCCTTTAGTTGGACATAAGCAAAACGCTGAGTCGCAATCTGCAGGAAGGCTCTATTTGTCGATTTTAGTGGGTACCTCTTTAATATTTTTCTTACCAGCTATATTTTGGATTTGGCTTAAAACAGGGACTTTAGATTTTCAAGATGGGGGAATACTTATGAATAAATTCCCAGCAGAGTACCTATCTTTTCTAATAGCTATGCTTGTGTTTGGTATAGGTAAAGCAGCAATTATGCCTATTCATCGTTGGTTGCCTGCTGCAATGGTGGCGCCAACTCCAGTTTCTGCATTACTCCACGCCGTTGCTGTAGTAAAAGCTGGTGTATTTAGCTTTCTCGTGGTCGTTGTTTATATTGTTGGTCCAGACTTTTTACTTCAAACAAAAAGCTCTGACTGGTTAGTCTGGTTAGCATGTTTCACTATAATGGCTTCTAGTATCATAGCGATAACAAAAGATGACTTAAAAGCGAGATTAGCTTATTCTACTATAAGTCAACTTTCCTATATTATTTTGGGAGCAGCTTTGGCTTCATCTTTAGCTCTAAAAGGGGCATCTTTTCATATTATAACTCATGCTTTAGGTAAGATAACTCTATTCTTCTGTGCAGGTGCTATTTATGTAACTGCCCATATTAAAAAGGTAAGTGACCTAAAAGGTATTGGTTACAAATTACCGTTAATATTTTTTGCTTACACTTTAGGGGCTCTATCTATCATTGGGGTTCCTCCCTTTATTGGTTCTTGGAGTAAATTTTATTTAATCATGGGCTCTATTGAGAGAGAATTTATATTCGTTGCAATAATCTTAGGTATTTCCTCATTGCTAAATATTTATTATCTATTACAGCCTCTAGTAATAGGCTTCACCCAAAACTCTAAGAAAGAAATAAAATTAATTAAAGCCCCTTTAACTGTTTGGCCACCATTAATTACAGGTTTAGGCTGTTTAGTTTTCTTTTTTTTATGCAAACTATTTTTTGAATAATATTAGTGGAGTAATAGTGAATTAAATGAAAAAAAATGATTTAAAGAGTATGGGTAAAAGCTTTACAAAGTACATACTTTTAATCGGAGCACTTTTAATTCTTTTAGACTTTACTTTTCACAGACATGAATACTTTTCCTTTGCCGAGATATATGGCTTCCCAGCATTTTTCGGTTTTGTAAGTTTTGTTTTTATAGTCATGTTAGGAAAGTGGCTGAGGAAATTCTTAATGAGGAAGGAGGATTATTATGATCAGTAATTTTATTCCCGGTTTAATTATGATAATTACTTCATTCTTATTGCCAACCATTCCTCAATATTTTAGACATCCTGCAATGTTATTATCGGTGGGTTTATCAGCTTTATCTTTATTTAATGGTTATGGAACTTTTTTAGAGTGGGACATACTTGGTTTAAATTTAATATTATATCAATCAGATAGTTTAACTCTTCCTTTTGCTATTATTTTTCATATTGCAGCTATACTTGTAATAATTTTTAGCTGGCACAGTAAAAATTTAATGGAGCACATGGCGACACTAGCTTATGCAGGCTCTGCTATTGGTGCTCTCCACGCAGGAGATTTTTTTAGTTTATTTATTTGGTGGGAAGCAACAGCTCTTACTTCAGTCTTTATAGTTTTTGCTGGAAATACAAATGCAGCAAAAGATGCAGCTATGAGATATCTGATCATTCAAGTTTCTTCAGGTGTATTACTTTTAATTGGCGCATGTTTAATGCTATATCAAACAGGAAACCATAATTTAGCTGTTCTAGATTTAAAAACAAATTTTGGAATTTTTATATTTATTGCTTTTGGAATTAAGGCTGCATTTCCCCTTTTAAATGGTTGGCTACAAGACTCTTACCCTGAGTCTTCGGTTACTGGCACAGTGGCACTTTCTGCTTTTACAACAAAATTGGCAATTTATGCTTTAGCTAGAACTTTTCCAGGCACTGACTCACTAATTTGGATAGGTGCAATAATGACAGCTTTTCCTGTATTTTTTGCAGTCATAGAAAATGATTTAAGAAGAGTTTTGTCATTTAGTCTTAATAACCAATTAGGCTTTATGGTTGTTGGTATTGGTATTGGGACAGAACTATCTCTTAATGGAACGGTAGCGCATGCGTTCGTTCATATAATTTATAAAGCTCTTTTGTTTATGAGTATGGGTGCTGTTTTATACAGAGCTGGAACAACAAAAGCTTCTGAATTAGGTGGCCTTTACAAATACATGCCATTCACAACAATATTTTGCATTATAGGGGCCATGTCTATTTCTGCATTTCCGTTGTTCAGCGGATTTGTTGCCAAATCTTTAATAATGTCCTCGCTTGGAGGTATGGGAATGGTTTTAATTTACTTTATTTTATTCTTTGCTTCCGCAGGTGTTTTGGAGCACTCAGGGATAAAGATACCCTACTTTGCTTTTTTTGCACACGAGAGGAAGAATAAAGTTAAAGAGGCTCCAATTAATATGCTCATTGCAATGGGCATCGCTGCTTTTTTATGTATTGCTATAGGTGTATTCCCAAAATATTTGTATCAAATACTTCCATACGCAGTTGAGTATCAGCCCTATACTTTAGACCATGTAATAAGTCAGCTACAACTTTTAGTTTTTGCAATTATTGCATTTTTATTTTTAGTTAAAATTAAACTTTATCCCTCCGAGATTAGATCAACTGTTTTAAATTCTGATTGGTTTTACAGAAAAATGTTACCTGGTATTGGTAAACCCTTATTTAAAAAAATAGGTTTATTAACAGATAGTTTATATAAATATTTAGGTTTATCTTTTAAACAAGTATTAAGTAAATCTTATAAATTTAGTAATTTATCCTACATTAAAGTTACAACACCTAGTTTTGCAGGCACAATTCTAATTTCAATTTTATTTATAATGTTAGTAATCGTTTTGGTGTGATTATTTTTTTATTTTTGCAGACTCTAGTTTAATAGCTTCTTGTATAAAAATTTGCCAAATTCTAACAATTATTTCAGCGTCAATTTTATTTTTTTTTGCTTTTGATTGAACAGACTTTAATATATGAGTAATTCTTTCGTGATCAATTATTTCTTCTCTACTTTCCTTTAATTTAGTGACTTTGTGTATTTCTTTAAATCTATCACCAATCAGCTCAATAATCTTGTTATCAATATTATCAATTTTCTTTCTTACTTTTTTAAGCTCTTCAGTGTTATTTTTTTTAGTCATTTTTTTCAATATTGTTGTACAGTAAATCTATATGAAATTAAAAAATTCTAAACATAAAGTTGCCGTCTTTTGCGGATCTATGTTTGGATCAAACAAAAATTTTAAAGATTTAGCTATAACAGTTACAAAATATCTAGCACAAAATGACTATAATATTGTTTATGGAGGGGGAGAGAATGGATTAATGGGTGTTGTTGCTAAGACAGCATTAAAATATAACGCCCATGTAACTGGTATCATCCCATCTTTTCTAGATAAGCGTGAGAAAATTCACACAAAAATTAACAAAATATATGTTACGAAAACAATGGAGCAAAGAAAAAAAAAGTTTCTACAATTGTCAGATAGTTTTGTCGCTTTACCCGGGGGTGGGGGCACAATAGAAGAAATTAGTTTAGTAATCAGCGCTCTTCAATTGGGTGTTATAAAGGGTAAAAAATGTATTTTGTTTAATTATAATAATTATTGGTCTGATATAATTAATCAATACAAGAAAGTAATGAACTCCAAATTTGCTTATAAAAACTTTAAAGATTTATTTTCAGTTTGTAATAATCTAAAAGAATTTAAAGATTTATACTAATTCTTTCTCAAATAACTTAGCCAATTTTTTAATTCTTTGTGTCTTAACGTATCTTTTAACAAAGATTGACTATAACTCTTGTTATTAGGTCTTTTAAAGTCTTTGATTAACCCTTGTATTTGATTTTTACTAAACAGTTTTTCTTTGAGTAAAATATTTTTTCTTGCATTTAAAATTTGTCCTGTGTATTTAAAATTAAATTCAGGATGATATTGGGTACCCCAAAATTTATTGCTTACAAGAGACTGAATTGAGTAATGATTGTCTGACAGAACATGAGATCTATTAGGCTTTTGGGATATATGGTCAATATGAGAAGCAAAAGCATCAAATATCAAGGGCTTATCTTTGTACATTGGATGATGCGCACCATATTTATTAATACTTATATTATAGGCTATTCCAATTTCTCTACCTTTAGGATTTTTTTTAACTGCGCCACCATTTGCGACAGTAAAAAGTTGCATACCCCAACAACTACCAAACATATTTACCTTTAACTTTGATAATTTTTTCATGAGAGAAATTTGGTTTTTAATTTCTCTTGTATTATCATAAATATTGAGACTCGAGCCTGTCCATACAATGCCAGTAAATGATTTGATGAAACTTTCATCATAATTTTCATCTAAGTTCATCGAGGGATAAATGAATGTAGTTTTTATTTTTGAATTAATTATTTTTAGTTGGTCTCTGTAAAACTCACATATTGGTTGTAATCCATATCTAGCTAGTTTACCCCATCCGTTTTTGTCATATCCATTAACTATTAGTAAATTCATTCATATTTAATATATTTAGATTAACCACATGTCAGCATTTATCTACAAGTCTTTGTCCGTCCTTTTTTTTGTTTTAATGAGTGTATGTATAAAAGCAACAGGCGACAACTTACCATTATTTGAGGTAGTTTTTTTCAGAAATCTATTTGCTCTTATTCCATTGATAGTTGTCATTTATTATTTAAATCTAAAAATATCTTCTATTAACAATTATAAACTTCATTTTTTTAGAGGTTTAGTAGGAATTTCAGCAATGAGTCTTTTCTTCATATCTCTTAGATATGTTCCGCTGATCGAAATGCAAACAATCAGTTTTTCATCTGTTTTTTTTATATCTATATTATCAATTTTTTTTCTGGGTGAAAAAATTGGATATAGGAGGGTAATTGCAATTATTATTGGTTTTATAGGAGTAGTAATTATTTTGAAACCGGACGTGAATTTATTAAACAACTATTCTGTTTTACCACTTTTAGCTAGTATATTTTTGTCAATGGCAGTGATAATTCTAAAAAAAATATTAATAACTAATAATAATATTTTAACGGTATGGGCCTTTACTTTATTTGGAACAGTTTCAAGTTTATTTTTCTATAGTGATGATTGGATTTGGCCAAATAATTTAGACTTAGTTTTTCTAATTGCTTCGGGTTTTTTAGGTTTTACTGCTCAATTTTGTCTTACAAAATCTTTTCAATTAGCAGAAGCCTCTGTTCTTGCTCCTTTAGACTTCACTTCTGTTGTTTGGGCATTTGTCATCGGTTATATTTTTTTTGGTGAGTTTCTCTCAAAAGAGGTGCTACTAGGAGGTCCATTAATTTTACTTTCAGTCGGATATATTTTTTATCGTGAAACTGTCCTTCGAAAAAAAATAGTCCTTGGAAGCAATAAGCAATTTTAGAAATTTTTAGACAGATTTAAAATTTTTTGATATTTAATCTTAATGGAATATTTGCACACAATGGTTCGAGTAAGTGATATTGAGCAATCACTTGACTTTTATTGTAATAAATTAGGACTAATTGAATACTCGAGAAAAGAGAGTGAAAAGGGTCGATTTACTCTAATTTTTCTTTGTGCTCCTGATGATAAAGACACTGCTGATAGTAAAAAGAAACCTCTTTTAGAATTAACTTACAATTGGGACAAAGAAGAGTACAAAGGTGGCAGAAATTTTGGTCATCTAGCTTTTAGAGTAGATAATATTTATCAAGTATGTGAAAATCTGATTAAAAAGGATGTTGTGATAAACAGACCTCCTAGAGATGGATATATGGCATTCATAAAATCACCAGACGGCATATCAATAGAGTTACTTCAAAAAGGTGTGAGCCTTGAAATAAAAGAGCCTTGGGCCAGTATGCAAAATAATGGGTCTTGGTAGATTATATTTCTGAGAGTTTTTTTACTAGATCTTCTCTAGTCAGACTACCATTATTTTGAGCTAATACATCTAAGGCTTTACGTATTATGTCTTCATCTCCTGGTTCCTCAAGATCAGATAATATTATTTCTCTCAGTAATTCTGAATTATCGGATTGTCCAATATCATCTAAAATGTATTGAGCAAAGATTTTGTTTCTTGAATTTCTTTTTTCAAATTCTGTTTGCTCTTTTTGGCTTTGCTCTGCTTCAAAGGCTTTTTGTCTATCTTTAAATTTGTCCATAATTCATTATTTCATAGTTGGCATGTTGAGTGAAGCCCCTGCGACATCATCTGGCCATCTCGATGTTATTGTCTTACGTTTGGTATAAAAATTAATCCCTTCTTCTCCATGCATTCCATGACCACCAAATATTGAACCTTTCCAGCCACCAAAAGTATAAAAAGACATTGGAACTGGAATAGGAATGTTTATCCCAACCATTCCTATTTGGACATTTTTCATAAAATTTCTCGCTAATGAACCACTTGATGTATAAATAGAAGTGCCATTGCCAAACTGATGTTTATTAATCAGTTTTATAGCCTCTTCGAAATTATTCATATTAAGGACAGATAAAACAGGGCCAAAAATCTCTTCTTTGTATATAGTCATACCATCAGTAACATTATTAAATATTGTAGGACCAACAAAATTACCATTTTCATAACCTTGAAGACTAATTCCTCTTCCATCTAACTCTAATTTTGCACCCTCTTGAACACCTTTTTCAATATATGATAGAACTTTTTGTTTGTGTTCTTTTGTAATGAGAGGTCCCATTTCACTTTGTGGGTCTAAAGACTCCCCAACTTTGATTTTACTTGCCTTCTCCTTTAGCAAATCCATAAATGGTTTTTGAATATTTCCAACAGGCATAGCAACTGATGTTGCCATACAACGTTCACCAGCAGATCCAAAAGCTGCTCCAATTAGTCCATTTACTGCATCCTCTAAATTCGCGTCTTCCATTATAAGCATATGGTTTTTAGCACCACCAAGAGCTTGAACTCTTTTATTTGTTTTTGAACATTCGGTGTAAATGTACTTTGCAACAGGTGTTGAGCCAACAAAACTTACTGAAGAAATATCTTCACACTGAAGTATTAGATCTACAATATTTTTATCGCCATTTACGACCGTGAGGACGTTATCAGGTAGACCAGCTTCACTCATTAACTCTGCAAGTTTTAAAGAGCATTGAGGAACTTTCTCAGAAGGTTTTAGCATAAAGGCATTTCCACACGCTATAGATAATGGAAACATCCACATTGGAACCATAGCTGGGAAATTAAATGGTGTAATACCAGCACAAATTCCTAAAGGTTGCTTAATATCAAACAAATCTACGTTTGTTCCAACGTTAATTGAGTGATTTCCTTTCAATAAATGAGGAATACCGCATGCAAAGTCAACTACTTCAAGACCTCTTTGTAAAGATCCTTTAGCATCAGAAAAAACCTTGCCATGCTCTTCAGATATTATTTTTGCTATTAAATCAAAATTTTTTTCAATTAAATTTTTAAATTTAAATAAAATTTCACTTCTTTTCGTAATGGGTGTATTAGCCCATAAAGGTTGTGCTAATTTCATTTTATTAATAATTTTTTCAAACTCATCTCTTGTTGTTTTTGGAACATGCGCATATTCCTCACCCGTACTAGGTTTATATAATTTTATGTAGTCTTCTGAATTACTAGATATTCCTTTAGAGTCAAAGAAGTTTTCAATTATTTTCATGTGATGTTTTTAATATTAAATTTGTTTTTAGTAAAGATAATTGATTTATTTAAGTTAGTTTGATATAATTAAAATTTAAGGGGTGCTGAAAGGCTGAGAAAGGTAATACTTAACCCTAGAACCTGATCCAGGTAATTCTGGCGTAGGAAGTTTCCCTTAAATACTTTTAAAACAAGAACAAATTAGATGGAAATTCTTTTTTTAATTTTTTTTGGATTAATTTTTACTGCGTCATTCTTTTTTTTGAAAAAAAATGAATTATCAGATGATAAGTTCGTTATTAAAAATAAATATAACTTATTTTTTTCAATATCTTCTTTTGTATCTTCTGCATTGGGTTTTTGGATAATATTTTCGCCTGCCGCAGCAGCTACTTGGGGTGGAATGGGTAATGTGATTGGTTATGCACTTGGAGCTGCGATGCCTTTAGTTTTATTCATCTTTATAGGAAAATATGTAAGAAAGGTTTTTCCAAACTCAACAGGCTTTCACGATTGTATCGAAAATCGGTTTGGCAAGAACTTATCCCACTTTGTTATAATAGTTTCGTTAGTTTATATGACAGTTTTCTTAATAGCTGAAATTACAGCTATCTCAAAGTTCTTTAATTTTTTAAATAATACACCTTATTGGATTTCTTCAATGATAATTATATTTATTGCTTTATCGTACGTTCTAATTGGAGGTTTGTCGGCAACAATATTCACCGATTTAATTCAATTCATATTCATTATAGGAATTTGTTTGTTTTTAGTTTTTAAAATTCCATTCCAAGACTTTTCAAATAACTCTTCATTTATGATCGAAAATAAACATTTATTTGATTTTAATAATCAATTCTTATGGATAACAGGTTTGACTTTTTTAATAGCAGTTACATTTACCAATCTTTTTCACCATGGTAATTGGCAAAGAATTTATGCTGCTAAAGATAATAATACACTTAGTATTGGTTTAGTTATATCTGCTTTAATTATATTTATAATTGTTTATTTCATTGGATACTCAGGACTAGTTTCAATCTCACTTTACGCAATGGATGATCCTGATTTAACATTTGTGAAACTTTTCGGTTTACTCGAGACTGCATTTATAAAATACATTTTTGTAATATTAGCTACTTCCCTTGTATTGAGTAGTATTGATACATTAATTAATGCGATAAATTCTCAGATTGTCTCCCTGAGCACAAGTTACTCCTTAAAATCCTCTTCAAATTTATACTTTATTATTGTTTTCTTGGTGGCAGTTTTCATACTATCTTCACAAGGCTACAATGTCTTATACGTGTTCTTAATTGCCGATTTAATTTGTTGTTGTTTAGTTTTACCTTTTTTGTTGGGATTATTTGGTTTTAATATCACTACTAAACAAATATACATTATTTCTTTTTTGAGCTTACTACTGGGAGTATTAATATTTCCTGACCCCTCATTCAGTAAAAATATAATGAGTGATCTTCTAAATATTAATTTAACATTTATCAATAACTATAAATTATTTTCATCATTTTTAGTGCCAATTTTATTTTCGACAATATTGACACTATTTATGAAAAAGAAAGGAGTATGATGGAACATATTTATAATGATTTAAAAAACCTAAGGGAAAAAGGAGCGCTCGTGCATTGTATAACTAATTACGTTGCAATGAACATAAACGCTAATATTCTTCTCTCTATCGGAGCATCTCCGCTGATGTCTCATGCAACAAATGAACTTAAAGAAATAGCAGCTATATCGTCTTGTCTTGTTAATAATATTGGAACGTTAGACGATAATTGGAGGCCTAGCTTTTTAGAGGCTTCTAAATATTACGTTGAACAAGAAAAACCAATCATATTAGACCCTGTTGGCTCAGGTGCGAGTAAATTAAGAACACAAACTTCTCTTGACATTATTAAAAGCTCTAAAAAATTAATTATTAGAGGAAACGCATCTGAAATTCAATCACTAGTAGATCAAAATAAAATATCTTCAAAGGGAGTTGACTCATCAATTGAAAGCCACGCAGCTATTGAGTCTGGAAAAATTTTATCTAACGAGAATAATTGTGTTGTATTTATAAGCGGTAGTGATGACTTTATTATCTATGAAGATAATGTCACTAAAATTTCAAATGGATCGAGTGTAATGACAAAAGTTACAGCTATTGGCTGTTCATTATCATGTATTGTTGGAGCATTTGCCGCTGTTGGAGAAAGTTTATATAAATCAGCCATAAGTTCTGCAGCTATTTTTTCAATTGCAGGAGAACTCGCAGCATCAAAATCTGAGGGCCCAGGTGATTTTCAAGTAAATTTCTTAAACAAATTAAATAATATTACTGAAAAAGAGATTTTAGATAATTTAAAAATTAGCAGTGTTTAAATTTTGTTTTGTTACTGACGATAAACTTACACCATTAAGTAAGTTGGATAATTATTTGAAAATAATATTTGAGAGTAAGGTCGATTGTATTCAATTAAGGTTTAAAAATTTAAAAACAATTGATTTATACAACTTAGGAAAAGATTTAAAAAAAGATTGTGTTAAATTTAAAAAAACTCTCATTGTCAATGATCGTGTGGATATTGCAAAATCTATAAATGCTCATGGTGCACATGTTGGTATGGATGATTTACCCTATAATCAAGCTAGAAAAATATTGGGAAGAAAATCTATAATAGGAGTTTCAGCAAGTAATAAAAATGAATTCATAAAGGTAAAAAAGTTAAAGGGAGTTGACTACATAGGTGTTTCAGCCTTCTCTTCTAATACAAAAAAAGAAATGAAAAATTATTTTGGTTTAAGTGGGCTTAAAACTTGTGCTAATGCTACAAAAATTCCTTTAATAGCAATAGGAGGAATTAATATTAGTGATGTAAATAGTATACTTAAACTAAAAATCCATGGAGTTGCTATGATATCCTCTTTGTTAAAAGGTAATATTAAAAAGAATTGCATGGATGTAAGTAAAATTATTTCAAGTTATGAAAAGATATAAAACTGTATTAACAATTGCAGGATCTGACTCATCAGGAGGGGCAGGTATCCAAGCTGACATTAAAACTATAACATACTTTAAATGTTATGCGATGTCTGTAATTACTGCTTTAACTGCACAAAACACTCAAGAGGTCAAAAGTATTTTTAATACAACCCCAAAGTTCATAAGAGAACAACTTAATACGACGTGTAGTGATATTAAACCAGACTCAATAAAGATTGGTATGTTAAGTGATAAAAAAATTATTCAAGAAATTTCAAAATTTATTGACAACTATAAAATATCTAAAGTTGTTTTAGACCCTGTTATGGTTTCAACATCTGGTTATTTACTCTTAAAGAAAAGCGCTATATCAAGTTTAACTAAAAACCTTATAACAAAATCTATGATAATTACTCCTAATTTGAAGGAGGCAGAAATTCTTACAAATACCAAGATTAATAGTAAAGATGATATGATTAATGCAATTCAAATTTTAGAAAAAATTGGCGCTAAGGATATACTGATCAAAGGTTTAATTAAAAATGGAAAAATATTCGACTGTCTATTTATAAAAAAAAATAAAAAAATTCACTTTTTTGAGTCTAGTATCATTAAAAGTAAAAACACACATGGAACTGGGTGTACCTTATCGTCAGCAATTGCTTCGAATTTAGCTTTAGGTGAAGATATTTTAAATTCTGTCAAAAAATCAAGAAATTATATAAAAAGAGCCATAATTAAAGGAAGTTTGTATAAAATTGGTAAAGGTAGCGGCCCGGTTTACCATTTTTAACTTTAAATTTATAAAAATTGCTATAAAAAGTTTACCAATATTTAGGCTTACTATTTGAATACTAATTAAAAAAATCTCATAAAATTTTTAACTATGTTTGGATACGCTAAATATTTACTATTTAAGATTAAGAAAGGACTATAAATGGCTACAGGAACAGTGAAATGGTTTAACCCAAAAAAAGGATATGGGTTTATTGCCCCTGATGGAGAAGATAAAGATATCTTTGTCCACATCACAGCTGTTCAACAAGCAGGTTTAGACCGCCTCGATGAAGGCGACAAAGTCGAATTTGAAGTTGTTGAAGACAAAGGCAAATCCAAAGCAGATCAGTTAAAAAAAGTTTAATTGATTTTGCGAATACTTTTTATTTTATCGTAGGCTTGATTTATCTCGGATAGTCTGTCTTCAGATTTAATGATTAATTCTTGAGGAACACCCTGTGCCCTTAATTGGTCAGGGTGTAACTCTTTGCTTAGCTGTATCCATCTCTTTCTAATTTCACCATCAGAAAAACTTTTCTCAACTCCTAAAATTTTGTATGGATCAATTTGTTTATCCATCCAAATAGTTTTTATGCTTTCATATTGAGCTTTATTTAGTCCAAAATAATTAGAACAATTTTGAATAAATAATATTTCTGAGTCGCTAATTTCACCATCAGCCTCTGCGATATAAAAAAGTAAGTTTAAAATTTGCTCCAAAACTTGAGGCTGTCCACGAAATAGCATTCCTATTTGTTGAGCATATTGATGATAGTCATCAGAGCTTTTTTTAGCTTCATTAAATATTTTGCTAACATCGCTTTGAAAATCAGGAGGTATTTTAAATTTTTCTTTAAAGGCGCTTATTTCATCAGTTGTAACTTGACCATCTGCTTTAGCCAGTTTAGCTGCTAAAATAATTATACCTATCGTTATAATTTCTTGTGGTGAATTAGAGGCTATATTAGAGTCAGATTTTTGGTTTCGAATACGATCAACACTGTGACCCGCTATTACACCTAACATAGCTCCGATTGGCCCCCCAAGAGCAAAACCAAAAGTCCCAGCTAAAAGTTTTCCCCATATACTCATCTAAAATTTATATTTTATAAGTCTTATTAATTATTTAAGCCATTCATTAGTTTTATTTATGTCCTTAAGACTGCTTTCTGTGCCATGAGAAAAATGTTTGCTCATATCAGGGTAATATTTATAAGAAATTGGTTTTCTACCCATAGCAACTGCCATTTCTCTTACATGATGAGGGTCGGCACCGCAACAAATACCAATAAAATTTACATTGATGTCCATACATTGTTTGGTGAATTCAGCCATTTCAAACCTGTTACATGTTAATCCATCAAGAGCAATATGAGAAACATTACCATCTAAACAATTACAATTTGGATCCTCTATATACATGTGTGTTGGGAATTCTTCAGTTGTTCTATATGGAACAGGTAATGCAGCCACATGGCATGAAACTTTTTCTCTAATGCTTGGCAGAAGTTTCATTGTCATTTCAGGACCACGATAACAATTAAGGCCAACTACATCAGCACCATGGTCTTCCAAAATTTTACAGGCCTCTGCAGCACTATGGCCTTCTCTTGTTTTGTCACCTTTAGGTATAGCAAGATTTACGACAGCTATTAAACCTGCATTTTTAATTTCCTTTAATGCTAATTTAGCTTCTTCAGTCCAATTAATTGTTTCAGCAATAACAAAATCAACATTAGCTTCTTTTGCCCAAGCTATTTGTTCTTCAAACATTTTTTGACAATCAATGTGAGATTGTTTGTCATCAGGGTCATAAATATTAGTATTAGCTACATTACCAGCTATCATTAAATCTAACTGGGGAAATTCAGCTGCAGCATTTTTTGCAATTTCTAATGCATTTTTTTGAAGAGGTTCTAATAATTCTTCCTTTCCAATCAAACGCAACTTTTCTCTGTGACCGTAATAAGTAAATGCTTGAACAACATCACTACCAGCTCTGATAAACTCTCTATGAAGTTGAGTTACTACTTCAGGATTATCAAGAACAACCTCAGGAACGTAAGTTCCTGCCTGTAAATATCCTCTTCTCTCCATTGCAAAAAGATAGCCTTCTGCACACAAAATAGGTCCTTCATTGAGTCTCTGTATTAGATCCATACTACCTCCTAAATATATATGGAGATTATTATAGCTTTTAAAAAAAATTCTATAAAAAATTTCAAAATGTTTTTGGATTTTATCCGTAGAAAATAATTCAAAGATCAGTATGTTTTAATCAAATGGAATTTGAAAATAAAATCAAGAGTCTTCCAATATGGAAAAATCTTGAAAATATTGAACCTTTAGAGGGAGGAATTACAAATCTTAATTTCCTAGTATCAGACTCTGGTTCTAAATCAGTTGTCAGATTAGGTTCAGATATACCAGAACATCTAGTTTATCGATCAAACGAAATTATTGTTAGTGAAGCAGCCTATCAAATAGGGGTGTCTCCAAAATTAATTTATAATGAACCTGGAGTATTGGTCTTAGAATTCATTGAAAGTAAAACTCTTGAACCAAAAACTGTAAGAGAAAATTTAAATAAAATTGTTCCGATCATAAGAAAAATTCATGATGAAATACCTAACAAGTTATCAGGTCAGCCTCAAATTTTCTGGGTTTTTTATGTCATAAAGTACTACTCAAATTACTTATTAAATAATAATAGCTCTCACATTTCATTAATATCAAGTTTGTTAAAAAAAGCAGAAAAGTTAGAAAAACTCTCCTCTCCAAGAGAAATTGTATTTGGTCATAATGATTTATTGGCTGCAAATTTTCTTGATGATGGTTCTAAAATATGGGTAGTAGATTGGGAATATGGTGGTTTTAATGATCCTTTGTTTGATATAGGAGGTTTATCCTCTAATAATGATTTAGATGAAAATCTAGAAAATGAAGTTTTAGAAATGTATTTTAAAGAAAAACCATCAAAAGATTTAATAATTAAATATAAAGCAATGAAAACTGCTAGTTTATTAAGAGAGACAATGTGGAGTATGGTCTCTGAGATCACTTCTAAGATAGAATTTAATTATGCTGAGTATACTTCAGATAATCTCAAAAAATTTGAGGAGTCATTTGATAAACTATAATGATAGATAGTTCAAAAATTGTAGTAATTGGGGGTGGTATAGTGGGTTGCTCTACTGCATATCACTTAGCTGATTTAGGACATGAAGTTGTACTTATTGAAAGTGGTAAATTAACATCTGGTAGTACATGGCATGCTGCTGGACTAGTTGGCCAATTAAGAACAAATGCAAATATTACTCAATTATTAGGATATTCTGTTGATCTGTATGACAAGCTTGAAAAAGAAACAGGATTAGGAACAGGATGGAAGATGAATGGTGGATTGAGACTAGCTTGTAATAAAGAGAGATGGCAGGAGGTTTTAAGACAAACTACTACAGCTCATTCATTTGGTTTGGAGATGGAACTACTTACTCCAAAAGAGGCTCAAGATTTATGGCCAATCATGAATATAGATGATGTTTATGGAGCAGCCTTCCTTCCTACAGATGGACAAGCAAATCCGACAGATATTTCACAAGCATTGGCTAAAGGAGCTAGAAACAAAGGAGCAAAAATATTTGAGGAAACTAGAGTATCAAAGGTAATTATAAATAATGGCGTAATTGAAGGTATTGAAACATCTAAAGGTAAAGTAAAGTGTGAAAAAATTGTTTGTTGTTGTGGTCAGTGGACCAGACAGTTTGCACAAGATGTTGGAGTTAATGTCCCTTTAGTATCTTTTCAACATCAATATTTGGTTACTGAAAAAATAGAGGGTGTTAAATCAGACCTTCCTACTTTAAGAGATCCTGACAGGTTAATTTATTTTAAAGAGGAAGTTGGAGGCCTTGCAATGGGAGGGTATGAACCAAACCCTTTATCATGGGCTGAAAAATCAGTCCCAGAAGATTTTCATTTTTCACTTTTAGACTCAAATTACGATCATTTTGAACAAATAATGAATAATGCTCTTGGAAGAGTCCCTAGTCTTGAAACTGCTGGGGTCAAAGAATTAATAAATGGACCTGAGAGTTTTACTCCAGATGGAAACTTTATTTTAGGAGAGAGTCCTGAATTAAAAAACTTTTATGTTGGCGCAGGTTTCAACGCATATGGAATAGCTGCTGGAGGTGGAGCGGGTATGGCACTTGCAGAATGGGTAGCTAATGGAAGACCACCCTACGATTTATGGCCAGTTGATATAAGAAGATTTGGAAAACCCCATCAAGATTTGGAGTGGGTAAGAAAAAGAACTTATGAGGCTTATGCTAAACACTACACTATGGCATGGCCTTTTGAGGAAAACTCCTCAGTGAGAGAATTTAAAAAATCTCCAATTTATGAAAAACTTAAAAACTCAAATGCATGCTTTGGTGAAAAAATGGGTTGGGAGAGACCTAATTGGTTTGCACCAAAAGGAAGTGAGCCTAGGGATATTTATTCCTTTGACAGACAAAATTGGTTTGAATTTGTTGGAAATGAAGTAAAGGCCGCAAGAGAGAGTGCTGTTCTGATTGATCAAACATCTTTCGCTAAGTTTATTGTATCAGGTAAAGACTCACTACAAGCTTTAGAGTATTTATGTGCAAATAAAATTGATAGACCAATCGGTTCGACAATCTACACCCAAATGTTGAATGACGATGGTGGAATTGAATGTGATTTAACAATAACAGTTATAGATAAAAATACCTTTTATATTATAACTGGAACAGGTTTTATGACCCATGACTATGATTGGATAATTTCAAATATTCCAAATAATTTAGAAGTAGAAGTTAAAAATATAACATTTGATAATTCAGTTTTTTCATTAATGGGACCAAATTCTAGAAAGATCCTTCAAGGTCTAACAAATACAGATTTATCAAATGATAATTTTCCATTTGCTACATGTAAAAAAATCAAAATTGCATCAAAAGATGTTTATGCAATTAGAATAACCTACATGGGTGAGTTAGGTTGGGAGCTTCATTTCCCAATAGATTTTTCCTCAGAAATTTATTCAAAGATAATGGAATATGGAAATCAATTTGGACTAGTTAATGCTGGATATCGATGTATAGAGAGTTGTCGTTTAGAAAAGGGCTACAGAGCTTGGGGTTCAGATATCGGGCCGGACCATACCCCTCTTGAGGCTGGATTAGGATGGGCAACTAAAATTAACTCTGACAAAGATTTCATTGGAAAAAAAGCACTTTTAAATCAAAAATCAAAAGGTTTGAAAAAGATTTTTGCAGGTTTTACGTGTGATGATCCAAATCAAATACTTTTAGGAAGAGAAACTATATTTAGAGATGGTAAACAAGTAGGTTGGTTATCAAGTGGGGGTTACGGATACACTTTAGGCAAATCTATTGGTTATGGGTACATAAGAAGTAAAGATATTATTGATCAAAACTTTGTAGAAAATGGTAATTACGAATTAGAGATAGCTACTAAAAAAGTTCCCTGCAATGTGCATCTTAATCCTATCTATGATAAAGAGATGATTAAGATTAAATCTTAAGCTCTTTTATTTTTAAAAAAGCGTATTTTGTAACAATATTTTGTGTTTTATTTGTTTTTAAAATTTCTAAAATTTGTTTTTTTTTCATCGGGATTATCTTTATATATTCTCCCTCATTAGGATTTATAATTTTAAAGTTTGTAATTCTAGGGACGTATGCAAGATATATATCAGTAATTTCTTCTAAAATATCTGGAGCAATAATGAGTGACTCCAACTTTTTTACCGAAATAGGTTTGACTCCAAGCTCCTCTTTGATTTCTCTAATAATAGCTTGTCTACTTGATTCTTTATTTTTAATCCCACCTGCTACTATTTCTAGAGGGTAGGGTGAAAATTTATTAAAAAAATAATTTGGTCTCATCTGTCTTATGAAATAAAAAACTTGATATTGTTTGTTAAAACAAATAGCTGAGACACTATTTCCATTATAAATGTAGTTTTCTCTTATCTCTTTAAAATCAAGTTTATTAGTATATTTAATAAATAATTCATAAATATTTTTATAGATCTTCCTCTTCTGGATATTTGTCATAATTTTTGGATCTTGTAAGTTGTTTAACTTAGTTTATTTTATTGAAATTCAAATGAAAGTTTTAGTTGCTGTCAAAAGGGTTGTTGATTACAAAGTGCAGATTAGAGTAAAAAGCGACAATAGTGGAGTAGAAACACAAAATGTTAAAATGTCTGTTAATCCACCAGATGAAAATGCCATTGAAGAGGCAGTAAAGCTTAAGGAACAGGGTCTTGCGAATGAGATAATATCTGTATCTATTGGAGATGATAAATCTCAAGATGTTTTAAGAACATCCATGGCTATGGGAATTGATAGGTCTATATTGGTCAAAAGTCAAAACACATTAGAGCCATTAGCAGTTGCTAAAACACTAAAAATAATAATTGATAAAGAAAAACCAGATCTCGTTTTAATGGGTAAACAAGCTATAGATGATGATTCAAATCAAACAGGTCAGATTTTATCTGCATTATTAAATTGGCCACAAGGATGTTTTATTTCAAATTTAAAAATTGAAAATAATAAAGTTTTTATATCAAGGGAGATAGATGAAGGTATTGAAAACCTAGAAACTTCACTTCCAGCTGTTTTAACATGTGATTTAAGATTAAACACACCAAGGTTTGCCTCTCTTCCAAATATAATGAAGGCTAAAAAAAAACCTCTTGAGACAATTGATATTGACACTCTTGGAATTGATACATCATCAAAAATTAAAACTTTAAAAGTAATTGAGCCTCCAAAAAGAAAAGCAGGGATTATGGTCAATGATGTTAAAGAATTGGTTCAAAAACTAAAATACGAGGCAAAAGTAATTTAAATGTCTGTACTTGTAGTAGCGGAACATGATAACAAAAACTTAAAATCATCAACTCTTAATACTATTAGTGCTGCCGAAAAATTAAGCGAAGATATTCATCTTTTAATTTTAGGTAATAAAATTGAAGATCTTGCTAAAAGTTCAAAATCAATACAGTTAGTTAAAAAAGTAATTATTTGTGATCATGAGAAATTAGAAAATCAAATACCAGAATTATCATCTCCTATAATTTCTAATTTAGCTGAGAACTATTCACACATTTTAGCACCTTCTAGTACATTTGGAAAAAATCTGCTACCTAGAGTATCTGCTCTGTTAGATGTCACACAAATAAGCGATATCATAGGTATAGAGTCCCAAGATACTTTTATCAGACCTATTTATGCGGGAAACGCTATTTCTTATGTCCAGACTGATCAAAAAATTAATTTAATGACTGTCAGACCCACTTCTTTTGAAAAATGTGAAGAAACAGGGGGTGATGCTGCTGTAGAAAATATTTCTTTCATCGACTCAGAGGTTAAAACAACATTTGTAAGTAGAGAAGTATCAAAGAGTGACAGACCTGAATTGGGTAATGCTCGGGTAGTTGTATCTGGTGGAAGAGGACTTGAAAACTCTGATAATTTTAAATTATTATATGATTTAGCTGATAAACTTAATGCTGCTGTTGGAGCTTCGAGGGCTGCTGTTGACTCAGGATACATTGGCAATGAATATCAAGTTGGTCAAACTGGTAAAATGGTTGCTCCTGAGCTTTATATTGCCGTAGGTATATCCGGTGCAATACAGCATTTAGCGGGTATGAAAGAAAGTAAAGTCATAGTCGCTATTAATAAGGATTTAGAGGCACCGATATTTAATATAGCTGACTACGGACTTTCTTCTGATTTATTTCAAGCAATACCTGAAATTATTAAAGAGTTAGATCTACTTAATCAGATAGAAACGTAATATTTAATATATAATTAATATTATGAGCGAAGTGCAGAGAGAAGAATTAAATTACGATGTAGTAATAGTTGGAGCTGGTCCAGCTGGTTTATCAACAGCAATTAAACTAAAACAACTCGATACGAATTTGTCTATTTGTGTACTAGAAAAAGCATCTGAAGTCGGTGCTCATATTTTAAGTGGTAATGTTTTTGAAACTAAGGCTTTAGATGAACTCATTCCAAATTGGAAAGAACTTAATAGTCCAATTAATACATCAGTAACATCAGAAGATTTTTTATTTTATACAAAAACTAAAAGTATGAAGGTGCCAAACTTTTTTTTACCAAATGTTTTAAAAAATCATGGAAACTACATTATTAGCTTATCTAATCTTTGCAAATGGTTAGGTGAATTTGCCGAAAACTTAGGAGTAGAGATCTTTCCAGGATTTGCAGCTAGTAAATTACTTTATGATAACGATCAAAAGGTTATTGGTGTTCAAACAGGTGATATGGGTTTAGACAAAAATTTTAAACCTAAAGATAATTATGAACCTGGGATTAATATTAAAGGTAAAGTTACAGTTTTATCAGAGGGTTGTAGAGGTCACCTGGGAAAAGAGGTCCTTAAAAAATTTAATTTAGATTTTAACAACAAATCTCCTCAACAATACGGTATAGGCTTTAAAGAAATTTGGGAGATCAGTTCTGAAAATCATCAAATTGGTAAAGTTTCACACAGTGTTGGATGGCCTCTTGAAAGTGATACATATGGAGGTAGTTTTTGTTATCACGCTGAAAATAATCAAATATACTTAGGTTACGTAATCGGTTTGGATTATAAGAATCCATACCTTTCTCCATATGACGAATTTCAACAGTTTAAAACTCACCCTGATATCAAAAAATTATTAGATGGTGGTAAAAGAATTTCTTATGGAGCAAGAGCTCTAATAGAGGGAGGATTGCAGAGTCTTCCACAAATGCATATGCCTGGGGCGTTATTGATAGGATGTGATGCAGGCACTCTAAATATGCCAAAAATTAAAGGATCACATACCGCAATGAAAAGTGGAATAATTGCTGCAGAAGTCATCAATGATCACATAAATAGTAATAAAGAACTGTCAGAGTATGAGTCAAAATTCAAAAACTCATGGGTATATGAGGAATTATACAAAGCAAGAAATGTAAAGCCCAGTTTTCAATGGGGCCTGATACCTGCAATGATTTTTACTGGATTAGATCAAAAAATATTTGGAGGTAAACTTCCTTTTACCCTTCAACATAAGCACGCTGATCATGAATCTTTGATCCCAGCTAAAAAAGCAAAAAAAATTACCTATCCTAAATATGATGGTGTTATTACTTTTGATAAACCTAGTTCAGTTTATCTATCAGGAACTAATCACACAGATGATCAACCTAACCATTTGTTACTTAATGATAAAGATCTTTCAACTAATTTTACTATTGAAAAATACGACGAACCTGCCCAAAGGTATTGCCCCGCAGGCGTGTATGAAGTTGAATTTGATAATGACCTCCAAAAAAAAATTTTAAAAATTAATTCTCAAAATTGTATTCATTGTAAGACATGCGATATTAAAGAACCTTCTCAAAATATTGAGTGGGTAACTCCTGAGGGTGGGGGTGGACCTATTTACTCTGGGACCTAATTAAAGTCGTATTCAAAGTTTTGCGAAGTTGCATTGATATTTACTAATTTAGCACCATGCTTTATATGAAAATGTGTTGCAATAGGTGTCAAAGGAGAAAGTGTGATAAAGCGATCTATATTTTTCATTTCATCTTTAACAAGCTTTTTTGTTGTAAAAATAGTTTGTTTACCTGCTCCTCTTTTTCTTGACCAAACAGTATAGGCTACAGCAATGTTTGCGTTTTTTTCATGAAAAGCATTTTTGCTCATTAAGTCTAATTCTTTCATTGTTTGTGGTACATCGTTACAGAATGCAAGACAAATAAACCCTTCAACATCTTCATTAGATTTTAATCCATAAATCTTGCGGCCATACGAGGTGCGAAATTCATTGTCAATATCTGGTCTGATTGGATCTTCGCTAGTATCCACTGAGTCTAACTCAACTAATTCTGCCTTTGATAGCCAACTAAAAAAATTACTTAATTTATTTTTAAATTTTTCCAAATTACAACCATTGATGCTTCATAGCTAAAACATCCTCATCACCATGTAAAATTATGGAAGCTAAACTATCAATTTTTGGCAAAATACTTGATACATAAATGCTTGATGTAGCTATTTTTGCGTCCAGAAATTCATTATCAATTCCACCTTTATCTTTTAATTCAAGTGATTTTTTGGCAGTTTTAATCATCATCCAACCTCCAAAAATATAACCTAACATCATTAAATAATTTACACTCGATACAGCAGGTCTTTTTTTATTGTTAGATGTAGAAACAATGTGCTCAACAACTTTTTTTGCAGAGTCAATTGAACTATCCATTTTTTTACATAATTCTTGTAATCGATCTGAACTCGCAGATGCTTCTGTATCAGTTTTAATTTCATCAATTAATTCTAATATGCTTTTACCATTGTCTCGAAGCGTCTTCCTAAAAACTAAATCATTTGCTTGAATTGCAGTGGTGCCCTCGTATATAGGGAGAATTCTAGCATCTCTATAATGTTGTGCGATTCCTGTTTCTTCAATAAAACCCATGCCACCATGAATTTGAATAGCATTTGATGTAATCTCTAGTGATCTTTCAGTCAACCACCCTTTGATAATAGGTATCATTAAAGATGATTTTGTTTCCCAATATTCACTCTCATCTGACTTAGTCATATCCAAAGCAAAAGCTCCATAAATTGCAAGAGCTCTCATAGCTTCGATTTCTGATTTCATAGTCGAGGACAATCGAAGCACATCTGGGTGATGAATAATAGGATCGCCTTTCTGACCATCAATTGGAACTCCTTGAACTCTATCAAAGGCATACATTTTAGATTGTTGGTAAGCTCTTTCAGAAACAGCAAGTCCTTGTACTCCAACTGAAAACCTCGCATGGTTCATCATTTCAAACATAATATTTAAACCCTGATTTTCTTCTCCAACTAAATAACCAATTGCTCCATCCTTTTCACCAAACTGTAAAACCGCGGTAGGGGAACCTTTAACACCAAGTTTTTTTTCAATAGACAAACAGGTTACATCATTTTTTTTGCCAATACTGCCGTCATCATTTGGAATAAATTTAGGAACAAGAAAAACAGAAATACCTTTATTACCTTCTGGCGCTTCAGGTGTTCTGGCTAAAACCAAATGAATAATATTCTCAGATAAATCATGTTCCCCATAGGTAATATAAATTTTTTGTCCATAAATTTTATAATGACCATTTTCTTTTATTGCTTTAGTTTTAATCGTAGAAAGGTCTGTTCCGGATTGTGGTTCAGTTAAATTCATTGTACCTGTCCAATGACCTGATGCTAATTTTGGTATATAAAAGCCTTTTTGATCTTCTGATGCTGATTTTTGCAATGCATATATCAAACCTTGTGTTAGTAGGTGGCAAAGCGCCAATGACATATTAGAACTATGCCAAATCTCATTAACAGCGGCAGATAAAGTAACTGGTATCTGTTGACCACCAAATTTTTCTTTGGCCTCTAAGCCAAACCACCCACCATCTCTTAAACTCTCATAAGCCTCTTTGTAGCCTTTAGGAGTTACGACTTCACCAGTATCGAGTCTTTTTGAGCCCTCATGGTCTCCTGAGAGGTTACAAGGGTCTAACACTTCAGAAGCTATTTTTCCTGCCTCTTCAAGAACAGCTTCAACTAAATCATCAGAAAATTCAGAATAATCACTAACTTTATTTAGTTTGCCTAAATCTATTAAATTTTTAATTACAAAATTTAAGTCTTTAATTGGAGCTTCGTACATAACTTATATATATACTTTTCTTAAGTTCCTGCCTAAAGAAATTAAAATCTCGTGTTCATTAGTCCCAGTTTCGTATGCAATTCTCTCATATCGTTGATTACTTCCAATTATTTCGACAGGTTTGCCCAGATATAATTTGTTATTGGGAACTTTAGACACATCAATCGTGATCAAGTCCATTGAAACTCTTCCTAAAATTCTACATTGAAATTTATCTATATAAACAGATGCTTTATTACTTCCGCTTCTAAGAAATCCATCAGAGTAACCAAAATCTATGGTTGCAACTTTTAAGTCTCTTTTAAGTTTATAAGTTTGGCTGTAGCCAATTGAATTTCCTTTTCTGACATTTTGAACTTGTAATATAGGTGAGTAAATACTCATAACCTGTCTTAAGTTAAATCTTTTTTTATAGAAAGGATTAATTCCGTATAGACTTTTTCCAGGTCTAACATAATTTAAATGATATTGCTTTCCTAAAAAAATTCCAGATGAATTAGCTATGCTTAAAGGTAAGTTAAAATTTTTATTTAGGTCAATAAGTTTATTTAATTGTTTACTTGACTCATTTTTTTTTAAATCATCTGCAGAAGATAGGTGAGACATTAAAAAAATAATATTCTTTTTATCGATTAAATTTGAATATTTTTCAAGTTCGCTTGACTGCAATCCAAGACGATTCATTCCAGTATCAATATGCAAAACGTACTTAAGTTTTTGTGAAGTTTTTAATAAGGATAATTGATCGACATTATTAATAATAGGAATTATTTTATATTTTTTTATTTCTTTTAAATCATTGTTTGAAATCACACCTGATAACAGGTAAATATTTATACTCTTAAAATTTTCTCTCAGTTTGATAGCATCATCTAACCTAGCAACATAAAAATCTTTACATTTATTTGTTTTTAATATTTTACAACATTCTAAAAGACCGTGCCCATAGCCATCACCTTTTATTACGCTTATAATCTTTGAATTACCTGAAAACTTATCGATTTGCCTGTAATTATGCGACAGATTTTCTTTACTCACAAAAATCATTTTTTTATTGATTTTTTGGTTTTTTTTAAAGACTAGTTGTTTCATATTATGGATTTTAAGGCTTCAACCTTGTTGTCTTATGCCCTATATTACTTCTACTATTATAATAGATATAGGAGGAGTAAATGAAAAAATTTATTTCATTATTTTACGCTCTAGTCCTGTTTGCTGGTTTTACAACTGTAGCAAAAGCAGCAGACCCGATTAGAATTCCAGTTTTAAACTGGTCAAGCCAAATCGTTATGGCTAACGTTATGGCACAAGCTTTTGAAGAGCTTGGTTATGATGTTGAATTAGTCCCTGCTGAGTCAGCAACAAGATATGAAGCTGTTAGAGTAGGTGAACTTCACGTTGCTCACGAAACTTGGGAGTCAACAATGGCTCTGCCTTTTTATGAAGCTATGGATAAAGGTGGATTAATTGATGCCGGAAGTCACGACCTCATTACTTTTGAAGAAATGGGTGTTCCTAACTGGGTAATCGAAGATGGACTATGTCCTGGTCTTCCAAGCTGGGAAGCACTTAAATCTCCAGAGTGTGCAGCAAACTTTGCAACACCAGACTCTGAAGGTAAAGGTAGATGGTTAGAAGGTCCTTATGAGTGGCACACAGAAGTTATGCCTAACAGACTTAAAGGTCTTGGTATAGATGATTTATGGATGGTAAAATTTGCAGGTACTGCAGATGCATTATGGGCTGAATTAGAAGCAGCTAAAAAAGAAGGAAGAGGCACAATTATCTTTAACTGGTCTCCAAACTTTACAGATGCAGCTGGTTTTACTTTCATTGAATTCCCTCCATATTTTGAGGGTTGCAGAATTGAAAACGGTGGTACTGTAGAGACTACTGGTTGTGGTTCTCCAAAAGGTTGGCTTAAAAAAGCTGCTCACATTAAGTTCCCAATTACTCATACATCTGCATATAAGTTCTATACAAAAATGGAATTTACAGCACCTAACATTGGTGAAATGGCAAACTACGTTGACAACGAAGGCATGACTCATGCTGAAGCTGCAACTGCATATATTGCAAATAATAGAGATCAAATCGATCTATTTATGAAGTAATATTTCTAATTTGAATTCCTCCCTCTCATGAGGGGGGAATTTATTTTATTTTAGGAAAGATTAATTATTTATGTCACCAACTATTAGCTGTTCATCTGTTTATAAAATTTTTGGTAATAACGCTCAGACACTTTTATCTGAAAGTGGAGGGAATGTAGACGCCAAAAAATTTCAAGAAGCAGGGTGCATAGTTGGCGTTAACGATGCTTCTTTTGATGTAAATCAGGGAGAAATGCTTGTAGTTATGGGTCTCTCCGGATCAGGAAAATCAACATTACTAAGGTGTATATCTAGATTAACAGACGCAACTTCCGGTAAAATTTTAATTGATGGTGAGGATATTTGCTTAATGAATAACAAGCAATTAGTCGAACTAAGAAGAGAAAAGATGGGAATGGTATTTCAAAATTTTGCTCTTCTTCCACATAAAACAGTTTTAGAAAATATTGCTTTTCCGCTTCAAGTAAAAGGAGTCTCCACTGAAAATAGTATTTATAAAGCACTTGAAATGGTTGAGCTTGTAGGCCTAAAGGGTAGAGAAAATTACTTTCCAAGAGAGCTTTCTGGTGGACAGCAACAAAGAGTTGGAATAGCGCGGTCATTAGCAGTTGAACCTGATATTTGGTTTTTAGATGAGCCTTTCTCTGCGCTTGATCCTCTAATTAGAAAAGAAATGCAAGACGAGTTTTTGAGACTCCAGTCTGTTTTGAATAAAACAATTATGTTTGTCACTCATGACTTTGACGAAGCATTGAGGCTTGCTGACAGAATAGCTATTATGAAAGATGGAATAATAGAGCAATTAGACAAACCAGATAATATAGTTTTAAATCCTGCTACTGACTATGTTAGAAAATTTACTGAGGATGTCCCTCGTGAAAAAGTATTGAAGATAGAGTCAATCATGGATGCTTCTGATCCAAATGCTTCCGGGGAAATAGCTGTTAAAACAGATGATATAATAGAAACTGTAGCAGAAAAAATTTTAAGTAGTAAAGAAATTATTAAAGTTGTTGATGAAAAAAATTCAGTAGTTGGCTCTATAAACCCTTCTAAAGTTATAAAAGTTTTATTTGGTGGATAAGAATTATTTAAATATCATTAGATCTTCAAAACCAGCTCAGTTTGGTATTTTATTAATTGTATTTCTGCTTTTATACAATTTAGTTCCACATAATGAGGGTAACTATTTTTGGAGACTTCCCTCTTTATTAGGTTTCATACCAATTAAGTTAAATGAGATTATATATGCAGCTTTATATGAATGGTTTCCCCTCAAAGTATGGGACCCCATATTTGAAATGTATGAGGAAAAAGCAGCATTTCGTGAATTCACAAAATCTATATCTAAAGGTTTATTATTTTTAATTACTTTTGTAAGAGAACTCTTATTGGGAGGTGACAAAATAATTGATGTTTTTGTTAATGACGCTTGGCTGAAAGATAATGATTGGATGACATGGCCAGCACTTCCATGGACAGCAGCTACAGTCGGTGCATTTTTGCTTGGGTTCCAACTTGGTGGTATTAGATTGGCTTTACTTGGAGGGATAGGATCTTTATACGTATCTATTTTTGGAAATTGGGTACCATCTATACAAACACTCTCTTTTGTTCTTATTACAACACCAATTTGTTTTGTACTAGGTCTATCCTTTGGAATATGGGGATACCTTGACAGAAAAGTTGAGACAGCTTTGCAACCAGTACTAAATGTAATGCAAACTATGCCTCAATTTGCATATCTAGTCCCTATTATTGCTTTATTTGGTTTAGGCGATCATGCAGGTTCGATAGCTACTATAGTAATTGCCACTCCGCCAATGATAAGAAATACCATTTTAGGATTAAAACGAATTTCACCTGAGGTAGTAGAAGCGGGACTTATGAGCGGTTGTACAAAAACTCAGCTTTTATTTAAAGTATTAATACCAACAGCTAGACGAGATATTTTAAACGGTGTCAATACAGTTATTATGCAATGCCTTGCAATGGTTGTAATAGCATCTTTTGTTGGTGCAAAAGGACTTGGTCTAAATTTAAAAATTGCCTTGAATAGTTTAAAAATTGGTAAAGCTGCAGAAGCAGGGTTTTGTATCGTCTTAATTGCTGTTATCCTTGATCGATTTACAAAAGCATGGGCGAATAAACAAGTTGATTATTTTGAAAATCTAACTTTTTTTCAAAGATATAAACTCTTAATCATCTTTGGAACCTCAATTTTAATTTTTTCAATCATTGCTTTTATAGCAAATGGTTACTTCGATAAAATTAATTACTTATATGTCATACCAATTGAAAAAGGTTTTACTTTTGCTCACTATATTGATGCTGCTGTTGATTGGGTTTGGGAAACTTTTTTCTATTCTCTCAATTCTTTCAATAAGTTTCTTCTAACTGAAGTTCTAGGTCCCATGAAAAAAGCTTATCTAGGTATGCCAGTAGTTGCCACGCTGACTCTTACTATGGGTGTCGCTTATATCATTGGTGGAATTAGAACAAGCTTATTAGTTGGGGGCATGATGTTATTTATTGCTATGTCTAAATACTGGGACAGAGCTTTAATTACAATGTACATGGCAACATTTGCTGTAATTATGGCATCTCTCAATGGAATAATAGTTGGATCAATATTTGCACAAACTGAGAGGGGATCAAAAATTATTCTCTCCGTGTGTGATTTTTTTGAAACATTTCCATCTTTTGTTTATTTAATACCTGTTATCTTCTTGTTCAATATTACTGATACCTCAGTTTTAATAGCTGCTATTGTTTATGCTACAGTTCCTGCTACTCGATATACTGTTTGGGGTCTAAATAGTGTCCCACTCTCCTTACATGAAGCAGGCACCATGTCCGGTGTCTCAAGAATACAAAGATGGACAAATATTGAAATCCCCTTAGCTTTCCCGACAATTATGCTTGGTGTTAATCAAACAGTTGTTTTCACTCTTCAAATGGTAATTTTAGGAGCGTTAATTGGAACTGAAGATTTAGGCCAACTTATTTTTGGAGCATTATCAAGAGCTCAAGACGGTCCTGGTGTTGCTATAACACTAGGTTTATTCGTTTCTTTAATGGCTATTTCAGTAGATGTAATTGTGAGAAAATGGGCCGAGGAAAGAAAAAAAGCTCTTGGATTAGCATAGAGAATGATTACCCCAAGAGTTACTCACCCTTATGAACCTGGATTACCAGCTCTTGGTGACGACTTAGAAAATTATTTGGTAACTGGGGGAGGTTCTCTCACATTAAAATTAGAACCAGATGACAAATTTAAAATAATTAATTTAGAAGGCCATCAACAGGCAGAGATTGTATGCTTTAATTCAAAGCGAGAGTGTAATCTATCAGCTTTAGGTCTTAATAACGAGCACAACGGACAATTAACAAAAAAAATCCTTACGAGTGAGGAGGAGTCAGCTCAAATAGCACAAACTAAATTAAAAAAACTTGGATTTGAGGTAGAGTCTATTAATCAATCTATATTAGTATTTTCTCAAAATTCACTATCAGGTTCAATTGAAGAGTTTAAATCAAACGACTCCATTGTTTGTATAATTTCTGCACCAGGCGAAAGTGAAATTACACATGAAAATATTCCTGCATCCGAACTACGAGTAATTGTTCAAAGGAAAAAAAAACGTGAAGAGGGGGAATTTTTATTACCAGACCCTTTAATGGATCCTGTTGAAGAAATTTTTGTTAAAAGATATACCGCAATGGCCTATGAGGTCAAAGAAGGAGATTTTATTCAGATAATTGATGTTTATGGAAGACAATGTTCTGACTTTATGGCATTCGACTCAGAGAGTCTTCAAAAAGGCCAAGAGCTCTCAATAGATACAACTAATAGTAGATATTTAATGGGAAGTGCTTTTCCAATGCCAGGTCTCCATTCTAAATATTATGATGAAAATCAAATGCCCATGGTTGAAGTCTACAGAGACACTGTTGGAAGACATGATACGTTCGGTACTGCGTGTACTTCAAAATTTTATGATGATATTGGTTATTTTGGTCATCCAAATTGCTCTGATAATTTCAATTATGTATTAGATAAGTTTACTGTGAGAAAAAGACTAGGTTGGAATGCTATAAATTTATTTTACAACACAGCCATTGATGCAAATAATGCTTTAATTTTTGATGAACCATGGTCTAGACCAGGAGACTATGTGATGTTTAAAGCACTGAAAAATTTAGTTTGTGTCTCCTCTGCCTGTCCAGACGATGTAGATGCAGCTAATGGATGGAATCCTACTGACATTTTTGTTAGAGTCTATAGACCGAATAGACCTTTTAGTAAAGGAATGGCATTTAGAATGAAAGCAGACTCTGATCCCAAATTAACTAAAGAAACTGGCTTTCACCCAAGAGTGTCAAAACTTACTGAAAATATTGTTGAGTACAAAGGCTTCTGGTTAGCTTCTAATTATAATAATCACGGGGCGCACCAAGAATATGAAGCTTGCAGAGAGCGGGCTATCATTATGGATCTATCAGCACTAAGAAAGTTTGAAGTACGAGGCCCAGACGCTGAAGAACTTTTACAAATGACTTGCACCAGAAACATCAGAAAACTATCTGTTGGCCAAGTTGTTTACACTGCGATGTGCTACGAGCATGGAGGTATGCTTGATGACGGTACAGTATTCAAAATGACGGATGATAATTTTAGGTGGATTTGTGGAGATGAGTATTGCGGTGAATGGTTAAGAGAAAAAGCAAAGGAACATAACTTAAAGGTATGGATTAAATCTTCTACTGATAATTTACATAATGTTTCCGTCCAAGGGCCAAAGAGTAGAGAAATATTAAAAAAGATAATCTGGACCCCTCCTCATCAAACATCATTGACTGATTTAGAGTGGTTTAGGTTTTCTATAGCTAGGTTAAATACTTTAGATGGAATTCCTTTAATGGTTTCTAGAACTGGATATACAGGTGAACTAGGTTATGAAATATTCTGTCATCCGAGTAAAGCTGCTGAAGTTTGGGATGTTGTAATGAAAGCCGGAGAAGAGTTTGGAATTGTGCCTATGGGATTGGACGCTTTGGATTTAGTTAGAATTGAAGCTGGTTTAGTTTTTGCAAATTATGAATTCGATGATCAAACTGATCCGTTTGAGGCGGGAATTGGTTTTACAGTTCCTCTCAAATCAAAAGAGGATAACTTTATTGGTAAAGAGGCTTTGATTGAAAGAAAGGCAAACCCTCAAAGAAAACTAGTTGGACTTGAGATTGAGGGAAATGAAACTACCGGGCATGGTGACTGTGTTCATCCTTCAAATAATGGAAGGGAACAAGTTGGGATTATAACAAGTGGTATGAAATCCCCTGTTCTAAATAAAAATATTGCTCTTTGTAAAATAAATGTCAAATACAGTGAGCTTAATACTGAAGTTGAAATAGGTAAGTTAGATGGTCAACAAAAAAGAATAAAAGCGAAGGTTGTACCTTTCCCATTTTATGATCCAACTAAATCAAGAGTTAAATCCTAATTTTTTTATCTTTTAAATGAGTTCAATCTTTTTAGATAAATCTTCAACTTTACCAATTAGTGATAACAGGTTTGATAAAGGACCTTTTTTTGAATTTTATCATAAAGAAGATAATTCTTATGGTGTATACGCTGATCGCTATTTTCCAATATCTGTTGGAAATAAAATCAAAGATAGTTACTGGAATTTGAGAAGAAAAGCTGTCATGTATGATGTACCTGAAAAACCTATTCAAATAGAGGGACCACAGTCAGAGGAATTTCTTGATAAAATATTTTGTCGCAAAATTAAAGATATGAAGGTAGGTAGGGGTAAATACGCAATTGCCTGTTATGAAAATGGCGGAATATTTATAGATGGTGTACTTTTTAGATTAGAGCAAAATAAATTTTGGTACGTCCAACCTGATGGACCCCTTGAAACTTGGTTAAAAGCTCATCAAAAAAACTATGAAGTTACTATAACTGATCCTAATTCTCGAGTGATACAAATTCAAGGCCCAATTTCTAAAGATATAATTTCAAAGCTAACAAATGGAGAAATAAACAATGATTTTAAATATTATCATTCAGGTTATTCAAAAATAGCTGATCAAAATGTATATGTCTCTAGAACAGGATGGACTTCTGAATTAGGCTTCGAAATTTATACTCTGGGAAATAAGACTGATTATAAAAAAATTTGGGATACTATTTGTAAAATCGGATATCCGATGGGTATGACATTTGATGGTCTAGAATCAATGGATATAAGAAGAATTGAAGCAGGCATCCTAGATAACAACACAGATTTTGACTCTTCAATGAATCCTTATGAAATTGGATTAGGCTCTCTAGTTGATTTAGAGAAAGAAAATTTTATTGGAAAAAAAGCTTTAGAATTTTTATCAACAAAATTTGGAAAGAGATTATTTGGTATAACTACCGATAAAGTAATTATTCCAAGAGCAAAAGTTTATTTGTCATCAAATGAACAAAAAATTGGATATCTTTCAGCATCAACTTGGTCTCCTACTTTAGAAAAGTATGTAGGTTATGTACGTTTTGACTACCCTGGTGAGTGGAAAGAATTTCAAATTAAAGTCGAGTCTGTTAATGATAATTTAGCTGACTGCGAAATAATTGATTTACCATTTTACGATAAAGAAAAACTAATCCCAAAGGGGATTGACAACAATATTCCTTAATCTTTATTTTTTTCTTTTCTAAAGAATGGTATTAAAAAAACAAAACAAGCTACAAAGAAAAAAAGACTTCCAAACATAGCCCAGAAACTACCAATACTTGATATTATAAACCCTACAGCAGAAATAATAAATAAAACCCATCCAATAAAATTAAGAGTATTATTGGACATATAATAATTATTTTGTATCTAAATATGTAGCCATAGAGTCATCCATAGCATCCAACCATGTAGTGTGATGTGAGGGACCAGTGGTGCCAGTGACAGGCGAGGAAAAGGATTTATCTCTATAAGTCAGGATATTTTCTTCCTTATGGTGTTCCCAATCATAAAAATGTTTGCGAATTAGCTCAAAGTCAATTCTTGGGTAGTCAACAGCAGAACATAAATCCACACAATAATCTGTTTGAAAATCAATCATTTGATAGGCATCCTCTAGGGCCTCTTCCTTTTTAACCCAGTTATCAATATCCTTTGCTAACTCATCAGCTGAAGGCAGAGTTATTTTATCCATTATAATGTCTCTAACATACCAAGCTTGGGCATCAAACATGTTAAAAGTATGAAACTGATCTTGCATACCAAGATAAAACAAATTTTGATTATTTTGCCATACTACTCCTTTGTATAAGTTTGGAGGATATAGCCTGTTATGAGTTTTTAATTTTAGATCTTCTGGTAAAAAAGGAAAATGATGCAAGTAACCTGTACATAGTATTAAGGCATCCATTTCTTGAACTGTGCCATCTTTAAAAACTGCTTTGTTTCCATCGATCTTATCCATGTAATGTACTTCTTTCATGCCTTCAGGCCAATTGAAACCCATTGGATTGTTTCTATAACCAATAGTAACAGTTTTAGCTCCATATTTATGGCACTGTAACGCTACATCTTCAGCAGAGTAACTACTTCCGAGAACGACAACGTTTTTATCTCTAAATTCTTCCGCATCTCTGAAATCATGAGAGTGCATTATTCTCCCTGGAAAGCTATTCATTCCCTCATATTCAGGAATGTATGGAACAGAGAAGTGACCAGTCGCAACAACTAATTTATTAAAACTTTCAGTTTTAGTTTGATCGTCTTTTTTATTTAGGTATGTAATGTCAAATCCATTACCATTATCAGCAACAGAGGTAACAGTGGTATTAAACTTTACGTATTTTTTTACATCTGAATTTTCTGCACGACCTAAAATGTAATCTTGAAGGACGGCTCTTGGAGGGAAGGAGGGAATTGGTTTTTTGAAATGCTCATCAAAAGAATAATCTGCAAATTCAAGACACTCTTTTGGTCCATTCGACCAAAGGTATCTATACATACTATTGTGAATTGGATCTCCATATTGATCAGACCCGGTTCTCCAAGTGTAATTCCAAAGACCACCCCAACTTTCTTGTTTTTCAAAGGCAACAACCTCAGGAATATTTTCGCCTTTACTTTGCGCTTGATGCAGAGATCTTAAAAAAGATAGTCCACAGGGACCTGTACCAATAAGTGCAACTTTTGTCATTATTCTCCTCCGATTTGAATTAATATTAATAATTAAATTTTAATTTCCAATCCATTTTTTGTCATAATCTGTAATAAAAACAGGGATAATAAAAATGTTGTTTCATATTATGGAACAGGTTTATTGTAGCATTATATTAGGAATATATATTTTCGAAGAGGTTTGATTGAATCATGCAAAAGTACTCAGTTTTTAGTTTAGTAAAAAATGCTTTCACCAACCATGAAAATTGGGAGGTAGCATGGAAGGACCCTGAGCCTAAAAAAGAATACGATGTCATAATTGTAGGCGGCGGCGGTCATGGTCTTGCAACAGCTTATTATCTTGCAAAAGAACATGGCATCACAAACGTTGCCATACTTGAAAAGGGTTGGATTGGTGGAGGTAATGTTGGAAGAAACACTACCATCTTGAGATCTAACTATATGTTTGACTCAAACGCCCATTTTTATGAGTTTGGCATGAAGCTTTGGGAAACACTTAGCCAAGAATTAAATTACAATGTTATGTACTCACCGAGAGGAATAATAAACCTAGCTCACTCTGATGCACAAATGAATGCTTATGCTAGAAGAGGTAACTCTATGAGACTAAATGGTATTGATGCAATTCTTCTTGGAAGAGATGATTTAAAAAAGATGATTCCATTTGCAGACTTTTCAGAAACATGCCGTTTTCCTATTCATGGTGGTTTAATGCAACCACGTGGAGGAACTGCAAGACATGATGCAGTTGCTTGGGGATATGCAAGACAGGCAGACTCCATGGGAGTGGATATAATTCAAAATTGTGAAGTGACAGGTTTTGATGTTAACAACGGAAAAATAGAAGGCGTTCAAACATCAAGAGGAAATATTAAAACTAAAAAAGTTGGATTGTGTGTTGCTGGAAGCACCACACTTTTAGCAGACATGTTAAATATGAGACTTCCAATTGAAGCACATGTTCTGCAAGCTTGTGTCTCAGAACCTGTTAAACCATTACTTCATAACGTAGTTACATTTGGAGCAGGTCACTTTTATTGTAGCCAATCTGACAAAGGTGAAATGGTTATGGGTGGTGATTTAGATGGTTACAATAGCTATGCTCAAAGAGGAAATATGCCAATGATACAGCATGTTTTAACAGGTGGATTGGCTGTCTTCCCAAACTTTAGTAGACTTAAAATGCTTCGAACTTGGGGAGGTATTATGGATATGTCTATGGATGGTTCCCCAATAATCGATAAAACTCATATTGAGGGCGTATATCTAAATTGCGGTTGGTGTTACGGCGGCTTTAAAGCTACTCCTAGCTCAGGTTTTGTTTTTGCACATACAATTGCACAAGATCAAGTACATGAACTCAACTCCGATTTTAACCTTGAAAGATTCCACACTGGAAAAATTATAGATGAAAAGGGTGTAGGCCCTAAACCTTGGATCGGTTAATAGATGTTAGAAATAAAATGCCCTTACTGTGGCAAGCGCTCACAAAATGAATTTTCTTATGGTGGAGACGCCTCAATAAAAAGACCTCAACTAGGAGAAGAAATTTCAACCGAGGATTGGGATAATTTTGTTTACTACAGAGATAATCCAAGAGGAAAACATTCAGAACTATGGCATCATGTTTCTGGATGTAGACAATGGTTTAAAGTCTCAAGAGACACCGCTACACATGAAATTTTTGATACTTGCAAAATGAATGAGGACTTTAATGTCTAACAGTTTTAGAACAACCAACTCAACTGGACTTATTAATAAGGATAAAAAAATTAACTTTACTTTTAACGGTACTATTTATCATGGCTATGAAGGAGACACTCTTGCATCTGCTTTAATTGCAAATGGTGTTCATTTAGTTGGAAGAAGTTTTAAGTATCATCGACCTCGCGGTTTTTTGGGAGTTGGTGTTGAAGAACCAAATGCAATGGTACAATTGCATGATGGTAATAAATCCGAACCTAATATTATTGCAACCGAAGTTGAGTTAGTTGAGGGATTAAAAGCTAAAAGTCAAAATTGTTGGCCTTCAGTTCAATTTGATATTGGAGAAATCAATAATGTCTTAAATCGTTTTTTTCCTGCAGGTTTCTATTACAAAACATTTATGTGGCCAAAAAGTTTTTGGATGAAAATCTATGAACCATTTATAAGAAAAGCTGCTGGTATGGGTAAAGCACCACTGCTACCTGACCCAGATAGGTACGAGCATAATTATGAACACTGCGATGTACTCGTTGTTGGCTCTGGCCCATCAGGTCTCGCAAGTGCTCTGGCTGCTGCTAAAAATGGGGCTAGGGTAATATTAGCAGAAGACAAGCCTAATTTTGGTGGCTCTCTTTTAACTGACGAAGTTACGATTGGTAACATGTCAGGAAAAGAGTGGGCTAGTGATACCATTTCCCAATTAAAAAGTATGCCAAATGTAATATTAAAAAAAAGGTCACAAGTCTTCGGATACTATGATCACAATATGACCGTAATGATTGAAAGAGTTAGCGATCATATTGAAAATCCCTCAAAATACACACCAAGACAAAGACTACATTATATTAGAGCTGGAGAAGTAATAGTTTCAACTGGTTCTATTGAAAGACCAATATCTTTTGGAAACAATGATAGACCAGGAATTGTATTAGCCTCAGCAGCAAAAGAGTATATGAAGGTTTATGAAACATTAGTTGGTAAGAAACCAATTATATTTACCAATAATGATACAGCATATTCTACTGCCCTTGAGTTTATTAAAAATGATATTGAACCAATCATTGTAGACACTCGAGACAGCTCAAATGGTGAATTAGTCAAAGAAGTTCAGCAAAAGGGTATTTCTATAAAATTTAATTCAGGGATCGCAGACACTAAAGGACATTTGAAGATAAATTCTGCTATCATCGGCAAGCTTGACTCTTCAAAAGAGTCTTTTATTTCAGAAGAAACAGTAGAGTGTGATTGCATTTGTATGTCCGGAGGCTGGACACCAACGGTTCATTTATCTTCCCAAGCTGGAAATAAATTAAAGTTTAACGACGATATTGATGCGTTCGTGCCGGATAAAAAAAGACAAAAAGAAACAGCAATTGGAGCAGCTAATGGTTCTTTCACCTTAAATCAATCCCTAGCTGAAGGTTTTCAAGTGGGCTTTGATTTATCAAACAAATTCACAGATCAAAATAATCCTACAAATAGTCCCAACTCAAATGAACCTAGCTATGAAAAACATGAAAAGCTCTGGTGTATGCCTTTACCATCTGGAAAAAAACCAAAACGCTTTATCGACTTTCAAAATGACGTTGCAGTTTCTGATGTAGAGTTAGCAATTAGAGAAGGCTTCAGATCAATTGAGCACGTCAAAAGATATACAACTCTTGGGATGGCTGGCGATCAAGGCAAGACAAGTAATTTAAATGGTTTGCAATATGTATCTAAAATAGAAAAAAAGATTGTTCCAGAAGTTGGTCATACAACATTTAGACCACCATACACCCCTGTAACAATTGGAGCTATCGTGGGTAGAGAAGTTGGTAATCACTATTTACCAACAAGAAAATCTCCCATTCATACATGGCATGAGGAAAATAATGCTGTTTTTGTAGCGGCAGGTTTATGGCAAAGACCCAGATACTACCCAATGGGTTCTGAGGATATGAACAGTGCTGTTAATAGGGAAGCTGCAAATGTAAGAAAAAACGTTGGAATTTGTGATGTTACGACACTTGGTAAGATTGATATTAAAGGTCCGGATGCACCAGAATTCTTAAATAGAGTTTATACAAATGCATGGCTGAAATTACCTGTTGGAAAAGCTAGATATGGAGTAATGCTAAGGGAAGATGGCATGGTTTTTGATGATGGAACAACATCTCGATTATCTGAAAATCATTTTCATATGACTACCACTACTGCCCAAGCTGCAAATGTTTTATCGCACTTAGAGTATTATTTACAAGTTGTATGGCCAGATTTAGATGTAAATGTCTTATCAACTACTGAACAGTGGTCTGGTATAGCAGTGGCAGGTCCAAAATCTAGAGATCTTTTATCAAAATTATTTCCTGATGTAGATATGTCAAATGAGGGTTTACCATTCATGGGTCTTGTTGACTCTTCAATAGACGGTATCAAAGCTAGAATTTATAGAATTTCTTTTTCTGGTGAACTAGCTTATGAGGTAAATGTCGAGTCAAACTATGGTCTTTATACGTGGAAGAAGATCATGGAAGTAGGACAGTCATTTGATATTCAACCATACGGAACAGAGGCTCTATCAACCTTAAGAATAGAAATGGGTCATGTCGCAGGAGCAGAATTAGACGGACGCACTATTCCTTTTGATGTTGGACTGAATAGTATGGTGAGTCAGAAAAAAGATTTTATAGGTAAAAGATCTTTATCTAAAGACGCATTCACTGAGTCGGATAGACAAACTATTGTTGGACTTGTTCCACTAGACAAAAAAACAAAGATCCCAGAGGGTTCACATATTATAGAAGATAATAGTGCTGTTGCCCCAATACCTAAACTTGGACATGTTTCATCTTCTTGTTGGAGTGTTGAATATAATAATCCTTTTTCCATAGCCATTATAAAAGATGGTAAAAATAAAATTGGTAAAAATCTATATGCTGTCTCTCCTTTAAAAGATATTTCAATTCCTGTTGAGGTAGTATCCTCACACTATGTTGATCCCGAAGGCTCAAGGGTGAGATCATAATGGAACAAGCACAAAATCTATCACCACTTCATTTTGATCATAAGCTCGGCTTGTTTGGCGACCATGAGAATAAAGAAAACCTATTAAAAATATCGGAAATAAAATATCTTAGTATTATCCAAATTGCTAAATTTAAGAAAAGCTCAATTGAGATTGAAAAAGTTACTATAAATCAACTTAATTTACCGACAGAAAGTTTAAAAGTTTCTCACAATCAAGAGACAAGAGTATTGTGGACCGGTCCTGATACCTGGTTAATTATCTCAAAAAAAATTGACTTGAAAGACGAAATTTACAAATCGATCAGAGATGAGGATTTTGCCATTACAGATATTTCACAATCAAGAGCTGTATTACAAATATCAGGCGTAAATGCAAAAAATGTTTTAAAAAAAGGTTCTCCAATAAATTTTAATGAAAATATGTTTAAACCAAATAATTGCGCGAACACTACATATAACGGAATTAACATACTGATCGACTATTTAGACGACCAACCGTTTTGTTTTAACCTTTATGCATTAAGAAGCTTTGGTGGTTCTTTTTACCATAGCATTACTGACTCGTCATTAGAGTATGGGTATGAGGGTATTTAATATTAATGTGCGGTATAGTTGGAATATATTTAAAAAATAAAAAATATAATTCACAATTAGGTAAATTTCTTACTGGAATGATGAATAGTATGGCTACGCGTGGTCCTGATAGTGCAGGTTTCGCAATATACTCATCTGAGAAAAAAAAGAAATATAAATATTCAGTTTGCTCTAATACTGATCAAGTTAAAGAAATTTCAAAAAAACTATCAAAGCAAGTAAAAGATATCAAAGTAAAATCTATTTCAGATCATTTAATAATTGAAACAGTAATGAAGCCTAAAAAGTTTATAGAAATTTTAAAAAATCATGATGAATTAAGTTTAGTTGGATATGGTAGTTGCATAGAAATATTTAAACAAGTGGGAAATCCGAAGGATGTTGTTAAAAATTTTTCACTAGAGAAGTTTTCTGGCTCACATGCTATTGGGCATACAAGGATGGCAACAGAAAGTGCAATCACGACAGATGGCTCTCATCCATATTCCACAGGTGAGGATGAATGTCTTGTACATAACGGATCCTTGTCAAATCATAACAACTTAAGAAGATCGCTTCAGAAAAAAGGGATTGAAATAAAGTCCATGAATGATACGGAAGTCGCTGCAGGTTATATTTCAAACGGATTATCTGACAAAAAATCACTCAAAGAAACACTTTTGGATGGACTGAAGGACCTCGATGGTTTTTACACATTTATTTCTGGAACCAAAAATGGCATGGCAATTGTTAGAGATGAGATTGCTTGTAAGCCCGCAGTTGTTGCAGAAACAAAGGATTATGTTGCTATTGCCTCAGAGTTTCAAGCAATGGCACATTTACCAAATGTAAATTCAGCAAAAATTTTTGAACCAGAGCCCGGAAAAGTATATAGCTGGGGCAAATAATGAATTTAAATTTAAAAAAAGAGTCATTGAGGAAAGTTAATGAAACTCTTCAAAGTATAGATAGAAAATCAAACAAAAAGATTTTTAAAGTTTCAAATCCAGATGGAAATCACGCTATTTGTGCTGGATTAAAAGACGAGATTGAAGTCACTATTGATGGTCACACAGGATACTATTGTGCTGGTATGAACATGAATGCAAATATCATTGTAAATGGAAATGTGGGCACAGGTGTTGCAGAAAATATGATGTCTGGAACTGTTCATGTTAAGGGCAATGCATCCCAATCAGCCGGTGCTACAGCACATGGTGGAACTTTGATCATTGATGGTGATACTAGTTCACGTTGTGGGATTTCAATGAAAGGAATAGATATCATAGTTAAAGGATCGGTAGGCCATATGTCTGCATTTATGGCTCAATCTGGAAATTTGGTTATATGTGGAGATGCTGGAGACGCTCTGGGAGACAGTATCTATGAAGCAAATATTTTTATTAAGGGTAAGGTGAAATCACTCGGTGCTGACTGCGAAGAGAAAAAAATGAATAAAAAAGATCAAAATATTTTGAGATCTCTTTTAAAAAAAGCAAGTATAAATGAAAGTGAGATTAAAAACTTCAAAATGTATGGTTCAGCAAGAAAACTCTATAATTTTAATTTAGATAATGTATCGGAGTACTAATGGCAGAAAAATTTAAAACTACACCAAGAAAATCTTGGACATTTGATGACTATACAAACTCTGAAATTCGAAGAGCTGCAGAAACAGGTATTTATGACATTAGAGGCGGTGGTTCAAAAAAAAGATTACCTCATTTTGACGATCTTCTTTTTTTAGGCGCATCAATGTCAAGATACCCTTTAGAGGGCTACAGAGAAAAGTGTAGCACTAACGTCACTCTTGGAACAAGATTTGCAAAAAAACCGCTTGAATTAGATATTCCAATAACAATTGCTGGAATGAGCTTTGGAGCTCTCTCAGGACCTGCAAAAGAAGCGCTTGGAAGAGGAGCTAGTATTGCCGGGACTTCAACGACAACAGGCGATGGTGGCATGACCCCTGAGGAGAGAGGACAATCAAAGCATTTGGTTTACCAATTACTTCCCTCAAGGTATGGAATGAACCCAGAGGATTTAAGAAAAGCAGATGCTATTGAAGTTGTGATAGGTCAAGGTGCCAAACCTGGCGGTGGAGGTATGTTACTCGGTCAAAAGATAAGTGATCGTGTTGCCGAGATGAGAACATTACCAAAAGGAATTGATCAGAGATCAGCATGTAGACATCCAGATTGGACTGGACCAGATGATTTGGAAATTAAAATTTTAGAACTCAGGGAAATAACAGCTTGGAAAGTTCCCATATTTGTAAAAATTGCAGGATCTAGGCCTTACTACGATACTGCTCTTGCAGTAAAAGCAGGTGCTGATGTGGTGGTGCTTGATGGCATGCAAGGAGGTACTGCAGCTACACAAGAGGTATTTATCGAAAACGTAGGTCAGCCAACATTGGCATGTATCAGGCCAGCAGTAGATGCTTTATTAGACTTAGATATGCACAGGAAGGTTCAGTTAATTATTTCAGGTGGAATTAGAAATGGTGCGGATGTTGCAAAAGCTATGGCATTGGGTGCTGATGCTGTTTCCATAGGTTCATCAGCATTAATTGCACTGGGTGATAATGATCCAAAGTGGGAGAGCGATTACAAAAAACTTGGAACAACAGCTGGTGCTTTCGATGATTGGCATGAAGGTAAAGACCCATCTGGTATAAATACACAAGACCCAAAATTAATGAAAAGATTAGACCCAGTAAAAGGCGGAAAAAGATTATCTAATTATCTCAAGGTTATGACTCTTGAAGCCCAAACTATAGCGAGGGCATGTGGTAAAAACGATTTACATAATCTTGAACCTGAGGACCTATGTGCATTAACAGTTGAAGCTGCTGCAATGGCTAGGGTTCCTTTAGCGGGAACCGGTTGGGTGCCTGGTAAGATTTAACCATTATTTGCTAATTACTTAAACTATACTATAATGTTTCATTCTGTGGAACATTGGTTGGAGGACAGTTTTGCAACAAGATTTAAAATATATAAATAAGTCTCTTGAAAAATCTTTTAAAATTCTTGAAATTTTATCAAAATCAATTTTCCCGTTGAAGGCATCAAATATTTCTAGAAAAGCAGTTTTATCTAGAACAACTACATTTAGACTATTGTCTGTTTTATCTCAACTTGGTTATATCCATAAAAATACTGGTTCAAATACATACACTATGGGTCATAAAGCTTTTCAATTTGGAGAAACCTCAGATTATCTTCAGTCAATTTCTGAGACTTCTAAAGAAATTCTAAAAGAGGTCTCTAGTAAAACGAATTTAATTACATATTTGGCAATGCTTGAAGGCTCTCAAATAGTTCATTCCGATAAAATCTCTGACAACAATGATGATGCAACTATTAGAACTTTTAGAATGAGACTTGACGCTCATTGCTGTGCTTTAGGAAAAGTCATGCTTGCGTACAGACCTGAAAATGAAATTGCAACGATTTATAGAAGTTATAATTTTTATCCTCACACAAACAATACAATTACAAATTTAAATGATTTAAAAAGACAACTTGGCAAAATTAGAACTAACGGTTATGCGCTTAATCATGGAGAAGCTTTTGAAAACTCTTATGGAATAGGAGTCGCTATTTTAGACAAAGATAAAAGATCATTTGCAGGAATCGCTCTATCAGGTAGTAAAAATATCTTAAACCCAAAAACTATGATGGATTATGTTGATCTCCTTCAATCTGCCTCGATTAAAATTTCTCGATTAATTGTTGCCAATTGAAGATTATTGTTGATAAATAATAGATTTTTGTAAAAATTTTGTTTCATAATATGAAACAAAATGTGTTTTTTTCATACCTCGCAGACAAAATATAGTTGCTTGGAGGTTACTAAAATAATGAGCTTACCTACTAAATGTGACTATTTAATAATCGGGGCTGGAATTCACGGCCTGAGCACTGCATGGCATCTTTGTAAAAAATTATCCAGTAAGGGCCAACTCAAAGAAAATTCTGTAGTCGTTTTGGAAAAATCCAAAGTTGCAAATGGAGCAAGTGGTGTTGCATGTGGAATTGTAAGGAACAACTACTACCAGCCTGCAATGAGAAGGCTAATGGCTCATTCTGTAAATGTTTGGAATGAGAATGCTGAGGCTTTAACTTACAAGCCAGTTGGCTACATGCAGATCAACTCCGAGCTAATGCAAGAAGGCATGTCTGAAGTTTATGAGCAGCAAAAAGAAATAGGATTTGACTCCGAGTTTATCGAAGGAGCATCAGATTGTGATAAGTATATGAAAGACATGTTGCCAGATTGGCAAGCTCAAGGCATCACTTCAGTTTTACACGAAAAGAAAACAGGATATGGAGCTAATAGAGGAGCCATAGAGGGCTTTCATAAGTTAGCAGTATCGGCTGGAGCAAAAGTTTTAGAAGGTGTGACTGTTAACAATTTAATTTCTTCTAATGGTAGCGGAGCAGTTTCGGCTGTAGAAACATCAGAGGGTAAAATTGAATGCACTCAATTAGTTGTTGCGGCTGGTCCATGGGTAAGAAAATTCTGGGAAATTTTAGAATTACCTAACACCGTTAAAATAAAAAAACCTGATGGTTCATTTACTGATGATATACCTATGTGGTCATACATGGCACTTGAAGAGGGTGAGTTGGAAGTTGACCCAAGAAGTTATAAAACAGCAAACGGAACAGAGTACCCAGTTATTCATGTTGATACAGAAGCCACACTTGTCTCAAATAAAACAGGTGATGTTATACATGAAAATGTTATGTGGGGTTTTTACTATAAGCCCGACGTCTACAGAGATGGTATACAAGGTGGTTCCTCTCCATATGACATAAATAAACCTGTTAACGATATAAGCCTTGATCCTTATGGTCATGACTCAGATGAGTTTCAACCAAGAGCTTCTTTTGAGGATAAATGGACCTCAGCTTTGGCTTTTTGCCAAAAGCAATTTGATGGATGTCACGCTAAATACAAGAAGCAAAAAGCTGGCGGTATTGGCTGTGTTACTCCAGATCGTTTTCCTGTATTCGACCAATACAGAGAAAACGTATATATTATAGCTGATGCTAACCATGGATACAAAATGGCTGGGTTAGGAGATCTTGTATCTAATGAGTTACTTGGTGAGAAATCTGAAATTCTAGAACCTTTTAGATTTTCTCGTTATGAAGAAGGGAAGTTACATCCGGTTTCAAAGAGCCCGTTCCCTTGGAGTTGATGTAAAAGGAGGAGGAATAAAATGACAGCGCTAGAAACGTACGTTAAGGATAAAAAGAGACAAGACTATATAAAACAAGTTAGAAAAAAAATTGATAAATTAGGAATTGAGTACATTTATTATCAATTTATTTCTGTTACAGGTAGAATTGTAGGTAAAGGTGTTCCTGCAGATCATTGGGAGAGTGTAGCTAATAAAGGTTTCCAATTAGTTTATGGAGCTACTGCTAATCTATTTACAAATAGACATGGTGATTACATAGGTTATGGACCAGAGGCCCACGAATTAGTGGGTATACCTGATCCAGAAACATTTGTTCAAATTCCTTGGGATAAAAGAATTGCCAGAGTTTTTTGTACTTGTTTTAGAAACAGGGAAGAAGAAAAAGATCCTGGTGGATATCTTACATCTGATTGCAGAGGTAACCTAAAAAGAGCCCACGAAGAGTTTAAAAAGAAACACAAACTAGAATTACGAGCAGGGACAGAACCTGAAATGATGTGGTTAACAAAAAACGAAGATGGTTCACCGACTGGTTCAGGTTTCTCTAAGCCCTACTGCTATCACATTGATCAATTTGAATCATTAAGACCTGTTTACATGAAAGTAATTGAGTATTCACGTGCAATGGGTTTGGACATTATCCAAGGTGACCATGAGGACGCGCCTGGACAATTAGAACTAAATTTCAACTACGATGATGTTGTTAGAAACGCTGACAGGTTATCAACTTACAGACAAATCTGTGCTCAAGTAGCAAGAGAGTTTAATTTGATTGCTTGTTTTCTGAGTAAACCATTTGTTGGCGTGTCTGCTTCTGGGTGTCACACAAATATTTCACTCTGGAAGGGCGGAAAAGATGAGTTAATACCATGTGGTAACAAGACTATCCCAGGTATGGAAAATGTATTTCATCACCGTAGGGGAGGTACAAATGTCTTTATGCCAGACGGAAAAGATAGAAGAATTCCTGGAAAAATAGGCCTTCAAGCAATTGGTGGTGTCATGGAACACCTTCCTGCTTTAACAGCCTTGGGTTCCTCAACTGTGAATTCATATAGAAGACTTTGGGATACAGGTTTTTGGGCTCCAGTTTATGCGGACTGGGGATATCAAAACAGAACCTGTGGTTTAAGGGTATCTGCCCCTGGTAGATTTGAATATCGATCAGTTGACTCAGCCCACAACCCATACTTAATGGGAAGCGGTCTGTTGAAAGCATTCGATCATGGTATTTCAAAGAAAATGGATCCAGGCAAACCTGAACAACAAAATATGTATGAACAAATGAAAGCTGGTAAGCAAGTTGAAAAATTACCAATGACTCTTGGTGAGGCATTAGATCGATTAGAAACCGACAAGGTAATACAAGAAGCTCTACCAGGTGACATGATGAAAGTGTTTATGGAGTATAAAAGAGATGAGTGGGAAGAATTTTTAGCAACTCCGACTCAATGGGATCTCGATAAATACCTAGATTGCTTACCATAAGATAAGATAGGAGAAAAGTATGTGTGGAATAGCTGGAGTTATAAATAAAAAGAAGACAGTCAACGTCGGTGAACAAATGGGCCTTATGTTACAAGGTCTTAAACATAGGGGACCTGACTCAACAGGATATGCTATGTACGGAACACCTTTAAAAAAAGGCTTTGTAATGAGATTTAAAATATCTGAAAACGAGGCTGAAAAGGTAAATGCAACTGTCGACTCACCTGCTGATTTAAAAAATAGAAAAAATGCTGTCGACTCTATTTTAAAAAAACATGGTGCTAAAGTAACAAAAGAAAGCTCCAGCACCCCATACGCTTTCAGATATATATTTGATTTTAAAGGTGACCTCACAGATTTGGCTACTGAGATAGAAACAGTCGAAAAAACTGAAATTTTATCAATTGGTAAGGGTCTTGAACTCATTAAAGACTTAGGTGATGCAAATACCGTATCCAATCAATATGGCCTTGATAAATTTATGGGTACCCACGGTATTGGCCATACAAGGATGGCTACCGAGTCTGATGTAGATATTAAATCTGCACACCCTTATTGGGCTTTCCCTTTTGAGGATGTGTCAGTTGTTCATAATGGTCAATTGACTAATTATTGGGGCAATCGAAGAGTACTTGAAAGAAAAGGTTACAGGTTTAATTCAAATTGTGACTCAGAAATAATTGCTGTCTATATAGCTGATAAGATGGCTAACGGCATTGAACTAGAAAAAGCTATGCATGATAGCTTGGATGAGCTCGATGGAGTTTTTACATATGTTGTAGCAACAAAGGATCAGTTGGGAATGGCAAAAGACCATATGGCCGCTAAGCCAATGGTAATCTACGAAAGTAAAGACATCGTAGCATGTGCATCAGAGGAGGTTGCAATTAGGAATATATTTCCTCACGAAATTAAAACATATGACCCTTATGAAGCGGAGGTAAAAGTATGGCAGGCATAACAAAAAGAACTACTGCTTTTGATGATGAAAATTTATCAGGTAGATCGCAAAAATTATATTTCGAAGTAACAGAAGAAGAAAATTATACCTACTACGGTAATCACGAAGTTGATTTTAATAAAAGAACTTCGATTGATTGTGAAGGCATTGATGCTCATGTCTTGAATCAAAAAATTAGAGATGCAATTCGAAAGGGATATGGATCTATAGTTATTAAAAACCCTGGTGCAAAACATTCACTTGGTGTGGGAATATTAAATAAGTTAAACTTAATCTTTGAGGGTAGCTTAGGTTATTTTGGTATCGGTTGTATCGATGGACCAACAGTGAGAGTTAACGGAAGAGTTGGTTGGTCATGTGCTGAAAATATGATGTCAGGAAAAGTTGTTGTTGAAAACAATGCAGGATCTTGTTTTGGAGCTGCTCTAAGAGGCGGTGACCTTATAGTTAAAGGCGATGCAGGTGCTAGAACTGGAATTGATATGAAAGGTGGCACTATTCTTATTGGCGGAAATGCTGGAGCTTACACTGGATTTATGATGCAAAGAGGAAGAATTATCGTTTGTGGTGATGTAAACGCAAACATGGGTGACTCAATGTATGATGGAATTATTTTTGTAGGAGGAGAGCCTCATTCGCTTGGAACAGACTGCGTACCTGGTGAAATGAATGAACACGAGGTTAGATGGCTAGAACAAAAAATTAAAAATGCTGAGATTGATTGCAAGGTCCCAGCTTCAAAATTTAAGAAATACGTTGCAGGAAGAATGCTCTGGAATTATGACAATCTAGAGCCAGCAGAAAAGAAAGGAATATTAGGCTAATGGCAAAACGTAACACACAATTATTAGGACAAAACTCAATTTTTACCCCCGAGGTAATGGACGACATTCATATCAAATCACAACTTGGTCGTTATCGTATGCGTGGTATGGCGTTAATGAAAAAAATTCCTCACTGGGATGATTTAGTTTTTTTACCAGGCACATTAACAAGATTTGTTATTGAAGGTTACAGAGAGAAGTGTCTAACAGAAACAATTATAGGTCCTAGAGCAAAAAATCCTATCAAACTTGATATTCCAGTTTACATAACAAGTATGAGTTTTGGTGCTCTTTCTTATGAAGCAAAAACTGCTTTAGCTAGAGGTTCATCAATGGCTGGAAGTGCAACATGCTCTGGAGAAGGAGGTATGATACCTGATGAGAGAAGATACTCTCACAAATGGTATTATCAATGTATTCAATCCAGGTATGGTTTCAACCCACACCATGCTCAATTAGCTGACGCCATTGAGGTTTTCATTGGCCAAGGTCAAAAAGTTGGAATGGGTGGTCACTTAATGGGCCAGAAAGTTACTGACCAAGTAGCTGAGATGAGATCGTTACCTGCTGGTATTGATCAAAGATCCCCTGCTAGACACCCAGACTGGATGGGACCAGACGATTTAGCTCTTAAGGTTCAAGAATTAAGAGAATTAACTGACAATCAAGTGCCAATTCAATTGAAGTTAGGTGCATCAAGAGTTTATGACGATGTGAGAATGGCAGCAAAATGTGACCCTGACTCTATATTTTTAGACTCTATGGAAGGTTCAACAGCAGCTGGTCCACACATTGCAGCAGCTAATACTGGTATTCCTGGTATTGGTGCAATTAGAGAAGCAAGAAGAGCTTTGGACGATGTGGGTAAAACTGGTGAAATATCATTAGTATTTGCTGGAGGTATTAGAGATGGAGCTGATATGGCTAAAGCCTTAGCTCTTGGGGCAGATGCTATTGCTATCGGTACAGCTGGATTAGTAGCACTGAACTGTAATAAAGATATTCCAGAAGCTGATTATGAAAAAGAAATGGGAGTGGAGGCAGGTTACTGCTATCACTGTCATACTGGTAGATGTCCAGTTGGTGTGGCTACACAGGATCCTGTTCTTAGAAGTAGATTAGACCCAACAGAAGCAGCAGAAAGAGTTTATAATTTGCTTAGCACTATGACTCTTGAGTGCCAAATGCTAGCAAGAGCATGTGGTAAGACAAACATTCACTCACTTGAGCCAGAAGATCTAGCTGCATTGACAATGGAATCATCAGCAATGGCTAAAGTTCCATTAGCTGGTACAGATTTAACAGTAGGTGTAGATAACTACCACTCAATTTAGGAGAGTATTATGGTTAAAAAGAAAGTTACAAAAAAGAAATCAACTTCTGCAAAATCAAAAAAACCTACTAAGTCAAAAGGTTATCAAGTTGTCGGCGGAGCTAAATTAAAAGATAAGGAAATTAAAACATCAAGAGAAAAAATGATTGGCCAGCACATTGGCTATCGTTATGATGTTAACTTAATTCCTGATTACAAGCACTTAACACCATTTCTTAAACAATATATCGAAATTATGGGTTGGGATGATTTAAATTGGTTAGAGGACATCCATATGGGTTTTGAAGGTGATACCCCTGCTGTGTTTGACAGAAATGCAAACGCTTGGATCACTTTGCCAAAGAAGATTAAACTTCCAAAAAACCAACAAGATAGAGATATGTTAGCAAGAGAACTTTTAATTAAGTTTCAAATGTCACCTAATCATCCTTTGGTACAGTTAAAAAGAACATACGCTAAGGGTGAGAACTTTAAGTTAGTTGAGTAAAATCTTATAAATAAGGGAGCCTTTGCTCCCTTATACTTTCAAATATTTTAATCTTTAATTCTTATTAATTTAGATTTTTTCCAATTTGGAATAAACTTTATAACATCTATGTCATTCCCCAAACCAGGATTAAAATTTTTATTATGCCAAAAAATATTTTCCCAATGTTCCTCATTTTTATCAAGAATAAAAGGAGAACATAACAGTCTATAATTTGTAGAAAGGTGAATAAAATCTAAAATACATGAGCCGTCTTTTACTATTTTTTTTGAGATACTTGAGTTTTTTGGAAAAGTAGCAAATAATGAGTCTGAAAATTTATTTTTATCCATAAAATACTCAGAAGATAAAAATTTATTCATTTTATCAAATCGATCAGCGGGATCGTAAGTTCGTTTAAATGTGTGTTCAAACAGTTTTGTCGTGTTTACAGGATCATTTTCTGAAATTACAACAATAATTCTTAGAAGTTCATTTCCTTTCTTATCAAGTAATATTGGTGCCATAGATGAGTTTGGTCTACCATTTTGTGTTCTAAATGCCTGAATTCTAGATTGACATTGCCAATCAAGAAACTTTTCTTGTAAAACTTCAGGTGTCATTAATAATTTAACAATCTAGAGTCGTCTCTCTTTCCCAACTAGAAAGGTGTTTATTAAAAGTACCCCAATCTTGATTTTTTAGTTTTACATAACTATTAACTAAATCATCACCAAAACCTGCTCTAATGATTTTTGATTTATCAAAATCACGTATTGCATCAAGAAGATTTAATGGCAATTTTTTTACTTTCCCAGCCTTGTGACCCTCTGTGTACATATTAATATCTAATCGTTTTCCAGGGTCTCTTTTATTATTTAAACCGTCCAAACCTAAAAGTAAAATACCTGCTTGAAGTAAATAAGGATTTGTAGCTCCATCCATTAATCTTAATTCAAATCTACCTGCTCCAGGAACTCTTACCATGTGTGTCCTGTTGTTACCTGCCCAAGTAATTGAGCTTGGCGACCAAGTTGCACCTGATGTTGTTACACTACCGTTAATTCTTTTATAGGAGTTTACAGTTGGGTTAAAAACAGCAGACATTTTGTCCGCACTTTCCATTATTCCACCTAAGAAATTGTAACCAGTTTTGGATAAACCTAATTCATCTTTTTTATCTAAAAACATATTTTTTTTGCCAGATTTATCCCAAATAGAAATATGACAATGACATCCATTACCTGTTAAATTTGTAAAAGGTTTGGGCATGAAAGTTGCCCTTAGTGAATGTTTTTCTGCAATAGATTTCACCATGAATTTAAAAAAAGCATGTCTATCTGCTGTTACTAAACAATCCGAGAAATCCCAGTTCATTTCAAATTGCCCATTCGCATCTTCATGATCGTTTTGGTAAGGTTTCCATCCTAGTGCGATCATTGAGTCACATATCTCAGTGATAACATCATATCTTCTCATTAAAGCAGAGGAGTCATAGCATGGTTTTGCTTGCGTATCCCTTTGATCTGATAAAGATGTCCCGTCTTCATTGACCAAAAAAAATTCACATTCAACACCTGACTTCATATAAAGATTTTTTTTAGCTGCTTTTTCTATTTGTCTTTTTAGGGCTATTCTTGGTGAAGTTTCTACTGGTTTACCATCCATATACAAATCAGAGGCAACCCAAGCTATTTCTTTATTCCAAGGAAGCTGGATAACACTATCACCATCAGGCATACCAAACATATCAGAGTCAGCTGGAGACATATCAAGCCATGTTGCAAAACCAGCAAATCCAGCACCTTCAGATTGAATTTCATCTATTGCTGTTGCAGGTACAAGCTTTGATCTGAGCACTCCAAATAAATCTACAAAGCTTACAAAAAAATATTTAATACCATTTTTTTTTGCAAATTGGTGAAGGTTAGTTGCCATTATATATCTCCTCTATCTGAATATGCAAATCGTGCATACCATTAAAAAAACAATTGAACTCAATCTTTTTTTAACATTAATTAACTTCTTTTGATTTTATAATTAAGTCAATTAAAAGTAAAATACATAAAAGTACAGGAAAGAAGATTCTAAAAAGTTGTAAAAAGATTTTTTCTCTGTTCTTTTTTATTTTTATAAAAATAAAAAGTAATAATTAATAAGGAGGTCATATAATGACACTTGAAGAACTTGAATCGTTTGTGATGATGCAAGCAAATGTCAGTACCGAAGCATTTTATTGGTGGTGTACTGCTTTAATGATTGCTATTCACGTCGGCTTCTTGATGTATGAGGTTGGATCATCGCGTTTTAAAAATGCTGTATCCTCCGCTTGTAAAAATCTTTTAGCATTCGCATTCATGATACCAACTTTCTGGTTATTTGGTTGGTATATTTATCTCGCATTTCCCGGTGGTTTCACACCCATAGACCTTGAGGGTTATGGTACACCATGGAATGTATCAATGGGACCAATGTTAAGTGATCAAGCTACAGGTATATTCTGGGCTGCATTTACATTGTTTGCATGTACAACAGCATCTATTTTTTCAGGATCTGTCTTAGAAAGAATAAGAATTAGTTCTTTTGTTTTCTTGGCGGTAGTTCTTGGATCAGCAGCTTGGATACTCGGAGCCTCATGGGGCTGGCATGCTGATGGATGGTTAGTAACCCAATTTGGTTATCATGACGTTGGAGCTGCTGGTGTGGTTCACATGATAGCAGGTTGGTTTGCATTTGGTGTAGTGCTAAACCTAGGACCTAGAGTTGGCAAATACAATGCAGACGGCACAGCCAATGAAATTGAAGGTCATGACCTTCGTTTTTCATTCATAGGCTTATTAATGATTATTGTTGGTTTCTTTGGATTCCTCGGTGGTTGTTTGATTTGGGGTGGTGCTGAGCTTGGTGGATGGATCAATATTTACGGTGCTCCAGCTACTCTATCATCATTCGCTTTCAATACTCTCATGGGTCTTGGCGGTGGAATGATCGGTGCATTCTGGATGAGCAAAGGTAATCCATTCTGGATGATGTCTGGAGGCCTTGCAGGTATATTCTCATGTGCAGCTGGTCTAGATGTCTGGTATCCAGGATTAGCTTTTGTGTTAGGTTTTGTTGGCGGTGTAATTATTATTCCTGCGAATAATTTGTTACACAGTATTTTCAAGATCGACGATCCAGTTGGTGCTATTTCAGTTCATGGTGTTGCGGGTTTATGGGGTGTAGTAGCAATGGGACTATTTGCTTCTGGTTACCCAGCATCCGGAGATATTCCACCAACTAGCTTTGGGGGCCAATTGGTAGGAGCAATTGTTATGTTCTTACTTGGATTTGTCCCTGGATATGGTCTTTCATTTATCATGAAAGCTATGGGATGGCTTAGAGTACCAGATGAGATACAAAAAGCTGGAATTGACAGTGCTGAATTTGGTTTAAAAGCTTATCAGTAACAAATGAGGAAGGAGAAATCATGAATTCATGGCCAGGACCTGAAAATAGTTGGGAAGGTGTAGATGCTTATTTTACATCTGCTGACAGTGAAGGCACCCTAATCTTTTGGACCCTTGTTGTTATAGCTTTGTGCATATTAGTCACATTTGCCGCTGCAAGACACGAGTCTGATACTGCAAAAAAAACTAAATAATGTTATAATTAAGGCGGGGAAATAATCCCCGCCTTAAAAGATGGATTACAATACCACAAATTTACTTTTCCAAAATATAGTTCAAACTGTACTAGATAATAAATTATTAGCTGCTTTAATTTGGATTGCCTTTATGTATTTTATTTTAAGAAGAGTAGCAAAAAGTGATTATGATTTAATTTTAAAAAAAAAGTGGACAAGAGATAAATAAACTTCTTTGAATTTACTAATTATCAGTGGTATGGATAAAAACCATGATGATCAACATGTAAAGGCAAAATGCCCATTCCAACACACTTTTTTTGAGAAGATTATAAAAGAACAAAACTCAAAATATAAAACTAAAGTTCTTAAGTCATATAATGTAGACATTAATGAATATGATTTTTCTCATTATGATGCTTTTTTATGGACAGGAGGCTTAGGTAATATCTACGAAAAAAACTCACATAATAAAAAACAATTAGAAATATTTACTAAAATAGTTGAACTTGGAAAACCTATTTGGGGCAGCTGTTGGGGATTGCAAGTATTTGTAACTGTTCTTGGAGGAAAAATTACTAAATCATCAATACCTGAATTTGGATTTGCAAATAATATAAAAATAAAAAACGAACATTACATTTATAGAAACAAAAAAGATTTATTTACAGCTCCAGGACATCATTATGATAGTATTGAAAATATTCCTAATGATTTTCAGGTAATATCTGAAAATGATTTTTCTATCCAGTCTATTGTTCATAAAAAATACAATATTACCTGTACTCAATATCACCCTGAGCTGCCATATAACTTTATAGGAAATTTAATGACATACTGGAAAACAAATTATCTTAACAAAATGACTAGTGAGAAATTTAGTGAACTTATTCATAACTTAGAACAATTAGAGAGTAGCGATTTCTATGATCGTAAACTCGAGTTAGTAAATTGGCTGAGCAGTTTAGAAAATTAATTATTTTTTTGTAACAATTGTAACTAATCCTAAGAAAATAACAGCTAATAGACCACAAAATACTGCTGCAAAGAAAATGGTAGAAACAATATAAATAAAAACTCTGATACTTGTTATTTTACTAAAAAAAAGAGGATTTTGTAAAAACTGATCAATTACTAACATAAAAGTCAGTACTAAGAACCCAGTTATGAAACCTCTTTTATAAAATTTCATCCAAGATCTTTTAAAAAAATCTATATTCATAATTACAAGTAGAAATTTTATATTATGGTCTTATAATTTCAATTTGTTAAATTGGAAAGTGAGAAATTCTTTTGAGTGATTATTTTGAAAATTTTAAAGACGCCTTACCTGACATAAAAAGAGTAAAACTATTAAAAAAACAATTAGAGAATAAAGGTGTAAAGTATATTTACTCAAACTGGATTGACTTCCTAGGTAGTCCAAAGACAAAACCTATGCCAATATCCGACTTTGAAGATCTTTGTATGGGTAAAGGACCTCAATTCGCAGTTCATTCTGTTTCTTTTGTTCCAGAATTAACACCTGCTGACAATGATCAAATACCATTACCTGACTTGGATAGTCTTGTTATTTGCCCATGGGATAAAACATGTGCTTGGGTATTCTCAGATTTGTATTGGAATGACAAACCTTACGATGTATGTCCAAGAATGACGTTAAAAAAACAGATAAAGGAAAGTGCTAAATCTGACCTTAAATTTTTTGTTGGTATTGAGCCAGAATTTTTCCTTATGAAATGGGAGGGCGATAAACCTGTAAAGGCAATCGATAGAGACCCTATAGATTTAAGAAGACAAGCCTTTGGGTATGACTCTGAATATTCAATTGATGGTATGCATTTTTTAAAAGAAATCATTGATATTTTAAACAACGATTTGAAATGGGATCTTCATGACGTCGTTGCAGAAGGTGCATATGGTCAATATGAATTAGATTTTGGTTATACAGATATATTAGGAATGGCTGATAGGTTTGTATTTCTAAGAGTGTTACTAAAAGAAATAGCAAAAAAATATGGATATTTTGTATCTTTTATGCCCAAGACAACTATTAGTGATTGGAGGGCGGGTGCTCATATCAATCATAGTGTGGCATCAATTAAAAAGAAAAATAATAACATATATAAGAATGGAAATAATTTCTCTGATAAAGCCTACAATGCTGTCGCTGGAATTTTAAAACATGGAGCAGCGATTACAGCTCTAGCGTGTCCAACTGTTAACTCATATAACGGATTTGTTCCTACAGTTGAGGGCCTTGATGGTGGCCGTCATACATGGGCTCCAACACATATGACATATGGAAGTAACAATAGATCAGCTATGATAAGATTACCACAAAATAGATATTGTATAGAAAATAGGGCGTCTGATTTAACCCAAAATCCTTATTTAACTTTTTCTTTATTATCAGCAGCTGTTACAGAGGGTATCGACAAAAAAATGAAGCCCCCAAAACCAACTAATAAAAGTCTTTATGATTTGACCGAGAAAGAAAAAAAAGAGGTTACTACATTGCCAAGAAATTTATTAGAGGCAGTAGACGCTTTTGCTGCTGATAAATTAACTAAAAAAGTATTTTCTGAGGCTATGATAAACAATTTTATTGGATATAAATATGATGAGTGGTCTAGATATCATACAACTACAACTGATTGGGAAATCAAAGAATATCTAAAGTTATTTTAATTGATTAACAAAGAGGAACTTCATAAATACCAATTAAATGATTTCAAATTAAAATCAGGCGACATAATAGATTTACAATTAAATTATTTAGCATTTGGGAAACTAAATTCTGACAAATCAAATGTAATTTTATTTCCTACTAGGTATGCTGGCACACATCTTGAGCAAGGATATCTGATTGGTAATAATTTTCCCATAGATCCAGATAAATATTTCATCATTATTCCAAATATGTTTTGTAATGGTGTTTCCTCCTCACCTAGTAATACAGAAAAACCCTTTAATGGGCCTAATTTTCCCTTAGTCACAATATATGACAACGTGCAAGCACAATACATACTTCTAAAAGAAATATTTAGCATTAAAAAAATTAAATTAGTTATAGGTTGGTCAATGGGAGGACAACAAGCATTTGAGTGGGCGTCATATTTTCCAGATATGGTAGAAAATATGATTTCTATGTGTGGTCATGCTAAAACCACAGAACATACATATGTATTTTTAGAGGGTGTATATGCTGCTTTGACCTCAGATCCAAACTGGAATTCTGGAAATTATGAAAAACAACCTCAAAATGGAAAAACAACTATGGCCAGAGTATGGGCTGGATGGGCACATGGGCAAGACTGGTTTAGGGAAAAAAAATATATCGATGATGGTTACAAAGATGCAAAAGAAGTTTTAGATAAACTTTGGAATAGAATTTATTATCGTAAGGATGCAAATGATTTATTAGCGATGATAAGAACTTGGCAAGAGCACGACATTAGCAACAATAATAAATTTAATAATCAATTTGAAAAAGCTCTTAACTCTATTACTGCGCGATGCATTTTAATGCCAGGTAAAAATGATTTATACTTCCCCCCAGAGGATAATGAAATTGAATTAAAAAATATTAAAAATGGTGAATTACGTATCATTCCTTCAAGTTACGGTCACTATGCTGGAGCAGGTAAGTCCGATGATGATTTAAATTTTGTTAATGATGCTATAAAGGATATATTGATTACTTAACAATAATTTTAAAATATTTTTTTTTGCCAATCTTGAGTATTTTTTCGTTATAAGACTTATCAATTGTAAGATTAATATCGTTAATTTGATCTTCGTCAATCTTTATACCACCACCCTCAATTAGCCTTTTTGCTTCAGATTTTGATGAGACCGTACTATTGGATGTTAGTGTATCTATGAGTTTTGAGTCTATTTTAAAGTTTATTTCATCAATATTATCGTAAGAATTATTTTCAAAAATTGATCTTGCTTTTTCTTCAGCCTCTTGTGCTGAGCTTTCTGAGTGACAATCTGTTGTCACAAAATATGCTAATTTTTTTTTCGCATTATTGATATCTTCTTTAATTAATATTTTAATTTCTTGTTTGTCTAAATCGCTAAAAATAAGTAATAGTTTTTCAACATCATTATCATCCACATTTCTCCAATACTGATAGAAATCGTAAGAACTATATTTATTTTGATCTATCCAGACAGCGCCTTGCTCGGTCTTGCCCATCTTCTTACCAGTAGAGGTAGTTAAAAGAGGTGTAGTCAGACCAAAAGCATCTTTTTTGTTTATTTTTGATATAATTTCCATACCCAAAACGATATTACCCCATTGATCCGAGCCACCAATTTGCAACTCGCAATTTTCATGTTTATTTAAGTGAAGAAAATCATAACTTTGAAGTATCATGTAATTAAATTCTAAAAATGATAATGATTGCTCTCTTTTAAGCCTCTCTTTAACACTCTCAAATGTAAGCATACGATTGATTGAGACTTGACTTCCCAAATCTCTCAATAACTCTATGTAATTTAATTTATCAAGCCATTGATCATTATTTATAAATTTTATATTTTCATTGAAATCTCTAAAATAATGTTCAAATATTCTTTTAAAATTCTTAATATTTTTTTGGATCGTTTCGTAAGTTAAAATTTGTCTTGAGGCATCTTTGCCAGAGGGGTCACCAATTTTTGTTGTACCTCCACCTAATAGTACTATTGCCTGATGACCATGTTTGATTAGAGTCTTAATAGCTCTTAATTGTACAAGACTACCAGCATGTAATGCATCAGCTGTAGCATCAAATCCAATATAAAAAATAATTTTTTTCTTATTGAGTAAATTATTAAGTTCTATTTCATTAGTGCATTGATTGAATAGATTTCTATCTTTAAATAACTGTATATAATCAATCATATATAATAATTAACATAATTTTATAGATATCAAATGGAATATATCGCCCTCGGTTGCATGTCTGGTACCTCTTTAGATGGTATTGATTGTAGCTTGGTCAAATCTGATGGAGTTTCATATGTGACTGATATATCAAATGAATTCATTCCATATAGTGATGACCTGCAATTAAAATTACGTAATGTAATTTTGAAAGGATACTTAGACGATATCAAAGTTATAAATCAGCTAAATCAAGAATATAAGGATTCTATAAACAACTTTATTAAAAAAAATAATTTCGAAATAGACTTAATTGCAATGCATGGACAAACAATATATCACGATCAAAAAACAAAAATTTCAATACAACTATTTGATAAGAGTATTAGATTTAACACTAACTCTCCTGTTATATGTAACTTTAGAAAAAATGATTTGTTAAATGGTGGTAATGGGGCACCAATAATGCCAGAATTCCACAGAGTCTTAGCTAATCAACTAGATTTAAAAAAGGTTATTTTTGTCAATATAGGAGGTGTTACTAATATAACTGTAATTGATAACCAAAAAATTACTGCTGGTGATAGTTCTTTTGGTAATGCTATCCTTAATGATTTAATTTATGAAAAAACTAAAGAAAGATTTGATGTTGATGGTTCATTATCTAATAATGGTCAAAAAATTGATGCTCTATTTAACAGAATAATAAGTGACAAGTATTTTTTAGAAAAACTTCCTAAATCTTTAGACAGAAATTATTTTCATAAATATATAGATAATTCTATTAAAGATAAAAATTTAAATGATTTAATTTATACATTACTTGAAGTTATTCCATTTGCTATTAATTCTTTGATTTCCTTGCAATCAGAATTCAAAATTATTTTAATGGGCGGTGGAAGAAAAAATCTAACTTTACAAAAAATTTTCACTGAGTATTTTGATAACATTTCTTTAATTGATAATTACCAAATAGACGGAGATTTCATTGAATCCCAAGGAATGGCATTACTTGGTATAAGATATATGCTAAAAAAACAATCTACATATTATGAAACTACAAAAGTTTTAAAAAATATTTACCTAGGTGAAAAGTGTTAGCTTTTGTGTTTTTGAATATACTTATTTAAAGTATTCATAAGAGGATCTAGCTTTCCCTCAAATAAGTGATTTGATTTTGAGATAGTTTCCATTGACACTTCCGCATTTTTTTGTTTTTTAAATGTTTCAAAAAATTCTTTTAAGTTATCTCTTTTTACTATTTCATCTTGTTCAGCTCTAACTATCAATGTTTTGATAGGACAAGGTGATAAAAAATTAAAATCGTACAAATTTACAGGTGGTGCAATTAAAATTAATCCATCTACTTCTGGTCTTCTCATTAGAGTTTGAAATCCAATCCATGCACCAAAGGAGAATCCTACAATCCAACATGACCTAAAATCCTCATTTTTTTTTTGGAGCCAATCTAAAGAGACACTTGCATCATTAAGCTCTCCTTCTCCCTCAGTAAAGGCTCCATCACTCTTGCCAACACCGCGAAAATTTATTCTTAAAGTTGAAAAACCCGCATCTTTCATCACTTTAAATGCAGCATAATTAACTTTAGTGTCCATAGTTCCACCGTGTTTAGGATTGGGATGGAGAATTATAGCTATATTTGGTTTTTCTTGCTCACTAGGTGAGTATTTGGCTTGAAGTTTACCTTCACCACCTTGTATAAATACTTCTGGCATAATTAAAGAAGAGATCATAGATTACTTTTGATAAAAAAAGCAAGTTATAAATGAATTCATTAGGTTTTAATAAAGATCCATCAAGCACAACAGTGGTGGTTGCTATGTCTGGTGGAGTGGATAGTTCTGTCACAGCTGGTCTATTAAAAAAAGAGGGATACAATGTTATCGGTATAACTCTTCAACTATACACTTCTAATAACTCTGCAAAAAAAGGTTCTTGCTGTTCTGGTCTTGATATTTATGACGCTAGACGAGTTGCCCAAAAATTAGATATACCCCACTATGTATTTAATTATGAAAAAACATTTAAATCTGATGTAATCGATTACTTTATCAACGCTTACGAAAATGGTGAAACACCCATACCTTGTGTTAAGTGTAATGAGACTGTTAAGTTTAGAGATTTAATGAACTTTGCAAAAAAATTAGAGGCAGATTGTATGGCAACAGGGCATTACATTAGAAGAAAAGGTAATATTAAAGATGCCCATATGTATAGGGCTGAGGACAAATCGAAGGATCAAAGTTATTTTTTATTTGCAACAACACAGGATCAGTTAGATTACTTAAGATTTCCACTTGGTGATATATCTAAAGCAGAAACTAGAAAAATAGCAGAGGATCTTGGTCTGATCGTTTATGACAAGAAGGATAGTCAAGATATATGTTTTATTCCAGATGGAGATTACAAAAAATTTATTAAGTCGAATAAGAAGAAAGGTGAAATACTCGACCTTTCAGGTAATGTTTTATCTTTTCATGACGGTATTCAAAATTTTACAGTTGGTCAAAGAAGAGGCTTGGGTATAGCAAATGAAGATCCGCTTTATGTTGTTGATATTATTAAAGATAAAAACCAAATAATTGTTGGTGATAAGAGAGATCTGTTAGGTAAATCCCTCTTATTAGGTGATTTGAATTTTATTATGCCAGAGTACGACCTTTCCAAAAAAACTGTTGAAATCCCATGTAGTGCAAAAATTAGATCTTTATCTGAACCAAAAAAGGGAAAACTTATAAAACAATCTACCTCCTATTCTTTTGAGTTTGATGAACCCGCAGAGGCAATTACCAAAGGTCAAGCTTGTGTTTTATATGATAATGATAGGGTTTTAGGTGGTGGGATTATTAAACAGAAACTGAACTAATTAGGGTATTTACTCGTATTTTCTTGTAAAAATCCTTATTTATCATATATATCGAGACCTATGGCAGCTACAGAACAAACAATTAAACAAGTAAACACACTAGGTAGTAGTGATTACAAATATGGTTTTTCTACTGAAGTAGACGAGATCCGACCTCCAAAAGGTTTAAATGAAGAAATAATAAAATTCATATCTGCCCAAAAAGATGAACCAGAGTGGATGCTTGAATGGAGATTAAATGCATTTAAAGTCTTCAACAAATTACCGAAGCCTCAATGGGCTAAATTGAATATTCCAGAAATCGATTATCAAGATTGTTATTATTACTCAATACCTAAAAGTTTAAAAGATAAACCAAAGTCACTAGATGAAATTGATCCAGAAATACTAGAAACTTATGAAAAACTTGGTATTCCATTAAAAGAACAAAAAATGTTATCCGGTATAGCTGTTGATGCTGTTTTCGACTCCGTATCAGTTGCCACGACATATAAAAAACAACTTAGTGACTTAGGCATAGTGTTTTGTTCAATTTCTGATGCAGTAAAAACTCACCCAGAATTAGTAAAAAAATATCTAGGAAGTGTAATTCCAGTATCAGATCATTCTTTCGCAGCATTAAACTCAGCCGTTTTCACTGATGGATCGTTTATTTACATTCCTGAGGGAGTAAGGTGCCCAGTAGAATTATCAACATATTTTAGAATTAATGCAATGAATACAGGTCAATTCGAAAGAACGCTTATCATCGCTGATAAAGACAGTTATGTGAGTTACCTAGAAGGCTGTACTGCACCAATGAGAGATGAAAACCAACTTCATGCTGCTAATGTAGAGTTAGTTGCCCTAGATAATGCTGAAATTAAGTATTCAACAGTTCAAAACTGGTACCCAGGAGATAAAGAGGGTAAGGGAGGTATCTACAACTTTGTAACCAAAAGAGGTGCCTGCAGAGGGAAAAATTCTAAAATATCTTGGACTCAAGTCGAGACAGGATCTGCAATTACATGGAAATATCCAAGCTGCATTTTACAAGGAGATAACTCTAAAGGAGAATTTTATTCAGTAGCCATAACTAACAATATGCAACAAGCTGACACTGGTACAAAAATGATACACATTGGTAAAAACACGTCTTCTAAAATCATATCTAAAGGCATTTCAGCTGGAAAAGCTAACAACACATATAGAGGCCTTGTAAATATTTTGTCGAAAGCCAAAAATGCGAGAAATTTTACTCAATGTGACTCTCTATTAATTGGTAATAAATGTGGAGCTCATACAGTTCCATATATAGAGTCAAGTAATTCAGACTCAATGGTTGAGCACGAGGCCACAACCTCAAAAATTAACGAAGATCAATTATTTTACTGTCAGCAAAGAGGATTAAACAGTGAAGATGCAGTAGGGTTAATTGTGAATGGTTTCTGTAAAGAGGTACTTCAACATTTACCAATGGAGTTTGCTGTCGAAGCTCAAAAATTAGTCGCAATTAGTTTAGAAGGAAGTGTTGGATAATGTTGGAAATTAAAAATCTTCATGTCTCTATTGAAGAAAAAAAAATAATTAAAGGTTTGGATTTATCTATTAATAAAGGTGAGGTTCACGCACTTATGGGCCCTAACGGATCTGGTAAAAGCACACTCTCTTACGTGCTATCCGGTAAAGATAAATATGAAATAAATGATGGAACAATAGATTACAATGGTAAAAATTTATTGGAATTAGATGTTGATGAAAGAGCAAACGAGGGATTATTTCTTGCATTTCAATATCCTATGGAGATACCTGGTGTGCAGACTTCATTTTTTCTGAAAACAGCAATTAATTCTAAAAGAAAATATTTAGGTCAAAGTGAAATGGACGCATTGGAATTTGCTAAATTAATGAAATCAAAAGCAGAAGAATTGAATATAAGTACTGAAATGCTTAAAAGAGATTTAAATGTTAATTACTCTGGTGGTGAAAAAAAGAAACAAGAAATTTTACAGATGTCTATGTTAAGTCCCAAAATGGCTATTTTAGATGAGACAGACTCCGGTTTAGACATTGATGCCTTAAGAATTGTCTCTGAGGGAGTAAATAAATTAAGAAATAATGATAACTCTTTCTTAGTTATTACTCATTATCAAAGACTTTTAAATTATATAAAGCCTGATTTTGTTCATATTATAGCAGATGGTAAAATCGTAAAATCTGGTGATTACTCTTTAGCTTTAGAGCTTGAAGAAAAAGGTTACGAAGAGATATCTTAAACCGCCTAATGGAACTTTTATTAAATTTAGAAAAGATACAATCTGAAAGTGTATCTCAATATGCTAAAGACATCTTAGATAATCAAAACCCATATAAAAATTTTAAAATTGAAAATTATAAATACGCTCAACTTCATAAAGATGTCAAATCAGAAATCTTACTTAGAGATATAAATTTTTCTGAACTATTAGATAATACTAAAAATATTACCTCTTCTATTTTAAATCCATTTGACTTGACAGCTAATTTAAATCTCTGGAAATATAATAATGAAGATAGCTTCTTTAGAGTCTCCTCATTAGTAAAAAGGGAAACTAAATCTGTGAATTTAGATACATTTGGTGATAGAAATTTATTTTTAGATATTTCTCAAATAAATGAGAACATACATATATCTAAATCCTCTACAAACAAAGTTAATCTAATTATTTTTAACAACAAATCAAATGATGAGTACCCTAAATCAATTTTCTTAAATTTATCTAATAATTCTAAGTTAAATGTAATTCACTTTAATGTTTCAAATTATAAATCTTTTTTATATTTCGAGTCTAATTTACAAGATAACTCATATTTAAATTTTGTTTCTTTTCAATCAGATAATATCCATACAAGAAACGAGTTTTATGCATCATTAAATCAAGAGTGTAGCTTTGATTTATATGGTCTTAATATCAACAATTATGGTGTAAATGACAATTATTCTTTTATACAACATTTAAAGCCCTCTTCATCAAGTAGAGAAATTTTTAAATCTATTGTTGAGAAGGGCGCTATTACAAATTTTCAAGGAAAGATATATGTTGACTCTATTGCTCAGAAAACTGATGGATATCAAATGAGTAGATCATTGCTTTTAGATGATATATCGAAAGCTAACAATAAGCCAGAACTTGAAATTTATGCAGATGACGTAAAATGTAGTCACGGGTCTACTGTTTCCAAATTAGATGACGAGCAAATTTATTATTTTAAGTCCAGAGGAATTGATAGCGAAATAGCTAAAAAAATATTAAAAAAAGCATTTATTGTTGAGATTATTGAGTCAATTAAAGACGATATGTTAAAGAATTATTCAAATGAGTTAATTGAAAGTTTATTATCATGAATAATATTAAATTAGATTTTCCAATTTTAGATAAAAAGATTAGAGATAAAGATATTACTTATCTTGACTCTGCAGCAAGTACTCAGAAACCCAAACAAGTAATTAACTCTATCTCTGAATTTTTAGAAAATTCTTATGAAAATGTTCATAGAGGAATGAATTCACTTAGTATAGATGCTACAGATTTATATGAAAAATCTAGAGATGTAGCAAAAAATTTTATTAATTCTAATTCTACAAATGAGATAATTTTTACAAGAGGGGCTACTGACTCTATAAATATTATTGCTAATTCATTAGCTGAACATCTTAAAGAGGGCGATAAGATTGTTGTGACAGAATTAGAACATCACTCAAACTATTTACCTTGGATGAACTTATGTAAAAAATTAGGTTTAGAATTAAAAATAATTCCTATTTCTAAAGATGGCATTTTATCTGAAGATGATATCATTAGTAATTGTGATGACTCCACAAAGGTTCTCTCTTTAACACACATGTCAAATGTAACTGGCCAGATACTTGATATTAAAAAGATTAAAAAATCTATTAATAAAGATACTTATGTTGCCGTTGATGGTTGTCAATCAATAGCACACTTAAAAATTAATGTAAAAGATTTGGATTGTGATTTTTACTCTTTTTCATCTCATAAACTTTATGGTCCATCAGGTATTGGAATTATGTATGGTAAAGAGGATATTTTAAACAAATTAAATCCCCCAACACTTGGAGGAGGGATGATCAATGAAGTTTCATCTAATGATTTTTCCTATGCTATGTTACCCAATAAATTTGAACCGGGTACGCCTTCAATTGAGGCAGCAATTGGCTTTAAAACTGCTATGGAATATTTGAATAATAATAATTACCAAGACTATTTTTTGAATGAAAAAAAACTCAGATCTACATTAATTAAAGCTTTACGTGAATTCAAAGAAGTTGATATATATGGCTCTAATGAGGATGCAAATGCTACATCCATTGTTTCTTTTAATATTAAAAACCTAAATTTTAATGATATTGCCACTTTTCTTGACCAGTATGGAATTATGATTAGAGGAGGTCACCATTGTTGCCAACCATTTATGAAAAAGTTAGGTATCCCAGGTTCTTGCAGAGTCTCTTTTGGTATTTATAACGATCTTAATGATATTGATCATTTTATAGAATCTTTGAAAAAAACTCTAAAACTTCTTCAATAAGCTATGGATAATAAAACACTTTCTGACTTTATGCCAAAAGTAAGTTCTGAAGGTGAGATTACTTATGGAGAAATATCGTCATCACAGTCAGTGACATTAACAAATGATCATATAATCAAAGTTCTCACAGATATAAGAGATCCTGAAATGGATATGAATATTTATGATCTTGGTTTAATTTACGACATATCAATTGATAATTTTAACAATATTAAAATTATTATGACACTGACAACAGTTAACTGCCCTGTTGCCGATAGTTTTCCGCTAGAAGTTGCTAAAAAAGTTCATGAATTAAAAGATGTAGGACAGGTTAGCATAAAACTAACCTTTCAACCTCCATGGAATAAAGATATGATGAGCGAAGATGCAAAGTTAGCTTTAGGTTTTTAATATGACCAATCCTTTATTTACATTATCTAAAACTGCTGAAGAACAAATTTCTAAATTATTAGTTAATAATAGTAATGCTATCGGACTGAAAATTGGCTTAAGCACTAAAGGGTGTGCAGGATTAAGTTATACAATGGAGTATGTGAATCATGATAGCATACAAGGTTGTGAGTTAGTCAATGATTACAAGTTCCCTCTATATATTGAAGATAAAGCAGTCATGTATGTAATAGGTACAGAAATGGACTTTATTAAAGAAGAATTTGGAGAAAGGTTTATTTTTAAAAATCCTAATCAGACCAGTGAATGTGGCTGTGGTGAGAGTTTTCAAGTTTAGATTTTAGCTATATTGATGGCAATCTTATTGGGTATTCTCTCAGCTTTTAGTTTTGGTGTTGGAGATTTTTTGGCCAGATTTTCATCAAAGGAAGTTGGATTTAAAAATTCACTTTTTTGGATGTTGGTTGTTGGCTCAATATTTTATTTAATTTTATTCTATTTTTTTGGAAGTGGTCTTTCTCCAAACGCGATTGGTCTGAGTAATAGTTTCCTATCAGGAATTTTAATAATGTTTGGACTTCTTTGTTTGTACAGAGGTCTCCAAATGGGACCAGTGTCAATAGTAGCCTCCATAACAGCGACCAATCCCTTTTTTGTCTTTGTTATAAGATTTTTTTTAGGAAGTGAACCCACACTTACTCAGTGGATTGCCACTCTTGTCGTTATATCTGGCGCAATATTTGTATCCATAAGCGCTGATAGTTTTAAAGAAAGCCTTGGTTTGTCAAAAAAACAGATAAAAGAGTCTCTAATTGTGTCATTTATGGCAAGTGGTATGCTGGCTTTGGGCCTTATTTTTTCTCAAGAGGCATCAAACTCTTTAGATCCAATTGAGGCTGTCATATATGTAAGATTTTTTAGCTTATTAGGTATTGCTTCCTTATTATTTTTTATGAAGTCTAAAATAACACTTACAAAAAAAGCAGTTCCTATTTTATTTTTTCAAGGAATATTAGAAACAACAGGTTATTTTTGTTTAGTCTCTGCATATGCTTTTGACAAAGTGAGTATTGCAGTAGTCATTTCTTCAGGTTTTGGTCTTGTAACAGTTTTATTGGCTAGACTGGTTTTAAAAGAAAAAATATCTAAAATTCAAACTTTAGGCATCTCTTTAACTTTCATTGGTGTTGTTGGCCTTACTATCTAATTAAATTTTGAAGCCTCTTTTTATCAAAACGATATGAATTCATCGCTATAGCTAAGCAAATAATTATACCTCCTATAATTGTATTTATATCTGGTGTTTCATTGATACCCAGAATAGGTAGCCACGCCCAAAAAATTCCTCCAACTACCTCTAATAAAGATAGCATTGTCAGTTCTCCCGAAAGTAATTGTTTTGAACCAATGCTAAAAAGGATAAGCCCAGTTGCTACGATCAAACCATGAGTCATACTCAAAAGAATATTTCTGAAGGGTAAATAAATTTCTTGATTATTAAAAATCATCAATAAAGCTGCAATAACTGCGCAAAAAATTCCTGCATAAATCAAAATATAAAATTTTTTAAAGTTACTTTTGCTTCTCAAAGCAACCGTGAATGCTGCAAAGCCAATACTTGATATAAAGCCCATAATTAGTCCATACAACGATCCACTAAAGGCACTTGCATATATCATTATTAAAGCACCAATAAAAGCAATGATCATAGTTATAAAATTTTGTTTTGAGATTTTCTCATGAATAAAGACTAGGGCAATTAATGATGCTAAAAAAGGCATTAACGCCAACATAAATAATGTAACTGCGGCAGTTGTATTGCTTATTGAGTAAATAAAACCAACCATGGCTGTTGTTAAACTAAGACCACCAATCACAGAAACTTTATCTATTTTGATTACATTACTAAAAAAGTCTTTTTGTTCATTTAGAATAAGATATATGGCGATGATAATTGCAACTGTAAGCCCTCTAATAACAAGGTAGGGGAGTTGATAGATTTGAGGGTCTATCATATTTTTGACCACAAGCGGTCCAAAACTCCATATTAATCCACTTAAAACTACTATAATTACTGCCTTGATGTGGTCGCTCATTTTAAGAAATTAACTTATTTTATAAATTAACTTTTTAATAGTTAATTACTGATAAAGAAATCAGAGAGAGAGTTAATATCATCAAAAGAAGTATTCTTACCCTCATTACTTCTTAGAGTAAATGAGTTTGACTCAATCTCTTTCTCACCCATTACTAGAGAATAGGGTATCTTTTTAGAAACAGAATTTCTTATTTTATATCCCAATTTGTTATCTGAACTATCAACAACTACTCTTACACCCAGTTTTTGAAGTTTCTCTTTAATTTGATTGCTATGATCAACAAATTTTTCAGAAACAGGGAGAATTGCAAGTTGTATGGGCGTAACAAATAAAGGAAGCCAGCCATTAGTGTTTTCAAGAATAATTGCTATAAATCTCTCTAGAGACCCTACAACTGCTCGGTGTATCATTATTGGAACTTGGTTTTTATCATCTTTGTCTTTGTACTTTGCACCCAACCTATCAGGGAGATTGAAGTCAATTTGTATAGTTCCACATTGCCACTCTCGACCCAGTGAGTCCTCTAATGTAAATTCTATTTTTGGGCCATAGAATGCCCCTTCACCTTCTAAAATATTAAATTCTTTGTTGTTGTCTTTTAAAACTTTTTTTAACTGATTTTCTGCATTGTCCCAGTTTTCTTGAGCACCAATGCTTTTTTCTGGACGAGTAGAAATATTATATTTTATTTTTTCAAATCCGAACTTTTTATACACTCTCTCAATTAAAAGGGTTGTCTCATTACAAACATCATATATTTGTTCAGCAGAACAAAATATGTGGGCATCATCTTGAGTAAAACCTCTGACCCTAAATAATCCATTTAGAGCTCCAGATGGTTCGTATCTATGACACTTACCAAATTCTGAGTATCTAAGTGGTAAATCTTTGTAAGTTATTAGTTGAGAGTTAAATAAAACTATATGACATGGACAATTCATAGGTTTTAGTGCAAATGTCTTGTTGTCAGTTTCTGATGTGAACATATTTTCTTTAAAATTGTCCCAATGACCAGACTTTATCCAAAGTTCATTTGATACTAGCTCAGGTGTTTTGACTTCAAAATAGTTAAGTTTTTGTTGCTCAGAGCGAATATATTTTTCAATATTTTGATACAAGGTTAAGCCTTTATCTTTCCAAAATACATTCCCTGCTGATAAATCAGTTAGAAGGAACAAACCCATATCAGTGCCTAATCTTCTATGATTTCTTTCTTTTGCCTCTTCTAAATTTTTTAAATAAACTCGAAGTTCTTTTTCAGAATACCAAGCGGTTGCATAAATTCTTTGAAGCATTTTGTTAGTGCTAATACCTCTCCAATAAGCCCCTGATACATTTGTTATTTTAAAGCTGGCATTATAATCTTTTGTGCTTTTATGATGAGGACCTTTACAAAGATCAGTAAAATTTTTTTGCTCATAGAGTGTTATTTCATCAGAATTATCTAAATTATTTATAAGCTCCAATTTATATTTATTATCTTTAAATATTTCTGATGCCTCTTTTTTAGTTGCAGCTCTCTTTGAAAAGTTTCTTCCCTCTGAGAGAATTTCTTTCATTTTTTTTTCTATATTAGCTAAGTCATCATCTGATAGAGTACTTTCCATATCAAAGTCATAATAAAATCCGTTCTTTATAAAAGGACCAATAGTTGGTTTAGCATTTGGGAAAAGAGTAATTACAGCTTCAGCCAAAATATGAGCCATATCATGCCGCATTATATTTAATGCATCATCAGATTTAGGTTTAATGGGAGTGCTATTTTCAACTTCAGTGTCCCAATAATTATTATTCGAGTCTTTAAATGCTATTATCTCTCTCATAATTCTAATTTTTTATAAAAACAACTTTTTTTACCCGTATGGCAAGCGCCAATGCCTTCAAGCTCAACTTCATAAATCAAAGCGTCACTGTCACAATCAGTATAAATATTAATAATATTAAGTTTATTGCCAGAAGTTTCGCCTTTTAACCATAATTTTTTTTTACTTCTACTCCAAAAGTGTGCTTTTTTTGTTTTTACTGTCATTTCAATAGAATTTTTATTTGAGTAGGCCATCATAAGAATTTCATTAGTTGACTTCTCTTGAGCAATCGTAGGTATTAGCCCATCAGAATTAAAAACTAGGTGATTTATGTTGAAATTTTCCAATGTCTTGATTTTTAATGATTTTTACTTTTATTAAAGTATTTTTCAATTATTAAAAGAATTTTTTCGATGAATTATTATTTAGCACCAATGATGGGTTACACAGACTGCTATTTTAGAAGTTTAGTGGAAAACATTTATGGCAATAGTGTAACTACTTTTTCTGAAATGATAGTGGATAAAGCAATCATCCACAATGAGACCAAAACAATAACCAAGCATTTTTTAAAAAATAATAAAAGCGCCATTCAAATTGCAGGCTCAAATCCTGAAGAAATTAAAAGAACAATAAATATTTTAAATAAAGTAGATATTATTAGACATGTAAATTTTAATTTAGGGTGCCCAAGTTCTAGAGTCCAAGAAAATATGCTTGGTTTAGCTTTAACACAAAAGTATGACCTAGTAAAAAAATGTTTATATGAATTGATCAAATATAATAAAGATGTATCAGTAAAATGTAGACTTGGTTTAGGTATGAATGAGGATAAGAGTTATATTTTTGATTATCTAAAATTGTATAATGAAATAGGAATTAAAAAAGTTTTTATACATTGTAGAAATGGTGTTTTGAACTTAGATACCAAAAAAAATAGAACAATTCCAAAAATTAATTATAATTTATTTTTAGAGTGTTGTGATCAATTTCCTGAATTGGAACTTATTCCTAATGGTGAGGTTAATGATTTAGAAACCTTTAAATTTTTTCAGTCAAAAAATATTACTCAATTTATGATTGGTAGGCAATTTGCAAAAGACGCTTTTTTTTTAGAAAAATTAGATCTTGAGAATGTCAAAAAGAAGTCAACCTCAATAATTAATACAATATATGAATTTGAGCATTACAAATATTTAAATATTAATTTATTAAAAAAAAGTATATTCACTGCACTTAGTAACATATCAAATTCCAAAAAAGTAAAAAAAGAAATCTCAGTTATTGATAATTATAGTGGCTTACTAAATTATTTTGAGAGGAATGCCATTTGGAGTTAGAAAGATTATATAAATCCTCCACTTTTTTATCAAAATATGAATATCTCAATAATTCTTATAATGTTTCAAAGGTTGATGCACAATTAATACTTAACCACTACAAATGTAATATAAAAAAATATTCTAATTCCTCTAAAACTAACTTTCTCAATATAAATACACTTAAAAATGAGCTTATTTATTTAATTTTTATATCAATTCATCAAAATTTAATTTCTCAGTCTAATGGGTCAAGATTGTGGTCTATTTTATGTAAAAATATTTTAAGTAAAATCATTAATATCAATCTATACAGATCATTTAATAATAGTTTAAAAAAAAATTATTTTATTTTAGGTATGGGCAAAATTGGCGTAAGAGATTTAAATTTTGCCTCTGATATTGATATAATCATATTTTATGACTCCAAAAATAGTCCTATTTCTATCCAGGATTTTAATAAATCTATAAAAAAAACCATTAGTGACATATCTAATATTTCTGAGTCTTTTTTTCATAAAATAGATTTAAGGTTACGACCAGATTTTGGTGATTCATTAATTATATCTGATATGGATCAAGCAATTAATTATTATACATCAGTTGGCAGAAACTGGGAGAGATTAGCATTTCATAGATCAAGTTTTTTGTCTGGAGATATTCAAAAATATTTCTCATTTAAGGAAGCAATAAAAAGTTTTTTATTTAGAAGAACATTTGACTATTACGCTATAGATGAAATTAAAAAGCTCTTTGCCTCCAATAATACTGAACAAAAGCTAGATATAAAAAATTCTTATGGTTTTATTCGATCTTGTGAAAATATAATACATTTTAACCAACTTCTTTGGTCTGGAAAAATAAATTCTCTTAAAGAGAGTAATATTCATAAATTACTTAAAAATTTAAAAAAACATGAAAATATAATTCCAAAAAATGATTTAAAAAATATAACAGAGGCATATTATTACTTCCGTAAAATCGAGAATTATTTACATATAAAAAAGAATACTTTTCAAAATATAATCGATTCTAATGAAAACTATTTAAATTCAGTATTAAATAATTTTTCAAACAAATTAGATAAACATAAATCTGAAATTCAAACAATATATCAACGTTTATTTTTCCCCAAAATAATTGCTGAAAGTTTACGACGTGAAAAATTTAATGAATCTAGCCAAAAAATTATAGATAATCTTCTCAAACGAACCGAGAAAATTAATAGTTCTGAGACAGTTAAAAATGATTATTTAGATTCTATTTCAAGCCTCATAAATATTTTATCAACACATAATAAACGAGATGAACTAATTATAAAATTTGACTATTTAATAAACTATTATAAGTCTGGTGTGCATTTAACTGCTTTATACAAATACAATAATAAAATATTTTTAGAGTTAGTTTTTATATTTGAGAATTCTCCAAAATTAACAAATCTTATTTACAAAAATAATTTTTTAATAGAGTCATTAGTCTATTTTTTTAATTATGGCATACCAAGTTTTAAGCTGAGAGAATTTACTGATAATTTTGATTTAGATTTAAAAAAATCGATCCAAGATATTTATGAAATTTTATTTTTATTAGATTATTTATTACTTTCAAAAAAAATAACAAATACTGACTTCCTCAAAAAACGAAATACTGCTGTGAGGAAATTTATTTTTTATATTTTTGAACTAGTTAAAAATGAATACATTGTCAATAGAAGCAATATTTTCTCTGACTTAACACCAATTTTATTTGGAAGTTACGGTGTCAAAATGGCTACGAATTTTTCTGATTTAGATATTTTTTTTATATATCAATCAGACAAAAATAATCACATAGACAATATTAAAATTGTAAGGAGATTTTACTCGATAATGAAACAATATATTGATCCAAATATCCTAATAATTGACGATAGAAATAAACCTTTTGATAAAGACTCTGATCAAGTGATTAATATTGAAAATTTCTTTTCATTTTATTCAAAGACTAGTGAACCATTTCATAAATTGTCTTTTATAAAAATATGTCTTTTAACAAATAATCTAAAATTAATTAAATATTTTACAAAAATGAAAAATCAAATTATTTCAAACTTTTCTAAAATTGATAATGAATACTTTTTAAAAATAGTAAATATAAAAAATCCTTTAAATAATAATAAAGATCTCTTTCAACTTTATAAAATTCAAGAAGATATCAACCACATAAATAATAAAGAGTTTCAGTATGGTGATGATATTGATTGTTTAAGAGAGTTACTTATGTATGAAGATCTAACAGGCAACCCGTCTAAAGTAGATAATAAAAAATATTTAGACAGGTTGCTTTTAAATTAAATTAGTAATCGTAATACATATCGAATTCTGCAGGTGTGACTAGCAGTTTATTTGGTTCGATTTCTTCTTCTCTTTTGTATTCGATATATGACTCGATTAAATCTTTGGTAAACACATTACCCTCTAAAAGATAGTCATGATTTGACTCAAGATTATTAATTGCTTCCTCAAGAGTGCCAGGTACTTCCTTTACTTTGGATTGCTCTTCAGGAGGTAAATCATAAAGGTTTTTATCCATCGGTTCACCAGGATCAATTCTATTCTTAATCCCATCTAAACCTGCCATAAGCATAGCTGAAAATGCTAGATAACCATTTGCAGTTGCATCTGGACATCTAAACTCAACTCTTTTTGCTTTAGGAGATGGTGAGTATGCAGGGATTCTACATATAGCACTTCTATTTCTATTAGAGTATGCAAGCTTTACTGGAGCCTCATAACCTGGAACTAATCTCTTGTAAGAGTTAATAGTTGGATTTGTAAATGCTAATAAAGATGGTGCATGCTTAAGCAAACCACCAATATAAAATTTTGCTTCATCACTAAGATTGGCGTATCCACCTTCGCCATAAAATACTGGTTTACCGTTTGACCAAATACTTTGATGACAATGCATTCCTGAACCATTGTCGTTTGAAAGAGGTTTCGGCATAAAAGTAGCACTTAAACCATTACTTTTTGCTGTGTTTCTTACAACGTATTTATATTTTTGAAGATCATCGGCCATCTTAACCAACGTGTCGAATTTTAAATCAATCTCACATTGACCAGCAGTTGCAACTTCGTGGTGTTGCGCTTCAACGCTCATACCAATAGCTACCATGTGATTTACCATTTCTGATCTAACATCTTGCATAGTGTCATGAGGTGGGCAGGGGAAATAACCACCTTTGTTTCTAACTTTATAACCTAGATTTGGACCTTCATCTGTGCCTGTATTCCAAACAGCTTCACCTGAGTCGACAGAGAAAGAAGAGTGATGAGGGTGCGTGTTAATTTGAACGTTATTGAAAAGAAAAAATTCAGCTTCTGGTCCAAAGAAAATACTATCTCCAACTCCTGAAGTTTTAACGTATTCTTCTGCTTTTTTTGCAACGTATCTTGGATCTTTATCGTACTTTTGTCCAGTGATTGGATCTTGAATATCACATATTAGAACTAGAGTAGGATCTGTAAAAAAGGGATCTACAAATGCAGTCTCAATATCTGGGATTAATATCATGTCACTAGCTTCAATTGACTGAAAACATCTAATTGAAGAGCCATCGAAACCAATACCTTCCTCAAATACATCCATTTCAAATGTATTAATATGGTTTGAAAAGTGCTGCCATGTTCCTAAAGGATCTGTAAATCTAAAATCAATATACTTAATACCATTTTCATCGATCATTTTTTGTAATGATTTTTTGTCCATCTAATAACCTCCTGAGTTGTTAACTTGGTTTGTGTAAAAACTAAATTGCGTCTTTACCTTTTTCGCCTGTGCGAATTCTAATAGCTTCTGAAACTTCATATACAAAAATTTTACCGTCACCGATTTTACCTGTATTAGAATGTTTGATAATAACATCGATAGCCTCTTTGTATTTCTTGTCATCAACTACTAATTCAATTTTAACCTTTGGTAGAAAGTCGACTACGTACTCAGCTCCTCTATAAAGCTCAGTATGACCTTTTTGTCTACCAAACCCTTTTACTTCAGATACGGTTAATCCACTTAGGCCTATTTCGCCAAGGGCATCTTTAACATCCTCTAATTTAAAAGGTTTAATTATTGCCTCAATTTTTTTCATATTTAGCGATCCAAATATAATGTTTAATTTGCATAATATCTATACTATAAATTAATTCAATTTTTGGCGGGTGTAGCTCAGTTGGTTAGAGCGCCGGTTTGTGGTACCGGAGGTCGGGGGTTCAAGTCCCCTTACTCGCCCCAATTTGTGCGCCAGTGGCGGAATGGTAGACGCGCTGGTCTTAGGAACCAGTGGGCAACCGTGGGGGTTCGAGTCCCTCCTGGCGCACCAGAATACAGGTAATATGGATTATAAAAATATAGAAAAAAAAAGTTACAAATCGTCTTTCGAGGTTTCTTTAGATCAAAGCGCTATTGCTAAAATTATTGGCGAAAAAATATCAGAAAAGCAACCTACTTTTGAAATTGCAGGATTTAGAAAGGGCAAAGTGCCGGTAAGCATCATAAAGTCTAAAATTGGTCTTCAAATTGAAAACGAGGTATTAAATGAAGAGGTATCAAAAAATATAAATAAAATCAGTGAGGATGAAAAAATACAATCCCTGATACAACCTGATGTTAATTTTAAAGATAATTATAATTTTACCTTGGCTTTTTATTTAAAGCCCGAAATTAAAATGGATGAGTTAAAAACAAGTGAAATAGAGAAAGTTACATCAGAGGTAACAAAAAAAGATATTGATGATTTTAGAGAAAAATTAAGAAAAGAGTACTATTCATTAGAGAGTATAGATATATCAGATGAAAATTCTGTTATAGATTTTGAAATATTAAACTATGAAGATGAACAAAAAAAATTATTTTCTCAAAAAGAGGTAAGAGTAGACTTAAATACCCAAACGAAAGAAGATGTATTTTTAGACTTAAAAAAAGCTCTTTTAAAAATTAAAAATAAATCTGACATTAATTTTTCAACAAAAGGAATAAAGATAAACGCTCAAATCAAAGATATTAATAAAAAGATCTATCCCAAGAATGATGACGAGTTAATTAAGATTTTAAAATTAAAATCTACTAAAGAATTAAATGACAAAATTGATAATAAACTCAAAGAGGATATGAATTATCTTCAAAAAGAGTTTTTTATTGAAGATCTACTTAAAGTCCTATCACAAAAGAAAAAGATTGATATCAACGAGGAGGTTGTAAATCTTGAGCTTAAAAGAAAATATCAAATTGATTTATCTAAAATGAAAGATGAGCACAAAGAAAGAATTGATAGTTTAAAAAAACTCACAAGTGAGAATATTCAAAAAGACGTTCTTTTTTCTGAATTAGTAAAATTTTTAAATGTAAAAGTTGAGCAGAAAGAGCTCCAAGAGTATATTCAAAAATATTACGGTGAAAAAATTGATCAAAGAACGGCAGAGGCTGCTTATGGCACTCTTCTTAGAAATAAAATAGCAGATGAGTCTATGAAAACTTTTAAAATCAAAGAAACTAAGTTAAGCTTAGAAGAGCTAATGAAAAAAGGATCTCAAAATAATGAATCTAGTACCCATAGTCATTGAACAATCAGGAAAAGGGGAGAGATCTTTTGATATTTTCTCCAGACTTCTCAGAGAAAGAATTATTTTTTTGACAGGCGCCATCAATGATGAGACTGCCTCTTTAATATGCGCTCAACTTTTATTTTTGGAGTCTGAAAATCCCGAAGAACCAATTAATCTGTATATTAACTCACCAGGAGGTTTAGTTACTGCTGGTTTAGCTATGTATGATACTATGCAATATATTAAATGTCCTGTTCATACTGTTTGCATAGGTCAAGCTGCCTCTGCTGGTTCATTAATTCTCGCTGCAGGAAAAGAGGGAAACAGGTATGCTTTACCACACTCTAAAATAATGATTCATCAACCATCTGGTGGTTTTTCAGGACAAGCAAGTGATATTAAAATTCATGCCGAAGAGATATTAAAGACAAAAAAAAGACTCAATGAAATATATCAAAAGCATACCAAAATAAGCATTGGTGAAATAGAAAAGGCAATGGAAAGAGATAGATTCTTTGACCCTGAAGAGGCGCAAAAATTTGGTTTGATAGATAAAGTAATTACTACTAGAATTGAAAAATAAAAATGTCTGATGAAAAAATAATCTCTGCTAATAGCTCTGATAAAAAAATATCATGCTCCTTTTGTGGTAAAAGCCAAGAAGAGGTTAAAAAATTAATTGCTGGACCAAATGTCTATATTTGTAATGAGTGTGTGGTTTTATGTAAGGATATACTTGTTGAAGATGATAAAATTGATACAAAGAAAAAATTTGAGATACCAAAACCAAGTGAGATCTATAATTATCTTGATGATCATATAATTGGTCAAGATCATGCAAAAAAAATATTATCTGTATCTGTTTACAATCATTATAAGAGAGTTCAAAACCCCTCAAAAGATATAGAGATTTCTAAATCAAACATATTACTTATTGGACCAACAGGTTGTGGTAAAACACTTTTAGCTCAAACCTTAGCAAAATTTTTAAATGTACCTTTTACAATTGCTGATGCTACCACGTTGACAGAGGCTGGATATGTAGGTGAAGATGTTGAAAATATTATTTTAAGATTACTTCAGCAATGTGATTATGATGTAGCTTTGGCTCAAAAGGGTATCGTGTATATTGATGAAATTGATAAAGTAGGTAGAAAAAGTGAAAATCCATCTATAACAAGAGATGTATCTGGTGAGGGAGTTCAACAAGCTTTGCTAAAAATAATTGAGGGAACAACAGCTAGCGTGCCACCTCAAGGTGGAAGAAAACATCCTCAACAAGAGTTCCTTCAAGTTGATACAAAAAATATATTGTTTATTTGTGGGGGCGCGTTTGAAGGCATTGATAAAATTATAAAAAATCGAGTAAATAAAAAGTCGATAGGTTTTAACAAATCAATTAATCAGGACCAACCAATGACTTCACAACTTGAAAATGACGATTTAATTAAATTTGGATTAATACCTGAATTAGTAGGAAGACTTCCTGTAAGCGCTAGTCTGAATGAATTATCTTTAGATGATCTAAAAGAGATTATTACAAGACCAAAAAATGCAATATCAAAACAATACAAGGCTCTTTTTTCTTTTGAAGGGGTTGAATTCGAGATAACTGAAGATGGTAGGGAGCAAATTGCTCAATTAGCTGTTGAAAAAAAAATTGGTGCACGAGGCCTAAGGTCAATTATGGAAAAGCTACTTCTAGATTGTATGTATGATATTCCTGATAAGGATTCTGTGGATAAGGTAGTTTTAAGTAAAGAGTCAGTAATCTCAAATAGACCAATTATCGTATACAAAGAAAAAGCTAAAATTAAAAAAAAAGTGGGTGAAAATTAAAAATTCCTCACTATCTTAATAGTATGGAAAATCAAATCATTGGACCTATTTTACCTTTAAGGGACTTAGTTGTTTATCCCTCTATAACCTCACCTTTATTTGTTGGCCGAGCCAAATCTATTGATGCAATTAATTTTGCTATGAATAATAACAACAAGATTATCTATTTATTTACGCAAAAAGAACCAACGACAGATGATCCCCAAGTTAACGATGTTTATTCCTACGGAGTAAAATCAAAAATTATTCAGTTTCTTAAGTTACCTGACAATACATATAAAGTTCTTACTGAGGGTTTAGAAATCGTAAAGATAAAGTCTGCTGTTAAGGCAAGTAATAACTTCCTCACAGCTAAAATTGAACCAGTGGTAATTAACAAAAAAAATTCAGTTGAATTAAAAGCTTCTTTAAGAGTTTTGAAAAATGAATTTCAAAATTATATACAAAATATAGGAAATAATAATGACATCCTTGAAGGACTTTTAAACATTGAAGATCCTTATCAGTTCATTGATAATATTTATTACAACCTAAACATAGGAATTGATGATAAACAAAAAAATTTAGAAATTATTGATATTAATAAAAAAATTCAAAACTTACTGAATTTCTTTTCAAAAGAACTTAACTTTTCTGCTCTTGAGAAAAAAATAAAAAATAGAGTAAAAAGACAAATGGAAAAAACTCAAAGAGAGTACTACTTAAATGAGCAAATGAAAGCCATTCAGAAAGAACTTGGTGATGGTGAAGATGGTTCTAACGAATATTCTGAAATAGAGAAAAAAATTAATGAGGTAAAATTATCAAAAGAGGCAAAAGAAAAAGCTTTAAATGAATTTAAAAAATTAAAATCTATGAGCCCTATGTCTGCAGAAGCATCAGTTATTCGCAATTACCTAGAATGGATATTAGATATACCATGGGAAAAATTCTCAAAAGAAGTCATAGACATAAAAGGTTCTGAAAAAATATTAAATGACGACCACTATGGTCTCGAAAAAGTAAAAGAGAGAATACTTGAATTTTTAGCAGTCAAAAAAAGATCAAAGAAAGCATCTGGTACAATACTTTGTTTTGTAGGACCTCCAGGCGTAGGTAAGACTTCATTAGGTAAATCCATTGCGAGAGCTACTGGTAGAGAATTTGCTAAAATTTCTCTTGGTGGAATTAGGGATGAAGCTGAAATTAGAGGACACAGAAGAACATATATTGGCTCAATGCCTGGTCGATTTATTCAGGCTATGAAGAAAACAAAAACATCTAATCCGATTATTTTATTAGATGAAATTGACAAAGTAGGTAGTGACTGGAGAGGGGATCCATCCTCTGCATTGTTAGAAGTGCTAGATCCAGAGCAAAATAACCAGTTTAATGACCATTATCTTGAGGTTGATTATGATTTATCAAATGTGATGTTCATTTGCACTGGTAATACTTACAACATACCTGGTCCATTACTTGACAGATTAGAAGTCATTGAAGTATCTGGATATACAGAAAAAGAAAAAGTTGAAATTGCAAAAAAATATTTAATTCCAAGAAAAATGAACAAGAATATTTTAAAAAGTAATGAATTTAAACTTGATAAAAGTTCAATTACTAAAATTGTAAGACACTATACCAGAGAGTCAGGTGTTAGAGGGCTTGAAAAAGTTTTTGATAAACTTTTTAGAAAACTTGTATTCCAATTAGAAAAAAACAAATCAAGATCAAAAAAGCCATTTGTTTTCGATGACAAGGCTATAAAAAATTTTTTAGGTCCGGAAAAATTCAAGGATAGTGTTTTAGAAAAGAAAAATTTAGTGGGCATCACCAACGGGCTTGCATGGACTCAGGTTGGTGGAGATATCTTAAATATTGAAGTTAATTTATCTTCAGGTAAGGGAATGATTAATGCAACAGGTAAACTTGGTGATGTGATGAAAGAGTCTATTACTGCTGCTTTAGGTTACATAAAATCTAATTCCGTTGAGTTTGGAGTAAATCCAAAGGTTTTCGATAAAATAGATATTCATTTACACGTACCCGAAGGAGCTATACCTAAAGATGGCCCAAGTGCTGGTATTACAATATTTACTTCATTAATTTCATCTCTTACTGATATTAAAATTAAAAGAGAAATTGCTATGACTGGGGAAATTACATTAAAAGGAAGAGTTCTTCCAATTGGGGGATTAAAAGAGAAATTATTGGCTGCGATAAGGTACGGTATTAAAACTGTTATAATCCCAAAAGAAAACGAAAAGGACTTAATTGAAATCCAAAAAGACATTCAAAACAAGTTGATAATTAAGAAAGTCGAGTTTGCAAAAGAGGTATTGGACTTAGCTCTCGATGGAAAAATTAGTAAAATCAACAAAAAATTGGATTGGAGACACTTAGTTACAGAGTCTATGAAGCCAAAAAACCAGCAAAATCAAGAAAAAACATTCGTCAACTAGTATATTGTTGTTGATTTTCTTACCTTTTTCTTACTACAATTAACTAATAGAATCACTAAGGAGGTTCGGTATGAACAAAAATGAACTCATTGCTGAATATAGTACGAAAAATGGTGTTGGAAAATCAGATGCAACTAAGGCTGTAGAAAGTTTATTTGATATTATCACATCTACTTTGAAAGCAGGAGGGGATGTTAAGATTGCCGGTTTTGGTACTTTTAAGGTAGCTAACACAAAAGCTAAGACTGGAAGAAACCCAAGAACGGGAGAGTCAATCCAAATTCCTGCATCAAAAAAGCCAAAATTTCTTGCTGGAAAACAGTTAAAAGAACTAATAAAGTCCACAGTCTAATTTTTTGCAAATTAGATAGGGCGATTAGCTCAGTTGGTAGAGCATCTCGTTTACACCGAGAGGGTCGGCGGTTCGAGTCCGTCATCGCCCACCATTCGACAATTGTCGGGGGTGTAGTTCAGTTTGGTTAGAACGCCTGCCTGTCACGCAGGAGGTCGCGGGTTCGAGTCCCGTCGCTCCCGCCACTTAAAAACTTTTATTTTATTTTTTTTAATTTTTTCTTTATTTTCATGCTCATCTTATAAATCAAAAGATGTTTATGGATTAAAGACTCTTGGTATGAGTTTTGGCGATACGACAATTAAAGGTTTTAAAATTGATCCAGGTTGGAATTCTAGTTCAAAAGAAGAAATAAAAAAATATCAAAGAAAAAAAAACTTGGTACTTTTTCAACTCCAGAAAGAGAAAACAAGATATGGAGATACTGCTTTTTTTATCCAAGCACCAGGAGATGAGTGTTATAACAAATCAAAGGATTGCTCACGACCAAATGGTGAAAAACAAAAAAGAGTAGAGGTAGGAACCGATTATGGTTTTCAAGGAGAAATATGGTTATCTTATTCTTTTTTAATCACTGAAAATTATGAACTATATAATGATAGCGCTATGAATAAATCAATATTGCAATTTCATAGTACAGAGAGTTTTTTTGGTCCTATGTTTATGCTTCAGATAGATAAGAAGAGAGGTTTGCTTTGGAGACATGAGTCTAGTGAAGGAGTAATTATTATCGAAGGAGGGAATGATGATTGCTCACCCGGTGCTGGGGGGCCAGAAGATACTGATAAAAGAATTTTTTGTGAAGCTAGGCATGATTGGTACCAAATAATCTCTGCTAAAAATTTACAAAGAAATAAATGGTATGATTTAGTCTTCAATATTAATTTTAATAAAAAGGATATTTCCAAAGCTTTTCATAAAATTTGGTTAAATGGAAAGTTATTGCATTACAGAAAAAACCAAACACTTTGGAAAGATCAAAAAGGTGTAAAAAACTCAGATAATTTGGCAAATTTTAAATTTGGTATTTATGGTTCAAGATTAGATGGCTCTTATCAATCTATTTATGCTGATGAAATCCACTTTGGAACTGAATGTGAGGACCTTTTAATCAAAAATATTGGCTATTATTGTAGTAATTTAAAAAAACAAAAAATAAATGAATCATTTCCTATCTTTACTGAAGACAGAGTTGCTTATTACTCTGAAGGATAAAAATTATTTTTACTTTTTACACTCAAATATATAAAAATTATGTGTAAGACTAATGCGTCATTTTTATCGTCACTAAATACATATTGTTACTTATAATGTATTCCGTTACGGAAAATCAAAACTTTTAATGTATAACCTAGATTATATTTTCATATTGATATTTATTGTTATTGGGGCAGGAATGGCAATCGCTATGTATTTGCTCTCAAAAATATTATCACCTAGTTCACCTGATACTGAAAAACTATCTGCATATGAATGTGGTTTTGAGGCATTTGACGACGCACGATCAAAATTTGATGTTAAGTTTTATTTAGTATCAATACTATTTATTATATTTGATTTAGAAATTGCGTTTTTATTTCCTTGGGCCGTGAGTCTTAGCAATATTGGAGCTCTTGGTTTTTATTCAATGATGTTTTTTTTATTTATTCTCACAGTAGGATTTGTATATGAATGGAAAAATGGAGCACTAGATTGGGAGTAATATTAGAAAAAGACAAATCATTAAATATTGATGAGTTATTTGAAAAAAAAGGTTTTGTAACAGCTTCATTTGAAAATTTAATTAATTGGGCGAGGTCAGGATCTTTATGGCCTATGACTTTCGGTTTAGCGTGTTGTGGTGTTGAGATGATGCACTCCTATATGAGTAGATACGATCTAGATCGTTTAGGTGTAATTCCAAGAGGTTCTCCAAGACAATCTGATGTAATGATTGTTGCGGGAACTCTTACAAACAAAATGGCTTCTGCTTTGAGAAAAGTTTACGATCAAATGCCTGAACCAAGATGGGTAATCTCTATGGGCTCTTGCGCTAATGGAGGAGGATATTATCACTACTCTTACTCTGTTGTTCGAGGATGCGATAGGATTGTGCCTGTTGATATTTATGTCCCTGGTTGTCCACCTACAGCAGAAGCTCTTTTGTACGGCATTATGCAACTTCAAGATAAAATTAAAAAGAAAAAGAAGATTTATAGGTAAATTTCTTGTCTCCAAATATTTTACAGAAATATTCAGTTGGTAACTTCCATTTTCCAATAAAATCTGGAATAGACAATATTTTAGTTAACAAAGACTCCGTACTAGAAGTAACACAAAAAATTAAAGAGGACGAAGATCTACTCTATGACCAGTTAATTGATATTACCGTAACAGATAATATGCTATCCAAATCAAGTTATTCAAATGAACGATTTACTCTTATCTACTCTTTTCTAAGTTTAAAATTCAACAAAAGATTATTTATTTTCACTAACATTTCTGAAGATAATTTAGATATCAATTCAATAACTCAAATTTTTGAGTCTGCCGATTGGTTTGAAAGAGAATGTTACGATCTTTTTGGCATAAACTTTGTTAATCACCCAAATCTTCAAAGAATAATGAATGATTATAATTTTCAAGGTCACCCGCTCAGAAAAGATTTTCCTCTGACGGGTTATGAAGAGGTTCGTTATGATGAAAACTTAAAAAAAGTTGTTTATGAACCTGTAACATTAAAACAGGAATTTAGAGATTTTGACAATGAAAGTCCTTGGGAGGGAATGAAAGAAACAATTAAAGAGGAGCTTGAAAAAAAATAATGTCAGAGAATTTTAAACCTGTAACTCTTAACTTTGGACCCCAACATCCTGCCGCTCATGGTGTTTTAAGACTTCTTGTACAATTAGAAGGAGAGGTAGTTAATAAAGCTGAACCCCACATTGGACTTTTGCATAGAGGAACTGAAAAATTAATTGAACAGAAAACTTATACCCAAGCTATTCCATACTTTGATCGTTTAGATTATGTCTCACCAATGTGTCAAGAACATGCTTTCGCTTTAGCTGTTGAGAATTTATTAAATATTGAAGCTCCTAAACGAGCTCAATACATCAGAGTTATGTTTGCAGAAGTTACTAGGATATTAAATCATTTACTAAATATACCAGCATTTGCTATGGATATAGGTGCTGCTACTCCAATGCTGTGGGCTTTTGAAGAAAGAGAAAAAATGTTGGAGTTCCATGAAGCTGTGTCTGGTGCAAGATTTCATGCAGCTTATTTTCGACCTGGTGGAGTTCATCAAGACTTACCTGAAAATTTATTAGAAAAAATGAAAAAGTATTTTACTAATTTTCCTAAATTTATAGATACGCTCGAAGAACTACTTACTGAGAATAGAATATTCAAACAACGATCTGTTGATATAGGTATTTTAAAAAAGGATGATGCAATAAGACTAAGTTGCAGTGGACCTGTTCTTCGTGCTAGTGGCGTAGCTTGGGATTTAAGAAAATCTCAACCCTATGATGTTTATGAGGATTTAGATTTCGACATACCAGTTGGAAAAACAGGTGACACATATGATAGATATTTGGTGAGAATGGAAGAGATGAGAGAGTCAGTTAAAATTATCTTACAATGTATTGAAAATATTCCAGAAGGACCCGTAATGGTTGAGAATAATAAAATTACTCCACCTAAGAGATCAGAAATGAAAAATTCAATGGAAGCTATAATCCATCATTTTAAATTATTTACCGAGGGTTATAGGGTCCCTGAAGGTATCACATACAAAAGTGTAGAGGCACCAAAAGGAGAATTTGGTGTTGTATTAGTTTCAGATGGAAGTTCCAAACCATATCGATGCAAGTTGAGAGCACCAGGCTTTGTCCATTTACAGGCACTACATTTTTTATCAAAGGGCCACCAACTAGCTGACGTACCATCAATTTTAGGAAGCCTAGATATAGTATTTGGAGAGGTAGACAGATGAGCGGTAATCATCCGGGTTTATCAAATAATTTTTCTAGATCAGGTGAAAAATTTTCTTGGTCAAAAGATAATCTAAGATCAATCAAAAATATAATTTCTAAATACCCTAAAGGCAGAGAACAAAGCGCAGTTATGCCTCTTCTCTATTTGGCTCAAGAGCAAAACAATAATTGGATAAGTATCGAATGTATAGAAACAATCGCTGAAACTTTAAATATGCCTAAAATAAGAGTCACAGAAGTGGCCTCATTTTATTCAATGTACAATACAAGACCTGTTGGAGAAAATCTTGTTCAGATTTGTAGAACCTCTCCTTGTTGGCTTAGAGGTTCAAATAAGATTACGAAAACTATTTGTAAAGAAACAAAATGTGAAATTAATGATACCAGTGATGATAATAAATTTACAGTTGTTGAAGTGGAGTGTCTTGGTGCTTGCTCAAATGGACCTATGATACAAATCAATAATGACTTCTTTGAGGATTTAGATGAAGAGTCTACAAAAAAAATTATAAACAATATTAAAGAGGGAAAACCAAATGTTATTGGCTCTCAAAAAGGTAGGAGAAGTTCAGAAAATGCTTAATGAAAAAGATAAAGTTTTTCAAAACCTTCATGGTTTTCAAGAACCTTTCATAGAGGGAGCTTTAAAAAGAGGCTCCTGGTCAAACACAAAAGAAATTTTGTCTAAAGATCAAAATGATATTATCGAATTAGTTAAATCCAGTCAGTTAAGAGGAAGAGGTGGAGCTGGATTTTCTACAGGTCTTAAATGGTCATTCATGCCAAAGAATACTGGTAAACAGCATTATTTGGTTGTAAATGCTGATGAGTCTGAACCTGGTACTTGCAAAGATAGAGAAATTATTAGAAATGACCCGCATACTCTTGTAGAAGGGTGCTTGATAGCTTCATACGCAATTCAAGCCACTAAATGTTACATATACATTAGGGGCGAATACCATCACGAATATGTCCAATTAGAAAAGGCAATTGAAGAGGCATATGAACATGGCTTTATTGGAAAAAATGCTTGTGGTAGCGGATTTGATTTTGATCTTTATGTTCACAGAGGTGCTGGTGCTTACATATGTGGAGAAGAGACAGCTCTTTTAGAGAGTTTAGAAGGAAAAAAAGGACAACCAAGATTAAAACCTCCTTTTCCTGCTGGTGTAGGTTTGTATGGTATGCCAACAACTATTAACAATGTTGAGTCAATCGCAGTAGTTCCAACTATTTTAAGAAGAGGCCCAGATTGGTTTAAATCAATTGGCGCTGAAAATAATACAGGCACAAAAATTTTTTGCATATCTGGTAACGTTAATAAACCATGCACAATAGAAGAGGAAATGGGAATACCACTTAAAGAATTAGTAGAAAAGCATTGTGATGGAGTTGAGGGAGGATGGGATAATTTAAAGGCGATAGTACCAGGAGGTTCTAGTACCCCAATGCTTCCAAAAAATATTTGTGAGTCAGTTCTTATGAATTTTGATGATCTAAAAGCTAATGGCTCAGGTTTAGGTACAGCAGGAGTGATTGTTGTTAACAAGAATAATGATATTGCTGAGGTGATTGAGAGATTTGCTCACTTTTACAAACATGAAAGTTGTGGTCAATGTACACCTTGTAGAGAAGGAACAGGCTGGATGCATAGAATGATGCAGAGATTAGTTAGAGGAGAGATATCTCCTGAACAAATAGAGCTTTTAGAAAATGTTACAAAGCAAGTAGAGGGTCATACTATCTGCGCTTTAGGAGATGCAGCAGCTTGGCCTATACAAGGACTCATTAAAAATTTTAAATCAGAGTTAATAAGTAAATATAATAAAAAGTTAAAAGCTTCATGAGTGACGATCTAATAAATATTAAGGTTAATCAAAAAGAAATTCAGGTAGATAAAAATCTGACTGTGATGCAAGCCTGTGAAATCGCTGGTGAAGAAATTCCAAGATTTTGCTATCACGACAAACTCTCTATAGCTGGTAACTGTAGAATGTGTTTAGTAGAAATAGAAAAAGCTCCAAAATTAGTATCTTCCTGCACTATGCCTCTAATGGAGGGCATGTCGATAATCACTAATTCTGAAAAAGTAAATACAGGTAGAAAAGGTGTAATGGAGTTTTTATTAATTAATCACCCCTTAGATTGCCCAATATGTGATCAAGGTGGAGAATGCGATTTACAGGATCAGGCCATGTACTACGGTTTCGACAAATCCAGATATAAAGAGAATAAAAGGGCTGTAGATAATAAAAATATGGGACCTCTGGTAAACACTATAATGACTAGATGTATCCATTGCACTAGGTGTGTAAGATTTGCCACTGAAGTAGCTGGAGTCCCAGAATTAGGTATGTTAGGTAGGGGCGAGAATGCAGAAATTACCACTTACCTTGAACAATCAATCACTTCAGAGCTTTCAGGAAATGTAATTGATTTATGCCCTGTAGGTGCACTTACGAGTAAGCCATATCAATTTAAAGCACGTCCTTGGGAACTAAAACGTACTGACTCAATCGATATCTTCGATAGTGTTGGTTCTAATATCAGAGTCGATAGTAGAGCGGAGGAGATTTTAAGAGTTACACCAAGAACAAATGAATACATAAATGAAGAGTGGATATCAGATAAAGTTCGATTTAACTATGATGGTTACTACCAACAAAGAATAGACACGCCCTACATTAAAGAAAATCAAAAATTATCAATATCAAATTGGGAAGAGTCATTAAAAGTTTTAAAAGATAAATTAAAAACTCTAAAACCATTAGCTTTGATCGGTGAGCACGTAGATTTAGAAACCGGATATGCAATCAAAAAATTTATGTCAAATTATGGTAAAGACAATGTGGAGTGCCGAACTGATAATCATGCTATCCTAGAAAGCTTAGATAGTTATCGTTTTAACACACCTTTAAACGATATAGAATATTCAGATTTAATTATACTTTTAGGAACAAACCCAAAAATAGAAACACCAATTATAAATCATAAGATATTTAAAGCTTACAATAATGACTCAAAAGTATTTAACATTGGTGAAAATATATCTTTGAACTATAAAACAGAGTATCTAGGAGAGAGTTTATCAAGTTTAAATAATGAAAATCTAATCAAAGCATTAAAAAAATCTACAAACCCTCTTATAATTATTGGCTCTGCGTTTTTAAATAAAATTAAAAATATTAAAACTTTAAAATCAATTTTTTCATATGCTGATAAATACAAAGTTATTACAAAAGAAAAAAATAATCTAAATTTTTTAAATCCATATGCCTCACGAGTGGGCCAATTGATTATAGGCAATACTACCAATAAACTTTGTGAGCCGTTTTCTAATTTAAAAAAAGATAATTTTGAATTGGTTCTTTCTTTTGGTTCAGAACATATTGCCAACGAGCAATTCAATAACTGTTTTAAAGTTTATTTTGGCCATCATGGTGATGATGGAGCGATGGTGTCTGATATTGTTTTGCCAACACCTCTTTATACAGAGAAAAATGGTACTTTTGTAAATATTGAAGGCAGACCTCAAGAAGCAAAAAAATGCCATAATCCAATTGGATCCGCCAAAGAGGAGTGGTCGATACTAAAAAAATTATCTGATGAATTATCTTTTGATTTTATCCCAAATACTTTTGAACAATTAAGATCTGAGTTATTTGACAAACACCCAATTCTGTCTGATTATCATGAAATTATTGCTGTTGAAAATTCAACATCAATTACACCAGATATTGAATTTGAAGATTGTAAGGCAGAATATCCTATAAGTAATTTTTATATGTCAGATGTGATTTCAAAAAATTCGGTCACTATGGCTAAATGTGTTGAGGAAATAACCTCAACTCCATCTCTTTTGGAGAAATCAGCATAATGACAAGTTTATCTTTTGAGTTAACAATTGGTATTTTAAAAATATTTAGTTTCGTTGTCCCTGTCCTAGTTTCTGTTGCACTATTAGTTTACTTAGAAAGAAAAGTGCTTGGTGCTGTGCAATTAAGAAAAGGCCCTAACGTTGTTGGACCATTCGGAATACTACAGAGTTTTGCTGATGTCTTAAAATTACTCACTAAGGAGAATTTACTTCCATCTAGCTCAAACAAGTTCCTCTTTATCTTTGCGCCTATGCTTACTTTGATATTAAGTTTAATAGCTTGGGCTGTTATCCCAATTAGCTCTACTTATGTTATAGCAAATATAAATATAGGTATTCTATATTTGTTCGCTGTGTCATCGTTTGGTGTTTATGGGGTCATTATTGCTGGTTGGGCCAGTAATTCTAAGTATCCATTTTTAGGGGCATTGAGATCAGCAGCTCAGATGATTTCTTATGAAGTATCAATAGGGTTTGTAATTATAACAGTCTTAATTTGTGTCGGCTCATTAAATTTAATTGATATTGTAGAGAGCCAAAAGAATATGTGGTTTGCCATACCACTATTACCTATGTTTGTTATATTTATAATTTCAGCATTAGCTGAAACAAATAGACTCCCATTTGATTTGCCTGAAGATGAAGCCACATTAGTTGCAGGTTTTTTTACTGAATACTCATCAATATCATTTGGCTTATTTTTTTTAGCAGAATACGCCAATATGATTTTAATGAGTTCATTAACTGTAATTCTATTTTTAGGTGGTTGGTACCCACCAATAGATATATTCCCTTTAAACGCAATACCTGGAATATTCTGGTTTGTAATTAAAGTATTTTTAATTCTTTTCGTGTTTTTATGGGTCAGAGCAACTTTTCCAAGATATAGATATGACCAACTTATGCGACTTGGTTGGAAAATCTTTCTACCTTTTACTTTAATTTGGGTAGTAATTACATCAGCATTTTTATTTTACTTTGGACTATTACCTAACTAACAATGACAACACTAATTAAATACATTAAATCCTTTACCCTTTTCGAATTAATGAAAGGTTTGAAATTAACGATAACTTATTTTTTTAAGCCAAAAGTCACTCTTAATTACCCTAATCAAAAAGGCCCTATTAGTCCTCGCTTCAGGGGAGAACATGCTTTGAGAAGATATCCAAATGGTGAGGAAAGATGTATTGCATGTAAGTTATGTGAAGCAGTTTGCCCTGCTCAAGCAATAACTATTGAAGCAGAACCAAAACCTGACGGAAGTAGAAGAACTACCCGATATGACATTGATATGACTAAGTGTATTTATTGTGGTTTATGCGAAGAGGCGTGCCCAGTAGATGCAATTGTTGAAGGACCCAATTTTGAATACGCAACTGAAACAAGAGAAGAATTACTTTATGACAAGGAAAAGCTTTTACGAAACGGAGATATTTGGGAAAAACAAATTAGCGAAAATCTAAAAAGGGACAGTAAATATAGATAATGTTCCTTGTTGGCTCTTTTTTTTTGTTTGCAGCATTTTTGATCACCACATGTATATTTGTAATATTTTCAAAAAACCCAGTTAACTCTGTACTTTTTCTTGTACTTGCGTTTCTAAATTCTACTTTTCTATTTATTCTTATTGGCGCAGAGTTCGTTGGTATTATTCTTGCGATTGTTTATATAGGAGCAGTAGCTATACTATTTCTTTTTGTTGTGATGATGCTTGATATTCAAATCACAACTTTAATGTTTAATATAAAAAGATATATACCCCTTGCATTACTTTTTGCTGGCATAATTTTAGCTGAAATAATTTATTTAACTGTATTTAAAACTTCAAAAGATAATTTAGATACCTTCATTAGGTCTAAAAATAATACTGAGCAAATTGGAGATGTTCTTTACACAGAGTATTTTATCGATTTTCAGTTAAGTGGTATCGTTTTGTTACTTGCCATGATTGGTGCAATTGTTTTAACACATGTGTATAGACCAACCATTAAAAGACAAAACATAGAAAGTCAAAACTCAACTACAGCCGAAGATAGAGTAAAACTATTAAAAATTAAGTCTGGTGAAGGTATTAAAGATGACTAGCCTTACGTATAATCATTTCTTCATACTTTCTTTAATTGTTTTTATTATTGGATGCTTCGGATTATTTCTAAACAGAAGAAATATGATCCTAATTTTAATGTGTATTGAAATCATATTATTGGCTGCAAATATTAATTTTGTATCAGCTTCGGTTTTCTTAAATGATATTAATGGTCAGGTATTCTCCATTTTTATTCTAACTATTGCCGCTGCAGAAGCAGCCATTGGCTTAGCTATATTGGTTATTTATTTCAGAAATAAGGGAGAGATTGATATTACTCAAATCAATCAACTAAAAGATTAATGTTAAGCTATAAATTAATTTTTTTTCTTCCTCTAATTTCAACCATTTTTACATATCCTTTTGGAGTGTTATTAGGTGAAAAAACTGCACAATATTTCTCTTCTACTTTAATATCTATAGCAGCTATTTTAAGTTGGTTCTTATTTATCAGTTTTTCTAGTTCTTCTTCGTCTGAAATTATAATTCCTGTCCTAGAGTGGTTTTTTGTTTCTGGTCAGTTCTTTAATTGGGGAATTTCTGTTAATTCTCTTACTCTTTTGATGTTAACACTTGTTCTCACAGTCTCTGCATTGGTTCATATTTATTCAATTGAGTACATGTCTCATGATAACTCAAAAGTAAGGTTCATGACTTATTTGAGTCTATTTACCTTTTGTATGGTTGCGTTAGTTGTAAGTGATAATTTAATTCAATTATTTTTTGGATGGGAGGGTGTTGGTCTAGCCTCTTATTTATTGATAGGTTTCTGGCATCATAAGAAGTCTGCAAATTTAGCTGCTATGAAAGCTTTTTTAGTAAACAGAGTTGCAGATTTTGGATTTCTCATCGGTATTGCAACTCTCTATATATTTTTAGACACATTATCTATTAATGAAATAATTGCAGGGAAAGAGAAATTATTTAACTATCAAATTAATTTTTTAGGATTTGAAATTAATGCTTTAATTTTTTCTTGTTTCTTCCTTTTCATAGGTGCTATGGGAAAATCTGCTCAGTTTGGCTTTCATACATGGTTACCTGATGCTATGGAGGGACCCACGCCTGTCTCAGCATTAATTCATGCAGCAACTATGGTAACAGCTGGTGTTTTCTTGACTGTAAGGTTTTCAGAATTAATGGTCATGTCTGACTTCATAATGACTTTTGTTTTAATAATAGGTCTATTAACAGCATTCTTCGCTGCATCAGTGGGCTTTTTTCAAAAAGATATAAAAAAGGTAATAGCTTATTCAACTTGTAGTCAGTTAGGTTTCATGTTTGTGGCTTGTGGTTTAGGCGCATTTAATATCGCAATTTTTCATTTAATAACACATGGTTATTTTAAGGCATTACTTTTTTTATCTTCAGGGTCTGTTATTCATGGTGTTCACGATGAGCAAGATATGGATAAAATGGGAAATCTTTTTTCAAAGATGAAAATCACCGCAGTAATGATGTGGATAGGTACACTAGCTATTATAGGTTTTCCATATTCATCAGGTTACTTTTCAAAAGATCTAATTTTAAGTTCATCATTTAACTTAATTAGTTTAGGCCCATTAGTTTATGTAATTTTAGCTATAGTCTCTGCCATGACCGCATTTTACTCTTTCAGGCTCCTATTTAAGGTGTTTCATGGAAATTATAATGGATCTTATGATTATGAAAAAATTCATGAATCTGGTCCTTTTATGTTAGTTCCATTATTATTCCTTTCTGTAGGAGCAATTCTAGCAGGCTTCTTCCTAAACGATTTGTTAGCGGGATATAATTCAAAAAATTTCTGGAACGGAATAATATTTTTTAGTCAAGATAAGCAATATTACTCGTCATTTTATCCAATTTTATCAAAATCTTTGGTAGCTTTTGGTGTAGGGCTGGCAGTTTATTACTATGGTTATAATTTAAATAAACTTGCTGACTTAAAAAAACGTTTTCACTCAATCTATAATTTTATTTTGAACAAATGGTATTTTGATGAAATTTATAACAAAATTTTTGTTTTACCACTTTACAATTTAGGAAAGTTTTTATGGACTAAAATAGACCAAGGTATAATTGATAAGTATTTACCAAACGGAAGTGCCTCAATAGTTTCCACTATTTCAAAAGCATTTAAAAGGATACAAACAGGGTATATTTTCGATTACACTTTTATAATAATTTCAGGTTTTACACTCTTTATAACTATCATTTTTTATTTATCCATAACCTAAGATGAGTTTCCCAATATTATCACTGTTAATTCTAACACCTATTATAGGAGCATTAACACTCTCACTTTCAAGTAGCACGCAACTTAAAAATAAAACTATTTTTCTATCAGGTTTATGGATAACAACAGGTGAATTTTTTCTTAGTTTATTATTACCAATTTTTTATGATAAATCAAAAAATGGTTATCAATTTATAGAGTTTCATACTTGGTTTGATAAGTTTGATATAAATTACTATGTCGGAGTTGATGGTGTTTCAATACCACTTATATTACTGACTACATTCTTAGTCCCTATTTGTTTATTGTGTTCTATTAACTCTATTCAAAATAGAGCCAAAGAATTTGTTATTTATTTTTTATTGCTTGAGAGTTTTATTATAGGAGTATTTGTTAGTATCGATCTTGTAATTTTTTACGTTTTCTTTGAAGCTGTTTTAATTCCAATGTTTTTGATAATTGGAATTTGGGGAGGTGAAAACAGACTTTATGCTACCTTCAAATTCTTTCTCTACACATTAGCAGGATCTGTTTTAATGTTACTTGCGATTATTTATATTATTTCTAGAGTGAAATCAGGCAATATTGAGTTAATTTCGGACTTTACATTTGATCAGCAAATTGAGTTGGTTCTCTTTTTATGTTTTTTTGCATCTTTTGCAGTAAAAGTACCAATGTTTCCTTTTCATACATGGTTACCTGATGCACACGTTCAAGCGCCCACGAGTGGATCAGTAATTTTGGCTGGTGTGCTTCTTAAATTAGGGGCATACGGTTTTATAAGACTATCTTTACCTTTTTTTGAGTATGCCTCAATTTATTTTCAACCAATGATTTTTGCACTAAGTTGTGTAGCTATTGTTTACACTTCAATCGTAGCTCTAAGACAACTAGATATGAAAAAAATGATTGCCTATTCCTCTGTTGCTCATATGGGATTTGTCACCATTGGCATTTTCACTTTAACTCAAGATGGAGTCAATGGTGCGTATTTTCAGATGATAAGTCATGGAATTGTTTCTGCAGCATTATTTTTAATAGTTGGTGTGGTATACGAAAGACATCACACCAGAATGATATCTGATTATAGTGGTGTAACAAATGTAATGCCTAAATATTCATTCTTTTTTATGGTTTTTATGCTCTCATCTGTGGGTCTTCCTGGAACTAGTGGTTTTGTTGGGGAGTTCTTAGTTATAATGTCAACTATAAGTGTTAGTGTTTATCTTACTTTTTTTACCGCTATTGGAGTAATCTTAGGAGCTTCATACATGCTCTTGTTATACAAAAATATTAATTTCGGAGATTTAAAATCAGACATTAAGCAATTAGCTGATTTAACAAATATTGAAATTTTCTACTTCTCCTGTTTAGCATTTCTCACAATGCTTTTAGGAATTTATCCAAAACTTTTATTTGAAATGATTAATAAGAGTATTTCCTTAAGCATTATATAATGATTAATTTATTTCAATTCATACCAGAAATTTTTATCTTATCTTTGATTTTAATAACTTTATGTTTTGGATTATTTAATAAGGACAGGGCTATATCTTTAAATACTTTAGGTTTCATTTTGTTGAGTATTTTACTTTTGAATTATGGAAAAGATTTTTATAGCTCAACACAAATGTCACTTAATACAATTAATTTATTTGTTTTATCTAAGATTATTTTATCTATTGGCTCAGTCGTATTCATTTTACTGTTAAAAAGACCCTTGAAGAATGAAAATTTATATAGATACGAATATGTGTTATTTTTACTCTTTGCTATTCTTGGCTCATTTGTTCTTATTTCTAGTAATAATTTTTTAACAGCTTTTATTGGTTTAGAGCTACAATCTTTATCCTTGTATTTGATGGCTGCTTTCAATACTAAGAATTTATCTTCAAATGAAGCAGGTATAAAATATTTTTCTCTTGGTGCTTTATCATCAGGATTTCTTTTATTTGGTATTTCAATGATTTATTACGATACTGGGTCTTTTAATATACAAAACTTGGATAATTTCACTGCAATAAGCGAAATAGGATTATCATTAGTTCTTATTTCTTTATTTTTTAAAGTTTCCGCTGCTCCATTTCATATTTGGACACCTGATGTGTATGAAGGATCTCCAACTATATCTACACTCTTTTTTGCAACTTTACCTAAATTTGCATCATTAATATTTTTATTCAGGGTTTATCAAGAACTTAACATTTCTGATATCAAATCTCTCAATTACATTTTTCAAATGGTGTGTGCTATTTCCTTATTAGTAGGAGTTTATGGAGCCATTACACAAAAAGTTATAAAAAGACTTCTAGCCTTCAGCTCTATCAACCACATTGGTTTTATGCTTCTAGGAATAATGAGTTATCAATTTATGTCTGAGGGTACATTATTTTTTTACTTGATTATTTATCTGATTACTACGTTTGGTATTTTTGCTGTTTTACTGAACTTGAGAACTGTAGATGGGGAATTTATAAAAATATCCCAACTTAATGGTTTAAGATTTACCTCAAATTCAAAATCCATAAGCATGTTGGTGTTTTTCTTTTCTCTCGCGGGAATACCACCTTTTGCAGGGTTCTTCGCAAAGTTCTTCATTCTTTCAGCTTCTATAAACGATGGATTTATTTTATTATCAATTATTGCTGTTTTAAGTTCAGTGATTGCTGCATTCTATTACTTAACAATTATTAAGAATATGTTTTTCAATAAATCAGAAATAGAGTTACTAGATGATAATAACAAAACAGGCAAAGTTATATTTATATCATCTGGATTAATTATAACTTTATATTTCATCTATCCAGACCCTTTAATTAACTTAGTAGATAATCTTTTCAAATAAAAATTGTATAAAGTTATCTTTGACTCAATTAATTCTACACAAGATGAAATTATCGGCTTTAATAATTATAAAAAAATTTTAAAAAATAATAATTTATATATCCAATCTTTTAGGCAAATTAAAGGCACTGGAAGGGGTAAAAAAAAATGGTTAAGCCCTATAGGTAATATTTATTTAACAATTAATCAAAAATTAAAAGCTTCACATGCTTTAAGAAATAACTTTTATATTTGTTACATAATTCACAAATTTTTTAAAATTAATTTTAATATTAACCTAGATTACAAGTGGCCAAATGATTTGTTTTATAAAAATAAAAAAATAGTTGGTGTTGTTGTCAAATCAACTATCTTAGGTAAGAAATCATATCTAAAAACGGGTATAGGAATAAATATAAACAATTCTCCAATAGTCGATTCAGTTTCTCTATTTAGTATTATCAATGAAAAATCAAATATTCTCGATTTATCAAATACAATTATTGATTTTATTGAACATAATTTAACAAAAAAAATATCTAATAAGAAATTAGTGAGATATCTTAATCAAAATATACTAAGGGACTTTAAATTAAATCATCCAATTTTTGGGAAAAATATTCTTGAAATATTAAAAGTAAATGAAGATTTATCTTTAAAGATAAAAATAGATGACGCAACTAAAAATATTTTCTTTGGAGAGCTAGTTTGAATTTATTAGTTGATATTGGAAATACATCTATAAAATTTTCATCATTTGTTGATAAGAATTTAAAAAAAATCTCTCAAATTAGATACTCAAAGGAAGATTTGAAATCAGTCACTCTTTTTTTTAAGAATAAACTCAAAACTCATACTAAAATTTATATTTGCTCTGTTGTCTCAGAGGTAGACAAAGTAATAATTGAAAATTTAAAACCCTTCCATAATCGTTTATTTTTCATTAATAAAAAAAAATTATCTTTTTTAGTTCATAAAACAGTTAATTTACGCCAGCTAGGTAATGATAGAATTATTAATGTTTTATCTGCTATAAATATTTATCCAAAATCTAAATTCTTTATCATAGTTGATTTAGGCACTGCCACTACATTAGATATTATTATAAATAAGAAATATTATGGAGGTGTGATATTACCTGGCCTTACCACCTCTTACGAAAATCTAATATCTTTAGCTTCTGGTATAAAGAATATGAAATTTTCAAATAAATCTGGCATCATAGGTAAAAATACTAATCAAGCTCTAATGTCCGGATTTAATGTGGGTTACAAAATAATGATAGAGTCTTACATAAAATTAATTAAAACTACCTACAAAAGAAATTTTAAAGTGATTTTTACTGGTGGATATGCTACCTCTATCAACTATAAAAAAACCAATTTTATTTATAGAGAAGATTTAACTCTTTTAGGTATTTTTTTTTATCATATTTTTTTAAATGAAAAACTTAGAATTATTAAATAATAAAAAAAACAATTATTTTTTGCCCATTGGAGGAATAGGTGAAATAGGGGGTAATAACTATTTATACTCTTTTAAAGGAGAACAAATAATAGTTGATGGTGGTATTTCATTTGCAGATGATAGTCTTCCGGGTGTAGATATAACTATTCCTGATCCGTATATTTTTTTGAATACATCAATTAAACCTAAAGCAATGATACTAACTCACGCACACGAAGATCATGTTGGAGGATTAGAGTATTACTTTGATAAGATCGATTTTCCCATCTATTGTAATCAATTTACTTTTTCCTATATAAAACATAAGTTCAATAAAAAAAATGATTTTGAGAAAAAATTTGTAATAGTTGAGGACTTTCAAGAAGTAGAGTTTGAGAACTTTTCATTTCAACTAATTCCAACAACTCACTCTATACCCGATCCTACTGGTATATTTTTTAAAACTTTGGAGGGAAATATTTATCATACAGGTGATTGGAAAATAGATAAAAATCCAGTTACTGGCTCACCTTTTGATTACAAAAATTATCAATTATTAAAAGATGAAAATATCGACTTACTTATAGGAGACTCAACCAACGCCGGTGTAAACGAGATATCACGCTCAGAGTCTGAGTTAGATCCATCATTTGATAATTTATTTAATAAACTTGAAGGTAGAGTTATTGTTACTTGTTTTTCCTCAAATATCGCAAGACTTAAAACCATTATTTCAAATGCGATTAAGCATGATAAAAAAATATTTGTTGTAGGTAGAAGTATAAAAAGAGCTATTAATACTGCCATAGAAGAAAAATTAATTGAAAATTTTGAAATACTTAACGAAAAAAAATTTCAGGATTATAATAAAGATAAAGTTCTTTTAATTTGCACAGGTAGCCAAGGTGAAAAAAACTCTGCTCTTTGGAAGATTGCGAATAATACACATAATCAAATTAAATTAAGTGCAAAAGATAATATAATTTTTTCATCAAAAGAAATCCCTGGCAACGAAAAATCAATTTCATATCTAAAAAATTCTTTTAGTTACTTAGGCTTAAATATTATCTCTGATGAAGAGGAATTTGTTCACGTTTCAGGACATCCAGGAAAAAATGAAATAAAAGAATTTTACTCTTTTATTCAACCTAAGTCTTTAATTCCTATGCATGGAGAATATCTTCATTTAAAAAAACATTTAGAAATAGCCAAAAGCTTAAAAATTGAAAAAACTAATCTTCTTTTAAGTGGAGATTTGTGCCAATTAGATTTAGTAAATAAAAATCATAAGTTAATTGATCAATTTGTTATAAAAAAACTACCTGTTGTTCAAAACCTAATTATTGAAGAGGACAGTTTTATAAATGAAAGGGGAAAAATTCTCCATAATGGTGTAGTTAGTATTAATTTAATTCTGAATAAACAATTTGATATTATTAAATTTCAAATATCTGATAAGGGTTTCCCTTTTTCCTACAATAAAGAAATAATTCAAGATGAAATTAAAGATCTCTTACTAAATAAAATACTGTTTATTAAAGAGGAGATAGATGAAAATTCACTAAGTGGATTAGTAGAGGAAGTTTCAAGAAAGACTTATAATAGAAATTTTTCATTAAAACCCGAATTGTTAATACACATATCCTTGATATGAAGTTTTTATTCTTACTTTTTATTATTTGGTGGGTTATTTTTATGACAATATTACCTATTAAAAGATCTGATTTTGAGGAGGGTATGCCAAGAAAGTCATATTTAGGAATAAAATTTTTAGTTTCATTTGCCCTATCAATGATCGTATCTTTTTTTATAATAAAATATGAAAATAATATATTTGAATACTTTAAATGAAACTTTCAAACCTTTTATTTAACTCACTAAAAGAGTCACCAAAAGAAGCTAAAATTATTTCTCATCAATTAATGTTGCGCTCGTCGATGATTAGGCAACACACATCCGGAATATACACTTGGCTGCCATTAGGTTTTAAAGTATTAAAAAATATTGAAAATATAATTCGAAATAATCAAGACGAAATAGGCTCTAACGAAATGTTAATGTCTACTATTCAATCTTCAGAATTATGGAAAAAAAGTGGCAGATATGCAGACTATGGAAAAGAGATGTTAAGAATTACTGACAGACATGATAATGATTTATTATATGGCCCAACGAATGAGGAGGTCATTACAGATTTATTTTCAGATTATGTAAATTCTTATAAAGGTCTTCCTAAATATCTCTACCATATTCAATGGAAATTTAGAGATGAAATTAGACCTCGCTTTGGCGTCATGCGAGGTAGAGAATTTTTAATGAAAGATGCCTATAGTTTTGACTTAACCGAAGAAGCTGCTTTTAAAACTTATAAAAAATTTTTTAGGAGTTATTTAAAAACTTTTCTAGATCTTGGTTTACAACCGATACCTGTTAAAGCTGCGACGGGTGCTATTGGTGGAGATTTGTCTCATGAGTTTCAAATATTAGCTAATACTGGTGAAAGTGAACTTGCTTATGACTCTAAATTAGTTGATACCAATTTATACAAAAAAAGTTATGAAGATATTACAGCAATGTATTCTGCATCTGACGAAATGATCGATAAATCAAAATCTGATGTGATAATGGGAAGAGGTATTGAAGTAGGCCACATATTTAATTTTGGCACAAAATATACAAAGCCATTGGAATGCTTCGTGTTAAATCAAGACGGAAAAAGAATAACACCATATATGGGATCCTACGGAATAGGAGTTTCCAGATTAACAGCAGCAATAATAGAGGCATTCCACGATGATAAAGGTATCAAATGGCCAATTAATATTTCGCCATTTAAGATAAACATCATAATGCAACCAAACTCTGACTATATTACAGATGTGGAGAGTATTTATAATCTGCTTATCACTAAATATGATAATGTTTGTTTAGACGATAGGGATTTAAGTATAGGAAGAAAAATTAAAGATTCTGAATTGATTGGAATACCTTGGACAATGATTATCGGGAATAATTTTAAAGAAAAAGGTCAAATTGAACTGATTAGTAGATCTAACAGTGATAAGATATTCTTAAGTAAACAAGAAATTGAGAATTTTGAATTTGAACAATACACTCCATAAATTATCTTTCTCCTACATATTTAATTTTAAAAAAGATAAAGCTTTCTCAGTATCAACAATTTTATCATCACTAGCATTAATTTTAGGTATTTCAATTTTAATTACTGTAATGTCTGTGATGAATGGTTTTAGAGAACAACTAGTTGACTCTTTAAGTGGTGTGAATGGAGATATTACTATTTACAATGCCAACAAGGATAAAATAAAAAAAATTCAAGAAAAAAATCCTTCAATAGCTTTTGTTGAAAATATTCAAAGAAGAGTAATCACAAGTAATGAAAATGGTATAGAGGGTCTGTTAATGAAATCACTTAATAAAGATGATATTTATAAAATACCTAAAATTAATAAAAATATATTTGAAATTGAAAAAAATATCGATAATTGGGCTTTCATTGGAGTTGAACTAGCGAGATCTTTAAATTTGAAAGTAGGGATGCCTTTGCAAATAAATATTCCTGGAAATTCTATGACAATTTTGGGCCCTGTTTTAAATTCAAGACAATTAACCATCAAAGGAATATTTAATACAGGAGTATATGACTTTGATAAATATTTTATTTTTAGCAATATCGAACAGTTTAAAAATAACAAAAGCAATAAAGTCATAGATATTTATTTGAATAATAAAGACTTTGATTATAGTGACTTAGATGGCCTAAACTATTCAACATGGGAAGACCAAAATCAAACTTTAGCTCAAGCATTATCTACTGAAAAAAATGTTATGTTTGTTATTCTCTTTTTTATTATTGTAATTTCGTCCTTTACAATAATTTCAAATCAAATTTTTTTTATTAAAGAAAAACATAAAGACATTGTTTTGTTAAAAGCATTAGGTATAAAGCAATCAAAAATTTGTTTTTTATTTTTTTTAAATTCTTTCTTAATATCATTTTTCTCTATTGTTATTGGAACTTGCTCAGGATTGCTCCTATCGATAAATATTGACTCAGTTGAAAACTTTTTATCATATTTGTTAAACTTTGAACTTTGGAATAATGAAATAAGATATCTAGCATCCATGCCCTATAGTATTAAATTAAACGATATATTGTTTATTGTAAGTATTTCTCTTTTTTCAAGTTTAATCGCTTCTTACATTCCGATATTGAGAATATTTAGAATTAAACCAAATTTAATATTAAGATGAGTTTATTAGAACTAAAAAATGTTTCTAAATCATACCTATCTAAGGTAGGAAATTTTCAAGTAATCAATAAATTAAATTTATCAGTAGATCATAATCAAAATATCTTTTTATTTGGTCCATCAGGCTGTGGTAAGTCGACTTTATTAAACTTAATATCAGGATTAGACAACTTAGACTCCGGTGATATTTACTTTGATGGAAAATTAGTAAAAAACCATTTTGAACTTCTTAAGGATGATATAGGTATTATATTTCAAGATCATTATTTAATATCTGAATTAAACATTTTTGATAATATTAAATTAAAATGTAATGACTCTAGAAAAATTGAAAAAATTTTATCATATTTAAATTTGAGTCAATTTAAATTTAAATACCCTAATCAGTTATCAAATGGACAGAAACAAAGAGTTTGTGTTGCTAGATCACTTGTGAATAGCCCTAAACTTTTAATAGCTGATGAACCTACAAGTTATTTAGATAAAGAAAATGCAAAGTTGGTAATTGACCTTATACTGAATAGTTCTAAAAAGTTCAATTTATCAACAATAATAGCAAGTCATGATATTTCATTTCGTCCACTTTTTGATAAGTCTTATACAATTGAAGATAAATCAATAATAGAATGCTGATACCTTTAAGAAATTATTCAAACTACTCTATTTGTGAGTCAAATATTAAAATTGACGATCTTGTAAATTTTGCTGAAAAGAAAAAATTACCTGCAATGGCATTAACAGACTATAAATTATTATCTGGAGCTCTTGAATTTTCAATAAAATGTAAAGATAAAGGGATCCAACCAATTATAGGATTGGATGTTGATTACATCTCAAAATTAAGACATAAGTCTCGACTTACTTTTATTTCAAAAAATAATATTGGTTTTAAAAATCTCAATATATTATCGACAAAAATAAATACTGAAAATGAGTTTCAATTATCTTTAAATAATATTAATAATTTTTCTGATGGTAATATTTTAATTCTAGGTGGGTTATTTAGTTATTTTCAAGATTTGAATATAAATACAAATAATTTAAAGATTATTTTAGAAGAAATTAATGCTTTAAAAAATTTTTTTAAAAATGATATTTTTTTTGAATTTGATGAAAAATTAGATAATAAACTTTTAAATGAAATATCTCAAAGATCTAAAATTAATTCATTTGTATCTTCATTTAGTTTTTACAAACAAGATAAAGATTATAATGCAATAAAAATACTCCATTGCTTAAAAAACGGTGAATATTTACAAAATACTACTTTTAATATAAAAAATAATTATTCTTTAATTAAAAATAATCTAGAAAATAATAACTTAAAGCCATTAATACAAAATTCAAATTTAATAGCAAATAAAATTAATTTTTTAATTGAGGAAAAACCTATTACATTACCTAATTTTAAATCAGATTTTGACTCTGATGAAGATAAAGAAATTGTTCAACAATCTAGAAGTGGCTTAGATTTAAGATTGAAAAAGATACTTTCAAATATGACAATTGAAGAGTTTAACAGTCAATCAAAAATTTATAGAGATCGTTTAGAGTATGAACTAAATGTAATCATAAAAATGAAATTCTCCGGATATTTTCTTATAGTTAGTGATTTTATCAGATGGGCTAAATCAAATTCAATTCCTGTTGGTCCTGGAAGGGGATCGGGTGCTGGTTCAATTGTTGCATGGTCTTTATTAATTACTGATATAGATCCAATTCAATTTGGTTTGCTTTTTGAGAGATTTTTAAATCCAGATAGAGTTTCTATGCCTGATTTTGATATAGACTTTTGTAAATCAAGAAGAGATGAAGTAATTGAGTATGTACAAAAAAAGTATGGTTTCCAGAATGTTGCTCAAATAATCACTTTTGGTTCTATGATTTCTAGAGGAATATTAAAGGACATTGGTAGAGTTGAGGGTGTTCCTTATTCTGAAGTAGAGAGAATGGTAAACAAAATACCCTATAATCCAGTTCACCCTTTAAGTATCAGTGAGTTAAAAGCTAATCATACTGATCAATTAGGTGAATTAGCTGACTCTCCAATGATGGATAAAGCAGAGTCAATGGAAGGTGCGCTAAGAAATGTTTCAACCCATGCAGCAGGTATAATCATTTCGTCAGATAAGCTTTATGGAAATATTCCTTTATTCAAAGACGATGACTCTGAAATATTGGCCACACAATATAATATGAAAGACTGTGAAAAAGCTGGTTTATTAAAATTTGATTTTCTAGGCTTAGCAAATCTCACTATAATTGATGAAACTCTTAAATTAATTAAAGAAAAAAATCAAATTTCTATTGACCTAACTGAAATATCTTTTAATGACCAAAAAACTTTTAATTTATTAAGTAAAGGCTACACGTGTGGAGTATTTCAAGTTGAAAGTGCAGCAATGGTTGACACTTTGATTAAACTTAAACCAACAAGTTTAGATGAAGTTATAGCAGTTTTAGCATTGAATAGACCTGGTCCAATGCAATTCATTGATAGTTTTATTAAAAGAAAAAAAGGTGAGGAAGAAATTATATATGATCACCCACTGCTTGAACCAATCTTGAAAGAAACCTATGGAATAATTGTGTATCAAGAACAAATAATGAAAATAGCTCAAGTAATCTCAGGTTATACTTTAGGTCAAGCAGATTTACTTAGAAGAGCTATTGGTAAAAAGATTAAATCTGAATTGATAAGTCAAAAGGACAATTTTATTAAAGGTGCTGTAAATAAAAAAGTTAGGACTAAAGATGCTGAAAAACTGTTCTCCTTGATTGAAAAATTTGCAGAATATGGATTTAATAAAAGCCATGCAGCTGCATATGCTTTCATTACTTATTATACAGCATATTTAAAAGCAAATTTTCCATTAGAATTTTATTGTGAACTACTTAATAATTCATTGAATAATACTGACAAAATTTTTGTAATATTAAATGAAATATACGAACGAGATTTAAAAATTTTACCACCTGATATAAATTATTCAGATTATAAATTTGTAGTGCATAAAGATAAGATTATTTATGGATTAGCTGCACTTAAAGGAGTAGGTGACGAGTCCATGAAAGAATTAGTAATTGAAAGAAATAAAAACGGTAAATTCAAATCGCTATCAGATTTTAATGATCGATTATCAAGATCAGTCTTGAATAAAAGACAAATAGAGAAACTTATATTATCTAATTCTTTAAAATCACTCCATACAGACATTTCAAAACTATATGCAAATGTTGAAAACATAATACAAAAAAAAACTGGAGCATCATTGTTTAATGACTTATCTGATAGCCAATTTTTTTTAAAAAAAGAATATAGCACAGTTGACCCAATAAAAGCTGAATTTGAAAGTTATGGATTTCTTTATTCTCAAAAAAAACAAACAAAAATACTTACAAATCTTAATCATTTCTCCTTTAAAGAAAAAATTGACTCTAAGCTCCAATTTATGGAAGAGTTTTATTTCTATGTTGTAAAAGCACAATATAAAACTACTAGAAATGGTAAAAGGTATATCCTTTTGAATGTAATAAATGAAAGTGGATTTTTTGATTTAAGACTTTTTGACGACAAACTTGATGCGACTTCACTTCATGCAAAATATATAAAAACAAAAATTAAAACAGTAACTAAAAATGACTTCTATAATGTCAATATTGATAAATTAAACGTAATTGAGGATAATGATCTACTCAGCCAGATAAATCATATTTCCTATCAGGAGCTTCTAGATCTAGAAAAAGTAAATAATCTTAACAATATTCGAGTTCAATATGAAAATAAAATACTAAATATTTCCTTGAATTAACTCTTGAATATTAAATTTTTATCCTTTAAAACTTCAGAAAAAAACAGGTTAATAGACATCCGGTGCCTTAGGGTTTCCTTTCTATTAACTAAAGTTAAACCGGAGGCAAAATGAATATTGAAATATCACTAGAAGATCTCTTAAAGAATGGTTCACATTTTGGACATAACAAAAAAAGATGGAACCCAAAAATGGAAAAGTACATATATGGGGAAAAAAATGGTACGCATATTTTAGATTTGAGAAAGTCACTTCCTCTAATTGAAAATGCTTTGAAATTTGCTCATGAATCCTCAAAGAATAAAAAAAAATTCCTTTTTGTTTCAACTAAAAAACAACATAGTGAAATTGTTGAAGACATAGCACAAGAAACGAATAATTATTTTGTAAATTTTAGATGGTTAGGTGGCATGATAACCAATTGGAACACGGTTAAAAAATCCATTAATACACTTGATAATTATAAAAATATATTAAATTCTGATGACACTGTTTTTACAAAAAAAGAATTATCAGATATAGAAAAAAAGAAAATCAGATTAGAAAAAACTCTTGGAGGTATAGTTGAAATGAAATCTACACCTGATGTAATTTTCATTATTGATACAAACAGAGAGCACATAGCAGTTTTAGAAGCAAAAAAATTAGGCATTCCAATTATTGGAATAGTTGACACTAATTGTGACCCAGATGTAATTGACTATCCTATACCTGCAAATGATGATGGAGTCAAATCAGTTCAATTTATTCTTGATAATTTTAAAAAAGTCTTAATTTCAAATGAAGAAACTAGCCCAAAAGAAAGTATTTCCAAAAATGAGTAGTATGGAATTGATTAAAAAACTTAGGAATATTACAGGTAGTGGAATAGTTGATTGTAAAAAAGCATTATCTGAAAATAATAACGATATTGATGCTGCAGTAAAATGGTTAAGGGAAAAAGGAATTCTTAAAGCGCAAAAAAAACAAGATAGAGAAACAAATGAGGGTGTTGTATCTTTTTATAATATTGCATCAAATACTGAATTTACTGTGTGTAAAATAAAATGTGAAACCGATTTTGTTGCTAAAAATGACGATTTTTTAAACTTTGTTGAAACTTTATCAAAATCTATTCATGAAAATAAAGATATTAAGGATAATGGAACAGATAAAGATTTAAGTGAATTAAGAGTAAATGATAAGTCCTTAAATGATAGTCTTACAGATTTAATCTCAAAGATTGGAGAAAATATCCAAATTGTTTATTATAAAAAATATTTTTCAAAAAATTCAATTTTCATATCTTATCTTCATAATAAATATAATTCAAATTGTTCTAAAATAGGATCTGTGGTTGAAATCAAAACAGATAATCAAAATACTGCATTAAAATTAGTTGATGAGCTTAAAGTAATAGCAATGCAAATATCTGCAATGAAGCCAATAGCTATTGACGAAAATTCAATAAATTCTAAAATTATTGATGATGAAAAAGATATTATTATAAAACAATTAATTAATGTCCCAGAAGATAAGAAAAATCAGATTATTCAAGGAAAATTAAATAAATTTATTAAAGAAAATACACTCCTAGGACAAGCTTTAATTACAGACCCAAAAAAGAACGTTAGTACTTTTTTGAGTGATATTTCTAAAAATAATAATATAAGCCTTAACATTACATCTATGGATTTATATACTATCTAATAATATGTATAAAAATATCATGCTAAAGATATCAGGAGAATCTTTAGCAGGATCAAATGAGCATGGGTTTGACTTCGAAATACTTAATGACCTCTCAAAAAGTATAAAAAATCTTCAATCTAAAAACTTAAAAATTTCTATTGTTTTGGGTGGTGGAAATTTTATTCGAGGTTCATCTTTTTCAAATGGTGTAGTTGATAGAGTAACATCTGATTATATGGGCATGTTAGGCACCGTAATAAATTCTTTAGCTTTACAATCTAACCTAAAAAAGATAGGCGTAGACTCAAGGGTAATGACAGCTATAAGTATTAATAAAGTCGCTGAACCCTATATTAAAAATAAAGCCTCTAGTCATTTAGACAAAAATCGCGTTGTAATATTTGCCTCTGGCACAGGCAACCCTTTTTTTTCTACAGATACAGCTGCGGTACTTAGAGCATCTGAAATGAAATCAGATGTTATTTTTAAAGGAACAAAAGTAGATGGTATTTATAATAAAGATCCTATAAGTAATTCTGATGCTAAAAAAATTTCTGAAATCTCATACTCAGATTATTTAAATAAAGAAATAAAAGTTATGGATGCAACTGCTATAAGTTTAGCAAAAGATAGATCATTGCCTATAATTATATTCTCTATTTTAAAAAGCTCAAATATTATTGATATTGTAGATGGTAAGGGATCGTATTCAATAATTAAAGATACTAAATAATGTTTAATAAAGAAAATTGCTCTGAAGAAATGAATTCAAGTATAAGTGCATTTTCTAATGAATTAAAAAATATAAGGACTGGGAGAGTATCTCCTGATATACTCAAAACTATAATAGTAGATAGTTATGGTTCAAAAACACCATTAACTCAACTCTCAAATATTAATAACCTAGATAACATGACTTTAAGTGTAAATATTTGGGACACTTCATTAATAAAAATAATTGAAAAATCAATATTAGACTCAAATTTGGGTGTAACTCCACAAAGTGATGGCAATAATATTTTATTAAAATTCCCAGAGCTGACAGCTGAAAGAAGAAAAGAATTAGTTAAAATAGTATCAGAAATCTCAGAAAAATTTAAAGTCTCGGTTCGAACTATAAGAAGAAAATATCTTGATGAAATTAAAAATCTTGAAAAAGAAAAACTACTATCAATAGATGAAAGTAAAAAATTTCAAGAGGATGTTCAAAAAATTACTGATCATTCAATCAAAGAAATAGAAAAATTAACAAGCTCAAAAGAGTCAGAAATATTAAAAGTATAGTTTGAAAAATAAAATTAAACATATTTCTTTTATTATGGATGGTAATAATAGATGGTCAAAAAAAAATAATCATCCTAAGTACGACTCATATAAACGTGGTGCAAAAAAATTATTAG
>CACLUR010000003.1 GCA_902610175.1 uncultured Alphaproteobacteria bacterium | reverse complement strand
ATATTACCTCCGGATTTTAACCAAGAATATTTCGCTGATGGATAATTAGTGACTAAATTTTTATTTTCTAGAGTCATAAAAAAAACGAATTTGGTTTGAGATTTCTCCAGCGCCAGCAGAAATAATTATACTTTCACTTTTATTCAATACAAACTTATCTAATAAATCAAATAAATCTCTGTAATTTTCAATATATTTAGTACTTTGATTGTTTAAAACATTCAGATCATTCACTAAGTTCTTTGAATTTTTCATATCTTTTTTATAGCTCTCACCTGCCTCATATGTTTTTAAAATAATCAAATTATTGATATTTTTTAATACTCTCAAATATTCGTCATATAAATCATTTAATCTTGAGTATCTATGTGGTTCAATTATTAAGAAAATAAGTTTTTTTTTATATAGAGATGTGACATTTATCAATTTTTCTATCTCAGTAGGGTGATGTGCATAGTCATCAATAAATATCGTTTTTTTTAATTTACCGAGAATGTTCAATCTCCTTTTTGTACCTTTAAAATCAAGTATATGTGATTTTTTAATTTTATAGCCTAAATCATCAATGACAGCTAGGGCAGCAGTAATGTTTTGTACGTTGTGCTCTCCTAATAAATTTGTTGATAAACTTTTTGATAAAATTTTATTATTTTTAAAAATATCAAAAGACGACTTCTTATCATTTAATTTCATTAATTTATATCTATAGATCGCTTTTTTATTTGAACCAAATGATTTTATTTTATTTGAATATTTTTTTAATGAAGACAGAAAAAAATCATCATTATTTATGAAAATTTTTACATCTTTTTGAATTTGACTTAAAATATATTTTTTAACTTTTAATTTTAAATTAGAGTAAGATTTGTAAAATTCAACGTGCTCCCTGTCCACATTTAAAAATAACAAATATTTTGGACTCAATTTAAATACTGTTCCATCACTTTCATCAGCCTCTACAACCACATACTTGCTATCAGTAAGGTATATATTTTGTCCAAAATTTTGCATAATCCCACCAGAAATGATTGTTGGATTTAGACCTGCATGAACTAACAAATGTCCTAAAATAGAAGTAGTAGAGGTTTTTCCATGAGAGCCAGATATAACAATAGTAAATTTATCTTTACAAATAATTTGAAGAAGTTTGGATCTATTATAACAAGGTATTTTATTTTTTTTGGCCTCTTTAATTTCAGGATTATTTTTTATTGCTGATGAGTAAAAAATAATATCTTTGTTTTTAATATTTGAAATCTTATGGCCAATATATACCCGTATTTTATGTTTTTCTAAATTTACTGTATTTGCATTATAAGCTATATCACTTCCGGAAACATCAATCTTATTCTTTTTTAAATAAATAGCTAAAGCACTCATGCCAATTCCATTAATACCTATAATGTGTATTTTGCTTTTGGTTAAATCAGAAAGTTTCATCTTGTGGTATAACAAATAATTTTTTCAATGGAATATGGGTTAATAACAGAGTTAAAATATTGATCACTTATAAAGTTTTTTTTATTAGGTAATAAAAAATCTTTTAAACTCATGTTGTGAGATAGAAAATAGTTTAGATTTAATTTTTGATGCTTATCTCTTGATGCTAAGTGTGGAATAAAGTGAACATTGTTAGTGTGATACAAAATCTCATTTATAGAGCCTGAGCCAGATCTCGAGAGTATATAGTCATATTCTTTATAATTGAGATTATTTTTGAAAGTGAATAATTCACATCTACTATTATTTATGAGATCAGAGTATTTTTTTTTAAAAATATCTTTATAAGAAATAGGAATTTGTATATAGAATTTCATTTTTTGTAGATATTTTTTTTCTAAATTCATTACATCTTCAAATAATTTATTATTTAACTCAATTGAGCCAGCACTTCCTCCAATTAGTAAGATATTAATGAATTTATTATTGAGTTTTTCTCTTGATTTATTTTTATCGAGGAAAAAATTACCGACAAAAATTTCTTTTTTACGCATGTTAATTTTGGGAAATGAAATAAATGAATTTTTTGCGAAGTAATAATTTATTTTATTAGCTAATCCATAAATAATATTCTGCTCATGAATAAAAATTTTATTTGAGGATAAGAAAAAAAGATTAAATAATTTTGAAATTACAAGTACAGGGGTCGTAATGAAACCACCAAACCCTATTAAGGTTATTTTTCTGTTATATACAAAAAATAATGATAATTTGAGGGTAATTTTGAAAATATATTTGTATTTATTTTTGGAGTTTATTATTATTTTACTTATATCATTATTTTTAATTTGATCTAAATAATCTCTGCCAATTTCGTTTGTTATAAAAAGTATCTCATTTGCTTTTTTTATATCTGATAAATTATTAATATATTTTATTGCGGGTAATATATGACCACCTGATGAGCCAGCTATTACAATAAATTTAATTTTTCTCAATAATTATCTCTTTCAAAACTTTATTTGTTTCAAGATCAACAATGTGAAAAATTATTTTATCTTCAAATATATATTTTTGCTGATATTGATTTTCATTAATAAGATAGGCTTCATTTAAATCAATATTTGTATTAATTTGGGTCGAGTTACTGTTGTTACTCATTTTATAGAAAACACCAAAAATTATTGCTATTATTCCTAAAATTATTAGCAAACCTTGAATAATAACTAAACTAATTAAAAGTTTTTTTTTTAACATATACTTTATGACTAAATCATATAATTACAAAAATTTTAGAATAGAAATACTATACGAGGACAGTGATATAGCAATATTAAATAAACCCTCAGGCCTTCTCACACATAAAAAAAATGAATTTGATCAAAATCCTAACTTGCAAGAAAGTCTAAAAAATCAATTCAAAATAGATGACAATGAAAAGTTAAAAGAGGGGATTGTTCATCGTTTAGATAAAGACACAAGTGGAATTATAATTATTACCAAAAATCATATTTCTAAAAATAAATTCAAGGAAATGTTTAAAAATAGGTATATTAAAAAAAATTATCTTGCATTTAGCTATGGTATACTTAATAAGAATAATTTCGAAGTTAATAAGAATATTTCTAGAAATAAATTGCAAAGAACAAAATTCAATGTATCTGATCATCTTGGCAAGAACGCAATAACCAAAGTTTCAAATGTAAAGACTTTTCATGGTTCCGTGAGCCTTTTAGATTGTGAGATTATTACTGGGAGAACTCATCAAATTAGAGTCCACCTTTTAAGTTTAGGTCTACCGATAATTGGTGATAAAGATTATATTTTAAATAAGGAGCAAAATTTTCGTTTAAAAAATATGAATCTTAATCTAAGAAATTTAGTTTTATTATTTCCAAGACAAGCCTTACACTCCTATAAAATAGAATTTGATCATCCAATCTCACAAAAACATATTAAAATTACTTGTGATTTACCTGATGACATGAGAGATTTAAACCTAAATTTACAATGAATATAGAAAATAAAAATCTACTACCTGTTATTACTTCTGAAAACGACGTTTACCCTTATTTAAAAAAGATAAATCAATTTCCTATTTTGACAGATGAAGAGGAAAAAAGACTTGCCATTGATTGGTTAAAAAATGGAGATACAAAAGCAGCGCAAAAACTCGTAACCAGCCATTTGCGTCTAGTGGCAAAAATAGCTATGGGTTACAAAGGATATGGCTTGCCTTTATTTGATTTAATTTCTGAGGGTAATTTAGGTCTTATACAGGCAATAAGAAAATTTGATCCTGAAAAAGGGTTTAGGTTAGCTACATATGCGATATGGTGGATCAGAGCTTCAATACAAGAATATGTCTTACATAGTTGGTCTTTGGTTAAAATAGGGACAACAGCAGCTCAAAAAAAACTTTTTTTTAATCTTCGAAGGCTTAGAAATCAACTAAAAAAATATGAAGAGGGTTACCTGACAAATGACCAGATCAAGTCCATATCTGAGGACCTTGGAGTAACTGAGCAAGAGGTTAAACAAATGGAAGGTCGTGTTTTTAATCAGGATTTTTCTCTAAATACTCCTCTAAACGACGAAAATGACTCGGAGTGGATAGATCAAGTAGAAGATGAAACAATTGATACAATCTCAAAAGTTGAAGAAAGTGATGAATTAAAAAAAAGGAAGGCACTTTACAGTCAAGCTGTTACAAAACTTGAACCTAGAGAGTTAGAAATATTAACCGCAAGACGACTTGAAGAGGAACCAAAAACTCTTGAAGATCTTAGCCAAAAGTACTCGATAAGTAGAGAAAGAGTTAGGCAAATTGAGAACAAAGCAATTAGGAAACTTCAGGATGAAATAAAAATTATATCTGATCAAAAACTTTTACCAAAGTCTTGAGTTACCTAATAATTGTCTGATTTCTTTCGGGCCCTAACGAAATTATCTTAATTGGAATATTTAAATAATCCTCTATATATTGAATATATATTTTTAAATTTTTAGGTAATGTTTCAAAATTACTTAAATCTTCAATTTCACCCCAGCTTTGAAAAACCTCAAAATCACTGTCGTCTAAGTATAAAGAATCTAAAATATTACTATCGCTAAAATTAACATCCTCATATTTTTTTGAATTGTATGTCTTACATACCTTAATTTTTGAGAGATTATTTAAAACATCTGCCTTAGTAATGCAAAGTTCATTAACACGATTTATTTCACAACTATATTTTAGAGATACTAAGTCAAGCCAACCACACCTTCTTTTTCTTTTTGTAACAGTTCCAAATTCAACTCCTTTTTCGGCAATATAATCCCCAATATCATCAAATAACTCGGATGGGAATGGGCCATTTCCAACTCTAGTAGTGTATGCTTTGAATATTCCAACTGTTTGAAAATCAACTTGCAAAGCAGAGCTAAGAACAATATTTGATGAAACAGTATTTGATGATGTCACATATGGATATGAGCCATAATCTAAATCAAGAAGTGCGCCTTGAGCTCCCTCAAATAATATTTTTTTATTTTTAAATTTTTTTTTTATAAAAGAATTGTCAACAATTATATCTTTTACTAAGTCATAAAATCTGATTAAATCTTGAACAGTTTTATTGGTATTTATTTTACTCTCACCAAAACTGTCTAAAATAGGGTCATAAAACTTCTTAATTGATTGAATTTTTTCTTCAATAAGGTTTTTAGACTTTAAATCATAGAGTTTTATACTTTTTCTTCCTATTTTATCTTGATATGCAGGGCCAATACCTTTGGCAGTAGTACCAATTTTTTTTTCACTTGTTAAAATAGCCTCATTTATCTTATCTAACTGCTTATGGTAATCTAATATGATAGATATATTGGATGATAAAAATACTTTAGGATTATGTATCTTTTTTTTAATTTGGTCATACTCATTAGAAAAATGATTAGGATCAAGGACAACTCCTTGACCAAGAAAGCATATTTTCCCACGTATCACACCCGATGGTATAAGATTTAGTTTATAAGTATTATCGTTTACTATTACTGTGTGTCCTGCGTTATTACCACCTTGGTATCTAACGACTAAATCAAAATGCTCTGAGAGGTAATCAACTATTTTACCCTTGCCCTCATCGCCCCATTGAAGTCCAATAACTGCTTTGTTCATTAAGTCAACTCAGCTATGTAATCGACATTACATGAGAAGCCAAAGCCCTCTATTTTTTTTTTATTTTTTTTATATTGATAACCTCCACCTTGAGCTAATATTTTTTTTGAAATATTTGAATAAACATAAAAAAAAATATCTTGATGATAGTCTTGTGAAAAAAAATCTTTTTCTAAATTTAACTCAAATGGAGCATTAATATTTTTTTTGAAAATATTAATAAATTCGGAGATATTATTTTTTTCGCTACCATTTTCTAAAAGGTAATTTTTTTTTTTTGATATTTTTGGATCCGTAAAAATATATGTATAGTTTTTCTTTAGAATTTTTTTTAGATTTTTATCTAGAATTAATAGAACTTCTTTAAAAGAATTTTTCTTTGGTAAATTAATTATTTCAACACCGTGTTGTCTAAATTGTTTTATGTTATTATTCATTTTATCTTTTCGAAATACATCACCCATATAATAAAGGAAATGTTTTGAATTTGAGTCATGAGTCAAAATTGTGTTTATTACTTGACCTGTTATGTCAGAACGAAGGGTGGCCTCCGAGAGAGAATTTAAAGACTTATTCTCAATTACAGATGTAAAAATTCTAGAAAATTTTTTTTTTGAGCTGAGGGTTTTTGTAAATGAAGTATCTAATAACTCATATTTTAAAGCTGTATTTGCATATTTTGTATCGAAAGAGTTAACAAGCATCTGAAATTACTTTTATTATTTGTGTCTTCAATTTGTTTAGAGTACTTACTTTTATATTTCTTTTATCATATTGCAAGTTTACTCTTAAAAGAGGCTCTGTTCCTGAAGGGCGTATATTGTAAAATATATCTAAGTTTTTTAATAATTTATTTAATTTTTGATAAATATTTTCTTGATGCAAATAAAATTTTTCTCTATCAATTTTTTGATTTATGTTCAATACACTTAGTAAATCAATACCTTTTTTTAGTACTGATAATTTTTTATTTTCTTTTAACATAAGAGTTAACAACCTAATTGCTGTTGCCATACCATCACCAATTAAGATATCATCTTTGAATATAAAATGTCCTGAAGGCTCACCACCAAAGAAATAACTGTTGTCTAAAATTTCTTTTAAAATATTTTTATCACCTACCTTTACCCTCTTAAGTTTTAAACCTAATTTACTTAAAGATTTGTCAAGACCATGGTTAGCAATTTCATTAGTTACAATAATAGATCCTGTTTTTATTTTTTTTCTAAAAAGATAATGTTTTGCTAAAATATAAATTATCTCCTCACCACAAAGTACACTGCCTTTCTCATCAATAATTGTTACTCGGTCACCATCCCCATCTAAACAAATTCCAATATCACATTTTTTTTTTTTCACTAAACTAGATGCTTTTAGTGGATATAAAGAACCACATTTTTGATTAATATTTATACCAGAAGGGTTATTGCCTATTGTGTGTAAATCTAAACCTAATTCAAACAATACTTCAGGTGCAACCTTATAAGAGGCTCCATTAGCACAGTCTAAAGTTACTTTTAATTGACTGTAGTTTAAATTCCTGTCAGCACTTTGTTTTAAAGCTTCAGAGTATCTTCCTAAGGCATTTTTAAGTCTAATTGCTTTTCCGTATTTTGATTGTTTAATTTTAAAATTATCAAAGTCAAAATTAAAAAAAATATCTTCTATTTTACTTTCTTCTTGAGGCGAAATTTTAATACCTTGTCCAGAAAAGAATTTCAATCCATTATCTTGATAAGGGTTGTGTGAAGCTGTAATCATCACAGAAAAATCTGCTCTAAGAGATTTACTTAAGACTGTTAAAGCAGGTGTTGGGAGGGGTCCTACTAAAATTACTTCTATACCCATAGATATAAAACCTGATGTTAAAGCTGGTTCAAATATATATCCAGATAATCGTGTATCTTTATTGATTACAACTCTTGAGATCGAGTTTTTCTTTCTCAGAACTAGTGAAGAGGCTTTAGCTAGTTTAAGTACATTTTCAGCAGTTAAAGGATATTTACCAACTTGACCTCTTATTCCATCAGTGCCGAATAATCTCATAAGTGGTATTTAGTATTAGACTTAGAGTTAATTTGGAAGAGGAAAATTTTGATCTTTTGTAAAAGATGGTAAAGGACCTTTGTTTGGAGTTTCTTTTTTATTGTCTGAACTATCATCAGAACTATCAGACGATAAATCATCGTCTCTTTTGGGTTTTATACCTTTAATAAGATTTTGTATCTCTTCGCCGGTCAATGTTTCGTATTCTAGGAGGCCTTTGGCAATAGTATGAAGGTCCTTAATATTTTCAGTTAGTATCTTTTTTGCTTTAACCTCGGCGTTTTCAACAAGACGGATAACTTCCTGATCAATAATTCTTGCAGTTTCCTCTGATATATTTTTAGATTGGGTCACAGAGTGTCCTAAAAATACTTCTTCTTGGTTACCTGTATATCTTACTCTTCCTAACTTATCACTGTAACCCATTTGAGTTACCATAGCTCTTGCAAGATTTGTAACTTGTTGAATATCACCAGCAGCTCCAGAGCCTATTTTTTCTGGTCCAAAAATCAATTCTTCAGCTATTCGCGCGGCTACTGTAACAACAAGTTTATCTAGATACTCATCCTTACGATGGATAACTTTGTCTTGTTCCGGGACGCTCATCACGAAGCCCAGCGCTCTACCAGTCGGAATAATTGAAGATTTGTAAATAGGATCTGCGTGTTTGCAATGTAAGTTAGCTAATGCGTGGCCTGCCTCATGATAAGCAATTACCTCTTTTTCATCATCAGATATTATTTTAGATTTGTTTTGAGTTCCAAGCATTACTTTATCTTTTGCGTCTTCAAAATCGTCCATAGTCACAATTTTTTTATTTTTGCGCGCTGCAATAAGAGCAGCTTCGTTTACAATGTTGGCAAGATCTGCACCGGAAAAGCCAGGTGTTGACCTTGCTATAGCTATGGTTTTTACAGATTTATCCATTTTTATTTTTCTTGTATGCACTTTTAAAATTTTATCTCTACCAATTATATCTGGAGCAGGGACTACAACTTGTCTATCAAATCTTCCTGGTCTTAATAATGCAGGGTCAAGAACGTCAGGTCTATTAGTTGCTGCAACAATGATAACCCCTTCATTAGCTTCAAAACCATCCATTTCAACTAAGAGTTGATTTAAGGTTTGTTCTCTTTCATCATTACCGCCACCAAGCCCGGCACCTCTGTGTCTTCCCACGGCATCAATCTCATCAATAAATATGATGCAGGGTGCATTTTTTTTTCCTTGTTCAAACATGTCTCTAACTCTGCTAGCACCGACACCAACGAACATTTCAACAAAATCTGAGCCAGAGATAGAGAAAAAGGGAACTCCTGCCTCACCAGCAATAGCACGAGCAAGAAGTGTCTTACCTGTTCCGGGTGGTCCGACTAGCAAAGCACCTTTAGGAATTTTAGCACCTAACCTTTGAAACTTATGAGGATCTTTCAAAAATGAAACTACTTCCTCTAACTCTTGCTTGGCTTCATCAATTCCAGCAACATCATTAAATGTAACTCTTTGTTTGTTTTCATTTAATAACTTAGCTTTTGATCTACCAAAACCTAGAGCGCCACCGCCTTTTCCTGATTGCATTTGACGCATAAAAAATATCCATACACCGATAAGTAAAAGCATTGGAAACCATGATACAAAAATACTAAGTAGTGGATGCATCCCGGATTGTTCAGGTTTAGCATTTATTGCCACGTTATTGTCATTCAGTGTTTCGATTAAATTAGGGTCTCGAGGTGCATATGTTGAGAAATCAACACCATCCATGGTTTGACCAAAAATATTATTTCCTTGAATTTCAACCGACTTTATCTCACCATTTTGAGCTTTCTGTAATAGAGTTGAATAGGTATATGTAGCTGAAGAATAATCTCTTTGAGAGTTTTTAAATACATTAAACAGACCAAGCAAAATTAAGCTTATAATTATCCAGACAAAAATGTTTTTAGAAAAATTTTTCATACAATTAATATAGTTAGTGTTACTTACGTTTAAAGTACTAAGTAAGATTTATACATATTTTTTTATTAAAGACACCTAATTTCCCTGAAAATATTGACCTTTCCTTTCCATTTCGAAAGTTAGTTCTCAATATTTTAATAAAATTCCTGATATTTTTATCTCTAATTTGTTTTTTAAATAGGTATCGGTATTCGTAATAGAATGCTTGTAAAACCAAGAACTTCAGATTTTCTGTCAAATTATTGAATTTTTGAATATCAATCTCAAAAATTTTATCCTGTTTTTTTTTGAAAAAATTTGGGTGTATTGACTGGATATTAGTTATATTTGAGAATAACAATCTCTGTCTATTTATTTTTAAGATAAGTTCATTTGAACATATAAAATTTCTAATTTTATTCCTTGTATAATCTAATTCTAAGTTGCTTCTATCTTCAAACCAAATTAGTTTTTCTCTTTTAGCATAGTTTGCAATTTGTTTTTTATAATACGAGTTTAAAGGACGATGAATTTTAAGATCATCATAATTTTTTAAAAAAATTTTTGATAAACCTATTGTACCTGATTGTTGAATTTTTCTCATGAAAAAAGTCTCATTTAAATCATCAAGGTGGTGAGCGATAAAAATATTTTTAATATTCTTTTTTTTTGAAAAACTGTATAAATATTTATACCTACTCCATCTAGCTTTTTCTTGAAAGCCTGCAATTTCATATTTTAAAGGTAATTTCTTTACTATGAGATTATTTTTTGAAAGGTTATAAAACTTAACGAACTGTTTAATTTCATACTTTCCTTCTAACCTTCTTTGGTGATCAAAGATTAAGTAATATATATTTTTGCTTAAAAAATATTTTGATTTAATAATTAAATCATAGAGGACTGTGCTATCTAATCCACACGAAATTAATAGTAAAATTTTTTCATTTTTTTTTATATTATTTTTAAGATAATTCTTTACACCATTAGACAGTGAAGTTTTACTAATCAATAATCAAACCGCAGTCTTTTTCAGCTTGAAGTGATTTTGCTGACTCAATTACCTCTTTACTCCCAATGTACGTATTAGAAAAAATAAGGTCTTCCATAATCAGACAACCATTTTCTTGGTCTGCGATGCCAAAGAGGGACTTTCCAAGCCAAAAATAATTTTCAGATTTAAATTTTGAAAATGAGGAAAAATCTCTATGTCTTATTCCAAAATATTTCACTGCCTCAATTATTTTATTTTCCATAAAATAAGCTCTTCCAAGAAGATAATAGGTTTCAGCAAGATATTCTCTTTGATCTGTTTCAGAATTTACTATCAATAAAAGGCTCTCTATGGCAGATTTATTATCAAAACTAACAAAACTTGCCTTCGCATTTTTCAGCTCTTGTTCAATATTAATTTTTGGCTTATTTAGCTCTATTTCTCGTTCCTCAATTAACTGGTCTAATTCATTAAGCATATCAATATTGACATCTGAAATTGATTTAATCTCAATTTCATCTAATTCGCCTTTTTCAAGACCCAGAGAAGAAATTGCTTCTTCATCATCATCTTTAAAATTATTTGAGTCTTGAGTACTGTTATCATCACCCTCAAGATCTGAAAGACTGATTTGTCCTAATAATTGATCATCGTTTGAGTTCTCTACGATATTTGAAGAGCTTTCTTCAATCTTTAGCTGATCAGAGGTATTTATGATTTTTTCTTCTTCAGAACCGGAAGAGGTGTACAAGGAATACAAGTTACTTACATCATCTTTAATGTCGGAAATTTGTTTTTCTAATGAGGATATGTTATTTGAAATATCGTTAATTAGTAATTTTAATTCATCAAGATTATTTTTCTCATTTGTCTCATTAGAATTTTTTAACAAAGATTCGTTCTTGTAAACAAATTTTTGAAGGTCAATAATGTCGTTTTTTATTCTATCCAGCTCTACAGATACTTGGTTATGATTTTCAGATTTGGCATGATAGCTTAAAAAGATAATAAAAAAAATAACCAATATTTTGTTTATTTTTTTCATGAAGCTTTGAGGTGCTCTTTATATTAAGAGCACCTTAATGAAATTTTTGATTAATTACTTACTATCGTGACGCCACGTCTATTTTGACTGTAAGCTGTTTCATCAGATCCAATAACTTCTGGTCTTTCTTTACCCCAACTTACATATTCCATTCTATTGGTGTCAATTCCTGCTTGTGCAAGATAAGAGTAGACAGAGAATGCTCTTTTATCTCCTAGAGCCAAGTTGTACTCACGAGTACCTCTTTCATCAGCATGGCCTTCAACAGTTATGTTAGTGTCTGGGTATTGCATTAACCAAGCTGCTTGTGCATCAAGTGTAGCTTGAGCATCAACAGTTAGTTCTGAGCTATCAAATTCAAAGAACACTCTATCACCAACATTAACAATCAAGTCCTCTTGTGTACCAGCTGTTATTTCACCACCAGATGATGAACTAGCACTAGCTGATGTTGCGTCAACGTCTCCACCTTGTTCAGTCTTAGTAGCAGCACATGAAGCAAGGAAAAAACCCGCAACAATAAGCATAAACAATTTTTTTAACATTATTATAAATCTCCGCGTAAATATATTCTTTATATAGTTAAGGTAAATAAACACTGAATTTTTTGGAAATCAAGATAATTCTTATTTAAATTAATCATATTTTGTTGATTTCTATAGAATTTTTACAACAAAGGTGACCAAGCAGGGTCACTTCCATCCCTTGGAGTCGGAATAACTCGCTCATTGTATCCAGTAATATCAATAAAATGGATTGTTACTTCTCCACCAGTGCCATCAAGATTTGACCTTTTTTGTCTATGAAATATTAAATATCTTCCATTTGGGGACCAAGCAGGTGACTCCAAAGCAAAATCCCTGACAATTACTCTTTCATTATTTCCATTAGTATCCATAACACCTATATGGAAATTACCCTGAGTTAACTTAGTAAAAGCTATTAAGTCGCCCCTTGGAGACCAAACAGGGTTTCCGTATACGCCTTTACCTTTTGAGATTCTTTTTATGTTATCCCCATCCTTATCCATTATAAATAACTGAGGGCTCCCACCACGATCAGAATTAAAAACAATTTTATCTCCATCAGGAGAAAAAGAGGGTGATGTATCAATTCCGGAATCATTTGTTAATCTTGAGCGAGATCGTGTATTTAAATCCATTAAATATATCTCAGAATTAGCTGAATTGTTAGGATCTGAAAAAGACATTACAACACTTTGGCTATCTGGTGAAAATCTTGGTGCAAAAGTCATTCCAGGAAAATCTCCAACAATTTCTCTTTCACCTGTTTTAAGATTGTAAATGTAAACTCTTGGAAGATTGTTTTTGTATTCCATGTATGTTATCAATTGTTTATTTGGTGCGAAACGCGGAGTTAGCACCATATTTTTTCCGTCAGTTAAAAATTGATGACTATCTATGTGTCCATCTTGATCCATTATTGCTAATCTTTTTACTCTCTGATCTAAAGGGCCAACTTCAGAAACATAAACAATTCTTGTATCAAAATAACCTGTTTCACCAGTAATCCTCTCGTAAACAATGTCGCTTACAGTATGACCTACTCTTCTTATTAAATTTTCATCAGGTATTGTTAGTTGTAATTTTTCTATTTCTTTTGCATTAAAGACATCATAAAGTCTCATTCTTAGTCTAATCCCTTTGTCATTTTTATTGACATCTGCACTCAATAAAAACTGTGCTTTAATTAATTTCCAGTCTTCAAAACGAGGTACTTTTTCAACTAAATTGTCTGATTGAATATAAAGATCTTCATTTACAGTGTAAAAAAGCCCGGAATTTGTAAGATTATTTGAAATAATTTGTCTAAGTGTGTTTCCATATCTAGCTGTATCTGAGTCAGCACCAAAAATTTGAGTTATAGCTATGGGAGTAGGTTCAACTTTCCCTTGTGCAATGGTTACCTCCAAAGCAGCGTTTGCATTAAGTGAAAAAAACAAAATTATTAAAATCTTTTTAATCATAAGAATATTTTTAATCGATTAAGCAAATCTTATTTTAAATTTTTATTAATCAAACATCCAGCTGAAATCAAAAGTAAAATTAATTTCTTTCCATTGTTCATATTTATCTGCAGGTAATAAAAGAGGGCTACAATCTGGATTGTTTACTGCTCTCATTGCAGCTTCAGCAGCAGTTCTAAATGATGGATCATTTAATTTTTCCTTATTGACTACTTTAGAGCTTTTTACTGTTCGATCAGGGTTAACTTCAATGTAAATAACAGGTTTTATTTCTTTTAAATTAGCAACACCAACATTGAGATTTAAACAGCCATGTAATTGTTGCCTTAATAAATCAATTTCTGAAATGGTCATCGTTGGTCCAACTTTTTCTGTGAAAACCTCCTCTTGTTTAACTTCAGATGCTTCCTGTTCTTTTTTAAATTCTTTATCTTGATTTTCTAGATCTTTAAGAACAGTACTAACATTAAAAGTTTTCTTTACAGGCTTTTTCTTAACAACAATATCAATTTCCTTTTTGGGTTCAGGTATTTCTTTAGGTTCAGGTTTTTGTTTTAATTTTATCTCAAAATCATTTTCTATCGGTGGCGGTGTCTCCTCTTCTGGTTTTTTAATTTCAGGTTTTATTTTCTCATCAATGATAAATTCATTCGTTTTGTCTGCAGAGTTATCAACTAATACTTCTTCATTAGTATCCTGAATTATTGGATCAATTGAATCTTGAGATGCTATTTCTTTTATATCTGGTTCTATAGCTTCAGTTTCGTTTTGTTTTGGAGCCTCTTCTTGAAATGTTGGAACAATTTCATTTATCTCCTCAACAAATTCAGGTGCAGCTGTCTCTTCTTCAATAATGAACATTTCAACTGGTAAAATCATTGGAATATCACTGATTTTTTTTTCAAAAGTAAAATTTATCATTGGTATCAAAATTAATAGATGTAATAGAAAAGAAAATATTTGAAAATAAAAATCACTTTTTTTGTAACTGAAATTTTCAATGAATAAGATTAAATTTCTTAGAGGATTAAATAGTGAAATAGTAGACACTTAACTTGGTTTTTTCGTTACAAGAGCAATTTTTAAAAAACCTGATGTGTTAAGAGCACCAAGAACCTTCATTACTTCTCCATAGTTTATTGTGGTATCAGCTCTTAAAAAAATTCTTATGTCAGTATTGGAGCCTGCAATAGTTTTAACTTTCAATATTAACTCATCAAAAGGTATTAATTCTTCACCTAAGTAAATTTCATTATTTTCATTAATTGAGATTTCAAGTGGTTCCTTTTGTGCATCTAAAGAATTAGCCTCAACTTTTGGCAAATTAACTGGAACACCTACAGTTAAAAGCGGGGCGGTGACCATAAACACAATAAGTAAGACCAACATAACATCAACCATCGGAGTAACATTTATACTAGAAACAGGTCGATGTTTTTTTCTCATTTTATTATTTAACTTGGCGTGAAATTATATTAACTAAGTCCTTCCCAAAACTCTCAGCCTCTGACAAATAGTTATCAATTTTAGAAGTTATGAGGTTGTAGTAAGCGGTTGATGGGATAGCAACGAAAAGGCCCAAAGCAGTAACAAACAATGCCTCTGCTATACCAGGTGCTACGACAGCGAGATTAGTATTTTGAGCAATTGCAATTGCTTGAAAGCTATTCATAATTCCCCAGACTGTTCCAAATAATCCTATAAAAGGAGCCACAGATCCAGAGGATGCCAAAAAAGACAATCCTTTATTTAAATTTGTATCTTCAACAGCAATACTTAAATCAAGAGAGGTATAAAGTCTTTGAATGAAAGCTGAGTCTATTTTGTTTTTCTGAATACGAGATTTTTCATATTCATTCATAATATTTCTAAATATATTTGAGAAACTTTCTTGATCAAATTCATCTATTTGTTTGTAAAGATCATCTAAAGATACCCCAGACCAGAAATGGTTTTCAAATTTTTTTGATATTTTCTTGAGTTTATTTATTAACAAAATTTTTTGAATGATTGTCTTCCAAGATTGAATTGAAAAAATCACTAGCAATATTATTACAAATTTTACAACCCAGTCAGATTTTAGAAACATTCCCATCATTGAGAAATCTACCGAACCTTCCAGGGATGCTAAGTTGACTACTTCTTCCATTAATTATTCTTCATCAATTATATTTTTATTTTTAAGTTCTTTAGAGACTTCCTCAAAATCATCTGAATGTAACATTATCCAAAAACCAGGTCTATTTTTTTCACATAATGCAATGACTGGAGTCTTTTTTTCCTTGTCTGCTAAAGATTTTGTATCATCCCATAATTTAATAGCTGTATGTTTAGCTCTTAATTTACACTCAATGAATAATTTATCGTGAATTACATCTGAATGAGTAACTTTTGAATTAATCCCACTAAGGGCATTTCTCATACCTCCAAAAAACTTTGCTACAAGTCTTTCCCTATTTTTCCAAGCTTTATCAGGCATTATTAACCTCTAAAAGTTCACTATCAAAATCAAGATTTGAAAAACAATTTTGAACATCATCGTTATCCTCTAACTCTTCATTTAATCTAATAAGCTTGTCAAGATCTTCCTTTTTTTTAATTTTTACAGTTAAATTTGGCTTCCAGATAATATTTGCACTTTTAATGTCAAAGTTTTTGTCTACTAGTATTTTCTCAAAAGATGCTAATTCCTCAAAGGAAGAATAAAGATATGTTACATCGTCATCTGTATTGTAATCCTCTAAACCATGGTCAAGTAAATCCTCCAACGCACTATCATCTATTTCTTTTTTGACTTGTATTTCTCCTACTTTATTAAAATTAAAACTCACACTTCCTGTCTCCCCCAAATTCCCCCCATTCTTTGAAAAAATAGATCTAATTTCTGAAGCTGTTCTATTTTTATTATCTGTTAAGGCCTCAACTATAAAAGCCGTTCCAAATGGACCATACCCCTCATAGCGAACTTCTGAATAATCAGAAGCTTCAGTATTGTTTTTATTAATAGCTCTATCTACATTATCCTTTGGCATGTTTACACTTCGAGCGTTTGTTATTGCTAGTCTTAATCTCGGATTGGACTCCGGGTCAGTTCCTCCAATCTTCACGGCTATTTGAATTTCTCTTCCTATTTTTGCAAATTGTTTTGCTCTTTTTTTGTCTTGAGCACCTTTACGATATTGAATATTTTTAAATTTTGAATGTCCTGCCATGAGCTAAGATAATAAATTACTATCCAAAACACCACCTATTTGAATAGATTGAATTGAATTCGTGCTTCCCTCTTTTGTAGTTATAACTGCTCCAGAAATAGTGGCTAATCCCTCTGCGGGTTCTAATCTATGTGAGTTCGATCCGGTTCTCATTCTTTTGATAGCGTTTTCTTTTTTCATACCAATAACAGAATTATAATCTCCTGTCATGCCAATATCAGTTTGAAAACAAGTGCCTTTTTCTAATACCCTAGCGTCTGAAGTTGGAATATGAACATGAGTCCCATATATAGCTGTAAATTTTCCGTCATAATTTTGAGCTATACCATTTTTTTCAGATGTCACCTCAGCATGTACCTCTAAAAATGAATAATCTATTTCATGGTCATTAATCATAGATAAAAGTTGTGTATCAATAGAATGAAAAGGGTTACTCAAGGGAAGGTCAATGAATGTTTGACCATGAACTTGGCTTACCAATATTCTTTTTCCATTTTTATGAGTAAAAATTTTAAACCCCCTACCAGGAGATCCAACTTCGAAATTTAAAGGTCTTATAATATTATGATCTGGATTTTGATCCATATATTCTATGATCTCTTTTTGTTTCCAAGCATGATTTCCTAAAGTGATAGCGTCAGCCCCCCAACTTATAAGCTCTTCGTAAATTTTTCCTGTAAGTCCATAACCACCAGCTGAATTTTCAGCATTAATTATTGTAAAGCTAATTTTGAATTGATCTTGTATCTTTTTTAAATTTTTTTTTAGAGCTGTTCTACCTGTTCTACCAACAACATCTCCTATCACTAAAAAATTCATAAAGAATAGATTTTTTGTTCTGAACAAATATAATCTACTTTTTGGTCAAAACTCTCCTGAAAATTGTATTTGGTTTTTTGAATTTCAAAAGCAGCTAAAATAGTTTTTAAATTTCGTTTTTTTTTCAATTCCTCAATAGTTCTATCAAAAAAACCTCCTCCATAGCCTACTCTAAAACCTTTTTCATTAAATGCAGAACATGATGCGATAATTATATCAGGATCTAATGTCTTTTCACCCTTAGGTTCCATAATACCGCCAAAACCTTTTTCCAAATTTGGACTATGAGGGTTATATTCAAAGTACTTTAAAGAGGATCCTTTTGATATTACTTTGGGAAGTGAACATTTGATATTTTTATTTATTAAATCATCAGAAATTCTCAATACATCTACCTCATTTTTATATGGATAAAATAAGCCAACAGAACTATTTGGATTTATTTTTTCAATTAAATCTATTATTTTTGAATTTATTTTATTGGAAAAAATATCTAAATCTGAAGTGCATAGTTGCATTCTTAGTTCCAGGTGATGTTTTCGAATTTGTTTTTTATTCAATGATTATATTATCATTAAGTTTTTTGAAAATTTGCTCAATGTCAGATTTTAGATGATTATTTTCATTTTGTAATTCTTGAATACGACTCTCATAAAATAATTTCTTATTTAAAGAATCTTGTAATATTTTTTCTTTTTTCAAAACATCCTCCATGGATTTAAGATAGGCAATAAGTGTAGATGTTAAAAAAGGCACATTCTCTTTCTTCTCATCATCTATGAGTTTACTAATTGAAGAAGCGATCTCTTTTACTGTTTCAACATTATCATCGGAACATTGTATTTTTAGTGGTCTTCCTCCAATTGTTAAAGTTAAATTAGCCATCTATATCTATTGAACCCAGTAATTCCTCAATTTTATTCGTTGCTTGATCAATAAGTTGAGATTTTTCAGATAACTCAATTTTGTTATTTTCTAATTCGGTTACTAATTCTGACTCTCTTCTTTCTAAATATTCTATCTTGGCTATTAATTCTTGTTTCTCATTTATTAGTTCTTGGTTTTTAATTTTATAATTCTGAAGTTTTGATGCAATTTGCTCAATTTTTTGAAGTATTTGTTGTTGAAATTCGTTCATACTTTAATTATTAGTTATTAAGAAAAGTTATTCCATTGAAAAATTATACTAAATTAGCAAACTGTATCAGATTTTTATCAATTGATGCTGTAGAAAAAGCAAAATCTGGTCATCCTGGTATGCCGATGGGAATGGCTGACATTGCCACAGTGCTCTTTCACGATTTTCTTGTTCATAATCCCAAAGATCCAAACTGGTTACTCAGAGATCGATTCGTTTTATCTAATGGGCATGGTTCGATGTTGCTTTACTCACTTTTATACCTCACCGGTTATAAAAAAATGACAATTTCTCAAATTAAAAATTTTAGACAATTGGGCTACATCACAGCGGGACATCCTGAATACGAACCAGATGCCGGAATAGAAATAACAACTGGACCTCTTGGACAAGGTATTTCGAATGCGGTAGGAATGGCCATAGCTCTTAAAAAGCTTTCAAAAGAGAAAAAATTATCTAAAGCCCCAAAGGTATATGTTTTTTGTGGTGATGGCTGTTTAATGGAAGGAATTAGCCAAGAGGCAATAAGTCTAGCTGGGCACTTAAAACTTAATAATTTGATACTAATATACGATAATAACAACATTAGTATCGATGGATCTACAGACCTAGCTTTTAGTGATAACACAAACCTTAGATTTAAATCAGTAAATTGGGAAGTACATAGCGGAAGAGGTCATGATCATAAAAATATTTATAAACTTTTAAAAAAAGCACAAGTATCAAAAGTCCCTTGTTTACTAAATTTTAAAACAACAATTGGATTTGGTTCTCCAAACAAGTCTGCAAAAGCATCGTCACACGGCTCACCCTTAGGTTCAGAGGAAGTGAAATTAACTAGAAGTAAATTATCTTGGAATGAAAAACCTTTTCAAATTCCAGATAAACTTTTAAAGATGTGGCGAAATTCATCCACCAAAAATTTACAAATATACAAAAAAACTAAATCAATATCTCACACAAATCTATCAAATAAAGACATAGATAATTTATTTAATAAAATAGAAACAGATTTGAAAGATTTAAAATCTGATCAGGCTACTAGAAAATCCTCTGAAGCAATATTACACTATTTCAAAAAAGATCATCCGATACTCGGAGGCTCTGCAGACTTAACTGGCTCCAATAATACTAAAGGTAAAGAAATGTCTGTAATGGATAGCATGAACACAACAGGACAATATATCCATTATGGTGTAAGAGAGCATGGTATGGCCGCCATAATGAATGGTATTGCTGCTACCAAAATTTACAAAACATATTCAGGAACTTTTTTGAGCTTTGCTGATTATATGAAGCCAAGTCTTCGTTTAGCTGCACTAATGAAAATTAATCCTATACAAGTTTTCACACACGACTCTATTGGATTAGGTGAAGATGGTCCTACTCATCAACCTATTGAACAAATTAATATGTTAAGACTCATACCAAATAGTTATGTTTTTAGACCCTGCGATCTTAAAGAAACAATTGTTTGTTGGAGAGAGGCTTTAAAAATCAATGATGCACCCTCATTTATATGTCTTTCAAGGCAAAATCTGCCACAAATTTCAAATAAAAAATTAGACTCAAAAAAATTTAAAGGTGCTTACGTTATATATGGTCCAAAAATTAATAATGATATTACTATTATAGCTACTGGTTCAGAAGTATCTTTAGCTGTCAACGTTGCAGTAAGAATTAGAGGTGATGGTATTATTGCAAAAGTCATTTCAATGCCATCAACTTCTGTTTTTGAAAAACAATCAAAAACTTTTAAAAATAATTTATTAAAATCAAATTCTAGTGAAACTTTTATAATTGAGGCTGGATCAACAATGTATTGGAATAAGTACACAAAATATGAAAATATATTTGGATTAGATAGTTTTGGTGCTAGTGCACCCGGGAATGAAGTTTTTCGAAAATTTGGTTTAACAACAGAAACTGTATCTAGTAAAATAACAAGGAAAATTAGAACAAAATGAAAAAAAAAGTAGCGATTAATGGTTTTGGTAGAATAGGAAGGCTTGTTTATCGAGCATTTTTGGAAAGATTAAATGAATTTAGTAATCAATATGAGATAAGCTACATAAACGACTTGGCTGATATTGACTCAAATATACACCTACTGAAATATGATACTATTCACGGACCTCTTAATAAGGAGATTAATAAGATCTCCAATGAACAATTTTCAATAGGAAAAAATACAGTTACTGTTACATCTGAGAGAAATCCAATTGATTTGAAATGGAAAGATAAGAATGTAGACATCATTTTAGAGTGCACAGGTGTTTTTGCATCCAAAGAAAAGGCAATGTCTCATATCGAAAGTGGTGCAAGTAAAGTTATAGTATCTGCTCCATGTTCTGGTGCTGATATAACGGTTGTGCAAGGAGTTAATAACAAAAATATTAATAAAGATCATCAAATAATCTCTAATGCCTCGTGTACAACTAATTGTCTTGCTCCTGTAGCTTTTGTAATAGATCAAGAGTTCGGAATTGAAAATGGATACATGACAACTATTCACTCTTTCACAGGAGATCAAAATACGGTAGACACATTTCATAAAGATCTAAGAAGAGCAAGAGCAGCATCAAGTAACATTATACCAACAAGCACAGGTGCAGCAAAAGCTGTCGGTCTCGTTCTTCCTCATTTAAACGGAAAATTAGATGGCACAGCTATAAGAGTTCCAACGCCAAATGTATCTCTAGTAGATTTTAAATTTAACACGAAAAAAAATATCTCAATTGAAAATTTAAATAATAAATTCCAAGAATATGCAAATAGTTCTCTTAAAGGTATTTTAGGAGTGGACACAGACCCTAAAGTATCAAGTGATTATAATCATGACGCAAGGAGTTCTATTTTAGATTTAAGTGAAACAACAACAGTGTCAGATAGTTTTGGTAGAGTATTGACTTGGTACGATAACGAGTGGGGATTTTCAAATAGAATGCTTGAGACAACCGCTCAAGTGTGTAATTTATAGGGGCTATTATGAAAGTAACAAATACTACAAGAAAAATTATATCAAACTACACTCACGAAAATATTGGGGTGAGATCAAATCTTATGAGAATTTTGGGACATGGAAAGTTAGGCGGAACTGGAAGAATGATAATTTTACCTGTCGATCAGGGTTTTGAACACGGGCCCGATAGAAGTTTTGCTGTAAATTCCCCGGCATACGATCCAAACTATCATCACCAACTTGCAATAGATGCTGGTTTATCTGCTTATGCTGCTCCTCTTGGTTTACTACAAACGAGTTCTGGGAATTATAATGGTCAAATTCCAACTATATTAAAAATTAATAGCTCTAATACTCTTGCAACATCTCTTGATCAAGCTGTTACTGGGAGTGTAAATGATGCATTAAAATTAGGATGTGCTGCAATAGGTTTTACGATTTATCCTGGGTCTGATCATAATTTTGAATTAATGGAAGAATTTAAAAAACTTAGTTTTGAGGCTAAAGAAAAAGGACTTGCAGTGGTTTTATGGGCTTATGCGAGAGGTTCAAAGATTAGCAAAAAAGGTGAAACAGCAATGAACATAATTTCATATGCTGCACACATGTCTGCTCTATTGGGAGCAAATATTATTAAAGTAAAACTACCTAGTGATTTTTTAGAAGAAGACCCAACTAAAAAAGCATTTGAAGATAATAACATACCTATAAGCACTTTAAAGGATCGTGTGGCTCATATCAAAAAAGTTGCATTTGATGGAAAACGCTTAGTGGTATTTTCGGGTGGTGATGCAAAAAATGATCAAGCTTTAATGGATGAAGTGCTTGCAATTCACCAGGGAGATGGAAACGGCTCAATTATTGGAAGAAATTGTTTTCAAAGATCGAGAGTAGATGCGTTGGCTTTATTAGAGCGAATGACTCAAATTTACAAATCTAAATGAAAATTAATGCTAACGACTTAAAGATAGGAAATATAATTCAGCATAATAATTCGCTCTGGAAAGTCGCTAAATTAGCCCATACACAACCTGGAAAAGGTGGGGCTTATATTCAAGCTGAGTTGAAAAATATTTCAAACCAGTCAAAATTAAATGAGAGATTTAGAAGTTCAGAGTCTCTTGAAAAAATTCGCGCAGAAGAGATAGATCATCAATTTTTATTTCGTAGTGGAGAGGATTTTACTTTTATGAATAACCAAACCTATGAGCAAATAGTTATGAATATTAGCCAAGTGAATGAAAATACAGCAAAATTTCTTGAAGATGGAATGGAAGTCTCTATTGAGTTTTATGATGAAAAACCAATGAATGTAAATCCTCCTGAAAATCTTACTGTGCAAATAGCCGAAACAGAGGCAGTTGTAAAAGGACAAACAGCATCTTCATCATTTAAACCAGCATTGTTAACTAATGGTGTAAGAATTACTGTTCCCCCTCATATTGAAACAGGGGACAAAATTAGAATAAACACGTCTGAATTAACTTATATAGAAAAAGCAAAATAATTTTTTCTATGGCTATTGTCCCACCAGTAATTGTTGTTATGGAAAAGGCATGCAGGAATGCTGCTAAATCTTTAATTAGAGATTTTGGAGAACTTGAGAAACTTCAAATTTCTAAAAAAGATAAAAATGACTTTGTATCCTCAGCAGACATAAGAGCGTCTGAAACTATCAGTTATACTTTGGGAAAAGATAGACCTGATTTTCTTCAAATTGACGAGGAGACTTTTAGTGCTGAAGATTTAGATAAACTCAAAGGTGATACTCCTGTGTTTATCTCAGACCCACTTGACGGAACAAAAAATTTCATACATGGAAATGGTTACTTTGCAGTAACCATTGGATTGATGCAAAAAGGAGAAATAATTGCTGGTGTTACATATAACCCAATTTTGAATGAATTATTTTGGGCTCATAAGGGTTCTGGATCTTGGATTAACAACCAAAGACTCAGGGTTTCCAAAAGAGATAAGTTAGATGGATGTATGTTTACATCTGGTGTACAAATGAAGCATGAAGATATTCTTGAAAAAGGAATTGCTCAAATAGGATCGCTTCAAAGGAAAACAAGTGTCAGAATACTTGGTTCTTCAGCTCTTGATTTAGCGAATGTAGCATCAGGAAAATTTGATGGATTTTGGTCATTAAGATTAAATCTTTGGGATATCATAGCAGGAATTATTTTAGTAAATGAGGCGGGCGGGATATGCCTAAATGAAAAAGGTAATGTTTTTGATCCCTTATATGATGAAAGTTTAATAGCCTCTAGTGCAGCAATTAGCGGTGAATTGCTGAAAAGCCTATAAATATTTACTTGATTTTTTAAACTTTGATCTCTATTTTCTCATAACCATGAAACAAAAAATACATCCTGATTACCATGAAATTACTGTAGAGCGTACTGACGGTTCAACATATAAGACGAGATCTACTTGGGGTAAAGCTGGCGATACTATGAAGCTTGAAATTGACCCATTATCTCATCCAGCTTGGAATCAAGGATCTGGAAAAATGGTTGACTCAGGTGGAAGAGTTGCACGTTTTAAAAATAAATATAAGTCATTTAATATTTAATATTTTAACAAGACCATGTCTGACAATAAACCTTTAATGCCCTTAGCTACGGCCGTATGGTTGGTAGACAATACTGCTTTAAGTTTTTCCCAAATATCTCAATTCTGTCAATTACATGAGCTAGAAGTTCAAAGTATTGCAGATGGTGAGGACGCTTATCGTATGCAAGGATTAAACCCTATAGCCAGTGGTCAATTAACTATGGATGAGATTAAACGTTGTGAGGGAGATCATTCTCTTGAACTTCAATTGCAAAATAAAAAATCTGAGTCCATTCAATCGAGCGTTAAAACAAAAAAATACTTACCATTATCAGTAAGACAAGAAAGACCTAAGGCTATAGCCTGGCTAATTCGTGAGTATGGACAAATACTAACAGATACACAAATTGCTAAACTTACAAGTTCTACTAAGCCTACTGTTGCTAATATAAGGGCTGGTAATCAATCTCAACCAATTACAGAGTTTAGAAACCCTACTGATCTTGGTTTATGTACTTATGAGGAGCTCGAAGCACTAGTTGAAAAAGGTCAGCGAAAAGCAGAACGAGAAAGAAAAGCAAAAGAAAAGGCAGAAAAATTACAGTCTACTTCTGCTTAGTGAAGAATAAATAAACATCTCCTAGTCTTATACCAAATTTTTTCATAGTAGCTTTATTGAATACATTTTTTTCATCTTGCATAATCATCCAATCATCAAATTTAACATTCATTATTCCATCACCATACTTGAGTTTTAATGTGTAATGCCAATTTAAAGCATTACCTGAACTTTCACCTAAAGCTACACCTATAATATCATCTGAAATTCCTTCGTAGGTATTTTCTCCAGTTTTTTTTATTTCCCATCTTCTGAATTCTTCCTCTCCATCATTATAGAGGAAGGTCTCATTGAGAATAAAATTATCTTCCTGTTGAATACCTTCCATTTCAACAGTAAATTGTCGTCTTACCTTTCCAAGTCTATCAATAAAAAGACCACTAGCTGTTGTTTTTCCTAAAAAATACTCTTCTATTTTAAATATTGGTTTTTTGTTGGCAAAGTCTTCAAGTTTCATGTTATTGCACCCACTGACAAATATTAATAAAATACTCGCTATTAATACATTTCTCATACACACAATCAATACGCTCATTGATGAAAGTAGATCTTTAACAGATTTAATTTACTTATTGATAAAATCTATTTGATATACATCAATAGTTTTTGCCTTAAAACCTCCTGAACAATATGATAAGTAAAAATTCCACATTCTTTTAAAATCTTCAGAGTAACCTAAATTTTTTATTATATCCCATTTATTGTTAAAATTTTTTCTCCACATCTCAAGTGTTTGATAATAGCTATCCGCCATTTGATTTTTAATTTGGAAGTCGAATTTTTTTTGATTAGCTATTTTTTCTAAAGCTTTTACTGATGGTAACATTCCACCAGGAAAAATATATTTTTGAATAAAATCAATTTTTCGAGTATACCTCTCGAAAAAATCTTCAAAAATTACAATAGTTTGCATTGAAAAGACTCCCGATGGTTTCAACAAGTCTTTAATTTTTTCAAAATAAGTTTGCCAATATTGTATTCCAACAGCCTCAAACATTTCAATGGAGTAGATCCTAGAATATTCTCCTTGATGTTCTCTGTAATCTTTATAAATGACATTTAGTTTATTTTCTAAATGATGTTCTCTAATTTTTGTTTTGACAAATTCGTATTGCTCTTTTGAGATAGTTAAAGTATCGATTTTGATATCAGGGAATTTTGAAATTAAATAAAAAGCAAAACTTCCCCATCCAGACCCAATTTCTAAAACATGATCACCTGGTCTAGGCTCATTACCCTCAATAAGACTTTCAAATTTATTTTTTTGTGCCTCAGATAACGTTTCCGAGCCTGTTTTAAAAAAACCTGAGGAATAAGTTAAAGTATCATCCAGCCACTCCAAATAGAAGTCATTACCAAGATCATAGTGAGCATGAATATTTTTTTTACTCTGAAATAATGAGTTTTTAGTTTTATTCATATATTTTTTTGATAAAAATCTGTAAAACTTAGATCCACTCATTTCGTTACCAAAAGCTCTTTCATTTAGTGCACCAAATTCTAAGAATTTACTTAAATCGTCTGCTTCAAATTTCTTTTTTATATAAGCTTCACCAAGCCCGACTGAACCACGAAAATACAAATCCCATATCATAGAGATACTACTAATTGTTAAATGCACTGAAGGACCCTCTAATTCACCGTAAAACTCATAAGATTTACCCTTAACATTTAAAGTCAAAGATCCATATCTGATTTTAGAACAAACTTTTTTTATATATCTATCAATAAACAAGATTTTACCTAAATTTAACTAATCTAAGTATAGATTATCTTTTATTCTATTGGAATATTTAAAGAATTTACTTTTTTTTAAAAAAAGCTTGATTGCCTGATAGTGAATGAGAGTGATTGTTTTTACACTCCCAAAAATATTTAAAATTAAAAACAAAATAAAATTATAGAAAGTTATTTCTTTTAAATTTAAATCTATAGAGGCATAAAATATTTGCTCCTTTTTAAGGTTAAATTGATTAATATTACAAAAAAAATGGTCTTTTCTTTTATTTTTTGAAGAAATCTTATAAGTGCAGTCCATTTCAATAAATGGTGACACATACATATTTTTTTTAAACTCTTTATCTTTAAATTTGTTCAAAGTTAAATAATGAACTTGGTCTCCAAATGTATTTTTCACTTCATATATGATCGACTTAACTTTATTTTTACTATCAAGATATAAATAAAAGCTAATAGGGTTAAAAGAATAACCGACAATTGAGGGGATACATATAAATTGAATACTATTAAAATCAATATTGTGTTTTTCAGCAACATTTTTTGCAAAATCATATAAACTCTTTTTTTTATTTCTAAAACCGTGCTGTTTATAAAAAATTGAAAAAAAGTTAAATCTATTTAGAGATATAAATGGATGGATGCTTATTGTCTTACTTAGATTTATACTTAAGTAAGGTGCATTATATTGAAAAAAATTATCAGTATCCCTTGTTCTTTTATGAATTATTTTACCTATTCCGAAACAATGAGAAGAAATTAATTCCATTGCACTCTTGATGTATCCGCATTTTTGAACTCCTTTAAATCTATATTTAACCTTTTACAAACTTTTATAGCAGATTGAATACCGTCTTCATGAAATCCATAGCCAAGGTAACTACCAACATAATAAGTATTCTCATAGCCTTGAATTTGTGAAATATTTTTTTGAGCATTTAGAGTTTTAGGTGAGAATATTGGATGTTCGTAAATTGTTTGATAGTGATTCTGATTTTGATCCTGATTTAGAGAGACAAAAAAATTGTCATTAGTTTCTAGTGGTTGCAATTTATTCATCCAATAACTTAAAGTACATTTATTATTTAAATTCGTATGAAAATTCCAACTTGACCGAGCTTTTAAATGAGTTGGCATAAGAGAGTCATTTTGATGTAATTGTGCTAAATTTTTTTGAAAATCAAATTCATTTAAAACCTCATGCTCTTTCTGATATATTTTATCTAAAAGAGGAAAAAAATGTTTGGGAGGACATGCAAATATAATGATGTCAAAAACAGATTTTTTTCCTTCAAAGAAAATTTCAATCTTGTCATTTCTTGAAATTTTTTGAATTCTACATGACTTTTTGATTTTAAATTTTGCAGATTTAATTAATAAATTGATATATTGCTTAGAACCATTTCTTATTGTTTTCCATTGTGGTCTATCCGTGAAATTAAACAATTTGTGATTTTGAAAAAAATTAATAATACTTTTTAATGGCTGATTAAGAGAGTCTTGATCGGGAGTTGACCAAATACTTGAAATTAAAGGAACAAGATGGAAATTAATAAATTCATCAGAGTAATTTTTTGTTTTAAGAAAATCTCTGATTGAAATATCTGATGTAATATTTTTTTTTTGATAAACTTTATAAAAAATAATAATGTCTTTTAACATTTTGTAGAATTTTAAATTAAAAAAATTTTTACGATCTGCAAATAATGCACTTAAACTTCCTCCCCCGTACTCGAATTTGTTTTCCTCATTAAGAAAACTAAAGGACATATTGCTATTAACAGTTTCGACTTTGAGAAGATCAAAAAATTTTGTTAAATTTGGGTATGTCAGTTCATTATAGACAATAAAACCTGTATCTATTGGTATAGTATTTCCGTTACTATCTTTGACTTCTCTTGTATTTGCATGCCCACCTAAATAATCATTTTTCTCAAATAGTGTTACATCAAAATATTCTTGTGAAAAATATGCTGTAGATAATCCCGCTATACCAGATCCAATTATAGCTACACTTTTTTTCAAATTATGATTTCGTTTGTTGATAAGCATCAAGTGCTCTGTTACGAGACTCTTTCAAATCAACGATTGGATTAACATATTTTTTTTCTTTGACTAAACTATCTAATAATTTTTTATCTAAATATGGCTCAAATACTGTTTTTGATGAATTAAATATTTTTAATTGTGGAATATACTTCAAGATAAATTTAGCCTGTGGATCGAACTTTTCTGACTGAAGCACAGGATTAAATACACGAAAATACGGTGAGGCATCTGCGCCACAGCCTGCTATCCACTGCCATCCAGCTGCATTACTAGCTTCATCATAATCTAGTAAACTTTTTTGAAAATACCGCTCACCTAATGTCCAGTTTAATAATAAATTTTTCACAAGAAAACTTCCAACAACCATTCTAAGCCTATTATGCATCCATCCCTCTTCATAAATTTGACTCATTGCAGCGTCTACAAGAGGTATGCCTGTTTTACCCTCAGTCCATAGAGCAAAATCTTTTTTACTACTTCTCCATGGGAATTTTTTAAATTTTGGGTTAATCGGTTTAGTTGATAAATCTTCAGAATAATACAACAATGAATAAGAAAATTCTCGCCAGCCAATTTCTGATAAATAAGTATTTACAGCATTATTAGATTTTTTTGAATTTTGGATTTTTTCAATTATTACCCGCGGTGATATCTCTCCAAATCTTAAGTGTGGAGATATTCTTGATGTTTGGTCAAAATCAGGCCTATTTCTATTTACATCATATTTATCTATATGAGAAGAAATGTAAGTCTCAATTTTTTTCAAAGCTGCATCCTCTCCTGGACTCCAATAATTATTAAACTTCTCATACCAACTTCTATTAGATAAAAAATTGATTTTAGTTTTTTCATTGTGTTTAAATGATTTGATTGATGTATTTTTTTGGTAAGAAAATTTCTTGTTCAAATAAATTTTAAAAGCAGTTTTCCAATAAGGAGTAAAAACTTTAAAGAACTGACCAGAGTTATTTTGTACTTCCCAAGGCTCATTAAGTAAGTGTGAATTAAAAGTTTCAACATGAATTTTTTTATTTTTAAAAAAACTTTTTATCTCAGTGTCTCTTTTAATAGATTGGTCTGAGTAGAGCCTATTCCAAATTAATGATGAAATTTTGTATTTTTCAATTAAGTGTGAGAGATTTTTTTTCGCTTCACCATCAGTTATAATAAGCTTTACATTAAATTTTTGTTCTAAATTCTTGGAATGCAAATGAAGAGTTTTGTTTAACCACCATTGACCAGCATCTCCAGTGGCTTTCTTTTCAATGTCATCATAAATATAAACAAGTAATGCTGGGGATTTTTGTTTCGATATAAATTCCAGACAAGGATTATCAGTAATCCTAAAGTCTCTTCTCAGCCAATATAAAGTTCTATTTTCGATGATAAAATAATAACAAAATTATTTACTATGAGGAGGCATTTTCTTTTCTACAAACCAAACATGCTGTTTCAAAACAGGGTCATACTTTCTCTGGCGAAGTTTGTCAGAAACTTTCAATCCTTTAGTGGGTTTACGTACAATATATTTTGTGCCAGTTTCAGGTTTTTCTTCAGGTATTAACTGTTTAAGTTGGTATGTAGACTTTTTAGCCATTGGCGTAAACTAAACTAATTTTGAATTTGGTCAACATTGATATTTAATGAAATTAAAGAACTTCTTTCCAATGTTCTCGCTTATCTTTGAGAGAACGTCTCTTTTTTTCTGTCATATTATCAAAACAGATGGAACATGAATATCCCTCTTCATATTTAGGAGATTTTCTCTCTCTTGGAGTTAAAGGCATGTTACACCCGTAACAAAGCTTACTCGTACCTTGAGAAAGTTGCTTGTTCAAAGATACTCTGTAGTCAAAAACAAAGCATTCACCCCTCCATGAGTCAGCAGATGTGGTTTCAAAATATTTTAATATTCCTCCTTTAAGTTGATATGTCTCAATACCATATTTTTCCATTAAAGGTCCTGCTTTTTCACATCTAATACCACCTGTACAATAAATACCAACTTTTTTATTCTGAAATTTTTCTTTGTTATTCTTTATATAATTTTTGAAATCTTTAAATGTTTCAATTTTAGGGTTGGTAGCATTTTTATAATGACCAATTTTAAATTCATAATCATTTCTTGTATCAAGAATTTCTACATTTTTGTCATTGGCAAATCTATCCCAATCTCTTGGTTCAATAAACTTAGATTTTTTAATGTCTGAAATTTTTAATCCAAAATCAGATGTAACTATTTCCTTTTTAAGTTTAATTTTAAACTCGTTAAAAATTCTTTGGCCATTAAAGTCTGATAATTTTATATTTTCTTTAGTGACTCCTAAAGACATTAAATAGTCGATAATTTTTTTTTCTAATTTTGAAGAGACTGCTATTGTACCATTTAAACCTTCCTCACTGACAATAATCGAACCTTTTATTTGTTTTAAAAGAAAGTGTAAATTTAACCTCTCTTTTAATAATCTGGGATTGGATACGTTAAAGAAACTATAAAACGCAATGACTCTCATTAGTATGTTTTATAACAAATGTATAGATTGATCAAATAAGGCGTTTAAATTACTTTGATTTTATTAGTAAATTGATTTTCAAATTTAACTAACTGAGGCATAAATTTATACCAAGCATCTTTCAAAGCTTCTACGAATTTTTCAGTAGACTCTGGATCATGACATGGAGTAGGAGTTATTCTTATTCTCTCAGTTCCTTTTGGGACTGTTGGATAATTAATAGGCTGAACATAAACATGGTGCTCATTTAATAGAAAATCACTAATCTCTTTACATAATTTGCTATCTCCAATTAATACTGGGATTATATGTGAACCTGAGTCTAAAAAAGGAATACCTGCGGTTCGTAGTTCTTTTTTAACAAAATCAACATTCTCAAAGAATGAAGACCGAATTTCATCGTTTTTCTTTACTTGTCTAATGCTCTCTAGACTTCCAGCAGCTACTGCTGGGCACATGGATGTTGTGAAAATAAATCCTTTTGAAAAACTTCTAACAAAATCAATTATTGTCTCAGTCGAGGCTATGTAACCTCCAGCTAGACCAAATGCTTTTGCCAATGTTCCATTGATAATATCAATATGCTCAGATAATCCTTTTTGATCTGCTACACCTGCTGCATTGGGACCGTATAAACCTACAGCATGAACTTCATCTAAGTATATTAATGCTCCATTATCCTGAGCAACCTGAATAATGTCTTCTAGTGGTGCAAAATCAGCTTCCATTGAATAGACAGACTCCAAGACGATAATTTTTGGTCGAGAAAAATCTACTCCCTTTAGAATGTCCTTTAGGTGTTTTACATCATTATGACGATAAATAGCTTTTTCTTTTTTACTTGTACGAATTCCTTCTATAAGTGATGCGTGATTTAGTTCATCACTTAAAACTAAACAATTATCAAAAGCAGATATAATAGACTTTAGTGCAGACTCATTAGCACTATATCCAGAATTAAATGCTAGAGCTCTTTCTTTTTTATGTAAGAGTGCGATTTCTTTTTCGAGTTGAATATGGAAATTAGTAGTACCTGATATATTCCTTGTTCCTCCGCTTCCCGCTCCTAACTTTTCAGCGGCAGATTGCATTGCGGAAATAACTTCTTTGTTCTGGCTCATGCCTAAGTAATCATTTGAACACCAGACATCAATCTCTTCGCTTTGGCCATTACTATGTCTTGTAGCTTTGGGATACTGTCCGGCTTTTCTTTCTATGTTGTTAAATACTCTGTAGTGGCCTTCATCCTTAATTTTATCAATTTCAGATTGAAGAGTGCTTAAATAATTAGATTTCCAATTGTGATTTTTCACAAATATTAATTTATTTTTTACTAATCTAAAAGATACTGCAATAAAGACGCATAAAGCCTCTAATTAGGGGCTTTTTGTCCTATTTATCCTAGGAATTACTTCTTTGCCAATCAGTTCAATAGATTTGATTAAATTTTCATGGGTAATATCAGCTATATCCATTTGAAATTGGAATCTATCAATACCTCCAAGGGCTTGACTATGTCTGATAATCTTTTCAGCGACCTGATCAGGATCGCCTAAAACTATAGCTCCTAATGGACCAATTTGATTGTCAAATTGGTCTCTCGTCACAGGACCCCAACCTCTTTCTTTTCCAATTTTTGTGAACATTTTATGATAACCCTCATAATACAAATCTATTGCTTCATCCATACTATTTGCGACATATCCCAGTGAATGAAGTCCTACGGAGAGTTTTTCTGGAGGGTGTCCTGCTTCTTTACCCGCCTGTCGGTAAATATCTACCAAAGGTCTAAAGCGATGAGTATTGCCTCCTATTATGGCAATCATTAAAGGTAAGCCCATTGAACCTGCTCTTGCAAAAGATTGAGGTGTGCCACCAACACCTAACCATATTGGGACAGGGTTTTGAATAGGCCTTGGATAAATAGGTAAATTATTTATCGAAGGTCTAAATTTACCAGACCAACTAACAAATTCATTTTCTCTAATTTTTAAAAGCAAACCGAGCTTTTCAATAAACAATTCATCATAATCTTTGAAATCCAAACCAAATAATGGAAAGGCCTCAGAAAATGATCCTCTTCCAGCTACCATTTCTGCTCTACCTCCGGATATCAGATCAAGAGTAGACAAGTTTTGAAATACACGAACAGGATCTGCTGCGCTTAAAACAGTTACAGCACTTATTAGCTTAATATTTTTTGTTTGTGCTGCAGCTGAAGCTAATATCATAAATGGTGCTGAGTCTAAAAATTCTTTTCTATGATGCTCTCCTATCCCAAATGAATTTAATCCAACTTCATCTGCAAAAATAATTCTATCAATAACATTATTGATGGCTTTAACACTATCTGAGCCCTCTCTTTTATCTGCAAAACTGTCTATACCGATTTCCAAGGTGTTCTTCTAAAATTTTTCAGTGTTTGTTCTAATTTCAATTTCCCATGACCAAGCTTTTTTATCCTGTAAATAAAAATTTAGGTATTGTTTTGCAATTTCATCAGGGTGTATCATTTGATAATTTCCAACTGGTTCTTTACCTATTCCTCCATCTATAACGAAATGACCTATATGAATATTTTGTGGGTGCAGCTCTCTTGCCAAAGATTGTGCTAAGCCTCTCAAACCAAACTTTCCCATAGCAAAAGACGCAGATTTAGCAAAACCCTTTACACTTGCAGATGATCCAGTGAAAAAAATATTACCTTTTCCTATTTTTAACATTCTTTTTACTGATTCATGCGCTACTAGAAAAGCCCCATAACTATTTACTTTTATTGATTGAAGCATTTCATCAGGATCGTATTTAATAAAAGGTTTTACAATTCTAAGAGATGGATTATAGATAACAATTTCTGGAGTGCCTATAATTGAGTCAGTCTGCAAAAATAAATTTTGAACACTTTTATTTTCCGTTGAGTCACACTTAAAAACTAAAGCGTCGATCTCTTTTTTTAAACTGTCAAGTTTGTCTATGTTTCTGGCAGCAAGTACGATTTTCATCCCCTTTGAATTAAATGCTCTAGCCAAAGAAGCACTTAAACCTGACCCTGCTCCGACAATTAAAACTGCTTTTTGTGTCATAATTTCAAACGTTATTTAGCTATAACATATTTTGAAATAAGTACATATTGACCAATAAGTCTCGCTTAAATTGTATTAGCGTTGATTATTTGTTATTTCTTAATGTCATCAATGGTTATGAAAAAGATTGTTTTATTATCAAGAAAAAGTTTTCTCGCTAAAATTCAGACTCACATTGCGGAAATAGAAATTAATAAAATACAAAAAAATATAATTGATACACATTACTCATCAAGTGTTGGTGACACGGACATGTCAGCTAAAGCTTGGGAACAACATGGATTTGGAATATTTACAAATTCACTATCAAAAAAATTAATCTTAAAAGATGCAGATGTGGTAGTTCATTCATTCAAAGATCTTCCTGTTAAAAATCTTAATAAGACTTCTTTTATTTGTCTCAAAAGAGATGATCCAAGAGATGTTATTCTTATTAAAAAGACTTCATTAAATAAAAAAAAATTAGTTGTAGGGACATCCTCTCCTAGAAGAAAATATTATTTAAAAAAATTAAGAAAGTTTTTACCCTTTGAAGAATTGAAGCCATTCGACATTAGGGGAAACGTACCATCTAGGCTGGAAAAAATATTAAATTCCTCAAAAGAGGACGGGGTGTTTATGGCTAAAGCTGCTATAGATAGAATTTTTAAATATGGAGAAAAAATTAATAAAAAAGATTATAGAAATTTTAAATTGAAATTTAAAAAGTTTGAGAAAATAATTTTACCAATTTCTGAATTTCCTAGTGCGGCAGCACAAGGATGCATTGCTTTGGAATATAGGAGAGATGATCGAAAAACAGAAAAAATATTGAAAAAAATTAATCATTTACCTTCGTTAGATGATTGTCAAAGAGAGAGAAAATATTTATACAAATGGGGAGGTGGTTGCAATTTAGATGTAGGTGTAACTATTGAAAATATTCTAAATGAAAAAATCTTATTTGCACAAGGGAAAGATAATCAAACAAAAAAATATTTTAAAGAAAAAAAATATCTAAATAATAAAAAAGTTAAAAAAGTTAAAAATATATTTCCTTCAAGCTTATCAAAATATCAAATGTTTCAGAGAAATTTGCATGAATTTAATAAAACAGTAAAAAATAAAAATGTTTTGGCCACAAGATCAGAATTTAAAGAGTTTAAATCTTTGAAAAGTGTATCAAATCTTATAACTTCCGGCGTAAGTTCTTGGAAAAAAATAAGTAAAATGGGCATTCTTGTAAATTCTTCTCTCGATAGTTTTGGTGAAAATTATCGAGAAACTGAAAATTTTTATAAAGATAATCAAAAACCTACTTATAAACTTACATATGAAGGAAATATGCTAAATAAAAAATTCCCTGTTATATCACACTATAGTTTAGTCCCATTGATTAATGACAATACGATTGATAATTTGTTTGTAGCGGAGAGTTTTTATTGGATGAGCTTCTCTGCATTTAAATTAGCTATACAACTAAGACCAGAAATACTAAATAAGCGTAATTCGTGTGGACCTGGTCAAACGTATCTTCAAATTTCTAAATTTATTCCTAAAAATCAATTAAATGTATATCTTACTTATGATGATTTTAAAAATTTTGAACTTAAATGATTAAAAATTATTTCCCTATTGATCAGTCTAAATCTCTTAAAAAGAAAATTTTAATTCAACCTTTATTTGTGGATCAAAAGGTAAAAAATTCAAAGGAAATTAAAGGATTAGGTGATAATAAGAGTTGGTCATCTTCATCTATAATTAAGGCAATTGAAAAGGATTTAAAAAAAGGTATCAAAAATTTTCTACTTTTTATCGTTCCAAATAAAAAACAAAAAAATCCGGAGGATTTTAGCTTTCACTATGAAATTATAAGAAAAATTAAAAATTATTTTGGAAAAGATATAGTTTTACTTATAGATACATGCTTATGCTCAATAACTGTTGATGGGCATTGTGGAGTTACTCATAAAAAATCAATTGATCTTAATAAGACACATTACTCTTTAGGATTAGCGGCAAATACATATCTTGAGGCGGGAGCTGATATAATTGCACCAAGTGACATGATGAAAAATACAACTAAATATTTGAGAAAAATATTTGTTCAAAATGGTTTTTCAAATTCTCAAATAATGAGTTACTCAACAAAATTTAAAAGTCACTTCTACGGCCCTTTTAGAGATGTTGCAAAATCATCACCACAGGGATTTGATCGGTCATCATATCAATTACCTGTTGAAGACAAAGCAAAGGCGATTAAAAGCTCAATTAGTAATGCAGCTCAAGGTGCAAATTATTTAATGGTTAAGCCTGGAATGACTTCAATAGATTTAATAAGAGATATAAAAAAAGAGACACTGCTTCCCACGGGTGCATACCAAGTAAGTGGTGAGTATGCTAGTCTACAAATGCTCAGCAAAGCTAAATTTGGCAATTATGTTGATTTGCTCATAGAGTCTTTAACGGTACTCAAAAGAGCTCAAGCAGATTTTATTATTACTTATGGAGCTAGAGATATTGCAAAATACCTATAACAAAAATTTTTTTAATGCCTTAAATAAAGTTGAACAAAAAATTCCTCCAATTTGGTTTATGAGACAGGCTGGTCGATATCATCAGCATTACAGAAAATTAAAAGAAAAATATTCTTTTGAACAATTATGTAAAGAGCCTGAGCTTGCTTGTGAGGTAACTCTTGGACCTATTGTTGAATTCGATTTTGATGCTGCAATATTGTTTAGTGATATTCTTTTTCCTTTAGATTATTTAGGTATGAGTTTGAAGTTTAATCCTGGACCAATATTTGAAAAAAATTTAAGTTCAAAAATGATATCCGAATTTAATATTGATGAATTTGAAAGTTTTATAGATTTTCAGAATATATCTCTAAAACATATTAGAAATGAACTTTCAAATGATAAATCCTTAATTGGATTTACTGGTGGACCTGTAACCTTATACCATTTTGCAACGAGGAATAATCCTGTATCACAAACACTATTTCAACAAACCCTGCCCGTTTTAGAAATGTTAATACAAAAAAATATACAAATTCAGTTACAAAATGACATTGATTTGTTAATGATATTTGATACTGAAGCTAATAAAATAAATGATAAAGATTTTGATGAATTCGTTATTCCTTTTTTAATTAAAATTTCAAATAGTTATCCAAATAAAATTGGATATTTCACTAAAGAAATTTCTCAAACTAAATTTAATAAATTACAAAATTTAAAAAATTTAAAACTTACAGTTTTAGGAACTAATTTGGAGGTTTTCACTGAATTACCAAAGACACATTTATCTTTACAGGGGAATTTTTCAAATGATTTGTTAGCTATGGAGGACACTAAATCCTTTTCTGATTATATTGATAAATATATAGAGGAATGCTTACAGAGTGAGTCATCTCATAGATCTGGGTGGATTGCTAGCCTCGATCACGGTGTAAAAAAAACTACTCCTGAGGCTAATGTTCATTTATTCATAGAAAAGATAAGAACTAAGTTATCATAAAAATCGTAATGTTTTTCAATGGCTTCATTTAAAGGTAATAAACTCTTCGTTCATGGCTCTGGTCTTAAGACAGGTATTTTAATCACAAATTTAGGAACACCAGATGAACCAACTAAGTCGTCTTTAAAGACTTATCTAAAGCAATTTCTATCAGATGAACGTGTCATAGAAACACCAAAAGCTATTTGGTGGCCTATTCTTAATGGAATAGTTTTAAATACTCGACCAGCGAAGTCAGCTAAAAATTACAAATCTGTTTGGACAGAGGAAGGTTCACCTCTTCTATTCCACACAAAAAACCAATTATCGAAAATAAAAAAATTTATTAATAAGAAATATCAAAATATCGTATTTGATATTGGAATGCGTTATGGGAATCCTAGCATCTCTAAGGGTTTAAATAATCTTAGAAATCAAAATTGTGATCGTATTATTATTTTACCTTTATACCCTCAATATTGTGCGGCTACAACGGGCTCAACGTTTGATGCTGTTGCAGAAGAATTAAAAAGTTGGCGTTGGGTACCATCTCTTCGTTTTATTGGAGGATATTACGAAAATGAACTTTATATTAAAGCGCTTAAAAATAGCATTGAAGAATTTTGGACTAAAAATTCAAAACCAAAAAAAATAATATTTAGCTATCATGGTGTTCCAAAAAAATATTTAGATAAAGGGGATCCGTATCATTGTTTTTGCAGAAAAACTACTAGGCTGGTGGCAGAGACCATGGGCTTACCAGAGGAAAGTTATATGACCACATTTCAATCTAGATTTGGACCAGCAGAATGGCTTCAACCTTACACAGATAAAACTATAGAGAGCTTAGCAAAAAATGGTACAGACCATATTCATGTTATAAGTCCTGCTTTTTCCTCAGATTGTCTCGAGACAATAGAAGAACTTAACGAGGAAAATAGAGAAATATTCATGGAAAATGGTGGAAAGGAATTTGGATATATTCCTTGTCTAAATGATCGAGAAGATCATATACTCCTACTCACTTCGTTGATAGAAAACGAACTACATGGGTGGGTATGAGTGATCAAATAAAAAATCAACAAACTAAAGCAGAAAAGTGGTTTCGAGAACTTCGAAATCAAATGGTTGGATCAATACAAAAGCTTGATGGGTCTGAATTTATAGAAAAAGAGTGGCAAAGACCTGGTGGTGGTGGGGGTTTGATGTCCTTACTAAAAGGAGAAATATTTGAAAAAGTAGGAGTAAACATTTCAACAGTGCATGGTAATTTTAGTGAAGAATTTAAAAAATCAATGCCAGGAACCGAAGAGGATCCAAGCTTTTGGGCCAGTGGTATCTCAGTCGTAGCTCACATGAAAAACCCAAAAATTGCTGCAGCTCACTTTAACACTAGGTACATAACCACAAAAGGAAAACAATGGTTTGGTGGTGGTTGTGATTTAACTCCTGCAATACCTGAAAAATTAGAGACAGATAATTTTCATCAAGGTCTCCAACGAACATGTGATCAACATAATTCAACTTATTATGAAAAATTTAAAAAACAATGTGATGAATACTTTTATTTAGAGCATCGAAAAGAAAGTAGAGGTATAGGAGGGATTTTTTTTGATTATATCAATACAGACTTTGATAAGGATTTATCATTCATAAAAGATGTTGGGCAATTCTTTGTTAATTTTGTAATTGAAAACTCAAAAAGAAAAAAAAATTTTAACTTTAATCAAGATGACTTAGATGCTCTCTCAAAAAAAAGATCTCGTTACGTAGAATTTAATTTGCTTTATGATAGAGGGACATTATTTGGATTAAAAACTGGTGGTAATATTGATGCTATATTAATGTCAATGCCTCCAGAGGCTAAATGGTAACAAAATGTATGAGTTATTAAAAATTTTACATATCATATCTTTTGTATCATGGTTTGCTGGGTTATTTTATTTACCAAGACTTTTTGTTTATCATGTAGAAAACATAACCAATCCTGAAATTAATAGTGTATTTCAAAAAATGGAATATAAATTGCTAAAAATTATAATGAACCCAGCAATGATATTGACTTGGGTATTTGGTTTAGCCCTTATCCATTATGTAGGTTTTGAATTATGGCTTTTTTTGAAAATTATATTAGTTCTTATTCTCTCTGCATTTCATATGTATTTAGGTAAAATTAGAAAAAGTCTAGAGAGTAATTTTAGAGACTATACCTCAAAATATCTAAGAATAATCAATGAAGTGCCTACTGTTCTTCTAATTTTAATTGTAATACTTGTAGTTGTAAGACCTTTTTAATTTTATGGATCTGACCCAAGGAGATATAAAAAAACAATTAATCGGTATGGCTGTTCCAGCAGGAACAGGTCTTTTGTTTTATACTCTGTACAATGTAGTAGATACTTTTTATGCTGGTCTCATAAGCACAGAGGCTATTGCAGGCTTATCAATATCCTACCCCTTGTATTTTATTTTATTGGCCTTCGCTGTAGGTTTTGGACAAGGTACCACAGCTCTTGTTTCAATAGCTATTGGCAAAAAAAAATTTAATGAGGCAATTAAGATACATATTCAAGCTTTAGTTATCACTTTATCGGTTTCTATAGCCATAGGGCTAACAACCTTTCTATTATCTAGGCCTGTGTTTTTATATTTTGGCGCAGAGGGTATTTTTCTTAACAATGGTCTAAGGTATATAAAAGTACTCTCAATTGGTGCTCCAATTTTTATTGTTTCTTTTGTCGTTAATTCTCTTTTATATGCACAAGGAGATACCAAAAAAAATAGAAATGCATTAATCATAAGCTTTTTTATTAATTTAATATTTAGTCCTTTCTTATCTTTAGGTTATGGTCCTTTTCCTGCATTAGGAACTCTCGGCATAGCTCTTGCAACAGTCATATCTCAACTATTTCATTTTTTCTTTTTAAGCTATTATGCTATTCGCAGTCCTTTGTTTAAGTATTTCAATTACAATTATATTTGGCTAGAAACTAAATTCGTATTAAGAATTCTAAGACAATCTATACCCTCTAGTATGAATATGTTTATGATTGCAGTTGGTTTCTTCATAATGCAAAAGTTTGTTACAAGTTATGGTGCCTCAGCTAGTGCAGCTTATGGAATAGCTTTAAGAATTGAGCAGATTATTTTATTACCTGCCATAGGATTTAGTAGTGCTTTATTAAGTATGGTAGGACAAAATTTTGGTTCAAAGAATTTTGATAGAATTTATGAAGCTTTTTTAATTTCATTAAGGTTATCTATGACAATGATGATTTTTGGAGCAGTAGTGCTTATATTTGCGGGTGAAAGGATTGCTAGTTTTTTTTCAAGAGACAGTGAAGTGATAATTATTGCTGGTAGCTACTTGTTTATGGTAGCTTTTTTGGCTTTTATATATCAAGTTATTGATAGGTGTGATTCTGTACTTTCTGGATTAAGAAAACCTTCTGTAAATGTGTTCTACACTTTTATTAGATTAGTATTTCTTCCCCCATTTGTAATTTATTTATTTTCTGAGACTCTAGAAAAAGGCCTAATTGGTATTTGGTGGGCTATATTTTTTACAAATTTACTAGGCTCAGTGTTTGTTTTTTTTCATATGAAATATTTATTTAAAAAGGAATCCAGTATCTTAATAAGTTAACTAAAATCTTTCAGATCTTCCAAATGCTTGCTAAGAGCTTTAGTAGATAATTGTATCTCATAGATAAATAACATTATAGCTATTGAAAATATCAATATCCCTAAACCAAAAAAGTTTAAGGCTAAGTCATAAATCTTGATATAACTAAAAAAAATAGATATTAAATTCAGCAAAAAGCTGATCCCAGAGAGGGTTTGAACTGACCTAACTAATGTTAAACGGGTTGTGAGTACTTTTATTTGATCTAAGTGATGTTGAACCACATTGCTAGTTGGTCTATTTGTGATTAATGTGTCATGGATCTTTCTGATTAATGAAGCAAGAGAAGTATATCTATTACCAAAAGATATCATCATTAAAGGTATAGCTGGAAACAAAAGTGCTGGATAAAGTGTTGTGAAGCTTGGCATACTATTAATGGAGCAGTTTGTTATAACTAGGAGGGAATAACTAAGTATCTATGTCAACACGGAGTTAATTGAAACTTTTAAAAACTGCTCCTAATAAGTTTATACATAATATTCAGAAAAAAACTCGTGTTATGATTGCATAACAACTATGCAACTTACAGACAGCTGATGAAATAATTTGTAAATAAAAAATTAATAATCAAATAATTTCCAAGAAAATAATCGATAAGGTAAGTATGAGCAAATAAAGAATTATTATTATATTAACTAATTTCCAAACTTGTTTGTTTAAAAAATATAATCTTAGTGATTGAGCACCATAGCCTAAAAAATAAAAAAAAATAAATGATGCTAGACTTGCACCTAATCCAAATAAAATCTTGTCAAAAATAGTTAGAAAATTTTTTGATAAATTTCCTAAAATAAAAACAGTGTCTGAGTAGACGTGTGGGTTTAAAAAAGTAAAAGCAAGTGTCTGAAGAGCTATTTTTGACTTTGATGTCTGTGTATGTGTTTTTGACAATACAATATCATGTTTAAATGTTTTTATTTTCGACCATATAAAATTTAGAAGAAAGAGGACAAGCCCTATTGATAATAATAAATTGATAAGATCATTGATGAAATTTTTAATAAAGTGAAATATGAAAATTCCAAAAAAAATCAATAAGAAATCACCAACTACACATATTGAAGTTACTAAAAAAATATTATTTTTTTTTATACCTTGCTCTATAACAAATAAATTTTGTGCACCTATAGCAAGTATTAAACTTAAACCTGTTGAAAAACCAAAAATAAACTCGTTCATGACAATTTTGCACAGTTTATATACTTTACACCTAAAATCTATTTAGTAAGTTTGTGTAATGAAAGTTTTTGTTGGTGGAGTATTTTTTGCTTTAATATTTATTTTTGTAGTAACTGATGGTTTTGTAAAAATTAGTCTACCTCTGTAAACCTTCTTCTTTTGCCACTACTCCACTCATCACTAAATTTTAAAGTCCCTAAGTGTAATGGTATTTTTTCTTTAACAATTAAATTATTTTCTGAAAATTCAAAAAAAGATTTATGAAGATAGCGAAACTCAAGTAAATGATTCATAATTCCAAAGTTTATATCCTTAATCACATTAGGATCTACATTCTGGTTTGAAATAAAAACATAATCACTATCTGCGGGAAAATTTAAAATTGAACGAAGTGATAAATTAGATGGACGATTGAGTAAATCTGATTTTTTAATAATTGCATATTGAAATTGATTTTGTTCAATTTTTTTAATTATTTCATCAACGCTATCATCAAGGCGTGTATTGCATTCTAATGTGTTGGAGCCACCATAACTATGAGATATTTCAAGTTCCCTGTCCAATACTTTGCAAATACTTTTAGCTAGAATATATTCTGTTCCCAATGTAGAACGAACCATGATTGTTAAAGAAATATCTTGAGAAAGGGCATACAATAAATTCGTTTTAAGAAATAATATTACAATAAAAGAAAATATTACTTTTAAATACATAGATTACTTTTAACATAAAACATTCTAAATTGTTAAATAGAATTAAATGCCAAATTTTTCAACTATTGCATTAATAGCTTGTTTTGCATACGCCATTGAAAGTATTTTTGGTTTTGGTGGTACGATAATCTTTCTGGGAATTAGTGGATTTTTCTTTGACTTTAATTCTTTGTTAAAGCTTGCAATGATTGTTGGGCTATCCTCCGGTTTAGCTGTTTTAATTCAATCATACAAATATGTCTCTTTAAATCATCTGATCAAAATTTTAATTTTTACAATTCCTGGTGCATTAATTGGAACATATTTTATCAGTTATTTTGCATCAGATATTTTAATAAAAATATTTGCAATAATTTTAATTATTTATGGATGTTTCAACTTATTCTTTCCTGATATCAGGTTTCCTCAATTCTTGAAAAATTTTTTTGTAATTCTAGGTGGATTTATTCAAGGAATTTATACTATTGGAGGACCATTTGTATTAATGGGGTATAAAGATTATTTCTCCTCAAAACAAGAGTTGCGATCAACTATGGCTGGATATTTTTTTATTATAAACTCTTTGAGAGCAATATTTTTTATATTTTTGGGAGGAAGCTATTTAGAGATAGTGAAAATATACTATCCAATAGCTCTTTTAGTTATGTTAAGTGTTTGGCTGGGTTATTTTATACATAAACAAATACCGGAAATCCTATTTAAAAAACTTATCATTATTGCTATCACTTTGATAGGAGTATTGATTTTATTTACAAAATGATCGACTGGGAACCATATGGACCTATTTACTCTGTAGCTCCTGGAATAAAAAAAATAAAAGACCTTCCAATTATTGAATATGATGAGCATGAAGAAAGATATTTAAGTTTGAAACAAAAATGTAAAGAAAATATTTTTATTGATGATTATTTTACAAAAGAAATTGATATAGCTGTATGCGAGAAGTTAAATTCTATATTAAAAAAAGAATACCCATCTAAAAACTCTAACTTTAATAACTTTGTACAACTTGGTTATAATCTTCAAGAGGATATAGCCATTTTTCACAGATGTAACAAACTTATAGCTTTACATGTTTCATTCCCCTCTGTTTGGGTGCCTAAAGAAAAAATTGGTCTTAGTTTTGCTCAAATCCATCAACCTGTACCAGGTATGGAAAATTTTTTAAAAAATGAGGATAAATATGTTCAGATGATGATTGAAGCAACAACTCCTATTATAAGATATGTTTGGGGAGAGCACTATGGTTATTATTTATGTGAGCATGAACCTTTGCAAGAAAGTGTAAAAGTGATGCACACAGAAAGACAGACTTTTATTGGAATTCCAGAGAGTGATATTGGTATTTTCTTAATTCGAAAGAAAGTGATGTTTTATGATGACACATCAAATGATTTTAAGGAATGGTATAAAAGGCAAGTCAGATCTATGACAGAGGATCAAAAAATTTATAAGATAAAAAGAGTCTGAGTCGATACTAGCGATCGAAAAAATTAATATATTTGAAGGTAATCAGATTACTGTTCCTGATTTCCCTCAGCTGGAGCATTTGGGTCTGTAAGGCGCTCTAATTCGGCTAACTCTTCTGCTTCTCTTTTTGCTTCTCTTTTTGCCTTTTTAGCGGCAAGTTTTTCTTGGCGCTTACGCTCTTTCTCCATAGCTCTTTCACCAGCTTTTGATTTATAGTCAAAGTGAAGTCCCATAAAAGGATTATATCAGAATTTTTTTGATACTAAAGTTTCACTTCATTGAATATTTATTAATTTAGAACTCTTTTTAAAAGATTAATCCAATTTAAATGTGAAATTTTAATCATTAAGTTTTCATTAAAACCCTGTGAAATTAATAGATCGATTAATTTGTGCATACCTAGAACACTATTTAGATCTTTTGGCATCATTGCACCGTCAAAATCTGAGCCAAATCCAACTTTATCATCTCCCAAATAGTCAATAAGGTACTTAAAATGATCAACTATTATTTGTAAATCTGTATCAGAAACCATTTTTCCATCTTTCCTTAAAAAAGCTGGGGCAAAGTTAACTCCAACCATCCCTTGAGTTTCTTTGATTGCATCTAATTGCTTATTTGTAAGGTTTCTAGAGTGTGGGCAAATCTGATGAGCATTGCTATGCGTGGCTACCAGGGGCGAATTTGAATATTTTGCTATATCCCAAAAGCCTTTTTCATTTAAATGAGAGGTGTCAATTAACATATTTAGTGAATTACAATTTTTTATAAGCTCTATTCCTATTTCGGTTAAACCATCTCCAATATCTGGTGAAGTTGGAAAAGCAAAGGGAACACCCTCTGCAAAAATAGTAGGTCTTGACCAAACTGGCCCAATTGATCTAAGACCAGCTCGAAATAAAGTTTCGAGATTATAAAAATTTTTATCTATACATTCTGCGCCCTCTATATGCATTACTACAGATAATTGATCATCATGTTTAAAAGAGGTTTCCAAATCCATGCCAGATAAACAAATCTTAACTTTATTTTTTGAGTTTCTTTCAATTTTTGAAAGGATAGACAATTGATTTAAAACAACTGGTAATGCATCGTTTACGTCAACGGGTCTTGGAAGTGGTAATAAATACTCATCTTTCTCCATATCTTTATAGTTGACCAACTTATCAGAATCAGAGATATCTTGTTCTGGGGTAGGAACATATATGGCGCATAAGCCTCCTTTAAAATTAGCTTGGTTCATTCGAGGAAGATCTAAATGTCCCTCATTATCTCCATCAATAAAATCAAGATACGAATCAGGTTTGTTCTTTAAAAATAGTCTAAATAATACATCATTATGGCCATCAAAAATTTTATAATCCATGTCATAAATTTATCATTTTTTTTGTTACTTAGACTACATGCAAATTAAAAATATTTAATTAATTTGTTTGAAGTCTCATAAATAGACATCTGCTGTCTATATTTAGCAAAAGTAAAACTTCTTTTTAAAACTATATATATATAAGAAAGGAAATAAAATTATGAATAAAATTTTTGGATTTACAGAAAGATCTTTAAAGTTTTGGTTATCTCTTTTTAGTAAAAAAGAAGACAGTATTATAAATTTTTGTAAGGTTGAGTATGGCACAGATTGGCAATGGGCTTACTCCGAGTATCAAAGAAATCAGTCATTTCCAAATAGCTTAAAAGAGGCTGCCTAATGAGCAATCTATTTAAATCTATTAGAAAAATAATTATTAACGGAAAAAATGACCAAAAATCAAAGTCTTACAAAGAAGAGGTATATTTATCTCAAGCTATCGACATGATTGATCTTGAAAGAAGACAAAAAGATATAGATAGAAGATTTATTAGAAAATTTTAAGAAGCCCTATTTAGGGCTTTTTGCCTAGCCTAACACCCAAATTTCAAAAGCTACAAATATAAAAAGTCCAGCGAATATTAAATTGACAATATTTTTAGGTCTATTGAAATAATTTGAAAACTTTTTAATACCAAAAAAGTGGCCGATAATTGAATAATTCATTGCTGAAATAAAAAAACTACCTGTAGCAAAAATTAAAGCGATACTAAAATTTAAGTTTTCACTAAATTGTAGAGTTGCTAGAGCAGACCAAAATGCAAAAGCTTTGGGATTGGTATAAGCAACAATTATAGCTTTTTTCATACTATTTAAAAAATTTCTTTCATTAGATAGTTTTATAAGTTGATTTTCAGAGCTAAAGTATTGGCTTCCAATTTGATATGCTAAATAAATCATATAAAGACTGGCTAGAATCTTTAAAACTATAAAACCCCATCCCATTAAATTTGAAATTAGAAAAGAAATACCTGTTGTAGCAAGTAAGCACCAAGTAAAAGAACCAATAGCAGTGCCAACTGCAGCACCCCAAATTTGTTTTTTCTGTCCACTAATGCCAACAGATGCTACAAAAAACGTGTTAGGTCCTGGCAAAAATACAGCAAAATAAAATATTATCCACCCAGATAATAAAGCCATAACAACTTCATTCATCTTAGATTACTTTAATGATTAAGAATTTGACTTAAGAAAAGTTTAGTTCGGTCACTTTTTGGGTTATTAAAGAATTCATCTGGGGATGCTTGTTCAACAATTCTTCCTTCGTCCATAAATATCATTTGATCAGCAACAGTTTTTGCAAATCCCATCTCATGAGTAACAACTAACATAGTCATACCCTCTTCCGCTAATTGTATCATAACATCCAAAACCTCTTTGATCATTTCTGGGTCTAAAGCTGATGTTGGTTCATCAAACAACATAATGTCAGGGTTCATAGCTAATGATCTAGCTATAGCAACACGTTGCTGTTGACCTCCAGAGAGCTGACCAGGAAATTTTTTAGCCTGCTCAGGAATTTTAACTTTTTCTAAATAGGACATTGCAATATCTTCGGCTTCATTTTTTGGCATTTTTTTCACCCAAATTGGCGCTAGGGAAATATTGTCTAATACAGAGAGGTGTGGAAAAAGATTGAATTGCTGGAAAACCATACCGACATTTTTCCTAATTAAATCAATGTTTTTAAGATCATTTGTAAGCTCTGTTCCGTGAACAACAATTGTCCCTTTTTGATGAGCCTCCAGACGATTTATACATCTAATCATTGTTGACTTACCAGAGCCGCTAGGGCCACAGATAACAATTTTTTGTCCTTTATTAACAATTAAATCAATATCTTTTAAAACATGAAAATCATCATACCATTTGTTTACTTTTTCTAAATGTATTACCTGATCTGTGCTCATTAACTATTATCCGTTTTTAGTTTTTTTTCTAAATATAAACTATAGCGTGACATACCAAAGCAAAATATGAAAAATACTAGTGAAATAAAAACATAAACTTCATAATAAAGTTTAGTCCATGTCATATCAGCTAAAGCCGCTCTACCTATACCTAATAAATCAAATAATCCTATAATTAAAACCAAAGATGTATCTTTAAATAATCCAATACAGGTATTAACAATTGGTGGAATAGCTATCTTTAGAGCTTGTGGTAAAACTATTTTGCGAGTGGTTTGCCAATAACTTAATCCTAAAGACTGAGCAGCTTCAACTTGCCCCCTTGGAATGGCTTGCAAGCCCCCTCTAATTGCTTCAGCCATATAGGCTGATTGAAATAAAGTAACAGCTACTAATGCACGTAAAAGGTTATCTGGATTTACTCCATCAGGTAAAAATAAAGGTAACATCACATTAGCGGTAAATAACAATGTTATAAGAGGAACGCCTCTAATGAATTCAATAAAAACTACACACAATGATTTTATGATGGGCATTTTAGATCTTCTACCTAAGGCTAAAAGAATGCTTAAAGGAAACGCTAAACCTATCCCAGTAACTCCTAAGAAAAGTGTTACTAAGAGCCCTCCCCATTTATTTGTACCGACAACACTTAATCCTGGTCCTCCGTAAAGCATGAAGTAAGCCAAGAATGGAAATATAAATGTAAAATAAATAAAATATCTACGAAATGGAATTTTATCAAAAAGAATTCCAATAATTGCTAAAGGTAAAAGAGCATAAATTAAGTTTACCCTCCATGCTTCTTCAATAGGATAAAGTCCGTACATAAATTGGTTCCATCGTGCAAAAATAATTGCCCAACAGGCACCATATTCACCAGGCATAATATTTTTAGAGCAAAATCCGCGATCAATAATTAGTTCACCTTGAAAATTATATCTAAAATCAGCATCAAAAATTGCCCAGTTCAAAAAGAAACTTCCAACTTGATAAACAAATATTAGCGCAATAACGGTTAATATTGTATTTACCCAAGAGGAAAATAAATTTTTTACTAACCAGTTGTAATACTTACTACGTGAAATAATTTCAATAGTAGTTGAGCTCATGCGTTACCCTTAAATTGTACAGACTTATTATATAGGTTCATAAAAAAAGAAATGGTTAAACTAATTGTCAAATAAGTAAGCATAACCATCATCATAATCTCTATTGCTCTTCCTGTTTGATTTAAAGATATACCTCCAAATCCATGAACTAAATCAGCATAACCTATTGCAATACCAAGAGAGGAGTTTTTAGTTAAATTTAAATATTGAGAGGTAAGTGGCGGAATGATAACTCTTAGTGCTTGAGGAATAATAATCAGCCTCATAATAAAATTACTTTTTAAACCTAAGGCTTGAGATGCCTCCCTTTGTCCCTTTGATACTGATATAATGCCAGATCTAACAGTCTCTGAGATAAATGCAGCTGTATAAATAGATAAACCAAACAGCATTCCTAAAAATTCTGGTCGAATTACCATACCTCCTTTAAAATTAAATCCCTTTAAAACTGGACTATCAAACTCTAGAGGCATACCCATGATGTAATAAAAAATAATTGGGGTAAAAATAATAATTGCACTGTTTATCATAAAAGTTGGATATTGTTTTCCGCTTTCTTCTTGTTTTTTCTTTAAAAATCTTTTTAGGAAAAAAGCAAATATAATTGCAATTACTAAGCTCCAAGCAACAATTGAAAAACCGTCTTTAAATATTGGAGAGGGGGAAAAGAAACCTCGATTAGTTAAATAAAAATTATCAAAAATTACAATTGCTTGTTTGATTTTAGGTAAGTTTAAAAGAATGCTGTAGTAAAGAATTATTTGAACAAGAACTGGGACATTTCTTGTAAACTCAACATAAACATAAGCAATATTACGAAATAGCCAATTGCTTGATAGGCGAATTATTCCGACTAAAAATCCAATTATGGTTGCTAAAAAACACCCACAAACAGCAATCATCAATGTATTTAATAATCCAACAAAATATGCTCTTAAGTGAGTGTCCTCACTTGTAAATGGAATTAAACGTATGCTTATATCGTAACCTGCTGAGATATGTAAGAAATCAAAACCTGAGCTAATTCCTCTTTTTTCTAAATTATAGGCTGTTTGCTGGGTTATAAGATATATAAATAAAGCAAAAAGACCAATTACCAGTGTTTGAATTAGAAGGGATCTTGATTTTTCATCAAATATTATTTTTCTGAAAAAATTGGTCTGCATAAATTTTGAAATCCGTAAATTTTGGGTATGGGCTCAAAGCCCATACCCTTATTTTTTATCTAAATGGGGGTGCGTATAAAATACCGCCATCTTTATAAAGAGCATTTAAGCCTCTTTGAATGTTAATTGGTGTGTTTGGACCAATATGCTTTTCAAAGCTCTCTGAATAGTTTCCAACTTGACTTAAGATATTATAAGCCCAGTCGTCAGAAAGACCTAACATAGCACCGTAACCAGCATCAACACCTAATAGTCTTAAAACCTCAGGGTTTTTTGAGCTCTTCATTTCATCAACATTAGCTGATGTGATACCTAGCTCTTCACCAATGATCATTGCATTAAGAGACCATCTTACGATATCAGCCCACTCACTATCACCGTGTCTAACTGCAGGGCCTAAAGGCTCTTTAGATACAATTTCTGGTAAAACCACGTGAGCAGATGGGTCTGGATAACCAGCTCTACTTGCATATAAACCAGATGCGTCTGTTGTGTAAACGTCACAACGACCAGCTGTGTATGCAGCATCAGCTTCTGAGTTAGTCTCAACAGGAACTGACTCATAGCTCATACCATTTGCTTTGAAGAAATCAGCAAGATTCATTTCAGTTGTTGTACCAACCTGGATACATACAGAAGCGCCATCTAATTCCATAGCACTTGACACACCAAGACTTTTGTTAACCATAAAGCCTTGACCATCATAGTAGTTAACACCAACAAATTCTAAACCAAGATCAACGTCTCTTGATAAAGTCCATGTAGTATTTCTTGATAGCATATCAATTTCACCTGACTGAAGAACTGTGAAACGTACTTTTGATGTTGTAGGTACATATTCAACTTTAGAAGCATCACCAAAAACAGCAGCTGCTACAGCTCTACATACATCAACATCAATGCCTTCCCAAACACCAGCGTCATTTGGAGCACCAAAGCCCGCTAATCCAGTGTTGGAACCGCACATTAATTTTCCTCTTTCTTTAACTAAATCATGAGTGCTTCCGTGACTTCCAGCTATTGCTATAGAAACACCAAGAGTTAAAACAAGAGAAATAAACAACGATTTAATTTTTGTCATCGTTTCCTCCTTATATATATAAGCCTCGGCAGTATAGACCTATCTGATGCGAAACTAAAATATAAAAATACAATGAATTTCATGTATTTTTTGGATAAATTTATAAAAAATATTAATCTTTTGCTTAATCTTGGTTAAACAAGTCTCTAGTAAAGATCTTGTCTTCTACATCATTTAGTTCTGAATGGCTTCTATTGCAAAGAATTAAATCAGCATCTTTTTTGAATAATTCTAGATCTTCATAAACCTCTGAATTGAAAAATTGTTTAACTTTGATTAAAGGTTCGTAGACTATTACTCTTACTCCTTTAGCGTTAACTCTTTTCATAATGCCTTGAATACTTGACTCTCTTATATTGTCTGATCCCTCTTTCATAATGAGTTTGTATATACCAACAGTTTTAGGTTTTAATTTTGCAATCTCTAAACCAATGAAATCTTTTCGCATTGAATTTGACTCTATGATTGCCTCAATAATTTTTTGGGGGACTTTATCGAAGTTTGCTAATAATTGTTTTGTATCTTTTGGTAAACAGTATCCACCGTATCCAAATGATGGATTATTGTAAAAATCTCCTATCCTAGGATCTAGACTTACAGCTTTAATAATTTCTTTTGTATTCAAACCTTTTGACATTGCAAATGAGTCTAGTTCATTAAAAAATGCAACTCTCATTGCTAAATAAGCATTTGAAAATAATTTAGATGACTCAGCTTCAGTAGAATTTGTGTAAATAGTTTGAACATTTTTATCTTCTGCTGCATCTAGTAATAATCTAGCAAATTCTTTTCCTTTTTTTGAATGAGAACCAATAACTATTCTTGAAGGATGTAAACTATCTTTTAGTGCCTTACCTTCTCTTAAAAATTCAGGTACAAAAATGATTTCGAGATCATCATATTTTGTTTGTATTTTTTTTATATATCCAACCGGTATAGTTGATCTAATTATTACAGTTGGATTAGAATTAGATTTTTGAATGCTCGCCAGTGATTGTTCTATTGAGGAAGTATCAAATTTATTAATTTCTATATCATAATTTGTTGGTGTAGCAATAATTGCAAAGTCAAAATTGTCAATTTTGAATGGAAATTTCTCTGATGATTTTAAATTTAATTTCTTTGAAGATAGATACTCTGATACCTCCTTATCCTCTATAGGAGAAATTCCATTAATCAAATTGTTTGATTTTAAAAAATCCTGATCAAAGCAAGTAACCTCATTATATTGTGATAACATTACAGCATTAGCAGTACCGACATAACCAAGCCCTATTATTAATATTTTCAATGGTTTTAACCTATTATAAATTAATAATTGAACAACGACTTTTTTTACTAAACAAGATATCTAATGCGACACATAGGCTTAAAAATAATGAGGAAATTTAGATTTTTTTATCTTAAATAAATTAGAGTTTTATGAGGATATTGGTATATTGTATACCAGTTTTTTTGGGAAAGGATCCAAAGTTAGATGTCAGATATTGAGATAGCAAGAGCTGCAAAAAAAATTCATATAAGAGATGTTGCTGCAAAAATAAATATTCCTGAGGAAAATCTTATTCCTTATGGTCATGATGCAGCTAAAATAAATTTTGATTTTATTGAAAAAAGCCAATCTAATCCTGATGGAAAATTAATTTTAGTTACTGCAATTAATCCAACACCCGCAGGCGAAGGGAAAACAACTACATCCGTCGGATTAAATGATGGTCTTAATAAAATTGGAAAGAAATCAATTGTTTGTCTCAGAGAACCTAGCCTTGGTCCATGTTTTGGTATGAAGGGTGGTGCTGCAGGTGGTGGATATGCTCAAGTTGTACCAATGGAAGAAATTAATCTTCACTTTACTGGTGACTTCCATGCTATTACAGCTGCCCACAACTTACTATCTTCATTGATTGATAATCATATTTATTGGGGAAATGATTTACAAATTGATCAAAGAAGAATTACATGGGGTCGAGTAGTCGATTTAGGTGATAGGTCATTAAGAAAAGTTAATGTCAATCTTGGAGGTGTATCAAATGGATTTCCAAGAGAAGATAAGTTCGATATCACTGTTGCGAGTGAAATAATGGCAATTTTTTGTTTAGCAAATGATATTAATGATTTACAAAAAAGAATTGGTGATATCATAATTGCATATAAAAGAGATAAATCCCCTATTTATGCAAGAGATGTAAAAGCTGATGGGCCAATGACGGTATTATTAAAAAATGCCTTAATGCCTAACTTAGTTCAAACTCTGGAAAATAATCCGGCAATTATACACGGAGGTCCTTTCGCTAATATTGCACACGGATGTAATACAGTTATTGCAACTAAAGCTGGCTTAAAACTTGCTGATTATGTAGTTACAGAAGCTGGATTTGGTGCAGATTTAGGTGCTGAGAAATTTTTAGATATTAAATGCCGTAAAGCGGGGTTAACACCCAGTGTAGTCGTTATCGTAGCAACTGTTAGAGCATTGAAATCACATGGAGGTGTAGAAAAAGCAGATCTAAATAATGAAAATGTTGCTGCAGTCGAAAAAGGTTTTGAGAATTTACAACGCCATATTGAAAATATTCAATCCTTTGGACTTCAACCAATTGTAGCTATTAATAGCTTCACACTTGATACAGAAGCTGAGGGTAAAGTTATCTCTCATGGTTGTGAAAAATTAGGAGTAAAAGCAATTCTATGTTCGCATTGGGCTAATGGTGGTGATGGTACTTTAGAGTTGGCTGAAGAAGTGGTAAAAATTAGTGATTCAAGTGATCCATCAAAATTTAAGTTTATGTATGAGGATAATATATCGTTAGAAGAGAAAATTCGTTCTGTGGCCAAGAAAATATATAGAGCCGATGATATTGTTATAGATAAATCTGTAAGTGATCAATTGAAAGGTTTTGAAGAAAATGGTTATGGGAAACTCCCTATTTGTATTGCTAAAACACAATATAGTTTTTCAACTAACCCCTCTTTAAGAGGTGCTCCGACTGGCTTTACCGTCCCAGTTAGAGAAGTAAGGCTGTCAGCAGGAGCAGGCTTTATAGTAGTTGTAACAGGCCAAATTATGACAATGCCAGGTTTGCCTAAAGTCCCAAGTGCTAACTCTATAATGTTAGATGAAAAAGGACTAATTCAAGGATTATTTTAATTAATCAATTTAATTCTCTACAACACATTTATGGGGTATATTACAAGTATGTACTCAAAAACAACTAATGGAATAACGGTTACTGTTACTCCCTACTTTTTAGATGATCAGTCGTCCCCACAAGAAAGCCATTATGTTTGGGCATACCAAGTTAATATTACAAACTCTGGGAGTTCCTCTATAAAACTAAACCAAAGGAATTGGCTAATCATTGATGCAAATGGTAAAGTGATAAATATACAAGGTGAAGGAGTAGTTGGAGAGTTTCCTACTATTGATCCAGGTCAGTCGTTTGAATACACAAGTGGCACTCCTTTAAAGACCAATAATGGTATTATGCAAGGCTTTTATTTAGTTTCACAAGGTAATGGTGAAAAACTTAAAATAGACATTCCTGCCTTTTCATTAGACAGTCCTTACAATAAAAAAAACGTTAATTAATAAACGTAAAAATGCTTAATCTTAAACCTATAGCATTGGTAAGTGGGACAGTTATTTGTGCGGTTGGTTTCTTTTTATTTATACCTCTAATATTTGAAGTGATATATGAGACTGAGTCATGGCAATCATACGCGGTTCCAATATTGCTTTATTTAATTGTTGGTGGTTCACTTGTAATTACAAATAGGAATGTTGATTTAAAAATATCTTTAAAAGAAGCATTTATAGTAACTGTACTGTCATGGCTTTTGATGACTTTTTTATGTGCAGTACCTTTTTTATATACTGAGGTAAATTTAGGAATAGTAGATGCATTATTTGAATCTATGAGTGGTATAACAACAACTGGTGCTACCATATTAAATGATATTGACTCCCTTCCAAAAGGAATTTTAATATGGAGGTCTTTTTTACAATGGCTTGGTGGTATAGGAATAGTTGTAATAGCTTTAATTATCTTACCTTTTCTTAGAATTGGTGGAATGCAACTTTTTCATTTGGAGGGAGATGACCCATACGATAAATCACTGCCTAAGATATCATCAGTTATAAAAAAAATATTCGTTATTTATTTAACATTAACAATAGTACTAATTTTTTTATATTACATTTTTGGAATGAATTTATTTGACGCAATTACTCATAGTTTTAGCACAATATCAACTGGGGGTTTCTCATCACACAATGACTCATTTGCCTATTTTGATAGCGATAAAATTCTCTTAATAGCAATATTTTTTATGATATTAGGTAGCTTACCTTTTTTGGTTTTAGTACAAACTTCACAAAAAAATTTATTTCCTGTATTTAAAGATCATCAAATAAGAGTTTTTTTTCTAGTATTAATTATTGCTATTACCATCATTTTTTTCTTGGCTAACAATTATGTTGATGGTAACTACCTAAGCAAATTCATAATAGTTTCATTTAATACCATATCCATTATATCTGGAACTGGATATACGAGTGAAAATTTTGAAAACTGGGGAAATTATGCCTCAGTATTGTTTTTAATATTAATGTTCATTGGAGGTTGTGCAGGCTCAACAACTGGTGGATTAAAGGTGTTCAGATTTCAAATACTATTTAGCTATTTAAACTTACACCTAAAAAAAATGTTAAAACCTCACTCTATAAGCGCTAGTAGATTTAATGGGAAAATAATAAGTGATACGACTTATGAGTCAGTTATGAGTTTTTTCTTTCTATATATTTTGACTTTTTTTTTATCAGCCTTATTACTATCTTTTAGTGGCCTTGATTTTTTAACTTGTATATCTGCTTCAGCCTCAACTATTTCAAATGTAGGGCCTGGTTTGGGGACTGTAATAGGACCAAATGGTAATTATGCAATATTAGATGATTATTCTAAATTAATTTTAACTGCTACAATGTTTTTAGGAAGACTTGAACTTTTAACTATCTTAGTTCTGCTGATTCCATCTTTTTGGAGAGATTAATTACAAACTTATAATTTTTCGGCTAATATTTTTTAAACATTTCAAAATTGTATTTTTATTTAAATTTTCAATGTCACTTATAGAGAAACTTCCTTTAATATCTCCATATTCTATTGAATTAACTGTATAAGTTTTAATTTTATTAAGAATTTTATTTCTTTCAGTAAATTCAATATTTAGTTTTATTTCAAATCTATAAAAATCATCTTCTCTAATTTTATTTATATCAATGGAATTCACATTAACGTTTAGTTCTCCCTCTAAACCATCAGTTTTTATATTGTTATTAAACCAATTTGTAATTAATTTTTTTGTATAATCTACATCATTTCCAATTTGAGTATTTGAAAAATTTAAATTTTTTGTAACCGTATTAAATTTTACATTTTCAAAATTAACATTCTCAGATTTAATGAGTTGTTCACTTTTAATTTCGCAACCAATAAAAAATATAAAAAATAATACCTTTAAGTAATTAACCATTTTAAAATACCTCTTTGTGCAATTAGCCTATTTTCTGCCTGTTTGAGGACTATTGATTTGGGGCCCTTTATTACTTCATGCGTTACCTCTGAGTCTATTTTTGCAGGTAAACAGTGCATAAACACTGTTTTATCATTTGTATGGGACATTAACTCCTCATTTACTCGAAATTTACTAAGTATTTCCTCTTTATTGTCTGTATCATTCATTGAGTTAAATACATCCGTCATTACAGAGTCTGCTTCATTTAATATATGATCTTTTATTTCAAAATGATAATTTACATTTTTAAATATTTTGAATTTTTGGTAAGAGCTCTCGTATATTCTTTCATCAGTAAAGACATCAATTTTTGAATTATTTGTAAAATTCATTACCTCAGCAAGGCTTAAAAGTACGTTATTCATATCTCCCATCCAAACTATATTAAAATTATCCAAGCGACAAAAATGTTCTTTTAATGTATAGAGGTCTGAAATCGCCTGACATGGATGAGATAAGTCTGAAAGAGCATTAATGATTGGTTTTTTAAAGAACTTGCTAGCTATCTCCAACTTTTTGTGATCGGTTGTCCTGAAAACCAAAAAATCTAAATAGCAAGACATAATTTCAAAGGTATCTTCATAACTTTCAAATCTCTGCATGTTCAAGTCATCAAGCTTTATATCAATAAAGTTTCCTTTTAATTGATTTATTCCAACTTGAAAGGAAAGTCTTGTTCTAGTAGAGTTTTTTTCAAAAATTAGACCTACATTTTTTTCTTTTAAGCAGTCATCAAAATTTTTAGTCAATAAATCTGCATACTTTAATATTTCCATGAGATCATTAGAATTTATGTCTGAAATATTGAGTAGATTTTTCATTTAATTAGCTTTCTTAACATTTAAAGTCGTAAAAAGATAGCTAACTATTTGAAACTGAACTATAAACATCTTCAATTTTTTTTATCATTATGTTTAGTTTGAAATATTTTTCGTAACGTGCATGAGCATTTTTGCACATTTGATTATAACTTTTTTTATCAATTCTCATAAGTTTATGAATTTTTTCTAACATATCATCAAAATTTCCAGTTCTATATTGAAAACCTGTTTCATTGTGTTTGTTTATCCAACTTACACCACTATTAATATTTGGAGAAATTAATGGCACTCCTGATCTAAGAGCTTCAACAAGAACTATTCCAAAAGCTTCATTTCTAGATATTGAAGTCATTAGTAGTAAATAAGCGTTAGATATAAGTTTTTCTTTATCAATATCAGCAATGTTTTCATATACATTAACATTTTTATATTGTTTAAATTTTTTTAAATTAGAACCAATTATAATAATAGTAAAATTTCCTTTTTTTATTAATCTTTCCAATAAACTTATCCCTTTGTAAGACCTATTAGAACCTATAAAAAGAATATACTTTAACTTTTTATTTTTAGGTATTTTAGAGGGAATACTTAAATTATCTATTCCTATAGGTATAGTTTTGATTTTTGACCTGGGGATATGCTTTAATATTTTACTTGTCTTATAATAAATATTACTAGTGGATATTATTTTTTTTATTCTATTTTTTTTTAATAATGAAATATTAATATTTTTATAAAAATAATTAGATAATTTTTGTCTCACAATGTCTGAGTGATAAGTCAAAACAATATTTTCGAAACCAGCAAAATTAAGAAACAATTCCATGGATGGCCATGGTGTATGCAAATGCAAAATATTATTTTTTCTATCTACATTTTTATATAAATAAAAAAAAAGTTGAAAAGATATGGTATCAGAATTAATTGAAAAACTTTTTTTAAATATTTTTTTTTTTTGGTTTGTATGATTAATATTACCTATGCTCAGCAGGGTGTGTTTAAATTTGGAATTTTTATAATTTATAATTGAGTCAATATATGTTTCAACCCCACCATGAGTAAATGGTTTATACGTTTTATAAATATGAATGACTTTTTTCATTGATATTAAAGGTAATGCTTTTGACTAAGAATTTTCAGTTTTTTCAATATAAATTGACTGACTGGGAAATGCAAAATTTAAACCAATTTTTTCAACATTTTCTTTTATTTTAATAGCTAATTCTTCTTTGATTTTCAGATATTTATCCCAATCTTTTGTGGATGTAAAACATATTACTAATATATCTATAGAGCTGTCATTAAATTTCTCTATTCTTACAAAGGCTTTATAATTCGCGTCAACCATAAAATTTTCATTTTCCTCTATAAAAGACGATATGCTTTCAGTAAGTTTTTTTATTTGAGCTAAAGTAGAATTATATTCAAGACCTATAGTCCAATTAATTCTTCTATAATCTCTATTTGTATAATTTAATATTGGCGCTTCGGCAAAAATATAATTTGGGATAGTTATGGGGGTAGAGTCAAATTTTCTTATTAATGTTGATCTAAAACCTATATGCTCAACAGTTCCCTCAGTGTGACCAGGAACATTAATAACATCACCTATTTGAAATCTTTTTTCCAGCAATATCATAATACCAGATATTAAATTTTTAAATAAGTCCTGTGCTCCTAAGGCTACGGCTACACCGAATAAACCTAAACCTGCAATAACAGGTCCAATTTTAATTCCCCAAACTTCAAGCACTGCTACAATACCTAAAAATATAATTAAATATTTTAAAGATTTTATTATCCAGAGGACCAGGCCTTTGGTCAAAATCTTCTCTAATTTTTCAAATATATTTGAGAATGGAATTAGCGCTTGATGTATTAGCCAAAAAACAAATATTGTAGATAAAGTGTTATTGATTTTTTGAAAGTAAAGCCCAAGAGTTGATTCAATATCGAAATATAATGTTATGAAAAGAAAAACAATCACCACAGGCAAAAGTTTAAAAGGTGGTACTAATGCCTCGAATAACTTATCATCAATTTTATTACCAGTTTTAGATACGATTTTTTTTAATTTATTAACTAGAACTCTAGCAACCATGCTTCTTATAAGCAGAGATATAATTACAGATAATAAAATTATAAATATGTTGCCTAAGCTTATACCAAATACTCCATCACTAAAAACTTTTAGAATTTGCAGGTAAAAATTTTCGATAAAATTCATAAAATAATATTACACTAGTTTAAAAAAAAAGCCGCATAAAGCGGCTTTTTTTAAGAATAGTAAATGGAAAAATTACATCATTCCAGGCATACCACCGCCCATTCCACCCATACCACCCATGTCAGGCATAGCAGGAGCAGAGGATTTATCTTCTGGTTTATCAGTAATCATTGCTTCAGTTGTGGTTAACAGTGCTGCAACCGAAACTGCATCAATTAACGCCGTTCTAACAACTTTAGTAGGATCAACAATTCCAGCTTTAACTAAGTCACAAAATTTACCAGATTGTGCATCAAAACCGTGTGAATTATCTTTACTCTCTAAAACTTTACCAGCAATAACTGCGCCATCAAACCCAGAATTTTGAGCTATTTGTTTTAAAGGAGCTGAAAGAGCTTTTCTGACAATGTCTACGCCATATCTTTGGTCGTCATTATCTACTTTTAAATTTTTTAACACACTTGTAGCATAAAGAAGAGCGGTGCCACCACCAGGTAATATACCTTCTTCAACAGCCGCTCTAGTTGCGTGCATAGCATCTTCAACTCGGTCTTTTTTTTCTTTAACTTCAACCTCGGAGGCACCACCAACTTTGATAACAGCAACACCACCAGCGAGCTTGGCAAGTCTTTCTTGAAGCTTCTCTTTGTCATAATCAGAAGTTGTTTCTTCAATTTGTTTTCTGATCTGATCACATCTTGCCTCAATATCTTTTTTCTTACCGGCTCCACCAACGATAGTTGAGTTTTCTTTGTCAACAACAACTCTTTTAGCCTTACCCAGCATGTCCATCGTAACAGACTCTAATTTAATACCTAAGTCTTCACTAATAACCTGGCCACCAGTAAGAATAGCAATGTCTTCTAACATGGCTTTTCTTCTGTCTCCAAATCCTGGTGCTTTGACTGCTGCTATTTTTAATCCACCTCTAAGTTTATTTACAACCAAAGTAGCCAGAGCTTCGCCCTCAACATCTTCAGATATTATAAGCAAAGGCTTTGTTGACTGAACTACTGACTCTAGTAATGGCAACATTGGTTGAAGACTTGCTAACTTTTTTTCGTGCAGGAGGATTAAACAATCTTCCATTTCTGCCTTCATTTTGTCTGCATTAGTGACAAAATAAGGGCTTAAGTAGCCTCTATCAAACATCATACCTTCTACGACGTCTAATTCCGTATCTAAGCTTTTGGCCTCTTCAACTGTTATTACACCTTCTTTTCCTACTTTTTGCATTGCCTCAGATATCATTCCACCAACTTCACCGTCACCATTTGATGCGATAGTTCCAACTTGCTGGACTTCTTTATCTGATTTAACAATCTTTGAGTTTTTTTGAAGCTCAGAAATGATTGCATCTGTTGCAGCATCCATTCCTCTTTTTAAGTCCATTGGATTTAATCCAGCAGCCACTGCCTTCATTCCCTCTGTAGCTAACGCTTGACATAATACTGTCGAGGTTGTCGTACCATCACCAGCTGAGTCGTTTGTTTTGTTTGCTACTTCTTTAATCATTTGTGCGCCCATATTTTCAAATTTATCGGCTAATTCGATTTCTTTTGCAACCGTTACTCCATCTTTTGTTGTTCTTGGAGAACCAAAAGATTTGTCTATAACAACATTCCTACCCTTAGGGCCTAATGTTACTTTGACAGCATCAGCTAGTATATTTATGCCTTTAAGCATTTTTGCTCTAGCGTCTGTGCCAAATTGAATTAATTTTGCTGACATTCTAAAATACCTTTCAATTACTTCTCAATTATTCCCATGATGTCTGACTCCTTCATTATTAGAAGCTCTTTACCATCAATTTTAACTTCTGTGCCAGACCATTTACCAAACAAAATTCGGTCACCTTTTTTTACATCTAAAGCAACCACTTGTCCGTTTTCATTTCTAGCACCACCACCTACGGATACGACTTTTCCTTCCATTGGCTTTTCTTGAGCAGTATCAGGAATAATGATACCACCTTTTGTACGATCTTCTTGCTCAACTCTCTCAACCAAGACTCTATCGTGTAAGGGTTTTAAATTCATTTTTGTACCTCTATATCTAAAATTTAGTTTTTAGCACTCACTTTTATAGAGTGCTAAACTATACATGTAAATGGTAAATAAATTTCTGGTTTCAAGTTCAAATAGCCAAAAATCATTAAAATATTGAAATTTCTCTTTAATTGAATGATTATCCTAATATGCAAAATAGCTCAAAATTAAGCATTTTAGAGATCATGTTCATGGTTCCCAATTTTATTGAGAGATCGGCAATTAATTTTGTTTGAAAATAATCTTATCAAACAATTGGTACTTATAGGAGGTGGGCATGCAAACGTACAAATCTTAAAGAAATTATGCATGAACAGAATAAAAGGATTGCATACAATTTTAATTAGTGAACATTTTGAAGCTACTTACTCAGGGATGACACCTGGGTATATTCATAGAGATTTTAGCATAGAAGAAATAAGCATTGATCTTCAAAGACTGTGCTTTAATGCGGGAGCAACTTTTATAAAAGATAAAGTAATAAAGCTAGAAACTAACTATAAAAAAATAGTATTACAGAATTTTCCATCAATTAACTATGATTTATTATCAATTAATACTGGTTCCATCTCAAATACAAAAGGAATAAAAATAGAAAGATTATCTAAATGTTTTTTTGCAAAACCCATTAGCTCACTCGTAAATAACTTGAGTCAGATTGATCAAATTATTAGTAATAAAAAAAATAGAATTTCAATTATTGGTGGAGGTGTAGCATCTTATGAATTGGCTTTCAGCTTATCAAGAAGATACGAAAATAATTTAGAGATAACTATTTTTGGAAAAAATATTTTAAATGAAAAAAATTTAAATGAAAAAACAAAAAAAAATCTAAAAAAAATTTCTTCCGATTTAGGTATCAAAGAATATTTAGGAGAAGTTATTTCTATAAATGAAACACATTTAGTTCTAAAGAGTGGAAAAAAATTTGATAGTGATCTAGCTTTACTTTCTTCTGGTGCTAATATTGAAAAATGGCTGACAGAAAGTAATTTAAATAAAGATAAACTCGGATTTATAGTTGTAGATAATAATCTTCTATCTACTAATGATAAAAATATATTTGTTACAGGTGATGCCTGTACAGTAGTGGATAATTTTAGACCTAAATCAGGTGTAATGGCAGTCCGTCAAGGACAAGTTTTAAAAGAAAATGTTTTCTCAAAATTAACTGGCATGCCTCTAATAAAATTTAAAGCACAAAAAAACTGGTTATATTTAATTGGCACTTATAAAAATAAGGCATTATTGAACTATTTTTTCCTATCTTTTCATGGCCGATGGTGCTGGAAACTTAAAGAGTGGATTGATAGAGGGTTTATTAACAAATTTAAATTTACCTATAAATCAAATATGTCTTTTAGAAATTATGAATTAGAGGAATCAACAGATATTAAGATGTATTGCCAGGGTTGTGGCTCTAAAGTTTCAAAAAAAACTTTAGTTAATTTTTTAAATGAGGAAAATTCATATAATGATTTGCCTGACTCATCAATAATTAATACTAATTCTATATCTTTATTGCAAAGTATAGATCACATAAAATTATTTACATCACTTAACCCTTTTGATTTTGGAATTATTAGCTATCTGCATTCTCAAAATGATATTTTATCAAGTGGGGGATCAGTAAAAACTATAAGTGTTTCACAGGCTCTGCCCTTCTCTGAAGGCATTATAGAAAGTTTTTTCATGGAATATTTTATGAAAGGTATAAAATCTGAAGCCATAAAAGATGGTTCAACTATTGCATCAGGACACAGTTATCAATCTAAAGAACCTGGAATTACAATTACAATGAATGGCTCATATGAAGAACAAATTACAAAAAGCCAGGCAAAAGAGAGTGAGCTAATATATCTTTCAAAACCTTTAGGTACAGGATATCTCTTAGCTGCTTATTATAATAACTCAGAACTTTTATCTAGTAAAGATTTTCAAACATTGATGACATGGATGAAAAAAGGAAATAAAAAAATATCCGAAATATCAAAAAGTTTTAAAAGCAAAATTACAACAGATATAAGTGGTTTTGGATTAGCATCACATTTATCAGATATTTGTAAATCATCACGATTATCTGCTGAAATAAAACTCAATGAAGAAATACTTATTAATAAAAATATTGAGATTTTAAATAAATTTAAAAGCACAGGTTATGAAAATAACTATTTATCTTCAGCAAATGAAATCTCAATATCTGATAATAATAAATTGCAAAACATACTTTATGATCCTCAAACAAATGGGCCTCTTTTGATATCTATTGAGAAAGAAAATCAAATTAAATTTGAAAAAAAGTTTCAATCGGTAATTGGATTTAGTCCGATATTACTAGGGCAGTTTAAAAAGTACAAAAATAAGTTTATTGATGTAATAAATTAATCTAGCTCATTTTTTAAATTTTTTTTTGAATAAAATAATAATAATTATTAGAAAAGCGATAAAACCTAGAGGAATTAAGTACTCTGGCTGAACTATCAAAGAAAAATTTAACTCCGTTTTGTTTATAAATATTTCTTCTAACCCTTGACCAATACTGCCAAAGATAAATGACCATGGGGCTAGTCCAAACAATGTGGTATAAAAAAACTTTTTATTGTTTGCGCCAAGACCTGCTAAAATGAGGTTTTGTATGAAAAAAGGAGTTCCGGGAACAATACGAATTAATATCATTAACTCTAAATCATTTTTATTAAAATAATTTTCTATATAGGAGTATTTATTTAAAAATTTATTTTTAATAAGGTCAGAGAAAAAATATTTTGCTATTATAAAAATTCCCAAAGCACCAAGTGTTCCACCAATTAAAGATATAGCTCCACCTATCCATGTTCCAAATAAGAAACCATTTATCATTGATAATATGGAAGCAAATGGAAAATTACATAAAATTAAAAAGCTATATAAAGTTAAAAATGTTAATATTGATAATAAGTAGTTCTGAGATATGAAGTTTTGAATTAAGTCCAAATTAGAGAAAAAAGTTTCAAGTTGAAAAAAGTCTTTGTTTAAAAAATATGTAATCCATAAAATTATAAAAAATATGAGTAAAAATAAAATTGATATTTTTTTTGTTAATTTCACTAAATAAGCAGCATTTCTAGTGATGGTAAAATTGAATTTAATTGAAATCCTAACGATTGAATAGAACCATTAAAGATTAAAATACCTGTTACAAGTAAAATAATACCAGTAATGAATTGAAAATAACGAATGTATTTATTTAAAAAACTAGTCATGATCAATATTTTACTCATCATTAATCCAACGATTATAAAAGGAACTGCTAAGCCAATTGAATAAAAAGACAACAATATAATTCCGTTAACACTATCTTTTATGGCAACAGCTAAGACTGATCCTAAAATTGGTCCAATGCATGGACTCCAACCAAATGCAAAAGCAACTCCAATTATAAAGGGAAAAAAATGATTATTTTGAAAACCTTGTAAATGGAACTTACGCTCAAAATCTAAAAAAGGAATTTTAATTATTCCAATAAAATATAGTCCCAAAATAACTATTAATATTCCTGATATGAAATTTAGTTGCCTTTTATAATCAAAAAATATTTCACTCAAAAAATCAATAGAGGCGCCCATCATTATAAAGACAAAAGAAAAACCCAGAGTAAATAACAGAATATGAGGTAATAATTTTAGTGTGTTCACTGCTGATGAATTTTGTAAATCTGCAAAAGATTTGCCGACGATATATGATATAAATCCTGGAACTATGGGCAGAACACAAGGCGAGAGAAAACTGAGAATACCAGCTAAAAAAGCTATAGTTAGAGGAATATCTTGAACCATAAAATTATAGTAACATTATACTAATCATACAATAACACAGATGTTTGATCGCCAAATTCAAAATTTTACCCAAAAGCCATTAATAATAATAGCTAAACTTTTACTAAAAATTTTAAATCCTAATCAAATGACAATATTAGGTTTCATATTAGGTTTTTTAATGTGTATTTTAATTTTTTTTCAATTCTATTTTGCTGCACTAGCGCTCTTAATTTTAAACAGGTTATGTGATGGCTTAGATGGAACAATGGCCAGACTTACAACCCCTACTCCATTAGGTGGATATTTGGATATTGTCAGTGACTTTACAATATATTCTGGATTTGTTTTAGCATTTGGATTTAGTAATAATAGTTACACATACTCATCAATGGTTTTACTTTTTTTGTACATAGGCACAGGTACAACATTTCTTGCAAAAGCGGCAATTCAAACTCAATTAGATAAAATTTCAGAAACAAATGATGCTATTGAAGGATTACCAAAAAGTTTTCATTACACTTCCGGATTAGTTGAAGGTTTAGAAACAATAATTTTCATGGTTTTGTGTCTCTTATTCCCAAATTTTTTTATTTTCATATCTATTATTTTTGGGATTTTATGTTTAATAACTTTTATATCTAGGGTTATTGTTTGTTTTAATGAATTTAATTTATAAAAGTTAAATAAACTTCCATAAAAATTTTTGAAATAATCATAGTAATCATAAAAAAAGATAATTTTAAAAAAATTCTAGTTACTCTTCCAAGTTCAAAACCTGCATAATAAGCTTCAAATATATCAAAGTTATTGAAAAACTTCTTATTTACAAAGTTTTTAAGTAAAAAAAATAATTTTGCTAATGGTCTTACAACTACGTAATTTCCAATTACGGAAAATACGATAACAATCACTAAACTTACATTCATTGCAAAGGACCAAATAATTAGTGACCCAATCCAGTATCCTAAAAATAATAACCTCTCCTTTTGTTGAGGGTGAATATAAGCTTGAAAGAAATTCATTTTATTTCAATCCATCTAAAGCCATTTCATTTGCAATATTGGATGCTAAAATCAAATATTTTTGCGATTTTTCTAAGATAAATTTTGTACGTGATTTTATTTTTTTTAGAAGGTCATCTACAATTTTGTCATCTGGCTCAAGATCTTCTTTAATACTTATTCTTGAACCTAATATAATTACGCCACCAGCGTTGGCACAATAATCAGGACAATATAATACACCTTTGTTATATAATTCTTTTTCTATATCAATATTATCCAGTTGATTATTTGCAGATCCAGAAATCATAGATATTTTATTATTTGCAAAATTTAAAAAATCCGTATTCAAATCACCTCCTCCTGCGCAAGGAGAGTAGATATCAATTTTTTCAAAAGATGTATCTTGGAGTTGATTGCAAAATTTATAACCATCTCTCTCAATCAAATCTTTTTTATGTTCTAAGTCAGAAATTTCAATATTTGCACCGTCTTTTTTACACAAAGAAGCAATTCTAGATCCAGTCTTACCATATCCTTTAATAAATATATTTTTATTTACTAATGAGTCTTTTCCGAATTTAAATTCGACACATCCTAACATTGAGTAATAAACACCTAATGCTGTACCTAATCCGGAGTCAGAACCTATAGGGTTACAAACATAATCTGAGTATTCTCTAAATCCTCTTAAGTCCTCATCAACAGTTCCCATATCTCCGGCTGTTATATAAGTACCATTAAGTTTGTTTAAAACTTCTCCAAATAAACTATATGCATCTTTTTTATTTATTTTAGAGTGAATAGTAGCCTTCCCGCCACCAAAGGGAAGTTCAGCCAAAGAATTCTTATATGTCATTGCTTCAGCTAGTTTTAAAACATCTTCCTCTTGCTTATTTAAATCCTGATAATTGAAATATCTACATCCACCCAAGGCAGGGCCTCTTTTAGTATTGTGAATAGCAATTACTGAGTAGAAATTAAATTTTTCTTCCTCAGCATAGACTACTCTTTCAAATCCGTCTTTTGGTTTATCTTTAATATTTAAAGTCATTGCTACTTATATAGTCAATTATTTTAAGGTCTCCCTCTAAAAAATCATATTCACGAATATCTTTAATTTTAATCCATTTTAGTTCTTTATGAAAATTATTTAAAACCTTACCACTGAAATTATTGACTAAATAAAAATATATAAATACCCTTTTATTTAAGTCTTTATAATTGAAATTATAACTGATTAGTCCCTCATAATTAATTATGTTAATTGATAGCTCTTCATTTATTTCTCTAATTAAGGCCTCTTCATTAGTCTCATCATTTTTGATTTTACCCCCAGGAAATTCCCATTTTAATGGATGTTCCTTAAATTTTGGTCTTTGACATATTAAAAGTTTATCATTTAGAAGTATTAAGCCTGCTACAACTTTTATTTGTTTAATTTTCATATTTTGTTTTAGCAATATAAATACCAATCAGGATTAGTGTACTTCCAAAAAATTGGATCAAAGTTAATTTTTCTTGGAAAAAAAAGTACGCCAATAAGGTTGCTGCAATAGGTTGTATCAAAAGACTCAAAGATGATAAGGAAGCAGATAAAAATGCTAGAGAGTAAGCTATAAAAGATTGTCCAATGAATTGGCATACAAAACCTAATAAAAATAGAATTGTTATTGCGTAAAAAGACTTTGGCACTAAACTTTGTTCAAAAAATATTGCAACTAAAAGTAAAATAATTGCACTTACACATCCTGAAAAAAACATAATCGTACTTGAATTTAAATCTTTTCTTAATTGGCTAATTGTAAGAATATAAAAACCATACCAAACTGCTGTTAAAACACCTAAAAGATCTCCCAAAAATTGTGATTTATAAAATTGAAAACTCTCGCCTAATAACATAGTCATACCGCTCATCGAAATAAATATTGCAATAAAAAAAAACTTAGAAAATTTTTCTTTAAGAAATATTAAAGAAAATAAAATTACTACAATAGGGGCTAAATTAGATAAAAATGTTGCTTTAGAGACTGTGGTAAGTTTAATAGACCAGTGCCAACAGATTAAATCTAATGAAAAAAAGATACCTGAAATAAAAATAATTAAAAATTTATTCTTTAAAACAGGAAAGTTTACTTTTTCAATAATTTTCATTGACCCAAATATTAAAAAAAAAGGGAGGCTCACGAATATCCTAAAAAAAGCTGTCATTATTGGGTCAACCTCTGAAAGTCGAACAAATATAGGAGAAAAAGCAATACTTACTGCACCAATAATTAGGATAAGAAAAGGATTAATTTTTAAATTAGGCAAAAACTTCTTCGGATTTTTCTTTTTCTATAATTGGAAAATGGATAATTGCAGAAAATAAAGAAATTACTATCGCCATTATCCAAGCTATATCGAGAGAGCCATAAATATCTATAACTAAACCACCAATTAAAGAGCCAAGAAATGCTCCTGCTTGATGGGAAACCATAACAATCCCAAATAGGGTCGAAAGGTATCTTGTACCAAATCTATTTGAAACAATTCCTGAAGTCGGTGGGACAGTTGATAACCATAAAAGACCAATACAACAACTGAAGGCAATAATTGTAAAATCGTTGGTAGGCAAAACTAATAATAAAAAAATTACTATGCTTCTTACAAAATAAATAAATGATAATATGTATTTTTTTTTAATAATGCCTGAAACTTTTCCTGATATTAAAGTACCAATCATATTAAATAAACCAATTAAAGTTAGTCCTGTTGCAGCTATAGTAGTTTCTAAACCTTTAATTTTTGCAAAAACTGGAAGATAGTTTGAAATTAAAGCAACATGTAAGCCACAAACAAAAAATCCTAAAATAAGATAGTTATAACTTTTATCCTTAAAGGCTTTTTTTATGACATCTGATATTTTTCTTTTTGTAAATTCTTTTTTATCTTTTTTTTGTGGCTTAGGTAAAAGGAATATAAGAGAAAGAGGAATGATGAACAAAAAAAACATAGATGTAATTTGAAAAGAAAAACTCCATTTAAAGGTTGTGACTAAAAATTGGTTAATAGGTGTAAATATAAACATCCCTGTAGCAGCAATAGACATAAGTATACCTGTAACTGTGCTTTGTGTTTTATCATCCTCAAAATATTTTGAGACTCCACCAATTATAACTGGTACAGAAATAACACCAGCTGAAATACCTCCAATAATGCCAATACCAAATAAGAAATGTAAAGGGTGTATCGCTGAAGAAGCGACATAGAAACTAAGAGATACGCCAAAGAAGCCAAAACAAAGAGTTTTTACATAACCCTTTTGTTCAGCAAATGCGCCTGCGATGGGTGACATAGCTCCCCAAAGCAAATTAAAAAGACCATATGTCAGACCTATAACTGAAGCACTAAAAACTGTGGAGCTTAAAAGATCTGGGACATATATCCCTAGAGACATTCTAAATCCATTTCCAACTGACAGTATTAATCCAGCAACTAAAACTAATAGAATTGTTCTCATTTGCTTAAAATATATGAATCATATCAAAAAAATATGTTTATTTTTGAGGTTAAATATCTATTATACGCCGTCATGGGTTATCCTAAAAAACACAGAGGCAGAAGAAAAATCGGTTCACGAAAAAGAAGAGCTAAAAGAAGAGCTAAAAAGAAATAGTATTTTCAATTATTATAATTTATCCCTGATATTTTATGGTTGTTTTAAACAGAAGAAGATTTATATCAATACTTATTGGGGGATGTTTTGTTGGATATAAACCTTTAGTTGCGATGGAAAAATTAATTCTTTCAGATGAGGAATGGAAAATGAGATTATCAGAGGAGGAGTATTATATTTTGAGACAGCATGGAACTGAACGACCTGGGTTTAGCGTGCTTAACAATGAAAAAAGGAAAGGTACCTACCATTGTGCAGGGTGTGAATTACCACTGTTTTCTTCGGATATGAAATATGATAGCGGAACTGGCTGGCCTTCATTTTTTGACTATCTTCCTAATGCTTTGGGGTTTAAAACAGATTTTAAATTGGTGTTTCCACGAAAAGAATATCATTGTGCTAAATGTGAAGGGCATCATGGACATGTCTTCAAAGATGGCCCAGAACCTACAGGTTTAAGATACTGTAATAACGGTATAGCTTTAAACTTTATACCAGATTAATTTTTTTTAATTAGCAAATACGTTAAAGAAATAGCAAGTGCTATCTTTAAAAGTTCACTGTAAATAAATGGGTATAAGCCTGCGTTTATAGATTTCTCTAGTCCTATGAAACTAGATAAATGGGCAATACCACAAACAAAAATAATTAACGCGCCTATAAAAATAGATAAAATAATTTTTATTAAATTTTTATTGAAAAGATTTTTTGAAAAATATGCTATTACAAATGAAGCTAAAATCATTCCATAAAGAAATCCAAATGTTGGAGACATGACATAACCAAAACCTCCACCAGCAGCAAAGATGGGAAGACCAATAAGTCCAAGAATAACGTATGAAACAGTTGCATAAAACCCAACCATACCCATTGAGGCAGCAATAAAATATACAACAAAGGTTTGTAATGTCATCGGCACAGGATAGAAAGGAATACTAATTTTACTAGAAATTGATAAAAGAATAATTCCCAAAAGAGAAAATACTATCTTAGATAAATTACTTTGAGCGTACTGACTTAAAATTGTTATATTTTTATTTTCCATGTTAATTATTTATAATTTTGAAGTGATTTGTGCAATAATTATAATTGGCCTTTAATCAATTCTTTTAACTTCAATAAATCCTTATTAAATAATCTGATACCCTCAGCTAGTTTAAAAGATGCCATCTGATTTTCATTTAAATGCCAACGAAATGAGCTCTCATTCACATTAATTCTCTCAATATCTAGTGAAGATGAGTTTTCTTTTGATAATTTAAGTTTAATTTCATCATCGTTTTGGCTTAACTCTTCTAAAAGAGTTGGGCTAATAGTTAATTTATCACATCCAGCTAAATTAATTATTTCATCCTTATTTCTAAATGATGCTGCCATAACAATAGTGTTATAATTAAATTTTTTAAAATAATTAAAAATCTTCTCTACACTCTCAACACCTGGATCATTTGATGAGTCATATTCTTTTTGTGTATTTGATTTAAACCAGTCAAGTATCCTTCCCACAAATGGTGAAATTAAAAATGCTCCTGCTTCAGCACAAGCTATTGCTTGTGTTAAAGAAAAAATGAGTGTGCAATTACAGGATATTCCCTCTGCCTCTAATTTTTTTACTGCTTGTATTCCTTCCCATGTGCCTGCAATTTTAATTAATATTCTATTTTTGTGAACACCTGATTGCTCATAGCTATTAATTATTTGCTTTGCCTTTTCAACAGTAGCTTCAGTATTAAATGATAGATCAGAGTCGACCTCTGTAGAAACATATCCTGGCACGATTTTGGTTAATTCTATTCCAAAAGCAATAGTTAGTTGATCAGCAATATAATTAACTTGATCCTCAATTTGAGAAAATTTTCTACTTTTTGAATTACTTATTACTACATCAACTAGTTTTTTGTATTTGTTTGATTGAACAGCTTTAAATATTAAAGATGGATTTGTAGTACAGTCATCTGGGTTAAATTTTTGAATACTGTCAATATCTCCCGTGTCTGCAACAACTGATGAAAATTTTTTAAGACTATCTAATTGAGATACCATGAAAATAAATATTCTTTCTTAACGATTGTTTAAGCTATATATTAATTGAAGTTCTTATGCAAAAAAAAATAATTATTTGTGGATTAGCAGATATCCAAGAGTGTGTTGATAAATTTAGCCCAGATAAAATGCTTACCATTATTAACAAAAATTTTGAGCCTGAAACCCCATCAGGTATGGATAAAAATAGACACTTAAAAATGTTAATTGATGATATTTCTGAGCCAAGAGAGGGATTTATATTACCTGAGAAACATCATACTCAAGAATTATTAGATTTCACAGATGATTGGGATAAAACTAAACCTATTTTAGTCCATTGTCATATGGGTATAAGTCGATCTACTGCAACAAGTTTAGGCATAGCGGCAAAATACTCTCCTGAAAATATTGAACTTATAATTGAAAACTTAAAAGAAATTGCACCACACGCCAGCCCTAATAAGATTATGATGAGATATTATGATGAAATATTGGGTTTAGATAACAGACTTTATGGGTCAGTTCCATACTTTGTCCCTGAGCCGATAGAAGAAAGTAGAATAGTAGAGTTAAATTTTTAAGATAATTAAATGAATCATAGTTGTGAAGTATGTAAAAAAAAGATTGAGGAGCCTTTATATTGGGCTGATCCTAAATTTTATGATATACCAAAAAAAGTATTTTTTTGTGATGCCAGATGTTCACTAATTTATTACAAGAAAATTAAAAGATTATTTAAAAATCAATAAATTCAGTACATTTAGATGTGCAAATTTTGCACAGCTAAGTTCCATTATCTGCAATTTGACTTTAGAAAAAAAATTAGTATAAAACACCAATCGAAAACTAGCTCCATCCTTATTCCTATCCTTACTTATTCCTCCGGGGCTAGTTTTTATAATCCCTCAAAATTACAAATTAAACTTAAACTTTATTATAATATTTAATTGATATAATTTTTTAATATGAGTGATCATTATATTTTCTGGGATCTCGAAACAACGGGTCGTAATGATAAATTTAATCAAATAACACAAGTTGGTGCTGTGTTAACTAATAATAAATTTGAAGTTAAAGACAAATTAGAAATACATAGTAAGTTAAGAGAGGGAAAATGGTTCGAGCCAGGTGCTTTAATAACAACTGGGGTAGATCCAACTAGTTTAATACAAAATAATTACCCAAATTATTATGAAGCTAGTGCTCAATTGTATGAAACATTTCAACAATGGTCATCCTCATCAGCCATTTTTGTAGGTTTCAATAATATAAATTTTGATGAACCCTTTTTACGACAGGCGCTTTATCAAAACTTATTACCTGAAATTTATATGACTGTGACTAATAATAACGTACGCATGGATGTTTTTGATATATTAAGATTAGTCTCAGTTTATAGCCCTGAACATATTAAGTTTAATACTGATGATCAAGGGTATCCAATACTTAAATTAGATGAAATTTCTAAACTAAATAATATATCAATAAATTATGATGCAGGTCCTCATGATGCTGTTTTTGATAGCTTAATTACATTGGAACTTAATAAGATATTAAATATAAGGTGTCCAAAGATTTGGAACTCTGCATATGAATTCCGACATAGAGACACGCCGAAGAGATTCATGCTAGATAATTTAGTTTTTACAAACACGACCTTTTGGGGAAGAAGACCTACAATCAAAGCTCAAACTTTAATTGGAGGCATTCCATCAAGAAATCATCACTATTTAGTTTATAATTTGCTTTTTGATCCTGTTCAAATCATAGAATTAGGAGATAAAGATCTAATTAAGAAAATGAATGATGGGGCTAAAAGAATTTGTGAAGTTTTTGATGGGTCAAAGTCGAAAACACTTTTAAATGAAAGTTATTCATTCAAAGATAATAAATATGCAGAAATAGGAGTAGATGAACTTAGAAAAAGAGCAAATTTTATTAAAAAAAATGAAGAATTTTGCTCTCGTCTAATTAAACTTCATCTTTCAGATCAAAAAGAATGGCCTGAACCATTTAATGTTGAAGATAGAATATTTGAAAGTTTCCCTTCGCATCATGATAAAAAATTAATGATTGATTTTCATATCGCACCTAATGATAAAAAATATGAAATTGCAAAACAATTCAAAGATGACCGATATAAAGAAATAGCTGTAAGAATTTTATATGAAATAGCCCCCCACACTCTGCCTGAAAATGACAAAAGAAATTATGAATTTGAAATTAAAGAGCGTTTTAATGATGATGATAAATCTAAATGGAATTCTAAAAATAAAATTCTCTCTAGTTTAGAGACCGATCTAGATAAAATGATTATAGACGAAGATGAAAAAATTCAGTTTAAACAAAAAGTTATAACATTTTTAAATAACGAATCTGCAAAATGGAATTAAGATTAATTTCGATTTAGATATTCTTTGATATATTGTCCATAATCAGACTTGATTAATTTTTCTGCAATATCATTTAGATTACTTTTGTTTATAAAGCCTTGTTCATAAGATGCTATTTCATAAGATCCAATTTTAACATCATTATTTTGTTCATATAATTTTACTTTTTGAGCTGCCTCTAGTAGAGCCTTTGCATTTCCAGTATCATGCCAAACAATTGAGTCATCTAAAATTTCTAAAACAAGTTTTTTTTCAGATAAATATATTTTAATTAGATCAGTTATTTCCAATTCGCCTCTGTTCGATGGTTTGAGTGTTTTTGCAAATTTTGAAGCTTCAGAGTCAAAAAAATATAAACCAGGAATGATTAAATTACTTTTAGGCTTTGGTGGCTTTTCCTCAATGCCAATAATATTTTTATTGTTATCTAATTCAATAACACCAAATTTTTCTGGATCTGGAACTGGCAATCCAAATACGCTTCCTCCGTTCTTTTGCATCTTAAGGAGAGCAGAATTGGCAAAATTAAAATAATTTTTTCCAAGAAAAACATTATCACTCAACGCTAATACTGATGGGCTGCCGTTTAAAAATTTTTCAGCAATAAAGTAAGCATCTGCTATCCCCCTTTGAATTTTTTGGACTTCATATGAAAAATTAAGACCAACCTCTGATCCTGTTCCAAATGTTTTTTCGAATATTGAAAGGTCGTCCTCTTGAACTATAAATAATATATCTTTAATTCCTAACCTAACTAAAGTCTCGAGTGGATAATAAATCATAGGTTTATCGTAAAGAGGTAACAAAGGTTTTGAGGCAGGTATTGTTGCGGGCATTAATCTTGTACCCTTACCAGCAGCAAGAATAATACCTTTAGTTTTCATATCCAATCAAATGACTTAACTAAAAAAACTATTGGAATAATCATACATATAAATGTAATTAAAATTATATTTAGTTTTGTGCTATCTCTAACAGAGCTTATAAGGTCTCTATGAGAAATAAAATTTATTAATTTATTTTGATCATCCACTACTGGTAGGTGCCTGATGTTATTTTCCCCCATAATTTTTATTGCAATTTCTGAGGAGGTTTTTAAGTCCACAGTTATAATTTCTGATGTCATAATATCTGATGCTGTGACCAAATCTGGATCTCTGCCATCTTTGACACATTTTCTGACAATGTCTCTTTCTGAAACAACACCAAGTAATATTTTTTGTTCATTCAGTATAGGAACAGCCCCTATATTTTTTATATCCATACTATCTGCAATTTCACTCACGATAGACTCAGGACCAAAAAATATATATTCATCATTAAGCTTAATCTTTTTAATATCCTTAATACTTGGCATGAAATCATTATATAGGTATAGGAGGATTTAAATAAATTAAGCGTATTGAAGCACTTTTAGGTCTTCAAAAACTTTGATTTTTCAATTATTGTTGCAAAATAAAATGTTTAGATTTTTTAACTCAAGAAAATGGTTTCTATGGGCATGGGCAGGATCAGCTGCCATATTAGGGAGTCTTTGGGTGCAAGTAGAAATTGATGTCAGAATTAATGAGTGGTTTGGTACTTTCTATGATATGATTCAAAAGGCACTTGCTGAGCCAAATTCAATTACAATTGAAGAATATTGGGCGGGCTTACTATCTTTTATAACACTTGCAGGCATATATGTGGCTATTGCAGTTTTGGTAAGTTTTTTCACTGCTCATTTCTTATTTAGATGGAGAACCGCTATGGTCGAGTGGTATCATAGTGTTTATAACTATGCCCGTACAATCGAAGGTGCTGCTCAAAGAGTTCAAGAGGACACTATTAAGTTTGGTAGAATTATGGAAGGTCTTGGAACAAGCTTAATTGAGTCGGTGATGATAATTGTTCAATTCCTTCCAATCTTATTAGGACTTAGCGCTGGTATTCCAATATTCTTTTTTGGCGATTGGGAGTATGGTTTAGTTGTTGGTGCATTAATTTGGTCAGTTGGTGGAACAGTTTTTTTAATACTCCTTGGAATAATTCTCAGACTTGTTGGAGTAGAATATGATTTACAAAAACAAGAGGCAGCTTACAGAAAAGTTTTAGTTATTGCCGAAGATGACGAAACTATTCGTCCAAAAACAATAGAAGAGTTATTCGATGATGTAAGAAAAATTCATTTTCTCTCATATATAAGGTACTTGTACTTTAATATTGGAAGGATTGCTTATTTGCAGGCTAATGTTTTAAGTGCTTATGTATTTTTAGCTCCTGCAATTGTTGCAGGTATCATTACCCTTGGTGTTATGCAACAAATTATTCGTGCTTTTGGCAGGGTTGAGGGGTCAATGCAGTACTTGTTAAAATCATGGCCAACGATCATTGAGCTTGCAAGTGTTTACAAAAGACTAAGAGAATTTGAGAGAAAACTTAAGTCTACGACAGATACTGCCAAGGTGTCTGAATAAATATTTTAGACATCACATAGACAGAACTCAGAGTAATTAAAACAATGATAATCCACACCCATCTATTGTTTTTATCATAGTTTTCACCATTTTTATTCGGATCTACCATAATATTTAAATATAATAATTATTTATTAAAATCAATTATGCTTTTTAAAGTATCTTGTTCTGTTGACAACTGCATAATTTTTAAAAAGTTTCTGAGCGAGTAAGTTACTTTTTTCTACTCCTTTGATTATCAGATCAAGATTTTTTTCTTTTGCTATTTCTTCAATTTTGTTCATTAATGCTCTAGCAACACCCATTTTTCTAAAATCTTGTAAAACATACAAAACGTCTAATACTATGTTCTTCTCGTAATAAGTTTCGTTGATTTTAGCTACAACAATTCCCATGAATTTATCCTCATTTTTTGCAGCAAATGCAAAAAAATCATCTTGAAATATGCACGTCCAAAATAAGCTGAAATTAACCTCTTCAAACTGAAAAGAATTTGATGATGCACTTTCATTAATGATTTCTTTCCAACTATTAAGATGAATTTCTTTAGGTTTTTCAATAGTGAACATCCACTATTAATCTAACAATTAATTTCAATCATTTACATAATTATTCAATAAAAGCTTGATCTTAGGTGGATAAGTCTTATCTGTATATTAATGTTTGAAAATTTAATGAAATATTTTGAGTCAGTGAAGGCAAGAGATCCTGCTGCAACTTCATTGTTACTAGTGATATTAACCTATCCTGGTGTGAAAGCTGTTTTCTTCCATCGCATAGCAAATTTTATCTGGTCACTAAATTTGAAATTATTAGGAAGAATGATCTCACAATTATCAAGATTTTTAACTGGTATTGAAATTCATCCTGCAGCCAAAATTGGAAAAAATTTTTTTATTGATCATGGAATGGGAGTTGTTATTGGAGAAACTGCTGAAATAGGAGATAATGTAACTATCTATCACGGTGTCACATTGGGAGGTATCATGCCTGCTGTTAAATCATCAGAACAAGTTGGTGTGAAACGTCATCCCACTCTTGAAGACGATGTGATTGTTGGTTCTGGAGCACAGATATTAGGACCAATAATTATAAAAAGTTGCGCTCGAATTGGATCTAATGCTGTTGTAACAAAAAATGTCCCAAAAGGGGGAATAATGGTTGGTATACCTGCAAAAAATATTCAATCTAAATCCAAAAAAACAGATAATACTTTTGCACCATATGCAGTTACAAAAAAGTAATTATTTATATATTCAAAATTAATTTGCATGATTATGTTTCAAATGTTTAAATAACTAATTGTTGGAGGGCAGAGTATTAATATAAATAATAAAATTTCTTGAAAGTTCTCTTTTAAAAATGTCTGAAATAAAAATTCAAATTAAAAACTTATATAAAATTTTTGGTAAAAACCCGAGGTCTGCGTTAGAGCAAGTAAAAAATGGGGTTAATAAAGATGAACTTTTAGAAAAACATAATCATGTTCTTGGTTTAAAAGATATCAATTTGGACATCAACGAGAAGTCAATTCAAGTTGTAATGGGCCTTTCTGGTTCAGGCAAGTCAACATTAATAAGACATATAAATAGATTAATAGAACCTACAGACGGCAGCGTAGTTGTTGATGGTGAAGATGTTTTAAAAATGAATGATGAAAGTTTAAGAAATTTCAGAAGAGCAAAAACTGCTATGGTATTCCAGCGTTTTGCTTTGTTGCCTCATAAGACGGTTTTAGAAAATACACTGTTTGGTCTTCATATTCAAAATATTGATGAAAAAGAGGCAAATACTAGGGCACGAAGATGGATTGATCGTGTAGGATTATCAGGGTATGAAGAAAGATACCCTCAACATTTATCTGGGGGAATGCAACAACGTGTTGGTCTCGCTAGAGCTCTTACTAACGATGGTGAAATTTTATTAATGGATGAGGCTTTTAGCGCCTTAGATCCGTTAATAAGAAAAGATATGCAAGATATTCTTCTTGAGCTTCAAGATGAACTTCACAAAACAGTTGTATTTATTACTCATGACCTTGATGAAGCTTTAAAAATTGGAGATCGTATTGCAATATTAAAAGATGGTATAATGGATCAAGAAGGTATCCCCGCAGATATTTTATTAAGTCCAAAGACACAATATGTAAAAGATTTTGTCGAGGACGTAAACAGAGCTAGGGTAATTAAAGCAAAACACATTATGTCAAAATTAAATGGACAAGACAGAGATAACGCTATGTTTGTAGATCAAGATGATTTTATCGATAGATTTATTGACAAAGTTATTTCTGATAAGCCAAATTGCCTTATAGTTAAAAATAAAAATAATGATGAAATAGGTTATTTATCAACAAAAAGACTATCTGAAATACTAAAAAGATAGCAAAATAAACAATTTTCTATTTTTTTGCGGCAATTAGCTTCCATTTTTTAAGATTTTTTCACTATTAATGCAATATAGGAATGTTATCTTAGACTTTTATATCAGGGAGGATGTAATGAACTCTATTAAAAAAATACTTCTGAGCTCAGTTCTATTATTTGGAATTAACTCAGTAGCAAAAGCTGATTGTGGGACAATCACAATCGCTGAAATGAACTGGGCATCCGCCGAAATGTTTGCCCACGTTGACAAATTAATATTAGAAAATGCTTATGGATGTGATGTTGAGCTTGTTCCTGGAGATACAATGCCTACTGCTACATCAATGATGGAAAAAGGCGAGCCTGATATTGCTCCAGAATTATGGATCAATTCTGTTCGTATCGCATTAGACGCAGCTACTGCTGAAGGAAGACTTCACTATGCTGCTGAAGTTTTATCTGATACAGGTGAAGAAGGATGGTGGATACCTCAGTACTTAGCTGATGCTAATCCTGATATCGTAACTGTCGAAGATGCTTTAGCAAGACCTGATTTATTCCCTCACCCAGAGGGTGATGGTGCTGCTCTTTATACATGTCCATCAGGTTGGAACTGCCAAATTAGTACTGGTAACCTCTTCCAAGCTTATGACGGTGAAGGAAAAGGATTTAACCTTGTAGATCCTGGCTCAGGTGGAGCTCTTGCTGGTTCTATCGCTGAAGCATATGAAAAAGGCGAGGGTTGGCTTGGTTATTACTGGGCACCAACAGCAATTTTAGGAAAGTATCCAATGAAAAAACTTGACTTTGGAGTACCTCATGACTTTGACGAGTGGAGTACTTGTACCTCTCAAGAAGGTTGTGCTGATCCTCAGAAGAATTCATGGGTTGTTTCTTCTGTGTTTACAGTCGTTACAGATAACTTCAAAAATTCAACTGGACCAGGAATGGATTATATCTCTAAGAGAGCATTACCTAACTCAGTTGTAAACGAACTATTAGCATGGAAAGATGATAATCAGGCATCTGGTGAAGATACTGCAGTCTATTTTCTACAAAACTACGGTCAGTGGAAAAGCTGGGTACCTTTTGATGCTCAATTAGACGTTCTAAACGCACTATAATAATTATTTTTATCTAAGAAGTGGGCTTTTGCCCACTTCTAAATTTTACTGCTAAAATTTTATGGAAAAGTTTTTTTTATCAGAATTTCCTGAATTAAGTCGAGAAACTCTTCGTTTTATTAAAAAGGGTTTTGACACTTCTTACAGGGCTTTTTCAAGAGAATATGGTGATACTATTGAGGCAGTTTTTGATCCGGTGCTATATTTTTTAGTCTGGTTTGAAAAATTATTACAAAATTCACCTTGGCCTTTGGTTCTAATTTGTTTTTTAGCAATAATTTATTTTGGTAGCAGAAAAATATCAGTAACTATAGGTTCTTTATTTGCTTTTCTTTTAATTGGAATTTTTGGAATGTGGGAAGACACCATGTCAACTGTGAGTATTATTGGTGTTTGCACCCTACTATCTATAGGTATTGGTATTCCGGTTGGCGTGCTGATGGCAAAATCAGAGCGCGCTCAAAGGATCTGTACTCCAATTTTAGACGTTATGCAGACGATGCCAAGCTTTGTGTACTTGATACCTGTCGTTATGTTATTAGGTATTGGTAAAATACCAGGTTTATTAGCAGTGGTTATATATGCAATACCTCCTATTATAAGACTTACTAATTTGGGAATAAGAGAAGTTGATAGTGAAGTTTTAGAGGCGGCAGATGCTTTTGGTGCTAATCCTAGACAAAAATTATTTCAAATTCAGCTACCTTTGGCCCTTCCAACAATTTTTGCTGGAATAAACCAAACTATAATGATGGCACTAGCGATGGTTGTTATTGCATCTATGATTGGTGTCAAAGGTCTAGGGCAACCAGTTTTAAAAGCCATTACAAATCAATATTTTGCAATGGGTCTATTTAATGGTTTGGCGATAGTTGCTTTGGCAATTATTTTTGACAGAGTCTCTCAATCTTTTGGACACCGAATTCAACAACATAGAAGTGGTGCAAGAGAGTAAATTAGAAATTAAGTCATAGCAAAATAAAATCTTTAGCTTACATTTAATTAATTAATCAATATGTTAAATAAAAGTCTAATAGGTGTATTTTTCATAACTTTTATTTATCTACTAGCAATATTTTTAAAGCAACCCTTAGAATATGTCTTTAATTTACATTTATTACCATTGAGTCTTTTATCCCTGATTTTGGGAATATTTTTTTTTAATATATTTTCTTTATCTTCTAATATTGTTGAAGGTCGAGAATTTATTAAGAAAAATATACTTCAATTAGCAATTATCTTATTGGGTATAAAGATAAGTTTGGCTCAGTTATGGAGAGTCAGTATTGAGTCTATATTTGTAATAATAATAACAATAATATTTATTTTTCTGACATATATTTTAATAAAAAAAATTTGGCCAACTCAAAAAGGTATATCAAAATTATTGGCAATTGGCACATCCATTTGTGGTGTTACAGCTATTTTAGCCTCCTCATCAATTTTAAAATCAAAAGATCAAGATGTAGCTGTGGCTGTGCTAGTAGTAGTTTTATGGGGAAGTATAGCTATATTTACATATCCTTTTTTTGTGGAGTTATTTTTTTTAACAGACATAGCTAAAGGTATTTTTTTAGGTGTTAGTATTCATGACACAAGTCAAGTTTTAGCAGCTGCCATGGTTCATAATGATTTACATCCAAATCTAAAAACTTTAGAAATCGCTACGATAACAAAAATAATCAGAAATTTATTTCTTTTAGCTTTGATACCGATATTAATAATATTTAATAAAAGTTCAAAAAATAATAAAAATAAAAGCCAATCAGTCTTTGTTAAAATATTTAATTCAATTCCACTTTTTGTAATAGGTTTTATTTTATTTGTAACCTTTCGCTCAATTATGGACTTATACTTTTTTGATAATGAGAATTGGATGCATTTTTTAGTTATGCTTGAAGAAATAATTTCAATATTATTTGGCCTAGCTCTTACAGCTCTTGGAGCCTCTATTGATTTAAGAAAAATCTTTAATCAGGGGTATGCTGCTCTATTAATTGGTATGACTTTTAGCTTAGTATCCCTTGTATCAGTAACCCTCCTAATATTTATTTTAGGGCTAAATGTCTTATAGAAATAATATCATTGCTTTGTAGAAAGAATACATATTAACTACATTGAATTTCATGACCCACTTAATTGCTAAAAGTGCGAGACTTCGCTGTACCCCTTACACCAAAAGAATAGAGGAATATGGTGTTCAATCATACACAGTTTATAATCACATGCTTTTACCTGCGTCTTTTAAAGGCATAGAGGAAGATAGTAGGCACCTAAAAAAGAATGTTCAACTTTGGGATGTATCTGGCGAGAGACAAGTTCAAATTCAAGGACCTGATGCAGCTAAACTTACACAATTAATTACGTGTAGAGATTTATCTGAGGCAAAAGATTATCTTTGCTATTATGCTCCAATTGTTGATAACAAAGGTAGAATTATTAATGATCCACTGATAATGAAAGTTGGTGAAAACACATGGTGGCTATCAATAGCTGATACAGATGTGCTTCTTTATGCAAAAGGAATTGCAATTGGTATGAACCTTGACGTTGAGATTACTGAACCCAATGTTAACATTCTTGCCGTTCAAGGACCAAAATCATTTGAGCTTATGTCAAGAGTGTTCAAAGACATAGATAAATTAAAATTTTTCAACTTCAAAAGATTTGATTTTCAAAATCATAAATTTTTAATTGCCAGATCAGGTTGGTCCAAACAGGGTGGATTTGAAATTTACGTAGATCATGATGAAATCGGCCTAAATCTTTTTGATGCCCTTATGTCTAAAGGTGAAGATTTGGATGTAAGACCAGGTTGTCCAAATTTAATTGAAAGGATAGAGGGTGGTTTATTATCTTTTGGAAATGATATGAACATGAATGATACTCCACTTGAGTGTGGTTTAGGTTCTTTTGTTTCTTTCAATCCCAAAATAAATTATTTAGGAAAAGCTGAATTAGAAAAGCAGCACAAAGAGGGAGTCAAGAGGTCTCTGATTGGTTTGAAATTGAAACTGGATAAAATTGAAATTACAAAAGCGTTACCTTTAAAAATTGGTACTGACGTAATAGGTGAGCTAAGGGCTGCATGCTTTAGTCCAGATTTTGGCTGTTGTCTTGGAATAGCTATGGTTCAAACCCAATATCAAAGTTTAGAAAAAAAACATACACTTCTTGTTGATGGCAAAGAGGTTGAGTCTGTAATGACGAACCTCCCTTTCAATAAATAATAATTGCTTTTTTAAACTAAAAGTTTAAATAGTCTCGGGTGTTAAATATCGTTTATAGTTCTTGGGCTTTATTTACAGGGTTTGGATTTATTATGCTTGCACATTCTTTGCAAGGAACCTTGTTAAATATTAATGCCGTATTATTTAATTTTTCTGATTTTGAAATTGGATATGTCTTTACAGGTTATTTTATAGGCTATTTAGCAAGCTCATATATTTGTCCTAAAATTATCAAAAATGTAGGACATATAAGAGTATTTGCAGCATTTGCATCCATTGCTTCCATTACGATATTATTTCATTGGATTTATATTCATCCGTATTTTTGGTTTTTTTTAAGATTACTTACAGGGTTTTCATTGGCAGCTATATATATCGTTTGTGAAAGTTGGCTAAATGATCGAGCTGATAATAAAACAAGGGGGAAGCTTATTGGGTTTTACATGGTGATATTATACTTCTCAACTAGTGGGGGTGGTTTACTAATAAATCTAAAAGAGACTACTGAGGCACACTTATATATTCTAACATCTTTATTAATTTCTTTTGCTCTAGTTCCAATTTTGCTTACTAAAAAATCAGCACCAGAATTTTCTACACCTAAGTTCATATCTTTAAAAGATCTATATAAAAATTCTCCCATGTCTTTTATAGGTTCTTTTGGTATTGGTATGATATATGGAGCATCATTTGGATTAATTGCAGTCTTTGGAGCTAAGTTAGGCTTAAGTATTTTTCAAATTTCTATAATTGTTTTCGTAAATACTTTCATTGGAGCTTTATTTCAGTATCCGGTTGGTAAACTATCGGATACATTTGATAGAAGAATAATTTTACTGATATTAAATATCATTGCTTTGGTTTCATCTATTTGTGTAATTATATTCGGATCTTTTTCATTTAATATTCTTTTATTATTTGTTGGAATACATTCAGCTGTATCTCTTCCTTACTATGCTGTTGTTATTTCTCATCTCAATGATTTTTTAGAAAAGGATGAGGTTGTTTCTGCTAGCTCAACTCTGACATTAGTTAATGCATTAGGTTTAGTTTTAGGTCCAATTATCGTCTCTGGATTTATGACTTATTTTGATGCCTATGGATTGTTTTATTATTGTGCAATAGTTTACGTTTTTCTGGCACTATTTACCTATCAAAGAGTAAAAGTTGGAAGAACTAGTGAAATTTATGATGAAAATACACCGTCAATGATTGTGCCTCGCACCGCTTCCGCAATAGGAATGCAAACTGCTACTGAACAAATGATTAGTAAAATTGATGAAAAAGAGTAATTTTTTAATTGATGGATTTCGAAGCCAAGATAGCTGAATTAGGTCTTTTAATACCAAAACCTGCCAAACCTGCAGGGAGTTATAAACCCTGCGTTATTGTTGATAATATTGCATATATTTCTGGTCAAGGCCCATTACTTGAGGATGGGTCTTTTGCAAAAGGAAAAGTTGGGGCTGATGTTGATTTAGAGACAGCTCAAAATCATGCAAGGCTATGTGGATTAGCTATCTTATCTGCTTTAAAAAATGAAATAGGATCAATTAATAAAGTAGATCAATTAATAAAACTGACAGGTTTTGTAAATTGTATTGAGAGCTTCACACAGCAGCCTTTAGTAATCAATGGTTGTTCGAATATGATGAAAGAAATTTTTGGTGAGACTGGTGTTCATGCTCGAGCTGCAGTAGGAGTTAATTCTTTACCTCTAGGTTTTACAGTAGAAATTGAGGCAATTTTTAAAATCAAGAGTTAATTTCTTAATTGACAATTAATTAAATTTAGCAAAATATTTAATTATTAATACTTGGAATTTGAATTATGGATTTTCATTTTGAAAACAATACTATTAAGATAATTCATCAAAATAAGACATTTCATTTGCATCCCATTTGGTTAAGAGAAAGACTACCGGGTAAAAAGTATTTTGATTTAGATACTAATCAAAGATTATACGAGCCATCCTCTATTGACCTAAAATTGAAAATTATAAGTTGCAATTTATCTGATCACAAACTTGATGTTGAATTTAATGATGGGGCAAAAGGTCAATATCGTTTAAATGATCTTTTGATCGAAATGGATGAAGAAAAAAATAAAAGAGGACCCTTACCAAAAAGAATTTTATGGAATTCTCAACTAGAAGTTATACCTCAGGCTGTTTTTGAAGAAAATATGGTTGAAAAAAAGTCCATGTATAATCTTCTTATGGATTTTTATAAATATGGATTTGTTATTATTAAAAACGTACCAACTGAAAGTAAGTATTTATTAAAATTTGTAAATTCAATAGGCCCAATTAAGGTCACAAATTTTGGAGAATTTTTTGATGTAATGTCTAAACCAAATCCAAATGACTTAGCCTATAAACCTATTGCATTACCGCCACATACTGATAACCCTTACAGAAAACCAGAAGCACCTGGGATACAGTTCTTGCACTGTTTAAAAAATGAAGTAAGTGGTGGTTTTTCTACTCTTGTTGATGGTTTTTCAGTTGCAGAGTATATTAAATTAAATGAGCCAGAAGCATTTGAGTCTTTAACCAAAACAAATTTACGTTACCGATTTCAAGATAAAGATATAATTTTAGAAAATTGGGGAGAGTTAATTGAATTAGACAAGGATGGCGACTATAAACAAGTCAGGTATAGTACTAGAGTTGATTACGTGCCACCTTTAGAAAATGAAAAATTAGAGAGTTTTTACAAAGCGAGAAAATTATTAGGAGATTTATACACTTCATCTGACTTCGAGATAAAATTTAAGCTCTCACCAGGAGATGTCATGATGTTTGATAACCACAGACTTCTCCATGGAAGAACCTCTTATGACTCGAGTGAGGGAGCTAGACATTTACAAGGTTGTTATCTAGAATTTGATTCAACTGATGGAAAATTGAGACATTTACATGAAAAATATAATTTAAGTGATACAAATTTATGACTGAGAAAAATGTAAAATTTAAACATATGAAAGATGGAGATAAAGAGGATTATCAATTGCTCCAAAAATATGAGGAAAAGTATGTTTCTTTGACATATGAAAGAATAATTGAAGAGCTTACAAGACAAGGAAAAAATACTATGGAGGGTTACAAGATAACAAGATTAGATCATGGTCTCCAATCAGCTACTAGAGCTTATAATGATGGAGCTGACATTGATTGGATTGTTGGTGCCTTACTTCATGATATTGGAGATGGACTTGCCCCTCAAAATCACGATAGGTTTTCTGCTGAAGTTATAAGACCTTATGTAAGAGATGAAATAACATGGGTGATTGAGCATCATGGAATTTTTCAAATGATCTACTATGCTCATCATTATGGATGGGATAAAAATGCTAGAGATAAATTTAAAGATAATATTTATTTCCAAACTTGTGCAGATTTTTGTGAAAGATGGGATCAAAAATCTTTTGATCCCGAATATGAAAATAAAGATCTAGATTTTTTTAAACCTATGATTAAAGAGGTATTTAGCAGACCTCCCTACAAAGATGAATACATCAAAAAAGATGAAGTTATAGGTTTACCAAAAGTTTAAATCTATAAATCCATATAATTTTAAGTAAGTATATATTGTCATGAGAATTTTCTTGATAACTTTGAGTATTTTACTCACAAGCATAGGGAGCATTATGGCGAAAAACTTATATAACTTTAGTATTCAAGATATTGATGGAAATACAGTTAATCTTGATAAATTTAAAGGTAAACCCATTCTTCTTGTAAATACGGCTAGTAGATGTGGTTTCACAAAACAATACGCTAATCTATCCAATCTTCATCGTGAGTATTTTGAAAAGAATTTAGTAATTATTGGAACTCCTTCTGATAGTTTTCATCAAGAGCTAAGTAATAATGAGGAAGTTAAAGAATTTTGTTTAGTTAATTATGAAACCAAATTTATTATATCAGAAATTATCAGTGTTGTTGGTGAAAATGCCCATCCAATATACAGTTGGATGACATCAGAGTATAATGAAACTCCTAAATGGAATTTTTATAAGTATCTCTTTGATGCAGAAGGTCAATTAGTTAAAAGTTGGTCCTCTATGACCAAACCTGACAGTTCAAAAATTACAAGTTTGATTGATGAGTTAATATAAAAAAAGGGGCACATAATGTGCCCCTTTTTTAGGAGTACTATAAATAAGATTATTTAAATTCTGGGTAAGCTTCTGTTGTCAATTCAGCTTTATCAAGACCTGAAGCTTCCGTCTCTTCAGACACTCTTAAGCCAATTGTTCCTTTTAGAATGTAAAAGAAAACGCCACTTAAAGGCACAACCAATACACCAGCAGCCACGATACCGATCAATTGGACCAAGAAATCTCCACTTCCAAAGATACCTACAGCCAAAGTTCCCCATATACCTGCAACTAAGTGAGCAGAAATCGCTCCCACAACATCATCGATTTTCATTTTATCGAGCATCGGGATAGCAATTGTACAAAGGATACCACCAATAGCACCAACAATCATAGATAAGAAATGGTTACTTAAATCAGGACCAGCTGTAATTGCAACAAGACCAGCAATGGCACCATTTAACGCAATTGATAAATCAATCTTCTTATACATTAGCTGTGATAGAATTATTGCTGCTACAACACCGCCGCATGCAGCGATATTGGTATTAACGACCACAATTGACATAGCAGAAGCATCAGCAGCACTTCCAAGAGCTAGCTGTGACCCACCATTAAATCCAAACCATCCAAACCAAAGGATAAAAGTGCCTAGACAAGCTAAAGGCATATTTGCACCTGCGATTGGAGTTATTTTTCCATCAGAACCATATTTGCCAGCTCTAGGACCAAGGATTAAACATCCGGTTAAAGCTGCCCATCCACCAACTGAGTGAACAATTGTCGAACCAGCAAAATCAGAAAAGCCCATTTCAGTTAGCCATCCGCCGCCCCAAGTCCATGAACCATATATTGGGTAAATGACTCCTGTCATAAAAGCAGCAAATATAATAAATGGCCATACTTTTATTCTTTCAGCACATGCACCAGATACAATCGAAATAGCTGTTGCACAGAAAACCATTTGGAAAAACCAATCTGATGCTAAAGAGTATCCACCCTCTTCTGTAGCAACTGTCAAATCATCAGCTGTATCATAAAACGCACCACTTAGTGAGCCTATCCAACCTGAGACATCTACATACATTAAGCTGTAACCTATTAGATAAAACATTATTCCGGCTACTGAATATAAAGCTATATTCTTAAGTAAAATTGCCGATGTGTTTTTTTTACGAACAAATCCTGCTTCTAACATGGAAAAACCTAATGCCATGAACATCACTAAGACTCCACTAAAAACAAATAAAAATGTATTGAATACAAAAGCTGTTTCAGCGGAAACCTCTGCACTTGCAACTCCAGAGAGAAGCAAAGTAGGGATTAAAAAAGTTAATATTTTTTTCATACGATCTCCTTATTTTATTGCCTCAGCGCCTCGTTCTCCTGTACGTATTCGGACAACATCTTGCACCTCAGTTACAAATATTTTACCATCACCAATTTTCCCTGATTTTACTGCTTCAGAAACTGTAGTAATGACTTTTTCGACGTCTGCAGAGTCCACTAAAATCTCAGCTCGAGATTTAGGAAGAAAATGTACCTCATATTCTGCGCCTCGGTACAGTTCGGTATGACCCTTTTGGCGCCCATATCCTTTGGCCTCAACAATAGTTAAACCTTGTATATCGACACCTGTTAGTGCCTGTCTCAAAGCTTCAACCTTGTCGGGCTTGATAATAGCTGTTATTAGTTTCATAAATACCTCTCTATATTTTGAGTAATACATGACTTATAGTTACAGATTCACAAAAAAAATAATGCTAAGAAGTTAATTTAACTATGCATCCAGTGAATATCTAAAGATAGGGCAATAGAATCAATGTCTATTAGTATTTGAGTCTAAAAAATTATTTGAGCTTCTACTAAAAATCAAAGGGTCTACTTCCAGTCAACTTGAAAAATAGCTTCATTTCTTCGAAGATTAGGCAATGTAAAAGGGCCATCATAAGTAGCTTTAATAGCAGGTCCAATAACTTCAATATTATCAGTATTTAACTTATTTTTTAAAACCTCTCGATGTTTATAAAAATTTTTATCGGAAGCAAAACCAGAATATCTAATTACTGCAAAATAACCTGCTTCAATTGAAGAAATTATTACTGAATTATCTGATGGCAAAGGTATTTCATTTGGTTTGTATTTATTTGGTAAATAAAATTGCATAATGTACTCATTTTCAATTTGAGTAACATTCACTGGTGTGGTCATTGCAATTTTTTCACTTTTTTTATTGTTGCCAGAAATATAATTAAAAAGTTTTCGAAATCCATTATTTTGATTAGTGTATTGGGTTTGAACTAATAGACGCTCCTCATAAAATCTAATTTCATAAGTATCTGTCTGATGAACTACTTTATAAGGGGATTCATTATATGCCATCAAGTCTTGTATCACGAGCAATATAAATAGTAAGTATTTAATCATTTAAAATTTGCGTTTCATTACTAGAGAAACCCCATAATCTATCATCTATGGGTATCCATCCTTTTACAGAGGATTTATTGCCCTCAGGTATACTTATTTTCACCATTTTTTCTTTTACTTCTAACAAGTTTACAATTTTTGGTGCAAGTATTACTCCTTTTTGAATAGTCATCCAAGACTCAGGGTCATAAGATTTCAATGCATACAGCTCAATATCCTCCAGTATCAGCAAAGTTCTTTTTTTAGATAACTGATTGTGAGCAATCCAACCTTGTATTCCATTAAACAATTCAATGCGGTACCAATCTGTATAAGAACTCCAAGTATTTCTAAACTCTTCAATAACCTTTACAGGCATATTTTTCTCTGTGAGGAGAAACTTCTCTGTTTGTTTGTTCAAATCTTGATTTTCTGGATAGTGACGTAACCACGACTGATCATGAGCTAGGGATTTATAATATGGAATATGTTTATCAGAATATGCAGTAAATGGGAGTATTAGAAACAAAAGCAACAGCCTGATCATTAATTTTATCTTTGTGAATTTTGCCAATTTGGATGGGTATAAGGTTGTAGATTTGATGGTGCTAAAAGAGGTTTTCCCAAGATATGATCTGAGGCCTTCTCACCAGTCATTATCGATGGTGCATTAAGATTGCCATTACATATCTGAGGAAAAATTGATGAGTCTGCAAGGTATAAATTTGAAAAACCCTTTACTTTGCAATCGTTTAGAACGACAGAAGAAGGGTCATCTTCTTTTCCAATCTTGCAGGTACCACATGGATGATAGGCACTTTCACAATTATTTTTTATAAATTCGTCGAGTCCTTCATCCGAAACAACGTTATCACCAGGTTGAATTTCATCTCCTTTAAAAGGAACTAGGGCCTCTTGACTCAATATTTCTCTACTAAGTCTAAGTGATTTTCTAAAGTTTGGAAAATCATCTTCATGAGACATGTAATTGAATTTTATAGTTGGTGGATCAAAAGGGTTACTAGATTTTAATTTTACAAAGCCTCTAGATTTTGAACGCATTGGTCCTACATGCAATTGAAAACCGTGACCTTCGCTAGGTGCCTTTCCGTCATATCGTATTGCCACTGGAAGAAAATGAAATTGTATATCTGGATATGGTATGTTTTTATCAGAGCGAATGAAACCAAGAGTTTCAAATTGGTTTGTTGCACCTGGCCCACTTTTAAGAAACATCCATTGCATGCCGATAAGTAATTTAGAAAAAGGATTTAAATATTTATTAAGTGTTACTGGTTGTAAACATTTAACTTGAAAATAAACTTCTAAATGATCTTGTAAGTTTTTACCAACACCTGGTAAGTTTTTAATAACCTTGATCCCCAAACTATTTAAATCATTACCCTCTCCAATACCCGATCTTTGAAGAATTGTAGGACTATTGATAGCGCCAGCTGATAAAACAACACCAATATTTGCAGTAAAGGTTTTTTTTTGGCCCCGATGGAATACCTCAACTCCCTTAGCTTTATCTTCTTGAAAAATTATTTTATCGACTAGAACCTTTGTTATGAGTTGTACATTTTTTTTCGCTAATGCAGGCTTTAAATAAGCTTTTGCTGTTGAAAAACGAGAGCCTTTCCAAACAGTCATGTCAGCTGGTCCAAAACCTTCCTGTCGAAAGCCATTGTAGTCATCAGTGTAGGTATATCCCGCCTGCTCGGTAGCTTTTACAAAAGCATTGTGTAATGGGTTATCTCTTTTGCCATGAGTTATGTTTAAAGGACCTGTTTTTCCTCTAAACTCTGAATTGCCTCCATGGCTTGCTTCCATTCTTTGAAAATATGGAAGGACATTGGGATAATCCCAACCTTTTGCCCCACTTTCAGCCCACTCATTATAGTCACCAGCGTTTCCTCTGACATAAATCATTCCGTTAATTGATGAAGATCCTCCAATAACCTTTCCTCTGGGGCAAACGAGAGACCTACCATTTAAAGTAGGTTCAGGTTCTGCTTTGTAGCCCCAATCGAATTTATTCATATTCATTGGGTATGAGAGAGCTGCAGGCATTTGTATAAAAGGACTGTTGTCATTTCCTCCAAATTCTAATACCAGAATTTTTAATTGAGGATTTTCCCCAAGTCTGTATGCAATTGCAGATCCCGCTGATCCTGAGCCAATTACAATATAATCAGGGTTATCAAAATTACTCATCTAATAAAAATTAATTATTAATTTAATCTAAATATAAAGATTTTATTTTATGTTAATATGAAATTATGAATAGTAAAGCCATCTAGAAATGAATGATAATAATTTAAAAATTATTCAAGTCAGTGACCTACATTTTTTAAAAGACGGTGAGACTATGTATGGCGCGAATCCGGTCAATAGATTTAGGGCTTTTATAAATGATGTTAATAAAAACCACAGAAATGCTGATTTAGTTGTAATAACAGGAGACATTGCCCATAACGGCATTAAAGAAAGCTATCAACTGTTCAAAGAGGAATTGAAGAGACTTGACTTACCTTCAGTAATTATGATTGGAAATCATGATAATCGTGAAGTAGTTAAAGCAGAACTATCAAGTGTGACTAAAATTGATGATGATGGATTTATTCAATCCTCAATAGAAATCAAAAATCATAAATTAATATTTTGTGACACAGTGTGGGACAATAAAAATATTAATAACATTCACGAAGGTTATTACTGTCACAAAAGAGTTAATTGGCTCGAAAAAGAGATTTTATCTTTTAAGTCGAATTCAAATATAATTTTTATGCACCATAACCCAATGAATGTTTTCATGAAGTCGATGGATAACTATTCTTTTAATGATAAAGACCAAGAAATTATTGCTAAATTATTAGACAAATACGCACCTAAAATTAAATATTTATTTTTTGGTCATGGCCATAGACCATTAAGTGGGAAATGGAAAAATGTACCTTACGCTAGCTTGAGGGGATTATTACATGCAAGGGAGTTAGACTTTGATAGTGATGTTGAAAATTTTAAAATGGAAGAGCCTAGTTATGGTATAATCTTTGTTGATGAAAATAATTTAACTTTTCACATTCATGATTTTATGAATAAAGGAAAAATTTATGAGGGTGATGAAAATTATTTAGGTTTTCCAAACATAGATTAAGTTAGCTTCTTCCTCTACTCCCATGTTTCAAATAAACATTTTTTGCAAGTATTTTATGCTCTTGCGATTTGCGTATATCGAAAATTTTTTTTCTAGCATACTGTGCGGTTTCTTTAACATTTATTATTTCTTTTTGAACCTCATTATCGAATAAATTTACATTCGAACTTTTTTTTGGGGGATTATGAAAAAAGGTAGGTGGGAAATTTTTTACTTCAGGAATTTGTGACTTTATAAATTTACCGAGTGGATCTTGATCCATAGCTTGTTTATAAGGATTATACATTCTAATAGTATTGATACCGGTTGTCCCAGACTGCATTTGTATTTGACTGTAATGAATTCCAGGCTCAAAGTCTGTAAACAATGCTGCCAAGCGTGGAGCAAAGTATCTCCAATCAAGCCATAAATTATAAGAAGCAAATGAAGCTAACATTGCTCTCATTCTAAAATTAATCCATCCATAATTTCTAAGATAAATCATACACGCATCAATAAAATGAACTCCGGTCTTACCTTCAATCCAAGCCTCTAATTTCTCTTCATCTTTTTCACGTATTTGATCATATACAGGAATAAAGCTTGTATGTTCAATTGATGGCTGATCCTCTAATTTTTGAATAAAATGCGATCTCCAATGCAACCTAGATAAAAAAGAATTTATAGATTTGGCAAAATTTTTATTCTTATGCTTTATTTGATCTCTTTTTTTTGTAGCCTCTTGAAAAACTGTGCGGTGTGAAATTGTACCGTAGGTTAAATGAGTTGATAATCTTGAGCAGCTTTTTTCAGCAGTTATTGGGCTAGACATCTCAAATTGATAATTTTCTCCTCTTTTATTTAAAAAAGACTGAAGTAATTTTTCTGCCTCAACAGATCCACCCTTTTGCCTATGTGGACATGGTGTTGAGTCATAAAAAAATTTTGGTAATTCATGGTTTGTTAATTCTAAATTAACTGATTGTTTTATGATGGGCAAATTAGGCTTTTTAGTAATCTCGTTTCTAAAATTTTTAGCCCATAGATTTCTATCATGTTGTCCTCTTTTAACGCCTGGGTAAGAACACTCTATCCAATCAATTTTATTTTGAAAAAAAAATTCTTTTAATTTTTTATCTCTTTGGTAAGTCCATTGAATACCTGTTTCTTGTTCGCTAATTACGCTTGAAAAGCTATAATTATCATTTAAAAACTTGAATATTTCCAATGCATCACCAAAAAAGATATTTAAATGTAAATTATTTCTGAGTAATTGTCGTTTAAGCTCATTTACACTCTCTAATGTAAATTGCCACTGCCTTAAAGACATGTCTTTTTGCTTCCACAGTTCAGGTTCTATAATGTAAATCAATATAGATTTTTTATTTTCATCAATTAGTATTTCATTGTCTTTAAATCTTAAATTCTTCTTAAACCAGACGATCCTATTTGACATCTGTTACTAGTCTTTAATTTTAAAGCCTTTTGAAAAAATATAAATAATTGCAGATATATTTAGGATTAAAAATGTAAATATCATAATCAAACTTGTTGTAATACTTACATCAGCCATTTCATAAAAACTCCATCGAAAACCACTTACTAAGTAAAGAACTGGATTTACCAAAGAAACGTTTTGCCAAAACTCTGGCAACCAGTTGATTGAATATAGCGAACCCCCAAGAAAAACAAGTGGAGATAAAATAAGAGTTGGAAATATAGAAAGTTCTTCCCAATTAGTTGACAACATTCCAATCAAAAAACCAAGTAAGCTAAAAGTTAAAGATGTTAAAACAAGCATTAGAATCATCGCAAATGGGTGCATAATATAAATTTCAACAAAAAATAACCCTGTTGCTAATATTAGGCTCCCTAGAATTATAGATTTTGTGGTAGCTGCTCCAACAAAGCCAATAACAATTTCTGTGGTTGATAAAGGTGCAGCATAAATTTCATTAATAGTACCTAAAAATTTTGGAAAGAAAATTCCTGATGAAGCGTTTGAAACGCTCTGTGTTAGTAAGGCTAACATTATCATTCCCGGAACTATGAAAGATCCATATGAAATATCCTCAATTACAGGTATTCGGCTACCAATTGCTGCACCAAATACAACAAAATATAAAGAGGAGGAGATAACAGGAGAAAATATACTTTGAACTGTTGTCCTTCTCATACGGTCCATTTCATGCAAGTAAATCGCTATAATACCTGTCCAATTCATGCGCTTTCCTCCAATAATTTTTCAAATATTGTCTCTAAAGATGTCTGGGAGGAGTTTAAATCTTTCAGTTTTAGGCCAGCTGATTTTATATCTTGGAGTAGTGCAGTAATGCCTGTTGAAGACCCCTGAGAGTCGTAAGTATAGGTTAATGAAATATTATTATTCATTTTAAGGTTGTACGTTCCTAGAGAAGAAGGGATTTCATTAAAGGGCTCTTGGAATTCTATGGTTAAATTCTTTTGGCCCATTTTCTGCATTAAATCGTTTTTATTATCTGTAATTATTATTTCACCATTATTTATCACAGAAACTCTATCAGAAATTGCCTCTGCCTCTTCGATGTAATGTGTTGTAAGAATTATTGTTACGCCCTTTTCTTTTAATTCTCTAACTGCTCTCCACATGTCTCTTCGCAAATTAATATCAACACCTGCAGTGGGTTCATCTAAAAATAATATTTTTGGTTCATGACTTAGGGCTTTTGCGATCAAAGCTCTTTTCTTCATGCCACCAGAAAGCTCTCGAAGTTTACTATCTTTTTTATCCCAAAGACTGAGGTCTCTTAAAATTTTTTCAATAAAGGCAGGATCTTTTTTCTTACCATAAAGACCTCTAGTGTAAGATACGTTTTGAAAAACTTTTTCAAAAGCCTCTAAATGAAGTTCTTGGGGCACAAGTCCAATCATAGACCTTGTTCTTCTATAGTCTTTTACTACATCATAACCATCAACTGTAATGCTACCAGAGGTTGGTAAGACTATTCCACATATTGCATTGATGAGTGTAGTTTTTCCAGCACCATTGGGGCCCAGAAGAGCTAAAATTTCACCTCTTTGAATTTCCAAATTAACTCCCTTAAGAGCCTCTAGGCCTCCCTGAAATGATTTTTTTAAATTCTCAATTTTAATTAGAATATCTGCTGACATAATTAGATTGCGTACAGTATATTATAAGTCAATAACATCAAGATAGTTTATCTGTAACTTTTACTTTTTTACTTTTTTCAATTAAGTACGTACTTATTAAAACAGCAATCAATGCCACTATTATTTTATAAGTTATTTTTTCATTTAAAAAGAGATAGCCAAATATTAGGCCAAATATTGGGATGATGTAGGCAACTTGAGATTGAAATACCAACCCGTTATTTTTAAGAATATAAAATCTCATTAGCCAAGCAATTGCAGTAGCAACAATTCCGAGATAAATAAGAGAAATTGTAGCGTTCAAAGAGGGTCTTAATTCTGTTGGATTTTCGAAGATAAACATAATAGGGAGTAAGATAATTACAGCCCATATTAGAATACTAGAAGTGAGTACTTCATTTTTTATATGTTTTAGCTTAAGTGAAAACAAACCGCCAATGGTGTAACAAACTGGGCCCAAAATTACCATAAATGCATAGAAGATATTTGATTGATTGATTAAAATATTATCTGAGAACAGATAAACAATCCCTAAAAAGCCAATTAGTATTCCTAGAAATTTTAAAAGATTAATTTTTTCATTTTGAATAAAGAAATGACCTAATATTGTTGCTGCGATAGGAGCTGTGGACATCAAGATAGCAGCTAGATTACTTTGAACTTTTACTATTCCAAATGAAATAAAAAAAAAAGGAAGAACTAAATTTACAAATCCTATTGTTGCATACCATAACCAGTTTTCTCCAAATGCTTCAATAGAAATTTTTTTAATCCAACAGTAAATAAGCATTACGATTGCTGCAAAAAAAATTCTACCAAAAGCAAGGGCCATTGGAGTATAACTCTCTGAGGCAATTTTAATATTAAAGAAGGCGCTACCCCATATACCAGCTAATACAAATAACAGTAAAAAATCTTTAAGAGATGCTTTATGCATTATATAAGAGTAAACTGAACACGCTTATTCATTTTTCCTTTACTCTCATATTTAATAAATTTAAATTCTCCAATCTCACTAGTATTGGCTACATGAGTTCCCCCGCATGGCTGTAAATCAATATCTCCAATTTTAACTAAACGAATTTTATAATTAGTTCTTGGAGGTTTGACAGAAAGTGTGCGAACCAATTCAGGTTTTTGATCAAGCTCTTCATTTGTAATCCACTGATACGTAATCGAGTGGGATTGTTGAATAAATTCATTAATAATTTTGTTTAACGTTTCAAATTCAAATGTTTCCTCTCCTAAATCAAAATCTAATCGGCTTTTTTCTAAACCAATTGAACCTCCAGTAACATAATAAGGTAATGCTGCACACAAAAGATGCATAGTGGTGTGCATCTTCATTAAACGATAACGATGATCCCAATCAATATGCCCTTTGATATCCCCCGAAAGATCACTAATTTCTGTATCAACAATATGGGCTATACCTAATTCATGCTTAATTGTATTGATAACGTTGAATTTTTGATCATTGATTTCTAATATTCCTTTATCTCCAGGTTGCCCGCCGCTTTGGGCATAAAAAGAGCTATCTTGAGTGATGATTTTGTCTTCCTCAACTAATACAATTTTCTCTTCAAAATTCTTGATGTAACTATCTTTAAGGTAAATCATTTTTTTGCTTCTTGTATCTTATAATCAACACAGGACTCAATTCCTCCTTGGGTATTACTTTGTTTTTCACATTCCTCATAGTACTCGTGGTATTCAAAAGTTGAGGAAATATATAAACCAATACCGATAATGCTAAAGACTGCAATACTATATAATATTTTCTTACTCATCTTAAATTAATCTATCCTGGAAACCTATCAACTGATTGTTAACAATGATATCAGATTTTTTGATGGGTCTTAGAAGTTCTATACCCTCTAAACTAATACATCTACTTAATGCAACATAAAGCTGTCCTGGAGCAAAGGAACCTTGGCTCATGTCTATTATTACTTTTTCAAAGGTTTGTCCTTGGCTTTTGTGAATAGTAATTGCCCAAGCTAATCGCATAGGATACTGTTTAAAAGATCCCGTTATATCTTCTTGAACTTCTTGTTGATTATCATCATAAGTATACTGAATGCGATCCCATTTTTCTTTTTTGACTTCAAAGATTTTGTTACCGATTTTTACTTTGATTTTTTTTTGTGCAATATCGTGAATAATACCTATTGATCCATTAACCCATCTTTTTTCAGGATCATTTTTGATCATAATTACTTGAGCCCCTTTTTTTAATTTCAAAATTTCATCTGTGGGAAATAATTCTTTGTAAAACTGACCTGTCGCCTGTCCTCGGTAGGAAAACTCTTCTTCATTCAACTGACTTAGGTATTTTTGATTAATACTACTTGCTCGAGCGTTGGTAGTAGTAAGTATTATTTTTCCCTCGTCCATCTCAATATGATCAATTAAAGAGTCATTGATATTATCTATTTGAGAGTGGGTTATAGAACCATCTCGAACAGAGTTAAGTAAATGAATAAAGTGATCATCTTTTTGACGATATATACTATATAATTCAAGGGTTTTAAATTGAGCTTCCTGAAAAATATTTGAGTGAAAGAAGAAATGACCTTTCGAGTAAATTCGCTGAAGAAGACCAGACTCATCCATGTTGACGACTGGTGGGAGTTGAAATAAGTCCCCAAATACAACTAACTGAACTCCTCCAAAAGGCTGCGTAAGTTTTTTGCGATGAACACGAAGACTATAATCAATTGCATCAAAAACATCAGCACGCACCATTGATACTTCATCTATAATGAGAGTTTCTAAATTTTGGAGCACTTCAATTTGTCTTACTTTCTTAATGTGCCTTGTCTGAATAACCTTGGGAGGGAAGCCAAAAAACGAGTGAATAGTTTGTCCCTTGACACGGATTGCAGCGACACCTGTAGGAGCAAGAACAGCGGTATTTTTTTTTGTGATGGATCTAAAATATGCTAACAAAGTTGACTTACCACTTCCTGCTTTTCCTGTAATATAAAAATGATCTTTTGTATTTTCTAACTGTTCGATAATCGTCTCAAATTCCTCACTCAACATAAAATCATCAGGTAGCAAACTATTATAATTTCGCTTATAGCCCATTTAGTATCTCGCTTACCATTTGAAAACATTCCTTAACTGTAAGCTTTTGAATTTGTGCTCTTGAGAGTCTTGGACCAAACTTTAATTGTTCAACATAAATTTTTTTTTTAAAATATACTCCTATGAATACTAAACCTACTGGTTTTAATTTAGTTCCCCCATCTGGGCCAGCCACACCTGTTGTCGAAAACGTTAATTGGCTTTTTGTAATTTTATGTAATTGAAAACACATCTGAGCACAGACTTGGCGACTGACAGCACCATATCTTTTGAGAGTATTGGGGGAGATTTTTAGATGTTTAATTTTTGAGTCATTTGAATATGTAATAAATCCGCTCTTATAAATTTTAGATATTCCTGGCTTAGATGTAAATTTCGCTGCCAGCAAACCACCCGTACAAGACTCCGCTGTAGATAGGGTAATATTTTCATTTAAGAGATATTTGATTATTTTTGATTCTACTGTCATCAACTAGATATACTTATTATAAGGACTACAAAATAACAATGGTACTTATAGGTATCTAAAAATTGCATAAAAAAATGATTTTTACTCTGATTATCAACAGAAAAATCAACAATTTTAAAAATAATATATGCAATTATTGCATATTACATATAAACCTTTAATCTTATTCCATGGAATCTAGGAGGTTTTAAATGGCTGACATGTTCACAGGACACTACCCTTTTATAATATTGATTATTTGGTTAATAGCCGGGATCGTGGGTTCAAAATTATAAGTTTTTTTGGGGGTGGTGAGAGCCACCCTCAATTTGTTCCAGTAAGACTCTTTCCTTTTTCTCTCAATATAAATTTTTGAATTTTGCCAGTTGAAGTTCGAGGAATGTTCTCAAAAAAATAATATTTAGGAACTTTAAATGATGCCAAGTTTTCTTCGCACCACTGTTTTGCATGTATCTCATTCCAATTTTGATCTTTCTTTAGTTCAATAAAAGCACAGGGGACTTCGCCCCATTTTTGATCAGGAATAGCAATAACTGCTGCAGCGCTGACACAATCATTTTTTAAGAATACTTCCTCAATTTCAATCGATGAAATATTTTCTCCACCAGATATTATAATATCTTTTGATCGATCTTTTAGCTGGAGATAACCGTCAGGGTGCATCACTGCTAAATCTCCTGAGTGAAACCAACCACCTTCAAAAGCTTTTTGATTTGCAGATTTATTTTTTAAATAACCCTTCATCACAATATTTCCTTGAAACATAACTTCACCAATTGTTTTGCCATCGGCAGGTACCTGCTTCATAGTATCTGGGTCAAGAACTTTGAGATGTTCTAGAGGAAGGTATCGTACACCCTGCCTCGCTTTAAGTGATGCTTGTGCATTCATGTCTAATGAATTCCATTCTTGATGCCACTCATTGATGACAGCTGGTCCATACGTTTCAGTCAAACCATAAAGATGGGTTACTAAAAATCCTGACTCTTGCATTTCTCTAAGAATATTTTCTGGTGGTGGTGCAGCTGCAGTAAAAAATTGAACCTCATGAGTTATGTTAAATCTGTTTTTTTGGTCTTGTGATAAAATAACTGACATTACGATGGGTGCCCCACATAAATGGCTAACTTTATGGTTTTTTATACTATTCCATATTGGTTCTGCCCTAACTTGGCGTAGACAAACATGAGTTCCAATAATTGCCGACATGGTCCATGGAAAACACCAGCCGTTACAATGAAACATCGGGAGTGTCCAAAGATACACTGAATGTTTAGGCATTGAGGCAACCATTGCATTACCTTGAGCTAATAAATAAGCCCCACGATGATGAGAGACTACCCCTTTGGGATCACCGGTAGTACCAGAAGTGTATCCAACAGAAATTGCATCCCACTCATTTTCTGGCATAAGCCATTGATAATTACTATCTCCTCGATCCAAAAATTCCTCATAGTCTATTACATCTAAATCAAAATTATCGAGAGACTCATAGAAGTGTTCTTTATCTATAAATTCAATTAATTGAGGTTTTACTTTGCATTGACTCAAAACTTCTTTTACAGTTACTGATAACTCTCGATCATATAATAAAAACTGTGAGTCAGCGTGCTCAAGTTGAAAGGCAATGGTCGCGGCATCAAGACGGGTATTGATAGCATGGATTACTCCTCCACACATTGGAATACCATAATGAGCTTCGAGCATTGGAGGTGTATTCAACAACAAAGTTGATATTGTACTTCCTCTTGTCATGCCCTGCTGAGATAAAGCTGAGGCTAATTTTTTAGAGCGAAGATAAAATTCAGCATAGGATCTTCGAAGATTACCATGAACAATTGCAGTAAACTCTGGAAATACATCTGCAGCTCTTTCTAGAAATGATAATGGGGTGAGAGGTTGATAGTTAGCAGAATTTGCATCTAAATCCTGATTATAGGGATTGACCATCTTAAGGTTTTATTCTTTCCAATTTGGAGATCGTTTTTCTAAAAAAGCTTCTATTCCTTCTTTAGCATCTTGGTCCAACATGTTTTCAAGCATTACTTTTGAAGCATACTCATATGCTTCAGCTAAAGGCATTTCAATTTGTCGATAAAATGCTTTTTTACCAATTTTTAATGTGGTACCAGATTTTGAGCTGATTTTATTGGCTTTTTCTAATATTAGGTTTTCTAGCTCTTCCCCATTAACACTCTTATTAATAAGACCTTTTTTCTCTGCCTCATCAGCAGATATTAGCTCCCCTGTAAGAAGCATTTCCATGGAGTGCTTTGAGGTTGTATTTCGAGAAAGGGCCACCATTGGAGTTGAACAAAAAAGGCCAATGTTTACTCCTGGTGTAGCAAACCTTGAGTTAGAAGAGGCATAAACCAAATCACAACTTAGTGCCAATTGACATCCTGCAGCTGTAGCAACTCCATCTACTTGGGCTATGACAGGTTTCGAATGGTTGACTATTGTTTGCATTAATCTTGAGCATTTTTTTAAAATTGATTGAAAATACTCTTTACCCTTATCAGGATGAGACCGAGCAGCTTTAAGTTCTTTTAAATCATGACCAGCTGAGAAAACTTTTCCTGTAGAGGATAAAATGATAACCCTACTAGGACTAGAATTGAAATGATCAAATGCAGATTGTAGCTCATCAATCATTTTTTCTGATAAGGTGTTTTGATGACTTGGATCGCTGAGGATGATTTTAAATATCCCGTTTTCCAGTTCCGTGATTTTTACAAGTGATGATTGTCTATCTGTGCTCATAAACTAACTTCAAATACAACTTCATCAGCCAACGAGTTAGCAACAAAACAATATCGATGAGATCTATCATGCATGTCCTTCATATCTTGGTTACTAATCGTAAATTCTCCACTAAATGTCACAACAGGATGAAGGACTATCTTAGTCACAGCCATCTGCCCTTTGGAATTTTTGCCTAAATAAGCGTCAGCCTTATCTTCATAGGAATTTACTGGCCATTTCATTTTGGCTGCTAATGCTAAAAAAGTCATCATGTGGCAACTGCTAACTGAGGCTGCCAAGGCTTGTTCTGGATTTGTATAATCTGGGCTCCCTCCCCAATCAGGGGCAGCATCTGCGGTAATATTATAATTATCATTGAAAGAAATTTCATGAGAATTGGAGAATTTGCCTGGTGCTAATTCACCCTCTTCAAGTTTCCATTTCAAGTTTATGGATAATTCAGACATAGTTAAAAATAGTATGGAAATTTATAAACGCCATCATAAAATCAAAGAATGAAATCTAATTTGGATAGGGAAAAAACTAATATATTCGCACTTTATCTGTATTTTTTACTAAGGAACAAGAAACATAAAATCAAGGAGGATAGTTTTTCAAAAATAAACGAAGAGTATTTTTATAAATTACTTCAAAAAGGTGAATACAAAGCATTTGGCCTAGAATGGGATTATGAAGGCATCTTAAAAGAGGACAGTCATTATCCTGAGTTCTATAAGAATGAATATTCTAAAGTAATGATATCTGTAATGGTTGATATTTATTTGTCAGGCTATAAGTCCTAAAAACAATCATAGACAGAATGCAAATTCAGGAATAAAATTTTTAACAATATATGAATAAACCTAATAACTTAGAACCGCTATGGATGCCTTTTACTCCCAACAAGACATTCAAAAAAGACCCTAGAATTATTGTCGGAGCCAAGGATATGCATTTTATCAGTGATGATAATAGAGAAATTTTAGATGGCACTGCAGGACTGTGGTGTGTAAACGCTGGTCATGGTAGAAAAAAAATTCAAGAAGCTGTAAATAAACAAATTGAAAATCTTGATTACTCACCACCTTTTCAATTTGGACATCCAAAACAATTTGAACTAGCTAATCGTTTAGCAGAGATTTTTCCTGAAGGAATGAATCATGTTTTCTTTTCTAATTCAGGATCTGAAGCAGTAGATAGTGCATTGAAAATTGCACTAGCTTATCAACGTGCACGTGGACATTCATCTAAAACTAGATTAATAGGTCGCGAAAGAGGTTATCATGGTGTGGGTTTTGGAGGAATAAGCGTAGGTGGTATGGTAAAAAATAGAATGTACTTCGGATCAATGCTAAATGGTGTTGACCATTTACGCCATACCCACAATTTAAAATTAAATGCTTTTTCAAAAGGTGAACCTGAACATGGAGCAGAACTTGCCGATGATTTAGAGCGTCTTGTTCAATTGCATGATGCATCAACTATTGCAGCTGTAATTGTTGAGCCAATAGCTGGATCAACTGGTGCGCTGCCTCCGCCTAAAGGATACTTAAAAAGATTAAGAGAGCTTTGCACAAAATATGACATTTTATTAATTTTTGATGAAGTAGTAACTGCTTTTGGCCGTATGGGAAAAGCAACTGGCTCTGAGTTTTTTGGTGTAACACCTGATATTATTTCATGTGCAAAAGGTATTACAAATGCCACCATCCCTATGGGTGCAACCATAGTTCAAGACTTTATATATGAATCAATGATGGAAAATGCGGATGCTCCAATAGAATTATTTCATGGATACACTTACTCTGGTCATCCTGTTGCTTGCGCTGCAGCCTTAGCAACACTAGATATTTATCAAGAAGAGGGATTATTTGATAATGCTGCTCATATGGCTCCTATTATTGAGGAAGCCGCTCATAGCCTGAAGGGCACAAAACATATAATCGATATTAGAAATTTAGGAGTGATTGCTGCACTAGAATTAGAGCCTAAAGGTAACGCAGTTGGTGCAAGAGGGTTTGAAACCATGAAAAAAGCTTGGGATCTTGGCTTAATGGTTAGAGCTAACGGAGATACGCTCGCATTTTCTCCACCTTTAATAATTAACGAAAATCAGGTCGATGAAATGTTTACAAAAGTAAAAAAAGCCCTGGAACAAGTAGACTAAAAACGTTCCCCACTTCAACCTTACGCTGACTCGAAAATGCAACTTTGTATGTGTAATTTCACATTTACTTACCAATCTTTATGTCAAGACTTCCTGAAAAAATGATTTTATAAAAAGACATAAAAAAAATAGAGGTTTTATTTCGAACTATGTCAGCAAAAATTATTACTTGACTAATAAATGTTATATTATTACAAGTTTTGATTACAGTATTTTGAAACAGTTAATAATGAAAACAAATCAACTTATAAAAAAGGTATCTTAATTGGATAATCTTCATCAAGTGCCAGTAACAGTCTTAACAGGATTTCTTGGAGCAGGAAAAACAACTCTTTTAAATCGAATTTTAACAGAACAACACGGAAAAAAATATGCTGTAATTGTTAATGAGTTTGGTGAACAAGGGATTGATAATGATCTTGTTGTTGATGCTGATGAGGAAGTTTTTGAGATGAATAATGGTTGCATTTGTTGCACTGTTAGAGGTGATTTAATCCGTATTTTAAGTGGACTTATGAAACGGGCCGACAAACTAGACGCAATAATAGTAGAGACCACAGGATTAGCTGACCCTGCCCCCGTTGCTCAAACATTTTTTGTTGATCAAGACGTTGCTGATCGAACAAAGTTAGATGCGATTGTTACAGTTGCAGATGCTGTACATTTAAGTTCACAATTAACAGATCATCATGAAGCAGAGGAACAAATTGCATTCGCAGATGTGGTATTGTTAAACAAAATGGATCTTGTAGATGAGGGCGGATTAAAGACTGTTAAAGAAAGAATAAAAAAGATTAATCCTTTTGCAAAAATTATTAATACAACAAAATGTGGTGCTCCTTTAAGTGAGATTCTTGATTTAGATGCATTTAGTTTAAAACGAGTTTTAGATGTAGAACCTGATTTTCTCACATCAGATCATGACCATGAGCATGATGATGACGTAACAAGTTTATCTTTTGTCTCTAAAACACCTCTAGATATGGAAAAATTTCAAAACTGGTTTAGCAAATTATTACAAACAAAGGGTCAGGATATATTAAGATCTAAGGGTATTCTTGATTTTAAAGGAGAGAGTGATCGATACGTATTCCAAGGTGTACATATGTTGATGGATGCATCAAAAATGGATAAATGGCCAGAGGGGAAAGACCGTAGCTCTCGTATTGTTTTTATTGGCAGAAATCTTGAAAGTATGAATTTAAGAGAAGGATTTGAAAACTGTAAATCAGCATGAATGCTGATGCTAAAAACTTCCAAGAATTAAATAAAACTAAATTTGAACAAAGAGGAACTGTATTTAATTTTGGAATCCCAATCACTAATGCTGTCTCAATAGGAAATTCTATAGCAGTTGGTTTTGGAGATGGTAGTGTGAGAATATTTAACTCTGAACAAAGTTCTGAGCCGATAAAAGCTCACAAAAGTATTGTTTTATGCATGTCCAAAGATGGTAATAATATTTTAACTGGTGGAGATGATGGTCGGTTTTTAAAAATCTCTCTTAATGGTGAGGTTAAGGAAATTGGGAACTTTGGATCTCGTTGGGTAGATAATGTAACTGCGAGTAATGGGAGTTTAGTTTGTTCATCTGGAAAGGTTGTATATCTCTGGGCACCGGATAAAAAAGTGCCAAAATTATTTGAACATGATAGTACCATTGGGGGAGTTGCATTCGATAAAAAAGGAAGAAGAATGGCAGTTTCTCGATATGGAGGAGTAACTCTTTGGAAGAAAGATTACAGTAATAAATGGAAATCATCAGACTTGATTTGGAAAGGCTCTCACAACAAAGTAATTTTTAGTCCTGATGGAAAATACTTGGTGACATCTATGCAAGAAAACCGCTTACATTTTTGGCGTTTAAAAGATAAATATGCTGCAGGAATGTCAGGATATGTAACAAAAGTTAAAAGTTTTGCTTTTGCTCATGACTCAAAATATTTAGCAACTTCAGGGGCTGAATATACGGTTTGTTGGCCATTTGATGGAGATGGACCAGAGGGTCGTGAACCTATTTGTTTTCCATATTTAGGAAAAAAACTAGTCAAATTAGTAGAGCCATTTCCTAATGAAAATGCAATTTTTACTGGATTTAGTGATGGCTCAGTTTTTTTGTCTCAAATTGAAAATTTAGATAATACAATTATTATTCGGAGTTCTACTAGCTCTGAAGTCTCAGCTATAGCAGTAACTAGTGATCGTTCAAATTTATTGATAGGTGATATGGGTGGAAATATTTTGTGGACATCGATATGGGGCGATGAGGAAAATAATTAATGTTTAACAAAAAAAAACCAAATGCAGAAGCTATAAGAAATTTAAAAAAATTATTAACAAAGAAATTTAAATTGACAGAAAATACAATTTTAAATGTTGCAGAACTAAATTGTCATGAACCCGATTGTCCACCTACAGAAACTGTAATTACAGCTAGAAAAAAAGACAAATTAACAAAAATTTGGCGTGTACATAAACCTATAGATGAAATATTAGAGTCTGATATTAATTCACTAGATTAATTCCTAGATTTAATTATTTGTAAAAAATATGTATCATTAAACTAGTGCTAGCAGAAAACAATAGAGATGGTTAATCAAGGTATGTAACTAAAAATTCATAATACATTTCTTTAAAACTTAGCAATGATACATTAAGACTTAAAAAATGCAAAAATACATATCTGAATTTATAGGCACATTTATTTTATTAGTATCAATTGTTGGATCTGGCATAGCAGGACAGCAATATACGAATGATCAAATGGTAATTTTATTTAGTCATGCTGTTGTCATAGGTTTCACACTAATTTTTATAATTAGAATATTTGCAAATTTTTCTGGAGCTCATTTTAATCCTATTGTTTCAATTATATTTTTCTTACAAAAAGAATTAAGTTCTAGGGATTTATTTCTTTATATACTAATACAAATCATTGCAGCTGTACTAGGCACACTTTTTGCTAATTATATTTTTGGATTAAATGTAATTGAAATTTCTTCAAATATAAGAAGTGGAGCAAATATATATATTTCCGAAATTTTTGCTGCAACTGGATTATTATTGGTCATACTTTTATCTAGAGCAGATGGTAAAAATGTAGTTTCATTTAATGTTGGTATTTATATTACAGCAGCTCTTATATTTACATCATCTACAAGTTTTGCAAATCCGGCTGTAACAATTGCTAGAATGTTTACTGAGTCATTTACGGGTATTAATCCCTCGACCGTAATATTTTTTATTACTTGTCAAGTTATTGGAATGTTTGCTGCCTACATTTTGTATAATCAGTTCTTTAAAAGTAAATAATTTCAAGGATTTTGTAAATTATTAACAGAGACAATTCGTATTGTTGACTTACTTACAGGTTAAATTTTAATAACTTCAATATTAATTAAGTAGGAGAGAAAAATGAGCGAAGCCAAATGTCCCGTTGCTCACGGAGCTAATTCAAATATGGAGAAGTCATCAACTGATTGGTGGCCTAAAAATTTAAATCTAGATATTCTCCATCAACATGATCAAAAAACAAAACCGTTTAATGGCACGTATAATTACAGAGAAGAAGTAAAAAAATTAGATTTTAAAGCATTAGAAGCTGATATGCATAAATTAATGAAAGAAAGTCAGGATTGGTGGCCAGCTGATTGGGGGACATACGCAGGATTAATGGTTAGGCTTGCTTGGCACTCTGCTGGTACTTATAGAACTGCTGATGGGAGAGGTGGCGGTGGAACCGGTGATCATCGATTTGCTCCTTTAAATTCTTGGCCTGATAATACTAACCTAGATAAAGCTAGAAGACTTTTATGGCCGATTAAGAAAAAATATGGCAACAAGATTAGCTGGGCTGATCTTATGATCTTAGCTGGAAACATTGGCTATGAATCAACAGGATTTAAAACATTTGGTTTTTCATATGGGCGTGAGGATATTTGGCACCCAAACAAAGATATATACTGGGGACCAGAAACAGAAGCATTAGCATCTGATAGACACTCAGATAAAGAAGATGCCTCTTCCTTAGAAAGTCCACTCGCTGCAAATCACATGGCCTTAATCTATGTGAACCCAGAGGGATTTGAAGGTAACCCTGACCCATTAAAAACAGCTCAGCATATTAGAGAGACATTTGCAAGAATGGCTATGAACGATGAAGAGACTGTTGCTCTTACTGCAGGAGGTCACACTATAGGTAAAACGCACGGTAATGGTAATGCTGATAATCTTGAGGCAGAACCTGAAGGGGCAGCAATTAACGAACAAGGCCTTGGTTGGATGAATAATACTTCCAGAGGAGTTGGAAGAGATACGGTGACATCTGGAATTGAAGGTGCATGGACTACTGAGCCAACAAAATTTGATAATGGATATTTTGACATGCTCTTTAAATATGAATGGGAACTTAAAAAAAGCCCTGCCGGAGCTTGGCAATATGAACCTGTCAACATTAAAGAAGAAGATAAGCCTGTAGACGTAGAAGATCCGTCAATTAGATATAACCCAATTATGACAGATGCTGATATGGCAATGATCAAAGATCCAATTTATTTAGAAATATCCAAAAAGTTTCATAATGATCATGAGTATTTTTGTGATGCTTTTGCTAGAGCTTGGTTCAAACTCACCCATAGAGATATGGGTCCAAGATCTAGATACATAGGACACGACCTTCCAAACGAGGATTTGATCTGGCAAGATCCAGTTCCTGCTGGAACACCTAGTTTTGATGTGGAACAACTCAAAGAAAAAATCAGAAACTCTGAATTAACTGTTCAAGAACTAGTCTCAACTGCATGGGATAGTGCGAGGACATTTAGAGGGTCGGATTTAAGAGGGGGAGCTAATGGAGCGAGAATTAGATTTTCACCTCAAAAAGATTGGAAAGGTAATGAGCCTCAAAAATTATCAAAAGTATTAGATATATTAGAACCCCTTGCAAAAGAAGCAGGCGCTAGCATTGCAGACACAATTGTCTTAGCTGGAAATGTTGGTCTAGAAAAAGCAATTGAAGCTGCGGGCTTTAAAGTACCTGTTCCTTTCAATCCAGGAAGAGGTGATGCCTCTGAGGATATGACTGACTCTGAGTCATTTTCTCAATTAGAACCCATACATGACGGTTTTAGAAATTGGCAAAAAGATAATTATGAAGTAAGAGGAGAAGAGTTGTTGCTTGATAGAGCTCATTTACTTGGTCTTACTGCAGTTGAAATGACTGTACTTGTTGGAGGTATGAGGGCTCTGGGCGCTAACTATGGTGAGAATAAACATGGTGTTTTTACTGACCAGGTGGGTGCTCTTACAACTGACTTTTTTGTTAACTTACTTGATATGAGTAATAAGTGGAAAGCGTCTAATGGGCATTATGAGATTATTGATCGAAAAACAAATAATATTAAATGGACGGCAACCTCAACGGATCTTGTATTTGGATCGAACTCTATACTTAGATCTTATGCTGAAGTGTATGCACAAGATGATAACAAGGAAAAGTTTGTAATTGATTTTGTTAAAGCTTGGAACAAAGTAATGAATGCCGATAGATTTGAATTGAACAATAATTAATTAATGTTCAATTATGGTAATATCCAACTTAAAGTTTGTGGTATTACAGATCAAAAATCTTTAGAAGTAATTCAAAAGTACTCTGTAAGTAGGGTGGGCCTTGTAAGTGATTTCTTATATGGCCCAAATACACTTAGCACTAAAGAAATTCAAGAACTGACTATTTCATCCTACAATTTAAAATTAAATCCAATTTTATTGATTGGAAATATAAAGATGCAAGAAGTAATTAGTATCGTAAATGATGTAGCAATAAAAGAGGTTTGCATATCTAATCAATATAAAAATGAAGAAATTGAATTGCTGAATAATAAAACAGATGCAAAAATTTCAATTTCGGTAAATTATGAGAATTTTGACTATAATTTCTTTGAAGAGATTTTAAATAATATAAGTAGTTTTTATTACGATTTAAATATTTACAGAAAAGATACTATTGAAAAAAAATCTCTTGTGGAATGTGAAAAACAAATCAATCAATTAAAGATCTTTGCAAAACCTCTCTACCTTGGTGGGGGAATAAATATAGATAACATAAAAGAGGCAATTAAAACAATATCTCCTCATGGAATTGATATTTCAACAGGTTTAAAACAATCTAATAGTGTGGATGAGGAAAAGCTTAAAAAAATCCTTGATAATCTTGGGTTTGACGAGATTTCTTAATAATAAATCGTTCATCTAAATTATTTATGAGTCTTTTGTAAGTATATTGGGTCTTTAAATCAATAAAATTAGGATTGAGGTCTAAAACAGGCTGTATAACAAAATCTCTTAAATGTGAGGAAGAATGAGGAATTGATATTAAATGATTTTTAACTTTCAAGTTTTCGAATTGAATAAGATCTAAATCAATTCTTCTTGGCCCATTCTCTAAAATTTTATTTTTTTTAATCAGCTTTTCTACAGCGTTTATTTTTATAAATAGATCATTAAAAAATAAATTAGTGAGAAATAAAAAGGCAGCATTATGAAAATATTTTTGGGTGGTTAAACCAAAGGGCTTGGTAAAATAAACCCTACTTACCTTTTTAACATAACCAAATTTATTCATTAAATTTAATGCATTGTTAAAATTACTTCTCCAATTGCCTATATTTGATCCGATAGCAATATATGATTTATATCGATACGCTAACTTTTTTTGCATTGTATTTTTTAGCAATCTCAATTTTATTTATTTCTAATTTTTCTATTTGAATTGGAAACTTATCATCTAATTGTTTTTTAAGGTCTGTTATTAATTTTTCCAATGTTTTATATTGAGAAGCTGAAACAAATTTAATTATTTCATTTTTAATATCTGAATAGCTTGTAACATTTTCAATATTGTCAAGATCTTGATTATGATCAATGTCTAACTGACATTTTATACTTATTAATATAGTTTGGGGTTTTAACCTTTCTTCTTCGAACACCCCAATAATTGTGTCGACTTTTAGCTCTTCTATTTCGATAAAAAATTTCATTTATTTAATGCTTTCAAAACTTTTATCATTTGATTTGTCTCTTTGACATCATGAATTCTATATGTATGAACATTTTGTTCGAGAGCATGCGCTACAGAAGCTAAAGATCCTCCAATCCTTTCATCGGCTTTTGATGGATCAATATAGTTTATCCAACTTTTTCGTGAGGATCCCAATAATACTTGGATATTTGCACTACTGAATTTCTTCAAAGATTTCATTAATTGTAAATTTTGATTTAGTGTTTTGCCAAATCCTATACCAGGATCAAACCATACCTTTTTGAGATTAATCTTCATTTTATTAAGTATTTTCAATCTTTTTTTAATAAAATAATCAAATTCTCTTACCATATTTACTCTGGAGTTAAGTTTTTTTTGCATTTCCTTTGGCGTTCCTCTTTTGTGCATTAAGAAAAGACCTGCGTTATATTTCTTTATAAGTTTAAATAGCTCTTCTGACCCTCCATTAATATCATTAATAATATGGGCACCTTTTTTTAGTGCATACTCTTGGGACTCAATTTTATACGAGTCCACAGAGACAAGGTATTTCTTATAGTTTAAATATGGTAAGATTTTGGATAAACGATTTATTTCTTCAATATATGTAATTGGCTCGCTATTTGGTCTAGTGCTTTCAGCACCAATATCAATAATTTGTGCACCATCTTTAACCATTGCATTTATATGTTTCAATGCAGTAGATCGTGAAAATGTTTTTCCTCCATCACTAAATGAGTCAGGTGTAAAATTACATATACCGACTAATAAAGGCTTTTTCAAAGCAAAGGAATGTTGATTAAATTTCATAATAATTCCTTTTTATCATAGTTTCATAATCTTTTTTTAATTTTTGAAAATATTTTGTAGACGCTCTCTTCCATAAAATACTTTGAATTTTTTTTATTGAGGTAATACCTCTACCAGAGCCAATCGATAATATCTCACTGTACTCTTTTAGATCCTCTAATAAAATTTTTCTTTTAATAAATTTCGATTTTGATATTTCTTCAATAAGCTTCAAAGTATTTCCATGATAATACCCAGTTTTAGGAATATAAATTTTATCTCCTTTTACGAAAACTAAATTTGTGACTGCTCCTTCTGTAATTTCATTATCTCTTAGTAATATAATTTCATTTTCAGAGTAATTTATTTCACTCATGAATTTTAATAATTTTTTGTAAAATAAGTTTTTATTTTTAAAGTCTCTTCTTTTGTATTTTTTTATAAATCCAATGACACTATCTTTAGTTGTTGTTCTCTTTCTAAACGAAATTGATAATGTTGTTCCATTAGTTGCTATTCTCAACAAGTGATTGAAATTTTTGATTTTCTTTAAATCCTCTCCCACTAAACTTCTGATAATGTTTAAATCTATTTTGGTAGCAAATTTATAATCCCGACATGTTGTGTTAAAAGTCCTCAAATATTTATTTAAACCTATTAACCTAGGTGTTTTTCCAATCATAGGTATGGATGTAAAAACACCTTTTTGACCCCACAGTGGCTTAAATTGTGAGGTGTAATATGAATTATTTTTTATATTGAATGATTTTTCGAATAAATTGTTTGCCATTTGGAGTCAAAAACGAGTCTGGGTGAAATTGTAAACCACAAATATCATATTTATGACTTTCCAAACACATTGCAACATTAGTTTCTTCACATCTCATTGTAATATGCATTGAAGAGGAATTAAATGGCTCTTTTAGTTTTAAAGAATGGTATCTACCTACTTGATATAAAGCATTATTAGGAAATCTTAAACTTTTTGAATTCGTTCTAATATAAGTCTGATAACCATGAAATATTTTTTCTTGCTTAGAAATAGTTCCACCCTCTCCATTAGCAATAAGTTGAAAACCAAGACAAATACCAATTATTTTTTTCTTTGATTTATAATTATTATAAATATCAAGTGATACTGGGTAATCTGAGGGCTTCCCTGGTCCTGGAGAAAAAATAATGATGTCAGATTTTTTTATGGATTTTTCTTTAATGTCATAAAAATTTTTTACTTCTAAATTACCAAATCCTGACAACAAATGTGCGAGGTTATAAGTAAAGGAGTCTTCGTGGTCAATTAAAAGTAAATTCATTTTAATAAATCCAATAACGATTTAGCTTTTAAGTAATTTTCATGGTATTCATTTTTTGCAGTACTATCTAAAATCACGCCACTAGCAGCAAATACCTCATTATTTTTTTGAAAATTTAAAATAGATCTAATTATTATGTTAAAACTCATATCCTGTTTAGAGCGATAGTAACCAAAAGAACCAGTATAAATTCTTCTTGGTTCTTTCTCCTCTTTATTGAGTAATTTTAAAGTATTAATTTTTGGACAACCTATAACTGAGCCACCGGGCATCATCGCCTTAATCACTGCAGATAACCTTACATTATCAAGAAGTGTTCCTGAAATTTCAGAGACATTGTGGAAAATATATTGGTATTTTTGAACAAATTTTAAATTTTGAATTTTGACAGTGTTTGCCTTAGTTATACGACTTAAATCATTTCTTTCTAAGTCAACAATCATATTATGTTCTTTGTCCTCTTTTTGATTATTTTCAAAAAACTTTCTAGCCTCTTTTGTTGATTTTACCTTATCTCTACTTACTGTTCCTGCTATTGGGGAGGTGATGATTTTTTTTCCTTTTACCTTAAAAAGGTTTTCAGGAGAGCAACTAATTATATTAAAATCATTTGTTCTAATACAAAAAGACTCTGGACTAAGATTTTTCTTCATCAAATTAAAAAATAAATTCACTACATCTAAATCTTTTTTGTTCGAATATTTTTGAGCAATTTTTATTTGATAGGTTTCACCAGCCCTTATATTTTTTTTAAATTTATTAAAGATTTTTTCATATACTTGGACGTTTGGACTTACAGATATTTTATTGCTATTTGAAAAAGTAGTTTTATTTAAAGCTTTAAGGTCTTTTAGTAATTTTGATTTAGATTTGGTTACAATTTTAACTTGTTTATCTAAGATTATTTTAGTTTGTGGTCGAAAAAAAACTCCCTCAGGAAAAGATGAATTATCTTTGTTTACTTTTAAATTAATATTCTTACAAAGTAATTCATAACCGAAGAAGCCAATATAACAATCATAGGGTTTATTTGATTTAAATCGCTCTAATTTATTTAAAAACTTATCTAAATTACCTATATTTAAATTAACTTTTTCAGCAAAATCCGTATATATTTCGAAATTATTTTTATCTGAGTTTCTATAAATTATTAATTCTTTATCAGAATTTAATAAAACACTGAGTATTTCAGAATTATTCATAAGCAAATTTTAGTTATTAAGATTATTTATTCAACTGAAGCGATTGCTACAATTTCACATTCATTTATGAAAAATGCACCCTAACCAATGGGGTGCATCGGGCCTATTTGAAGCGACCAACCTTTAAAATATAAAAAATCTTCTACTCGTCGTAATTTATTTTATTTAAAATATTAATAACAGCTTTTCGATTTTCAGCTATTTTTAATAAATCAATATTGTCAAACTCAGCACCTCCTGCTAATTCATTAACACCATCTGATAAAGGTACTTCGGGTGAAACAGGAAATTCATTATTGTCATTTGCGTATATGCGCTGGGCTTTTTGACTAACTAAGAAATCCAAAAGTTTTTCAGATTTTTCTCTATGACTTTCTTTAAGTAAAGCTATACCGGAAATATTAACATGAGTTCCTCTATCCTTTTGGTTAGGAAAAACAATTGTTGCTTTCTCGAGCCATATCTTTTGTTCTTCATTATTAAGCATCTTAAAATAATAATAATGATTGCCGATACTTAGATCACATACTCCTGCATATATAGCTTTGACTTGGTCTCTGTCGTTACCCTGAGGTTTTCTAGCTAAATTTGCTTTTAAATTAATCAAATAATTCTCTAACCACTCCTCACCATGATGAGCCATCAAAGATGCGAACAATGAGACATTATATGGGTGAAAACCTGATCTTGTGCATATTCTTCCTTTATATTTTTCAGATACTAAATCCTCATAAGTAATATCATTAAGACCTAAATCTTTATTCACGTATATAATTCTTGCTCTTTGAGTAAGACCTATCCAGTTATCACTTTGGAGATGAGAGGGCACAGCAGAAGAATAATTAATTTTAATAGACGCTCCTGCTTCAGATACATCAATTAGTCTTGATATATCTGATGCTAAGAATACGTCGGCTACAGGCTTATCTTTTTCTAAAATAATTTTTTGAACTAAGCCTTTTTTGGAATATATCCATTCAACATCAATACCAGTTTGACTCTCAAATTCATTTAAAAGAGGCTCAATTAACATTGGTTGTCTTTCTGAATAAATTTTTAATACATCATCCGCATATGCACCACTAAAACCAATAAAGAAATTAATTACTAAAATCTTTATTAAAAAAGAAATTAAATTTTTCATATGATGTAATTAATCTCAAATTGAAAAATTATAAATTCAAAAAAAAATCAACCTTACAAATGAATAAAAAAAAACTACTTCTGAAACAAACTACAGATTAAAAATTTACTTTTTTTTTAAATTAATAACTAGTGAGTATTCTTCAAGAAGCGATAAGCAAGCAGGTATAGGGAGATCTTTGTGAAGTTCTTTACAATCATCATAATCGTAGATTTGGTTTTCTTCTTGATTGTAAACATGTATATGATTACTTGTATTGGTGTCATAAAATGATTGTTTATCAACAACAATTTGCTTTAAATATCCTTTATCAACTAAAGTATTCAGATTTTCATATAGTGTTGTTAAAGAAAAATAACTTCTGTTATCTTTCAAAGTTTCATTCATTTGATTAATTGAAAAGTGTTTGTCTTTACCATCAAAAATTGATTTTAGGAGAACCACTCTTTGTTTAGTTTGTCTCCATCCACACTTCTCTAGAACAACATCAATCTCTTTTTTACTAGCATCTGATAAATTCATTGAGTTCAAAATAGGCTAAAAATGCTTATTATTCAATAGCATCTGGCATATTATATTAAGACAAAAGAGCACTAGATAGAATGTAATATATTCCATTAAACGATGAGTTAATAGGTAAATCAAGTTTTATTTAAGTTAGCTGACAAACTAGGAGAATTCTCATTAACCTTTTTTTGAGAATTTAATTGATACATAACATTCACTCTTTCAATAAATGATATGGGATAATACTTCTCTTCGACGATTCTTTTTATTTTGTGATTACAAACCTTGTTTTTAGTTTTTCTCATAAGGCATATAAAATGCCTATATGAGAAAATTGTAAATTAGTTTTTTTTTTGACTTTAAGTTTCTTAGATTATTGAAATTATCTGAAACTTATTTCAAAATTCCTTAGTGACAATCTTTAATAGAATTTGCAATTCCATTAATTAGTTCAACATACATTGTAGGTCCTGCATCTATGAAAGCTCCCAAAGGATCCATAACACCAGTAGAGATATTCATATCGTTGCCGAGTGTCTCAATTATCTTTGGATTATATTGAGGCTCAGAGAAGATACACTTAATACCCTTATCACTAATTAAATCTTGTATATCAGCTATTTGTTTAGCACCAGGTAGGACGTCAGGATTTAAAGTTAACGCTCCTGCAGATTTCACACCAAATCTTGTTTCAAAATATTGGTAGGCATCATGGAATACAATGTAACTAATGTCTTTAGATAATTCTTTTTCAACATTATTAATCAGATTATCTAGCTCCAAAGTAGCTCCAGCTGCATTTACTGAATATTGCCTTTGACCCTCTGGATCAATTTTTATTAATTCATCACGGATAATTTTAACCATCTCTTTGGCGTTCTCTGGGTCCAACCATATGTGAGCATCAAACTCTCCGTGATTGTGACCGTCGTGATGTCCTGCATGATCGTCATGTTCGTCGTCATGGCCATCATGATCATCGTGATCGTCATGGTCATCATCTTTGTGACCATCGTGATCGTCATGGTCATCGTGTCCTTCATGTTCGTCGTCATGGCCATCATGATCATCGTGATCGTCATGATCGTCATGGTCGTCGTGATCATCAAAAATATTTTCTTCTCTAAATTTTAGTTTTTCAATAGACTCGGAGTCAATAAATGCAATTTTTTTTGTGTCTTTTGCTAGAGAATTTAAAGGTTTTTCCATAAATGCCTCCAAATCCTCTCCAATCCAAAAAACAATATCTGCCTCTTCAATCATTTTTGCATGTGATGGTTTAAAGACAAAAGTGTGAGGATTATTTGTGCCTTCAATAATTAATTGTGGTTCTCCTCTTGTTTCCATAATTCTAGATATTAATGAATGTAATGGCTTTATTGTGGTTACTACTTTGATGTCTGTGCTTACGTCTGCGTGAGCAGAAAAACTACTAAATAAAATAGAAAGTCCAAAAATAATTGATTTTTGAAAGAAATTCATGTCTATTACCTACCTCTAAGTGTTATATTATTACATATGTGATATTATAACCATAAAAATATGTCAATATTAAAAAATGAATAATTATTTAGTTGAATTAAATAACTGTGGAGTTTTAAGAAACCATAAATGGTTAGTTAGAGGTGTCTCATTAAAAGTTTCCCAAGGAGAAATTGTAACATTGATTGGGCCTAACGGATCTGGCAAATCAACAACTGCAAAAATGTCATTGGATATTTTAAAACCTGACGAAGGTACAAATAATATCAAAAAAGGAATTCGAATTTCATATGTGCCACAAAAAATTTCAATTGATTGGTCTCTCCCGTTAAGGGCTATAGATTTTGTTAATTTAGTAAAAAAACATAAGACCAGTGAGATTAATGATGCCCTCAGTATCACTGGAATCAAACATCTTATTTATGAAGATGTTAGAAATTTGTCTGGAGGAGAATTTCAAAGATTACTCATGGCTCGCGCAATAGCTAAAGAACCTCATTTTCTGGTTTTAGATGAGCCTGTGCAAGGAGTAGACTATCCTGGAGAAATTGCTTTATATAAGACTATCCAAGAAATTGTAAAAAAAATAAACTGCGGAATATTACTTATTTCACATAACTTACATGTGGTGATGTCACAAACTGATTACGTTATTTGTCTTAATGGGCATGTTTGTTGTTCTGGAGCTCCCAACACTGTCATAAAGGAGCCAGAATATATTAAATTATTTGGAAAGAATATTGATCCCACCTTAGCTTTTTATCAACATGACCACGATCACGAACACTTACCTGATGGGAGCATTGATGACTCGGGGAGAGACTCATAATGTTTGATGATTTTATTGTAAGAGCTTTTGCAGCAGGAATTGGTTTGGCATTAGTTACAGGCCCTTTAGGATGCTTTATTGTTTGGAGAAGACTTTCATATTTTGGTGATACAATAGCACACTCAGCATTATTGGGGGTTACTATAGCTTATGCTATGAATTTCAATTTAATCATAGCCGTGTTTGTTGTTTCATGCTTGCTTGCTATATCTTTACTTTTTTTACAAAGGAGAACAAGTCTTCCAGATGATGCTTTATTAGGTCTGTTAGCTCACTCTGTGTTAGCGATAGGATTGGTTCTTTTAGGTATACTTTCATTTATTAGAATTGACCTTATGGGTTTACTTTTTGGAGACATTTTGTCAGTTAATTTCACTGATGTTTTATTTGTTTGGATTGGTGGGGGTGTTGTTTTAACTACATTAATTTTAATTTGGAGGCCATTATTTGCTGGAACAGTCAACTTAGAATTAGCCAAAGCAGAAGGGTTAAATCCTGATCTAGCTACTACAATCTTTACTTTGCTAATAGCTAGTGTCATTGCAATATCTATAAAAATTGTTGGGATATTATTAATTACTGGTCTTCTAATCATTCCCGCAGCTGCCTCAAGAAATTTATCCTCCACACCAATACAAATGGCTATTATCTCTTCAATAATTGGAGTTTGTTCAGTAGTTATTGGTCTGCAAACTTCAATGATATGGAATACTTCTACAGGCCCAACAATTCTAGTAATAACATTAGGTGTCTTTATACTCACGTTACTGCCACTGAAAAAATTGCTAATTTCGAAAAAAAAAATTAGAATTGTCAGATAAAAGATGAGTTCTACACATACACACTCTAAAAAAAGTCAAAGTTTAACCAAAAATCAAAGAATTGTTCTTGATCTCTTACAAAACAGTGGCGAACCTTTGAAGGCATACTTTATATTAGATAGTCTGAAGAAAGAGGGCTTAAACTCACCTCTTCAAGTTTACAGAGCTTTAGATAAATTGGTTGAATTAGGAAAAATTCACAAAATCGAGAGTATTAACTCTTTTATAATATGTAACAACTCAAATTGTGCAAAGAACACTGCTTTTACAATTTGCGAGAGATGTGGAAAAGTAAAAGAGATTAAAAATAGAGATTTAACGGGTGGTGTCAGCGATCTGGTTAAGGATAATCAATTAGAAATTACAAGATATAACCTTGAATTTTATGTTTTGTGTAAGTCTTGCAAAATAAATTAATCAAAAACTAATCTCCAAATATATCGCTATTTTATTGCATTTTTGACTATTGACATAAATAAAGACCTATATATATTGTCCGACTTATTATGTACGCAGTTCTTAAATCAGTTGGTAAGCAATTCAAAGTATCACCAGGAGATGTTTTAAAGATTGATAAAATAGAGGGTAAAGTTGGTGATACCATATCTTTCAAAGATATCGTTGCAGTTGGAAATGGCGACAAGTTTGAACTTGGATCTCCAGCTGTAAAAGGTGCAGAGGTTTCTGCAAAACTACTGTATCAGACCAGGGACCATAAGATTAGAGTTTTTAGAAAGAATAGAAGAAAACATTTTCAAAGAACTAAAGGTCATCGTCAATATATCTCTATATTAAAGGTCATGGCAATCAAGTCCGCCATTGGAGAAGAAAGCTTTAAAGAGCCAGTTAAAAAAGCTGCGCCAAAAGCAGAAACTCCAAAAAAGGTTGAAAAAAAGGCTGATACTCCAAATAAAACTGAAGTAAAAGCAACAGAAACAAAAAAAGTTGAAACTAAAGCTGAAAAACCTAAAAAGGTCGAGGCTAAAGAAAAAAAGACTGTGAAAAAACAAACAACTGAGGTAAAAAAGTAGAAATATGGCAACGAAAAAAGCAGGTGGAAGTTCCAAAAACGGAAGAGACTCGGCTGGTAGAAGGCTTGGAGTTAAAAAGTTTGGTGGAGAACACGTAATTCCTGGAAACATTATTGTTCGTCAGCGCGGTACAAAATTTTACCCGGGCGAAAATGTTGGGATTGGAAAAGATCATACTCTTTTCTCCTTAGTTGAAGGCAAAGTTCTGTTTAAAAAATCTCGAAACAGACAGTTTGTTTGCGTTAACTAAACCCACTTAAAAAAAACTTCAAATTAAACTGTTATGGCATTTATAGATAAAGCAAAAATATATATTAAATCTGGAAATGGTGGGCACGGCGCTCTTAGTTTTCGAAGAGAAAAATTTGTAGAGTACGGAGGCCCTAATGGTGGAAATGGTGGAAAAGGTGGTGATGTTATTTTTCGAGGGAATAAAGGAATCAACACTCTCCAACGATATCGTTTTAACCAACATCATAATGCGCAAAATGGTATGGGTGGTGCTGGTCAATTAAAAACTGGCGCAAGTGGTAAAGATCTTATTTTAGACGTCCCTTGTGGAACTGAGATATACACCGAAGACATGAGTATTAAAATTCATGAGATTTTAAAAGATGATGAAACTTATCATTTTTTAAGAGGAGGTCAGGGAGGCAAAGGCAATGCGCACTTTAAAAGTTCTACTAATAGAGCACCTCGTAAGTTCCAACAAGGAGAAAAAGGACAAGAATCAACTGTCAGATTAAAGCTAAAAATATTAGCTGACGTTGGTTTGGTGGGAATGCCAAATGCAGGTAAATCTTCAATATTAAATTTTGTAACAAATGCAAAGTCAAAAGTTGCTGATTATGCGTTTACAACACTACATCCACACATCGGAATGGTTCAAAAGGAAGATCTTGAATTTGTATTAGCAGATATACCTGGACTCATAGAACATGCGAGTGATGGGAAAGGACTGGGTCATGATTTCTTATCCCATGTTGAAAGGTGTAAAATTTTAATTCACGTCGTAGATATCACTGAAGAAAAACCTTTTGAAAATTATAAAGTTATTCGACAAGAACTTTTAAATTATGGAGGCAAAATAGAACAAAAAAAAGAAATTATTGCACTAAATAAGATTGAAATTGCTGATCAGAAAAGGGTTGAGGAAATTAAAAAAGAATTTGAGACTTCTTTAGATCAAGAGGTTAAATTGATTTCAGCTGCAACAGGACATCAATTAGATCAATTAACAAATTTATGTTTAGAATATTTACAAGATGAATAAAAAATTTTTAGAGTTAGCAAAAAAATCAAAAGTTATTGTCATTAAAGTTGGCTCAAATATTTTGGTTAACGAAAAGCATGTGCTGAGGAGAAAATGGCTAAACTCCCTCATCGAAGATGTTAAAGAACTCCAAAAGAGAGGGTCTAAGATAATCATTGTCTCATCTGGTGCAATCGCTTTAGGTAGGAATATACTCTCAAAAAAAAAGTTGACTAATTTGCATGAAAAGCAGGCTGCTGCATCAATAGGTCAAATACAACTCTCTCAACAATGGCAAAAAGCTTTTGCAAAATTAAATATTCAAAGTTCTCAGATTTTAATAACAGCTGAAGATTTAAACGAAAGAAGAAAATATTTGAACATCAGAAATACAATTTACTCTCTCATGGATTTAAATGTTGTTCCAATAATTAATGAAAATGATACTACCTCGACAGAAGAAATTCGTTTTGGAGATAATGATAAACTTTCTGCTATGATCGCAAATGCCCTCTCAGCTGAGTTATTAATTTTATTATCTGATGTGAATGGTCTGTATACTGCAAATCCTAAAAAGTCATTACAAGCTAAACTGATTACATCTGTTGAAGAGGTTGATCAACAAATAGAGAAATATATTGATAAAGATTTAAGTGAGTTTGGTTCTGGTGGGATGTTGGCAAAAATCAATGCTGCAAAACTCTGTATTCAATCGGGATCCACCATGATCATATCAAATGGTTTGGTGAATAATCCTTTGAGCAAGATTGATCCTCAATCTTCAACATGGTTTCATCCTTCCAAAAATATTCTGACAAGTCGCCAGCAATGGATTTGGAATAGACCAATACAAAAAGCAATTGTCCATATTGATGAAGGGGCCTCAAAAGCACTCAAGAAAAATTCAAGTCTGTTGGCAATCGGTGTAAAGTCAATTGATGGAAAGTTTTATCGTGGTGATACTGTTTCGATCCATTACAATAAAAAAGAGTTAGCTAGAGGCATGATTAATTATGATTTTCAGGAAATGGATAAAATAAAAGGTAAAAAATCATCAAAATTCAGTGAAATTCTTGGTTTTGTGCGAGAGGATGAAATTATTCACAAAGATAACTTGGTGAGATCAAGATGAGCGACTATTTTCAAGAAATTTTAAACCATTCGAAGAGGGCATCGAGTGCTATGTCCAAACTATCTGCAGAGGATAGAAGTAGAATTTTAATGAATATTAGTGGTTTTCTATTATCTAATAAAAATGAAATTCTAAAAGCTAATCAAGCAGATGTAGAGAGAGCTAAATCAAATAATATTTCTGCACCTATGATTAATAGATTAGTTTTGACTTCAGAGAAAATAGATCAACTTTCTCGTGACGTTGAGAAAATAGCTCAAATGCAAGATCCCCTTGATCAAACTTTAGAAAGTTGGACCAATGCCACTAATGGGTTACAATTTACAAAAGTTTCAGTGCCTATTGGTGTGATTGGTATTATTTATGAGTCTCGACCTAATGTCACAATAGATGCTGCATGTCTTTGCCTTAGATCTGGAAATATTTCTATTCTTAGAGGAGGCTCTGAGTGTATCGAAACTAATAAAAAACTTTATGAGTGCATTCAAGAGGCTTTAAAAGATTTAAATTTTGATACTCATCTTGTCTGTTTCATTCAAAATACTGATCGTAGTTTTGTTGAAGAGTTGTTAAAAGCTGAAGGAGAAATAGATGTGATTATTCCTCGTGGGGGAAAATCGTTAATTGAAACAATTTCTAAAAATTCGAAAGTTCCTACAATTAAACATTTGGAAGGTTTGTGTCATACTTTTTGGGATGAAGGATATGACAAAGATAAAGCCACTGAGGTCATCGTAAATGCCAAGCTGAGAAGACCAGAGATTTGTGGTGCAACAGAGACTTTACTTATACACTCAAATAATTCAGCAGAAGATATTTCATCTGTTTTAGATAATTTAAAATCACAAGGATGTGAAATTATTGGATGTAGTCGCATCAAAGATATTTATGCTATTGATCGAGATGCAACAGAAGAAGATTGGTCAACTGAATATCTAGATAAGAAAATTACAGTAAAACTAGTTGATAATGTTGAAGAATGTGTAGAGCATATAAACAAATATTCTAGTGGACATACCGAGAGTTGTTTAAGTAACAATCAACAATCTATAGAGTATTTCTTTCAAAACTGTAAAAGTGCCATTTTAATGAATAATGCTTCCACTCAATTTGCTGATGGTGGAGAATTCGGATTTGGAGCAGAAATAGGTATTTCTACTGACAAGCTTCATGTGAGAGGGCCAGTAGGAGCAAAACACCTAACAACATTTAAATATCAAGTAATAGGCAATCACACCATAAGGCCTTAATGGAATTCCGTAATAATTTTCAAGAATTAAAATCTCAGATCGAATATCTTAGCTCTTTGAACAAAGAGGATGTTACTCATATAATCAAATCTTCAATTTATGAGTTAGAGAGTTTAAAAGTTTTCAATGAAGAAGAATTAAATGAAATTAATAAAGTAACTCTTATAAGTGAGCCCTTTAATAACCTTTTCTTTAAATATAACAAAGAGCGTTTGATTAACAAAGGCGTAGTTTACATAGAGGAAGAAAATGATTTGCAATTTATTATATCTTTATTTTATTTTTTTAATCAAAGAGTGCCAATTTTATTTCAAACAAATTCAAAATTACAACTACAATGTATAAATATTCTAAACAAATTCCTCGAAGAAAATGGTGTCTCTAAAAAATTTTTGAGGAAAATAGATGAATAGAAAGATTGGACTGTATGGTGGATTTTTTAATCCCTTACACGAGGGACACGTTCATGTAATAGAAAGTTCAATAAAAAGTTTAAATCTGAAAAAACTATTTGTCCTTCCCACTTATCAAAATCCTCTTAAGGCTAATCAAAATTTAAATTCAATAAATTCTCAATTATCAAATATCCGATCAAAAATTAAAGAGCCGTTAGTAAAAGTTTCTGACTTTGAACATCGTTATAAAATGAAATGTACCTCTGATGTGTTGCAAAAAATTAAGACTAAATGTGACCTTAGCTCTTTTTATTTAATTATAGGTCTTGATCAGCTTGGTCATTTTCACGAATGGAAAGAATATGAGTGGATTTTAAAAAATATTAGTATTTGCGTTATTTATAGACCGAGATATGATGATTTTATTGAAAATTCAACAGTCCAAAAACAATTCTCCCATTTATTTATGCCTGATTTAAATAGTTTTATTAACTGCTCTACTCCTTGTTTCCATATTCTTGATAATACAGGTGTAGAGATGTCATCTAGTGAGTTACGAAATTCTTAATCACGATAAAGACCCCTCTGTTAAGGCTATAGTCGACAGTCTTGAAGACAATAAGGCTGAAAACATCTCAGTTATTTCTCTTAAAGGAAAGGCAGAATTTGCTGAATTCATGATCGTTGCATCCGGGCGATCAAATAAGCATGTGGACTCAGTTTCAGATAAGGTTTACCGATACCTTAAGAAAAATAAACTTTATTGCAATAAACCAGAAGGAAAGCCCCTTTGCGACTGGACGGTCATTGATGCTGGACATGTTTTAGTGCATATTTTTAGAAATGAAGTTAGAGAAATATACGATTTGGAAAAACTATGGTCTGAAGACTTCAACACGATCAATACTGCCTCTTAAGAAGTCAAATATGCTCAAAATATTTTTTATTTTAATTTTAATCTTTAATGTGAATATCAGTTTTTCTGATACTAAAGAAACTTATAAACAATTAAGTATTTTCAATGAAGTATATAACCGAGTAAAAAATCAATATGTTGAAGAGGTAACTGATAAAGAGTTAATAGAAAAAGCTTTGAATGGAATGCTACAGGCTCTAGATCCTCACTCAAGTTTTATGAGTGAAGAAATTTATAAAGAAATGCAGATGGACACGTCAGGTTCTTTTGGTGGATTAGGAATCGAAATCACAACAGATAAAGGGTTCATAAAAGTGGTTTCTCCAATTGACGATACCCCTGCTTATAAAGCTGGAATTTTAGCTGGAGATTATATAACGCATTTAGACGGCACATCAGTAGTTGATATGACTTTAAAGGAAGCAATTGATATTATGAAAGGTGAACCAGGGACCACTATAACTTTAACAATTTTTAGATCTTCCGAAGAACCATTCGATGTCGATATTAAAAGAGATATAATTAAAGTTGCATCTGTTAAACATCGTCTAATTAACGATGTGGGATATATAAGAATAATTCAATTTAATGAGCAAACAACAACAGGATTGAAAAAAAGTATAAAAGAGCTTGAAGACGGTACTGATCCTCCAATTGGTTATGTCCTTGATTTAAGAAATAATCCAGGAGGATTATTAAATGAGTCTGTGTCAGTTACAGATATGTTCCTTGATAAAGGAGAAATAGTTTCAATCAGAGGAAGAGAAAAGAAAGATGTTCAAGTTTACTCTGCTAAAAAAGGGGATCTAATTAATGGAAAACCATTAATTATATTAATCAATGAGGGTTCTGCTTCGGCGTCTGAAATTGTTGCTGGTGCATTACAAGATCATGATAGGGCAGTAATTATGGGTATAAAGTCATTTGGAAAAGGTTCTGTGCAAACCATTATACCTATTGACAGCGGTGCAATCAGACTCACCATCGCAAAGTATTACACTCCAAGTGGAGACTCAATACAAGCAGTTGGTATTGAGCCAGATGTTGTAGTGCCTAGAGCTGAATTAAATGTGATTGATAATAACTTTACGTTTAGAGAGTCAGATTATCGAGAAGCTTTAGATAACGAGACAAATGAAGAAAGTGAGGAGGAAGAGTCCACTGATGATATTCTTGAAAGAGATTATCAGCTATCTCGTGCCATTGATGCAGTCAAAACCATAGCTGTATTAAATTAATGAAAATAAACCCCAAAGATTATCGACCAAATGTTGGTATGATGATTATTAATCAAAATAAAGAAATATTTGTTGGAAAAAGAATAGACCACCCTTCAGAATTTTGGCAAATGCCACAAGGTGGGATTGATCCTAAAGAAAAATCAGAAGTGGCAGCTCTTAGAGAAATGGAAGAAGAGGTTGGTATTAAAAAAAATAAAGTAAAATTAATCTCACAGAGCAAAGACTGGTATTACTATTCTTTACCTAAAGACTTATCAAAAACTCTTTGGAAAGGTAAATACAAAGGTCAGCGTCAAAAATGGTTCTTGTATGAATTTAAAGGCAGTGAGAAAGATATAAATATTGAAACATCTAAACCTGAATTTTCTGATTATAAATGGGTTAAACCAGATTTTTTAGTTCCCAACATAGTTCCTTTTAAAAAAGCAATTTACGAAAAGTTATTAAAAGAATTTAAAGACTATTTATAAGGCGGATTATTTACCACTTGTTCAAACGTACCCAGAGCAGTTTCATTGCCCTCTAGTTCTTGATAGGTTTTAGATTGTTGGTAGTTAGAGCTATTAACATCAGACAATGGCTCTATTTGATCTACTAAGACCTCACAAACCTTTTCTTTAAGCATAACCAAACCACCTGACACAAAGAAACTCTCATCGACTTTATTTGAAGACATAATTGCCATTTGACCAGGTCGCAAAGAACTGATGAACGGAGAATGATTAGGCATTGCAGCAAAATCACCCTCTGCTCCTGGCAAAACTGCCATTTCAACTTCTTTTTCAAAAATCACTTTTTGAGGGGATACGACCTTCAAATTAATCATAACTACTTCGTTGCTTCCTCAGCCATTTTTTTAGCTTTTTCTAATGCTTCTTCAATTGTTCCAACCAAATAGAAAGCTGCTTCAGGAATATGATCGTAGTCACCTTTGACCAATCCATCAAAACCTTTGATGGTATCCTCTAAAGAAACAAACTTACCTGGTGAGCCAGTAAACACCTCTGCAACATGGAAAGGTTGACTTAAGAAACGTTGAATTTTTCTAGCTCTTGATACAACGAGCTTATCTTCTTCAGATAATTCATCCATACCTAGGATTGCAATAATGTCTTGTAAACTTTTGTATGTTTGAAGAGTTTTTTGAACATCTCTTGCAACTTGATAATGCTTCTCACCCAGAGTTCTTGGCTCTAAGATTCTAGAAGTGGAGTCTAAAGGATCCACTGCAGGATAAATACCAAGTTCTGCAATTGATCTGTTTAACACAGTAGTTGCATCTAAGTGAGAAAATGATGTTGCAGGTGCAGGGTCAGTTAAATCGTCAGCAGGAACATAAATTGCTTGCACAGAAGTAATTGATCCTTTGTTGGTAGTAGTAATTCTTTCCTGAAGTGCGCCCATATCTGTAGCCAAGGTAGGTTGATATCCCACAGCTGATGGAATACGTCCTAGTAAAGCCGAAACCTCTGATCCAGCTTGTGTAAACCGGAAGATGTTGTCAACAAAGAATAAGACGTCTTGATTTTCTTCATCTCTAAAATATTCAGCTTGTGTTAAACCTGATAAAGCAACTCTTGCTCTAGCTCCTGGAGGTTCATTCATTTGACCGTAAACTAGAGACACTTTTGAAGTATCGCCCTCAAGATTGATAACACCTGACTCAATCATTTCATGGTAAAGATCGTTCCCTTCACGAGTTCTTTCTCCCACTCCAGCAAAAACAGAGTATCCACCATGGGCTTTAGCTACGTTGTTAATTAATTCCATGATTAAAACAGTTTTTCCAACACCAGCACCACCAAAAAGACCAATTTTTCCACCCTTAGAGTAAGGTGCTAAAAGATCGATAACTTTAATACCTGTAACAAGAACTTCGGTTTCGGTTGATTGATCAACAAAATCAGGAGCTGCTCTGTGAATAGGAAGAGATTTTTTTGATTCAATTGGACCTCGCTCGTCAATAGGTTCACCGATGATGTTCATAATTCGACCTAACGTTTCTGGTCCGACTGGAACAGAAATAGGATCACCATTGTCTTGAACTTCTTGGCCTCTTTGAAGACCCTCCGTTGCGTCCATAGCAATAGTTCGAACAGTATTTTCACCGAGGTGCTGCGCTACTTCTAAAATTAAATCTTGATCACCTACTTTCGTAGATAATGCATTTAAAATTGGGGGTAATTCTCCTTCAAAGGCGACGTCAACTACAGCCCCTAATACCTGTGTGACTTTTCCTGCCTTATTACTTGCCATTTGATGCTCCTTTCCTAAACAGCTTCTGCTCCAGAAATAATTTCGATAAGTTCTTTTGTGATGAATGCTTGTCTTGTTCGGTTATATGTTAGTGTTAACCGATCAATCATGTCTCCCGCATTTCTTGTTGCGTTGTCCATGGAAGTCATTCTTGCTGCATGCTCAGACGCAGAACTTTCAAGAACACTTCTATAAATTTGTGTTAAAAAATTTCTTGGAACCAGATACTCTAAAAGTTCATTTTTATCAGGTTCAAATTCAAAAACGGCATTATTGACTTCACTCTCATCTTCAATAGTTTCTTCATTGCTTAAAGGTATCAACGATTGATATGTTGGCTCTTGAGAAATCGCAGAAACAAATTTATTAAATAAAATAGAAACTTCATCTATTTCGTTACTTTCGAATAGTTCCAAAATTTTATTTTTTATTTCCTCAGAAACCTGAAGTTGTCTATCATTAGAATTTAAATCTTCAAAACTAGCTACAATATCTAAGTCTGTTTTTTTATAAAAACTAGATGCTTTTTTGCCAACAGTCATTATTTTGACAGACTTACCTTGTCCTTGTTGATCACTAATCCATTTTTTTGCGTTTCTAAAAAGATTTGAGTTGAAACCTCCACATAAACCACGGTCAGAGGAGTTGATTATTAAAAGACTAATTTTTGAATTTTCTCTACCAGTTAAGATTTCTGGTAAATCAGAGCTATTTTTAGTATTTCCAGCCAAAGATGAAAGGATGAAACTTAAACTATCTGCGTAGACTCTAGATGACTCAGCTAATTCTTGAGCTCGGCGTAACTTACTGGCAGCTACCATCTTCATCGCAGATGTAATTTTTCGAGTGGATTTTACACTAGAAATTCTATTCTTTAATTCTTTTAAATTTGGCATTAACTATAATTAGCAGTGAATTTTTCTAAATAATTCTCGATTTTTTTATCAGACTCATCGCTAAAATTACCTGTGTTATTAATTTCGTCAAAAATATCTGAATGATCGGCACGAAGTCCCTCAAGAAACTTAACTTGAAAATCTGTGATTTTGGATATTTCAATTTTATCCAAGAAACCCCTAACACCAGAGTACAAACTTAAAACTTGATCAGCCACAGACATCGGAACGTATTGATCTTGTTTTAATAGTTCTGTTAACCTCTCACCTCTTGCAAGTAATTGTTTGGTAGAAGCATCAAGGTCTGATGCAAATTGAGAGAAAGCGGCCATCTCACGATATTGGGCTAACTCTAATTTGATTTTACCAGCAACCTTTTTCATAGCTTTAGTTTGTGCTGCGGAACCCACACGACTCACTGATAAACCAACATTAATTGCTGGTCTAATACCTGAGAAAAACAATTCTGTCTCTAAGAAAATTTGACCATCTGTAATTGAAATCACATTAGTTGGGATAAAAGCAGATACATCGCCAGCTTGAGTTTCAATAACAGGAAGTGCTGTTAAACTACCTCCACCATTTTCGTCGTTCATTTTAGCTGCTCTTTCTAGAAGACGAGAGTGAAGATAAAAGACATCACCAGGAAATGCTTCACGTCCTGGCGGTCTTCTTAACAATAAAGACATTTGTCTGTACGCAACAGCTTGTTTTGATAGGTCATCATAAACGATTAGGCCGTGCATTCCATTGTCACGGAAAAACTCACCCATAGAACAACCTGCATACGGAGCTAAAAATTGGAGTGGTGCTGGATCAGAAGCTGAAGCTGCAACCACGATGGTGTATTCCATAGCTCCATTTTCCTCAAGAGTTTTAACAACTTGAGCAACTGTTGATCTCTTTTGCCCAATAGCTACATAGATACAATATAATTTTTTTGATTCATCATCAGACTGGTTGATTTCTTTTTGATTAATTATGGTGTCAATGGCAACAGCTGTTTTGCCAGTTTGTCTATCACCAATAATCAATTCACGTTGTCCTCGACCAATGGGGACAAGTGAGTCAAGGGCTTTGAGCCCTGTCTGCATTGGTTCGCTTACACTTTGTCTAGGAATAATACCAGGTGCTTTAACTTCTATTCTACTAGACTCACTACTTTGGATAGGACCTTTACCATCAATTGGATTTCCAAGAGCATCGACAACTCTTCCTAACAAGCCTTTACCAACAGGTACCTCCACAATCTTTTGTGTTCTTTTAACAGTATCGCCTTCTTTAATACCTCTATCATCACCAAAAATAACAATACCAACATTGTCCTCTTCAAGGTTAAGTGCCATTCCTTGGACACCACCAGTAAATTCTACCATTTCACCTGCTTGGACATTGTCCAAACCATAAACTTGAGCAACTCCATCACCAACTTTTAAGACAGTTCCTACTTCTGAAATATCTGCTTGGCTTTCAAAGTTATTAATCTGATCTCTGATGATAGAAGAGATCTCCGATGCTTTTATTGACATTAAATGTCTCCTTTCACATTGTTGGTAAATTTTGAAACTTGATTAAGAATACTAAGGTCGATCATCTTTGATCCAATCACTACAGTCATTCCTCCTAGTAAAGAATTATTTACGTGGAACTCTAAATTAATTTTGGAACCATATTGGTTGTGTAATAAATCCTGAATACTATTTTTTATTTCATCACTAATAGCATGAGATGTTGTTACATTAGCTTTTTGATATCCCCTTTTTTCAAAAAGAACATCCTGAAAATCAGATAAAACATTTTCAAATAAATTAAGTCTTTTATTTTTTTTAAGTGTATTGACAAGACCAGACAAAATTTTTTCAGATGGCAATCCTTGGATTATTTTTAATAGAATACTTGATTTTAATTCATTTTTGGTCAGAGGTGATTTTAAAAGTGAGGATAACTCTTGGCTGTCCGCCATGGTATCAGATAAGCTTTGAGCATCTTTTAGCAAAGCATCTAATTCTTCGTTTTTAACTGAGTCAAACAAGGCAGTGGAATACCTTTTAGATGCGATTTTATTGGTCATTTTGTAAAGTTAACCTCAATTTTTTATCACATCACTAGGCCAACCGGCATCATACAAATGACGCATCAAGCGATTGATAGTGGATCAATGTCAATATTTAGAAAACGCCTGTATTTTGGGGCTATTTTTGACATTAAGATATCTATTTTTTTTCTCAAAGCCTTATATGTCCTCTCTTTAAAATAAAAATTCTCATGAAAGTGCTTCATTTTATATGGAATCAATGAGGGAACAGGCCCTAAAATATCAAGTCTACTCTTTTTCGATATATCAAGAATTTCTTGGCAAGCCTCTCTTATAGCTGAGACATTAGGGTGGATTAATTGAATTTGAACAATTTTGTAAAATGGAGGAAGATTATTTTCTTCTCTTCTTTGAAGTTCTAATTTTATAAACTGTTCTCTGCTTTGGTTTTTAAGTGAATTGTATATCGAATGCTTAGGATTGTAGGTTTGAATTAAGACCTTACCCCTGTTACCCTCTCTACCAGATCTCCCTGCTACTTGTTGCAAAAGCTGGTATGTTTTTTCCATAGCTCTGAAGTCAGGACTATACAGACTTGAGTCAGCGTCAATAATATTTACTAATTTTAAATTTGGAAAATGAAAAGACTTACCAATTATTTGTGAGCCAATCAACAAACTAGTCTTTAAATTAAATATATTTTCAATGATTTCTTTTTTATTTTTTTTTGATTTTAATGTGTCACTCGAAAATAATTGATTTGAGTATCCTGGAAAAAGGCGTGTAACTTCCTCTTGAAGTCTTTCTAACCCTATACCAATCGATATAAATTTTTCAGATGAACACATCTTACATATTTGGTTAGGCTCAAAATAATTTGAACAATGATGACAAATGAGTCTATCAATTTTTTTGTGATAAACTAAATTTGCTGCACAATTTTGACACTGTATTGGTGTATGACAACTTACACATATTTTGGATGGAGCATAACCGCGTCTATTAAGAAAAAATAAAACTTGTCCTTTTTGTTTTAAGATCTTATTTGTTTCATCAAATACTTTTTTTGATATCCAAGCCCTAGAGCTAGGTTTTGATTGACTCATGTCAACAATTTCAACTGATGGTAACTGAGTTTTATGAAATTGATTGGAAAGATGGTGAATATGAAATTTTCTCTGATTAGAATTATGAAGGCTCTCTAATGATGGGGATGCACTTATCAAAAGGCATAAAGCTTTTGAACATTTTGCTTTATATATGGCCATATCTCTTGCTTGATATTTTGGGCCATCTTCTTGTTTATAAGATGAGTCGTGCTCTTCATCGCATATAATTAATTTTAAATTCTTGAAAGGAAGTAAAACTGATGACCTTGCTCCAACTAAAACACATGGTTCACCGGATAAAAGAGATCTGATTATTCTAGCTTTTTGAATTTTTGATTGTTTTGAATGCCAAATAAAGGGTCTACAACCAAAATATTTAAAAAATCTTCTAGACCATTCTTCAGTTAAAGCTATCTCTGGTAAAAGTATTAAAGATTGATTTCCTCTCACTAAATTTGACTCAACAGCTTTTAAATACAACTCTGTTTTACCAGAACCTGTAACACCATCTATAAGGTGAACTTGAAAATCATTATTTTTATTTATTTGAAGTGATTTAAAAATATTTTCTTGATCAGGGTTTAAGGAAATATTTTGCGCCATGCCATCAAAATTAAAACTATCTGAAGTTTGGGAAATTTTTTTTTCTTCTAATAATTTCTGCCAATCTTTTTTTGATAGATTGTATTTATCAATGAGATTTTTTTGAGTTTCATAAATTTTATTTTCAAAAAGATAATAATTTTTTAATTGTGTATTAGGAAATTGTTGTATTGCCATCTTAAAAACCATACCTAAATCTATGAAGCAATGCATTGACACATAATTGTAAAAATCAATGTTTTCTGTGCAAATAGCAAATTGATAATAATTACTTATTGAAAGTACTTTTTTGAGATCAAATTTTAAATCTTTAATGTTTGTTTGAGATATAATGACTCCTGCTGATTTTCTTTTTCTTAAAGGTATTTCAACAATGGAGCCTATCTCAATAGAATGTGAGTGTTTATATGTGAGGCTCTCATTTATTTGCCCTATCGGCATAACTTGGTAGTAATAATCCATTTTAAATTTTGATTCTAATTTATAATATAATGTAATGAATTTTATTGAACTGTTAGAACAGTTAAAAATAGATAAATCCTCAATACAAGACTTTGATAAATGGGCTACTTATTTAAAAGACATAAAAGGCCACTCGGAAAACACATATAGATCGTACTGCTTTGATGTATGTGATTTTTTAATTTTCTTTAAATTCTATAATGGAAATTCCGTATCTTTATCAAATTTAAAAAGTTTAAATTTGCAGACATTTAGGGCTTGGTTGGCAGATCTCAGTGAGAATAGAAAATATAAAAATATTTATAAAAAACCATTGTCAGCAAGGTCAAGGAGAAGAGCGATTAGTTCTATTAAAAATTTTTTTAAGTATTCATCTCTTAATAATGATTTATATAAAGTTGCTTATAGTGAGGTTCAATTATTAAAAAATCCAAAAATTCCAAGATCCCTTCCTAAACCCATAGCAGAGGGAGATATTGATCTTTTAATTGAAGAGTTAAAAAAAATATCAAAAAAAAGCTGGGTTCAAAAAAGAAATATAGCTTTGCTTTATCTTTTGTACGGATGTGGGCTACGAATAAATGAGGCCTTATCTATTACTAAAAGCCATTTAATTGATAGAAATTCTCTTACTATCGTGGGCAAAGGTAATAAAGAGAGATTAGTGCCGGTTCTTGATATTGTAGCTAACTCATTAGAAAATTATCTAAAAGAAATACCATATGATTTACCAAGCGATGTTTCGATATTTGTGGGAGATAGAGGTAATCCTCTTAAAGCCTCGGCTTTCCAAAGAGATTTGAAGAATGCCAGAGTTAATTTGGGGCTACCAAAAACAGCAACACCTCACTCATTAAGACATAGTTTTGCAACTCACCTATTAAAAAATGGTGGGGATTTAAGAATAATTCAAGAATTATTAGGACATAGTTCGTTATCTACAACTCAAATATATACTGAAGTTGATGACATAAGTTTAGAAAAAACTTATAAAGAAAAAAATCCTAGTAAATAAATTTATATTTTACCTCTAACTATAAAATGAGGATTGATTATATTCTTCTTTGAATATTTCAACCTATTACCTTTTAAATCTTTTACGGTACCACCTGCTCCCTCTACAACTGCTTGTGGTGCTGCAGTGTCCCATTCAGAAGTAGGTCCTAACCTAGGATATAAATCTGCTAAACCCTCTGCTATCATACAAAACTTTAAAGAACTTCCGGCTTGTAGAGTATCAAAGTTATTAAACTGAGATAAATAAGTTTTAGTCTCACTATTGAGATGACTTCTGCTCGTAACAATCTTTAATTTATCGGATGGTGATTGCACAGAAATAGATTTGATATTGTTATTTAATAACTTGTATGAACCTTTGTTAAGGCCCCCAAAAAATAATGTATTGTCTTTTGGAATGTAAACAAACCCTTGGGTGGGATAATTATTATTAATCAAAGCAATATTAATTGTAAATTCACCATTCTTATCGATAAATTCTTTAGTTCCATCCAAAGGATCAACTAACCAGTATTTTGGCTCATCAGTATACTTTAGCTCACCCTCCTCTGAAATTATGGGGAAAGCTGAGATAGAAGATAATAAATCAGAGATGTGCTCATGTGATGCTAAATCTGCTTCTGTTAATGGGCTTTTATCGTTTTTATATTCAATACTTTGATCATAGTTCTCATAAATATTAAGAATTTTTTGAGAACATAACTCAAGATTTTCACTGATTTCATTGAAAAACTCAAATTGTCGTATTATGTGATTATTTGTCATTTTTTTAAATTTTGACTTTTTTTTATATACATTTATATTATTTTTTGTATTTTTCCAATAATACGACAAATAGTCAATTATAATGAATCATACTTTATTTTTTAAAATTAACCCATCAATAAAATTTCCTGCTTGGGATAGCGATAGTCATTATAAATTCCTATTTAGTAAAAAATTATTTAAAACAAAAAGATCTTATGAAAGGTGGTTGGAAAAAATATCAATTTTTCCAGAGAATTTAAATATAGAAAGCCTTTTAAACATACATGCAGGCCATATAAACAAATTGATTTATGAAGACTCCTTAAAAAAATTTGAAAAACAAAGATCACTTATTTTGTTTATCCAATACGTTGAGGTAAATAATAATAAATTTTTATTTGCAAATGATAGACGTAATGGAAGACTATGGGTCAAAGTTAAATCAAATAAAATAAAAGATATTTCAGAGAGTTTAAAATATTTCTCAAAATTAAGAAAAAAAAATATTATTATTTTTCCAGACACTTATCTTCTTAAAATTTTTCTCGATCAAAAAATTGACGAAAATCAAATTAATAATAAATTAAAATTCTCAATTCATTTTCCTGAATATTTATTTTATATAAATAACCTCAAAATTAATGATACGAAACTACTCAATAAATTTAATTTACCTCCAAACAGTTATCTGTCAGATCTAGAAGCGGAAAGTATACATATTATTAGAGAAGTAGTAAGTGAAACAAAAAATCCTGTCATGCTTTACTCAATAGGAAAAGATAGTTCAGTGATGTTAAGGCTTGCTCAAAAAGCTTTTTACCCTAGTCTTCCCCCATTTCCTCTTCTACATGTTGATACTCGATGGAAGTTCCGAGAAATGTATTTATTTAGAAATTGGGTGGAAAAAAATAGTGGTATGAAGCTAATAACACATATTAATCCTGATGGTATTAAATCAAATATTAATCCCTTTGATCATGGCTCTGCTCTCCACACTGATATAATGAAAACTCAAAGTCTAAAACAAGCCTTGGACAAGTATAAATACGATGCTGCTTTTGGTGGAGCAAGAAGAGATGAGGAGAAATCAAGAGCAAAAGAAAGAGTTATTTCATTCCGAAACCCCTCTCATCAATGGGATCCCAAAAATCAGCGTCCAGAGCTTTGGTCTTTATATAACTCTAAAGTCAATAAGGGTGAAAGCACAAGGGTTTTTCCCTTATCTAATTGGACAGAATTAGATATTTGGCAATATATCTACCAAGAACAAATACCAATAGTTCCCTTATATTTTGCAAAGATTAGACCTGTAGTCGTGAGAGATGGAATGATTATTATGGTCGATGATGATCGATTTAATATTCAATCTAAAGAGAAAATTGAATTAAAAAGTATTAGGTTCAGAACACTTGGCTGTTATCCCTTAACTGGTGCTATTGAATCAAATGCAAATTCACTTGAAGACATTGTTCTTGAACTTCTTCAATCTAAAACATCCGAAAGACAAGGAAGAGCTATTGATACAGATTCAAGTAGCTCAATGGAAATCAAAAAAATTGATGGTTATTTTTAAATGTATAAAGCCGGTACAATTAGCAGATACTTAAAAAGTCAAGCTTCCCTTAATCTATTAAGGTTTATCACTTGTGGATCTGTTGATGATGGTAAAAGTACATTAATTGGGAGGATGCTTTATGAATCTCAAATGATATTTGATGATCAAGTTGATTCCCTAAAAAACGACTCAAAAAAATATGGAACACAAGGTGAGAATATAGATTTTGCATTACTGGTCGATGGTTTATCAGCTGAGAGAGAACAAGCTATTACTATAGATGTTGCATATCGATTTTTTTCAAGTAGCAAAAGAAAGTTTATTGTAGCAGATACACCGGGTCACGAGCAATATACCAGAAATATGGCGACTGGGGCCTCAACAGCTGAGTTAGCTATCTTACTTGTTGATGCCCGTAATGGCATACTTACACAAACTAAGAGACATTCTTTTATTGTATCTCTTCTTGGAATTAAAAATATTGTCTTGGCAATTAATAAAATGGATTTAGTTAACTATGATAAAAATATTTACGAAAAAATAAGCTCTGAATACAAATTATTCTCCAAAAAATTAAATTTTGAAAATATTCAAAGTATTCCTATATCAGCACTTAAGGGAGATAATATTTACAAAAAATCTAAATACATGAAATGGTACAATGATAAAACCCTATTTGACTATTTAGAAACTACTAAAACTAAAATACAAAGCTCAGACAGTTTTGTACTTCCTGTTCAAAGTGTCAATAGACCTAATTTAAATTTCAGAGGATATTCAGGAACCATCGCTGAGGGAAAAATTAGAAAGGGTGATGAGTTAATTTCTCTTCCGTCGAATCAAAGAGTAAAAGTAAAAGATATTTTTGTGGGTGAAAGACCACTTAAAACAGCTAATTTAAAGCAAAGTATTACACTTACCATAGACAAAGAGATAGATACCTCTAGGGGCGATATTCTCTGCTCAAAAAACTCCACAGTTGATATGGCTGACCAATTTAACATGAATGTTATTTGGATGTCAGAGGATAAGGGTTTTACTGGAAGAACTTATTTAGCAAAAATTCATAATATCGCAACCAGTATTAAAATTATGAACATAAAAAAAATATATGATGTGAATACGCTAGAATTTGCTGCTGGAAATGAACTTAAACTCAATGATGTTGCAGAAATTTCTATCTCATTTAGTAAAGCTGTTCCCTTTTCGACTTTTAAAGAAAATAAAATTTTGGGATCTTTAATAATTATTGATCCAATTAATAATCAAACTATTGGAATGGGAATGATAAACTTTTCTCTTCGCAGATCACAAAATATTCAACTTCAAAACTTAACCATCAATAAGAATTTAAGAGAGAATATTAATGGTCATAAAGGTCAAGTGCTGTGGATGACTGGCCTCTCGGGTTCAGGAAAATCAACAATAGCTAATGAACTAGAAAAAATATTATACTCTCAAGGTAAAAAAACATACATTCTTGATGGAGACAATATCAGACACGGATTAAATAAAGATTTAGGTTTTACAGACAAAGATAGAGTTGAAAATATAAGGCGAGTTGCAGAGGTGGCAAAACTTATGTGTGACGCTGGACTAATTGTGATCACTGCTTTTATATCACCATTTAGATTAGAAAGAGAAATGGCTCGATCACTTTTTGAAAAGAATGATTTTAAAGAAATTTATATTTCAACTCCTTTAAAAGTTGCTGAAAAAAGAGATCCTAAAGGTTTATATAAAAAGGCAAGACAGGGTAAAATACCAAACTTCACAGGGATAGACAGTATCTATGAAAAACCTATAAATCCTGAACTGGAAATTGATACCTCTAAAGTTTCTTTAAGTAAGGCTGTAAAAAAAATATTGAATATTATTACTTAAGTCGAATTTCCAATTGTTGAAATTTAGTCATATCAAAAACTATATTTTCAAAAACAACATCTTCAAAATTTAAATTAGGGTTTAATGAAAACCCGAATGGTTCTAGAGGTTGACCTTTAAAATCTCTTGAAAATTCTCCATTTCCATCAGTATCTTGAAAGGCAAACAGGCCTATACTAATATGTGGGAAAGCTTTTAAATTAACATTATTAAATTTGTTTATATCCTGTTCTACAACAATAAAAAGAGGTGCGGAATTTTCCTCGAAATAATATTTCCTATCATACCCCAGAACGTGAATTGGGCTTGAAGCATCAACAAAACCTGTGATTTTTGCTGTGAGATGATCTGAATATGAAGTTTTTATTACAAAAAAAGCCTGAAAAATCAGGAAATAAATGATCAATTTAATACTAGCCAAATAGCTGTGCATAACTTTTAAAACATTAATGTATTTTCACAAAAGTTGTACAAACAATTTGATTAGATTTAAAACAAAAGAACAAACTACAAAAAAAACTTGATAAACATGGTTTTTTTTTTAATTAATTTGAAATGTGTCATCATCATTCAACCAATAAACTAGATGTATAATGAATAACTGTGGATAACTCTGTTTAAAAGTATTAATTTACCCTTTGTTATGAAAAAAGGATACATCATTGTGAGAGTTTCAATTCACAATTCTGAATTATTTCAAAAATATCCTCCTTTATCAACTGAAGTGATGAAAAAATATGGGGGTAAATACATAATTAGAGGTGGAAAAACTGAAATTTTTGAAGGGGAATGGCCTGTAGATAGAACTACAGTAGTAGAGTTTGAAAGCTTTGAAAGTGCTAAAAAATGTTATGAGTCTGTTGAGTACTCAGAGGCTATGAAAATTAGGCAAAATAGTACAAAAAGTGACCTCATATTAATAGAGGGATATTAATTCTTTTTAAAAAATTGATCGGCTAATTTGAGTTTGTCTTTTTTCTTTTTCAGTAAAATCTCTAGGTTTTTGATTTCTAATTTATGATTGCCAATCATCTCCTCAATTTCTTCAACACTCAAATCATCTAAATCGATTGGTTTTGTTTTTTTTGGCTCTTCTTCATCAAACATTTGTTCTATATCCTCCCTTAGTCCAAATAATTGGAAAAAAACTTTCGTCTAACTCATCTGTTTCTAATTTTTTATATTTTTTATAAATTCTCGCGGTACCTCCTGTGTTTGTAGGATGAAACTTTGAGTCGGAGGGAACACAATGAGCAACTATTGCTCTTCTATTACTATTTGTATTATTAATACCTGATCCATGCCAAGTGTATCCATGATGAAATGCTACTCCACCTGCTGGAACTTCAACATATTGAATTTGAATTTCTTTATTTAATTTTGAAGCATATTCATTTAACTCTTTTTTATAATCTTTAGGAGAATGAAATTGTCCCTTAGGAGGGCTTAATCCCCAAAGATGTGATCCTTTTACATATTCAAGTGTCCCTTTTTCTTTATCGACGTTATCGATAGGCATCCAACATGTCATCATAGTCTGCGGTACAATCCAATCATCGTACGCAGCATCTTGATGATAAGCTAAAGTTTTACCACCAGGTGGTTTCCATAAAACATTATCTTGTAAAAGTCTTGATCCACTCCAGCCCATTAGTTCAGCACAAGCTTTTCCTAAAAATTCATTGCAAACTATTTCCTTGATAGAATTATCTGATTTCCAAGCGTTACAAATTTGTCTAGTAACATCTTTCGGTCCACTTTCAAACTTCCAATTCCACTCGTCAGGCTCAATACCTGTTTCAAAGTTTCCATTAAATAATTTCTTAAATCTCTCCTTTAATCGCTCAAAATGGGTGGGATCGAGAAAACTCTCAAAAATCAAAAAACCATTTTTTTGAAAATCTTTTTTTTGACCCTCATTTAAAGAAATTTCTATCATTATAAAAATCTTATCATCCTTTATGAAATATATTTTAGATTATCATTTAAATAAATTGACATTTTTGTAAGATTTCTGATAATCCAATAATGTCAAAAAAAATAATATTAATTATTCTTTCCTCATTTTTTTTAATCACTAGTTGCGCATCTGTAAGCGAAAAAGCTAATGATGCTTACGATACTGTAGCGGGTGCCGTATCTAAAGGTTACAACAAAGTTAAAGATACAGTTACCGGCGGCGGCGACGATTAAGTTTAGCGCTTTACAAGACGTGCCCTTTACTGAGTTCAAATTAATTTAATTTAATGAAATTTATATCTCTGCAACATATTTCAATTGAGGATCCGGGAACGTTTAAAGATTTTCTTATAGAAGATGGTCATAGTATAACAACTATCCAATTGGATGAGGGCGATAGTATTCCAAATAATTTAGATGAATTTGACGCTATGCTTTGTATGGGTGGCCCAATGGATACATTTATGGAGGATCAATATCCATGGTTAGTGGCTGAAAAAAAAGCAATAGGTGAATATGTTTTAAACCTTAAGAAACCTTTTTTAGGGTTTTGCTTAGGATGTCAGCTATTAGGTGAGGTATTGGGAGGAAAGGTAGTTGAGTCTAAACCGCCTGAAATTGGCTTATTGGATATTAACATTGAAGCAGATGCCAAAACAGATCATATTTTTGATTTTCTTCCAAATAAAATAAAAGCATTGCAATGGCATTCGTATGAAGTGGTAGGTTTGGAGACTAATTCTAAAGTAAGAGTTATAGGCACTTCACCCTCAACAAAATATCAAATATTTGGTTTTGACAAGTATGCCTATGGAATTCAATTTCATTTAGAAATTCGAAAAACTACTGTTGATGATTGGGCTCAAGTTCCTGAATATAAAAATGCTCTCGAAAAATCTCTTGGAGCCGATGCCTTACCTCAAATGAAAGATATGGTAGCTAAAGAAATTGATACTATGATGATGCAGTGCAACCAAATGTATAAAAACTTCGTTAAAATAATTAATAATTAGTTTTTTATTAACTTAATTTAGATGCACAGAAGAGATTTTATAAAAAAGGTTATACTTTTCTCATTATCTTTTGTAATTCTAAAAACAAAAATTATGGCAAACTCGCTCTTTAAACCTTTCAACCTAGTTGATGGCATCTTTGTCAATAATTACGTTTCACATAAAAGTAGTTTCAAAGATTTTTGGAAATGGAGGAGGGAATCAAGTAAGCCAGAACCGATTGCGTTTCCTATTATTGAAAATAACCCTGAATACTTAAAATCTAATAAATCTGAAAATACAATTACTTGGATTGGACATTCAACTTTCTTACTACAAATTAATGGTATTAACATATTAACTGACCCCCATTTCACAAAAAGAGCTTCTCCTCTAAGTTTCATGGGTCCTTCAAGAACAACACCCCCTGGATTAAAAATAGAGGAACTGCCATTTATTGACTTTGTTTTAATTTCTCATAATCACTACGACCATCTAGACTCAAAGACGATCCAGCTTTTATTAAAAAAACAAAATGTAAATCAACCTACGTTTTTTGTACCACTAAAATTAAGAGATATTTTATCAAAATTAGGTGCAAGAAATGTTATGGAACATGAATGGTGGCAAATGACTCAATTCAAAAACTTAGAAATTCATTCTGTCCCAGTTCAACATTGGAGTAAGAGATCATTTAACGATACCAATAAAACACTTTGGTGTGGTTGGGTTGTTAAAGCAAATAATTTTAAGTATTTTTTTGTAGGCGATACTGGATATTCAAAAGATTTTAAGGATATTCAAAAAAAGTTTGGATCGTTTGACTTATCAACAATCCCCATAGGGGCATATGCTCCAAGGTGGTTTATGAAAGACTCACATTGTAACGTTGAAGAAGCAATTCAAATTCATAAAGATATTAATTCAAAACAGTCTATAGCAATGCATTGGGGAACTTTTCAACTTACTGATGAGCCAATGGATGAGCCAATTAAATTACTTAAACAGCAATCAAAAAAATTAAAATTAAATAAAGATGAGTTTTCTTATATGGCCCACGGTCAAACAAGAAAAATTTAATTGATTTATTAATTTCTTGCATAAAGCTAATGATATAAAAGAATAAATAAATAGATCTTTTTTTAATGTAATTTTCATAAAAGTTATGTACCTATTCAAAATGAGTAATTTTTTCCCCAAACTTGCAGAGTTAGTTATTAAAAGAAGAATTTTTTTTATACTAATTGGTTTTGTAATAGCTTTTGTCCTAATGACAGGAGCCCCTAATATTAAATTTGATACTGACGCCAGAGTTTTTTTTGACGAAAACAATCCTGACAGAATAGCATTAGAAAACTTTGAAGGGGAGTACTCAAAAGATGATAATCTGGCTTTTGTTATATCTCCTAAAAATGGCGATATTTTTACACCTAAAAATCTAAATGCTATTGGTATACTTACTGAAAAAGCATGGTTATTGCCTTATGTTCGGACAGTTTACTCATTAACTAATTACCAAAATAGCTATGCAGACGGCGATAGTCTTATCGTTGAGGATTTAATAACAGACATTGAAAACATATCAGAAGAGGATGCTAATTATGCTGAAGAAGTTGCTAATTCTCGAATTGAATTGAAAAATGCATTTATCAATTCTGATAACTCAATTTCCCAAGTAAATATTTTATTTCGTTTACCAGGCAAGGATGCAATTATTGAAATTCCTTATGTCATGAATGAAGTAGAAATTCTTAAAAAAGAATTTGAGAGTCAATTTCCTGAGATTGAGCTTAGAATGGTTGGGTTTGTTCCTTTAAATAATCAATACAGTGTCTCAGGTCAAGACGATACGGCTAAGTTAACTCCAATGATGATCTTAGTTACACTAATTGCAGTTGCTATAATCCTTAGGACTATTTTTGGGGTAGGGTTAATTTTTATTATTATAGTATTATGTGCTGGCTCATCTGTTGGAGCATTGGGTTGGTCTGGTACAAACATTAATAATGCAACTGTTGTAGCACCTTTAATGGTAATGACGCTTGCCGTTGCGAGCGCAGTTCACATCCTCTCCTCTGTCAGGCAAACAATGACCATTACCCCTGACAGAAATGAATGGGTTAGAAGAGCTATAGTGGATCACGGTCCAGCGATTACCGTTGCTTGTTTAACAACAGCTATTGGATTTTTATCTTTAAATTTTTCTGTCTCACCTCCCTTTAGACAATTAGGTAATATCGTATTCGTCGGAGTAATTGCAGCTTTGTTTTATACACTTACAATGTTACCTGCTCTTATTAGTTTGTTGCCTTTAAAAAAACAAAATCAGAAAGCCACAATGGACAAGAGTATGAGCTTTCTGGCAGAATTTGTAATAAGAAGAAAGAACTCATTACTAGCTTTTACCGCAGCATTAATAGCAATTCTAGTTTTTGGAATATCAAAAATTTCTCTAGAGGATGATTTTCTTAGATATTTTGGGCCAGAGTATGAACTCAGACAATCAATAGATTATTACGAAGATAATTTTGCAGGTTTAAATGCATTAGAGTATTCAGTTAATTCTGGTAAAGAAAATGGGGTTAATGATCCTGAATATTTAATGAAGGTTGAATCACTTGTGAATTTCTTAAGGAGTCAGCCAAATATTTCAAGCGTGAGATCCTATACAGATGTTGTGAAACGACTAAATCAAAACTTTAATGAGGATGACGAGAGTTTTTATAAAGTACCTAACTCAGAGCTTGAAGCAGCACAATACCTATTTCTGTATGAGTTATCTTTAGGTTATGGATTAGATTTAACAGATCAAATAAATGTCGATAAATCTGCATTAAGAGTGACGGCTAATGTGTCAAAAACTACTACCAAAGGTTTCCTTGAGCTAGATAAAAAAGTCCAAAGCTGGTTTGATGAAAACGCACCTGAACTTAGTACCAAATCTACGGGCACTTCGCAGGTCTTCTCCAAGATATCTTCTCGAGATGTTCCAGCCATGTTGAAAGGTACTGGTTTAGCATTGATAGGTATCTCCTTTATAATATTACTAGTGATTAGAAATGTAAAATATGGATTAATGAGTCTGATACCTAATTTACTTCCAGCAGCAATGGCTTTTGGTTTATGGGGTTACTTTACAGGCTCCGTAACTCTTGCTGTCTCAATTGTTGTGGCGATGACTTTAGGCATTGTTGTCGATGACTCTGTTCATTTTATGCTAAAGTATGCTAAAGCTAGAAAGGAAGGAAAATCCCCTGAAGATAGTGTTAGACAAGCATTCGAAAAAGTAGGTATGGCATTAACAACAACAACTATAGGTCTTTTTTTAGGCTTCTGCGTCTTGGCGCAATCAGGTTTTGCTGTGAATAAAGATATGGCCCAGTTAACAGCAATTACTGTTGTATTTGCCTTAGTAGTTGATTATTTACTTTTACCTCCCGTATTGATCTGGATCGACAACTTTAAATTAAAAAGGAAAACAACATGAAAATATTTATTATAACTCTGACTTCAATTTTGACTCTTTTCTGTAGTCAAATTTTTGCTCAGTCCGCAGAAGAAAAAGGATTAGAGATTATTGAAAAAAGTATTGCTTTAGATAACGGTTTTGTCGACAGCACTGTTGTTGGAAAAATGATACTAAAAGATAAATCAGGCAATGAAAGTGTTAGAAGTTTTAAAAATTTTATATTTGAAGAGCTTGATGAAACTTTAGGAGATAAAAGTATTATTGTTTTTACTGAGCCAAGAGATGTCAAAGGAACATCTTTATTAACTCATGCCAATATTGAACCAAAAGATGACGATCAATGGCTTTATCTTCCAGCTCTAAAAAGAGTAAAAAGGATATCCTCATCTAATAGGACTGGAAAATTTGTATCATCGGAATTTTCATACGAAGATTTATCAACAGATGAGCCTGAAGATTATAATTTTTTATGGCTAGAGGATATAAATTGTCCAGCTGACCCTAGTTTGCAATGTCATGTCATTGAAGCCACTCCAAAAAATAAAAAATCAGGTTACTCCAAAAGAGTAATTTATATTGATGTAAGTGAACTACGATACCAAACTGTGAAATTTCATAACAGACGTGGTGACCTCGAAAAAGAACTAAATTTTAAAAGTTATCAGAAATATTTAGATAAGTTTTGGAGAGCAGATTTATTAGAAATGAAGAACTTGCAAACAGGTAAATCAACTAATATTACCTGGGAAAATTATGAATTTCAAACAAACTTGTCAATTAACGATTTTAACCCAGAAAAATTAGCCAAAATGGCTAGATGACAAATTTTTTTTTAATTTTATTAAATCTTCTACTTATTAGTTCTTATTCAAAAGCTGAGTTTTATTCCGAACACTATGGCGAAATAGAAGTAAGCTCCACTATATTTTTAGAAGACATTGAAGGAGATAATAGAAAAAATTTTTTAAATTCAATAAATGTTGAGTATAACTATTTTTTTGAAAAAGATAATTTAACTGGGAAGCTTAAAATGAGTATTAAAGACTCTTATCCAGGATCAGCACAAAATCTAGATTTTAACGAAGCTTATTTAGATTACGCTTTTGAAAATACCAATATTCTTGCTGGTAACAATATTGTTTTTTGGGGTAAAAATGAATTTTACAACCCCGTAGATATTATCAATTCCAAAGATTATTCTCTTGGTCTAGCATCTGGAAAAAAGATAGGACAAACAATGTTCAACATCAAAAGATATTTTTCTTCAAGTGAGCTAGATTTTTATATTCTTCCGTCTAATACAAATATTTATCCAAAATCGCAGGTTCGCTCACAACAAACTTTAAATATTAAATCCAAAAATAATTACTCTAAAGGAGCAAAAAAAGAAAATTTAGGCATTGGACTTCGTTGGTCTGGATATATTGATGAATACGATTATGGTTTAACTTTCTATAAAGGAAATACAAAAGACCCAGCATTAATTGTTTCATCAAATCAATTAGTTCCTAATTACTCAGAGATAACTCAAATTGGAATTGAGTTGCAAGCCACTCAGGGAGATTTTTTACATAAGGGAGAATTTATAAATCGAAGTAATCAGTACAATTTAGATGGAAATATTGACGATTATTATGGATTTATTGTAGGTACTGAGCACACCCTGTATGGATTATTTGAAAAAAATTGGGACCTATCAAATATCATAGAGTACACTTATGACTCAAGAGGATCTAAATCTCATCAAAGTAATCAAAATGATTTATTTTATGGAGCAAGGCTAATCTTAAATGATATCGATGACACACAATATTTTATTTCTTTACAAAATGATATTGATAAAAACACCAGGGCTATGACTTTTAATTATGAGAGTAGATTTTTTTCTCAGTTTAAAGGGGGCATAGATATCTATGTACCAATAAATCTTGAGGATGATTACCATCAATCTTCATTTAAAGATGAGGTAAATTTTAAAATTTATACAAGCTATGCTTTTTAAACTTTAGCGAATGAAATAATTATAAAACTGATAGCCCAAAGATATCAAAATGATTATTAAAGCCCATATACTCAGATTACTAAGTAGTTGTTTGAAAGAGGAATTCGTTTCTAAGAAACGAGGACCAATTAAAATTAGTAAACAAACTAAATAGATAATTGGCATCAATATATCCGCTGTCATCATTGGTCTCTTTTTAACTTATCTAGGTTAATTTCTTCTGAAAATTGTTCGTTTAACTTTTCAACATTATTTCTTAGTTTCATATTAGCAACATCCTCTTTCTTATCATTCTGATTAACAACAACATCAACTAAAATTGCAATTAAGAGATTTAACATTGTAATAGCACAAACAATTATGAAGCTAAAAAAATAAATCCATGCCCACCAATGCACGTCTTGAAGGGGAAGCATAACCTGCTCCCATGATGAAAGGGTTAAAACTTGAAATAAAGTGATCATCGAAACTCCCACATCAGACCATCGAGAAGGTATATTATCAGAAAAGACTATTGAGCCAATCGTGGCGTAAATGTAGAGAATAATAAATAACAACAAACTTACATAAAAAACTCTTTTTAGAGATCCGATCAAAGACTCAATTATTAATTTTAGCTCAGGTATAATTGAAATTACTCTTAAAACTCTAAATACTCTTAATAATCTAAATAATAAAAAACTAGAATTATTAGGTATTGGTATTAAGGAAACTAATACAATGATAGTATCAAAAATATTCCAACCATTTTTTAAAAAATTTGATTTTTTAGGCTCACCAATAAAACGAATTGTAATTTCTATAACGAAAAATATGGTTATCAAATAATCTAGATATTTAATAAGTATTCTTGAAATTTCACCTAATTCGTATGTATTTAGACCAATCGTAAATGCATTAAAAATGATTATCAATAAAACTGTGTATTGAAATACTTTACTTTCCCTGATTTTAAAAAAAGTTTTTTTCATTAGTTGTATAATTCACATTATTTATCTAGAGTTATAAAGATGCATATTCAAGTAAAATTATTAATTTTTACAACTGGATGGATGGTGTTCAGAGCAGTTGGCTCTGGTCTTTTTCTTACACTCGGAGCTATAGGAAGTGAACGTGCAGCTTCATCTGACTGGACTATAGCTTTTCTTGGCGATTTCGTGATAGGCACTACTGCATTATTTCTTGCTTATAGGATATGGAAAAAGCCATCAGCTTTACTTTGGGGAATTTTGCTAGCTTGGAATGCGGTTGGAATTTTTGATTTATTTGGAGCTTTATCACACTCTTTTTCAGCACCTTTCTCGCCTTTTCCAGAGATTGGTATTAATGAAATGAGCATAAGAACGATTTTAAGTTTAAACACATTAATACAATTTATTGCTCTTTTGTTAATGTTTCGACCACAGGTAAAAGCCTATTTTAGAGTTTAAAAAGAGTATATAAATCAGTACTAAGGTTCTGTGCTGAAACGGATATCACACTTGACTACGAATATTCTACGTCTCTTTAATTCATTTATTATCAATACAATTCTTAGAGCTTTAACAATATTTTATCTCTGTACCCGTAATAAAAATAAAATATTTTTAATTTAAACTTTTTATTTTAAAAAATTTATTGGTAATTTAACAATAGAATGGTTATGAAATTTTTTATCATTTTTATCATACATAAATAATTCATATTTTTCGATTGTTTGAGAAAGTAATTTATTACATTCAGTCTTATCTAGTAACTTTTCACATTTAGACTCCGCATTCACACCATCAAAATAAATGACTCGCTGTGGAATTATCTCGGTATTAAATACTTTTTTGTAACGTGAGATTGCAGAAGCGTATAATCCATACCTAAGGTTTAGTTCTTCGCCTTCAGATGTATTGCTAATTCCTTTGAAATCAACTTTTAAAATGCCGTCTATCCATACTCTCATGAAGCCTTTATTTTCATCTGGGTGCCAATTAGTATTAAAAATTATTTCTGTCCATTGTCCTAAAAGGTCATCATTGCTTTTTAAAACTATGTGAGAGTCCTCAAAAGAAGTCCCGTTTCTGTTAAAAGTCAATCCTGCATGAGTGTGTTGAAACATAACTAAAACTTTAGATGGATTATGTCTTTTCCATTGAATTAGTGACATTTTTGATGGAGCGATAGAGTTATATTCTTTTGGAAGCAAAATATAAAACTTATACCACTTCTCCTCCTTCCACTTTTCGTGACTATAATATATTTCAGACCTCTCTCTATCAGTATCACAATCGCTTGATTTAGGCCCTTCTCCACACTCTCCGTTGTTTACTTCAAACATTATAGATTTGTCTCCAATTATTGAAATATCACTAACTGAAATAGGATTTTTTGCTTTTGGTGAATTTAAAGAATGAAACTCCTCAGGCATTATTATTCCAAAACCATCCTGTTTTAAAACTTTTTTTATTTCATTAAAATTTGAACCAAGTACTAAACTGGGTAGAAAAATAAACAGAAGAAAGAATATTTTCATAGTATTGCCCGTAATGAGTCCGTAATGAACATTGTATAAAAGTTTATTATCTAAAAAAAGAGTATAAAATCAAGATAATGGTTCTGTGGTGAAACGGATATCACACTTGGCTAAGGATACTACGTGAACCTAATCGCCCAACAATCAATCGTACATAATCGTTGTTAATGCTTAGAATCATATCAACATTCTACGCTATGTAAACCTATGTACTACGTAATGAGCCTGTAATGAAATATATCCCTTTTGCATTCTCAGATTTGATTTTAATCTCTATTGCCATTATTAATTTATTGCTTTTTTAAAGTAGTATTCCATTTTGCTATATGTAACCTCTGATTAGACCCTTTGTCAATTCTCGCCCAATAATTGACTTTGGAGGTTGGGTTGGGAAGTTTCCTCACCTAGCCATATCTTTAGATAAGAGCGGGCAAAACTCTCATCTTTAATCGTCACTGACTTCAACCCTTCATTTTGAAACGTAATTGTTCCTTGGGGGTTCCATTCTATTGTTGCTTTGCTGCCCTCTTGTAATGGTTGGATGACCTCTTCAAGGTATGTTTTCCATTCCTCGAGGTTTTGCTCGGTGACGTTTTGCTGGCGTTTGAGTTCCTTTAAAGACGAGTCAATCACACGCTCCTTAGTAATGGTACGTCTGTATTCAAACTCTAATTGAAATTTATTCTCCCATGAAAAGATCTTGGAGTCGGCTAAGAGGCGAATGTCATATACTTTAAAGAATAAAACGGTCAATGTTCCCTCTCCAATTAGTTTCATTTCACTGGCCACCGATACATGGCAAAAAAGTAAAAGGATGGGGAGTATTTTTTTCATGAAAAATCAAGTCTTGGGTGCCAGTACTTTGGTTTTGTTTCTTCTCTTTTTTTTTATTAGCGTAGTGCTTTCAATTTTAAAACTCTACAAATCTTTGTAATAAAATAATAACAAAAATTTAAATTTATTTTAAACAAGTAATTATTATAATCATTTATTTTATAAATTTTAGAAAAGGAGATTTACAATGCTTGGTGATAAAATTGGAACAATGACATTACAGGAAACTAATAAGCCAATAGACTCTGGTAAATATGGTTTACCTGCTATGGACATTACTGCTGAAGGGAGCGGAACGATGCTAGGTCATGATGTTCAGTCTATGGGCGCATTTACAGCTGAAATGAGACCAGATGGTTCATGGGCAGGAAATGCCTATGCTGGGGTTGTAATGTGTGCAGAAGGTGTCGCCACATATAAAGCTACGGGTGTCGGAAACCAGAGGAAAGATGGAGGCACTTCTTTTAGAGGCGGCGCTATATTCGAAACCACATCTGAAGCGTTATCTGAACTGAATGGTAAATTTTACGCATTTACTTACGAAGCCGATGCAGATGGCAAAGCAGTTTGGGAACTTTACCCCTTTAACTAGAGGTTTGAAGATTTCACACCTCTGCAACACTAAGGGTGGAGGAAACACAACGTTGTTCCCTCCCCCTGACAAACAACCTCTACTGATTAATCCCTTTTGTTCGCTAATGTAAGCCCTTGCTTCCCGCATATATTGAAAAGCACGGGAGTATCTTTGTCCCTTCATGTTCACTTCAGCTTGGAACAAGACATACCGATTGCCCTTTACATCTTTCATCTTTCGTTTAGTTATACTTCCCATATTAACCTTTCTGAAACCTTTGCCCGTATAGGTTTCGTAGGATTAAGTACAACGATTGAATAATGGTGATATACTTTGATTAAGGTTCTGTGGTGAAACGGATATCACACTTGACTACGGATCAAGAATTCAGGGTTCGAATCCTTGCAGAACCGCCATTTTAAATTTTTAAATTATCAATAAGTCTAATTTTGCCTTTATAAATTGCATAAAAAAGTCTCGACTCAGAAACTTTACCATTGAAACTTAGGTCCTCATTATTTCTAAATTCAAAGTAGTCTAATTTTTCAATATCTTGTTTTGCAATGAAATCTTTTGCTTTTTGGTTTGCGGTTTCAATATCTAATGATTTTTCTAAAGATTTTAGAAAATTTTCAGTTCGTTGATGAAGACCAATAAAATCTTGAATTTGTTTTTTACTTAATTTTTCATTTCTCGATGAATAGGCGATACCCTCTTTGCTTCTCTTTGTCGGAACACATACTAGATCCAAAGATTTATATTTTTCTTGAATAAATTTTTCGATTATCTTGAGTTGCTGATAATCTTTTTCACCAAAATAAACCTTGTTACTTTTTACAATTGAAAAAAATTTATTTAGCACAGTGATTACACCATCAAAGTGTCCTTTTCTATATTTATCACAGAGAATATTATTATAGTAAGTATTTTTTAAAATAGTTTCTTCTTTGTCGTAAATTTCTTCTGCTGATGGTTCAAATAGTAGATCTACGTCGTTGTCAGAGCAAAAATCGTAGTCAAGGCCTTTATTCCTAGGATAAGCATTAAAATCCTCTTTACTGTTAAATTGTTTTTCATTTACAAAAATACTTACAATAGTTTTGTTATTATCATTTTTTGATCTTTTGATTAGTTCTCCATGTCCCTTATGAAGAGCGCCCATAGTAGGAACAAAACCAATTGAGTATTTTTTGTTTTGATAAGCAGTCAGATATGACTTTAAATTAGAAATGTCTTTAATTATCAGCATAATTTGTTTTTATTTATTGACTTCATATCAATAATTGTTAAATGTAGGAACCAATTTTTTAGGTGTATTAACAATGAAAAGAACATATCAACCAAGTCAATTAGTCAGAAAAAGAAGGCACGGATTTCGTTCTAGAATGTCAACTGTTGGCGGTCGTAAAGTCATTAATGCAAGAAGAGCTAAAGGTCGATCTAGACTATCCGCTTAATTATTGAGACTTCCTACACTAAAAAAATCCTCCCAGTTTTCACAAATCAGAAACAAAGGGAACTACTTCAAAAGTTTAAGTTTTAACGGCTATATTCTTCATGACGCAGATTTAGAAACTTTTCTTGTTGGTATTATAGCTAGTAAAAAGCTTGGTAATGCTGTGGAAAGAAATAGGGCTAAAAGAAGAGCTAGAGAGGCAATTCGCACATGCAGTATTATAAATACATTAAATCATGTCAAATTTGTATTAATACTTAAAAAAACAGTTTTGAAAGTGCCTTTTATTGATTTAAAACAAGATATTGAAAAATTCTTATCTCATGAAAAATAATATCAAAAAGTTTTGGAAGATAGCTTTTATTACACCGATTAAATTCTACCAATTATTCATATCACCTATGTTACCAAAAACATGTAGACATCTACCAACATGCTCTGAATATACAATTGAGGCTATTCAAGAATTTGGTGTTTTGAAAGGAATAACAATGGGAATGGTTAGAATTCTTAAATGTAATCCTTTAGGGTCATCTGGTTACGACCCAATAAAAAAATAATATGGAAAATCAAAAGAACTTATTCTTAGCTATTATTATTTCAATGGCAATTATTTTTGGTTTTCAATTACTGGTGCCTCAACCGGAGAGAACACCAATCACTGAAGAACAATCAAGTGATGAGAGTCTTGTAGATCTCAGTATTCAAAAATCTTCATCTAAAGTTTTAGCTGATAGAGGTGATGTAATAAATCAGACAGGTAGAGTGAACTTTGATAACACTAAAATCAAAGGCTCTATCAATTTAAATGGAGCAGTAATTGATGATCTAATCTTAGAAGAATTCAAGGAAACTTTAGATCCAAAATCTGACTTAATTGAATTTTTGAATCCTTTAGGATCTGATAATGCTTATTATTTAGATACAGGTTGGGTAAGCTCTGACAGTACAATTGAGTTACCTAATAGCTCTAGTATTTGGGTTGCTGATAAAAACACTATCGGCATTAATGAGCCTGTAAAACTGACTTGGACTAGTGATCAGAATATTACTTTTGAAAAGATCATAACTCTTGATGAAAACTATTTATTTAGTGTTGATCAAAGAGTTATTAATAATTCAGGTCTTTCATTTGACCTTTATCCCTATGGTTTATCCAAAAGACAAGGAATTCCTGAGATGCAAAATTTCTTCATCCTTCATGAGGGTCCCCTGTCAATCACTGATGGAGTGTTAGAGGAATATGATTATGACGATTTAAAAGATGATAAAAAAATTAAACATTCTTCTGTTGGAGGGTGGATTGGGATGACAGATAAGTATTGGCAGACTGCTATCATCCCTAACCAAAACGAACCTGTTCAGCAAACATACAGTTACAGCTTTGTTGATAGTATAGATAATTTTCAAACTGATATTGTTGGTGAAAGAATAGCTGTTTCAAATAATGCGAGTATCTCCCATAATTTTAAAATTTTTGCAGGGCCAAAAATTGTAAATATTATCGACAAATATATGGAAGAATATGGGTTTGACGGTTTTGATCGTTCAGTGGACTTTGGTTGGTTTTATTTTTTAACAAAACCTATTTTTAACGTTTTAGAATTTATATACGGGTACGTAGGAAACTTTGGTTGGTCAATAATTCTATTTACAGTTTTAATGAGGATTTGTTTTTTCCCGCTTGCTCAACAATCTTTTAAATCAATGGCAAAAATGAAAAAACTAGCTCCTGAGATGCAAAGACTTAAGGAGCAATATGGAGATGATAGAGCTGGAATGCAAAAAGAAATGATGGCTTTATATAAAAGAGAAAAGGCAAATCCTATTGCTGGTTGTTTGCCAATACTTTTACAGATACCAGTATTTTTTGCCTTGTATAAAGTTTTATTTGTAACTATTGAGATGAGACATGCCCCTTTTATAGGATGGGTGCACGATCTATCTGCACCTGATCCCTTAGGAGCTCTTACTCTTTTTGGATTTGTGGAATGGAATGTTCCAGGTATTCTACAAATTCTAAATGTCGGTATTTGGCCAATCTTAATGGGTATTTCAATGTATATTCAATTTAAACTGAACCCAGCCCCGGTAGATAAGATGCAGGCCAAAATTTTTGGTTTATTGCCAATAGTATTTACTTTCATTTTAGGTGGCTTCGCAGCGGGGCTAGTTATTTATTGGACAACAAATAATGTTTTATCAATGGCCCAACAATACATTATACAAAGAAAAATTATGAAGAGTTAATGAGCCTTGTCTCAAATTATTTCAAAAAACAAACTAAGTTTTTACTAAGCGCTACACAACCTCGTCAATATCCTAATGTAAGTTTTCCTGAAATAGCTTTCATAGGTAGGTCAAATGTTGGAAAATCTAGTTTAATCAACGCTGTTTTTATGAAAAAACTAGCAAATATTTCAAATACCCCTGGCAAAACAAGACAAATTAATTTTTTTAATCATGGGGACTCAATGATGGTAGTTGATCTTCCTGGGTATGGATTTGCAAAAATATCTAAAAAGGAGGCATTTCAAATATCAGATCTTGTCTCTCAATATTTAACATCTCGTGAAAATTTAAAGACAATATTTGTATTAATTGATAATTCATTGGGGCCAAAAAAGATAGACATAGAGATGATAGACTCAATGAAACAAATAAAACAAAAAATTATTATTTGCTATACGAAAAGTGACAAAAAAATAAAAGAAAAGTCGGCTTTTTTAGACAATTTAAATACAGAATTTGAAAACTACATTGTAAGTTCAAAAACAAAAGAAAACATATTTGAAATTCAAAAAAAAATTTTTGAATTTTTATAAATCTTCTTGGCTTTTATATAATAAACATTAGTTTAACACGCTTATGAATAATATAACAAATTGGGTTTTTGACTTAGACAATACGCTTTATAAAGCGGAATGTGGTTTATTTGATAAAGTACACATACTTATGGGTAAGTTTATTGAGGAAAAATTAAATTTAAATTCTGGAGATGCACAAGCTCTAAGATCTAAATATTATCATCAATACGGAACAACACTAAGAGGTCTTATGATTGAACATCAAGTAAATCCTAATGAATATTTGGACTATGTTCATCAAATTAATTATGAAGTAGTTCAACCAAATATATCTCTTGCGGAAATATTAAAAAGCTTAAATGGAAAAAAGTATATTTTTACAAATGCTAACTTTGAACATCTGGAAAAAGTTTTAGAAAAACTTCATATGACTAATATTTTTGATGGATGTTTTGACATTTCTGAAAGTGACTATATGCCAAAACCTCACAAAGAAGTTTATGACTCATTCCAAAATAAATTCAATTTAGATAATAGTTCAACAGCTATGTTTGAGGATCTTCATATTAATTTGAAAGAGCCTCATAAAATGGGTTGGCAGACAGTTTGGGTAACGAATAACCTTGAATATAACCTAAACAAAGATGTCAATCAGCAAGGAGATATTCAAAAAATTATTGATGAAAAAGGCTACATATCACACGTTACTGATGATTTGGAAAAATTCTTAAAAAACGTGATATAAGAGTATTATGAGCCATCAAGATATAATCGAGAAATTATGGGATCAAAGAGATCAGATTAACTTTATTGAGGATAGTGAAGCAAAAAAAAATGTTGAGAGTGTTCTTAACTTATTAGATGAAGGAAAGCTTCGAGTATGCGAAAAAATAGAAAATAATTGGCGTGTGAATCAGTGGCTTAAAAAAGCAATACTTTTAAGTTTTAGAATTCAAGATATGGAAATAATAACTGGCGGTCCGAGTGTAAAAGACGGGTCTACTTCATGGTGGGATAAAGTTCCCTCAAAATTCCAAGATTGGAAATCAGACAATTTTCAATCAGCTGGTTTTAGAGCTGTTCCTAACTGTGTTGTAAGGAGATCAGCATTTATTGCAAAAAGTGCAGTGCTTATGCCTTGCTTTGTTAACTTGGGTGCATATGTAGATGAGGGAACAATGGTTGATACTTGGGCTACTGTTGGATCTTGTGCTCAAGTAGGAAAAAACTGTCATATCTCAGGAGGTGCAGGTATAGGGGGAGTCCTAGAACCTTTGCAGGCAAATCCAGTTATAATAGAGGATAATTGTTTTATTGGTGCAAGGTCAGAAGTTGCCGAGGGTGTAATAGTTGGAGAGGGGTCAGTATTATCCATGGGAGTATTTATTGGTGCTTCAACAAAAATTTATAATCGTGAAACTAAAGAAATTTATATGGGGAAAGTTCCTCCATATTCTGTACTCGTTCCGGGTAATCTTCCAAGTTCTAAAGGAGATGCATCATTGTACTGTGTTGTGATTGTAAAAACGGTTGATGAAAAAACTCGTTCAAAAACCTCCGTTAATGAATTATTAAGAGATTAAAATGTTAGACACAATAGAGCTATCAAAAAAATTAATATCTTTTGACTCTGTTACACCAGCAAAACAAGATATTTTTGATTTCTTAATTGGAACATTTGAAGAAAATGGTTTTACAACAAAACAACTAAACTTTGATGGAGATGGGAGTTACGAAGTTATTAATATCATGGCTACGTATGGTCCAATAAATACAAATGGAAAACATTTTAATTTTTTATGTCATGTTGATGTTGTGCCTCCTGGTAACTTAGAGGATTGGGACACACCACCTTTTCAACCAACGATTAAAGATGGGTATCTTTATGGTCGTGGATCAGAGGATATGAAAGGGTGTACGGCAGCTAGCATGGTAAGTGTCTTTAA
>CACLUR010000002.1 GCA_902610175.1 uncultured Alphaproteobacteria bacterium | reverse complement strand
AGAGTTAATTTAATTTTTAATGTTAATGAAGGTGATCAAATAAAAATTAAAAGAGTAAAATTTGTAGGTAACAAATCTTATTCTGATAGATATTTATCTTCATTAATTGGTACTAAATCACTTAGTTTTTATAATATTTTTTCTTCTGGATCTAATTTAAACCCTGATTTTTTTGTATTTGATAAAAATAAAATTAAATCATTTTACAAAAATAAAGGATATTTCAATGTAAAGATAAATTATAATATATCATCTATATCTTCTAATTCTTATCTTTTAACTTTTTATATTGATGAAGGTGATAGAATTAAAATAAATGATGTTTATTTCGATCTTAAAAACAAGGACTTTGAGGATTTAATCATTAAAAATAAAACTTTTTTTGAAAAGCAACTGATTAAAAATAATGGTTTTTACGATCAACAATTGATTGACGAATTTATTTCTAACTTGAATATTTCATTAACTGATACAAATAATTTTAATTTTGCCTATAGATATAAATTAGAAAATTTAAATAATATATATTCATTAAAAATTTATGATGTTGACGTTAATGTTGAATTAATAAATTCAATTAACATTTATGGAAATAATATTACCAAGGATGAGACTATAAGGTCTAAACTTAATTTCCAACCTGGGGATTATTATAACGAAAATCAAATTGAGATTTCTAAGAAAGAACTTTTAAGGTACAAATATATTAACAATATAACCATTTCTAAAGAAACTAAAAACTCAAAATCTGATATTAATATTGAAATTGAAGAAAATAAAAAAACTGGGCAAATACTGGCTGCTGGTACTTTTTCAGGTGATTTAGGCGCAGGTTTACAATTAGGTATCAAAGATAACAATATATTTGGATCTGGAAATAATTTGGATACAAATTTTTTGATTAATGAAGAGAATACTCTATTTAACATAGCTCTTATTCATTACCCCTTGGCTACATCTAAAATTAATAATAGATATTCTATTTTTAATACTGAAAAAGACTTAAAAAGTTCTTTTGGTTTCGAAACTGAAGAAAGAGGTATTTCATATTCTTTAAATTTTGAATACGATGAAAATATTGATATTTCCTCAGGTATTAGTTTTAAAAGGTCTGATAGAAACTCTGCCACAAAAAGCATAACAGCAGTAACTGATAATATCGGTAATTTCGATGTCTACACAATTGATTTTTCAATAAGTTATGACACTACTGATGATTTTCTTTACCCTACTGATGGTATCCATAATAGCTTATATTTAGAATATGCTCCTAACTTTATATCTGATGATAATTATTATAAATTTATAATAAAAAGTGACTTATACCAAAAATTTAAGAATTCTAATCGATTTGTTTTTTTATCCAATGATATTGGTTTAGCTGAGTCTCTAGATAACAAACTTAAAACATTGAATGCATTTAGCTTAGGTGGACTTAATTTTAAAGGCTTTGATTATCGAGGAATAGGGCCAAGTATAGATAATATTTATCTTGGTGGTAATAAATTTTTTACCTCCACAATAGGTATTGGTGGATCTTTTCTTTTTGATGAAAAAGATAATATAAGCACTAAATTATTTTATTCAATAGGTTCTATATGGGACAGCGATTATACTAATCAAAATGATCTTAATTTAAGATCTTCAGCAGGTATTTCATTTGATATTTTAACAGCTATTGGTCCTATTTCATTTTCATATGCTATACCAATTGAAAAAAATAATGATGATAAAACAAGAGAATTTAATTTTACAATAGGAACATCTTTCTAAATTATTATATGCTACAGTTTAGTAGAAGTAAATTTTTTATAAAACAAAATTCATTAAATTCAAATGATTTGCAAAATGTTGTAAAGAATAATTTAATTAATCAAAGGGTAAAAACAAATTTTGAAATAAATGAAGTATCATCTTTGTTAAACTTAAGAGATAATTCAATTTTATTTTTAGATAAAGATGTACAGTTTACTAAATCTGAATTGAATAATGTTATTATAATTACAAATGATGAAAAATTATTTAATATAAAAAAATTTCAAAATATAATTCTTGTCAAAAAATTAAATGATGCTTTTATTGAAGTAATTAACTATCTTTTTTCTCATGAAGATAGCTTGTCTTATGAAGATGAATTTAAATATTTGAATAATTCATATATTTCAAAAAATGCAATTATTGATAACTCTTCAAAAATATTAAATAATTGTGTTATTGGTAAAGGTGTAGAAATTGGAAAGAATTGCATCATAAAAAATAATGTGGTTATCAAAAATTCTATAATTAAAGACAATGTTGTTATTTGTGATAATACCTCTATAGGTACAACTGGTTTTGGTTTTGACTCGAACAAAAGAGGTTCATCAAACCTTAACCCTCAAATAGGTATTGTAGTAATAGATGACAATGTTCATATTGGCTCTTCTTGCACTATTGATAGAGGAAAAATTGATGCAACATATATTGGTAAAAATTCAATGATTGATAATATGGTACATATTGCCCACAATGTCTTAATTGGGAACAATGCTTGTATTGCTGCGCAAACTGGTATCTCTGGTAGTGTTACTATTGGTGAAAATGTAACTATTGGTGGACAAGTTGGTTTTGCTGGACATATAAGTATAGGAAATAATGTAGTTGTAGCAGCAAAAAGTGGTGTTACTAAAAATATAAAAGATAATTCAGTTGTTGCTGGTTTTCCTGCCATTGATATAAAAGAGTGGAAAAAAAAAATTATCAAAGAAAGAAAAAATGGACATTAACGATATTCAAAAAATCTTACCTCATAGATATCCTTTTTTGCTAATTGATAAGATTATCGATTTTGAACCTGATATTTCAGCCCATGCCATAAAATGTGTTACTATAAACGAACCTTTTTTTCAGGGTCATTTTCCTGGAAGGCCTTTAATGCCGGGCGTACTTGTTGTAGAAGCAATAGTACAAGCAGCTTGTTTTACTGTTGCTATGAAATTAAAAGACACCATGAAAAATCCAGGTGTTTCTTTTATGACTATCGATAAATGTAAATTTAGAAAACCAATAATACCTGGTGATGTGTTAAATTTAAAAGTAAATCGTCTTAACAAAGTTAAAAATGTTTACAAATTTGAAGGCAAATGCCTTGTGAATGATGTTATACATGCTGAATGTATATTCTCAGCGATGATTCATGACGTCCCTGATACACCCAAATAGCTCAATAAGTAAATCAGTAAAACTAGGTAAAAATGTTAAAATTGGTCCTTATTGTAATTTAGACGGTAATATTACTATTGGAGATAACACTGAATTAAAATCACACATATCAATATCAGGTAATACTACAATTGGTAAAAATAACACTTTTTATCCATTTTCAAATATTGGTTGTGATCCTCAAGACCTTAAATTTTCTGGTGAAGATAGTTTTTTAGAAATTGGAAACTCTAATATATTTAGAGAAAATGTTACTATTAGCAAAGGCACTAAAGATGGGGGAATGTTAACATGCATAAAAGATAATAATCTTTTTATGACAGGAGTACATATCGCACATGATTGTAAAATAAATAATAATAATATTTTTGTAAACCAAGTCACACTTGGTGGACATGTAAATATATTAGATAATGTTGTTGTAGGAGGATTATCTGCAGTCATACAATTTGTAACAATTGGTTCATATTCTATGATTGGTGGTATGAGTGGGATAGATAAAAATGTATTACCATTTAGCTTAGCTATAGGTAATAGAGCAAAATTAAGAGGTTTAAATTTAGTTGGAATAAGAAGAAATAATTTCAATAAAGATGAGATAAAGAAAATTAACTCAATTCATGAAAGTTTTATTAACAACAAAATAAACCTTTCAACTAATGATAAAGTAGAGACTATATTTCATGAATATAAATCAATTTTGAATGAAAAACTTGGCCACATCCAAAAATGATATCTGCCTTATAGCTGGTTCAGGTTTATTTGTTTACGAAGTTGCAAATTTTTTAAATAATAAAAACTTATTAAATCAAGTTATTTTAATTAATGAAAATAATCTTATAAAAAAAAAATTTAAGGATCAGTGCAAGTCTTTCAAAATCAAAGATATAGAAAAAATTATAACATTCATTAAGTCTAAAAAATTAAAAAAAATTATGATTATAGGTTATGTTGAACTTCCATCTATAGATAAGATAAATTTATCAATAAAATCAAAGCTTTTAATATCAAAGGATATATTCCTTAATAACATTAATGATCAGTCTAAAATTTTAAAAAGTTATTTATCTAATAATAAACTAACACTTCTCTCTCAAAAAAAAATATTAAAAAAAATGCTAGTTTCTTATCATGATGAGTACCTTCACAATGAAAATAAAAAAATAATTAGTAAATTAAAAATTAAAAAAACCTTTTTAAAAAAAATATTTTCGATGAATATAGCACAATCATTCATTTTAAATGGTGATAGAGTTATAGCTATGGAAGATATATTTGGTACAAACGATATGATCAATAAAATTGGTAATCTTAAATCTAAATTTAATAACTTAATTTTTGTAAAATCTAAAAAATCAGATCAAATTGATGAAATTGATTTTCCTATAATAGGTATGGAGACAGTTAAGTTACTTATAAAATATAAATTTCGTTTAATTTGTTTGTTTAATAATAATATTTTAATTTCGGAAAAAGATAATTTCTTAAAAAAAATACGAGCTAATAATATTTCACTTATTGTATTATAAAATGAAGATTTTGTTTATAACGCTTGAACAATCTGGAAGACAAATTCTTAAATCAATACTTGATGACAATTTTTTTAAAATCAATAAAAATCAAATATTCACTTTTGGTATGGATAATAGCTACTTAGAATTTAATGATTTAACAAATATAAAGATTACCCCAATTATGGGTTTAGTAGATATAGTTCGTAATTTAAAATATCTTTTCAATCTCAGACTTAAAATCAAAGAAATTGTTGATACACATTTTTTTACTCATATTTTTTTTATAGATTCATTTGATTTTTCAAAATTTTATATTCAAAAATTTAAATCAAATAATATAAAATATTGTCAAATTGTAGGCCCATCAGTTTTTATCTGGAAATCAAGTAAAGCAAAATTTATCAATAGAAATTTTGATAAGATTTTTTCAATATTTAGTATAGAAAAAAGTTATTATAAATCAGATATATATGAATATATTGGTCATCCCTTAAAGAACAAAACCTTCTATTCTAATGATTATAATGAAATCAAAAATATTGGTATTTTTTTGGGTAGTAGACAACAAGAAATAAATAAAAATATTCTTATTATTAAAAAATTACTTTTGAATCTCAAAAAATATAATGAACTTGTTTTTCATTTTTTTGTTACAAGTGAATACCATGATTTTATAAAAAACTACTTCAAAGATAATTCTAATATACAAATACATTTGAATGATAATTCTTACTATAAAAAAATATCTAATCTAGATTTTGCTTTTGCTTGTTCAGGGACTGTTCATTTAGAACTAAGTTTTTCAAATATACCACACTTAATATTTTATAAAGCGAATATTATAAATTACTCTATTTTTAAATTTTTCGTAAGATCTAAATACTTATCATTAGTTAATATCTTTAATAAAAAAGAAATTGTAAAAGAGTTTATTCAAAATGATTTCACCGCTACTAAAATGTCTAATTTTTTTACAATTTTAAAATTAAATAAAGATAAACTTCATAATTATAGAAAAAATATGTTTGATGGGATAAAAAGTAGTAATTTTGAAAATTTTCGTTCAAGTATTATTACTGATTATTTAGAAAAGTTTTCTTAAGCCACAATAAATTAAATATTGATTTTTTCTCTCTATCAGGGACTTTTTTATAGGACTTATCTTTTTCTCCAGTAAATAATTGTCTAGGTCTTGTTATTTTAAATTCTTCATCTTCTATCATTTCTTTCCACTGTGATAGCCAGCCAACTGTTCTTCCAACTGCAAAAATTGGTGTAAACATTGTGGTAGGTATATTCAGTGCTTTTAAAAGAATTCCAGAATAAAAATCAACATTTGGGTATAGATTTTTTTCTTTAAAATATGAGTCATTTAAAGCTAATTCTTCAATTTCTTTGGCTATTTCGAGTTCTTTTGATTTTATTTTTAAATCCTTGAATAAATCTTCTGTGCTTTTCTTTAAAACTTTAGCTCTTGGGTCATAGCTTTTATACACTCTATGTCCAAAACCCATTAATCTTATTTTATTTTTTTTATTTTTAACTTCTTCTATAAAGTCTTTAGGTTCTAAATCATTTGAAACTATTTCATCAATCATATCTATCACTGCTTCATTTGCACCACCATGAGATTTCCCCCAAAGTGATGAGATACCAGCTGACAAGCAAGCATATGGATTTGCTAAAGATGAGCCAGCAGTCCTTACAGTTGATGTTGAAGCATTTTGTTCATGATCAGCATGAAGAATAAAGATTTGATCCATTATTTTTGAAAAGAGGGGATTTATTTCATATTCCTTTGTGGGTGTTGCAAAACACATATGTAAAAAATTATCTGCATAATTAAGTTTATTAACAGGATAAACAAAAGGTTGACCTACAGAGTATTTATAAGCCATTGCAGCGATGGTTGGCATCTTTGCTAAAATTCTATGTGAGGCAATCATTCTATGCTCAGGATCTTCAATATTTAATGAGTCATGATAAAATGATGATAAAGCTCCAACAATTCCTATCATCATGGCCATAGGGTGTGCATCTCTTCTAAAACCTCTATAAAACTGAATTATTTGCTCATTAAGTAATGTATGGTTTTTAATTATTTCTTCAAACTCATATTTATCACTCTCTGATGGCAATTCACCATGCATAAGTAAATAACAAACTTCTAGATGAGAACTATTATTTGCAAGTTCCTCAATAGGATAACCTCTATATTGAAGTATACCTTTTTCACCATCTATGTATGTAATTTTAGAGTTACAAGCTGCAGTTGATGTGAAACCAGGGTCATAAGTAAATAAACCTGTCTTCTTATAGAGTGATGATATGTTAATTACATCTGGCCCAATAGATCCTTTGATCCCATCGAATTCGTACTCTTTACCAGTTTTAGTATCGACTAATTTAAATCGTTTTTCATCAATCATCTAAATATAATAATAACTTTTCTTTCACTTTTTCAATACCAAAGAACAAAATAATCTTCTCAATTGGTATTTTGGACTCAAAATTTACTATAATTTTTCTGATTATCTTACCTATTTTCTTTAAAGGTAAGTCATTTTCTTCAAGTATTAATACAGCATTATCAGTATCATGCAAACTTTTAATAATTGAATAAATTTTTTTAATTAAATCTTTTTCATTTTCATCAATTTCAAGGATAATATTTTTTTCATAAAAGTTTAAAAGTTTTGATACCTCTATATTGATATCTGTATATTTGTTACATCTTTCTAATATGTCTTGGAAAACAAGTTCTAACTGAAAATTAGATACTTGTTTTTCTATATCCTTTTCTAAAAAATTTTTAAATTCTATAAAAGATAATTTATTTAAATAACGACGATTAATGAAATCTAACTTTTCAATATCAAATCTAGCTGGTGATAAAACTACTTTAGATAAATTGAAATTTTCAATTGCATGTTCAATATCTAAATATTCAATATCATTAAAATTATTACCTAATTTAATGATAAAATTAAATATTGAATCTGAGAGGTAACCTTCACTCAAATAATCCTTTACGTTAGTTATATTATTTCTTTTTGATAATTTTTTACCATTGATGTCATGTATTAGGGGTATATGTGCATATTTTATATCTTTAAAATTTAAAGCATCGGATATCATAATTTGTTTAATTGAATTAGTAGTATGATCGTTTCCACGAATGACATTAGTCACATTCTCTAAATTATCGTCAACTAAGTTTGATAATATAAAAGTAGGGCTTTTGTCAGATCTTGCAATTGAAAAATCTTCTATAGTATTAGATGGTACTTTAATTTTTCCTAAAATTAAATCATCATACTCAAAAAATTCTTTATCTCTGTTCACTCTGAACTTATAAGGACCATCCTTTGAACGATACGCCATATCATTTGACATCAGTTTTTCTAAATATTCTTGATGAATACTTAAATTTTTAGATTGATAACTAAGGTTGTCATATTGAAGTTTAAATATATTAAATATTTTTAATATTTCTTCTTCATATATTTTTTTTGATCTTTCCTTATCTGTGTCTTCTATTCTTAAAAGAAATTTTCCTTTATTTTTTCTTGCAAATAAAAAATTGTAAATAGCAGTCCTTAAACTTCCCATATGAAAATTTCCAGTAGGAGAGGGGGCGAATCTAGTGATTATCATCAATATTTTCTGACTAAATTAATCATCTTACCCAATATTTTGATCCTATCTTTTTTATACTTGATTGATGAAAAATTTTTGCGGTCACCAAATATTTCAATTTCATCTTTGATTAATTTAATTTTTTTTAGAGTTATCTCACTATCATCTATCTGAATAGCATGAATATCATTTGAATTATAATTTGTAACTTTTTCTAATATAATAATATCATCTTCAAAAATACCATATGACTCCATTGAATTACCACTTACTTTACAAGCGACACAGTTCCTTTTATTTGTTTTTATAAAATTATTTACATCAATATATTCTATATGTTGACTCAAACTATCTATAGGTTTACCCGCAGATATCGCATTATAAAAAGGAATTAAATTATTTAATTCAATAGACCTTGATTTTAATTTGTCTTTTTTTATGTGACCTTGTTCTTCTAAATATTCTAAATATTGAAATATGGAGGATTTAGATTTTAAACCCATGTGTTCTTTCATTTCCTCATAATTAGGAGATATTTTATTTTTCTCAATATATTTTCTTAAAAAATCTAAAAGCTTTTTGGCGTTTTTAGTCATTTATTTGATATAACCTTAGTTTATTAGTTCTATCATAATAAATCAGACAGTTTGCATATAATATATTTTTTAAATTAGAACTTTCTTGATTATTAAATACTTTAATACTTTTCTGATTTCTTAAACCAAATAAAAAAGATTTTCTTTTCAAAATTTTAAAATTAAATTTTACTTTATTGATATCAATTAAATCATATTTAATCTGCGATTTTCTATTATTATGAATCTCGATTAATGATTTAATAATTATATTGGTCAATACAAAGGAAGAGCAAGGGTTACCAGGAAAAAACATATAAATTTTATTTTTCTTTATAAATAATTTAAAAGGTCTACCTGGTTTTAAATCAAGACCATCAATAATTAAATTAAAATTTTCAAAATTGATATCATCTTTACTTTTACCTGTGCCTCCAATAATAACTGTAATATCTGATTTTGTATTGTTTATTTCTTTTAGTAATAATTTTTGATCATCTTTTATATGAATACTCTTTTCAACAATATGATTATTCTTTTTTATAAAATTATTTAAATAATAACCATTTGTAGGGAGAATAAAATGATTATTGGTAAATTCGCTACCTGTCGAAATAATTTTAAACTTTAATGGTTGTAGTATTTTGACTTTTATATTTTTGAGACTTTTTATACTGCTTAATTCATAAAATGATAGATATTTATTTTGAAAATCTATTTTACTACCTTTTTTGAAGATATGCCCCTTTTTTCTTATGAATTTATTATTTTTATTAAAATTAATTACATAAGCATTTCCTTTATTTATAAAAATTTGTTCTTGGGGAACTATATATTTTATATTATCAGGTATTAGTGACCCAGTTTTTACAATTAAACACTCATTTAAATTTATCTTTATTTTATTAAAAATATTTAATTTCGATTTTCCAATAATTTTAAATTTCTTTCCAACATTTGTAATTGCTATACCATCCATTGATGATTGATTTTGAGGAGGTATATTTTTCTTAATCACTATATTAGATTTGATTAAATGATTATTATTTAGATTTTGACTTAAAATTGATGAAAATTTATTTTTTGGAAGATAACTTGAAATTAATTTAATTGTCTTAAAAATATCATCCAATATTGTTTTTACCCCCTCTTTTTTTTATTATTTCAATTTTCTTAATAATTATCTTTTTTTTAAAAGACTTAAGCATATCAAAAGTTGTAATAGAGGCACACGAAACAGAATTTAAGGCTTCTATCTCTAATCCTGTTGAGTAGTTTGATTTCACAACACTTTTTATTTCTATATATTCCTCATCTCTTAAATTAAGGGACAAAGAAACATAATCTATTGGTATATTGTGTGTTAAAGGTATCTGGTGTGAGGTATTTTTGGCTGCATATATGCCTGCAATTTTGGCTGTGTTAAATAAATTATTTTTTAGTTCTTTATCACCTTTGATTACTGAATAGAGTTTTTTATCAATTTCAATTAAAGATCTTGCCTCAGCAAATCTTTTTGTTTTATTTTTTTTTGATATATCAACCATATCAATATTTTTATTTTTTTTTTTGAAGTGTGATAAACTCATTATGCCTCATACAATCTATTAATATATTTAATTTTATTATCATTTTTTAAAATACTACCACCTATTAAAAAAGAAGATATTCCACTTTCTTTTTTAATTTTTTTTATATTTGAAACTGTAACTCCACTTTCGCTAATTATTATTTTATTTTTTAATATTTTAGATAGTTTTATTGATTTATTTATATCAATCTTTTGTTCTTTTAGATTTCTATTATTGATTCCGATCAATTTTGCATCTATACCCTCAATTTTCCTTGCTTCAGTAATATTTTCAATCTCTATTAATACATCTAGACCAATATCAATTGCCAAATTATACAATTTTTTTAAATTTGATTTAGATAAAATTTTTGCAATTAACAATAAAGCATCTGCACCAAAATCTTTAGTTTCAAATACTTGTGTTTCGTTTATTATAAAATCTTTTCTAATAATTGGCTTATCAGTAATTTTTTTTGCAATTATTATATCATTTAAACTTCCACCAAAATTTTTGTCAGTTAAGATGGATATACAACAACATTTTGATTTATGATATTGTTCGAGAATATCCTGAATACACTTTATTTTATTAAAATTTTTAACCGAAGGGCTATATCTTTTGAATTCAGCAATGAGAGCATTTTTATTAATATGTAGATTTCTTTCTATTGCACTTAGAAAGTATTTTGACTTTCTATATTTAGAATTCTTTTTTTTATTATTTTTTTGTTTTAAATATTTTATATGATTAGTTTTTTCTAAAACTATTTTATCTAAAATATTCATTACTTTTTAATTTTGTTTAAATGATTTAGAGCCTTTGACGTATCAAGAGAATTACTTAATATATCAAAGCATTCATCAAATTTATAGGTCGGTTTTATGGTTTGCATCGCGTAAATTGAATTAATAATAGTTATATCTCTGTAACTATCTTTTTTTCCCTGAAATAATTCAATCAGCCTGCTAGCATTATAAGAGGGAATACCTCCTTTAATATCCTTAAAATTTAATTTAGATGAAAGGTATTTTTTATATTTTGTATGAGATATCTTCTTTTTAGTGATATTATTTCCTCTTTTAAAATAAAAATTTGTTGGAGCAAATAAACTTATTTCGTCTAATCCATCATCTGAGAAAAAAATTGTAGAATTTTTATTATCAATTTTAGATAGTATTTTTAACATAATTTCTGCTGAGTTTTTATTCACTGTACCTAATATTTGATGTTTTGCGCCTAATGGATTTAATGTAGGGCCCATATAATTAAAGATCGTTTTTATTCCTAATTTTTTTCTTACTTCTCCAACTTTACTAAGATTTGAATAAAAAAAAGGTGCATTTAAATAGACAAATTTATCATTTGTTATTTTATTAATTATTTTCTTCGAGTCTTTTTCACTGGATATATTCAATTCAGAAATAATGTCAGAGGAGCCACTTAATGAGCTAGCAGCACGATTACCATGTTTTGCAACTGGAATTTCAACAGATGATAATAATATAGCTACTGTTGTTGATATGTTTAGTGTCTTTAACCCATCACCTCCAGTACCGCATGTATCCAAAGAATTAGGGTATTGCTTTATTTTATTAGAATTTTTAAAAATAAATTTCCTTAGAGATAAAAGTATATCGCTATTATTTATTAATTTATTTAGTTGATGAATTATAATTGCTTGATGAGAAATATTATCTGAGTCAAATAAATATTTAATAGCATATTCAACATTTCTCTTAGTTATTAAATCATCTATTTTAAATTTCATATACAATCCATAAAATTTTCTAAAATCTTAGAACCCACAAGAGTTTCGATACTTTCTGGATGATATTGCACACCATAAATCGAAAATAATTCATGTTTAAAACTCATTATAATTTTATCATCTTCTGAAATGCTTGTTATTTTTAAATTTTGAGGAAAATTATTTTTATTTAGGTATAAAGAGTGATACCTAGTTGCACGGAACTTTTTATCAATATTTTTATATATTTTACATTCATTTATTTTTTTTAAATTCGATACTTTTCCATGCATTGGTGTACTTAATGTGTCTATTTTAGCTCCAAAATAGACTCCTAAAATTTGATGACCTAAACAAACACCTAATATTGGTATAAATGAGTATATTTGATGGACTAAATCAAGACATTCTCCTGCATTAAATGGATTACTCGGTCCAGGTGATATTACAACACCTTTACTATTAATAATTTTATCAATATTTTTTAAGATCAAGTCATTTTTAATAACTAATACTTGGTCTCTTTTACTTAAACAATGATACAAATTATATGTGAAGCTATCGTAATTATCTATGAGAGTAATCATTATATGTTGTGAGCTAAATTGTAAGCTTCAAATAATGCACTAGCCTTATTAATACACTCACTATGTTCATTTTCAGGTATGCTGTCAAAAACAATACCTGCACCACTTTGTGCATATATTTTTTTATTTTTAATCATTGCAGTTCTGAGATTAATACAACTATCCATATCCCCATTTGCATCTATATAAAAAACCGAACCTGAATAAAATTCCCTATTTATTTTTTCATGTTTTTCTAATATTTCTAGTGCTCTAATTTTAGGCGCCCCAGAAACAGTCCCTGCTGGCAAGCCAGCAAAGAGAACATCTATAGGTGTTAAATTATTTTTTAATTCTCCCGTAACATTACTGACTATATGCATTACATGAGAATAATATTCTATTATATTTTGCTCAGTTACTTTTACAGAATTATTTTTTGAAATTTGACCAACATCATTTCTACCTAAATCAACTAGCATTAAATGTTCAGCTAGTTCCTTTTTATCCTTAAGTAATTCATTTTTTAAATTATTATCTTCAATCTCATTTTTACCCCTTCTTCTAGTTCCGGCAATAGGTCTAAGTGTAATTTCTTTATTTTTTACTTTAATCATAGTCTCAGGACTTGAGCAGATAATTTGATATTTTTTTAGGTTTAAAAAAACAAGATAAGGTGAGGGATTAATTGATCTTAGTGCTCTATAAAAATTAAATGGATCAATTAAATAGTCATTAGAAAATCTTTGAGAAAGAACAGCTTGAAATATTTCACCAACTTTAATATCAGTTTTTATTTCCTTAACTTTTTGAATAAATTCCTCTTTCCTAACATAGTTTTTAAATTTTTTAAGTTTACTAAAATTTAATTTTTTATTCTTGGAAAAAGACTCTTTAAGTATATTTTCTAATGTTTTAAGGGATTTTACTGGTTTTTTCTTGATATTTGAAACTTCAATTAAATGTGTCTCATTAAGAACATTATCTATGATTATTAGATTTCTTGGTTTTACAAAATGTGCCAGAGGTATTCCAATTTCATTCTTATCAGGCTTATAACTTAATTTTGGAAGGGTAAACTTACATAAATCAAATGATACATTACCAATAAATACGGGTAGAGGTATATTCTGATCATATATAGTTTTAATTTTTAAATTTTTATAAATTTCTCTTATAAAAGAGTCTGGTGATTTAATTTTTTTCTTTTGATTATCTACAAGTACATAATTATGAAAAATTTCAATATTTTGTAATATATTAAAAAGAATAATAGAGTATCTTCCTTTATTATCACCCCCAATGACTGACTCTAAAATGGAGACATCTTTAAATCTATTTGCAAGTTTATTATATATTGTAATTGTATTTTCAGTATCTAGAAAAACTTTTTTACCGTGAACATACATACTAAAGTTGTAAAAGTTGTTCGTTATCAACTTCTATATCTAGAGTTTCTTTTATTTTTTTAATAATTTTTGAATATATTAAATTCACTATATTTTGTTTTATATTTAAAGAGTCAATAGATCCAATTGAATTTATATCTAAATAAATAACTTCATTTGGTAACACTACTTTTAATTTTTGGTTTTTTTTAATAATAATTATTTCTTCTAAAATCTCTGGCTCAATAAAATTATTTTTAATTGTTAGAGAGTCAGTAAAATAGTTGACCTTTACTGTTCCTGCTTTTTTTAATAATTCATCATTATGTGAAATGTCTATATTTTTTTTATAATTGCTAAAAGAATTTAGGAATTTTTCTTTGATTTGTAATGGTAGATCTTCTTTAAATATTTTTTGAACATTAAATTGAAATAAGAAATCATCTTTTTTTATTTCCCCAGATGATTGATTAAAGTTAATAAAATTGTATTGATCAGGAATATTTTCTAAAAAATTAAATGAATTACTAAAGAAGATCTGATTTGTAATATAGCTATCTAAATTTTTAACATTATTAGTTAGTGTAAAATTTTCTATTTCTAATTTAGTTAAAGTCGCTACTACATCTTCATAAACATTCTCTAATGTCCTTTGATATTCTTCTTCAAGAGATAAAAGTTTTACAAAAAAGTATTTCTCTCCAATTTTAATATTATTACCTTCATCTCCTAAACTTAGTTTTTCTAATACTTCAAGAATTTGAGGTAATATTAATTTTTCATCAACGTTTTCGAATAATTTGAATTGAGAGTCTTCACTCTCTTTCAGCTCATTAAAATTTTTATTTGAAATACTATCTAAAATAATTTGTTCATAGGTATAATTTTTTGGCTTAATAAATTTATTTATATTTGCTTCATAGTATTCATTTATAATGTCATCAGTTAGTAGTTCTTCTTGAATATAATTTTTGATACTTATTTCATTAATTGAAATTTCATATAATTCGTTATTGGTGTAAAAATCCTCTTCTAATTGATAATCGATAAGATTATCGTCATTTTTAATCTCATAAATATTTAATTCTTTCTCAATCAGAAGATCTGGATTAATTTCGTGACTAACTAATGTCTGCGCATCAAGGCTATCATTGAATAAATCAATATATATATTTCCCTCAATTTCTTTTAAGTAATTTTGAAGTGATGCTTCATCTAGATTTCTAAACATTTCGTCATTATTTAATGATTTTTTTAAAACTACTTTTTTGGAGTTATCACTTATACTTATTTTTTCATCTAAATAATTAAGAAAAACTAGCTCATTTACATATTCATTTGTAAATTGAATTTTTGAAAATAACTCCTCTTGTTCTGATAAATTAGAAAGGCCATTTTCTGATTTATAGTTTTCATATGCTCTAGAAAATTCAGATGTTGATATTTTATGGTCTCCTACTTTTAAAACATAATTTTTACCCACATAGGATCCAAATCCAATAAATAAGAAACTTATGCCTAGTGCAGCACTGAATATTATAACTATTAGTTTTTTAGTTTTCATTTTTATAAGTATTTTGATATCAGTTAACTAATGAAATATATAATATTTAATTGGAAATCATATTTAAATATATCTGAAAGTATGAGCCTATCAAAGGTAGTGTCTAAACTACCAAGCACTAAGAAATACAAACTTATTTCTAGTCCTAATAACTTTTATAATTTAACCCTCAAATCTAGATATACAAAAAATATCTACGCAGCACAAAATGTAGATTTACATGGAAAAGGTGCTTCTACAGGGTCTATAGATATTCAAGATTTAGTTAGTAATAAGATTAAATTTTGTATTCTTGGTCACTCAGAAGTTAGATCTAATTTTGGTGAAACAGATTTGATGGTACAAAAAAAAACTGATCTTTGTCTGCATAATAAAATTACACCAATTGTTTGTATTGGAGAGCCTGTAGATATTTATAAATCAAAAAAAACTAAAAATTTTTTAAAAAAGCAAATAAATAAAATTTTTAAAAAATCTAACATTTATAATGAAGTTATATTAGCTTATGAGCCTTTGTGGTCAATTGGTACGGGATTAACACCAAAAATGTCTGAAATTAATGATATTTTGCAATTTTTGACCAAAATATTAAAAAATTATTCTTTTAAAAAAATAAAAATTTTATATGGTGGTTCCGTAAATTTATCAAATATAAAAGAAATTTTAAGTTTACAAAAATTAGATGGGGTTTTGGTAGGCTCTGCTTCAACAAAGCCTTCATTTATTAAATACTTTAAATAACATTATGATAAACCTTTTTTTAATTATTAGTGCGATTATTGGAGTGGTGCTCATTTTAATTATACTTTTTCAAAAAACTGAAGGTGGAAGTTTAGGGCTAGGTACTCAAACATCTCTTACAGGTGGAATGACAGCAAATAAATCCTCTTTTTCAGGAATGACAAAAATTACTTATGTTTTAGGTTTTGGTTTTTTATTTTGGTGTTTGTTTATGGGCGCAATTATTACAAAACAATATTCATCTTCAACTGATTTAGAAACTATTCAAGAAGAAATTATTTTAGACGACTCAATAGAGGAAATGATTCCAGAAGTGCCTAATCAGTGAAATTAATTTTCGTTACCGGAGGTGTTGTTTCATCGCTAGGTAAGGGAATAGTCACTGCATCATTAGCCTCACTTCTTAGATCTAGAGGCATTAAACTAAAAATTAGAAAATTAGATCCGTATTTAAACGTTGATCCTGGAACAATGAGTCCATACCAACACGGTGAAGTTTATGTCACTGATGACGGCTATGAGACTGATTTAGACTTAGGCCATTATGAAAGGTTTACAGATATAAAATGTTCTAAAAATGACTCTATTTCATCAGGTAAAATTTACTCGACTATACTATCAAAGGAAAGAAAAGGTGAATATTTAGGATCTACAGTACAAGTAATACCCCATGTTACTGAAGAAATTAAAAATTCTATAAAAAAATCAACTAATAAGGATGATGTTATTATTTGTGAGATAGGGGGCACTGTTGGTGATATTGAGAGTCTTCCTTTCTTGGAGGCCATCAGACAATTTAAAAATGAAAGACAGCTAGACACACTCCTCATACATTTAACTTTACTTCCATATATAGAAACATCTGGTGAAATTAAAACAAAGCCCACTCAGCACTCTGTTAAAGAGCTTTTAAATGCAGGAATTCAGCCTGATATAATTGTTTGTAGAAGTAATAAAAAAATAAAGTATGAAGAAATTCAAAAAATTAGTTTGTTTTGTAACGTACCAACTAATGCTGTTATTCCATCATATGATGTAGGTAGTATTTACCAAGTACCTTCTTTATTATCAAAATCCAAATTAGATGACTTAGTAATAAAAAATTTAAATATAAAATCTACAAAGAAAAAAGATCTTTCAAAATGGACAAACTTTGAAGTATTAGAGTCAAGAGCAAAAGAGGAGCTAAATATATTTATAATTGGAAAATATGTTCATTTAAAAGATAGTTATAAATCTCTCTATGAAGCTATTTATCATGCAGGTGTTCACAATAAAGTAAATGTTAAAATCAAATGGATTGACTCTGAGACAATAAACAAAAAAAATGTTGATGAGTTATTAATTAAGGCCGCAGGTATTCTTATACCTGGTGGTTTTGGTAATAGAGGTATAAGTGGAAAAATAGAAGCTATTAGGTATGCTAGAGAAAATCAAATTCCATTCTTAGGAATATGTTTGGGCATGCAATTATCAATTATTGAATTTACTAAAAATGTTTTGAAAATGAAAAACTCAGGTAGCTCTGAATTTGGCAAGCATACTAATAATGTTATATCGTTAATGACCGAATGGAGTAAAAAAAATCAAAAGGTTACAAGAACAAAAGAAAATGATTTAGGTGCTACTATGAGATTGGGCTCTTATCCTTGTTATATAAAACATAAATCTTTAGCCTCAAAAATTTATAAAAAAAAATTAATTCATGAAAGACATAGACATAGGTATGAAGTGAATCCTAAATATAGATCTTCAATAGAAAAAAAAGGTCTTGTCTTTTCTGGATTTTCGAAAGATAAAAAATTATTAGAAATCATTGAAAATAAAAATCATAAATGGTTTCTTGGTGTTCAATTTCATCCTGAACTGAAATCTAAACCGTTTAAACCTCACCCTATATTTTTCTCATTTATAAAAAATAGTTTAATGAATAAAAATGCCTAGATCTGTCAAATTATCTAAAAATCTTATTAAAAATGATACTGATAGATTGACTTTAATATCTGGCCCATGCTTATTAGAAAATGAAAAACTAGTCAGAAAAGTTGCACAATCTCTTATTAATTATGCAAAAAAAGAAAAGTTTAATTTAGTATTCAAATGTAGTTTTGACAAAGCTAATAGAAGTTCCCATAAAACAATACGCCATAAAATTTCCCTTGATAAATCCATAGATATATTAAAAAATCTCAAAAAAGATTTAAAAATATCAATAACTTCTGACGTTCATGAAACTTTTCAAGTTGATAAGTTGGCTGAGTTTCTTGATGTAATACAAATTCCAGCTTTTTTATGTAGACAAACAGATTTAATTAAAGCTGCTGCACAAACAAAAAAGATTGTAAATGTTAAAAAAGGACAGTTTTTATCACATAAAGAAGTTTCAAATATCATAAATAAAATTGAAAATGAGAATAACAAAAAAATATTAATAACTGAAAGGGGAAATTCATTCGGATATAATTATCTAATAAATGACTTTAAAGGTATTCATTCAATGAAAAAATTTGGATACCCAATTATTTTTGACTCAACACATAGCGTACAATTACCTGGTGTATTGGGTAAAAAAAGCGGAGGTGCTAGAGAGTATGTGACACCATTATCGAAAGCTGCTTCATCTTTAAGGATAGCAGGTTTCTTCATTGAAACACACCCAAACCCAGAAATTGCATTAAGTGATGGTCCTAATATGGTATATTTACACAAAATGCCAGAACTCTTAAATGCTATTAATAAAATAAATAAGGCGGCAAAATAAATGAAAATTAAAAATATAACAGCAAGAGAAATTTTTGATAGTAGGGGAAACCCGACTGTAGAATGTGAAATGATATTTGAAAATATCCTATATCCCTTTCGAGGAATGGTACCATCAGGGGCATCCACAGGAAAATTTGAAGCACTAGAATTAAGAGATTCAGACCCTAATAGGATGAGTGGCAAGGGTGTTCTTAAAGCAGTATCTAACGTTAACGAACTCTTAAAGCCAGAAATTTTAGATAAAAGTTTCATTGATTTTAGAGAATTTGATCAATTCCTAATAGATTTAGATGGTACAGAAAATAAATCAAAGTATGGAGCAAATGCTATTTTATCTCTAAGTCTTGCTTACTATAAGGCTTGGTCTTATGTAAACTTTGGTGCAATATTTCTCTCTCAGGGTGTAGATAATTTAATTATTCCAGTTCCAATGCTGAACGTAATAAACGGCGGACAACATGCTGATAATGATGTAGATTTTCAAGAGTTTATGATTTTACCAATAGGATTTAAATCTTTAACTGAAGCTTTATCTTCAACACATTCTGTAATAACTAATATAAAAAAAGAATTAAAATCTAGATCTTTAAATACTAATCTTGGTGATGAAGGAGGCTTTGCTCCTAATCTAAAATCTCATTTAGATGTTCTAGATTTAATTTGTAATTCAATTTCAAAAGCGGGCTTTAAACTAAATGATCACTTTAAAATTTCATTAGATGCAGCTTCTAGTGAGTTTTACTCCGATGGAAAATATAATTTTGAGGGTAATTCATATTCAACAGAAGAAATGATAAGTGTTTACGAAAATATTTGTAAAAAATATCCTATTTTTTCAATTGAAGATGCACTTAATGAAGAGGATTATGAGGGTTGGGTAAAAATTACAAATAAACTTGGTTCAAAGATACGATTAGTTGGTGATGATCTTTTTGTTACAAATATACAAAAGTTACAAACTGGTATAGATGAAAAACAAGCTAACAGTATTTTAATTAAATTGAATCAAATAGGCACAGTTACAGAAACTTTAGAAGCTATCAACCTAGCGACAGAAAATAGTTTTGCATCAATTATGTCTCATAGGTCAGGAGAAACCGAAGATTCTTTTATCTCAGATTTAGCTGTTGCTTCACGTTGTCCTTTAATTAAAACTGGCTCTTTAGCCAGATCTGACAGAGTTGCAAAATATAATCAGTTACTTAGAATATCAGAAAATGATAAGATTATAGGGTATGCTGGTGAAATAAGTGAAGTTTTTAAAAGCTAGTAGTTTAATTAATTTCTTTTTTATACTCGTATTGATTTACCTAATATATCATACAGTCTACGGTAGATTTAATATTGGAAATTACTTAATTTATAAATTTGAAGAAAAAATGTATATAAAATTGCAATCCAATTTAGACCAAAAAATGAATGATATAGATGTTGATTTGAATTCTTCTTACAACAAAAAAAAAGATTATATTGATGAAATTACTAAACAAAATAATCAAAATATAGGAGATGGTGAGACCATTATAAAATTAGACTAATATGAATAAAAAAGTAAATAATTCTTTTTCAAACGATCAGTTGCTCAAGTTTTACGAGAAAATGTTTTTAATTAGAAAATTTGAAGAAAAAGCTGCACAATTATATGGTGCTGGAAAAATTGGTGGTTTCTGCCATTTATACATTGGTCAAGAGGCCGTTGTTATAGGTATTCTCTCATCTATTAACTCAGAAGACACCGTTATCACTGCTTATAGAGATCATGGACATATATTAGCTCGTGGAGTGGATCCAAAATCAGTTATGTCTGAATTAACTGGAAGAAAAGATGGTATTTCAAAAGGCAAAGGTGGATCAATGCACATGTTCTCCAAAGCTAATAGATTTTATGGTGGACACGGTATCGTTGGAGCACAAGTACCTATAGGTGTTGGTATAGGTTTTGCACATAAATACAGAAATGAAAAAAAGATTTCAAGAGTCTATTTAGGGGATGGTGCTATGAGTAATGGCCAAGTTTTTGAGGCATTTAATTTAGCATCACTTTGGGAATTACCAATATTATTTATTATTGAAAACAATAAATATGGAATGGGTACATCCATTGGAAGGTCTGCTGCAGGAGGTGAGTTGTACGAACGAGCAACTGTATTCGGCATTAAAGGTGAAAAAGTAGACGGTATGAATTTTTTTACTGTTAGTGAATCAGCAATAAGGGCAAGAGAATATATCGAAAAAAATTCTAAGCCCTACATTATTGAAATGGATACATATAGATTTAGAGGCCATTCAATGTCTGATCCTGGTCTTTACAGAACTAAAGATGAAGTGAATAAAATGAAAGAGATAGACCCTGTATTAATGATGAAAGAAACTTTATTAAATGATTATAAAATTCAAGAGGACACGATTAAAGATATTGAAAGTGATATTAAGAAACAAATTAAAGATGTAGAAAAATTTTCACTTGAGTCGCCACTTCCAGATTTAAAAGAATTATACACCGAGGTATATTTATGAAAATACTTCTACCAGCTTTATCTCCAACTATGGAAACAGGTAACTTAGTAAAATGGTTAGTTAAAGAGGGAGATAGTGTAGTTTCAGGAGATATTTTAGCAGAAATTGAGACTGATAAAGCTACTATGGAACTAGAGTCACCCGATGATGGTAAAGTTGAGAAAATACTAGTTAAAGAGGGCACTGAAAATATAATTGTTAATACTGAGATAGCTCTTCTTAAAGTTGATGGTGAGGAAATAGAGGAGATACCAGAAAAACCTATTGAAAAATCTCCACAAGTCTCCTCCAAAGAATCTGAACCCCTTGCTTCAGAAGTAAATATTTCAATGAATTCTCTTTTAAATCAAACAAAAGAAAATTCAGGTGAAAAGAATTGGTCTGAAAAAGAAATATCTATGAGAGAGGCATTGAATCAAGCTATTGAAGAAGAAATGAAATTAGACAAAGACGTTTTTCTCTTAGGAGAAGAGGTGGCTGAATATGATGGTGCATATAAAGTAACCCAAGGGCTTCTTGATAAATTTGGATCAAAAAGGGTTTTAGACACTCCTATTTCAGAGCATGGTTTTACAGGTTTAGCTATTGGAGCAGCTATGGCAGGACTTAAGCCTATCTGTGAATTTATGACTTTTAATTTTTCTATGCAAGCAATTGATCAAATAGTTAATTCTGCCGCTAAATCTTTATACATGTCGGGTGGAGAAATAAATGTTCCTATAGTTTTTCGAGGCCCAAATGGTGCTGCGGCTAGAGTTGGAGCACAACATAGCCAATGTTTTATATCTTGGTTCTCTCATATTCCAGGCTTGATAGTAATTGCACCTTCAAATGCAAGAGATGCAAAAGGTTTATTAAAATCATCTATTCGAAATCCCAATCCTGTTGTTTTTTTAGAACATGAATTACTCTATAAAGAAAAAACCAACGTGCCAGAAGAGAACGATTTTTTAATTCCTATAGGTAAAGGCAATCTTATTAAAGAGGGCAAAGATGTAACTATTATTGGTTTTTCAATGTCTGTTCAAAGAATATTAAACGCTCTTCCATCAATTGAAAAACTAGGGATTAGTCCTGATATTATAGATCTAAGATCAATTAAACCTCTAGATGAAGAATTGATATATAAATCTGTTAAGAAAACTAATAGAGTTGTAATTGTTGAGGATGGCTTTGGTACTACAAGTTTTGGATCACACTTATCTTATTTAATCCAATCAAATTGCTTTGATTTCCTTGACTCAGAAATAATTAAAGTTAGCGGAAAAGATGTACCAATGCCATATGCAGAAAATTTAGAAAAATTGGCATTACCAAACACTGATGAAATTGTATCTGCTGTTAAAAAAGTGTCATATATAAATTAATGTTATATGAAGTTAATTTACCAGCTTTATCTCCCACAATGGAGGAGGGTAAAATTGTTAAATGGATAAAAAATGAAAAAGATCCAATATTGAGTGGTGAGGTTTTATTTGAAGTTGAAACAGATAAAGCCACAATGGAATACGAATCACCAGAAGATGGATATATTGCTAAAATTATATCCAAGGAAGGTGAAACAGCAAATGTTAATCAATTAGTCGCAATAATTTCAGATGATTTGACTTTTACCCAAGAGGATATAAATAATTTTCTAAAAAATAATAATTCAGATAATAATATACAAACCTTAGAAATAAAACCTTCTGAAAATGATAAAGATTTGGTATCAGATAAAATATTAATTACACCCTTAGCAAAAAAAATAGCTCAAAGAAAAAATATTGATATTTCAAAAATAAAATCGATTTCAAGAAGAATACGTACCGATGATCTTGATATAAATGAAACTTTTGATAATGGCGCTATAAGAGTATTTATATCTCCAATTGCCAAAAAAATATCAAATGAAAAATCTATAGATTTGTTAAAATTAAAAGGTACTGGTCCAGATAATAGAATTATTTTAAGAGACGTATCAAACTCGAATTATTTGTCTAAAAGTCCAAATATTAATAGATTAAGACAGGCTATTGCAAAAGCAACAACACATTCAAAAAATAACATTCCACATTTTTATTTAAATACTAGAGTGAATATGGCTACTCTATTAAAATTTAGAAAAGATCAAAAACTAAAAGGTAATAAATACTCTTTAAACGCAATATTAATGCAATCTATATCAAATGCATTCAAAGCATTTCCAGACTCAAATTGTACATACAAGGATAATGGTGAATTTATAATTAATAAAGATCATAATATTGGTATTGCCGTTGACTCTAAGTTTGGCTTAAAAATGCCCGTAATCAAAAAGGTAAATAATTTTAATTTAAATGAAATAAACACCAATCTTAATGAAAAAATAAATTTAACAAGAGATAATAAACTTTCTCCCTCTGATCTGTCAGATGGTGTCATAAGTATATCTAATTTAGGTTCATTTAATATCCGCAGTTTTGATGCTATTATTTTACCAGGACAAACATACATATTAGCAGTAGGGCAGATTTTTGAGGATGTTTATGTGGACAAAAGTAAGATTGAAATAGGGAGTTTTATAAATTTGACATTATCATGTGATCATAGAGCTGTTGATGGAGTTTTAGCATCACAATTTTTTTCTAGTATTGTACAAAATTTAGAAAATATTTCAGATGGCAATTAAGTATGATTTAACAATAGTTGGCGGTGGTCCTGGTGGTTATGTTGCTGCTATAAAAGCTGCACAACTTGGTATGAAGGTTGCTTTGTTTGAGGAGGACAAACTTGGAGGTGTATGTCTTAATTGGGGGTGTATTCCAACTAAATCATTACTACATTCAGCAGAATTCATGGAAGAAGCTAATCATTTTGGGCTTGATAAGAAAGATCTTACTAAAATTGCTCTTGATAAAGTTGTTGAAATGTCAAGAACAGCATCTGATAATTTATCAAAGGGCGTTAATTCTCTCATGAAAAAAAATAAAATAGATATTTATAAATATCGAGCATATCCCAAAAAAATAGATAATGAATTCATTGTAAATACAACTTCAGATGAAATTTCCTCTAAGAATATGATTATTGCTACGGGATGCAAACCTAGAACAATTGGTGACATTAAATTTTCTAATTTAATTTGGAGTTCCAAAGAAGCAATGATACCTAAATTTCTTCCAAAGAAATTATGTATTATCGGATCAGGAGCTATTGGAATAGAGTTTGCAAGTATTTATAATGCCTTAGGTTCGGATGTTACAGTTTTTGAGTCTCAAAATAAGATTTTACCTCAGTTTGATAACGATATTTCAAATGAAGCAAAAAAAATATTTGAAAAAAAGGGTATTAAATTTGAGTTAAATGCAAAAATTGAGAAAATTGTTGAAGATAAAAAGAATGTAAGCTTTAAAAACATTGACCAAAATGTAGTATGTGAAGCATTAATATTATCTGTAGGTGTGATACCTAACTTAGATAAAGACTTCATAAATTCTCTTAACTTAAATCTATCTGATACCGGCTATATAAATACAAACCATAATTATGAGACAAATATTAATGGTTTATATGCAATTGGTGATATTATTGGTGCCCCATGGCTAGCACATAAAGCCATGCACGATGCTATAAATTGTGTCACTCATATATCAACAGGTAATGATACTCATAAACCAAAAGAAAATCATATCCCTGGTTGTATATATAGCCTACCACAAATAGCTACTGTTGGTTTCACTGAACAACAACTTAAAGACAATAACACTCCCTACAAGACGGGTAATTTTCCATTTTTAGCAAATGGTAAATCACAAACTATGTCTAACTCATATGGTTTTGTTAAAACGCTCTTTAATTCTGAGACCGGAGAGGTATTGGGCGCACACCTTATTGGACCTGATGTTACAGAGATGATAGCCACATTTGGCTTAGCTATTTCATCTGAGTCAACAGAAGATGAATTTATTAATACTGTTTTTGCGCATCCAACTTTATCAGAGTCTATTCATGAAAGCGTCTTATCAGCTTTTGAAAAACCTTTACATTTTTAAACATGATCAGACATCCAGAAAAAATTAAAAAATTCAATCCTACAACAATTAAAAAACCTAATTGGTTAAAAGTAAAAGCACCAACATCAAAAAAATATTTTGAGACGCTAGATATAGTTAAATCTCATAACTTAGTTACTGTCTGTCAAGAAGCTGCATGTCCAAATATTGGAGAATGTTGGGAAAAAAAACATGCAACTTTTATGATATTAGGAGATACCTGTACTAGGGCATGTGCATTTTGTAATGTAAAAACAGGCAAACCCTCTGAGCCACCAGATCCAATGGAACCTCTTAACGTTGCCAAATCTGTTTTAAAATTAGGTCTTAAACATGTTGTGGTAACAAGTGTAGACAGAGATGACTTACCTGATGGTGGTGCTCAGCATTTTATTGATACTATTAAGTATATAAGAGAACTATCTAATAATACAACAATAGAAATTTTAACACCCGATTTCTTAAGAAAAAATAGAAACTACATTGATATCGCAAAGGTGAAGCCCGATGTTTTTAATCACAACTTAGAAACAGTTCCAAGAATCTATAAACAAATCAGACCTGGTTCTAATTATATTGAGAGTTTAAGACTTTTAAGAGAAGTTAAAGAGTTCGATAGATCAATATTCACAAAGTCTGGTATTATGGTTGGGTTAGGTGAGGATTATTCAGAAATAATAGAAGTTCTAAGAGATATGAAAGATTCCAATATTGATTTTGTTACTATAGGCCAATATCTACAACCGTCTGTTCATCATGAAAAAGTTCATAAGTTTTACTCTCCCGATGAGTTTAAAAGTCTTTATAATGTTTGCTTAAATTTAGGATTTAAAATGATTTCCTCATCACCAATGACAAGGTCAAGTTATCATGCAGATGAAGATTTTGAAAAACTAAAAAAAGTAGTTTAGTTTTCTCTCAGAGAAACATTTGACCAACAGGCTATAAAATCGCCACTACCTATTAATCCAGATTTTTCATTTGTAGTTGCTTTTATAGAAATACTATTTTTATTTATATTAAGGTTCTTTGAAATACTTTCTAAAATCTTTTTAAAATGAGGATTAATTTTAGGTTCCTCTGAAACAATCATTAGATCAATATTATTGATCATCTTTTTCTTAAAATTCATTTTGTTTAAAGCATAATTTAAAAAGTCTATTGAATTTCTATTTAAGTTTTTTTTGTTATTAGGAAAATAGGTACCTATATCTCTTTGAGATAGCGCACCTAGAATAGAGTCTGTGATGGCATGAAGTATTACATCTCCATCTGAGTGAGAAATAACTTTTACTTTTGATTTTATTTTTGCACCACCAAGTTTTATTAAATTATTTTTATTAGTTTTTATAGTTTTGTGAATATCATAACCAATTCCTACTAAGATATTCTTTTCAACTAATTTATTTAATGAAACTAATTCATCTTTGTATGTAATTTTTAAATTTATTTCATTTTGTAATAAATATTTAATTTTAAATTTATTTTTTTCATTCCTGAAAAGTTGACTGTCGTCAGTTAATAACTTTCTTTTATTTTTATTATGTAAAAGAGTAATTTTATTTTTGATAAATCCTTGAGGTGTTTTAATTAGTTTAAGTTTTTCTCTGTCAATATTATAGTGTCCAACAATAGCAGTATCAGAACACTTGGTATAAGGTACTACACAATCATAATTTCTTTCTAATAAATTTTTAATTATGTTTTTGATTAATTTTTGAGAATTTAACGGTCTAGCTGCATCATGTATGATTACATATTTTGATTTAAATTTGGATTTGTTTAAAGCTTTCTTAACACTTTCTGATCTTGTTTTTCCTCCTTTTATTACTTCTAAATCATTAAAAATGTTAATATTAGTGTTTTTTAGATTATTAATTATAAGGGTTATCTTTTTAAATTTAAGTTCTTTAATAAATTCAATATTATGTATTAATAAATTTTTATTTTTAAATTTTGCTAAAAGCTTATTTGTATTAGATGAAAATCGTAAACTATTACCACCTGCTAGAAGTATAAAATGAATTTTAGAGTTATTTAATGTCAAATTATTTCAATAAATTTTCTGCATTTATATTGATTTCTATTTTTATAACGCTTTTTTCTTTAACTGTATATTCACTTATTTCATCAAATGAGATAGTTCGTAATGCTGAGCTTATTCAATATATTTTAATAGCTGATTTTGTATTTTTATTAATACTTCTTTTGTACTTATCAATTTTTCTTATTAATTATTTTAAATATAAAAATCGAGAGGTAGTAGGCCTAAGACTTTTTAATAGATTTTTTCTTTTTTTTGGTCTTTTTTCTATTATTCCAAGTGGAATAATACTGCTAGCATCTGCTATTTTTTTTAATATTGAAGTAAGCACTTGGTTAGGTCCTGCATTCAAATCTACAGTAAATAACTCTTATCAATTGGCACAGAAATACATTAATCAAACTGAAATAGATCTTATAACAGACTCAAAGTTTATAAGAAATTATGTTCTTTCTGAAAGATTAATAGATAGGGATATTATACAAAGATTTAATATCACAACCGTATACAATTATAATAATGGTAATGAATTTATAGAACATTTTTCGGATGAAAAAATATTTTTATCTGATGTAAATTTAAAAGATGCTAGCTCAAAAAGTGAAAACGATATCACAATATTTTTTTCAAATGATCAGCTTTTCTCCAAAGTAAATTTGAATGACTCAAATTATTTACTTTTACTAAAAAATATTGATTTAGAAACATTAAATTATTATCAGAATATTATACAATCATACGAAGCTATAAATTCAATTGATAATAATAAAAGAGATATTCAAATAACTTTTTTTACTATCTATATAATTCTTTCTACAAGTTTAATTTTTATATTCATCATAATAGGGACAAATTTTAGTTTTAGATTGGCCAAACCAATAAGAGATTTAAATAACTCAATTATAGATCTAAGGAAAGGAAAATATAAACAAAAAGAATTTGAAAAATTAATTGATAAAGACGATATCTCTGTATTAACAAACTCTTTTCATGAAATGAGTAAAACTATAATTAATCAAAAAAATAGTTTACAGGATGTTAATGCAACTATTAATGATCAATTAAGTTTTATAAACAATATTATAGAAAATTCACCATATGGTATTTTCGTCTTAAATAATAAATCAATGATTTTTGAAAATTCTGCATCCACTATATTTAGTAGCGAAAAAAATACATCATTTGAAAACTTTACTAAATTGCTTTCAAACCATTTTAATCATAGTCAAAATTTTTATAAAAAATCATATGAAATTAATTTAGAGGTTAAATTGAAAAATATTCAAAAGTATTTTTTTGTTAAATCTATTTTTATTGATAATAATTCTTTATTTGATCAAATAATAATTTTTAATGATTACACTGATATAATATTTGCAGAAAAAAATAATGCAATCGCAGATCTTGCTAGAAAAATTTCACATGAGATAAAGAACCCACTTACACCTATGCTTCTATCAACAGAATTTATTGAAAGCCAACTTGAAGATGAAGAATTAATTAATTCAATTAAATCAATTAAGAGACAAATTTTTTTAATCCAAAATCTTGTAAATGAATTTTCTACTTATGCAAGATTACCAAAAGCAAATATTACTAAACTTAATTTATCAGAAATTTGTTTAGTTTATATAGAGGAGTATAAAAGAAATTATGATAAAATAGATATAAATTATAAAATTGAAGATAATTTATTTGTTAATTTTGATCATTCATATTTAGATATAATTTTTAACAATCTTTTTAAAAATTCAATTGAAGCTTTAGAAATAACAAACAAACCTGAAATTGATATAACTTTAAAAAAAACAGACAAAAAGTTAATTTTAACTTTTTTTGATAATGGTCCTGGATACGATGGTGATATTGATGATCTTATTAAACCATATTTTTCAACAAAAAATTCATCTGGATTAGGATTATCTTTAATAAATAAAATAATTACTGACAACTCATATAAGATGAATATAACAACGAACAGTTATTCAGGTTTTAAAATTGAAATAATTTTTTATGACTAAAATATTAGTAATTGATGATGAACTAGAAATTTGCAAACAAATTTCACTTATACTTTCTAAACAAGGTTATGAGGTTACATATGCTAATTCATATAAAGAATTTTCTGATCTTGAACAAAGAAATTTTGATTATGACGTAGTATTAGTTGATTTATGGCTAAAAAATAGCACAAAACAAGGGATAGATATAATTGAGTATTTAAAATATAAATATGAAAATTTAGTAATTGTTTCTTTTAGTGGCCATGCAAATATAGATAATGCAATAGAGTCTGTTAAAGCTGGCGCGAACGACTTTATTGAAAAGCCATTTGAAACTAAAAAACTTATTCATATAATCCAAAAAAATCTACTCGAATTAAAGCAACGTGTTACAATTAATAATTATAGAAATAAAATTTCATTTCACTCAAAGATAGACACTATTGGTTACGGTAACTATATTAATAATGTTTTTAAAACACTTTCTAAAATAAAAAATAATTCATCTATTTTAATAATTGGGCCTAATGGCATAGGAAAAAATTTTCTTGCAAATACTATCCATATGAATTTATCCTCAAATAATCCTGATACCTTTATAAACTTAAATGAAAATTTAATGAATGAGTCTGACCTATTAAAATTAAGTTCATTACACAATTATTTTACTATTTATTTAAATGATTATGAAAATTTTAACCAAATTGAACTATTGAATTATTTAAATTTAGTAAAAAGTAAAAAAATAAATGCATCTATAATATTTGATAGTAAAAAAATAGATATGAAAGATCCATTTGTAAATAATATTGATCATAGAGTTATATTAAATCCATTAACTACAAGAAAAGATGAAATTTTTCCACTCTTTAAGCATTATTTAAATATTTTTTCACAAAAGAAATTTGATAATAGAATTAAAATCGATGATGAAGTCCAGAAATTATTATTAAATCATACTTGGCCTGGAAACATATTTGAAATAATGAATCTTTCTGAAAATATAACAGGACTTTTAACAGACAATAGTTTATTTGTATCAAAAAACTTAATTGTAGATTTGATGAATAATTCCATAGATAGTACTGATCTTTATGATTTAAATTTCAGAGAAGCTAAGGATAAATTTGAAAAAGATTATCTCTTGCAAAAATTAAAAATAAATAATTTCAACATGACTTTGACTGCCAAAATGCTTAAACTAGATAGAGTATCTCTATATCGCAAAGTTAAATCTCTTAAAATAAAAATAGACTAATGAATATACTTATACTTGGTTCAGGAATAGTTGGTGCAAATCTTGCAAAAAAATTATCCGAACAAGGAAAAAACGTTTTTCTGTTAGATAATGATGTCAATGAGTTAAAAAATTTATCTGAGAGATATGATATTAAAACAATTTATGATGATCCCTTAAATCCATCATTCTATAAAAATTTTGAATCTAAAATTGATTGTTTTATTGCTGTTACACGAAGTGATGAAAAAAATATTATAACAAGCAAATTTGCAAAAGAATTTCTTAAAGTCGATAAATCAATTGCAAGGGTAAGAAATCAAAATTTAATTTTAGATGAAAATAAATCATTATTAATTGAGTCAAATAGTTTTCTAGACCATATTATTTCTCCCGAATGGGAGGTTTCAAATAATATATTTGAAAAAATTCATTTGCCTGGTGCTTTTTTTAGTGAGTCTTTAATAACTCAAGATTATTTATTAATTGGAATGCAATCATCTAACTTATTTAAAAATCATACTTTTGAAGAAATTAAAGTTTTCTTCAAAACCAATAACCTTTGTTATTTAGGCCACAGTAAAGATGATAAAATAAATTTCGATTTTAAAAATATATCAATCTCAGATCAACTTTACTTATTAATAAAGAAAAAATATTTGAATAAACTTATAAAGTTCTTTGGCTTTAAAGACTATGTATTAGATGTTTTAATTGTTGGTGGTGGAAATATTGGTCAAAATTTATCAACTTTAATTGAACAAGATGATCAAGAAATTAATTTGAAAATTTTAGAATTAGATAAAGAAAGGTGTAATTTTTTAGCTGGTTTACTCAAAAATACAACAATCTTTCATGGTGACGCTCTCGATCAAACTTTGTATGAGGAAATAAAACTGAACAATTCTGATTTAGTAATTACCGTCACAGATAATGATCAAATTAATACAATATTGTCAATAATAGCTAAAAAAAGAGGATCTAAATCTGTAATATCAGTAATTAATAATGAGTCATACTCGTCTTTTGCTAATGATTTGGGCATAGACGTTATTATTAACCCAAGAGAGTTAACAACATCAAGAATTATTGAAAAAATTTCTAAAGGATCTCTTTTATCGTACCACTCTATTTTTAAAGAGGAGTACATAATTTATGAAATTAAATATAAAAATGAGATATATGAAAATATAAAAAAATCTAAAGTAATCAGTCACATTTGTACCCTAACAAATGAAACATTAGAGTTAAAAAATGATGATCATATCCCTTTGAATAACGATATATTAATTTTAAGTGTATCGCGAAAAGACTCCCATGTTTTAGAAAAAATAATTAATGATGATTGATAATAATTTTTTTTTAGACACTCATATCTTCTTGAAGAAAATTGCTACAAACATAATAATTCCAAATATTGGAAAACTAAGTGACAATGAGGTTTCAACTAAAGAGGATAATTCTAAAGTTACTAGTTACGATGTAATCATAGAGAATGAGCTAATTGATTATTTTAAAACTATTGGATTTTCTAATATCATCTCTGAAGAGGGTAACTCAGAATTAATTAAAAAAAATGAATATTTAACAGTAGACCCGATTGATGGAACAAGAAATTTTATCAATGGTATTAATAAAGTAGCAATAATGATATCATTTATCAAATCTACTAAATGTGAATTTGCTATAATATATGATCCTATTAGTGATATTTTTTACCACACTCATAACAATTCAATATTTAAAAACCATAAGCAAATAAAGCCCCAAAATTATAGCAATCAAATTGGATTTTTAGGTGAACATGCCAAAATTTATTTTAAAGATATAATTACTTCTTACACAGAGAAAATAAGATCAAGATCAATTGGCTACGATGTAATTGAAGCTATAGAGGGTGAAAGATCTTTTTTAACTGTCTACGGATCAAAAATTTGGGATTTATTTCCAGCTATGAGTTTTTTAAAACTATTAAACTTTGAAACAAATCTTCCAAATATGGATTTTGATTATTCAAAATTAGAAAAAAAAATAATTTTTTATGCCAACTTATAAAATTCTATTTGTTGGTCTTGGAAAAATGGGCTTCCATATGGCTGGATATTTGTCCAAAAATAAAAATTTTAAACTTTTTATATTTAATAGAACTAAGTCAGTTGAACATAAATGGAAAAAAAAATTTATAGCTGAAAGTTATAATTTTAAAAATGATATAAAATTTGACTATATTATTTCTTGCTTAAAAGATGATAACGCAGTTAATACTTTCTTTAATAAATTTGTAAAAACTTCAAATTTTAACAAAAATTCAATTATTATCGATCACTCAACTATATCATTAAGACAAATTGATCTACTTTCTAGGTCATTTAAACAAAGAAAATTAAAATTTTTAGATGCTCCTATTACAGGTGGTGAAGAGGGTGCTAAAAAAGGTTCTTTATCAGTAATGGTTGGTGGAACTGAACAAAACTTTAATAAATCAAAAAGTATAATTTCCTTTTACTCTAAAAGTATTACGCATATGGGTAAATTAGGTTCAGGTCAATTAACTAAATTTACTAATCAAATTTTAATTTGTGGTATTTTATACTCTATATCAGAGGCTTATCTTTTTAGTAAAAAAAATAATCTTGATCAAAAAAAAATTTTTAATGCTATAAAAAATGGAGCAGCTAATTCCTGGCAATTTACTAACAGGTATCCAACACTCACCAAAAATAAATTTAATTTTGGTTTTTCTACAGAATTAATGACTAAAGATTTAAAATATGTTTTACAACAAGCAAAAAAATCTAATTTAAATTTAAATCTTACAAAAAGTGTCTTTAAAAAGTATAAAAGTTTACAAAATACAATTTATAAAAATTATGATACTTCAAGTCTAGTTAAGTCATTTAATGATCGATGAATTATTGGAAAAAAGGTTGTACTTATTTATTAAAGAATGACCCTGTTTTTAAATATTACTATAATCCAAAACATCAATTAAAAACAAATAATAATAAATTTGATGTTTTATTTAAATCTATCTGTTCTCAGCAAATATCTGTTTCTGCTGCTATGTCTATTTATAAAAACTCTAAGAGTATAATTGGTCCAATAAACTTTAAAAATTTTAAAACTAATAAAAGTAAAATAAAAAATCTACCTTTAAGTAAAAATAAGAAAAAATGTTTATATTCACTTCTAGATAATTATCATTTAGTAACTGATATAAAGTTAAGCAACAGTAATTTTGAAAAAGTAAACAATAATTTAATTCAAATTTTTGGCATTGGTAAATGGACTGCTGAAATGTTCTCTATATTTTATTTAGGTTTGCCTAACATAATGCCATTAGGAGACCTTGGTTTTATTAATGCCTATAAGAAATATTATAAAGATAAAAATTTAACTAAATTATCTTTTCATTCTAACAAATGGCGAAATTATTCAACTATTGTAACATGGTATCTTTGGTCATCTTACGACTCAGAACCATTATATTTATAATTTTATCCTAAATTAAAAAAAACAATTTAATCTTTAAAAAAAGGAATCTATTAATATTTATGCAATCTATAGTTGAATTTAAAAATATTTTTAAATCCTATCCCGGTGTTATAGCAAATGATGATGTATCCTTTAATATCGAAGAGCAATCAATCCATGCTATCTTGGGTGAAAATGGCGCTGGAAAGTCAACATTAGTAAAAATTTTATATGGTCATGTAAAACCTGACAGTGGTGAAATTTTAATAAATTCTGATTTAGCAATAATTAATTCACCATCTACTGCAAAAAATTTAGGTATAAATATGGTTTTTCAACATTTCAGTTTATTTGAGTCACTTACTGTTGCTGAAAATTTAATTCTTGGTATGAATGAAAATATATCTTTAACTAAATTAAAAGATAAGTCTAAGACAATTTGTGATAAGTACGGTTTTAACTTAAATTTAAATTCTCCTATAAGTTCTCTATCTGTTGGTCAGAGGCAATCCGTAGAAATTGTTAGATCATTATTGAATAATCCCAAAATTCTAATCATGGACGAACCAACTTCTGTTCTTACACCAGATGAAATTAGTAAATTATTTAAAATTATAAAAAATTTAGTAAAAGACGGATTAACAGTAATTTTTATATCCCATAAATTAGAAGAAATAATAAATCTGTCTGATTATGTAACAATTATGAGGAATGGAAAAGTAGTAAGCACAATTTCGACACAAAATGAAAATCCTGAAACTTTAGGATATAAAATGTTAGGTTATAAAGTGTCCGAAGTAAAACATGAAAGTAACATTAATTTTTCTCAGGAAATTTTTAATATTAAAAATTTATCAACTCAATCTAAAGATCCATTTACAATTAATTTAAATAAAATTGATTTAAGTTTAAAAAAGGGACAAATTTTTGGCATAGCTGGAGTGGCTGGAAATGGACAAAAAGAATTAATGGAAATTTTACTAAATGAAAACGATTATGAATTTAGTGGAGATATTTTTTTCAAAGATTTGAATATTAATAATTTATCAACATTTCAGAGAAAATCTCTATCTATTTCATATGTTACTGAAGAGAGATTAGGTCACAGTGCAGTGCCAGAGATGTCTTTATCTGAAAATATATTTTTAAGCATGAACCATAAAAGTGAATTTAAGAAAGGTGATTTTATAAACTTTGAAAAGATTAACTCTTATGCAAGTGATGTAATAAAAAATTTTAATGTTGATACTCCTTCTTATCATGTCAAAGCTGGTAAACTATCTGGAGGAAATCTTCAAAAATTTATTATTGGAAGAGAAATTATGTCAAATCCTCAGCTATTAATTCTATCTCAACCTACATGGGGCATAGATGCAGGTTCTGAAGCATTTATTAAGAAAACAATAGTAGAATTATCACAAAAGGGAGTATCTATAATTATTATCTCACACGATTTAGATGAATTACTAGAAGTTTGTCACCAAATATCGGTTTTATATGAGGGGTCTTTATCAAACCCGTTAAATGTAGAGGATATAAATATTGCTAAATTAGGCAAGTATATGGGTGGTCTTTTTGATTAGAGTACAATTAAGAGAGGATTACTCAAATTTAATATTTTATTTGTCGCCATTAGTTGCCGTTGCTCTAACTTTATTTTTTGGCTCATTTATTTTTTTTATTTTAGATTTAAGTCCTATTGAGTCTTTCAAAATTTTTTTTATTAGTCCTATTTCGAATTCTTACGGTATTTCGGAATTATTTGTAAAAGCTACACCGCTTGCAATTATAGCGTTAGGATTATCTTATTGTTTCAAAAACAACATTTACAATATAGGGGCTGAGGGGCAATTAACAATGGGGGCAATATTTGGTGGCGGTATTGGACTATTATTTAATGACTCAACAAGTGTTTTTTTACTTCCATTAATGATTTTATTTGGCGCCATAGGAGGAGCATTTTGGGCAACTATACCTGCTATTCTTAAAACAAAATTTAATACAAATGAAATTTTAACTAGTTTGATGTTAACCTATGTGGCTCTATTTATTCTGGATTATTTTGTTGTTGGTCCTTGGAAAGATCCTGCAGGATATGGTTTGCCTAAATCGATGCCTTTTCCTGATGCTGGAAGACTCCCTGTATTAATTGATGGCCTTCGTGTTCACATTGGTGTTTATTTTGCATTAATAATTTGTTTGTTAACTTATATTATTTTCAACAAAACATTATTTGGATTTAAACTTAGAGTTACTGGCTTAAGTTCAAAAGCATCTCAATACGCCGGTTTTAAATATAAAAATTTAATTTTTTATACATTTATAATAAGTGGAGCAAGCGCAGGGTTAGCTGGGCTATTTGAGGTTTCAGGACCCATAGGTTTATTGTACAGAGATATTTCTCCTAATTATGGTTTTACTGCAATTATTGTTGCATTTTTGGGGAGATTGAACCCTTTTGGTATAATTTTATCCTCTTTGTTAATTGCATTAACATATTTAGGCGCTGAGGATGCACAATTATTTTTAAAGATACCCTCCGCAGTAGGTTTTGTATTCCAGGGTTTAGTTCTATTCTTTTTGTTAGGCACAGATTTTTTAAATAAATATAAGGTATTCATTAAATGAGTATCGAATTAATCATAGGTATCTTAAATATAGTTTTAATATCAACAACACCTCTTGTTTTTGCTGGTATTGGCGAGTTGGTTACTGAAAAAAGTGGAGTACTCAATCTCGGATTAGAGGGATTGATGTTAGTTGGAGCAGTAACAGGATTTATTACTCTAGTTTTAACTGGTAATTATTTCTATTCCTTATTTTTATCAATAATATCTGGTGTAATTTTATCAGGAATATTTGCTTTTCTAGTTTTAAACCTTATGACTAATCAAATAGCGACTGGATTAGCATTAACTATTTTTGGTATTGGTTTAAGCGCGATGCTTGGTAAAAAATTAGGTGGAACACCCATAGATGGATTAAATCCTTACTATTTCATAGTGATTTCTTTTTTGTTAGTTTTTTTTGTTGCTTATTTTTTATCAAAAACAAAAATTGGCCTCATAGTCAGAGCTGTTGGTGAAAATCATAACTCAGCATATGCATTGGGATATAATGTAATAAAAACAAGATATTTAACTATTATTTTCGGTGGTGTTATGAGTTCTCTAGCAGGTTATTACATTTCAATATGTTATGCCCCAATGTGGCAAGAGGGTATGACTGCTGGCAGGGGTTGGATAGCTCTTGCTTTAGTTGTTTTTGCGACTTGGAAGCCTTGGAGACTATTAGTTGGTGCTTATATCTTTGGAGGCGTTGCTATTATGCAAATGAACCTTCAAGCCATAGGTGTAAAATTACCCGGTCAATTTTTTAACATGATGCCGTATTTGGCGACAATTATTGTATTAGTTTTTATTTCATCCAACAAAATTAGACTTAAACTTAGTGCACCATCATCTTTAAATATACCTTTTGAAAAAAATCAATAGGTTATCCACTTATTTTTTTTCAGACAAAGGGCATCCATTTCTTTTTTGTTATAAATTAATCACATATTTATTATTAACTAGATTCATTATTTATTAATGAAATTAGCTCTATAATGAATTTTATTAATTTTAAAAAGATAGGATTTAAATATGTTAAGAAAAATACTAACTATTCTCTCGTTTTTAGCTGTAATTTCTGTATCTGCAGTTCACGCTGATCAAAAGAAAATTGGCTTTATTTATATTGGTCCTCCAGGTGATCACGGATGGACATATATGCATGATCAAGGCAGAATTTATATGGAAAATGCACTAGGAGATTCAATTTCAACTACCTATATAGAAAATGTTCCAGAAAATGCAGATGCAGTTCGAGCTATAAGAAAATTAGCTGCATCAGGTCATGATCTAATTTTTACAACATCTTTCAATTATATGGATCAAACTCTTGAAGTAGCAAAAGAGTTTCCAGATGTCAAATTTGAGCATGCAACTGGTTTTAAGAGAACGGATAATGTTTCAACATATTCTGCAAGATTTTATGAGGGTAGAACTATTATTGGACACATTGCTGGTAAAATGACAAAGACTAATACTATTGGATACATTGTTTCTTTTCCTATTCCAGAGGTAATAAGAGGAATCAATGCATTTTATCTAGCTGCCTCTAAAGTCAATCCTGATGTAAAAATTAAAATCATTTGGAATTACTCTTGGTATGATCCTGGAAAAGAGGCTGATGCAGCTAACACTTTAATAAATCAAGGAGCAGATATAATCGTTCAACATACTGACTCATATGCTCCTTGCCAAGCCGCTGAAAAAGCTGGTGTTCTTGCTTTTGGTCAAGCTTCAAATCAAGAGGCTTTCTGCCCAAATTCTCATATGACTTCAATTGAGGACATCTGGGGACCCTACTACGCTGCAAAAGCACAAGCAGTTGTTGATGGTACATGGTCTTCCGAAGATACATGGCATGGGTTTAAGGACGGTATGGTAGAAATGTCACCTTATAACACAAAACTCTTACCATTAGACTTAATTTTAGAAGCAAAAAATATGGAGACTGCAATTGAAAATGGAACTCTTCATTCATTTGAAGGGCCAATTTATAATCAAGCTGGTGAACTAGTTGTTAAAGAGGGCGAAGTAGCTGATGATGGTATGTTGGCCTCTATGATGTTCTATGTTCAAGGTATAGACGGAGAGGTACCTCAATAGAATAAAATAAATATTTAATCCTGTTCCCAAGGAAAAACAAGCCAGTCTTCATCTTTAAAGTCATATAAATGAAGATCGGCTTGTTTTTTTCCTGAAGTCTTAGCATACAAGACAACAAATTTTGAGTTTGGCATCATATTCTTAACTATTTTTGCTGTATCACCGCTGTCAACTAAATCATCAATTACTACAAGTTTTTTTTTAGACTTAATTCTTTTAAAAATTTTAATATCAGTATTTTTTTTCCTGTCTGAGTACGTTTTAAGGGCAATAACATCAATATCTTGAATTCCTAAATAATTAGCGATAATAGACCCTGGTATTAGGCCACCCCTAGATATAAGAATTAGTTTTTTAGGTTTATATTTTTTTTTAATTAATTTTGCTAATTTAATACAATCAGTATGTATATCGTGATAGCTTAAAAAAACCTGTTTCATTCAAGGATTATAATAAAAAATTTATGAAAAGCAATTTAGCTATATTGAGTTCAGATCAAAAATCAATTGACTTTATAAAAAAAAATAAACTATCAAGCACTCTTAATTTATATGCTAATAGCTCGAGGAATATTGAGGTTGCTCATAAATTTGCTGAGACTCATAATTTCAAAAAATATTATGGCGCTTATGAAGATCTTATTAAAGATAAAGGCGTTGATATAATTTTGAATTTTTTACCATCTGGCATAAAGTTTGAATATATTTATCTTTGTTTAAAAAATAATATTAAAGTTATAACTGATTATCCAATTGTAAGTAATTCAAATGACCTGAAATATTATAATAAATTGATCAATTCAAAATTAATTAACAACCTTTTTTTAATTGACGAGACAAATATTAAAAAATTATACGAGGATTCATTAAAACAAAACATTATTAATTACACAAAAACTTTTCAAAATCTTAATAAATTTGAGAATAGTTTATATAGTAAAGATGTATTGTTTGAATTATGCCCTGATCTTTTTTATTTAATTTACCAATATCGTGAAAAAAAAATATCAATTTTTAAAAATGAAAAAATTCTTGATAAGATTACTAACAAATTATCTAACTTTAACTGCTATATTGAGATCAATGATAATTTAAAAATCAACGTTACACTAACTAATAACTTAGATAACAATTCAAACAAATTAGACAAACAAAAGGAATTTACGCCCAATATGCCAATATATAACCTCAAAGATCTAAATTCTTTTGTAAATTCAAAAAATTCTTTTGAAAAATTATCTATTTTTACATATTATCCGTACAAATTATTTCAAGAGGTTCTTTATGAGTGAAAATATTACATTCGCAGTATCAGGTTCTGAAACTTACTATCACAAGGACTGGTTAAAATCTAAAGGTTTTAAATGGGTTGCATCATCAAAAAAATGGGAAAAACTAAATATATTAGAGATTGAGGCAGATCAATTATCAGAATATTGCAGAGAGTTCGGACTCTATTATGAAAGATCAGACAAAGGTATGCCAAAATTTGACTACGAGAATTATTTATGGGATGGCAACATTCCTGATAAATCTATTTGGTATGAAGAAAAAAATCTTCCAAATTCAACAAACAAAGAAGATTAGTGAATTAAAACTGAAAATATTCCATAAAAAAAGAAGATCAAAGCAACTACTAAAGCAAAATAATACGGTGCTTTGTTTCTGTTCATAAATGAAGCCATTATTACCAAATACTTATGTACTTAACAATAAATATCTACAATCAATTATTTCACCTAGCACAGATATCATTGACTATAATTTTAACTCTGATCAGATCCATAAGCTCAATCTTTTACAAATTCTAAGGCCTGATATTTATTTTAATAAAAGTCTTTCTGATAATGAATTTTTTGATTTATCAAAGAAATATTACCAAAGACTTATCGATGAAAAAATTATATATAAATCTGAAAATGAATATTTTTTATATAGAATAGACTCAGACGGTCATTCTCAAACAGGGTTAATTTCCTTGTTAAATATACAAGACTACATAAATAGAAATATAAAGCCTCATGAAAAAATTTTAGTCAGTAAAGGCAAAGAAAGAGCTGATCAATTATCTAAAGTAAAATTTCAATTGTCACCTATTTACCTTTTTTACGATGATGAAAATATAGATTTAAACCTTGATATTCATCATGATAAAAAACCACTAATAAAGTTTAAATCTGGTAAGTACACTCACTCAATTTACAAGACTAACACCGATTTCACTGGTATTAATTTTAAGGAACTTTTTGTTGCAGATGGCCATCATAGAATAGAGGGCTTTGCTCAATTAGATGTTAATAAAGATACTAAATTTCTATCTATTGTTTTTCCAAAATCTAAATGCTTAAACCTAGCCTATAATAGATGTGTTAAATTTCCAGATGCTTACAATAAAGATTCGTTTATATCTGATTTAAAAACATATTTTCATGTTGAAGAGCTAAAATATCATGAGAAGATAGAACGCTTTTTTGTAATCTATTATCAGGGTAAATTTTTTAAAATAGATTTGAAAAACGATTTCTCCACAAATGGCGCTGACTGTATTGATTTTGGTGAGTTTGTCTTGAAGGAAATATTGAATATTCAGGACGAAACTAGTGATCAAAGGGTCGAATTCGTCCCACCCTCATTAGGCACTGATTATTTGATTAATCAAGTTGATACGGGTATAACAGATTTATCGACATTAATGAGACCAGTTAGCATGGATTTAGTGATAGAATACTCTAAAAATTTGAAATTTATGCCACCTAAAGCTACCTGGTTTGAACCCAAACCACTAGATGGTTTATTTTTTTACAAAATACTTGAATAGTTCACAAAGGCTAAGGAGAAATATTAATTATGCAAAAACCTACCATTAAACCAAATCATCCATTTTTTTCCTCGGGACCTTGTTCTAAAAGGCCTGGATGGAAGTTAGAAGCTTTAAACGATGCCGTTTTAGGTAGATCGCATAGAGCAAAAAGCGGTAAGGCAAAACTCAATGAAGTAATTGTTAAATCGAAGCAAGTTTTAGAGTTACCAGATGATTATTTAGTAGGAATCGTTCCTGCCTCTGATACTGGGGCAATAGAAATGGCTATGTGGAGCCTTCTAGGTTTAAAAGATGTAGAAGTATGTGGTTGGGAAACTTTTGGTCTAACATGGGTAAAGGATATCACAAAACAGTTAAAATTAGAGAATGTAACAGTTCATAAAACTGATAGCTATGGCGAACTTCCTGATTTATCAAAAGTAAATTTTGATAATGATGTTGTTTTTACATGGAATGGCACTACTTCAGGTGTATGCATTCCCAACGCAGATTGGATACCAGATAATAGATTAGGTTTGTCAATTTGTGATGCTACTTCAGCAGTGTTTGCTATGGATATGGATTTTAAAAAATTAGATGTTGTGACTTGGTCATGGCAAAAAGTTTTGGGAGGAGAGGCTGCACACGGTATGATTGCTCTATCACCAAGGGCAGTTGAAAGACTTGAAACTTATGAGCCACCTTGGCCAATGCCAAAAATTTTTCAATTAGCTAAAAACAAGAAGTTTTCCAAAGAAATTTTTGAAGGAGCTACTATAAATACTCCCTCCTTACTCGCTGCAGAAGATGCATTGGATGCATTGAACTGGTGTATTGAAATAGGTGGGCAAAAAGAATTAATATCTAGATCAAGAAAAAATCTACAAGTCATTAAGGAATGGATTGATCAGAGAGATTGGGTAGAGTTTTTAGCTGTTGACCCACATACATATTCTTCAACTAGTATATGTTTTAAGTTTACACATCCTGACTTTGTAGCTTTAGATAGTGATAATCAAAAAAAACTTGTGAAAGAAATATGCTCTACATTAGAGAAAGAGGACGCTGGGTACGACATTAATGCATATAAAGATGCACCAGCAGGGATAAGAATTTGGGGAGGTGCAACTGTTGAAGCATCTGACATTGAAAAAGTTTTACCATGGATTGAATGGTCATTTTTTGAAACAATGGGAAGGTATAAATAATGAAAATCTTAATTTCTGATAAGATGAGTGATAAGGTAGAAGATGTCTTAAAGTCAAAACAAATTGATTATGATATCAAAACTGGGATGTCTCCTGAGGAACTCAAAGTTGTGATTGATCAATATGATGGCATTTTAATAAGATCTGCAACTAAACTGACATCTGATATTCTCGCTGATTGTAAAAACCTCAAAGTTATAGGTAGGGCTGGAGTTGGAGTTGATAACGTTGACTTAGATCAAGCAACTAAAAATCGAATTCTTGTGATGAATACACCTCTTGGAAACTTAGAGGCAACAGCAGAGTTAACTATCGGTTTAATGTTTTCAATTATGAGAAATATTCATCTAGCTAACGATTCAACTCACCAAGGTAAGTGGGAAAAACCTAAGTTTATTGGAACTGAACTAAAAGGAAAAAAACTTGGTATCGTAGGCTATGGAAACATAGGTCAAAGAGTTGCTGAAATATGCTCAACAATTGGAATGAAAATTATAACTAATTCTAAATCAGCAAGCGATGATGATTTGTCAAAATTTGATGTAAAAAAAGTTTCAACTGAACAATTAATTAAGGAGTCTGATATTATTTCTCTTCATACAAAATTAAATGATGAGACTAAATATATGATCAACAAAGAAACTTTATCTACAATGAAACCTTCATCAGTGATTATAAATTGTGCTAGGGGTGGTTTGATTAATGAGACTGATTTAAAAGATGCTCTCAATAATGAGACAATTGCAGGTGCTGCTATTGATGTTTATGAAAATGAACCTGCAACTGATAATGTAATGTTTGGAGCTAAAAATTTACTACTCACACCTCATTTAGGAGCATCTTCAAAAGAAGCACAATCTAATGTAGCAATTGACGTAGCAAATCAAGTAGCTGATTTTTTAAAAGAAAACAAGGTTGTAAATAACGTTAACTCTTTTTAAATTTTTTAAAATACTCATAAATAGAAATTTTTGTTAAGACGTTTTGTATAGATTTACTATCATTAATTTTTTTTAATTCAGCATGACTTAATTTAAAAATTTTTATTTCTTCATTTTCCTTTCTATTATAAAGAGTTTTTAGCTTAATTTTCTCTACCTCTGCATAATAAACATGAACTATCTCATCTGAGTATCCTGGTACTGGACAGTAAGAGGTTAATTTTAAAATTTTTTTTGTTTTTACTCCTATTTCTTCTTTGATTTCTCTTTTTAAAGCACTAATTAGTGACTCACCTTTATCTACTAATCCCCCTACAATTTCATATTTTAATGTTTTATTTCTGACAAAGTAAAATGGTCTAAATTGTTTGATCAAGTAAAATTTTTTCTCTTCAGTGCTAAAACAAAGAGCAAATACTACATCTCCGACATTTAGTATTTCTCTAAAAATCTTATAAGGTTTTATTTTCTTGTTGTAACTGTGAACCAAAAATTGATATTTCCAAAATTTGAAAAAGCTGTTTGATATGAGTAATTTTTTAATTTTGGTTACTTTTTGCATAAGATTTAACTGTTTGACTATTTATAAGACAAAAGTATATATATTCAATACTCGGGGAGTAGCTCAGTCTGGTAGAGTGTCTGCTTTGGGAGCAGAAAGTCGCAGGTTCGAATCCTGTCTCCCCGACCAAAAAAAAAATGAAAAAAGTCACAATCAAGCGTCCTTCAAAAACCAATATGCAATCAGGCTTAAAAAAAACTAAGATGTGGATAATTGAGTTTGAGTTTGATCCTAGCCTTCAAAAGGATGTATTAATGGGATGGAATAGCTCAAAAAACACAACTAAACAATTAAAATTAAACTTTGACAGCTTAGATGACGCTATTTTATGGTGTCAAAAGAACTCATATCAATTCAGGGTTGTCGATCAATCCTATAAACAAGTAAAACCAAAGAGTTATGCCAGTAATTTCTCAAATACAAGAAAAACTTCTTGGACACATTAGTAATTAAATATTCATTTTTCTAAATATAATACTATTATCACAGCATAATTATTAATTAATAAGGGGGAAAGAAATGATTAAGTTCATTACTACTCTGCTTGCTTTATTTATGTTTAGCACGTCATACGCTAAAGAGGTTAAAGTTGGCATTATTTTAGGTTTTACAGGACCTATTGAATCATTAACACCAGGTATGGCTGCAGGAGCTGAACTAGCTTTTAATGAGGCCTCAGACTCTGGTGCATTATTAGGTGGTTCAACTGTTAGTTCAATTAGAGCTGACTCTACATGTATTGACTCAGCAGCAGCAGCATCTGCAGCTGAATTTTTAATATCACAAGGTGTAACAGCCATTATGGGCGCGGATTGTTCTGGAGTTACAGGTGCAGTGCTTTCAAATGTAGCTGTTCCAAATGGTGTACCAATGATTTCACCATCTGCCACATCACCTGCTCTAACAACAGCAGAAGATGATGGTTTGTTTTTTAGAACAGCTCCATCTGATGCTAGAGGTGGAGAAGTATTAGCTGATATTACAAGTGACAGAGGTATTTCTAGTGTTGCAATTACTTATGTTAACACAGACTATGGTGTCGGTTTAGCTGATGTATACGAAGCTGCTGCAATTGCCAGAGGCATTGAAGTTACTGCTAAAACAGCTCACGAAGGTGATAAAGCTGACTATAGTGCTGAAGTAGGTGTTCTTTCATCTGCTGGTGGTGACGCATTAGTAGTAATTGGTTACCTAGATCAAGGTGGAAATCAAATAATTCAAGGTTCATTAGATACAGGAGCTTTTGATACTTTTGTTCTATCTGACGGGATGATCGGTGAATCATTAACAGACACATTTGGTTCTGACCTAGATGGTTCTTTTGGATCTATGCCTGGTTCTTTAGGAGCTGGAGCTATGAAATTTAAAGCGTACGCTGAAGCTAATGGTGTTGACCCATCAGTCTATGTTGGAGAGTCATATGACGCTGCTGCTTTAATTATGCTTGCGATGTGTAAAGGTGGATCAGATGATAGCGCAACTGTAGCAGCAAATGTTATGGATGTAGCCAACGGCCCTGGTACAAAGATTTATGCTGGAGAGCTAAAAAAAGGTCTTGAGCTAGCTTGTGCAGGATTTGCAGTTGACTATGACGGCGCAACTGATGTTAACTTTACAGAAGTTGGTGAAGCGTTTGGAGCATTCCTTGAAAAAGGAATTGAGGGCGGTAAGTTTACCGACGTTGCTCAAAGATAATATTTTAAATTTAGCCCCATCATATTGGTGGGGCTAAAATTATTAATCAATTTTTTATAATTTTTTCTGGCAATAATCCTTTTGGCCTGTATCTCATTACCAAAAGCAGGCCGAGTCCCATCATTAAATATCTAAAGTATGGAACACTATTTAGAAGATGTTCTTTAATGTAATTTGTTTCATCTAAATGACTCGTGAATATATTAATTACAAGTAGTGCGAATGGAGCAGACTGTATCCATATAAACCAAACAACAAAACCTCCCAATATAGCCCCATAATTATTACCTGTGCCTCCCAATAAGACCATGACCCATATTAAAAAAGTGTATCTTAAAGGTTGATAGCTTGATGGGGTGAAAAGACCGTCATAGGTAACTAGCATAGCCCCTGCAAATCCAATAATTGCAGAACCTAACATAAAAATAAAAAGGTGCTGCTTTACAACATTTTTACCCATGGCTTTTGCTGCCTCTTCATTATCTCTAATAGCTCTCATCATTCTACCCCATGGAGAGTTCAGGGCTTTCTCAGAGAAATATAGAATTATTAGTACAACAGCTAAAAAGATTAGACTAAAGCATAACTTTACAAATACTCCAGAAGAGGAGATTACAAGTTGATTAAGTAAAGAGGCTCTTTCCTCAAAATCAAGGACATTTGATAATTTTGAGGAGTTTAAAAATTCAACAAGTTTTATAAACCATTCAGAATTTTGTAAATCCACTTCATATGGAACTGGTCTCTTTAAACCAATAACATTCTTTACACCCCTTGATAGCCACTCCTCATGTTTTACAATTGTTATAATTATTCCTGAGACTAACAATGTTGATATTGCTAAATAGTCAGACCTTAATCCTAAACAAACCTTTCCTACGACAAAAGCTACTAGGGCACACAGAATTGCACCAATAAACCATGAAAATATAATTGGTAAATTAGCCCCGCCTAAAAAACCTGATGTCGCTGCATTAATTGACTCAATTCTGCTAATTGATGGACCAGCTATAAATTTAAGTAATGGTATAGATAAAATTATGATTAAGAATATAAAATAATTTTTATAATTATGATTAGGAAGTCTTTTATTAATTATTAAAACACTAAAAACAACTGAGAATAAAAATAAACCAGAAATTAAAATTCCAATACCACCAGCACTCCAGGCTTCAGGAACAGGGGGAACTGAAATTAAAACAGTAGCTAACCCTCCAATGGCCAAAAAACCCATTACACCAAAATTAATTAAACCAGCAAAACCCCATTGAATATTTACTCCCATCGCCATTACAGCAGAGATAAGACAGAGATTTAACATTGATAATGCAATACCCCATGACTGAAATAAACCTACTAAAATGGTTAAAATAGTCATTACTGAGAAACAAATTTTAAAGTCAGAATTTTTGATCATATGACTTTTCCTTTAAAGATACCGTTTGGCCTGAAAATAAGAACAACTATTAATATTGCAAAAGAGATCGCAAATTTATAATCAGTAGAGATAAATTGTATTAGTGTGCTTGGTTCTAAACCTTCAGGCATGATGTACTTAAAAAATTTTTTATATGCGTAGGTAAGACCTATTTCAGAGAAAGCAATAAGAAATCCCCCGTAAAATGCACCTAAAGGATTTCCAATACCACCAACAATAGTTGCTGCAAAAATAGGAAGAAGGTTATTAAAATAAGTGAATGGCTTAAAACTTTTATCCAATCCATACAATGTTCCAGCGACAGTAGCTAAAATTGAAACGATTATCCAGGTCAGTAAAACAATTTTTTTAGGATCAATGCCTGATAGCAATGCTAGATCCTCATTATTTGAATAAGCTCTCATAGATTTGCCTGTTTTTGTTTTATTTAAAAAATAAAAAAGTACGGAGCAAGTAACAATTGTTGCAATTAATGTTATCACTTGAGTTGATTTTAATGCTAGCCCTTCATTTAATCCTGTCATTTGCTTAAACTCTCTAGCTTTCATAATAAATTTATGTCCATCCATAAAGTTTATATCGTTTGGTCCAATGATAATTCTAACAACTGCGTTTAAAACAAACATAATACCAAGACTAACAACTATAAATGTTACGGGATCACTTTTTTTATTTCTGTAATATTCAAATACTGTTTTGTCAAAAAATAAACTCACCGCAATTGTCAATAGGATACCAATTGGTAATGCTAGTAAAGCGGTTGGAAGTAAACCAAACGTAATTCCTTTTGATTGTAAAAACCAAGTAAAAAGGATTACAATCATTGTTCCAAAAGCCATTAAATCTCCATAAGCAAAGTTCGCAAATCTTAAAACACCATAAATAAGTGTTACCCCAATCGCGCCTAAAGCCAACTGTGATCCATAAGTTATTCCAGGCACAATAATAAAATTAGTTAGAAGTATGATTGAGTTTAAAAAATCCATCTACCCTCCTAAAAAAGCCTTTCTAATCTCTTTATCATTTAGAAGGTAATCACCTTTGCCTTCATAAGCATTTTTACCTGTCACTAAGATATAACCTCGATCAGATATTTCTAAAGCCTGGCGGGCATTTTGCTCAACCATTAGTATAGCTATGTTTTGTTTTTTTATATTTAATATGTGCTCAAATAATTCTGTCATAATTACCGGTGAAACCCCTGCAGTTGGTTCATCTAACATTAAAACATCTGGCTCAGTCATTAAAGCTCTTGCGATTGCAACCTGCTGTCGTTGACCACCTGATAATTCTCCTGCAAATTGATCCTTTTTCTCTTTAATTATAGGAAATAAATCATACATCCTCTCTAATCTTGTTGATAAATTAGTATCATTTAAAAAAGCACCCATCTCTAAGTTCTCTTTTACTGTTAATTCTGTAAAAATATTTTTAATTTGAGGTACAAAGGATATACCTAACTTTATTCTATCTTGTGTTTTGAGTTTTGTGATATCTTTTCCATCAAGCACAACGTTTCCATTTTTTAAGTCAAGTATACCAAGCATTGCTTTCATTGCTGTTGATTTACCAGCACCATTTGGACCTAGAATGGACACTATTTCACCTCTGTTAACGTTAAAAGAACACTCTTCGATAATGTTTACACCTCCATATCCACCAGTTAAATTTGAAGCAGAAAAAAACATTATTTTTTTAAACCCTTACCTAAATAAGACTCGATAACCTGTTCATTTGACTTTACGTCCTCAGCAGAACCTTTAAAAAGTACTGATCCCTCAGCTAAAACAATTACAGGGTCACACAGTTCACTTATAAAATTAAAATCGTGTTCAATCATACAAAATGTGTAACCTTTATCTTGATTAAGTTTTAAAATTGAGTCACTTATGTCTCTAAGGAGTGTTTTATTAACTCCTGCACCAACTTCATCTAAAAAAACTATTTTAGCATCTACCATCATTGTCCTTGCCAATTCTAAAAGTTTTTTTTGACCTCCGGATAGATTTCCAGCTCTTTCATTCTTAAGGTGTTCAATTTTTAAAAATTTTAATACTTCCATGGCTTTATCTTTAATTAATTCATCTTCTTTTTTAATTTTTTGACTATTCATCAGCGAATAAAGAAGCTTTTCACCTTTTTGATTACCTGGCACTACCATTAAATTCTCAATAACTGTCATATTTGAAAATTCGTGTGCAATTTGAAATGTTCTTAATACCCCTAAATGAAATAAGTCGTGCGACTCTTCATTTGTTATTTCAACACCATTATAGAAAACTTTACCAGTATCTGGTTTAAGATTACCAGTAATTACATTAAATAAAGTAGTCTTACCAGACCCATTAGGTCCAATAATTCCTGTTATAGCTTTATCCTTAATTTCTAAGGAGCAATCATTTAGTGCAACTAATCCACCAAATGTTTTCACTAAATTTTCGACTTTTATTAAAATATTGTTCATTTAAAAATTAATGCATATTAAAGTAGAAAATATAAAGTTGAAGTGGTAAATATTCCAATAAATGCGCTCTTAGCTCAGCTGGATAGAGCATCTGCCTTCTAAGCAGAGGGTCGCAGGTTCGAATCCTGCAGAGCGCGCCATCTTAATTTATAATATCTGCACTTTAGTGATTAGTAAGTTCTATCGTTGTTGAAAAATTTTAACCCATGAAGTAATTACTTATTTGGGCTATGGGCTTTGTTGATGAAACATCTGCACCTGCGGTCTCTCTAATCTTAACTATATCTTCTCTTTCTCCAAAAGACTTAATAAAAGATGGATCTTTCATCTCCACTAATACATAGACCGCACTCTCGTCTGCATTACAGCCAGCCCATATGATTTTAGAACCAACCTCATTCATTTTTGGCTCTAAACCTTTAGCCATTTCAGACCAAGTTTCCCATCCTTTTGAAATATTAATTGTTACAAGCATATTGACCATTCATTATCTCCTAATTTAAAGTTATCTTTCAATTTTAGTCAAATTTTCAGATTAAATAAATTAAATATACCCATTAATACAATAAGAAGATTTAAAGTTAATTTATTAATTTTCAAAAATAGAAATATCTAATTTATTCAAATACTTTTTACAAAAACTGAAATCATCGTCTAGATGAAATAATCCAGGATATGCGAAACATTCAATTTTAGCTTTATAAGCTGATATTGCACTTTCAACTGAGTCCTCTATTGCTATACACTCACTTTCTTTTACACCTAATTTTTTAAGGGCTTCAAAATAAATATCTGAGTAAGGTTTCACTCTTTTAATAAGTTTATTATTTCCAATAAAATTAAAATCTGATTTTCTTATTTTATCTTTAAGTGTTGTGAAAATAGCATCTATATTTTCAATTGAAGTTGTTGATGCCAGACCAATTTTAATATTATTTAATTTAGCATACTTGATAACCTCTAAAACACCATCTCTAGGATTAATAGTATTAGATTTTAAATATCTATTAAAATATTGAGTTTTTAGTTCTCTTATTTTTTTTGAGTCTACTGTGTTATGATTAATATTTGCAAAATATTCAACTCTATTTCTTCCCCCTGATTTTTTAAGTAATTTTTTGTAGTTATTTTTATCCCAATACCAATCTAATCCCATTTCCTTAAAAGCATGATTAAATGACTGTCTTTGAACATCAGACGTTTCTACTAAAGTTCCAATTGATCCAAAAATTATTGCTTTCATAAAATTATCTAAATTTTTTAATTACTAATTTTATTTAGTAGTCCAACCACCGTCTACTACTATCGAAGAACCTGTAATCATTGATGAAGCATTTGATGCTAGATATACAACTGCAGTAGCTACGTCACTTTCAGTAGCAAAATTACCAAGTGGAATATTTTTTAAAGTTTCTTTTTTAAATTTTTTATTGATAAAAAACTTTTTTACCATTGGAGTTTCAACAAACGTTGGACAAACAGAATTGACACGAATATTTCTTGAAGCTAAATCAAGAGCCATTCCTTTAGTTAATCCCTCAATACCAAATTTTGTCATATTGTAAGTACTTCTATTTGGTGCTCCAACTTTGCCTAGCTGGGAGGACATATTAATGATACTTCCTCCATTCGTTTTTCTATTTTTGGACTCCAACATCTTTTTAGATGCTAATTGTGCTACATGAAAAGAAGCTTTCAAATTTAAATCAACCATATAATCCATATCTTCTTTTTTAATTTTGATAAAAAATTCAGGTATATTTGTTCCCGCATTATTTACTAAAATATCTAATCTATTAATTTTTGAAAAAACTTCAGTTATTTGATCAAAATCAAATAAATCACAAACATAAAATTCACATTTTCTTTTTAATTTGTTTATTTCTTTTTTAACTTTAATTAGCTCTTTTTCAGTGCGACTTAAAATTATTAAATCAGCACCTGCTTCCGCTAAAGCAATAGCTGAAGCTCTTCCAATACCTTTTCCCGCACCAGTCACTAGTGCTATTTTTTTCTTGAGACTTAAACTTTTTAAATACATTACTTTGGTTTTATTTTGGATACTGGTTTTCCATATGCTACATTAATACCACCATATCTTCTTGCTCTAACATTACATTGCTCGGCATGACCTATGAAACCCTCTAAATATGATAATCTTGATCCATATTCTGCAATTTTTGTAGCTGCTTCATCAGTTGTAATTTTTTGATAAGTATGAGTTTTTATAAATTTACCAACCCATAAACCACCTGTATATCTTCCAGCTTTTTTTGTCGGTAAAGTATGGTTTGTTCCTATTACTTTATCTCCATTCGCAACATTTGTTCTTGCACCCAAAAAAAGTGCTCCATAAGATGTCATATTTTTTAAAAACCATTCATCTCTGTCTGTCATAACTTGAACATGCTCTGAAGCTATCTCATTAGCTTTCATCAACATTTCATCATAACTTTCACACAAAATTATTTCACCATAATCCTTCCAGCTAACTCCAGCAGTATCTTTTGTTGGTAAAATTTTGAGCAGTCTATCTATTTCTTTTATTGTTTCTGTCGCTAAATCTCTTGAATTAGTAATCATTATTGCAGGTGAATTATAACCGTGCTCTGCTTGTCCAAGAAGATCTGTAGCACATATCTCTGCATCTACGGTATCATCGCAGATAATCATTGTTTCAGTAGGACCAGCAAATAAATCGATACCGACCTTACCAAACAATTGTCTTTTTGCTTCCGCAACGTATGCGTTTCCAGGACCAACAATCATATCTACTGGTTCTATAGTTTCAGTTCCAATAGCCATAGATCCAACACCTTGCATTCCACCTAAAACGTAAATTTCATGGGCTCCTCCCATTTTCATAGCTGTAACTACAGCAGCATTTGGTTTTCCTTGATAGGGAGGTGTTGTTGCTATTATTCTAGGAACTCCAGCAACTGAAGCAGTGACTACAGACATATGAGCTGATGCCACCATTGGAAATTTTCCAGCAGGAACATAACAGCCAACAGATTGAACAGGTATATTTTTATGTCCAAGAATTACACCTGGTTGAGTTTCCACCTCAATTTCACTTAAACTTTTTAATTGTGCCTCAGCAAACGATCGAACTTGTTTTTGTGCAAATTTAATATCTTCTTTGTCATTATCAGAAACTTCATCCACTAATTTACTTATTTCATCCTCAGATAATCTAAATGAACTAGGTGAGTATTTATCAAATTTCTCTGATAATTCTCTTACATAGCTATCTCCCTTTAATTCAATTTCCTTTAAAGTGTTCTCAACAACTGCTTTAATTTTATTGTTTTCTTCAGCTCTTTGTTTTTCATTTAAGCTTTTTTTGATAAATTCAACCGTCATTTTTATTTCTTATGAACTAATTTGAGTACATCTATTCCTAATTGAAATAAAATATGGACAATATCTATTGGTACCCAATTTTCCCTAATAAGACCCTCATTATGTAAATAAAAATCCATTACTCTCATGGTAACTAATTTATTAGTAGGTTGATATCCTAGCCAATCACTTGAACCGTGTGTTGCTTGAATACTGTGCCAACCTCCTGTCATAGAATAATTACCATCACCTATTTCAATGTAATGACCAATTTTCCAATAATTTCTCTCTTTAAAAGTCAATCTAAATGGTAGCTGATGATGCTCAATAAAACCTTTTAAACCTCTAGCAGTGCCTATACCACATGGTCCGTACCACATCATTTTCGGATGCCAATAATCTTTTTGAGGGTGGTTAATTAATTTCTGTCTAACACTATCTTTAGTAGCTCCAGTCTCAGTTTCTGGTTTTATATCTAAACTTCTTTGCATCGTAAGACCCTGATCAAGAGTTCTAGCTGATAAATCAGAATCTAGGTTTTCAAAGGTTGTTCCGTCTCCAGTAATGGGTCCTGGCCACATTTCTTCTATACCTAAAGATGAGTTAATTGGCCAAAAACCTGCTTGCCTTATAAAATCCATTATATCAATTAACATATGAGAATTGATTATTTTTTCATTTTCTATTTGATGAACTTCACAAATTCGTAAATGAATAGTTTTACCATTAGAGGGAACTCCTAACCATGGATTGACAAAAGTGCCAGTCAAATGACCAACAGTTGAGACATAAACCCTATCTTGAAAACTCCCTCCAATTATTAAATTATCTCTTCTCTCTAAATCTGGAAAAGAATTCAGTAAAGGTTTCCAAAGGGTATTAATTATTTCATCAATGCCTTTTATATGATTTACAGGGTGGAATGCATAGATTTCAGCATTTTCATGATATGCATTCTTTATATTTTGACTTAAATCACTATCTTTGGACTCAGAAATTTTTTTGAGAAGATTTCTAATTTTTTTTTTATTTAATATATTTTCTTTAGGGTCCAAATTTATAATTTTTGCACCATTTTTAATTGGAATACCGGTATCAAAATTTTTAATTTCGCTCAAGTTATATTGCCTCACCTATCTAATATAAATAAATATTACTTTGATTAACTTTATAATTTAAATAATATTTAATAAATTGAGGAAATTTAAAATCTAATTAATGACGCAGGATATCAACAGTCGTTTGGTAAAGTTTAATGAGCTAGTTCCAAGTAAAGTTCCGTTTGTAGAAGGGAAGCTTAAAGGGCATCAAGATAGACTGAATTATTCTATAGTTGGTCCTGGAGTGAGTGAGGATACCAAGCAAAACGTCAAGATAGCTGAAGAACATGGTTTCAATATCGGTGCAGTAAGTGCCGCTCCAATGAACGGATCGGGACTTCATAGCCACACTACTGCAGAAGTATTTTTGATATTTTCAGGCTCTTGGCGCTTTTATTGGGGCAAAGATGGTAAAGAGGGCGAAGTAGTTTTAAACAAAGGAGATGTTGCTTCATTTCCCACAAATATGTTTCGAGGATTTCAAAATGTTAGTGATGAAAATGCATTAATATTTGTTGTTCTAGGAGAAAATGATCCTGGTGTGATAACGTGGACACCAAAAGTTTTAGAAAAAGCAAAAGAGTCTGGAATGGTTTTATTAAATGATAATACCTTAGTTGATCTTGATAAGAATAAAATTCCAGATGGAAAAGTTGCCATTGAACCTATTAAAGAAAAAGATTTACAGTCTTTCGATCATTACACTTCTGAAGAAATTGAAAAATATGTAATACGTTATGAAAATAAGGATAAATATTTAAAAGATGATGAACATTATGACTCTAATTCAATTTTAAATTACATTGACCATTTTAATGTTCATAACAAAGATTTTGAGCCAAACATAGACCATAATACAGGTTTTGGTTTGACGATGTTAAAAGGTAATAATGCTCATATTCATCCTTACACATTAAAAGAGTCTGAAGTTTATTTATGTTTAGAAGGTGAATGGGAAGTAACTTGCAATGATCAAAAAACCACAATTGGACCAAACGACTCTTTCTCGTCTCCCAGAGGATCAAATAGAAGTTTAAAAAATATTAGCAATCAAGAAGGAAGTATCTTTATTATACGACAAAAAAACCTCTAATAATGAAAGGTTTTGATAATAAATTTTTAGATCTACCAGATTATATATTTAAAATAACATATCAAATTTGGGAAAATAAAGATGTTGAGTCAATTAGAGACTATTATGCTGAGAGTATTCCAGTTAGATCTCCAGACGGTGTAATATATGGCCCTGATGCTGTAGTGAAAGCTACTTATGCCACTTTGAATGAATTTCCAGATCGACAGTTATTAGGCGAAGATGTTATTTGGATTGGTAATGAAGAACATGGATATTTATCATCACATAGAATTTTATCTAAGGCGACGCATTTAAATGATGGTATTTATGGAAACGCTACTGGTAAAACTCTCAAGTATCGAGTAATAGCTGATTGTGCTTGCAAGAATAACCAGGTTTACGATGAATGGCTTGTAAGAGACCAGGGTGCTATTGTGCGGCAGTTAAACATTGACCCTAAAAAACATGCAGCAAAAGTGATTGAAAATCAAGGCGGTAAAGATAAATGCCCAGCTCCCTTTAATAACAATACCTCACATAAAGTAAAATATATACAAATACCGATCTCAACAAACAATACTGGAATAGATTATGCTAACATTTTAAAGGAAATATTTAATAATAATTTTAACATAATAGATAAAGTTTATGATCGATCAGTCAATCAAGAACAGCCTGGAGGCAAGAAAGCATTAGGGGTAGATGAGGTAAAGAGTTTTTGGTCTTCACTAAGATCTATGTTTCCGGATTCAATTTTTAAAGTTGAACATATAAGCTATTTAGAGGAAAAAAATGAGTATAAAAAGGCATCCATTAGATGGTCACTAGAGGGAATTCATTCAGGACCCGGATTATTTTCTGATCCTAGTAATGCAAATATTCATATAATGGGAATTTCTCAGGCTGAATTTGGTCCAAGAGGGATCAAAAATGAGTGGGTTTTGTTTGATGAAACAATAATTTGGAAACAAATTTTATTAAAAACTGGATAACAATTGAAACTACTAACAAAAAGAGAAAAGAAAATTATTGAATACATTAGAAATTTTGACACTCCAACTATTTCAAATTCACTAGAATTATTAGATACAACTCTACGATCAAAAGGACACACACAAAAAACAATGCATTGTCTAAATCCGAGTTTAAAACCAATTATTGGTTTTGCCAAAACAGCAATTATTACATCCAGAAAAAAGAAAAATACAAATATAATAAAAAATAGAGATAAATATTACGAGTATATGTTCGAAGGAAACTACCCTAAGATTTGTGTTATCGAGGATAAGGATAAGACTAATACAATTGGTGCATGGTGGGGTGAACTTAATGCATCTATACATTTAAATTTTGGATTTGTTGGAGCTATAACAAACGGAGCAATGAGAGATTTACAGGAGATAAATAGAAAGTTTCAAATATTAAGTGGTGAAATAAGAGTAGGGCATGGATACAATCAAATTCATAAAATTAATTGCAATGTTGATATTTTTAATATGAAAGTAAGACCTGACGACCTTATTCATGCAGACATGCACGGCGCTGTTATAATAAAAAGAGACTTTTTAATCGAATTACCATTGGCTATAAAAAAAATGATAAAAAAAGAAAAAATAATTTTTGATTTCTTAAGAAAAAATAAAAAATTTTCGAAAAAACAATTCTTAGATAAGTATAAACAATTTATCAATTCATAATTATTATGGCATCTAAAATTTTGACAACACACGTTGGGAGCTTACCAAGATCCAAAGAACTATCAGAATATCTCTTTGCCAAGGATAAGGGTGAAGAATACAACAAAAAATTATTTGGAAATATTTTAAACTCAAATGTTGAGCAAATTGTAAAAAGACAACTCGAAGTGGGGTTAGATTTCATAAGTGACGGTGAGATGAGCAAGATTAGTTATGCCACTTATATCAAGGATAGAATTGACGGTTTTTCAGGAGAAAGTGAACGAAGAGCACCTGCCGATTTAGACGATTTTCCAGATTATAAGGAAAAGTTAACTATTAGTGGTGGAACACCTACTTATTCAAGACCATGTTGCACCAATGAATTAAAAATAAAAGATAATTTTTCTTTGTTAAATGATATTGAAAATTTTAGCAACGCCTTAAAAAAGTATGATCATGCAAAAGCATTTATGAATGCAGCATCACCGGGTGTTATTAATGTTTTTATGCCAAATAAATTTTATGCTAGTGATGATGAATACTTAAATAAACTCTCTGGTATTATGGCAAATGAATATGAACAAATTACTAATGCAAATATTCATGTTCAATTAGACTGTCCAGATTTAGCCCTAGCTAGGCATATGAATTTTAAAGATCTATCTGAGGAAGATTTTTTAAAAAAAGCTGAAATGCAAATTGAGTGTTTAAATTATGCTTTAATAAATGTTGATATTGAAAAAACAAGAATGCATATTTGTTGGGGTAATTATGAGGGACCACATACTCATGATATTGCTCTTAAAAAAATATTACCTATAATTCTAAAATCAAAAATTAAATATTTTTTGATTGAGTCATCTAATCCTCGTCATGCACATGAGTGGAAAGTCTTTGAAGAAATAAAATTACCAAAAGATAAAGTGTTAGTACCTGGCGTAATTGACTCTACATCTAATTTTGTAGAACACCCGGAAGTAGTAGCTGAAAGATTAATAAAGTACTCAACAGTTGTACCTAAAGAACAATTAATGGCTGGGACTGATTGTGGCTTTAGTACCTTTGCAGGCTTTGGAAAAATTGATGAAAATATTTGTTATGAAAAACTGATTGCATTAGTGGAGGGTACTAAACTCGCTTCAAAAGTTATTTAGAATTTTCATTTTTATTTCTCTCAAGTAAATCAATGCCCACACATTCTAAAAAATGAAGATGATCAATTAATATCCAATTTTCTGCTATTTTATCTCCATCTCTTCTATAAAGGTCAACAACTCTCATCTCCCCAATAAGATTTGTGTCTTGTTTGAATCCCATGTAATTACCCTTTGGTTTCATTTTTAAATTTGGCCAACCAAACCATCCACCATAATTGCCCTCTGAGTTTTCAAGTATATGTCCAGAGAAATCAATAAAATCTAAATTATCCTCAAAAGGGCCCGTGTGACCTTTTAAATAACCTTCATAGGTATATGATGCACCAATACCCCCAGGTCCCCACCATATCATGTCCTCATGCCAGTCTTTATGTAGATCTTGAATTGTTGTCCTCATCCCCTCACCAATTAATCGATTTGCCATTCTCATTATAAGGTCAAGAGTTTTCTTTCCTTCTATTTCACTTTGTTTATCAAAGCATAAACCCTGATGTGTTTTAGGTCCTGGATTAAAGCCAATCATCCCCGTTGACTCTGGGACAACTGATAAATTTAAATGTTGCATAAATTTTAAAATGTCTAAAAAAAAAGCACCTTCTTGTATTTTGTTATCCTCTACTTTATAAAACTCGCAATACCATAACATTACAGTTTTAAAATTTGGTTGAATGTCAAAAAAAGGAAAATTAAAACTTCCAAGTAAATGTCCCATATTCACAACCCATTTTGAAGAATGATTATCAACTAAATTTGTGCCAGCATAAAAGATATCCATTCTCCTTTGGATAGGCTTAAATGATTTTTTTATAGGAAACCAAAATTTTGTTGCAAATTCTTCAATGCCTATTATTTCGTTAAAAGGATGTGTACATTTCATATTAAAATTATTAGATGCGTACTTAGAAATTATTTCAATTAAGTTATTTTCAGTAGCATTATCAACTTCATTTATAAAATTTAATACTAATGATTTTTCTTTCTGAAAATCAGACATTAGTCTATTTATAATACAAAAGAAAAAATAATAATATTCATTTTATATAAAATTATTGCTTTGAATTTTATTTAATAGTATTAGTACATTTATTTATGAAAAAAACTCTAATTAAAGATTTAAAACCAACCCCTTTAAAAGATCATCAAATGCCAAAAAATTTTGATATCTCTCTTAAATCCTATGGTGGAGGTGGTAATGCTAAATCTTTAAATCCAAACCCTAAAAATTTACCATTTCAGTCAATGCAGGGATTTGAAAAACAATATAAAAATATAATTGATTATATTGTCAGAATTACATACAGCATATGGGAAGAAAAAAATATTGGCTATATATACGATACTTATAGCCCAAAATGTCGTGTTTGGGATGAACTTGGATTACAATTCGGATCTGAAAAAATTGTCTCTGATACAGTTCATACTAATAACGCATTCCCGAACATTCGATTATATGCTGATGAGGTTATATGGGCAGGAGACGACAAAACTAGTTTTCATACTTCACACAGAACTATAATTACAGGCACTAACACCGGTTATAGTAATTTTGCCAAACCAACAGGTAAATCAGTTAGGTTGTTCTGTATTGCAAACTGTGTAGCAAAAAATAATGAAATATATTACGAAAATGTTGTTTATGATACTGCAGGTTTAATAAAACAATTAGGCTTAGATTTAAATGAAGTAGCAATACAAATTGCTAATAAAGGAAATATTGGTCCATTTGCTCCTGATTTTAGAAATTCAAAACCCAAAAGAAATATTAAAAAGTTAAAGCATATAAGTTTCGCTATACCTGATAAAATTAAAAACATTAGAGAATTTGTGCATGCGGTTTTTGATACTATTTGGAATAGAAGAAATTTTTCTGCTATTGATAGCGTTTATACAAAAAATATAAAATTTGAAGGTTCAACTAGTCGAAAATTTGTTGGAATACCTAAGCTTAAACATTTTATAATCTCATTAATTGCATCATTTCCTGACCTTGCACTAAGTGTTGAAGATCTATATTGGATGGGAAATAGTAAAGATGGTTATTTAGTGTCAATTCGTTGGGGTGCTGTGGGAACTCACAAAGGAAATGGAATTTATGGTAAACCATCTAATAAAGAATGTTATCTCTGGGGCATTACACAATGGGAAATTAAAAATAATAAAATTGTAAAAGAATGGACTGGTTTCAATGAATTGGCAATCTTAATACAAATTTTAGGGGAAAAAAAATGAATATAAATGAAAATAAAATACTGCTGCAAAATATGTACGATGCTTTGAATGCACAAGATTTAGAGGCACAGCATAAATATTGGAACGATGATATGATTTGGCATGGACCTCCAGGTTTTGGTGATATTCACGGAATTGAAAATTTTAAATATAAGGTTCTCAAACCTTTTTATGAGGCATTTCCAGACTATCATGTAAAAAATGATATTGTTGTCGCAGAAGGTGAATGGATAAGTGCGACGGGTTATTTAACTGGAACTCATAGCGGTACTTATTTAGGAGTAAAACCAACTGGAAAGGCAATTAAAATGCAATTTTCTGACTTTTGGACAATTAAAAATGGTAAATTTATGGATAATTATGTAATGGTCGATAACCATGGTGTTTTTGAACAAATGGGTCTTAGTTTTAAATAAGAAAGAATATCATAATTTCCGCGACCATTTCTCTTACATTTTAATTTAAGTTTATTAGGTATAATTAAGATTATATTTTTACTTATAAACAGAAGAGGAAATAAATGAAAAAACTAATGTTAGCTTTATTGATCTCGTTTGCATCTACTAGCGTTTTTGCAGGTAGTCACTCACCTTGTGGTGTAACAAACGGATCAATAAATATTTTAGCGAACGAATTTACTACATACAGAATTTTTATGGATGAAGTAAAAAGTTGCGCTGGTCCAGATGCAGATTTTAATGTTACGCACTCTGTTGATCATAACAAATTACAAGTAGCTGCCTTATCAGCAAATCCTGCTGAATTTTCAGCTAAATTAGTTACTAATGGCTCAATTACACCATTAATGAATGACGGTTTAATTCGTCCACTTGATGATTTAGTTGAAAAATACGGTTCAAACTTAAATGAAAATCAAAAGATTACAATTGATGGAAAGATTTATGCTGTAGCTTTTATGGCAAACGCACAACATCTTTGGTACAGAGAGAGTATTCTTAACGATTTAGGAATAGCAGTTCCTTCTACTTATGAAGAGGTAATTGCTGCTGCTGAAAAAATCAAAGCAGCTGGAGTTATGGACAATCCATATGCAGGAGCTTTCAAGTCTGGATGGAATCTTGGTCAAGAATTTGTGAACATGTACCTTGGTCATGGTGGTGAGTTTTTTAAATCAGGATCTGCTCAGCCTAATGTGAACAACGAAAAAGGTGTTGCAGCTTTGAATGTTATTAAAAAATTAACTGAGTTAAGTAATCCTGATTTTTTAACACAAGATACAAATGCTGTTAAAGAAGAGTGGGAGTCTGGTAACGTTGCATTAATGCATGTTTGGAACTCAGGTGCTGCATCTTTACTTGATGATGAAGGTGATCAAGATATCAAAGCTGATACAAGATTAGCCCCATCACCTACTGTAGGCGGTGGTAGCAAACCTGCAACCACTCTTTGGTGGGATGGAATTGCAATTGCTACAAACACATCTGATGAAAATGCAGAGGCTTCATTTAGAGCTTTAGTTGGAGCTGCTTCATCAACTGATTTAGCTAATAACAATCCTAATGCAACTGTGTGGTTAATTAAAGGTTACACACCTGGTGATACTGCAGGGCCAGTTGTGGATGCTGCTAGTAGAGGTACAACACCTTACCCTAGTTTTCCACATATGAGCTTGATGCACGGTGCTTTGAGTACAGAACTTGTAGAATTTCTTCAAGGCAATGAGTCAGCTGAAAAAGCATTAGCTGATGTTGAAGCTGCTTACATAGCCAAGGCTACTGAGCAGGGTTTTTTATAAAACATAGCTATATTAAATTTGATAGAGTGGTCCATTGATATGGTCCACTCTTTTTTTTAAGTAATTAAATGCCTCATAAAACTTTCTTTTGGTTTATTCTACCCACAGGCCTAGCTATGATTTTATTTATTGGCCTACCAATTGTATCTAGCTTTTTTCAATCATTACATATTGAAACTGAACAGATCTTAATGGAAGTTGAAAATTGTGATCCTTTTGGATGTAAAACAAATGTGCGCGTTGATGTTGAGGCGACTGAAAAATTAAGACAGGAAAATCCTTTAGGGAGGTTTAATGGGTTTGGTACCTATACTGACAGAAATCATCTAGCATTCGATGAAATAGGGGAAGCTTGGAATACATCATCATCAATGAGTGAATTTAAAGATATTGTTTTAAATCTTCCTTTTTATAAAGCTCTTTTATTTACTCTAACTTTTTGTTTTGCTGTTACACCTCCAGTAATAATATTAGGTTTTATCGTGGCTTTGAGTGTGAACACTTTATCTAAAATCATTAAAGGCTTCATAGTTTTTGGAACAATTCTACCTATGATTGTGACTCCCTTAATTGGATCTCTAGTTTTGTTTTGGATGATTGACTCGCAAGGTATAATTGGTGCTTCTATTCAAATTTTATTTGATGACCCCAATCTCTCTTTGAAAGCATCCAGTAATTTAACATGGATTACTCTAATAATTTATGGGATATGGCATAACACTCCATTTGCTTTTGTTGTTTTTTATGCAGCGCTTCAAACAGTTCCTCAAGACCCAATAGAGGCTGCTTACATAGATGGAGCTTCTAGATATCAAAGGGTGCGTTATATAGTTATTCCTCACCTTTATCCTGTAGCGACATTTATAATGTTAATATGCCTAATGGATAATTTTAGGGTTTTCGAACCCATAATTGGTTTTTCTGCGGAGGGTGTTGCTCAATCTTTATCATGGATGATTTATCAAGATTTAAGAAATGAAAATAAAATGCTCTTTGGATCTGCAGGAGCAACATCTATGCTTACCATAATTGGAATAGCCTTTTTACTTACACCAGTTTTAATAAGAACATGGAAAGAATTTAGGACTGAAAGATAAATGGATACAAAATTAAATAAGTACTCGAAGCAACTTATTATTTTCAATGGCATTTTTATTTTATTTTGGCTCACTATCTCAATTTTCCCTTTTCTTTGGACTTTATGGGGCTCTTTCAAAGTAAAAGCAGATTTTTTTTCAAGAGCTGAGTGGACATATGCTTTAACGGGTTTCAATACATTGATTGAAACAGGTGCAACTACAACTGTAAAAGCTTATGTAGAGTCATGGTTTGAAGGTGAGTTTTGGAGAGCTTCATTGAATACAATGATTGTCACTGTATCAGTAGTATCAATCTCATTATTTCTTGGAACATTAGGTGCTTATGCTTTGTCAAGATCAACATATAAATATACCTTTTATATTTTAATAGCTGCTTTGATATTTAGAGCTATGCCTCACATTACTTTAGTCTCAGGATATTTATTTCCTTTTTTTCAATTAAACATATGGGGAATTTTACCTACCACTATTATTGTGTTAGTTGCCATTAATCAACCTTTTACCTTGTGGCTTCTTTATTCTTTTTTTAAGACAGTTCCAAAAGAATTAGATGAAAGCGCATTAATTGATGGATGCTCTTATTTTCAAGCGTTTCGTTATATTATTATGCCAGTCATGTGGCCCGGAGTTGTGACAGCAGGCTTGTTCAGTATGATGTTAGCATATAATGATTTTACTGTTACTGCTTTATTGCTTAATCAACAGAACTATACAATGGTTCCAAAAATAAATGCATTTTTAGGAACTATTGAGCATGGTGGAAACTACATGTGGGCAGTATCTAGTGTTGTTTCTGCTACCGCCCCTTTGTTCATGATTATATGGTTTTTTCAGCGTCAACTTATAAGTGGTCTTACTGCTGGAGCTGTAAAAGGCTGATAAATATTTAATAAAAATATCTAAATCTAAATTATAAAACAAATTTACTTTATTTTATCTGTTGGATGAAATTTTAATAATATCTTTTTAAATGATATTATTTAAATATGTCTGAAATTAACTCTAAATTATACTTTATCCAATATACTCTTAAAAAGTTAACTGGAAAAATGCTAAGTTTTGATGAGATTAATGATACCTACTTGAGGTTGTTTATGAAGTTACAATACAAAAAAACAGTTATGATTGCAGGATCTCAAGGGTCAGGTAAATCGACATTATCTCTAATAATTAAAAAATATTTTCAAAAATTTTATTCAAAGAATGTTGTTATATTGAGTATTGATGATTTCTATTTATCTTCTTATCAAAGAAAAAAATTAGCTAAAAAATTTAAGACAAATTTATTCGAAACCAGAGGTGTGCCTGGTACTCATAATTTTAAATTGCTATATGAAACTATTGATCAATTGAGGGGTAAGAAATTCCCTGTATATTTACCCACATTTGACAAGGTAACTGATAATACAAAAAAATATAAAAGAAAAATTAGTAGAGCTGATTTAATCATTTTAGAAGGATGGTGTGTTGGTTCAAAAACAATTGATACTAAATATTTAAATCAAAATATTAATGAGTTAGAAAAAAATAAAGACCAAAACTTCATTTGGAGAACAGCTTATAATAAATTCTTAGATGATTATCAAAAAATTTTCAATAAGTTTAATTATTATGTATTTATTAAGTTACCAAATTGGGAAAATGTTATTAATTGGAAATATAAACAAGAGTTGGACCTTCGCTCTTTAAGTAACGATAATAAGCTTAAAAAGAAACTTTATAAATTTATTCAATATTATGAGAAGTTATCTAAATGGATGTCTATGACCACTCCTAGTTATTGTAATGTTCTAATAATTTTAGATAAAAACCAATCTATAAAGAATATTACATATAAATGAAAAGATATCTTATTTTTACTGATCTCGATGGAACTCTTCTAGATCATAATAATTATTCATTTGGAAATAATGAGAAAATGATCTCTACAATTATCAATAACAAAAATGAAATTATTTTTAACACTAGTAAAACATTCAGTGAATGTAAAAAATTACTAAAAGAATTGAAGTTATCAAATATGCCCTTTAGTGCTGAAAATGGTGCAGTTTTATATTTTCCAAAAATAAGATTTAATAAAATTAAAAACTCATCCTCTTTTGATATATATTGGAAACTTAGAATTGCTAAATTATCTTCAAAGAACTGGTATCAATTTTTAAAACAGAAACAAAAAAAATATAATTTTTTAATTGCCCAAGATCTTTCCTCTAAGATTTTAAAAAAATACACAAACTTAGATGATACGAGTAAGATGCTAAATAGAGAGGCTAGTCAAATTATTCTTTGGGAAGATAGCTTGGTAAATTTAAAAAAATTTAAAAATGCGCTTAAATCTGAAAAACAAGGAGTATTAATACAAGGTAGTAGATTCATGCAAGTTTCGTCTGTATGCAACAAAAGAATAGCTAAAAAGTTAATATCTCATGCATATGATTATCAATTTTATGGTACATACTCTAAAAATACTATAGCTCTTGGCGACAGTAAAAATGATATAGATATGTTAAATTCTGCTAGTTACCCTTGTCTTATAAAAAATCGATCTGGATATTTTCCTAAATTGCGTTCAAATAAAAAAAATATAATAAAATCATCAAAGTTTGCACCTGACGGTTGGCGTCAAGTCCTATATAAATTAAATAAAACATTGGATAATAAAATTTTTTAAAATGCCTGATTTTCATCAAAATGGTGTCATAGCAACCCTTCATAACTTTAATACAAAAAAAATTGAACAGATTGAAAAAGATCTTATATCTTTTTCAAAAACATCTCCTATGACTTTAATTTTACCCTCTCTTTATTCAGAGTTAGAAAAACCAGCTTTGACTTATATTGTTAATACTTTAAAAAAAGTAAAGTATATCAAAAACGTAGTTATTGGCCTAGATCAAGCAAATAAAAATGAATTTTTAAAAGCTAAAAAGTTTTTTTCCGTCTTACCACAAAATACTTATATTCTTTGGAATGACGGTCCAAGACTAAAAAAAATAGATCAAGTTTTATCTAATTTAGATTTATCTCCAGTGCAAAAAGGAAAGGGTAGAAATATTTGGTACTGCATGGGTTTTGTAATTTCTTTGAAAGATTCTGGGACAGTAGCTATGCACGATTGTGATATTGTAACTTATGATAAAAATTTATTAGCAAAATTATTTTATCCTATCGCAAATCCAAAGTTTTCTTTCGATTTTTGTAAAGGTTTTTATCCACGTGTAGCGCAGGGAAGAATGAACGGAAGAGTTACAAGATTACTAGTAACACCTTTAGTGAAATCTTTACAAAAAATGGTTGGTTATAATGAATATCTTAATTTTTTAGATATATTTAAGTATCCATTAGCAGGTGAATTTTCATTCAAGTATGATTTATTAAATGACATCAGAGTTCCACATGATTGGGGCTTGGAGGTAGGTATACTATCTGAAATGTATAGAAATTTTGCTAATAATCGTATTTGCCAAGTGGATTTAGCTGAAACATATGAGCATAAACACCAGGAAGTTTCAAAAAATAACAGACAAAAAGGTCTTTCTAAAATGACCATCGATATATCTAAAGCAATTTTTAGAAAATTAGCCACGCAAGGTCAGGTATTTTCTCATGAAAAATTTCGTTCATTAAAAGCAACTTATTTTCGTATGGCTCTTGATATGGTTCAAATTTACAAAACAGACGCTGAAATGAACGGTTTGGACTTTGATGTACATAAAGAGGAAGAAATGGTTGAGCTGTTTGCACAAAATATTATTGAAGCAGGTAAGATATTCTTAGATTCTCCAAGTGAAAATCCTAATATCCCAACCTGGAGAAGAATTGAGAGTGCAGATCCATCAATCCTAGATAGCTTTAATAAAGCTGTAAAAGAAGATAACTCATAAGTTGAGAGAAGAATTAAAAAATAATTTAAATATTCACTTTCAAATAATTTATAAAGATATTTTAGATCAAAATGAGATCTTAAAGCTAATTAATAAAGTTTTAGATCTATTTGAAAATAAAGATCAGGGTATTACTGAGCCTAATTGGTCACAAAAAGATATTTTTTTAATAACATACGGTGACTCAATAGTAAAAACTTCAGATAATAAATTAAATGCACTTTCTAAATTTTTAAATAAATATTGTAAGAACTACTTCAATAATGTTCATATTTTACCATTTTTCCCATATAGTTCTGATGACGGATTTTCAATAACAGATTATGAAATAGTAAGACCTGATTTAGGTAATTGGCAGGATATAAAATTATTGTCAAAAGATTTTAGAGTAATGAGTGATATAGTTATAAATCATGCATCTATAAAGAGTAAATATTTTAAAAACTTTATCGAAAACAAAGAAGATACCAAAAATTTCTTTATTAAACTAAAAAATGTGCAAGAAGGATATGAAAGTGTGGTGCGTCCAAGAAGTTCAGATCTATTTAAAGAGTATGCAATCAATGACGAAACTTTTTATTTATGGTGCACATTTAGTCATGATCAGGTTGATTTTAATTTTAAAAACCCCAAGGTTCTTTTTTTCTTTATTAAATTAATTCATTTATATTTAAAAAATGGTATCAGAGTATTTCGATTAGATGCCATTGCTTTTTTGTGGAAAGAGTATGGAACTAATTGTTTAAACTTACCTCAAACACATGAAGTAGTTAAACTCATAAGAACTCTTTTAAATGCATATAGTAAAAATACTCTTCTTATTACAGAAACAAATTTACCTAATTTAGAAAATCTTAGTTATTTTGGAGAAAACGATGAAGCTAATGCAATATATAATTTTGCTTTACCACCTTTATTGTTATGGACATTAGTAATGGGTGATAGCACAGCTATTAGAAAATGGTCAATGAGCATGCCCCCTGCAAAAGATAATACCTCTTATTTTAATTTTATAGCCTCTCATGATGGAATTGGTCTCAGACCCACTGAAGGTATTTTGACTGATAAAGAAAGAGACACATTGGTAGATATCATGACTGATTTTGGTGGCCAAACCACTAAAAGAAAAAAAGTAGATAACACTGAGTCAGTGTATGAAATTAATATTTCTTTATTGGACGCACTTAAAGGTACCTTTTTTGGTGCAGATCACATGCAATTAGAGAGATTTATATGTTGTCACTCCATAATGTTAGGCATCGAGGGTATACCTGCTATTTATATTCACAGTCTTATTGGATCAACAAATGACTATAAACAAGTTGAAATAACAAATAATAAGAGATCTATCAACAGAAGGTCATGGAACTATGATGTAATCGATAAATTACTTATTGATAATGATACTCTAAATTTTCAAATCTATAATGAGTTATCAAAACTTATTGACATTAGAAAAAACCAAGCAGCTTTTCACCCAAATGCTACACAATTTACATTTAATTTAGGTAAGAACTTTTTTGGTTTTTGGAGACAGAGTCATGATAAAAGACAGTCGATATTTTGTGTAAGTAATGTAACTAATGTGTTCCAATATTTAGATTTGTCAGAATTAAATCTAATAGCATCAAATGAATGGTGGGATTTAATTTCTAATGAGATAATCATTGATATTAAATCAACTATTACTCTAAAGGCCTATCAAACCATGTGGATTACAAATTATTAATTAGAGATTATGTCTTTTCTACATAAACCTCAAAACTGAGACTTTTTTTCTATTACTTTCATTAAAAAATCTATGTTATATTTTTATATGACCGATCCAAAAACATATAAATTTAACACTAAAACTTTACATAGTGGGCATCAGCCAGATAAAAATTTTGGCTCCCGTGCCGTTCCAATATATCAAACAACATCATACTTATTCCAAGATGCAGATCACGCAGCTGCTTTATTTAATCTAGAGGAGGGTGGCCATATCTATAGTAGAATATCCAACCCCACTATATCTGTTCTAGAAGAAAGAGTTGCAGCTTTAGAGGGTGGCTCTGCTGCTTTAGCTACTGCCTCTGGTATGAGCGCAATGATGCTAGCTCTTCTAAATATTTGTAGTACAGGTGATCATATAGTTTCCTCATCGCAATTGTATGGAGGCTCTTTTAACTTACTGAGACTAACTTTAAAAAGATTTGGTATTGAAACAACTTTTGTCAAGCCCAGAGACACAGAGGGTTTTAAAAAAGCAATTCAACCAAATACAAAATGTATTTGGGGTGAGCTGATTGGTAATCCTGGCATAGAAATTATGGATTTACCTGAAATTTCCAAAATAGCAAAAGACGCTGGTATTCCTTTAATGGTCGATGGAACATTTAACACACCATATTTGTGTAATCTCTTTGAATTAGGAGCAGATATAATCACACACTCTCTAACAAAATGGATGGCAGGTCATGGCACTTCAATGGGGGGTATAATTGTTGAAAAGGGTGACTTTGATTGGACTAAGGGAGATAAGTTTCCAACAATGACTGAACCATATGATGGTTATCACGGTCTTTCTTTTGCAGAAGAATTTGGTCCAGCAGCATTTACTATGAGAGCAAGGGCAGAGGGAATGAGAGACTTTGGTCCATGTATGAGCCCAACTAATGCATTTAATATTTTAATAGGAATAGAAACACTTTCAGTGAGAATGGAAAAGCATTTATCCAATACTAAAATAATGGTTGATTACTTAAGTAACAATCCAAGTGTTTCTTGGGTCAATCATCCAAGCTTACCGGATCACCCTGATCATAAAGTAGCTGCAAAATTAATGCCTAAGGGAGCTGGCTCAATGATAGCGTTTGGAATTAAGGGTGGTAAAGAAGCTGGTCACGCATTTATAAACTCTTTAAAACTAACATCACATTTAGCTAACGTTGGCGACGCAAAATCACTAGTTATTCATCCAGCATCTGCCACTCACTCTCAAATGGATAAAAAATCATTAGAGTTGGCAGGTTTAACTGAAGATATGATACGTTTTTCTGTTGGCTTGGAAGACATGGATGACATAATTAATGACTTTGAAAATGGTTTCAGAGCATCTCAAAAGCCGAGACTTGTAGCCTCTAAATGAAGCTTAAAGTTAATGGAAAAGAGGCATATTACACATCTAGTGGAAGAGAAATAGATAAAAATCAACCTTCGATTGTATTTGTTCATGGTAGTGGTTTGAGCCATGTCACATGGGTGCTTCAAACAAGATACTTTGCATTTCATGGTTACAATACAATTGCAGTAGATTTACCAGGCCATGGTGACTCCGAAGGACCACCATTAAAAACGATTGAGGAGATGGCTGATTGGGTTGCAGACCTATTAACATCTTTAGGTATTGATAAAGCATCGTATGTTGGTCATTCACAGGGATGTTTGGTGGGATTAGAATTTGCACAAAGACATCCTGAGAAATTAGATTTACTTGCACTAATCAATGGATCTATGTCAATGAAGATGAACACTGAACTTTTAGACTTAGCATTAAATAAAGATCAAAAAGCAGTTGATCTTATGATGGATTGGGTTCATGGACCTTTAGGTCATAAAGGTGGCCATCCTGTTCCAGGATTAAGTCATTTAGGTATGGGCGGTCAGTTGGTATCTTCAAATAATGACGGCACGCTTGGTGCAGACTTCAATGCTTGCGATAAATACACTAATGGTGAAACTGCTGCTAAAAGTATTAAACACCCAACTTTATGTATCGTAGGCAAACATGATAAAATGACTCCTAAAAAAGTGGGTCTAGAATTAGCTTCAAATATAGAGGGATCAAAAACAGTCGTTCTAGAAGAGTCTGGACATATGTCTATTTTAGAAACGGCGAGTGAAACTAAAAATATTTTAAAAAATTTCTTTAAAGAAAACAGCCGTGCTTCATAAAGGATCGTGTCACTGTAAAGCTATTGAGTTTGAGATTGACTCTGATCTTGAAAAAATAATGCAATGCAATTGCTCCATTTGTATTAGAAAAAATGCAAAAATGATAATGGTTCCTAAATCTAATTTTAAACTTTTAAAGGGAAAAGAAGATCTATCTCTTTATCAATTTAATCTAAACTTAGCTGAACATTTTTTTTGCAAGCATTGCGGGATATACACTCACCACAATAGAAGAACTGACCCAAATGGTATGGGTATTAATCTTGGGTGCTTAGATGATGTAGATCCATTAGACTATGAAGCTGGTCTCAATGACGGAAGAAAACTATCCTAGTCAGATCTTGATTTTAATATAAAAAAAACTAATATTGGCCATGGCCCAAGTTAAAGAATATTTAACGTTTGATGACGTTTTATTGAAACCCCAAGCATCAACTATTCTCCCTAATAACGTCGATATTTCAACAAATCTAACAAAAGATATAAAACTAAATATTCCTATTATATCAGCAGCAATGGACACTGTAACAGAGTCCAAAATGGCAATATCAATGTCTCAAAATGGTGGTTTAGGAGTAATTCACAAAAATTATGATATTGAGACGCAAAGTTATGAAGTTAAAAAAGTAAAAAGATACGAAGCAGGGATTGTCTATAATCCAATAACAATGAGTCCTAATAATACAATTGAAGATGTTTTAAATGTGATGGAAAAACAAAATATATCTGGTTTTCCAGTGGTCGATAAAGCTAATAAACTTCAGGGAATTATTACTAATAGAGATGTTCGATTTGTAATTAATAAAAAAACAAAAGTTAAAGATTTAATGACTAAAAAAGTAATCTCTATTACTCAAACTCAATCAAAAGGAATGTCCTCTTTTGGACTGGCAAAAAAATTATTACAAGAAAACAGAATAGAGAAACTAGTTGTAACTGATAATAACAATAAATGTATTGGTTTAATTACTGTTAAGGATATTCAAAGAGGAGAGAAGTTTCCCTATTCTGTTAAAGATAAAAATGGACAATTATTAGTTGGTGCTGCAATAGGAAGTAAGCCTAATGACCTACAAAGAGCTATAGAACTAGATAAAGCTGGTGTTGATATTTTATTCATAGACACAGCTCATGGTCACTCATCAGCAGTATTAGAGTCTTTTAAAAAAATAAGAAAAAAAATAAAATTACCTATAGTTGTTGGTAATATTGCTACACCTGAGGCTGCTAAAGACTTAATTAAATTAGGTGCAGATGCAATCAAGGTAGGTATTGGTCCAGGTTCGATCTGTACTACTAGAATTGTTGCTGGTGTTGGAGTACCTCAATTTACTGCCATTCAAGATATTGCTACAATATCTAATAAAAATAAAATTCCAATGATCTCTGATGGAGGGATACGTTATTCTGGTGACATTGTAAAAGCGCTTGCAGCAGGAGCCAATTGTATCATGGCAGGCTCTTTATTTGCTGGAACAGATGAGTCACCTGGAGAAGTATTTCTATTTCAAGGAAGATCTTATAAGTCCTATCGTGGAATGGGCTCTCTAGGAGCTATGGCCAGAGGTTCAGCAGATCGATATTTTCAAGACGAAATTAATGAGGCTATCAAATTAGTTCCTGAGGGTATTGAGGGAAGAATTCCTTATAAAGGTCAAGTATCTAACGTTTTATTTCAATTGACAGGAGGTTTGAGGTCTGGCATGGGATATACGGGCTCTAAGAATCTTACTATACTCAAAAAAAATGCAAAATTTGTCCGTTTGACCAATTCTGGTATTAATGAAAGTCACGTTCACGGTGTCCAAGTAACAAAAGAAGCTCCAAATTACCGCTCCAATTGAGTAAATCAGTATTAATTATAGATTTTGGATCTCAATATACACACTTAATTGGAAGGAAAATTCGTGAGTTGGGAGTTTATGCAGAGATTTATCCTCCAAAGTATCTCAACAATGTAACTAATATTTTAAACCATTCAGTTTTAATATTATCAGGGGGCCCAGACTCTGTTTTAAATAAAAATGCACCTAAAATTGACATACCCTTAGATCAAATACCTATTCCAATTTTAGGTATTTGTTATGGCTTTCAATATATCTCAAAAGAATTTGATGGTGTTATAGAAAAAAGTAACCAAAGAGAATATGGAAAAACAATTATAAAGATATCAAAGTGTGATTTATTTAAGAACACTAACCCAGAGCAACAAGTATGGATGTCTCATGGAGATAGTTTAACAAAAATTCCAAAAGGTTTTAAAATTCTTGCTAAAACTAAAAATAAAATACCAGCAGCTATTTATAAAAATAATATTTATGCAATACAATTTCATTGTGAGGTCACACACTCTGAATTTGGCAATCAAATTTTAAAAAATTTTTTATTTAATATTTGTAACTTAAAAGAAAATTGGAAAAATAATGATTTACACCAAACTATTGGTAGATATCTAAGAATTAATGTAAAAGAAAAAAAACCAAATATAGTGTGTGCAGTATCAGGTGGGGTTGACTCTACAGTTTTGGCATTTGCTATATCAAAATATCTGAAATTAGATAACGTTCATTTTATATTTGTAAATAATGGATTGCTTAGAAAGTATGATATTAAGAATATAAAATCTGTATTTAAATCCTTCAATTTAAAATTAAATATAATCAATGCAGAACATATCTTTTTAAAAAAACTAAAAAATGTTACTGATCCAGAACTTAAAAGAAAGATAATTGGGGGGGTATTTATAGAGGTATTCTCAAAATATATTAGAAAATTATCACAAAAAGATTTCTATCTCGCACAAGGAACTCTATATACAGATATTATAGAAAGTCGTTCTTACCATGGTGGAAAGAGTGTGACTATAAAATCACATCATAATGTTGGAGGTTTACCAAAAGACCTTAAATTTGACGTTATAGAGCCTTTTAAAGAGCTATTTAAGGACGAAGTTAGAAGATTAGGCCTATTCTACAAATTAGATCAGAGGTTTGTTAATCGACATCCTTTTCCAGGACCAGGACTGGGTATTCGCTGTATTGGAAAGGTCAACAGACAAAGACTAGATACTTTAAGGGAAATAGATGAAATTTTTATTAATTTTTTAATCGAAAAGAATTTATATTACAAATCATGGCAAGCATTTGCTGTTTTACTTCCTGTAAAATCAGTAGGTGTGATGGGCGATGAGAGAACCTATGAGGAAACTTGTGTTTTAAGATGTATTAATTCAGTTGATGGAATGACAGCAGATGTTACACAGATTGATATTGAAACTTTAGCTGAAGTAGCAACTCATATAATTAATGGAGTCCCTAGAGTAAACAAAGTCCTTTATGACATAACCAGTAAGCCCCCATCTACTATTGAGTGGGAATAAAAAAAAGAAATATTGTAATTAAATATTTAATTTTTAGTATTATTAGAAACCTATGATCACAGTTCTAGTTAAATTTAAAATATCTGATGATCTTAATTTAAAAACTCTTAAAGAAAAATTTATTGAAACTTCTGAAATGTATATAGATGTAGAGGGGCTTCTGAGAAAAAATTATATTGCAGATATTGAAAATGGATTTGCTGGGGGAGTCTACACTTTTTTAACAATAGAAAATGCAAAAACATGGTTTAGTGAAGATAGAATTAAGTGGATTACAGAACGCTACTCTAAACCAGAAATTATATATTATGAGAGCCCAGTAATAGTGGATAACGAAAAAAATAAAATAATATCCTAACTAATTTTTTAAATAAATGGTAATTGTAAATTTAATACTTTAGATATTTTTAAAAAAATCTATTTTAATTATTGTGAAGCATGATTTTAACAGAATTGATCGTTTACCTCCCTATATATTTGGAGAGATAAATAAACTTAAAGCAAAACTTAGAAAGAATGGAAAAGATATAATTGATTTTGGTATGGGCAACCCAGATATGCCTACACCAAAACACATTAGAGATAAATTAAAAGAAGTAACAGATAAACCTGGAACTGGAAGATATTCTGTAAGTAAAGGAATACCTGGACTAAGAAAAGCTCAAGCGAAATATTACCAGAAAAGATTTGGTGTAAAATTAAATCCTGATAGTGAAGTTATAGTAACTTTGGGTTCAAAAGAGGGCTTAGCTAACTTAGCTCAAGCAATTTCAACACCAGGAGACATTATTATTTCTCCCAACCCCTCATACCCTATACACCCTTATGGATTTATTATTGCAGGTGCATCATTAAGACATTTACAGACAATGAAAGATGGAGTTTTTGATCCAGAAACTTATCTTGAAAGATTAGATAGATCTATAAGAAATAGCACTCCATCTCCAGTAGCTCTAATTGTATCGTTTCCATCTAATCCAACAGCTCAAGTAGTTGACTTAAATTTTTATAAAGAAATAGTTAAGATGGCTTTGAAGTATAATGTTTATGTTTTATCAGATCTTGCTTATGCTGAGATATACTTTGATAAGAAACCACCTCCGTCAATTCTCCAAGTAAATAGAGCTAAAGAAATTGCTGTTGAATTTACTTCTATGTCAAAAACTTACGCTATGGCTGGTTGGAGAATAGGTTTTGCCGTTGGAAATAAAAAACTAATTGAAGCCTTAACAAAAATTAAATCTTACTTAGACTATGGTGCTTATACACCAGTACAAGTTGCAGCAGCAACAGCACTTAATGGTCCTCAAACGTGTGTCTCAAGTATTCGGGCAACTTACGAGAGTAGGCGAGATGTTTTAGTTGAGTCTATGTCAAGGTCTGGGTGGGATATTCCTAGTCCTTCAGCTAGTATGTTTGCATGGGCGCCAATCCCCAAAAAGTACCAAAATAAAGGATCTCTAAAATTTGCAAAAGATTTAATGATTAAAGCTGATGTAGCTGTTTCTCCTGGCATTGCTTTTGGCGAATATGGCGAGGGTTTTGTTAGGATAGGACTGGTTGAAAACGAGCAAAGAATTCGTCAGGCAGCTAAAAATGTACGTAATCTAAAGCTTTAGTATTATTTTTACTCATATTTCAAATCAAATAAAATATTGCTTATATTCTTGATAATTATATAAAACCAACCTTAAGATGATTAACACAAAAAAAATAGGTTCTGTTCTCAAAAACATCAATAATATTGATGAATTGAGTATTTCAGATGTAATTGATTGTAATCAAGGTCAATTAATTGCTGTTAAAGTAATTTCAGTCAATCCTAATTATAATAAATTGGAGTTAGTCTCTGGAAGAATTACTGAATTAACTGAGGGAGATGTTATTGTTGGTGCATTGGGTAATAGAATTGCTTCTTCAGGGATGACAGGTTCTGTTCCAACTGAATTAAATAAACACGATAAAATTCACATTTTAAATTTAGGTGGAGTAATTGGTAATTGTAAAGATTTTAATATTCTTCTGGGACCAGCTACAGAATGTGAAGTCCTTGGATCGGTTGTAGATAATAGTAACAAACAATTGAATCTAGTTGATTATTCAAAAATTAAAGAAATGAAAATTAAAAACAAAGTACCATCTATTGCAGTCATAGGAACGGGTATTGACTCTGGTAAAACTACTGTTACATCCTTTATAATCAAAACTCTTAGTAATTATTTTAAGAAAATTAATGCATGTAAACTAGCAGGTACCGCTTCACAAAAAGATTTATATTCTTATGAGGATAATGGTGCTTATAAAACATCAGATTTTGTAGATTACGGTCTGCCGAGTACCTGTATGAATGATAAAAAAACCATACAAAGTTGTTCAGCATCAATTATTAGCAATATGTCTGAGGACGCTGAGATAATTCTAATGGAATTAGGTGATGGTTATCATGGCGATTATGGAACTAAAGAAATAATTCAAAATACTGATATTACAGAGTCAATTGAAGTAATTGTAATTTGCGCTTATGACGTATCAGGAGCAGTAAATATTATAGAAAATTTAAAATCAAATAATTTAGACAGCAAATTACTGATAATCAGTGGCCCTGTAACTAATAATGTATCTGCTTATAAGCAATCAATTGATAAATTTTCTATACCTAATTTAGATTTTTTAAATATTTATAATTCAACTAACCATGTCAATGTTTTCGCTAAGATAATTAATAGGATTAATAATGATTAAAGTAGGAATAATTGGAGCAAATGGTTATTTAGGTATCGAGCTAATTAGAATTCTCTCTGTGCATCCTGAAGTTAAATTATCAAAAATATTTCAAAGAGAAATGGAAATAGATGAGGAATTTCCACATTTACAGTCATTAAATCTGAAAGATTTACAGACATCTAATCTTGATGAATTTAAAAATCTCGATTGTGTTTTTTTATCATTACCTCATGGTTCAGCCCATGAATATGTCAAAGAATTATTATCAAAAGTTAAAATTATAGACCTAAGTTCTGATTTTAGGATTGCTAATCAAGAGGATTATAACAAATATTACAAAACAAATTTTGATGCTGATATTCAAAATAAATTTCAATATGGATTTATTGAAAATTCAATTGATGACATAAAAAAATCTTCTAACATATCCAATCCTGGTTGTTTTGCACTAACAGCTCAACTATCTTTATTACCATTTCAATCTATAATTAAAAAAGTATCTATTACTGCTATAACTGGATCAAGTGGTGGTGGTAAAAATCCCTCAAATAAAAATCATCATTCGACAAGATCTAAAGATATTTTTTCATACAATATAAATTCACATCGACATTTAGGAGAAATTTATCAATCTTTTCCTAATTTAAAGGAGACTCTATCATTTGTTCCACTGTCGGGACCTTTCTCCAGAGGTATATATCTAACAAGTCACATAGAAACATTTGAAGATGTAACTCATGAGTCTTTAAATTTAAGCTTAGTTGATTGTTTTAAATCTTCTCCTTTTATAAGAATACAAAATAATACTAAGCTCTCTAATGTAGTTGGTTCAAATTATTGTGATATTTCATTGTCTTTCAAAGATCAGAGGCACTTTGTTGTAGAGGCTTGTTTAGATAATTTAGTAAAGGGTGCTTCAGGTAATGCTATTGAATGTATGAATATAATTTTTGATCTTGATCAATCATTAGGATTGAAACAAATGATACCGCTATATTTATAATGAAAAATCAAAGTTTTTACCAATCTATATTACAAAATTCCATACTTGTCATTAAAGTTAGTGGTAAAATTTGCGATAATGAAGATAGTATAGATAATGTTATAAGCGACATAAAAGAATTATTAAACTCTATTTCGAAGTTAAAAGTTGTTTTAGTCTTTGGATTTGGACGACAGCTAGATAACTATATGATCAATGTACATGGTATTGAGCCAAAAAAAATAAATGGTAGAAGAGTAACATCTCCTACAGACATAGAGGCTGCAAAAAAAATATCTGGCCAAATTTTAATAGATATTTTTAGCTTGAGTTCTCGATATAATATCAGAAATTTTCCAATTCCTATTTCAAAGAAAGACTTTATTGCAGCAAAACGAAGAGATGTAGTTGATGACATTGATTATGGACAAGTCGGAGACATCGTTACAGTTGATGCTTTACAAATTAAAAACTTATTTAAAGAACATGATATGATAATTATGCCAAGTTTAGTTTTAGATAAAAATACATCTGAAGTATTAAATGTTAATGCTGACACCATTGCTACTGAATTAGCAATAAACCTCTCAGCTAGTAAGCTAATTTTTATCTCTGATGTCCCTTTTATCAAAGATACACAAGGAGAAAGAATTTCTGCAGTTGATGAAAATGTGGCAAGAAAACTATTTGATGAGAAAATTATTTCTAACGGGATGATTGTAAAAGTCGAAAACTCATTAAAAGCTCTAAATCAAGGTGTTCAAAAAATTCATATTATAAGTGGAGAAATAAAAAATGCTCTTATAAATGAGTTAGAGACAGAAGAGGGAATTGGTACTGTATTTCAAAAACAATCTTTAGATTATTGAAATTACAACGATTGAGTTATTATCTTTATTGCCTTTCTTATTTCTCCAGTTGAAACAGTCAAAGGAGGTGTAAGACGAATTATATTCCCTTGAATTAGAGTTGAAATAAGCCCATTTTTTGACATTTTTTCATATGTTTTTAATGCGATTTGATTATTTTTAAACTCTACACCAGCCATAAGACCCAAACATCTTGTATCAATTATTTTATCTTTGTGTAAGAGGTGCATTTTTTTTATTAGAGAAGATAATAAATTACCATTAATCAGTACTTTATTTAAAAAACTTTTATTATTTATGGTTCTAAAAACATTATATGAAACTCTAGTCTGAAGCATACCACCTCCAAAAGTTGAGCCATGAAAACCAGTAGAAATAATTTTGGATATATTTTTTTTAACTATAGTAGCACCTATGGGAATGCCTGAACCTAGGCCTTTTGCAGAGGTTATAATATCTGGATTGACACCGTAATGTTTGTAAGCAAATATTTTACCAGTTCGACCTATACCACCTTGTATTTCATCCCCAATAAGCAAAATTTTATTATTTTTACATATCCCTTTTATAGCTTTTGCAAAATTCTTACTGCAAATATTTATACCTCCGTCCCCTTGAACAAATTCTATGATGATTGCTACTGTTTTTTTATTTACAAGTTTTTTAAGATGAGAAACGTCATTAAATTTACAAAACTTAACTTTTCCAGGTACTGGACCAATATTAGATTTATATTTTTTATTACTTCCTACGGATAGGGCGCCAATTGTTCTCCCATGAAAAGACGAGGTCATAGCAATAATTTCATCTCTTCCTATTTTACTTCCATAATTTCTTGCAATTTTTAAAGCAGCCTCAATACTTTCAGCACCTGAATTAGAAAAGAAAACATCTCCCTTATTAGAATTTTTAGATAATAATTTAGATAATTTGGTCTTAAACTCATGCATTTGAGAACCAGATAAATGAGTGATACCAGTTTTTATTTGATCTTGTAAACTTTTTCTAACAACTGGATGATTGTATCCAAGAGAATTAACCGCTACTCCAGCTGAGAAATCTAATAATTTTCTTTTATCAGAGGTGTATAAATAACATCCATTACCCTTTACTACTCTAAAATTACTAAACTTGTAAGTTTTTAATAAGTTATTCATGTTTTTTTAATGTATATTTTTAATAAAAAAAGAAAATTTTGATAGTCAAAATCTCCACTGGCTTATTTTATTCATAAGAAAATCTCTAAAAGCTATCAGTTTCAAACTCCCTTTTAGGTTTTCATGATAAACCATATGAACATCGTAACTTGGTCCTTCTATATCTGGTAGTACTTTAACAAGATGGGCTTTATGTTGGGCCATATAATCAGGTAATGCAGCCAAACCTGCACCAGTTTCAACAGCTACTAATAAACCATATAAATTATTAATTGTAATATGAGGTCTTCTATTTTTTTGGTTTTTTTTAACACCAGTCTTCAGTATCCAATTGGTGTCAGAAAGGGGGGATGGTTTTCCAATGCCATATGTAATTAATCTATGACTATTTAGTTCTGATCTTCTCAAAGGCATACCCATTTCATTTATGTAATTCGCAGATCCATAAATATGGTATTTAATTGTTGCTATGTGCTTTGAAACCAAATCTAAATGTCTTGGTTTTCGCATCCATAAACCAATATCATAATCTTGGCGAAGCATATCTTGCTCATCTTCAGAATAGTTTAGTTTAAGATTAATTTCTGGGTATTCATGAATAAATTCATTGATTCTAGGGCTTAGCCACATCGATCCAAAAGCAACAGTAGTATTAATAGAGAGGTTACCAGTTGGAACTGACTTATATTCAACTATCTTTTTTTCTATAGAATTTAAATCAGCAAAAATTTTTTCAGTTTCTTCAAAAAGATAGGAACCTTGCTCTGTTAGAGTTATACCTTTTGTGTGTCTTTTAAATAGTTTGGTTTTTAAACTATGCTCAAGAGATTGAATTTGTCTAGTAATAGCAGATTGACTAAGGTGAATAGTATCCATAGCTCTAGAGATACTACCTGCTGTAGCTACGTGATAAAATGTTTTAAGTCTATCCCAATCCATTAATAATTGTATTTAGATCCCCGTTTAGTATTAGAATATCTATTAAATAATATTTTTTTGAAGATTTCAAATCTAATAAGATGTTATGAGCATCATTTAATTCATTCTTACTTTCAATAAGTTGTGTAATATCTATTTTTTGGGCTTTATATAAAATTTCATTACCTTGTAATTTTAATTCTAAGCTATCAATTATTTTTTCTTGGTTGTTTATTTTATTTAAATAAAAATCATAATTGTTCCAAGACTCTAAGTAAGTATTAAGTAAGTCTCTCTTTAAGTCTTTATGCTCTAATAATTTTTTTTGATAATTATATTCCTCAATATCAAAATTATTTTCATCTTTAAATCCATCATAAATAGGAACGCTTAAAGATAGTGATAAGGATGAAGATCTTCTATGATCAATTGCTGCAGAATAATTATTGCTCTCACTTAGGGAATAGGTTAGGTCAACAGAAGGTCTCAAATTTTTTTTACTCATCTCTAGTTCAGGTAAATATGTATTTTCAATAAAAGAGAGATATTGGCCATAAGAGGAATTCATCAATTCTGAAAATAATTTCTTACTAATTTGTGCATTAGATACGTCTATCACATAATCAAAATTTACATCTTCATCATAAATATCTAGATCAAGTAACTTACTAACTTGAAGCATTAAATTATCTATTTTTCTATCATAATCTAAAGACACAGATTGTGCTTCTAATAGTTCATTTTCTAAATCTAATACTTCTGTTTTTGTAATTCTGTTTGCCTTAAATAATATTTCAGCCTCTAAGACTTTCTTTCTATAAAATTCTAAATTCAATTGTTGATTTTTCTTTTTAAAGATCAATGTCTGTAAATTACTATAACCGTTTAGGAGTTCTTTGATTAATAACTCTTTTTGATACTCTCTGAGATAGTCAAAAGCTTGATTTCTAGTTTGCGTAGTAATTAAATTTAACTGACTAAACCCACCGTTATAGAGGTTTACCGTAGCACTTAATGTATGAGTATCTGCGTTTACTGTAGAAGTAGAGTCAGTGCTAGTTGTACTGTTTGAAATAGAAAACGAATAATCTATTTCTGGTATATAGAGAGTATCAGCTAATTCTAAATTTTTATCATCAATCAAATTGTCATACTTAAATTGAGAGTTTGTTTCATTTTTTTCGACAAGAATTTTAATTAAATCAGTTATTTCATAGGATAAAATACCCTTTGAAAAAAATAAAAAGAATGTGCTTAAAAAAATTATTTTGATTTTTGCCATTCTCTCTCCAAATTATTCAAATTCCATTTCAATTTTTTTTTGTTCATTGTATTTTCCATTTTTTTAAATCTTTTCTCAAATTTCCTATTAGAGTTCCTAATAATTGTTTCAGTATCAAGTCCTAATTTTCTTGATAAATTAATACAAGAAAATAATAAATCTCCTAATTCCTCTTTAATTTTTCTCTTATTATTTGTTTTCATTTCATTTGAAAGCTCATTTAATTCCTCTTTTACCTTCTTCAAGGTTCCATTTGCATTTTTCCAATCAAATCCTTCTTTTGCAGCTCTTTTTTGAAGCTTAAGTGAACGTGTAACAGCAGGGAGATTTACACTTACACCATCTAAAACAGATTTAGCACCTTTCTTTTTTCTTTCAAATTTTTTTTGTGTTTCCCAAAAATCATTAACATCTTGAACGGTTTTAATTGACTCATCGCGCATAAAAATATGAGGATGACGAGATTTCATTTTTTTTACACTTGTATCAATGACATCTTCAATTGAAAATTTCTTTTTTTCAGCAGCAATAACTGAGTGATAAATAACTTGTAGTAATAAATCGCCAAGCTCTCCTTCTAGTTCTTTGCTATTATTTGACTCAATTGCTTCGATAACTTCATATGCTTCCTCTAAAGTATACTTTGCTAATGATTTGGAAGTTTGTTGTATATCCCATGGACATCCATTTTTTGGATTTCTTAGTCTCTTCACAACATTAATTAAATCATCTAATTTGTTCTTTTTTTTTACCATGCTAATGCCTGTGCTTGAAATATTTGACTCTTATAACTTCTAATATCTGCATATGCATCATAAATTTTATCTTGTTTTCTAGTGCACAAAATAAAACCTTCGCTCCAGTCTGTAGTTTTAAGGCATTTATGTCCTTTTTTATTTAATTGAGAAATAAAGGGTGAAAGTCGCTCCTCTAAAAGTAATTGTTTCAAATTTGGATCATGTGGGTGAAAAAAAGCAGGTAAATGCTCTGATGAAACTCTTGGTTCATTTAATGCTTGGTCAATAGACTTATTCGAAAATATATAATTCATTAAAAATTGTGCTTGCCACTGATCTTGAGCGTCACCACCCATTGTTCCACAACTTAAAATCTCTTTCTTTTTTTGATTGATAATTAAAGTAGGACTCAATGTTGTCCTTGGTTGTTGTTCAGGTGCTATAAAATTTAAATGACCTGGTTTTGATAAATAAAACGTCATTAATCTATTACCTAAGGGAAATCCTAATTCATTAATCACTTCATTTGATCTTATCCATCCACCACTTGGTGTACACGATATAGCATTATTATCTTTATCTATAATACTTATATGAACAGTGCCAGCTCCCCATGGTTTAATATCGTTTTCAATTGGAAGCAATGATTTATTAGAAAGGGGGTTCCCAGGAATTATAGAGTCAATTGCCCTCTCTTTAATTAATTGCATTCTTTTATTAAGGTAAGAGTCATTTAATAGGTGATTGGCTTTGACTTTTGAATTGTACTTACCAGTGAAATACATCTCTCTATCAGCAAAAGTTAATTTTAAAATTTCTGTAAATTTATGGATATCACTTGCTGAATTAAGTGATTTAATTTTTTGTTTGTTGAGCATTTTCAACATCATTAAACTAGTTAATCCTTGTCCCCAGAAATTAGTTTTGTGAACTTGATAATCACCATATTTTTCTGAAATTGTTTTTTCAAATTTCACATTAAAGTTTTCAAAATCCTCTTTTGAAAGAAGCCCTTCATTTTTTTGTGAATATTTTAAAATTGAGTTTGCAACATCGCCTTTGTAAAAAGCTTCATGTAATTTATTAAATTTATTACTTCGAGATCCTATGATTTTTTTTTCATAATTATTAAGATAATCTATTAAGTTTGCGTAAGCCAAATTTCTAAATAAACTTCCTAATTTTGGAATTTTATTATTTTTTAAATATAGTTTTGCAGAATTTTTCCACTCTTTTATAAATTTACCTTTTAGACTTTTTAACCCAAATTTATTTTGGTTTATTATTCCAGTGTGTAAAGGATATCCCTCTTTTGCGTATTCTTTAGCATATTTAGAAATAGTCCTAAAATCTAGTTTTCCATATAATTGCAACATTCTAAAAATACTAGAAAATGCTGCTGGAACTCCAGCACATAAAATTCCCTCATCAGGAACTTCTGTGTATCCTCTTGTAACTAAATTTAAAAAATTAAATTTTTTTGGAGATATAGTATTACCATTTAAGACAAGAGGACTTTGGTCTTTGGGCTTTAAAATCATTACTCCTTCACCTCCCATGCCAAACATTTGAGGATTTACAAGGCCTTCAACTAACATAGCTCCAGCTGCAGCATCAAAGGCATTACCTTTATCATCATTTAAGATATTATGTGCAGTAATTGATGATAGATTTGAATGAGTTGCTATAGCACCGTTTGTTCCAGAATAACTCGGTATAAAACTGTTAGAGCTATTACCTACTATTCTGTAAGATCTATTCATTACAAATAATAATTTTACGACATTCCATAAATTATTTCTTTTTTAAATGATTGCATTATAAAGTTATATATGACCTGGAAGTTAATATCAAAATCTTCATACTCACAATTACTTGGAGAGTTAGAAACAAAATTAGAAAATAATCAACATAAGTATAGAATGACAGTTTCTGAGAAGCATTTAAATTCTGGAAACTTTGCCCATGGCGGCTTTTTGATGTCTTTTTTGGATAATGTTATGGGCAATGCTGCATATAAGTCGTTTGGTAATAGACCATGCGTAACAATATCAATGAATACTCACTTTACTTTTTCTGCACAAAAAGGAGATGAGCTTATTGGAATTCCTTCTATAGAGAGAATGACAAAAACACTTTGTTTTGTTAAATGCCAAGTATTTTCAAATAATGAAATTATTGTTTCAGGAAATGGTATTTGGAAGTTAGTTAAAACATCATCTATGAAAACTGTAAAAGACAAAAAATTAGATGACGATGGTGGTTGGTAATAATCTAATTAATTAGAGTTAATATTGAAAATACAGATATCTGAAATAAATGCATGTAAGGCACTTTTTTTCTCTATTTCTTTTTTTGTGGGCCTTTGGGCTATTAGAATCCCTGATATAAAAGATCAAATAAACGTTGACTATAGTGGCATGGGATATCTTTTTGTAATTTTTTCAATTGGCTCTGTGCTGACAATGATAGCGATGCCAAAAATAATGCAACTTTATCCATCAAAAAAAATATCTCTTTTATCTGGATTTCTAATTTGTATTTTATGGTTGCTCATACCATTTGCCCATTCATTCAAATTAATGGCAATACTCAGTCTTATTTTTGGTGTTTGTTATGGACTTTTTGAAGTAATTCTTAATGTTCAAGCCACTTCTTTAGAAAAAAAACTAAATAAACCAATGATGTCAGGCTTTCACGCATTTTGGAGTATTGGACTATTATCTGGATCTTTGTTAACAAGTTTATTCTTAGAATTTAAAATTAGTTTTTTTATAAATTCTCTTGTCTATATTATATTTTTAGCTCCATTAATATTTTTTAGTAGTTTAACTATAGAAAATAATAAATCAGACCCCTTATCTTTTTTTTCAATTTTTTTTAGTTGGCCCTTATTTCTTATAATTTTGGTTGTATTAGCTATCACAGCAGTTTTTTTGGAAGGGGGGACCGACTCCTGGGGGTCTTTATACATGAGAGATTACATTAATGCAGACGGTTTCAATATTGGACTTGCTGCAATAGCCTTTAATGGAAGTATGGTTTTTGGAAGACTAATTGGAGATAAACTAAAACAAATGTTTGGAATTTATAATTTTCTTGTTTTCTCAGTTGTAGGTTCATTGTTTGGTTCTTTAGTTATTGCATTTAGTAGTTCTTTATTTTTTGCAATAATTGGATTTATCATAGCTGGTTTCTGTGTTTCTTCTGTTATTCCAATTTGTTACACGTATGGTTCCTCAATTAAAGATGTTGATCCCACTGTCGGTATTTCAATTATTACAATAGGCACATATGGGGTTTTCATGATAGCACCTCCTACCTTAGGTTATGTTGCAGATATGATAGGCATAGAATTTGTATACACACCTATGTTTATACTTTTTTTCATAGTAAGCATCATCGTAATTTTACAAAAGAAATTATTCAAAAACTAATTTTTTTTTAAAATTAATATATTTCCAAATATCACAAGAAACGACCCAATGTATAAATTTAAGTTCCATATCATACCTTCAAATATTGTAGAAATAATTAGTGCTATAAGTGGCATTATTATTGCAATGTATGCTGCATCATTGGCACCTATATTTTTTATTACTGAAAGATAAAGAATAAAACCGAATACACTTCCAAAAATAGATAAATAAAGTAACGATATGATATATCTGTAACTAAAATCAAAATTTAATTCAGTACCAGTCATTAAAAGATAAATTAATAGTGTTATGGAGCCATACAACATCCCATATCCTGTAACGGCAACAACATTCAATTTAATTTTAGAGGTATACTCTGAAATTAAGTTACCAATAGAAGCAAAATATGTTGCCAATACACCAAGTAAAATCCCAATACTTGTGCTTTTTGATAATTCAAAATTAATAATTTCATCATAAAAAATAAAAAGTAATCCTAACGTTCCAATAAAACCTCCAACCAAAGTCATAATTTTTGGAAATTTACTTTTAAAAATAATATTATTAACAACATTCATAAATAATATTGATGAAAAACATAAAGCAACAAATCCACTAATTAAATGAACTGTAGATAGATAAAACAGCACATAATTTATATTAAATAATGATATACCCAGAGCAGCTATAAAAAAATGTTCCTTTAGAGTAAATATAAGATTTATTTTTTTTAATATACAAAATATTAAAATTATTATTGATGATAAAAAAAACCGGTAAAAAACTGATGTCATTGGATCAACAATACCAAGTTGAAATTTAATAATATACCAGGTAGGCCCCCAAACTATTAGTGTTGAAATAAATAAAAATATTGTATTGTTCACTTATGCCTTCTTTTGATGTTGTCTCGTCACCAGATATTCAAGAAATTGATAATGCCATCAATAATACAAAAAGAGAAGTTGATAATAGATTTGACTTTAAGAACACTAATTCAACAATCGAACGAAACGATTTTTCTATTACAATAGAGACAACCGACAATACTAAATTAACTCAATTTAATGATATTTTAAAAAATAATATTGTAAGAAGAAAAATAGATCCAAAATTTATACATCTTAAATCAACTGAAACTGCCTCTGGAAACAGAGTAAGACAATTTATTGATATTTTGAATGGAATATCAAAAGAGGACTCAAAAAAAATAACAAATCTTGTTAAATCATCAAAAGCAAAGGTTCAAGCTTCAATTAATGGAGATGAAGTAAGAATTACTGGAAAGAAAAGAGATGATCTACAATCAATGATCGAATTATTAAAATCAAGTGATATCAAAATTCCTTTACAGTTTCAAAATTTTAGAGATTAATTACTTCCATAGTTGTAAAGTCAATTAATCGAACAGTCGTAATTGTTCTAAGAAATTTAATACAATCCTCTGTTTTTACTTGAATTGTTTTAGTGTTATCTAGTGGGTGAAAATTACATAATTCATAGTCATTGATTTTTTTATCTAAGTAAAAACTTACATCCTTATCTACATTATTGATTAAAGAGTAGGGACTAACAGAGCCTGGTTTGACTCCAAGTTTATCATATAAATATTCTGCACTTCCAAAAGAGAGATTTCCTTGGCACTGTATAGTGTTTTTAATAATTTTTAGGTCTACATCAGTGCTATTTAAGCATGAGAGTAAGTAAAAATTTCTCTTTTTGTCCCTTAAAAAAAGATTTTTTGTATGCGCACCTTGCATATTCAAATCTGATTTTAATTTACTAGACTCCTCTACGGTAAAAAAAGCCTCGTGTTCAAAAAGTTTATATTCAACTTTTTGATCATTAAGTGCGGCTAATAAACTTTTTGCTTCTAATTTCATTTTTATTTATAAAGTGTTATCTTATTTATATAAAAATATGAAAAAAAAAATTAACAGAAGAAATTTTATTAAAAAAGCCTCAATTCCTGTACTTGGTGCAGCTGCACTCTCTGGTTTTAATGTACACGCAAGTACCATAACAGAGTTGAATATGGTCACATCGTGGCCAGAGAATTTTCCTGGTATAGGTTTAGGTGCAAACAGGTTGGCTCAGCGAATTGAGAACTTATCTAATAAAAGAATAAAAGTTAATGTTTACTCAGCTGGTGAACTAGTCCCACCGTTTGGAGTGTTTGATGCCGTCTCATCTGGAACAGCTGATTTATATCACTCAGCAGAGTTTTATTGGGGAGGAAAGAACAAAGCATATCCTTTTTTTGCTGCGGTTCCTTTTGGAATGACTGCCGAGGAATTTAATTCATGGATATATTCTGGTAATGGTCAATTATTATGGGATGAATTAGGTTCTAATTTTAACATTAAACATTTTTTAGTTGGTAATACTGGATCTACATTATTTGGTTGGTTCAAAAACGAATTAAATAGTCTCGAGGATGTTTCAAAACTTAAAATAAGAAGCCCTGGTATGGGAGGAGATCTATTAAAGACTATGGGGGCAACTTCTATAAATATACCAGGAGGTGAAATTCTTCAGTCTTTAGCAAGTGGTGCTATAGACGCTGCAGATTGGTCTAATCCAGTTATGGATTTAGCTTTTGGTTTTTATAAAGTAACAAATTACTGTTATTATCCAGATTTTAAAAAACCTACAGTTTCTATTTCATTAGGAATGAATTTAGATAAATGGAACTCTTTTGATAATGAAGCTAAGAGCATCATCGAGTATGCTTGTCAGTCAGAAAATCAAGAAATGTTGTCTGATTTTATGTATAAAGAGGTTGTGGCTATAGAAAAATTGAGGTCACTTGGTGTAGAATTCAGGCAACTACCTAACGATATTGTCATTGAAGCCAAAAAAAATATCAATGGTGTTTTAGATAATTATACTGATACCTCTCTTGGGAAAAAAATTAGGGATGATTATTTTCAATTTTTAGGTTTAAGAACTTCATATAAGGACTTTGATATTTCTAACTACTTGAATTTTAGAAAAATTTAATAGTGTGCGGAAGATATTCGCTTAATCTTAAAGATAATCACTCTTCTTTTAAGAATGAAACTATAAATAACTTCAAATCAATATTTGATTATAAAAATCTAGATATTTGCCCAACCAATAAAGCACCTATTGTCTTTAATCTAAACTCAAAATTTGTATTTAAACAATCAAGTTGGGGCTTGTCATTTGATTGGCTTCCGAAAGGAAAAACACTTTTCAATATTCGATCAGAGACAGTTCACGAAAAATCTTTCAGTAATAGTCTTATAGCAAATAACCGCTGTTTAGTCCCTTTTAGTAGTTATTTTGAATGGATGAAAACTCAAGAATTGAAAGAGAAATATAAACTATTTACAAATACACCAGTCAGTTTTTTTGCAGGTGTATATAAATTAATAGAAGATACTGTTTATTATTCAATTTTAACTAAATCCTCTATGGAAAATATAGAATTTATTCACAATAGAAACCCAGTCATTATTAATAAAAATAATATAATACAATGGTTTTCTAACAGTTATGAAGAGCTACTAAGATCTTCAGATGTCATAAATTATGAGTTATCGAAATAGTTATTTTCTAAATTTAAAGAAGGATAAAAGCTTTTCGATACCAGAAAAATGTTCCTCTAGTCTAGAATAAACTTTATCTATTTTGTTGATATGACCGTCTAATCTTTCGTAGAGGTTATCGATTTTCTTATCAAGTTTATTTAGCTTACTGTTAAGCTGTTTAATGCTATCAGAGTCGCTTGTTTTTGACTGCTTTTTTAACTTAATAACTTTATTCATATTTAGAATATATTAAATTTCTGTTTTGTTTAAAGTATGACAAAACAACGCTTTAGGTAAATCTTAAATCAACTTCAGGTATCCAGTTTTTAAGCTTTTCAATACGATTTTTGGGGGAAGGGTGCGTAGATAGAAACTCTGGTGGTGCATTTCCTTTTTGCGCCTCAGCCATTCGCTGCCAAACTTTGTATGACTCATGATTATCGTATTTGGCCATTGTCATAAAGGCTAAGCCTAAATAATCAGCCTCTGATTCTTGTAATCTGTTAAAGGGTAAAGTTAATCCCAAACTTACCAAATAATCATCAGCTGAAGTGCTAGAAAGGGCACCCTCTAATGCAATATCCAAGATAGTAGAGCCAACATTTATTGCTAATGCTTGACTGGCTCTTTCAACACTATGTCTAGCAACCGCATGAGCAATTTCATGTCCCATTATTGAGGCCAAACCATCATTATTAGCAGCAACATCCAAGATCCCTGTGTAAAATGCTATTTTACCACCAGGCATACACCAAGCATTTAGTGTATCCTTGTCATCAATTAAAATAAATTCCCATTTATAATTTTTTATAGAGTCTGACTGACCCATTTTTAAAAAATACTCTTCTACTGACTCAGTAACTCTGAGACCAACTTCATTTAGAGTTCTAAAATTTGGCCCAGACTTTATTAAATTTTCTTGTTTTTTGACTTGTTCGTAGGCATGAAGAGCTTGCTTATTAATAGTTTCATCTGGAATAATTGAGAGCTGTTTACGATTTGTAATAGCTACCTCAGTACAAGATGGCAGAAATAGAGGTGCACAACACGCACATGAAAATTTTTTAATAAAATCTCGTCTTTTAAGTTTCATAATATTAATATAATCAAAAAGTTATTCTTATGACAACCTGTTATATTAATGGAAAATACAAACCTCTAAATCAATCTTTTATCAGTGTAACAGATAGAGGTTTTCAATTCTCTGATGGGGTTTATGAGGTTATTGCTGTATTCAAAGGTGAATTAGTAGATTTAAATCTTCATTTAAACAGATTGTTTATTTCTTTAAAAAAAATGAACATGAAAATTAAATTCAATAGAAATCAATTAATTAATATCACCAATAAAATCAAAAAATTAAATAAATTAAAAATGGGTATAATTTACATCCAAATTACAAGAGGGGATCAAAACCCAAGGGAACATAAATACCCTGATAAACTTAAGCCTAATATTGTTATTTACTCAATCAATAAAAATTTTGAATATTTAAATAAGTTAGCACTAAAAGGTGTAAAAACATCTCTTTACCCAGATATAAGGTGGCATAGGTCAGATATTAAAAGTATTTCTCTATTAGGTAATGTTCTAGCTGCAAATCATGCAAAAGAGAATAAATCACATGAGGCAGTATTATTTGATAATAGAAATATGATAACTGAGGGTAATTCCTCAAGTATTTGGATTATAAAAAAAAATAAATGTATTACGCACCCACTTAACTTTAGAATTTTAAAGGGATGTACAAGGCATAAATTAATATCAATTTTAAAAAAAAATAAATTTAAATTTGAGGAAAAAAAATTTTCTATTAAATCTCTTCTTGATGCAGATGAAGCATTCATGACAAGTGCTACTAATTTTGTAATGCCCATAGTTAAAGTTGATAAATTTACTATTTCAAACGGTAAGCCCGGTCTAAATACATTGAAGTTTCGTAATTTATTTATCGACACAATATGATCTTTAGACTTTTTCTTTTCTTATTTTTGCTACCTATTACAGCTTATGCAAAAATTAATACAATTTACTTAGCTGGTGGCTGTTTCTGGTGTGTTGAGGAGGTTTATGAAAAATTAAAAGGTGTAATTGACGTTCGATCTGGCTATTCAGGAGGTCATTTAGAAAATCCAACTTATCAAGAAGTTGTGAAGGGTGATACAGGCCATATAGAAGTGGCTGAAATTATTTTTGACTCAGATATTGTTAGTTTAGATAAGATCATTAGGGTTTTTTTTGTAAATATTGATCCTTTTGATGGTACTGGTCAATTTTGTGATAAAGGTTATTCTTATAAAAGTGCTCTTTTCAGTAATGACCAAATTGTTATAGATAAATTTAACTTTTACATAGATAAAATTCAAGAAAATCACAAACAGAAGGTGGAAACATTGATCTTACCTTTTAAAAATTTTTATGTTGCAGAGGAGTATCATCAGGATTATTACAAAAAAAATCCGATAAGATATACATATTACAAGTACAGTTGTGGTAGAGAGCAGAGGATTAAACAATTAAAAATTAATTTAGGATGATTAAGATCTTATTATTATTTTCAATTGTAGCTATATGTATCTTTGTTTTCTTTGGTAACCAATTATCGTCTCGTTATAAAAAATATTTAATTATTTCATTAATAATAATCCTAGGATGTTTTTTAATTTTTTCAGGAAAATTAAATTTTCTACCTGTTGCCTTAGCTCCTGCTTTACTTTTTTTTCGAAGGATCTCATCATTATTAACTATATTAAACTTGTTTTCGCGATCTTCTTTTGGAAGTAAGTTCAAACCAAAAATTAATACGAAGTATTTACAAATTGAAATTGTGTTACAATCACGTCAAGCTACAATTAATGTTATAGAGGGTGCCTTTAAAGGCCGTTCTTTTTCCTCCCTATCTCAAAATGAGGTATCGAAGCTCTTAGAGGAACTAAAAATAAATGATCCTCGTGGATTTAATATTTTAAATGTAATTATTAGCCAAAATAAACAATCTACATCTTCTTCAGACAAGTCACAAATGACAGAGGAGGAAGCACTCTCAGTATTAGGTCTTAAAAAAGGAGCTTCTGATGATGATATTAAAAAATCATATTATGACTTAATGAAGAAGTTCCATCCTGATAAAGATGGTAATAACTATTTATCTAATTTAATAACTGAAGCAAAAAATAAGCTTTTAAATAGTTAATTTTAATCTATAAGACACCTATCTCAATGAACGATATTAAGAATCTTGCAATCATTGCTCATGTGGATCATGGGAAAACCACTCTTATTGACAATTTATTGAAGCAATGTGGAATTTTTAGACATAATCAAGAAATATCAGAAAGAATTATGGACTCTAATGATTTAGAAAAAGAGAGAGGCATAACTATTTTAGCAAAGCCTACTTCTATAATTTTTCAAGATACTCGAATAAATATAATCGATACACCTGGACATGCAGATTTTGGTGGTGAAGTTGAACGTGTCTTATCAATGGTTGATGGTGTTATCTTACTTATAGACTCTTCAGAGGGTCCGATGCCTCAGACAAAATTTGTTTTAGGAAAGGCTTTAAAACAAGGACTTAAGCCGATAGTAGTAATCAATAAAATCGATAAATCTGACTCAAGACCAGACGATGTGTTAAACGAAGTTTTTGATTTATTTGTCTCTCTTGATGCAAATACTCAACAATTAGATTTTCCAGTTTTATACGCTTCAGGTAGAAGTGGGTGGTGTGTTAATGATTTGTCAGATGATAGATCGAGCCTAACACCTCTCTTAAACAAAATTATTAGTCATGTACCATCACCAGATGTTGATAATACTAGACCTTTTGCAATGTTATCAACACTTTTAGACTATGATCCATACTTAGGAAGATGTCTAATTGGAAGAGTAGAGCAGGGATCTGCAAAAATAAACGACAGCGTTCATGCTTTAAACTTATCAGGTAAAATCATTGAGACTGGAAGACTTACTAAACTTTTAAAATTTGAGGGAACTAAAAAAATAACTGTTAACTCAGTTAACACTGGAGATATAGTTTGCATAGCAGGTTTATCAATCACATCGGTATCAGACACCATTTGTTCAACTGATATAGAAACACCAATAAAATCCTCACCAATAGATCCTCCTACTATGTCAATAAACATTATGGTTAATGACTCACCATTAGCAGGAACTGAAGGGAAAAAAGTAACATCAACTTTAATAAGAAATAGATTAATAGCTGAGGCTGAGACAAACGTTGCTATTACCTTCTCAGAAAATCAAAATAAAGATTCATTTGAAATTGGAGGAAGAGGTGAATTGCAATTAGGTGTTTTAATAGAAACAATGAGACGAGAGGGTTTTGAATTATCTCTTTCCAGACCTAAAGTAGTTTACAAAGATATAGAGGGGACAAAGTGTGAGCCCTATGAAGAGGTAACGGTAGATGTAGATGAAGAGTTTTCTAGTATTGTTATTGATAACATGAATCAAAGAAAAGCTGATATGTTAGACATGAGAAAATCTGGAATTGATAAAACTAGGTTATTATTTATTGCGCCCTCTAGAGGACTAATTGGCTATCAAAGCAAGTTTTTAACAGACACAAGAGGAACTGGTGTATTAAACAGAGTGTTTCACTCGTATAAACCATTTAAAGGGGAGATTACAGAGAGAAGGGCAGGCGCATTAATTTCAACAGGAAACGGTAAAGCAATAGCTTATGCCATTTGGAAGCTTCAAGATAGAGGTGTTATGTTTGTTAAACACCAAACACCTGTTTATCAAGGTATGGTAGTCGGTGAGCATACCAGAGATAATGATTTAGAGATAAATGTTCTAAAAGGGAAACAATTAACTAACGTTAGAGCTTCTGGGTCTGATGAGGCCGTAAATTTAACTGCTCCTAGGATGATGTCACTTGAGGAAATGATGACATATATCAATTCTGACGAATTATTGGAGGTTACTCCTAAAAACTTAAGACTAAGAAAAAGGTATCTTGATCCAAACGAGAGAAAAAAATTTTCCAAAGTTGGAAATTTATAAACTATATTATAACTTATATTAATTATTTATAATAACATATTGTATTTACACATTATATTTAATTTATTCTACATATCATTTAAAAAGAAAAAAACAAATAATCTGACTAAATCAAAAATAAAATAAACATTATATGAGCTATTAAGAATAAATATTGAAAATTAATTTGATTTTGGGAGAATTAAATAAATATTCACACATTTTATCTAATTAAATATTAAATTAGAGCACTAAATTAAGTGATAGTTAACATTACTTGCCAATAAAACTATCAAGACAGTTATTCAATATGTAATTTCAAAAAAACTATAAAAAGCATTAAAAACAGGACATTTTATGGTAAAAAAGCTTATGTAAATTGCGACACTCACAAAATTTTTGAAATATTTGGATTTTGAATTGAAAGATTATCAATATTTTTTTTAGTAAATCAATAGTCAAATTCATAAAATTACTAAGGGATTTATACTTAATAAAATTTCAATATACCTAAAAACGCAAAAAAATTGAAAATAGACACTATTTAGAAAGCCATTTTATAGCATCTTCACATCTGTCATCGCCCCAAAAAACCTCATTTTCAACGATAAATGTGGGACTTCCAAAAATACCTTTATTTTTAGCCATTTCTGTGTTTTTTAAATATTTTTGTTCAATTTCGTCTGTTTGAGCTTGTTTTATTACACTATCTGAATCAAGTCCAATTTCTTTAAGAGTAGAACTCAGATTTGGTTCTGATCCAGGCTCCAAATGGTCTAAAAACCACTTTTTATAGGTTAAAATAGTATATTCTTTGATCCAACCTTGATCTTTTCCCAAAATTGCAACTTTGTTAGCTAAATCGAACTCTTTAAGTGGGTAGGGAGCAGGAACTTTTGCATTAAATCCATAGAAGTTAGCTCTTCTTTGAACATCCCGCCACATATAATCAATCTTATCTCTTTTTTTTTCAGCCATAAAAGGGACATTCTCCATTTCAATCATTCTTGATCTTACACTGAAAGGGCACCATTCAAATACAACTTCATTTTCAGTCTCTATCTGCGCTAATCTTTGCGTGGAGAGGTAAGTATATGTACTTCCTATTGAGTACCAGAATTCTATTTTTCTCATAGGTTCTAACTTAACTGAAATAATAGAAATTATTATTAAAAATAAGTGATCTGGTCACATCTGTCGCATGTATAAAAGGCCATGAAAAACATGTTTATGCAAATTTACAGTGGAGTCATGGACGCTGATTGGAATCCTTTAAGAAAAATACCTAGTGTGGCACTGAGACACCTCATTATGCAACTTTTAGCATGGATGTGGTGTATCATTTTTTCACTATATTTTGGCTCTTTTTTGATTTTCGGTATCACAGCTAGCGCACATTTTCTTCTTATTTTTGGAACTTTTATGACAGCGGCTACTTTTGCAACTGCTCCAAAAATTGTAAAATCTAAGTATAATAACAGCAAATAATATACTGTTTTTACTTACCTTTTACATACATCAACTTCAAAAGCACTAGTTAATTCTATAAGCCTTTTTGTTTGAACTTTTACTGAACTATTGGTAGATCCTGCTGCTGGCATAACGATTTCAAAGTTATTCAAGGACTTATCGTAATATATATCTAATTTATTTGGTAATCCAAAGGGACAAACCCCTCCGATAGGGTGAGAAGTGATTTGCAATGTCTCATCGGCTGTTAGCATTTTTGCCTTTTTTTTGAAGAAATTCTTATATTTTTTATTATCAATTTTTACATCTCCAGAAGTCATTAACAAAATTGGTTTTTCTATAATTAAAGCAATTGTTTTAACTATTTGTCCTTTCTCAACATTATGAGCATTTGCAGCTTGTTCAACGGTTGCTGTTGACTCTTTAAATTCCGATATCTTTAGGTCAGGGGCTATAATATTAAGATGTTCTTTGACTGAATTTATTGACATTTACATATCTATTTGTTGCATAATATATATTATAAGAATCTAGAATAAAAATTTAAGTAAAATGTTAATCTAAATCTCAATAAAAATTATAAAATATAACGTATGAAAAAAATAATAATATTATTGATTACTATCTTATCTTTTGCGTCAATCAACTCATATGCAAGTATGTGTACAGCTCATTCTTCAAATGACGAAGATAAAACCTCAGGTAAGATGTCTTATAGTACTCCATGTGAAATAAGTGACACTGTTTTAATGGCTTCATCAGAGGATGTTTGCTTAGCATTAAAAGAAAAAATTTCTAATCACGACCACGATTAATAGATAAATTTTACTATACTTCCAGTTTAAGGCCATCATATGCAGGAAATATATTATTTCCTGACAGTTTTTTGTACTCTGTATCGTAATCAATATGAGCCGTCATATGGCTTAAAAACGTTTTATTTGCATTAACTTTTTGGGCCCAATCAATAACCTCTTTATACGAGGCATGCGAAGGATGCTCGTCATATCTTAAACAACCAACAAACCAGCACTCAATCCCTTTTATTTTATCTAGGTAGTTCTCATCATAAAAAAACTTTATATCTAAATTATAGGCTATTTTATTATCAAAAATGAAGCCATAGGAGTCAATATTTCCATGATTTTGTCTGATAACCTCTATTTTAAAACCCTCTATTTCAACACTATTCACATCAAGAGTGTTACCGTTCAAAATTGGTTCATATCCATGAGTAGATGACTTTGTAAATAAATAAGAAAAGCTAGTTTGAAGGGTTTCTAAAGTTAATTTATCGGCATAAACAGGTATTTTTTTTTTATTTATCAGTGAAATAGTCCTTAAATCATTAATCCCATGTATATGATCGGCATGGGAATGCGTATAGAGGACTGAACCCACATTATCAATTTTATTATCGATAAATTGTTTTCTTAAATCTGGACTTGTATCAATTAGTATTGATTTTCCTGCTTTTTTTAAAAATATTGAAGGTCTCGTTCTTTGGTTTTTAGGATTTGATTTATCACAATTACCCCATATATCATGAGATAAAGGGACTCCAAAACTTGAGCCACATCCTAATACATTTATTTCAGTTTTTTCAGTCATTTATTTTAAAAAGCTTTTTGTAATTATAAGTACTGATTTCGCATGTATTAATGTAGTCGTTTCCAGTAATTTCACAATATTTTTCAACTATAATTTTTAAATAACTTGGTTTATTAATTTTACCTCTTAAAGGGTCAGGAGTAAGATAAGGACTATCAGTTTCAAAAATAATTTTTTTAATTGGTAGTATTTTAATTGTATCTCTTAATTTATTTGCATTTTTGAACGTAATAATGCCTGACAAAGAGAAAAAACAACCTAAATCAATACATTTTTTTGCAAATTCTTCACTTCCAGTGAAACAATGTATTAAAATATCACCTATTTTTTTTGAGTATTTAGTTAAAATATTAATCATATCCTCTTCTGCATCTCTCATATGAATTATACACGGTAAATTATAAACACTAGCTGCATCTAGATGTATCTCTAAGCTTTCTATTTGCTTATTTTTAGGAATATCATAATGATAATCCAAGCCTGTTTCCCCTATTCCAACAATTCTATCTTTAAATTTTTTAATATTTTCATTTAAAAGTGTCTTTATTTCCTCAGATTTGATATCAAGAGTATTATTTGGGTGGTGGCCTAAAGTGATATCGACAAAATTAAAATCTTTAATTAAATTAATATCTTTATGAAACTCGTATACATTAGAATTTATACTTAAAATTCGCTCTATTTTATTTTCTAGAGCATCTTTACAGATATCTGATACTGAATTTTTAAGTAATTCATGACCAAAATTTACATGACTGTCTATTAAATTACTCAATTTTAGTAAATAGAGGTTTAGGTTGTCGTATTTTTAGAAATTTTAAGTTCATTAGCTCTTTAAAATTATCAAAAATATCTAATTTAATATTATTCGTATTTTCGAATAAATTGAATACTTCTGAGGTTTTTGAAGGCATAAAAGGAACTAAATATTGACTAACTCTGATAATGCATAGGCAAATATTAGCCAAAACTTTTTTCATTTGTTCAGGATCTGTTTTTTTTAATATCCAGGGAGCAGATTTATCGACATAATTATTTAAATCATTCATAAATAAGAATAATTTTTTAAGGTATTCGTCATATTTGTAATTTTCCATATACTCAAACAACTCTTTTTCAGAGTCGTTAATTTTTTTTAAAATTTCAAAATTAAAATTATCTTCAGTTAAATTAATATTTTGTTCTAAATATTTATAAATAAAACTAAGTATTCTTTGTATTAAATTTCCATAATTATTTGCCAATTCACCATTAATTCTATTTTTGATAGCCACCTTTGAAAAATCACCGTCATTGCCAAATGGAACCTCTCTAAAAAGAAAATATCTTACTGAGTCTAAACCGTATTCATCAATCAATTCTTTAGGGTCAATTACATTACCAAGACTTTTACTAATTTTTTGACCCTCATTTGTCCACCAACCATGCGCTACGATCTGCTTTGGTGGATCTAACTCTGCAGCCATTAAAAAAGCAGGCCAGAAAATAGCATGAAATCTGATTATATCCTTCCCTACTACATGTATCCCAGGCCAATATTTTTGATATAAATCAGAATTTTTATTTGGATAATCTAATGCTGAAATATAGTTAGTTAGTGCATCTAACCAAACATAAACAATATGTTTTTCATCTGTAGGGACATCAATCCCCCATTTAAATGTTGTCCTAGATACAGATAGATCTTTCAACCCTGACTCAACAAATTTAATAACTTCATTAGATCTAGATTTTGGTACTATGAAATTTGGATTATTTTTATAAAAATCTAACAGTTTGTCTTGCCATTTAGAAAGTCTAAAAAAATATGACTCTTCTTCAACCCAAGATAATTCAGATCCAAAACTGTTGTATTTTTTACCATTTTTTTCAACTATTTCATTATCAGCTACAAAAGCTTCATCTCTTACAGAATACCATCCGCTATATTTGGACAAATAAATTTCATCTTTTTCCAAAAGAACTCTCCATAGATTTTGAACAGACTTTTTATGTCTTTCTTCTGTTGTTCTTATAAAATCATCATTAGATAAATTTAATAAATTACTTAAATCTTTAAAATTTTCTGAAACCATATCCGTAAATTTTTGAGGATCAATATTTTTTTCTTGAGCAGCTCTTTCAACTTTTTGTCCATGCTCGTCTGTTCCTGTAAGAAAATAAGAATCGAGACCTCTACAATCATAAAATCTTTTTAATATATCAACAGCAATTGAGGTATAAGCATGTCCAATATGGGGTTTATCGTTCACATAATAAATAGGAGTTGTAAAATAATTATTAGACATACTTAATAAGATTAGAATTTAATCTTGTAAAATAGATTGAAATTAGATCATTTGTTAATGTATTGAATTTTAAACTTTCATCTACATCAATTAAATAATCTGAATGAAGTTTTAATAGGTATTTGTATAGTTTTTTATTATTTAAATTACTTCTTAAATAGTAATTAAGTATTTTTAAAAATATTAATGAACATACACTTATTTGATCTTTATTAAATAGTTTAATCTTTTCAAAAAAATCAGTACTTTTTAAATCAATGAAGGGGTTAATAAGAGAGTGTATTAATTCCTCTGAAATATTTTGATTTTGTCTTACTATGTCTTCTTTCATTGAATTGAAATCACTAAAATTAATTTGTGAATTCAAATCTCTGATAACTCTGGCCCTTGAAATTAATGTTTCAGGTAAACTTATTAAGTTTGAAGAGCAAAAAATAAAATAGGTTTTGGATGGTATTTCTTCAATGATTTTTAAAAGCCCATTTAAAGCATTAATATTTAAATAATTTACCTCTCTGACAAATATTACTTTGTTCAGGTTTAATACATTTGTATGTAGAAACTCTTTTTTCATTTTTCTTATTTGGTCAATTGTAATAAATTTTGATTTTTCTTCAGGCTCTAGAATAATAAAACTTGTATCTATTTCATATTGTTTCTCATAGAAGCTTTTTAAAATCTCTTCCTCTAAATGTAAAATACTCTCGCTATTAGTAGTCTCTAATAAGTAAAAGCCACTGCTCTCAGATTTTATAGTATTTACTACTTTATCAATTTGCATTTTTTTAGACTTAATATGATTTTGTCATGTACTTCATTAGCAGATAGTGATGCATCAATAGTAACAAACTTACGTTCACCTATTTTTATTTTAGATATTTCATCGTAATTATTTTGAATTCTTGAGAATTGTCCAAAATATTTTTTATCAAATTTATTTGAATATAATCTTTTGTTTTTCCTACTCATTAAATTTTTTTTATCTAACTTCAAATAAAAAGTTACCTTTGGGATAAATTTCTTATGAATTAACTTAATTAAATTGATAATAAGTTTTTTTTCTTTTGAATTATATTTTTGATAAGCATAAGTAGAGTCAAAAAATCTATCAAATACAATGAAATCGTTCTTTTTAATTGAAGATAATAATGCAAATCTAGATGCAAAGAAAAACATTATTAAACTTAAATTATCGAAATTAGATTTTAAAATCACATTTCTTATCTTTTCTAGATCTTTATTACCTCCAGGCTCTCTAGTAAAAGTAGATTTAATATTATTTTTTATAAAATACTTTTTTAAAAGTTTTATCTGTGTCGATTTTCCAGAATATTCGAAACCTTCAAAACTGATTACTTTCATTCTATATGATAATATTTAGTTAGATCCAAGAATGATATAATAAATAGCTGAAAAAATTCTTGAAAAGAAATTCTTTTGCTCAATGTCCTCACCTGAAAATAAAGGAAATTCAGTATTCTTATCAGCAAACGATATTTGAAGTTTGGCTATTTGGTCGCCTTTTTGAATTGGAGTTGCAATAGGCTCCTCTACAATCACATTAACTTTAGCTAAAGATAATTGCGCTTTTGGAATACTCACGCTTATATCGTTTAAAGCAACTAGGTCTACTTTGTCGTCTTTACCTAGCCAAGTATCAACTTCTTGAATAACCTCATTTTTTTTAAAAAAATCTACTAATTGAAAATTGTTGAAACCCCAATCCATTAACCTTAGTGACTCCTGGGCTCTTGATTTGGAAGAGTCTAGTCCATTTAGAACAATAATCAGGCGTCTATCCCCTCTTTCAGCAGATCCAACCAAACCGTAGCCAGCTGCTTCTGTATAACCTGTTTTAAAGCCATCAGACCCCTCAAATGTATATAGGAGTGGATTTCTGTTATCTTGTTTGATCCCGCTGTATGTAAAATCACTTAATTTGTACATTTGATATAATTCATAATGATTTTCAATCGTGTACTGAGCTATTTTAGCAAGATCTTCAGCTGTTGTGTAATGATTGTCATCAGGCCAGCCACTGCTATTTGTAAAATTAGTCTCTGTGAGTCCTATTTTCTTGCCTAAATTATTCATTTCAATAGCAAAAATTTCCTCAGAGCCAGATATACCCTCTGCTAAAGCAATCGAGGCATCATTTCCGCTCTGAACAATAATTCCTAATAACAAATCATAAACTTTTACTCTTTTGTCTACCTCTATAAACATCTTTGATCCGCCCATTTTCCATGCCTTTTTACTTACTAAAAACTCTTGATCTAATGATAAAGTACCATTTTTGATTTTTTCAAAGGCTACAAGAGCGGTCATCATCTTGGTCATACTTGATGGATATGTCTTGGTTTTAGAGTTTTTTTCTAAAAGAACTTCGTTTGTTGATAAATCGATTACAAGCGCCGTTTTTGCCAAACTCTCAATAGCAAGAGATTGTTTAGGAAATAGAATAATTATTGCTATAAATAATAAATTAAGGGGTTTTTTTTGCATTCAAATATCCATTTTTAATTAGAAAATCTAACTTAAGATTTATATCACTCTTTAGAAATGGGCCAGCAAAAACCTTAACCCCCTCTTCATTTTCTTCGTAAAACAATTCTAAATTCTTGATTTTATTAGTTTTAAGCTTTGCTAGATTTATATCTTTATAAATTTCAACTAATATAGTGTTTTGTTTTTTAGAATTTTTAATATCTAGAGTTTTAATTTTCTCATAATCAAGTTTTTCACTGATTTCAGTTTGATCTTGATCTAACTGTTCAAATGAAATTTCTGTATCATCCATCTTTATCTTACTCTCTTCTTTTGAGTCGACAACATTTCTCAGAATTATTGATTCATCTTTTAAATATTCTAAATATACTTTTGTATTTAATGATATTTTATCAATTATCTCTTGACTTAATGAAAGCCTATTTTCAGTATCTAGCTTAATATTTCTGACAATAATAATATTATCTAAGTTATTGGGATCTGATAATCTTACAACGCTGGGTATTGGCAAATTAGAATGATGAATATTATTACCCTCTATTCTTGCATCTGTAACAAACTTTTCTAAAACACTTAACTCAATGTTATAATCATCAAGTGGAGATATAATAACATCCGATTTTTTAAAGTAATCTTGAGTTGTGACTTCTTCTTCTTTTTTTAAATCATCTACAGTATCAATAGATGTTACTGTACAAGATGATAAAATAAGTAAAAACAGTATTTTATAGTAACTATTTAAATTTATCACTTAATAAACCAACTGAAAGACCATAATAGTTTGAGCAGTTGTAAGAAAGAATATTTAAATAATTATCGTACACGATAAAATACCTGAAATCACCTTCTTCCCTACCCATCCTTAACAAATAACTATTAATATCTAAATTATCCAAAGATTTTCCATTCATCTTTTTAAAATTCATAAGTCTAAATTTACTTAGAGGTAATTGTTTAGACAATTTTTTTACTGCTAAACAACCTTTTTCTCTTTTAATGAATAATTCTGGTTCTAAAGATTTTATATTTGCTGGGGGTATTACTTCCCTTCCCCAAGTGTAATTTGGATCCCATTTGTTTGAACCTACTCCTTGCAGATATCTTGCAATTGAGGCTAATGAGTCTTCAGTGTCGGTCCAAATATTTTTTTTACCATCATTATTGAAATCTTGAGCGTAATTCAAAAAACTAGAGGGCATAAATTGATTTTGACCCATAGCTCCTGCCCAAGAGCCTTTAAAATCAATAACATTAATGTGTCCTTGCTCAAGAATTTTAAGAGCGTTATATAATTCTTTAGTAAAGTATCGTCTTCTTCTCTCATCATATGACATAGTTAAAAGACTCTCTAATACGGGATAATTACCTGTGATTTTTCCATACGCAGTTTCTAAACCCCATATAGATAAAATAAATCTAGATTGCACATTATAATAATTATCAATTTTATTAAATAAATTACTGTATTTACTTTTATTTTTTAAACCATTTTGTATTCTCAAATCAGAATTTCTTTTCTCAATATATTCAGAAAAAGTCAAAGTAAATTCAGGCTGGCACTTATCATTTTCAATAACTCTTTTATTGACCTCATATGGTGCTATTAATTCAGAAACAAAGCTTTTATTTAAGTCAAAATCAGCAGATCTATTTACTATTTCTTCTTTCCAATCATCAAATCCCGAAAAATCATAATTTTGAAGCACATCACAATTTTTGGGATCATGGGCAATAAGATTATTTATTAAAAAAAAATTCAAGGATATATAAAGTAAAATTTTAATCATAATCTGATTCCTGCACTATTATATAACCATTATAATCTAATAGTTATTTCTTAAAATTTACCAAATTATATTAGTTACTGTTAAAAAAGATGATATTTGCTATAAATATTTCATGATTTTAACAAATACAGGAAAAAAATTTGTATATGCATCTGTTTTAATGATGCTACTTTCAATGGTACTTCCTTGGGACTCACTAGAGGATTATACTTATTCTGAGTCAATGGGCTTGCTCATGAATGTTATTCCTGCTGTTATATTCGTGTGTGCTGTGGCTATTGTTGTTTTAAAGCCATTAGCTTTGTTATTATCAAAAATTGGCACAAATATTGTTTTTTTACTACTTTGTTTAATGAACGGTATAGTCTTATACATGGGAATGCAATATTATCCAGATACCTACACTATTGGTTATTTTTTATTTCCATCATCTGTAATTGTTTTTATGTTAGGTACTATTTACAGTGTTAATCGAGTTGATGGAACCACTAGTAATTAATTAAATTTATAAAAAAGCATTTATCAATATTATTCCACTCATCACTAATAACATTAAGTAAAATAATTTTTTAAATAATTTTTCTGAGTTAAAACTTCTAATTTTTTTTCCTAAAAGGAAGCCAATAATTACTGGGAGAGTAACAATTAATGAGGGAATAATTGTATTAATACTAATCAGCTTACTATACGAAAGTGATAAAAATTGCATGCAACTATATAGTAAAAATGCTAATCCCATAAATTGCACTGTTTTTTCTTTATTATATTTAAGTGATTGTAATAAGAAAACAAAGGGCATGGTTTAGATACTAGTTAGTCCTATGATAAATCCATTAAGAGATCCCACTAAAAGTTGTATGATAGAATTTTGGTGATTAGGTATAGCAACAACTCTATTAGAAAGTGATAATGAGGAATTTATGAAAAGCAAAATCGCTATGAATATCAATATTAGATCTGACTCAAGAACTTTTAGTAAAAAGACACCCGGTACTATGATTAATGTTGAAAAAACAAGAAAATATCTAGTATCTTTTATTATGGCTATTAAATTACTGCCATTCTTCATTTGAAAAAAACTTGTAATAATTGTTGGAATTATAACAAGTGCAATAGTCTCTTTTACATCAATAACTAATGAGAGCAAGGATATAACGACTGTTATAAGACCTACTCCTAATATCCCTTGAGTTATTCCACCTAAGAAATAGGCGAATAAAATATAAACAACTGTTAATAATGTTAGATTACTATAAATCACTTACAAACATAACATGAGATGCTTAGTAATGTATTTATTAAAAGGTAAATTTATAATTGATTTAAAAATAACCTAATATATACATTTTAGACGCTTTTATCTTTGGAAGGATGGCTGAGCGGTTGAAAGCACCGGTCTTGAAAACCGGCAAAGGGGCAACTCTTTCCTGGGTTCGAATCCCAGTCCTTCCGCCATTTGATCTATTTACAATTTTCCAAATGTATAATTATTATTAATATTTTTATTTAAAAGGAGAAAATATGACTGATCGTGTGTGTATAAATCTTTCCTATGCTGTACCAAATGATAAAGCTGCTGAAGTTGAAAATATTTTTAGCACTCATGGAAAATGGATGACTGAATTTTATTCGGATGGAAAAGATCATTTGTTAAATGCTTATTTTACTAAAGCACCAGAATTTAAAGACCCAACTGATCCAAGTAAGGGAGAAACAGGAAATACATTATTTACTATAAATGAACAATTTGTTTCTATGGAGAGTGTTCAAAGACATGTCGAAAATGCCAGTAAAAATGATTATTTTCCAGATTTTGCTAAAATACTAAATGACTATGGAAAAGTTTTAAGTATGGGTGGCAGTGTATTTGTTTCGATAAGGTAAAATTATAATACTACTTCAAAACCTTCAAACTGTGGGTGGTCTAAGTAAACACTTTTATGCCCACCTGCATTCTGATGTGCCATTCTAAAAGCCTCAGATTTAGTCCAATTTATAAAATCTTGTTTTGAACCCCACTCACTATGCGAAGCATACAGTGTATATTCTTCATTAGACTCACTTTTAATTAAATTAAATTTCTTAAAACCAGGGACTTGGTTTAAATGAGTATCCCTATTCCTCCAAATATCTTCAAAATTTTTCTCTTCTCCTAATTTTACTTTGAATCTATTCATTGCAATAAACATTTATTATCTCCTATGAGCTATTCTGAAATTATAATTCTTGTGTTGGTTCCTATTGCAATAGTTACTCTAGAACCAATGGGTATTTGTTCTGCACCTGATTGAACTATTGAAATATCATCATCTGTGTCATCGACATCTACAACATATTGAAATCCTGTATGATCTCCTAGTGACGAGCCAGCAACATAACCTACTATAGCACCACCAATAGTTCCCACTACAGCAGCAGCATCTCTGCAGTCATCGTCAAAAATACCCTCTCCACATCCTACGACAAAACCTACTAAACCCCCTGTAAGAGCACCAATACCAGAGCTTTCACCAGTAATTTTGACTGGTTCAGCTGCAACGAGTGTTCCATATTTTACTGTGTTAACTTTTTGTGTATCTGATTTTTTTACCCCAGTATTAAAATCACCACACGCTGTTATCAATGCGAATAAAAATAAAAAAGGTAATTTAGGCAGGTCTGTCATATTCAACAAATTTTTTAAGCGAATTGGTGAGAAAATTTTCATAATTATCTATATTATAATTGATATTTTCATTAATATCCAAATATTTTGGATCTAATATGAAATCAAATGATGGCTCAAAAAAGAAAGGTATTGATACTCGCTCCTCTTGATTAAATAATACTCTGTGATTAGTTGCTTTCATTTTACCATTTGTTAAACACTCTAATGCTAAACCTGTATTAATAACGAAAGCATTTGGGTCATGAGGAACATCATACCACTTTAAAGAATGTCTATTTTGAACTTGCAAACCACCTTTTTTGTCCTGATACAAGATAGTCATTATCCCACTATCTACATGGGTTTCACAACCTAAAGCAACACCGTCTTGTGAAGAGACTTCAACAGGTTTATCTTGCTTTGGATAGTAATTAAATCTCAGAGTAGAGAGTGTTTTAGGTCTTTGAAAAGCCTTTTCAGCTAAAGATAAATCTGAGGAAAATGAAGATATGATAGATTTAAATATGGTTATTCCTAAGTTATGAAGATCATCAAAATAATTGTTTATCGTAATTTGCCACTCTGGATCTAAAAAAGACATATCGTGATTAACTTCAAATTTTTCCTTTTTTAACAAATCAACCATATTTTGCTTTAAAAGCGGATCTCCTATATCTAAACCCTCTTTACCATTTACAGAACTAGGAAAATAACCCCTATAAACAGTATTAGTATTTGGGTTCCATTTTTTAGGAGCTATTTTTAGTTTCTCTTCGTCTTTTAAGTAAAAAAATTTTTTACAAGTTTTTAAAAGATTATTTATTTTTGAAATTGGAATACCGTGATTTGTAACTGTAAAAAAACCAATTTCTTCAGATGCTTTTTTTATATTCTTTGATACTTGTTTAGCAGCATCACTATTAAAATCTTTATCTATAATATTAGATAAATCTATATTTGGAATATAATTACTCTGCATCGCCAATTTTAAAATATAGTTTTTTGATATATTTCTGTTTCCTTTTTATAGGAAGTTCATAAAATTCATCTATTGAAATTGGTTCACCTATTTTTTTTTGATTTTCAGTAAGTTCGGCTATTATAGACTCATAATAGTTTGCCCACTCTGCATTAGTTTTTGGGAGTTGTTGATCTTCCATCATTTTAATCCTAACTTTTTATAGAAAAGATTTATAGTGTAAAATAAGTCATTACTGTCATTATTTTTTATCTGAATAGAACTAGAACTTTGCATTTTAATAATATTTTCTTGTGCCATTTGAATTAAATCATCTAGTGTTTTTTGACTTGCTTTTTTGAAAGTAATATCAATAAAATTTCTTTTTATATTTATTTTTGAAATACCAAGGGTAAGAGATTTAATTTTAATAGTTAGTAAATTAAATAAATTAGTAACTTCAACTGGGTAATTACCATATCGATCATATATCTCATCTAAAACATTCTTGAGCTCTTGAATATTCTTTGAGTTAGTAAATTTACGATAAATAATCAACCTGGAAATATCATCAGATATGTAATTCTTAGGAATGTAATACTCAAAAAATGCATCGAATTCAAATTCATCATAATCATCTTCAGTTTCTGCATTATTATTTTTTTGTCTTTCCACCTCTTCTTTTAACATACTTTGGTAAAGCTCTATTCCAATATTTTTCACATGACCACTTTGCTCATCACCAAGTAAATTACCTGCTCCTCTTATTTCTAAATCCTCATTAGCTAACTGAAAATTTGATCCTAGATTTTCATAGTTAGCTAAAACTTGAAGTTTCTTTAGAGCTGTTTTATTGATTAATTTTTCACTGTCATGAAATAAATAGGCATATGCTCTTTTATTTGAACGACCTACTCTACCTCGCAATTGATATAATTGAGATAAACCAAATAAATTAGAATTAAAAATTATTAGTGTGTTTGCATTTTTAATATCTATTCCAGACTCAATAATATTTGTAGAAATGAGGCACTGTATCTCACCTTTTGTAAAAGATATGAACACATCCTCAATATCTTTTTCTTTCATTTTACTGTGACCTACTCCGTAAGAAAGATCTATATTTAATTTTTTAATTTCATTCTCGACAAAAGGAATATGGCTTATTCTTGGTACAACAATAAAAATTTGTCCATTCCTTTCTAATTCATTCTTTATTGCTGAAATAAGTGCAACAGACTCATATTTTTGAACATAAGTTCTTATACTAATTCTATTTGATGGAGGTGTTCCAATAATACTTAAATCTTTTAAGCCTAATAAAGACATCTGAAGTGTTCTAGGAATAGGTGTGGCAGACAATGAAAATAAATGAATAGTTGGGTATTTGTTGATCAAATATTCCTTTTGATCGACACCAAATTTTTGTTCTTCATCTATTACAAGAGTACCTAAATTATTAAATTCTATGTCTTTTTTAAAAAGACTATGTGTTGCAATAAGAATTTGAATATCACCTGACTTTAATGAAATTAAAATTTCATTTTTTTCTTTTGACGAAGTAAATCTAGATAGACATGCAACCTTAATGTTAAAAATTGAAAACCTCTCGCTAAAAGTATTAGTGTGTTGCATTGCTAGTAACGTGGTGGGAACAACTATTACAAATTGAAAACCTGATAAATATGTTGCACATGCAATTCTTAAAGCCACTTCAGTTTTACCAAATCCTACATCGCCGCATATAAGGCGATTAGATGGTTTATCTTGTTTTAAATCATTTAAAGATTGTTCAATTGAGTTTAATTGGTCCTCAGTTTCAACAAATGGAAATTGTTGATTAAATTTCTCAAGATCAGAATTATTATATTGAAACTCTTTTATGTTTATAGTGGATCTCTTTGCTGCATTTTTTAAAAGTTTATTAGCTAGAAAACGAATTTTCTTCTTAACTGAAGATTTTCTTAAAATCCAATCATTCGTGCCTAATTTATCAAGAAGTAGATTATTTTCATCAAACCCATATCTTGAAATATAGTTTAAATTTTCAATTGGTAGTAAAAGCTTGTCGTTACCTCGATAAATTAATCTAATAAACTCCTTAATTCGATTATTAATTTCAATATTATCAATGGATATAAATCTACCAATACCATGCTTTTGATGAACAACTGCATCTCCTAATGAAAGATCATTAAAATTGATTATAGTATCTAAATTCGTTTGTTTTGTAGTATGAGTGTTTTTATTGAGGTGAACGACACCATCAAATAGATAGTCTTTTGAGATAACAGATTTATGGAAATATAAATTATTACCATAATTTGGTTCAATATTTTTTTTGTGATGAAATTCGTTGTCAATTGAGGAGGGATTTTTTCCATTATGAAAATATATTTTATTACTCATTTTAGAAAATTCATCTAAAGAGGTATTAGATGTAATTTTTAATGATTTAGGAGAGCTAGATAATATATTTGTAAATTTAAAATTTTTTATTTTATTATCATCTAAATAATAATTTGAAAAAGGGAACTCGGGTTGGACTTGATCAAAAATTGTTTTAAGAAAATTTAGCTTTTCTTTTAATATTATGTCACATCTATTAATTGTATAAATGGAATATCCCATAATGATATCCTCAAAATAACTATCTTTGTTACTTGGCTCTAATAACTCAATATTAGGATTAAATATATCAATCCTCACTTTCTCATCTTTAAAAGTAAGTTGTGTTTGAGGATTGAATTCTTTTATTGTTTCAATCACATTATCAAAGAATGAAATTCTATAAGGATTATTATTACTGTTATAAATATCTAAAATATCCCCTCTTAGTGAAAATTCAAGTTTGTTATAAGCATTTGCTTGGTTTGAATGATTAAATTCAACTAATTTTTCTAAAATAGTATTAGCTTCAATAGTTTGATTTTTAGTTAATGTTAAAAAATGATTAGAGTCTTTATTTATTTGAAATTTTTTTAAAAGATTATTGCAAGTTATTATTATTATATCATTGTGAGTTAATGTCTGTAATTTTTCTGACCTATCAAGTAAGATGTCAGATGATGAACTTTCAGAACTGAAAGGTAAAGAGTCATGTGCTGGAAAATAACATATTTTCTTATGGGGATAATGTATATTTAGAATATTTTCATAGTCTAGAGCTATCTTATCATCTTCACATAATAAAATTGATTTATTGCCAAATTTAGAAATAGGATTTTCCAATATTATTTTGATAAATTTATTATTTTAAGGTACTTAGTTCTATCTTCTTTGAAAGACTCATTAAAAAATACGTCAAATATGTATTGTGTTTCATTCTTTAATAAATCATCTAATTGATCAATTAGAGCCTCATCATTAGTGTTTACAAGTTTTGAATAAATTCTCTCAAAAATTACATCTAATTCTTTTATACCTAATGTTTGACATCGATATTTTATTTTTTTTAATTTATCTTTGTAGTTATTATTCATGAACGACAATAGTTTCGATTTTTTATATCAGAATGTAGAAAAACTTAAAGGAATAGGTCCAAAGAAAGCGTCCTATTTTAAAAATCTAAATATAAACACAGTTATTGATATATTTTATAATTTACCAACTAGATCAATAGATCGTACTCAGGATATTGACTTTAAAAATCTTGAAAAAGGACAAACTATCACCACTCTCGTTAAGGTAAAAAAACATCATTTTCCCTTCAATCCTAAACTACCCTACGTGATTGAATGTGAAAAAGGATCTTTAATTATAAACATAATTTATTTTTCAATAAGAGGAAATTTTCTTAGGAAAAAATATCCTGAAAACAAAGAATTAATTATTAGTGGAAAAGTATCATTTTATAAAAGTAACCTTAGTGTAGCACACCCTGATTACATAGAAGAGATAGAAAATGAAGATAAGTTAAGAACTTTTGAAAATATTTATCCTTTAACAAGGGGTATCACATTAAAAGATATCAGAATAGTTTTAAATGGTGCAAAAAATTATTTAAATAAATTTGATGAATGGTTGAACGAAAATATTATTAAAAAATATAATTTTTCAAGTTTTAATGAATCATTAAAAAAAATGCATTTTCCCTCTGTAAAAGAAGATATTGAAAATAGAGAGAATTTTAGAAAAAGGTTGGCAGTTGATGAATTAGTATCAAATTATTTTGCTATTAGATACTTAAAAGAAAAAACAAAAAGAAAAAATGAAAGTTTAAATCTTAAATTTATTTTACAAGAAAAATTGATAAATGAGCTACCTTTTGAGTTGACAAAAAATCAATATAAAATCATAAACGATATAAATAATTATAATAATACTCAATATCGAGAAACAGTACTATTACAAGGTGATGTAGGATCAGGTAAAACTATTGTATCCTTATTAACAGCAATCCCTTTTATTCAGAAACATAAACAAGTTGCATACATGGCGCCTACAGAAATATTAGCTAATCAAATTTATAGTAATGTATTAAATCACTTAGATAGTGAAGAAGTAAATCCTATATTGCTTACTGGAAGTAGTAAAAATAAAAGTAAAATTTATGAAAAAATAGAAAAAGGTATTTTTAATTTTATTATTGGTACTCATGCTATTTTTCAAGAAAATTTAAATTTCTCATCTTTAGCTTATGTAATAATCGATGAACAACATCGATTTGGTGTTCAACAGAGACTGTATTTAGCTGAAAAAGGAATAAATACAAATATTCTATTAATGTCTGCCACACCGATCCCAAGAACCTTGGCATTAGCTCAATATGGTGAAATAGAACAGGTAATACTAAAAGAAAAGCCAGCTTTTCAAAAACCGATAATAACTAAAGTATCAAATATTGACAAAATTAAAGATATAGAAATTTTGTTAAAGAAAAAAATTTCAAATGTATCTCAAGTTTACTGGATTTGTCCTTTAGTAGAAGCATCAGAGACTCAAAAGTATAAAGATGTAGAGACACGATTTAAGTCTTTGAAGAAAATATTTGGTTCAGAAGTTGAAATGTTACATGGTAAAATTAAGAGTGATCAAAAAGAAAGAATTATTCAAAATTTTCAAAAAGGAAATATAAAAATATTAGTTGCTACTACTGTAGTAGAGGTAGGTATAGATAATAAAAATGCAGATTATATTGTAATTGAAAATGCAGAAAAATTTGGCTTATCTCAATTACATCAATTAAGAGGAAGAGTAGGAAGAGGTAACAATCAAGGCTATTGTTTTGCTTTATATGGCAAGGATTTACCTGATAATACGATAAATCGACTAAAAATATTTAAAGAAAACTTAGATGGTTTTAAATTATCCGAAAAAGATCTCGAAATTAGAGGCACTGGTGACATATTAGGATATCGTCAAAGTGGTGACTCATTATTCAAGTTTGTGAATGTTTATCATGATCAAGAACTAATAATAGATGCACTTCAATATGTAAAAAAATTGATTGAAAAAAAAGAGTATGAAAATGAAAAATTTAAGAAAGATATATATAAGCTACTTATGTTTTTTAAGCAGCAAGAAGCAATAAAACTATTATTTAGTTAACTTTTTAATTTTTTTCTTTTTAGGAAGTGCTTTTTTAATTTCTGGTGCTTTGGGTGTAACTAGTCCTGCAGAAATTATGTATTTGATTGCTTGATCGACAGACATATTAAGTTTGGTACATTTTGATAATGGAACAAACATTAAGAATCCTGTAGTTGGATTAGGTGTAGAAGGCATAAAAACATTTATCATCTTTTGATTTTTTCTTTTTGCTATTTCCCCTTTTGTTTCACTTGTTAAAAATGCAAGAGCAAAAATATCTTTTTGAGGATATTCAATAAGAACAACCTCTTTAAAAGCATTAGACTGTGTCGTAGCAAATGTATCAATAATCTGTTTTACTGTATTATAGATTGAGTTTAAGCCAGGTATTTTGGATAAAACAGCATCAACTACTCGATGATAAAGTTTTCCAAAAAAACTTCCTGCTATGGCTCCTAAAATTGTAAAAAATAGAAAAGCAACTATTAAACCAACTCCAGGTATTTCAGATGGAATACCAAATTTATTTAGAGGTATGAAAGGTCTAAATATTTTATCTGCAATACCAACGACTACCCAAGCAACATAAATAGATAAAGCTAATGGTGCAACAATTAAAATGCCACTAATAAAATGGTTTTGAATCTTTTTCATTTAAATTAATTTTTTATTTTATCTTCAAACTCAAAAACATTTTTATTATTAATTTCAAAAGATACTTTTATTGATAGATCTTTTACATCAGGGTTATTTTCAATAAATTGATTAAGCTCTTGTTGTGAGCTAATCCCTAGCCTTTTCAGAAATTTTCTAACTTTTAATTGTGTTTCATCATCCATAAAATTGATAATATGGATTTTTTTTAATATTTGAAGGCTTTTAAATAATCAAAAACTATAAATGATTGTAAGGATAGTTTTCAATTCTAAGATAGTTGTAGATATGCCTATTACTACGATTAATCTAGCTAAAAAAGATAGTATTTTATTGCCTTTATATTTTTGAGAACTTCTCCAAACACCAATGCAAGATGTAAAGTAATAGATTAAATTTAGTACAAGATATAATGAAAATGTATAAATAAAATTTTGTATGTGTATTTTTGTAACGAGCAATAGAGGTGCCGAAATAAGGAAATTAACAAGAACATAATAAATCCAATAACTTTTGTATAAAGGTAAATTACCTTTAAAAAGCTCCATGAGATTATTTTCAATTTTAATTATGAAATTCATAATCTAATTCTTCCCCATTGAGTTTTATTCCAAACTCTCTCGTGAATATAATAAATTAATAAACCGCTCATTATTTCATAAATGACAATGGATTTTGTCCAAACTAAGTTTGATGTAATAAACATAGCAGAAATAAATGTTATTGTAGATGCGGCTAATCTCCATGTAAGTGCCTTGAAAAGTGATCTGAGTCTAATTACTTTTTGATTAATTCTTCCATATTTGTATAAATTCCATACTCTTTCATGAATATAGTATGCAATCATTTTTAAAATCATTACAATTAAAGCTACATAGAAAGGAGAAGTAGCATCAAAATTTTCTGAACCATAAGAAATAACAAAAAAACTAATCAGAAAAGTATTTATAAAACCAACTATTCTATAACTTATAGTTTTTAATATTGACCTATTCTTTGTTACTTGCATTATTGGAGAATTTCATATTCTTTTAAATAAAGATTAGCTTTAAATTTTTTTGAATTAATTATAAATCTAGCAGGAATTTTAATTTTTTCCTTTTCAAAAGAATAAACTGTTATAACTTTCAAATTATTTTTTTTATTCTCTTTGTAAAGCCCTTTAAAAAAAGGAAATACTAAATCTATGACTTCAGCACTTCCCTTGTGTATTGAAGGATTATTAGATTTTAAGTGTTCTGTGTTTTTTTTATTTGATGATAATTCATAAATGTTTATTCCATCAATAATTAACCTTTCTGAGTCTGTTTGGTAAATAAAATATTGGACTAATTGTGATATCGGATCTGTGAAAAATTGATATTCTTTAATTAAAATATTTTGCAAATTTATTTGATCACTAGAAAGTTCTTTTGAAATTTCAATATTAGATATTGTACCATTCTCGTCAAAAATAATATTTTCATATCTATCCTGTTTAGAGCTTTTCGTTTTACTTTTGTAAATTATCGGATTGAAGCTATCATCTTTAACTTCTCCACTAACTTTTGTAACAGACTCATATTCATATATTTTGTCAGTCATACCATAACTTTTAATTGTGAAATCAATTTCATAAAAATTATCTTCAATTTTAATTTTCCAGAGTAAATCTGCTAGGTGAATTGATTTCCAATCAATTTCATATTTTAGATTTATTACTTTAGAGTTAAGGTAATATGGATATATTATAAAAAAAATTATGAAAAATATGCGCATAAATAAAACATCGTATAAAAGTACTACTATCGATGATTATAATACTATAATTGACGTAAGAACCCCATTAGAGTTTGATGAAGACCATATCCCAAGATCGATAAATTATCCCGTATTAACAAATAAACAACGTCATGAAATAGGATTGAAATATAAAGAAAATTCTTTTTTAGCTAAAAAAGAAGGAGCTAGTATTATTAGTGTAAATATTTCTAAAATTATTAATAAAATAAAATTTGATAAAAAAAATAAAACATTAATTTATTGTTGGAGAGGTGGTCTCAGATCACTTAGTTTATATTTAGTTCTTAAACAAATCGGTTACGACGTGACTTTATTAGAGGGTGGATATAAGACTTACAGAGGCTATGTAGTAGATTTTTTTGAAAATAATACTGATAAATTTAAATTTAACCAAATTATGGGTGTAACAGGTGTAGGAAAAACACTTTTTATCAAAGAATTATCAAAAAAATATCAAGTGATCGATTTTGAAGGTTTGGCTAAACATAAAGGCTCTATTTTAGGAAATATACCAAATACTGTTCAACCATCACAAAAATTATTTGAAACATTAATTTATGAAAAACTTCACTCATTCAATTCAAGAAAAAATATATGGGTTGAAGCGGAAAGTATTAAAGTGGGAAAGTTAAGTATTCCAAGTAAAATCTGGAAAAATATGCCTTTGGGTAAAAATGTAAAAATAAAGAGTAATTTAAAAGAGAGGGTAAAATTCATTTTAAAAGATTACAAATATTTTACTAATTCACCAGATTTAATGAATAATGCGCTTATTGTATTAAAAAAAATTATTCCAAAAGAAGAATTTAAACTGATTGAAGTAAATTTAAAAAAAAAAGAATACTTTCAGTTTGTGAAATCATTAATTGAATATCATTACGATAGAGCCTATAGAAAGACTCGAGCTGAAAATGACAGTAATATTTATAAAGAGATATATTTAAATAAAATCAATTTAATAAATATTAAAAGAGTTATTAAAGAGAGTAATTATTTTTAAAATGGTCAAATTTTTTTACTTTACCAAGATTAAAATTTTTTAGATTTACACCCTTACCTTTTTCTACACTTCCAATACAAATAATCTTAATACCCCTTTCAATTAAAAGTTTTTTTTTATTTAAATATAATAAGTTTTTAGGTGAGGTAAAAACTGGAACATACTCTTCCCCACTGGATAAAATAAGTGAAATATATTTTTCTTCTTTAAAGAACTTATAAAGCTTAGAATTAACAGAGTTGAGATTATTTAATTTAATTTTTTTTTTGGATTTCAAAGAAATAGTTTCTAAAGTTGATAAAAGACTATCTGATAAATCCATACAACTTGTAATATTTAGATGCTTAAATATATCTTGATAAATATACATTTTAGGTTTTAAAAATTGTTTTACTGATAATCTTTTTAAATTATTAGGTAATTTAAACTTACTATATAAACTTAAGTATCCTAGTTTTGAATATCCAATACCTGAAAATGTATAAATTTTATCATCAATATTAGCATTAGATCTCTTTATTATTTTAGTATTATTAATTTTATCACTAATAATTGTTAAAGATAAAAATATTTTCTCAGAAGAAGTGGTATCTCCACCTATTATCTCGACCTTATTTCTAAGACATATTCTGTGAAAATTAGTGATGATTTGTTGCACAAACTTATAGTTTTTATTTGGGAAACTAATATTTAGTAAAACATATTTAGATACGCCACCTGAGGATTGAATATCACTATAATTTGAAAGAAAAAGTCTGTGTGCTATGTTTTGAGGAGTAAAATGCTTTAAATCAAAATGCTTATTTTCAACTAAAGTATCAGAAGAGATTAATTGTTTTGTTGTGTTTATATAAGCACAATCATCACCTACTTTCTTATAATTCTTTTCAAAATAATTAATAATTTTTTGCTCATATGACATTAAATAAATATAATTGAATATGAATTCAAAAACAGAGATATTTAATTAATTTTTTTTCTTACCAAAGGAAATGAGTCTCTTTTTTTAGTTAAAACTAGTTGGAAAATCACATTGTCACCTTTAGTAAATGATAATTCACTTAAATTTAAATAAGCTTCCCACATCCTTATAAATCTATCATCATATAATTTAAGAACCTCTTTTTCTTCTTTTTTAAAATTTTTAAACCAATGAGAAAGTGTTTTAGCATAATGTAATCTAAGAACCTCTATATCTGAGATTATAAGACCAGATTTTTCTACAGCTGGCATTATCTCAGACAAAGATGGTATATAGCCACCAGGAAAAATATATTTTCTAATAAATGCAGGAGTCATTTTCGGTACTCTAATATTGCCGATTGTATGTACTACCGCTATGCCATCATCAGATAATAAATTATATATTTTTTTAAAATATGTTTTGTAAAAGGGTTTTCCTACATGCTCAAACATTCCAACAGAAACTATTTTTGTATAAGAATTCTCTTCATCTCTATAATCTTGTAAAGAATAAGATAAATTTTCTTTTTTATCTGACTTTTTAAGTTGGTCATTACAGTATTTAATTTGCTCTTCAGATAATGAAACACCCTTTACTTTACAGTCATGATGATCAGCAAAATGTCTACTAAGTGATCCCCACCCACAACCTATGTCTAAAACTCTATCATTGGAATTTAATAATAATTTGTCAGCTAATCTGCTCATTTTGTTAGTTTGTGCTTGTGTTAATGAATCGTTTTCATTTTCAAAGTATGCGCATGAATATTGCCTAGTTTCATCCAAAAATAAGTCATACAACCTATCAGATAAGTCGTAGTGACTTGCGACATTACTTTTTGAACTCTTAACAAAATTTAACTGAAATAGTGGATTAATGATTAAAATAATTCTGAATATTAGCGTATTTGATATTTTTTCAAGGTATTTATTATAATTTTCAATAAGTAATTCAGAAAACTCATAAAAAGTCGAATTGCTTAACTCGTAATCTTTATCCATATATCCTTCTGTAAGCACGAGAGAAGGTGCATAAAAAATTTTATTTAAAAATTTCTTATTATTGATCTGTAAAATTATCGGATCTGTGCCGTTGTCAATAAGATGGTCATTTCCCTCAAATTTTATAATAACAGATCTTGTTTTGATTAAGTGTTTAATTAAAAATTTGAGTACCCTAAAAGACATAATTTTCTTATAAATATCTATATATACAAAATTTATAAAATTTTATCATATATTGATTAATAAAATGAATTAAAATATCAATTAAATAATTGAACTTTTGATATTAAGCTGACGTAGTACAAATTATGCATACCAAAGAAAAAATTAAATTTATATCAAATTGGATAAAAGAATATGCACATTCAAATAATGTTGAAGCGTTAGTTATTGGTATTTCAGGAGGTATTGACTCTGCTGTTACAAGTACGTTGTCAGCAAAAACAGGTTTGAGAACGTTTGTTGCGAACATGCCTATACTTGACCACAAAACAACTAATGAAAGAGGTATAAATCACATAGACTGGTTAAAAAAGAATTTTAGTAATGTAACGGACTTTAAAATAGATCTCTCTCTTGTATTTGACAGTTTTAAGTCAGCTCTTGATAAAAATGACTCAGAACACGGTTATGCAAATTCTCAGGCTCGATTAAGGATGATGACTTTGTATCAAATAGCAGCTAGCAATAACGGAATCGTTGTTGGCACAGGAAATAAAGTTGAAGACTTTGGAATAGGTTTCTATACAAAATACGGTGATGGAGGGGTTGATATTTCTCCAATCGCAGATTGTCTCAAAACAGAAGTATGGGATATGGGGAAGGAATTAAATATAAACCAAGACATAATAGATGCAGCCCCAACAGATGGTTTATGGACTGATGGAAGATCTGATGAAGATCAAGTTGGTTTAAGTTACTCTGAAATTGAAGAGGCAATGCTTAATGAGAAATCATCAAATAGAAAAAAGTATCTTGATATTAGAAAAAATAACGTTCATAAAATGAACCCAATCCCTGTTTGTATTTTACCAAAATAAACTTTGTAAAACTTATACTCTTGAACCCGAAGTGTTATCAAAGAGGTGCACTAATGTATAAGATATATCAAATTTAAAAGTATCTCCTGAATTTAGATTTATTTTCGAAGACAATTTACAACTAAACTCTTGATCACCAATTTTTGAATAAATAATCATATCTGACCCTAAATATTCCACTAGGTTTGCTACACAAGTATGCTGTCCATTATCTGAAATTAGAATATCGTCTGGCCTAATACCTAAACTAGCATCCTCTATATTTTTAGAATTATTAAGGTTAATTTTTATATCAGCTATATGAGCAATGCCATTTTCAATTTTGCAATTAAATAAATTCATCTGTGGGGATCCTATAAATTCAGCAACAAATTTAGTGTTTGGTTTAGAATATATCTCTTTAGGTGTACCAACTTGTTCAACAACACCATTGTTAATTACTACTATCCTGTCTCCTAGTGTCATCGCCTCTGTTTGATCATGAGTAACAAAAATACTTGTTACGCCCATTTGTCTTTGAAGACGTTTGATTTCCAAACGCATTTGATTTCTTAATTTTGCATCTAAGTTAGATAATGGTTCATCAAATAAAAATATTTTTGGATTTCTAACTATTGCTCTTCCCATTGCAACTCGTTGTCTCTGGCCTCCTGAAAGCATACTTGGTTTTCTTGTGAGTAATTGATCTATTTCCAAGAGTTTAGCAACATCATTAACTTTGTTATTGATCTCTTCTTTAGATATTCCTCTATTTTTAAGACCATAAGCCATATTATTAAATACTGACATGTGAGGATAAAGTGCATAATTTTGAAAAACCATTGCTACATCCCTTTCAGACGGATCAATATTATTGATAACATTACCATCTAGAGATATTTCCCCATTTGTAATATCCTCTAGTCCTGCAATCATTCTTAATAACGTTGATTTACCACATCCGCTAGGTCCAACAAATACAACAAATTCTCCATTTTCAATATTTAAAGAGGTCTCATTAACAGCTTTAGTGCCATTAGGATATATTTTAGTAATATTTTGTAATTCTAAAAAACTCATTTTTATTTTTCTGTTTGAATCAATCCTTTGATAAACCATCTTTGAAGAATTACAACGACTAACACAGGTGGTAGCATTGACAATATAATATAAGCAAATCTCTCACCTGTTCTAGGTAAAGCAACACCCTCATAGTTTTCTGTAAAAATAATTTTCATTCCCATCACTACTGTCCAATATTTTTCGTCAGTAGTCATTATTAAAGGCCATAAATATTGGCTATATCCATAGACAAACATAAATATAAACATAGCTGCTAACATTGTTTTTGAGAGAGGTAATAAGAAGTCAATAAAAAATCTCCAACTATTTGCACCATCCAATTTTGCAGACTCTAACAATTCATCAGGAATTGTTTTATAAAATTGTCTAAAGAAAAATGTTGCAGTGGCAGAAGCAACCAGTGGAAGTATAAGACCTGTATACGTATTTGTGAGACCAAGATCAGATACAATTTTATAACTCGGAAAAATTCTTACTTCTAGTGGAACTAATAGAGTAATAAAGATTAGCCAAAATATTGGAACAGCTAATTTAAATCTAAAATAGACTAATGCATAAGCTGACATAGCTGAGATGATTACTTTCAATGTTGCAATACCAAGAGCCATAATAAAGCTATTTACAAACATTCTTGCAGCAGTAACTTCCTCAGACCATCCCCCTTTTTCATTTAAAACTTCATTGTAATTATAAGTAAAACTCTCACCTAAAAAAAATTTCATTCCCTCAGTCATTATTGAAACATTATCATGAGTTGAAGTAGCAAAAGAAAACCAGATTGGCAATACCATTAATAAAACTCCAAGTATAAGAATTATGTGTGTTAATATTTCTAATGGTTTGAACTTCATTTATTTTGAAATATTCCTTGAATAAATAATTTTTGTAAAAAAATAATTATAATTATAGGTGGGATCATTGACATAATTACAAAAGCAAAACGGTCAGATATAGATCCGTACATTGTCTTAAGACCCATTACAACAGTCCAATATTGCTCACTAGTAGTCATTATTAATGGCCAAAGATATTGATTATAGCCAAATACAAACATAAATATAAAAACAGCAGCAATCATTGTTTTAGACAAAGGAATTAAAAAATCTAGAAAAAATCTCAGACTATTAGTTCCATCTAATTTAGCCGCTTCTAATAGTTCATCAGGAATTGATTTATAAAATTGTCTAAAAAAGAATGTTGCTATTGCAGAGGCAGAAATAGGGAGAATTAAACCAGCAAATGTATTTACAAGATTTAATTTTGACATGACTATGTATGAGGGCATAATTCTAAGTTCTAAAGGAACCAATAAAGTAATAAAAATTAACCAAAATATAATAGTCGCATATTTGACTTTAAAATAAACTAAACCATAAGCTGCCATAAGTGATGTAATTACAGATAAAGTCGCTATACCTGTTGCCATAACGAAACTATTAAAAAACATTTTAAGAGCTGTTATTTCATTAAAAAAACCAGATTGTTTAAATAAAACCCTAGAATAATTTTCAATAAAATTATCTCCTAAAAAAAATTGTAAACCGTTAGTATTTATAAATAGGCTTGAATGTGTTGAGCTAGCAAAAATTATCCATATTGGAACAATCATAATAAGTAAACCTATTGAAAGAATAAAATGATTAATAGTTGAAGATATATATTTTTTCATTAATTGTAGTGAATTTTTCCCTCTATGTATCTGAATTGAAAAATTGTGATAACAAGAACTATTATCATCATCATAATTGATTGGGCACCAGCACTTCCAAGATCTAAACCTTTGAAGCCATCAATATAGGCTTTATAAACTAAAGTTTTAGTTTCGCTACCAGGAGCTCCAATTGTAGTTGTATCTATAATTCCAAATGTATCAAAGAAGGCATAAGTTATATTAATAATAATTAAGAAAAAAGTAGTCGGCATTAATAAAGGAAAAGTAATTGTCCAAAATCTTCGAATGTTGCTTTTACAATCAATAATAGAAGCTTCAATGACTGTTTTTTGAATAGCCTGAAGTCCTGCTAAAAAGAAAATAAAATTTGCACTTATTTGTTTCCAGGAACCAGCAATAATTACATAAATATATGCATCAAATACATTTTCATACCAATTAAACCCCCATAAATTATTAAATAAATGATGAAGTAAACCATATCTTTCACTGAAGAAATAATTAGCCATAACACCAACAACAGCTGGTGCAATAGCATAAGGCCAAATTAAAAGTGTTTTATAAGCACTTTTCCCATGCATTACTTTATTAGCTTGCACAGCAAGTAATAAACCAATTGAACCTGTAATAAGAGTAATTACGAAACTATAGATAATTGTAAACTTGAAAGCAGTGAAATAAGAGGGATCAGAAAAAATAAATAAAAAATTATCAAAACCAGCAAACTGAGAACCAAATCCAAAAGCGTCTTGCATAGTAAATGCATCTTTAAACGTTTGAATAATTGGCCAATATAAAAAAATTAATAAAATTAATAGCTGAGGAGCTAAGAAAAAATATTGAGAATAATTTGATTTAAATTGAACTTTTTTCATTAAGTTAAAAGGAGGATATTATAAATACCCTCCTTTTTAAAATAATATAAATTATAGAGTTTTAGCAAACTGTTTTAATAGTTTTGCTGCACCCTTATCCATATTGCTTAGAGCTTTTTCAACAGTGATATCACCATTAAGCATTGGCTCAACATTTTCGTATATTACTTCACGAATTTGAGGCCAGTTACCTGCTCTATATCCACCAGGGATAGTTGAACCCTCAAGACCTAATTGATCACCAACAGCTTTATGATAGGGAGAAGCTCTATAAAAATTTATAGTTTCAGCTAATTCGATACCACCTTTTGTTACAGCAGCATAACCTGTCATGTTGTGATAGTATAAATCCATTTCTGGTGAACCCATAAACTCAATAAATTTTGCAAGTCCTTTATACTCTTCTTCTGTATGACCGTTTAAAATCCAATTAGCAGCACCACCAATAAATGTAGGATACTCTTTTCCGCCTGTTACTGAATCCCAATATGGTATTGGGTTAGTTGTAAAGTTTGGAAGTACACCTTTCATACCCCCAAAAGAAGCAGCAGATCCGAACCAAAATGCAGCCTCACCATTAGTAAAAGGTGCCTGGTTATCTCCCCATGCTCTTCCCTTGTAGCCATAGTAACCCTTTTCGTACCATTCTTTAACTTTAGTCCAGTGATAAACAAAAGCTTCTGTTTCAGCAAAAAGTGTTTTTGTTGGAACAGCATCATAGCCATTATTGCCATCTGTCATCAATAAATTATGCCTTGAGAAGAAATTTTCAGTCCAAATCCAAGGACTGTGACTTTGAAGAAGAGGAATATATCCGGCATCGAGTATCTTTTGAGCCATACCTTCAAATTCTTCGTAAGTTTTTGGAACCTCTTCAATGCCAACTTCGTTCAAGATATCCATATTGGCATACATGAGACATGTAGAACTATTAAATGGAACACCGATCATTTTTCCATCACCATCAGCATAAAAGTTTTTTATACCAGGAATGTAATTATCAGCATCAACATCAATACCATATTTTTCAGCCATCTCTTCAAAGCCGATCACAACTCCATTTTTAACTTGTGCTACCATGATAGCTGCACCTGCATCATAGACTTGTGAATAATGAGGTTGATCACCTGCTCTAAAAGCAGCTATTGTAGCTGCCATATTGTCCTCATAGCTTCCTTTACCTGTAGGGATAACCATATACTCATCTTGTGACTCGTTAAATCGATTAGCTATTTCTATGATTACATCACCTAAAAAACCACTGTTACCATACCACCAATGAATTTCGGTTTTACTGTAACTGTTTGAAGTGAATGCAAAAGAAACTAAAAGTACAAAAATACTAATTAGTTTTTTCATTATGTCCTCCTATTAGAACGTTCCTGATGACATTATATAACTATTTATTATTCTCAGGAATAGTTTGGTTGTGAATAACTTAATAAAAAAATATTAAATATTTATGAAATTTTAGGATTAAGCTTTGATTTATATATTTTTTATTAAATATCTTAATGCGTAAATAAATCCATCTTTACCCATACCTATAATTGAACAATTACAAGCTGGTGCTATAAGAGACTTTCTTCGAAAGTCCTCTCTAGAGTATATATTGGATAAATGAACTTCTATTTTAAATATTGTTTTAATTTCAAGGGAGTCGTGTAATGAAACCGAGGTGTGAGTCAAACCACCAGGATTGATTATGATACCAACGTACGACTCGTCTAAGCCATTTATTTTATTAATGATCTCTCCTTCTATATTGCTTTGGAAAAAATCAAGATTACATCCTAATGTTTCAGACTCCTTAAGTAGCTCGTTTTCCAAATCTTTTAATGTGAAATTTCCATAAACACTCTCTTTGCGTTTACCTAACATTTCAAGATTAGGGCCATTAATAATTAAAATTTTATTGTCCATTTTTATTGAACTTATATCAAAGATTTTATCATTCCCAATGGGTATAATTTTAAATATTTTTATATTTTTTTGGTTAAAATCACTATATTTATGATATTTAGTTAATTATTAATAGGAGGTTAGTTATGAGAAAATTCATTATAGATATGACTATGTCATATGACTTTCAGGTAACTATAGAGGCTGAGTCGGAGGAAGCAGCTAAAGCAAAGTTTACAAATACACCATTAGAACAACTTGGTAGCTATAAATTTGGCTCATTTTATAAGACATTTAGAGGTATAAAATTAGATGAGTTTGATCCAAGATTTTATAAGGACGAAGATAAAGTAAGATAATCGCACGATGAGTAGAACAATTACAGAAAATCTTTTTGGTACTCACTTCTTTTCTAAGTACTATTTAACTATACTAGGAGTGATTTTACTGACTGTATCTTCTAAAATTTCTATTCCCTTTTACCCTGTTCCTATGACATTGCAAACTTTGGTGGTTTTCTTTATAGCTGCATCAATGGGCATGATTGGGTTTTATTCAACCTTAATTTATGTGGTTTTAGGTGTGCTAGGACTGCCTTTATTCGCTAATGGTGGAGGAATTGGCTACATTTTTTCTCCAACATTTGGTTTTTTATACGGAATGGTAATTTCTGCGTTCATGATTGCATATATTATCAAATCTGAAGTAAACACAGGTTTGATCAAGTTATCGGCTACTATTCTTGCTGGTGCATTTGTAATATTTTTATGTGGTATTAGTCACCTTTCGTTTTTTGTAGGTCTTGAACAAGCAATAAATCTTGGTTTATTACCATTTTTGTATAGTGAATTCCTAAAGATTGTATTGGCTATAGCTATAATTTTTGGTTTGATTCAAAGAGTTAATCGAAAAAATTCATAAATAAGTTTTACTTACAGTTTCAAATATTGAAAAGTGCCGAGATGCCAATTCTTGTCTATTCTTGCTGTATCCTCCACCTATAACAGTACAAAGAGGTATTTTTTTTTCTTTGAAATACTCACATACAATTTCATCTCTTTTTTTAATGCCATCATCAGTAAGGTTTAAATTACCTAGATCATCGTTAGAGTGAACATCAACTCCTGCATCATAAAAAACAATATCTGGTGTAAAATGAGACTCAATTTGATCAAGCGTTTTTGTGAGGATATTTATATATTTAACATCATCTACTTCATCATCTATTGGTACATCTAAATTGCTATTTTTTTTGTCAAATGGAAAATTATTTTTACAATGAATTGAACATGTAAAAATATTATCAATATTTTCACAAATAGAAGCAGTTCCATCACCTTGATGAACATCTAAATCTAATATTAAAATTTTATTTAATTTTTTTTGATTAAGTAAAGTTATCGAGGCATAGGCTAAATCGTTAAATACACAAAAACCAGATCCACAATCTTTAAATGCATGGTGAGTTCCACCTGCTAAATGACATGCAATACCATAATCCAACGCCAATTGAGATGTTTGTAGTGTGCCTTGTATAGCTAAAAAAGATCTTTTAGCTAATCTAGCACTCCATGGTAAATTTATTCTTCTCTCCTGATCTCTTGATAGATTACCTTCTTTAACATTCAAAACATAATCACTGTTGTGTACTACTTGTACATCATTTATAGGTGCTGACTTACTTTGATGAATTGTTAAATTTGTATATAAATTTGAGTTTTTGATATAATTATATAAATCAGAAAATTTAGTTCCAACAAATCTATGGCCCTCTGGAAGAGGAATGTCATAGTTATCATTGTAAACAACATTTAGTTTTTTCATGGATTTGAATTTTCTTTAATGCTGACTAATCTTAACTATTTCGTCAGACTCGTATGTGGTATTATCTAAGTTCTTCTTTACAATATTTGACATTGCATTAGCTACTTTTTTTGCATGAATTGGTCTCATTTTTTTAAGCGGGCCTAAAAATAATGGTGTTAATAGTTTGAAAATGGGTATTCCAATTTTCTCAGCAAGTCTAAACTGTTTTCTTTTTCCAAGTAAAAAAGATGGTCTTAAAATACCAAGGTTATCAAAGTTTAATCTTTTCAACTCCTCTTCAACTAGGCCCTTAAACCTTAAATATTCACCTTTATTATTAGGATCAGCAAAACCAGATGAGATATAGACGAAGGACTTTATTGAGTTAGATTTACATATATGGGCTATTTCCTTGGGTAAATCTAGCTCTACCCTTTGATATTCACTTCTTTCAGGAGAGTTTTTCTTTGTTGTACCAATACAAAAAAAACAACAATCAGCAATAATCTGATCTTTAATACTCTCAATATTTTTTAAATCTGTATTAATAATCTCTAATTTTGGATGTTTTATATTAACTTCTGAACGAGTAAAAATTTTAATGCTAGTATAATATTCATCATTTATTAAATTTTTTAATAAATAACTGCCAACTAAACCAGTAGCACCAAATATCACTGCCGAAGACATATAAAACTTATACATTAAAATTATTAAAAAAAAGAATATTTTTGGAATTTAGGAATATTTTTCTTTTAAAGTATTTTTTTGAACTTTTCCCATGACGTTTTTTGGAAGTTCATCCAACAATATATATTTATATGGAATTTTATATTTCACTAAGTGTTTTTTTAAAAAATCTTTAAGATCATTTAAATCTGTAAATTTATTCTTCATAACTATTGCTGCAATAGGTACTTCACCTAAATCGTCATTAGGGATACCAAAAACAGCAGACTCTAAAACTAATTCGTGTTGATTAATAATATCTTCAATTTCTTTAGGATAAACATTATATCCACCACTTATGATTAAATCTTTATTTCTTCCGGATATGAATAGATATCCATCATTATCAAAATATCCAATATCACCGGTTATAAAAAAACCATCTTTAGTAAATGCCTCTTTTGTCTTTTTTGGATTATTTAGATAACCTTTAAATACATTAGGACCACTTATTTCTATTGTTCCAATATCATTTTCTGATTTTGTATTGTCACTTTGAATATTATTTATTCTTATTTTAATATCTTTTAAAGGTTTACCAACTGATCCTGCCTTTCTTTCCCCATCACAAGGATTAGAAGCATTCATATTAGTTTCAGTCATACCATATCTCTCTAATATTTGATGGCCGGTTACTCTATAAAAATTTATAAATGTTTGATTTAACAATGGAGCACTTCCAGATATAAATAATCTCATATTTTGTGTTAATTTCTTATCTAGTCTTTTGTCATTCAACAATCTCGTATAAAAAGTTGGTACACCCATCATCAGAGTTGAATAATTAAATGCTTCAATAATTGAGTCTGTATTAAAATTTTTTATAAATCTTATAGTAGCCCCTCTTATCATGGAGGTATTAATAGCAACAAACAATCCATGAGTATGATAAATTGGAAGTGAATGAATTAAAGTATCATTGCGATTTATATTCCATAAATTTATTAGTTCTTGAGCATTTGAAACTAAATTTTGTTCAGTTAACATAGCACCTTTAGGTTTTCCTGTAGTCCCAGAGGTATATAAAAGTGCTGCTAAATCATTATATGTTCTTTTTGATGGTTCAAAAAAACTATCAAGGTTTTCTAAACCATCAGTAATCTCTCCAATTCCGTTTGCATTTAAAGATAAAATTCTACAGCCAATTTCATCGCAAATTGGTTTTAAGCTATCAATTTCTGATTTATCACAGATAAGAAAAGATGGTTTTGAGTCCTTTATAAAATAAATTGTTTCATTAACTGTATAACTTGTATTAAGTGGAAAAAAAACTGATCCAGTAAGAATAGATGATAAATAAAGAGCTAAAGTCTCTTTACATTTGGCAGACTTTACAAGAATATGACTCCCTGCTTTTAACCCTAATTTTGATAATTTGTGAGAAATTTTTGATGCAAGAATTATGAAATTTTTATAAGTAATTTCGGATCCATCATCTAATATTAAAAAAGCTTTATTATTGTCTAAATTAGTTTCAATAAGATTTGAATAAAGTGAGTCTGTCAAAGTATATCAACGGAGTAATTAGGTTGGCCCTGCAATATACAGGGCCTAATAAATAAAATAAAAAATCTAGATTATTCTAGGATTATGGTAACCATTTCTCCCAAGTAGATTTATTGTTAGCTTTCCATTCAGCAACAACATCATTAAGCTCTCCACCTTCACGAACTTTAACGAGCATCGCTGCTTGATCTGCATTTGATAATGCCATTTTACCAAAGAATTCAAGTGCTTTTTGGTTTTCTGGTTTAGCAAATGTATCAGGATTACCGTAGTTCATTGGATAGTCAACAGCCCAACCTGTTGCTGGCCAAGCGTCAGCTCCACAAGTTTCCCAGTTGTTTGCCTCAGTAAAGCTATCACAAGTTTTGTTTGGAGCTAATTTTACACCTACTAATTCGTTAACACCAAAGAACCAATGTGGCTCCCAAAGGTACATTAAGAAAGGCTCGCCTCTGTCGTACATACCTTGCGCTTCAGCAAGAGCAGCAGTTTCGGTTCCCAATTCATCAGCAACAAAGTCTAAACCAAGTAAATCTAATCTTTTTTGATCATGACAGTTCCAACCAGCAACTGGACAACCAATTAATCTACCTTTTCCACCAGACTCCATAGTAGCAAAATCTTCTTTAAATTTATTTAAATCAGCATAACCAGAAAAATCTGGGTTTGCATCAGCCCAATATTTTGGAACATAGTAATCTGACATACCAGTAATACCAACAGTTCCAAGTAATTTTACACTTCCATCACCTGAGTAAGTCATTTTAACTTCCCCACCATGAATTAAGTCGCCATTTAACATAACCTCATCAGCTTCAGCATAACTAGGCCATGACTCACATGCAAAATCAATATCGCCTGCAGCAATAGCTTCCCACAAGCCAGTTCCTGAAGCAAATACGATTCTATCAATTTCGTATCCTAACTCATCTTCAAGTATGCTTACAGCTACTTGACATGAAATCTCTCCACCTGTCCAGTCAGCGATCGCTGCTAATAATTTTTCAGCATTAGCTTTACTGAATGTTGCGGTAAAAAGAATAGAGGATAGAATAAAAGTTATAATTGTTTTAGATATTCTCATAGATTATCCCTCCCATAAAGTGTTTATATTAACAAAAAATAGTCAAAGTACATATGTTATTTATTCATTAATAGGTAACAAAACTCTATAAAATATGTTTTTTATTAATTAATTAAGTGTAATACTATCAAAAATGATGAAAACTAAAGTATTTCTTACATGTGCTGTTAATGGATCCGGTGACACTGCATCAAAACATCCTGATCTTCCAAAGACTCCAAAACAAATAGCTAAATCCGCAATAGAGTCTGCTCAAGCAGGTGCATCTATAGTTCATATTCATGTCAGAGAGGAAGATGGAACGCCTAGTCGAAAATTTGAATTTTATAAGGAAGTAGTTGAAATAATTAGATCTAGTGACACTGATGTAATTATTAATTTAACAACCGGTATGGGAGGTGATTTAGATATAGGTGAAGGAGATAACCCAATGGATTTTGGTCCATATACAGATATGGCTAATATTATGGAAAGAATATCTCATGTAGAGGAATTACTTCCGGAAATTTGTACACTTGATGCTGGAACTTTAAATTTTGGTGATAGTTCTGTGTTGGCAGTCAATACTCCAAATGATTTAAGAAAAGCAGCAAAACGATTAAAAGAAATTGGGGTTAAACCTGAAGTTGAAGCATTTGATTTAGGTAATATGTGGTTTGGTGCTCAGCTTTATGAAGAAGGACTACTTAGCGACCCACCCTTATATCAAATGTGTTTAGGAATTCCCTGGGGAGCTCCAGCAAAAACTACAGCTATGATTGCAATGTTAGATGTCATGCCTAAAGATGCTATTTGGTCAGGCTTTGCAATTTCAAGAAATGAAATGCCCTTTGTTGCACAAACAGTTTTACTTGGAGGTAATCCCAGAGTTGGGCTTGAAGATAATTTATATTTATCAAAGGGAAAACTTGCAACTAATCCACAATTAGTTGAAAAGGCAATAAAAATAGTTCATGAGTTGGGCTCCTCTATTATGAGTCCCCAAGAGACTAGAGATTATTTAAAGCTTAAAAAAACTTAATCCATTCTCTCAGTATTTCCATCAATAGAAATTACTTGACCTGAGACTCTAAGGGAGTCTTGAGAAATTAAAAAGGAACACATTTTTGCTATATCATCTTCATAAACCCATTGTTTTAAAGAACTCATAGAAACAAAATCTTTTTCAATTGATCTTACAGATTGGTTTAACATTTTTGCTTTCGCTTTTATGACTCTCATCATTCTCGCACCTTTAACAGAACCCGGGCATATTGCATTTACTCGTATATTAAATTTACCTAATTCCATTGCTAAAGTTTTAGTAATACCAACTAAGGCCCATTTGCTTGCCGCATAAGGTGATCTATTAGGAAAACCATCAATACCAGCTGTAGAGGAAATATTGATGATTGAGCCATTTTTAGATTTCTTAATCATGGGTATTGCATATTTAGTAAAATAAAAATGACTATTAATATTTACATGTAAGGTCTTTTCCCAATCATCAGATTTAATTTTCTCTAAAGGAGATGTGGGTCCAGCTATTCCAATATTATTTATAAGTCCATCTATTTTTTTTGTTTTATTTGATATTTCTTTATAAAATTTTTTCACCTCATCTTCTTTTGAAGCATCGCATTCAAATATAAAAAGTTTTTTATTAAAGTATGAATTTTTTTTCAGTTTATTAATATTTTTTTTATCAATATCACAAGTATAAACAATAGCACCTTGTAATAGTAATAATTTTACAATAGCTAGACCTATCCCAGAAGCACCAGCAGATAAAATAATTTTTTTATTTTTAAGTAAATTATTTTGCATCAAAAGAATTACTATCAGGTTTAATGGGAATAGATCTATCTATACCCTTTACAATTTTTTTTTCTTTATCATAAAAAGGTAAATCTACAACGACTCCGGTGTGTGAAGAATTATCTGGGAGAATCATTTCTATCTCTTTATTTATATAATCATTTGGTTCATAAAATCTTACATAACCAATTCCTTGTTGGAGAGTTGGAGACGGTACACCTGCTGTTATGTAGCCGACTTGTTTATCATTAATTTTTATTTTACTTCCTGCTTTAGGAACTGCTGTTTTACATGTTATTCCAAATAAACAAGTCCTTTTATCTTTTTTAATTAATGCATCTTTACCGATAAAATCTTTATCCATATTCACAAAATACCCCAGCCCTGCTTCGAAAGGAGTAATTGTTGTATCTATATCAGTTAAATTTCCAAAAATACCACCCTCAATTCTTCTAATAGTCATAGCTCTAGAGGCTGAAAATTGCATACCATATGGTTTACCACATTCAATAAGATGGTCCCATAGAGCCAAATGGTCTGTGTTAAAACCATCACAAAAAATTTCAAATCCTAATTCATTTGTAAAACCTGTTCTTGAAACATATAAAGTTTGCCCTCCTAGATCAAAAAAATTGGATGTAAAATAAGGCATATTTTCATCAATCTTTCCATTAGAAGCTAACTTCATAATATCGATTGATGCCGGACCTTGAATTTGAAGAACTCTGGATTTAGGGTCTTTTATTTGAATATCATAATTTGAACTATGAGCAATAAGCCAATCTTCAAATGGGCCATCCGCTTGAACGTACCAAAACTTTTCTTCATCAAACCTAAATAAAACTCCATCCATGAAAATTCCACCTTTTGGTGTACAGGCAAGTGCATAATAACCTCTGCCAATTTTAGTTTTTGAAATTTCTCTTGTCAGCACTTTATTCAAAAAAGAAACTGAGTCTTTTCCTGATATTTCTATCGGTTTTTCTGGAACATCAAATAAAAGAGCTTTTTGTCTTAAAAGCCAATATTTTTCTATAGGATCTTCATCAATTTTCATAGGAAAGTATCTTCCTGCATAGACGCCTCTAACCATATTCGAAGTATTAGTACGTTGAATGAATGGAGACTCTTCAAATCTACGTGCACTAATTTGAATTGTTTTATTTAGATCAGCTTCTTCTTGTAAATTTCCCATTATTTATCAATGACTCTATTAGATTTATAGTCACGAATAATAACAGGAGGGTCAAATGCGGTCACAGGTGAAATTTTATCTTTAACTAATTCTACTTCGATGAGACATGAATGTGCTATAGGACCTTGACCTAATTTCGAAGTTCCTTTGTCTTTTGTAAGGACATTAGGATTACCATGTTTGCAGATAGTTTTTAAATTTTTAGTATCCTCAGGATCATACCATGCACCTGTACTAATTTGAACAACTCCAGGGCGTATATTATCATTAATGTTTACACCAGCTAAACAGGCACCTCTGTCATTGAAAAGTTTTACTATATCTCCCTCATTTATACCTCGACTACTAGCATCTACACTATTCATTTCAATTGGTTCACGATCTTTAATTTTAAAAGATTTACTATAACTTCCGTGATCCATTTGACTATGTAATTTATTTTTTGGTTGATTAGATATTAAATGTAAAGGATAGTTTTTATTTTTACTTCCAAGCCATTCACAGGGTTCTAACCAGGTTGGATGACCAGGACAATCATCATAATTAAAACTATCTACTGTTTTAGAATATATTTCTATTTTTCCACTTGGAGTTGAGAGTGGGAATTTAGTGGGATCTTCTCTAAAATCTTTTAACATTATTGTATTTTCTTTTGGTGGTGGAACTTTAAACCACCCTATTTTTCTAAAATCCTGATAGCTAGGAAAATCAATATTTTTTAATGACTTTGACTTGACTGATGTTTCTTGATAAATCCATTTTTGCCAATCTTCTTCATCTCTTCCTTCAGTAAAAAGATTTTCAATATCCATTTTTTTTGCAATTCCTTTAAAAATATCAAAATCACTTTTAGCCTCTTCAAAAGGTTCAACTAATTTTGACATTGAAATTACGTAAGGATCTCTTGGGGTAAGCATTATATCTTGTCTTTCAAGTGGAGTGGTACAAGGTAAGATAATATCTGAATATTTAGCTAAAGAATTCCAGCACCATTCATTAGAAATAATGGTTTCAGGTTTTTGCCAAGCTAGTAAAAGTTTATTAATATCCTGATGATGATGAAATGGGTTTCCACCTGCCCAATAAATTAATTTAATATCAGGATATTCATACTCCTTGCCATCAAAATGAAAAGTTTCACCCGGATTTAAAAGTAAATCACTTATCCTTGCAACTGGAATAAAATTATCAATTTTATTGTCAGATTGTGGAAAAGCAGCACCAGGAATAATAGAAAACTGCCCACCAATGTGATTAGTTGCACTATAACCAAATCCAAAACCACCACCTGGTAAACCTATTTGACCCAACATTGATGCCAACATAATTGCTGCCCAAAATGGCTGTTCACCATGATCTTGGCGAGTTAAAGACCAACTAACAGATATCATAGTTCGCTTTGAGGACATGTCTCTTGCTAGAGAGATAATTTCTTCTGAAGAGATTTCACTTATTTCTGAAGCCCAATTAGCATCTTTTACTACCCCATCTAAATCTCCTAAAAGATATGGTAAGAAAATATCAAAACCTTCTGTGTATTTTTTAATAAATATTTCATTATATAAATTTTCTTTGTATAGAGTGTGTGCTAGACCGAGCATAATTGCTACATCAGTATTAGGTCTTAAGGGTAACCATTTTCCTTTAACTTCGTCTAACAAGTCACTTTTCAGTGGACTCAAATTTACAAATTTTATGCCAGCTTTTGCAGAACTAATTAGTTTTTCTTTTTGATTATGACTTCCGGTTCCACCTTGAGCTATTTGACCATTTTTTAAAGGAACACCTCCAAAACATACAAATAGTTCTGTGTTTTCTTCGATTGAGTCCCAACTAGTGCAGGTATCAAGATAAGCTCTATAACTTCCAAGTATATGGGGAACCATTGCTTCTGCTGCTGCAAAACTATAGGTAAACTTTGATCTTGTGTAGCCACCAATGCAATTTAAAAAACGATGTAGTTGGCTTTGAGCGTGATGAAATCTCCCAGCACTAGCCCAGCCATAAGATCCACCAAATATTGAGGAATTACCAAAGTTTTCTCTTACTCTGTTTAATTCTTTGGCTACTATATTTTCAGCTTCATCCCAAGATACAGCCACAAAAGGATCTATCCCTCTTAAGTTATTGTTTGTTCCTGGTCCATTATCAATCCAACTTTTTCTTATCATAGGCTTATCAATTCGCGTTTTATTATCGTGAATGTCTACAATACCTGGGCCTATTGGTGATGGATCTTTATCATTTTCCCATCCAATTAATTCTGTGACTTTCCCATTATTTACTTTTGCTCTATATGTTCCCCAATGCGAACTAGTTAAGGGAAGATCTTTCTTAAAACCCATTAGGATTTATCTAATCCAAGGGCTTGTCTTTGTTTCTTAGTCCAGGCGTGGGTTATCCTATCGATGATAATAGCTAGAAGAACGATAGCTAAACCGGCTGATAGACCTCTTCCCGTATCTGATCTTTGAAGTGCATTAAATACTTGGAGTCCTAGACCTTTTCCTCCAATCAATGGTGTAACAATTTGCATTGCAAAAGCCATTATTACAGTTTGATTAAAACCCATGACGAGACTGGGAACAGCTAGTGGAAATTTTACTTTATTTAAAGTTTGAATTCCTGTTCCTCCAAAAGATTTAGATACCTCAGAATAGCTCCCTGATACTTGTGACAAACCAAGAGCTGTTAATCTTATTATTGGTGGCACAGAATATATAACTGTTGCAATAACTGCAGATACTATATTTCCTCCAAAAAACATTAAAACAGGAATTAAATAGCAAAAATATGGCAAAGTTTGCATTGCATCTAAAACAACATTTTGGATATCTCTGTACCATTTATTGTAGGATGCTATTACTCCAAGTGGTACTCCTATTACAAAACAAATTAAAACTGAAACTAATACTGAAGATAGAGTAATCATTGAATGCACCCACATACCTGTAGCCCCAATAAAGGCTAATAATATTGCTGTAATGGTGGCAAACTTTATTCCAACTGTCACATATCCTATAAGTATAAAAACAATCATTGTATACCACCAAGGTATTTGAGTTAGAAATAAATTTAATGGATTTAGCAAATATAAGTAAACAAAATACTTCATACCTTTTGCAAATGATATAAAACCAGGATCAAGAGTCATTGCCTTTACAGTATCTTCTATTGGTTTTTGAATATCAATTGCCCAAGTTTCTGGAAAAGTACCTATACTATAAATGTATGCATCAAAAATATAAATAAAGATAAAAATTAAAAATGATGAAAATAAAAAATATCGTTGATTTATAAAATTTTTAACTGAACCTTTTTGAGACTTATTAAAAAAAGAAATAAAGCTAGCAATTAAACTAGCAAAAACATTAACAATAGTTGTAAAAAATATATTTATGAGCTTTACAGATATTCTCAAAGGTAATTCAATTAAGTTTGCTACAGGGTTTCTGTGTAGATTTTGCGGCAATAAGTAAAATTTTTTTACATCATCAGGTAAGGTTTCTTTTTCTTTACTAATAGCACTACTTATTCTATCAAACATAATTGCCATAAATAAAATACACAAGCCTCCTTCCATCGCCCAACCAACATCTAATTTTCTAATTGCTTGCCATACTTGACCTCCTAAACCTTCAGCACCGATAAAAGTTGCAAGAACAACTAAAGCTAAGGCCATCATAATTGTTTGATTAACACCCATCATGATACTTGGTAAGGCCATTGGAATTTTAATTTTAAATAAAAGCTGAAATTTATTAGATCCAAATGACTCAGCTGACTCTATTGTTTCTTTAGATACTTGTCTTATTCCTAAATTTGTTAACCTAATAATTGGAGGCATAGCATAAATTAGTGTAGCAAGTATTGCTGGAGCACCACCAATTCCGAAAAAAAACATAGCAGGGAATAAATATACAAAGGCAGGCATGACTTGCATGGTGTCTAAAATAGGTTTTAGAAAATTTTCAAATCTATCACTTTGAGAACTGAGTATCCCTAGGATAACTCCAAAAATTACAGATAAAATTACTGATAAGCCCATTAATGCTAATGTTTGCATTGAGACTTCCCACATATCCACAGCACCCCAGAAATAAACTGTAAACATACAAAATAGAGCTAGTTTAATACCACCATATGCTAAAGCTGGAAGAGCCATTAAAGACATTATTAAAATCCATGGAGACTCAACAAAGAAATTTTCCAATGCCATGTAACCAGCTTGTAAAAAAGAGGCAAATAATCTCGTTATCCATCTATAGTTATCTTTTAAATAATCCTCTCCAGCATTTATCCATGCGGTAAATTTAAATTCATCAGTAATAGATTTAGGAAATACAGTAGGGTCCTCATTAATAATCGACAGATAATAAGCTACTGCCCCAATGATAAAAATACTTAAGTAAAAAATTATATTTTTATTTAATTTATTTTTAGTAGCTATATTTTGATCTAAAGACATATTTACTCAACTATATAAGAATTTATAAAAATAATTTTATTTTAATAGTATTAATTCACAATTATAATAGCCTTAAACCTTAATAATATGGATAAAATTGTTTGCTCAAATATATGGAAAATTTTTGGCAATGATGAAAAAAGAATTTTAGACAATTTAGATCCAAATTTAAGTAGAGACGAAGTCCAAGAAAAAACCGGACATGTAGTAGCTGTAAAAAATGTCAGCTTTTCCATTCAAAAAGGTGAAACATTTGTTGTAATGGGATTATCAGGTAGTGGAAAATCAACTTTAGTAAGATGTTTAACTAGATTAATTGAACCTACATCTGGATCGGTAATTATTGATGATATTGACGTTACAAAAATAAGCAGAAATAGCCTTCTTGATCTTAGAAGAAATAAAATGAGTATGGTATTTCAACACTTTGGACTTTTTCCACATCGAACAGTTCTTGAAAATATTTCTTATGGTTTAGAAATTAGGGGAGAAAAAAAACAAGAAAGATTAGACAAGGCTACAGAGTCTTTAAATCTTGTTGGTTTAAAAGGTTGGCATAATAATTATCCAAGAGAGCTATCAGGTGGAATGCAACAAAGAGTTGGTTTAGCACGTGCGATGGCAGTTGAGCCAGAAATCTTAATATTTGATGAGCCATTTTCTGCTTTAGACCCATTGATTAGAAGAGAAATGCAAGATGAACTCTTAGACATTCAAAAAAAATTACAACGAACTATGGTTTTTATTACACATGATTTTTTAGAGGCAATAAAAATGGGAGATCATATTGCTATCATGAAAGATGGAGAGATTTCTCAAGTTGGAACGCCTGAAGAAATTGTTGCAAATCCAGTTGACAAATACGTTAAAGATTTTTGTGAAGATGTTCCAAAATATAAAGTATTAAGTGCTGGAAAAGTTATGCGTAAGGAATGTTCTGATGAGTCAAAGAAATTATTTTCAGATAAAACTAAATGCATTGATGAAAATGCTAAAATTGAAACATTAATTGACCAGATATGTGAGGATGATACAGCTTACCCTATAATAAATGCACAATCTGGTGAGTTAGTTGGAGAAATTGATCGAACCATAGTCATGAAGTCTATGAAATCTAAATGATATAAACATTTAGTTTGGTTTATTAATTTTCTTATTTTTATCTCTCCAAATAATAATCATTCCAGCGAAAACTATTAATAAAACTCCAGGGAAAAGTTGATCAAAAGGTGCTTCACCAAAAAATATCCATGCTAGAATAAAAGATGAGGGTATTGCTAAATATTCAAAAACTGCGATTTTACTTGCTGCTATTAACCTATAAGAGTAAATAAATAGAATTGCAGCTGTTCCTCCAAAAATACCAATTAATGATAAAATTAAAAAGTCAGTATTGCTCTCAATATATGTATGACCAGTTGTAAAAAAAATACATATTAATGAACCAAGAAAAGATGAAAAGAGAGAATAGAATTGAATTTTTCCTGTAGAAAAATTATCTGGTATAAATTTTAGTACTATCACTTGGACAGCCCATAAGAAAGCAACTAGTATTGGTAAAATAGAATAATAAGAAAAAATACTACTATTAGGTTTCATAATCATTACAACTCCAACAAAGCCAATTATAACAGCTGACCATCTATATATACCCACTTTGTCTCCTAAAAAGAAGATTGATAAAATTACTATAAAAAATGTAGAGGAAAAAGTTAGTGTAGATGCTGTAGCAAATTCCATATTATTTATTGCAATGTAATACAAGATATTAATAGCCAAAAAACAAGAACCTCTGATAAAACAAAATAAAATAAATTTTTTATTTAAATTTTTAAAAAGGTCTGAGCTTTCTTTATTATAAATTAGTAAAAGTATTAGGGGGATTATCGCAAAAGTATTTCTAAAAAGAGCTAGTTGAATTGTAGAATACTCACCTCCTAAATATTTTACAATCAATCCATGTATATCTATGAATATAACTCCAATAACCATTGCAGAGATTGCAAGAAATGTATTTTTTTGATTATAAATAAAATTAATCATTTCATATCACTATTAACTTGTTATAAACTTTATTATTCTAAATGAAAAACTTTAAACTAAACGAAAAAGATATCCTGTCTAACCAAGACTGGACTTTTCCGACAACCACATATTACGGACCAGGAAGATTTAATGAAATTGCAAAATTTTGTGAGGAATTTGATATTAAAAATCCTCTTATTGTAACAGATAGTGGCAGCAAGGATCTTCCTTTTATTAAGAAGTTAATAGCATTATTATCAAAAAATAATATTAAATCAGATTTATTTTATAATATATCGCCTAACCCACGAGATGATGAGATATCCAAAGGATGTGACCAGTTTAAAAATGGAAGTCACGATTCAATCATAGCTATTGGTGGTGGGAGTGCTATGGATGGTGGTAAGTCTATATGTTTAACTGTTAATAGTGAAACCCCATTATGGGATTTTGAGTTTGAACAACCAGTACCAAAAATAACAAAAGAAAATGCATTTCCAAAAATAATAACTGTCCCAACAACTGCAGGAACCGGAGCTGAAACAGAAATAACAGCAATGGTTACACATTTAGAAAAAGGAATGAAATTTTGCATCTGGCATCCAGATGTAAGACCTATATTCACACTAGTAGATCCAGAGTTAACATTAGAATTACCTCCAAAATTAACAGCGTGGACAGGTGTTGATGCTCTTGTACATAGTATCGAGGGATACTGTGTGCCAGGTTTTCATCCACTTTGTGATGGAGCTGCTTTGGAAAGTCTTAATTTAATTTCAAAATCTCTTGTTTTAGCTGTAGAAGAACCAAATAATTTGTTGGCAAGAGGTGCAATGATCATAGGATCATATTTGGGAGGAATATCCTTTTTAAAGGGATTAGGTAATGTTCATTCAATATCCCACATGGTTGGAGCAGAATTTAATACTCATCATGGTTTAACGAATGCTATTGTATTACCGCCTGTTCTTCATTTCAATTTACCAGGTATGGATGAAAAAGTTCAAAGAATGTCAGAAGCCATGCAATTTGACAATCATACAGTAAATGAATTTACTCAAAATATTGAATTGTTACTTGATAGATTAAATATCCCTAAAAGTTTAAGTGAAATTGATGTTCCTGAAGACTGTGCTGAAAGGATTGCAAAAAAAGCTATGCAGGATCAAGCCTATGCAACAAATCCAAAAGAAGCATCATTGTTGCAAATGAAAGACATTGTTACTCAAAGTATAAAACAAGCTCGCTAAGACTATATGCTTGAGGATCAATCTGTTGAAGAAATAATACACAATATAAATCAGCGACAAATATCTATTAAAGAGGTAATGGAATACTATTTGGATAGAATTGAAAAATTTAATCCAGATTTAAATGCAATAGTGCTTCTCAAGGATAGAGGGGATCTTATAAAAGAAGCTATATATAAAGATAATTCAACTCAATCTGAGAAGACTTTAAATGGAATTCCCATAGCTATTAAAGATTTAAGTGATGTAGTTGGCATTAAAACAACATATGGCTATCCTGGAACAAAAGATTATTTTCCCAAAAAAAATTCATTGTTTGTTGAACGTCTTATTAAAAGCGGAGCTATTATCATTGGAAAGACTAACACAGCAGAATTAGGTGTTGGTGGACATACAATAAACAGATTGTTTGGCCCAACTTCTAATTATTTTGATAATACAAAATCTGCAGCAGGATCAAGTGGAGGAGCCAGTACTGCTGTAGCAGCAGGACTAATACCATTTGCAGACGGCACTGATCAAATGGGATCATGCAGAGGACCAGCAGCATATGCAAATATTTATGGATACAGACCTACACCTGGCTTAATTTCAGTTGATAGAGGGAACCAATTATCAAAAATTCCCATACTCACAACACCTGGTTGTTTAGCAAAATCACCAAATGATATGGCATTTTTATTAGATGAAATGATTGGAAGTGACACAAGGGATAACTATTCTTTTGATTTAAAAGAACTTTTTAAAAATCAAAAAATAAAAGATGAAGATTTAACCAATATCAAAATAGGTTGGTTATCTAATATGAATAACAATTATAAAATTGAAACAAAAATTTTAGATATGTGTGAGTCTCAACTTAAAAAATTAGAAAACTTGTATGTAAAAATTGAAAGATTAAAACCAGATTTTGATAATGAAGCTCTATGGAATAGTTGGATTACGTTTAGATCAAAAAGTATTTACGAAGATACTTTAGCAATGAACATAAAAGATATTAATACAATGACTTACCAAGCTATATGGGAGTACAATCAAGGAAAAAATATAAATAATGAAGACTTAGATAGTGCTTATAAACAAAAAAAAAAGTGTGAAGAACAAATTGAAAATATTTTTAAAAACTTTGATTTTCTAGCTTTACCCTCTGCACAACTATTTCCGTTTGATAAAAATCAACAGTTTCCTGAAAAAATAAATTCTTTTCAGTTAGATACTTACCACCGTTGGTTAGAAATTTTTATATTGTCTAGTCTTCTTGAATTACCGACATTCACTATCCCTGTCGGATTTGATGAACTTGGTATGCCAATGGGTATGCAGATAATTGGAAAAAGGAAAAGTGATTTACAATTATTTGCTTTTGCAAAAAAATATGAGGAAATATTTAACTTTAGTAAGTTTAAACCTCTGTTAGATTAATAATAATGAGGCACCCTCATCATTATAAAATAGCAGCTGCCCTAGCTATATCAGCTGGATCATGGGGTATATATTGGTTACCACAAAGAATATTAGAAGACGGTGGTCTTACTGGTGGTTGGGGAACCATCGCACAAATGATTATTGGAGTTTTAATTTTATCTCCAATTGCAGTGTGGCGTAAAATTAATGGAAGAACTTTTGGTTTAGAGCTACCGATAACAGGCTTACTTTGTGGGGGCGGCTTTATTTGTTATGCGTTGAGTTTTCTTTTAACTGATGTAGTTCGAGCATTAATACTTTTTTACATGACACCAATATGGACTACTATTTTTGAAATTTTATTTTTGAAAAAAAGACCTGGGATAGAAAGAGCTATAACACTTGGTTTAGCTTTAGGGGGGCTATGGGTAGTATTTAGTAAGCAAACGATAATCCCTTTACCAGAGAATGCTGGTGATTGGTTAGCTTTTGCTGGAGGGGCATTATTTGCTGGCGGGATGATAAAATTAGAAATCGCAAAGACAGATGGTGTATTCCCAACAATTTTTTCTTTCTTTTTTTATGGAACTTTATTTAACATTGTCGCTGGCATCTTTTTGAGAGATTATTTAGGACCTATGCCTACAATGGACTCTTTCGTTGAAATGTCTTCATTTCTTTTCTTTATATCTGTTTTTTATTTTATACCCACAGGTGTAGTAATATTCTGGTCTCCTAGCAAATTAGGTGCCGGTTTGTGTTCCATTCTTTTTTTATCAGAAATACTTGTTGGTGTGACCAGTTCTAGTATTTTGACAGATGAGCCTTTTGGCTGGCGTGAAATAATAGGAAGTTCAATGATTGTGCTTGGTGGAATTTTAGCAGTAGTACTAGCACCAAACACAAAAAAATCATGATTTATAAAGAAAAATTAAATAACAATTCAAAAATTTTCCTCGATGGTGGAAATGGTTCTGAGATTGCTAAATTAGGTGGTGATATGAGCCCTGCTTTTGCAGCATTATCAACAATTACATCTCCTGATATTGTTGTAAAAGTTCATGAAAACTTCATCAATGCTGGATGTGATATCATCACCGCTAACACTTTTGCAACCAGTAGACACGTTTTACAAAGTTTAAATCGTGAAAATGAAACTATAGAATTTTTAACTGGATCTGTCGAATTAGCAAGAAAAGCATTAAAAAACTGTAATAAGGAAAATCAAGTTGCTATAGCTGGAAGTCTCTCCAATTTTTTTGCTTTAAAGGAAAATGAATTTGTACCTGATCCAAGGTTTATTCCGTCATTTAAACAAGAAGAAGAGAATTATATAGAGGCAGCTAACACATTAAAAAATTCTGGTGTAGATATTTTAATATTAGAAATGTTATTAGACATAGACCATTCACAATTATTATTGAATGCTGCTTTACAAACTGGTTTACCCGTATGGGTTGGATTAAGTTGTTGTGTAAGTAAATATGATAATACGATAGTAGGAAGAAATTTTAGAGCTGAAAAAGAAAAATCACTAATTTATGATGAAAAGATATATCAAGAACAGCCGAAATTTTTACCTGAAGATGATATAATTTTATTTGAAGATATTATAAAAACACTAACAAATATTGGTGGAGATGTTTATGGTATTATGCACACGTGGTTTCAAGATAGCTATGGTGGATTGAAAATTATAAAAGATCATTGGAGTGGCCCTATGATGTATTATCCAGAAATACATAAATTTGATACAAGCACACATGAAGCTATTGCTACATATAATGAAGATGAATTTGCAAATACTTGCTTAGAATTTATTGATGATCAAATACAAATCATTGGTGGATGCTGTGGTGTAAGTGACAATCATTTAAAGAAATTAATTGAAAGATTTTAAATAATGACATTCATAAGAAAAGTGGAGACATGGATAACTAATTCAAAACAAACTGAAGATGGATGGTCGCATATAAAACCATTTATATTTTTAAAATTAACTAAATCTGATGGTTTTGAGGGCTGGGGTGAGGCTTTTTCATTACCTGCAAGAGAAAAAGGAATTGTTGAAATTATTCATAATTTAATGAGCTCTTTATCTCATGTAAAAGACATAACACCAGATAGATTTTATACAGAGTCAAATTTAATAGCTGATGGACATCGTGGAATTGACTTTTCCGCTGCAACAAGTGCTATAGAAATGAGCCTTTGGGATATAGAGGGGAAGAAAGAAAAAAAACCTCTTTATAAAATATTATCAAAGGATTATAGAGAAAAAGTTCCTGTTTATGCAACAATATGGAGTGAGGATTTTAAAAATGATGAAAATTTATCATCAAGATGTATAGAAACACTAAGAGATGGTTATGGTGGAATTAAAATATATCCACTTCAAAATAGAACTGTTGAACAAGCAGCAAAATGTGTTTCAAAAATTAGAGATGTTTTAGGCTATAAAATACCTCTTATGTTAGATCTAGCCTGCCCTAAAGATACAAATATATCATTAAAACTAGCTTCACTTGTTGAAGAATTTAGACCTTATTGGTTTGAAGAACCAGTTGATGGTGAAGCAACAAGAGCACTTAAAGATATTAGAGAGAAAACAAGTTTGAGAATTGTTTCAGGTGAAAAGCAATGTGGATTAAATCATTTTATTGAAACTTTAGCTTTGGATGCAGTTGATATTTTCAATCCAGATATTTCAGGCGTTGGGGGAATTATTGATATGATAAAAATAATCAAATTATCTAATGAAAAAAAAGTTACAGTTTCTCCTCATTGTTGGAATTCTATGTCAATTGCAGCATCTGCGATGGTACATGTATGTATGAGTTTTACAAATACAGAAATGGCAGAATTTTTTCCTGAATATATTCCATACTCATTAAAATTTAGTAATCAAAACTATGAAATAAAAGATGGATTTGTCAAAATAGAGGACAATGAAGGTTTAGGTATAAATATTGATACTAAATTGTTAATGGAAGATACATCTTCTTACAGAGAAACAGAATTAACTTAAAAATTAATTCTTTAAAACTGATAATGCTTTAATATGACTAGGGCTGACTCCACAGCAACCACCTATAATTTGTGCTCCACTTTCAACCCATAATTTAGCTTCTTCATAATACTCTTGTGGAGAAATACTCTCTACCACATTCCAATGTGGTTTTTTAAAAAAACCATTATTCGGATATGCCCCAATAACACCATTATAATTACTTTTGATTATTTGAATTCCTTGATTTATCACCTTTATATCGGAATGAGCTATTAATATAGGACCATCATGAATTTTTTTAAATTCATTAATAGAATTTTCAAAATCATCGTAAAAGAATGCTTCAGAATTACTTATACTTTCTTGATATCCAAGCATAAGTTGATTTCTATCTCTGTTCAATGCACACGATATTGAAAGCCATATTGATATATCAAATTTATTAGAACAATCTAATAATGCCTCTATGGTTCTTGTCGATGAAGTCATCGCTTCAAGGATAATTAAATCAACACCTGCTTCAGATAAAATACTTAATTGTTTTAAAAAACCTGGTTTTAAGAATTTTGGTTCAATTCTATCCCAACTACCATATGTAGAAACCGAACCAGCTACACATACATTGGAATTAGAATTATCAATAACATTTTTAGCTATTTTTACACTCGCTTTATTCCATTCTTCAATATGGTTTTCATAGCCATATTCTTTCATTGAAATTGGAGTACTAGCGTAAGTATTAGTCGTAATTATATCTGAGCCTGATTGAATAAAATTTTGATGGGCTTTGTACACGATTTCAGGATTATCTACAGAACATCTGCCAGACCAAAGATTACTATCCATAGATGCTCCGAGTTTTTCTAGTTCAGCACCCATCCCACCATCAAGAATAATAATTTTTCCTGAGTTTAATTTATTTTCAATATCAGAATAAGACATAAAGATAAAATAAATCTCTATTTATTAAGGTAAGTGTAACCACAAATTTTATTGCCATCTAAATCTCTGATATAAGAATAATACTCACCTTCATATCTCTCACCTGGGGCGCCTTCATCTTTTGCACCTAAACTTATTGCAGTAGAATGAAATAAATCGACAGCTTCTTTATTATTTATATAAAAAGAAATTTGAGTTCCGTTACCAACTGTTGCTTTTTCTTCATTGAAAGGTGTTGTGACATAAAATTCTACTGCTTCGGGATTTGATTTAGGGGCGTAGGAACCATAAGTATCAGTTTTTTCAATTCTCTTTAAATCAATAATATCAAGAAGGGTATCATAAAACCCAGTAGCTTTATCAAGATCGTTTGTTCCAACCATGACAAATCCTATCATCTATTTCCAACCACTAATTGCTTTAACTTCCAAATATTCATGCAGACCCCACGTTCCACCTTCTCGTCCATTACCAGATTGGTTGTAGCCTCCAAAAGGTGTTCCAGCGTCAGGAGCATTTCCATTGATTTGAACTACACCAGCCCTTAATTGTTTTGAAACTCTTCTGGCTCTTTCTTTATTCTCAGTTTGTAAAAAATTACCTAATCCATATGGTGTATCATTAGTTATCGAAATTGCCTCTTCTTCAGACTCAAAAGGAATAATAGATAGCACTGGACCAAATATTTCCTCTTTAGCTATTCTCATATCATTACTAACATTTGTAAATACAGTTGGTTTTACATAATAACCTTTTTCAAGATTTGATGGTCTACCCGCTCCACCAGCTACAAGTGTTGCACCCTCGTCAATACCACTTTGAATTAACGACTGTATTTTCTCAAATTGAGATTTATTAATTACAGGTCCAATATGATCTCCTGATTTAGATGGTAAATCTACGCCTATCTTTTTAGCCTCATCTGCAGCTTCCTCAACAGCTTTTTCATAAATTGATTTTTCAACTAACATTCGTGTAGGTGCATCACATGATTGACCAGAATTACTCATTATATTCCTTACACCATCTCTAACAGCATTAGGATATGCATCAGCAAAAATAATATTACCTCCCTTACCACCAAGCTCTAAACAAACTCTTTTAATTGTGTCAGCTGCACTTTTTGAAATTAATTTACCTGCTCTAGTAGAGCCAGTAAATGAAACCATGTCAATATCAGGATGGCTAGATATTTGAGATCCAACACCTACTCCATCTCCATTTACTAAATTAAAAACACCAGCAGGAAAACCTGCTTCATGTATCATTTCAGCAAACAACAAACCAGACAGAGGTGCCATTTCAGATGGTTTTAAAATCATGGTACATCCAGTGGCAAACGCTGGTATTACTTTAAGAGCTATTTGGTTAATAGGCCAATTCCATGGTGTGATAAGACCACACACACCAATAGGTTCATAAACTATATAATTATCAGAATTTTCATCAAATTTTGTTTCAAATTGAAATTTTTTTAATCTCAGTATGAAATCTTCAATATGTGACTCTCCAGAGGCTGTTTGTGCAGATGAAGCCCAATCTAAGGGAGCACCAAGTTCAGTTGAAATGGCTTGGGTCATCTCATTAAATCTTCTCTTGTAAATCTTTAATAGCTTTTCAAGTAAAGTTATTCTTTCCTCTACAGAGGTATTTTTCCATGAAGAAAAAGCATTTTTTGCCGCCAATACAGCCTTGTTAGTGTCATCTTGATTACCTAAAGATATAGTCACATAAGGCTCTTCTGTAGCTGGATTAATTACATTAAAATCTGAGTTTTTTGATGGAGATACCCATTCACCGTTTATATAAAATTTTCTTTTATCAAGCATATTTCAGATTATAACCATAAATAAACTATTGGTCGATTTATTATATTTGCATATTTATTTTTCAAGAGATCCATCTTGAACATATTTTAAAATACGAACCACTTGTTCATTATTAGATACTACAGCAGAAGCTGCTGCATCTACCTCTTTTAAAGCATGTTGATGATAATCACTATGTATAATAATAATAGACTTGTTGAGAGCCGATGCATATCCAGCGTCAAAGGCAGCATTCCATTGTTTGTATTTTTCGCCAAATTTAACAACTACTACATCACTATCCTTTATAGCTTTTTTTGTGCGAATAGAATTAATATTGGCACCTTTATTATCTTTCCAAAAATTTTTATCCTCAGGTCCTAATATTTCTACTCCACAATTATCAGAATTTTCATGATTGGTGACAGGAGAAAAAAATTGACTCTTCAATTTGGCAGAATTACACAATTGAATTAAATCTTCACGCCAATTAGTGTGAATTTCTCCAGCTAAATAAACTTTAATCATAGTTTTAAGTGGTGAGCCCAGCAGGATTCGAACCTGCGACACCCTGATTAAAAGTCAGGTGCTCTACCGGCTGAGCTATGGGCCCGTGTAGAATAATTGTGAACATTTCAAATTTTTGCCAAGAAATCAAGGACTGGTTTTGGTACACTTTTGGAAATATCCCCACCTAACTTGTGTATCTCTTTTATAAATCTTGATGATATAAAATGATATTTTTCTGAAGACATTAGAAAAATAGTTTCAATATCTTTGTCAATTGATCTATTCATACCAGTCATTAAAAATTCATATTCAAAATCTGAAACAGCTCTTAAACCTCGAATAATTAATGAAGCATTTTTTGATTTTACATAGTGTACTAGTAAATTATCAAATTTTTCTACTTTAATTTTTGATAAATTTTTTTCTGGAAGAGATGAGATTGATTGATTGATTAAATTTAATCTATCATCAATAGATATTAGGTGGTCTTTAGATTTATTATTTGAAACAGCAATGACTAATTCATCAACTACACTTAAACTCCTTTGAATAATATCGAGATGGCCATAAGTTATTGGATCAAATGAACCAGGATATATACCAATTTTTAACATTTTAATCTTCTAACCTTGCTACAGAGACAATTTTTTCATTTGCATCAACTTTAAATACAGAGACACCTTGGGAAACTCTTCCAACTACTCTGATGTTATCTCCAACATTACACCTTAATAATTTACCAGTATCTGAAATTAAAGCTATATTATCATCCAAATTTACTTTTAATGATTGAATAACTCTTCCATTTTTAGGGGTAACAGTAATATTAGTAACTCCCGATCCACCTCTATTAGTAATTCTATATTCATAAGCAGAACTTAACTTACCATAACCATTTTCAGTGATTGATAAGAGATATTCCTCTGTATTTGCCAGTTCTTTAAATTTATTATTTATTTTTGAAATATCTTTTTTAGCCTCATTTTTTGCTTTTAAATAGGACTCCCTTACATCTATAGATATTTTATTATGAAGTAAACTACATACCGATACAACTTTATCATCTTTAGCAAGTTTAATTCCCCTCACACCAGCAGAACCTAATCCTGAAAACTCTCTTAAATCTTTTGTAGCAAATCTAATTGATTTACCATTTGTTGTTGCAAGTTGTACATCATCATTTTCTATAACAGAAATTACACCAATTAACCTATCTCCTGTTTTAAGTTTAATGGCAGTCTTACCAGTTCTAGATAGTTTTCTAGAACCGCTCATTGCAACATCTTTTAGTTTATTTTTTCTAATGTTTCCAAGGCTAGTGGCAAAAACTAAATTATAATTCTCAAAATCATCAATATCTTTTGGCAATGCGAGTATAGAAGAAATTTTTTCGTTTTTTGTTATTGGAATAAGATTAACTATTGCTTTTCCCCTCGATGTAGGTGTGCCTGCAGGTAATTCATAGGCTTTCATAGAATAAACTTTTCCTACTGAAGTAAAAAATAATATTGTATCACGAGTAGTGGCTGCAAATACTTGTTCAAGAAAATCTTCGTCTCGTGTAGTCATAGCTTTTTTACCTTTGCCACCTCTTTTTTGAACTTTGTAAGAGGATTTTAAAACTCTTTTTATATAACCTTGATGAGAAACTGTAACTACAACATCTTCTTCTATTATTAGATCTTCTGTATCTATGTCTTCAATATCATGTTTTTGAATTTCAGTTTTACGAACTGTAGAAAAATTATCTTTTATTTCTGTCAATTCACTTTTTAATACTTTTAATAGTTGTTTATCTGAATTTAATATTTTGAGATATGAATTAATATCTTCTACAAGTGATTTTAAATTATTGAATAAGTCATCTCTTTCTAAAGCTGTTAACTTTTGAAGTCTTAATTCTAGAATAGCCTTCGCTTGTTCCTCATCTAACAAAATCTTAGATCCAGATAACTTAAAAGAAGGGTTTATTAGCTTAATGTATTGAGTAACATTGGATTTTACTGCCCATTTTGTTGATAATAATTTTTCTTTAGCCTCTAATGGAGTTTTAGATTTTTTAATAAGGTTAATTACTGCATCAATATTATTAACAGCAATTGATAATCCAATTAAAATGTTAGCTTTTTCTCTTGCTTTGTTAAGTTTATATACAGTTCTTTTAGTAATAACATCTTTTCTAAAATTAATAAAATAAGTGAGGCCATCTTTTAAATTAAGCGTTAAAGGCTTTGTCTCTTTTAATGCAAGCATATTACTGCTGAATGAGGTTTTTAAGGGAGTATATTGAAATAGCTGATTTTTTATTATTTCAGGCACAGCAGATGATTTTAATTCAACTACAATTCTAACGCCCTCTTTATTCGACTCATCACGAATATCGTTAATACCCTCTATCGTTTTATTGTTAACTACGTCAGCAATACGCTCTAAAAGTTTTGACTTATTTTGCAAGTAAGGAATTTCTGTAATTATAATTGCGTTTCTACTCTTTATTTTCTCTTCATTAAGTTTAGATAAGACTGTAACGCTTCCCCTACCTGTTTCATACATTGAGCTTAGACCAGCAGTGCCAGATATAATTCCACCAGTTGGAAAATCTGGCCCTTTAACGATCTTATGAAGTTGTTTAGAAGTTGTATCTGGTTCATCTACTAGAAGTAAAGTAGCGTCTATAATTTCACCAAGATTATGAGGAGGAATATTTGTTGCCATTCCTACTGCAATACCACTGGCACCATTTACAAAAATATTTGGAAATCTTGATGGTAATACTTTTGGTTCTGTTAATGTCTCATCGTAATTTGCTCTAAGTTGAACTGTTTCATATTCTAATTCTTCTAACATAAAAGATGAGATTTTATCTAATCTAGCTTCGGTGTAACGCATAGCTGCAGCAGGATCTCCGTCCATAGAACCATAATTTCCCTGACCATCTATTAAGGGGAGACGCATTGTAAAATCTTGTGCCATTCTAACCATAGACTCATATATTGCAGAGTCACCATGAGGGTGATATTTACCCATCACATCTCCAACAATTCTTGCTGATTTTTTATAAGGTTTGTTGTGATGATATGAAGACTCATACATAGAGTAAAGTATTCTTCTGTGAACTGGTTTTAATCCATCCCTAACGTCGGGTAAAGCTCTGGAGACTATGACACTCATAGCATAATCTAAATAACTTTTTTCTAATTCATCTGTTATATCTATGTTTGGATAAATTTTAGTATCCAAAACATCTAACTGTTTTGCTTTAGTTTTTTTCTTTTTAGCCAATGATTTTTTTAAAAAGGAATGTCATCATCGAGTTGTTCAGCTGTAGATGTTTCTGAACCACCCATTGCTTCATCTGCCGCAGAGTCTAATTGATTACTATTATTTTCATCACTAACAGATGATTGAGAACGAGTATCTAACATCGTTAATACTCCAGAATAATTTGGAATAACTACTTCAGTGGTGTATTTATCAACACCATTATTATCAGTCCATTTCCTTGTTTGAAGTTGACCTTCTATGTATATCTTAGAACCTTTCCTTAAATATTTTTCACAAATATCAGCTAACTTATCATTAAAAACAACAACTCTGTGCCACTCAGTCTTATCCTCTAACTGTTGGGTATCTTTGTTTCGGTATTTCGTAGAGGTAGCGATTGAAAAACTCGCCAATCTCGATCCAGCTGTTGTAGCTCTAATATCAGGATCTTTACCTAAGTTACCTAGAAGAATTACTTTATTTACTGATCCAGCCATGAATATTTTTATTAAAAGGTAATATTAATATATATTAAAAGCCCTTTAATTGATATCTAATTTAATGAATAAACATTCACCACTTACTCACATTATTGTTCATAATGCCCATGAACATAATTTAAAAAATATAAATTTAAATTTACCAAAAAATAAACTCGTTGTAATAACTGGTGTAAGTGGGTCTGGCAAATCAACATTAGCCTTTGATACAATTTATGCAGAAGGACAGAGAAAGTATATCGAATCTCTGAGTGCTTATGCTCGTCAGTTTTTAGATATGATGGATAAACCTAAGGTTGATAAAATAGAAGGGTTATCACCTGCTATTTCAATTGATCAAAAAACAACTTCCAAAAACCCTAGATCAACAGTAGGAACAGTAACAGAAATTTATGATTATTTAAGAGTTCTATTCTCAAGAGTTGGTGTCCCCTACTCACCCGCAACTGGAAAACCAATCAAAGGCTTAACTAGCTCAGAAATGATAGATGAAGTTAATTTAAAATTTAATTCAAAAAAAATAATGATTATGTCTCCATTAATTAAAGGCAGAAAAGGAGAGTATAAAAAACTCTTTGAGGAATACTTTAAAAAAGGTTACGAGAGATTTTTGATTAATAACAAACTTTATCAAAAAGAAGAATTACCTGAATTAAGCAAAAACTTTAAACATTCTATTAGTGTTGTAATTGATAGAATAATACCGTCAAAAGATAATAGAGATAGATTAGCAAATAGTATTGAAATTAGTTTAAAAGAAAGTGAAGGAAGTGTAGAGGTATTTAATATTGATGATAATGAAATAATTACATTATCTGATAAATTCATGTGTCCTGTAAGTGGATTTAGTATTGATGAAATAGAACCCAGATTATTTAGTTTTAATAATCCATATGGAGCTTGTAAAACATGTGACGGTCTTGGTGAAATAGATACATTTGATGAAGATATATTGATACCAGATAAAAATTTATCATTTAATGATGGAGCAATAAATTTTTGGTCAGAAAGATCAAAATCACGAATATTTCCAAAGCTAAAAAAAATGTTTAATGCAAAAAAATTAGAAAATGTTATTTGGTCTAAAATACCTAAATCTTTTCAAAACGAGGTTCTTTTTGGTGGAAGACAATTTGATGGTTTAATAAATATTATGGACGATATCTATGATGGCTCATCAAGTTGGTGGAGGCAATGGGAGCTTGAAAAATTTAGAAACTCAAAAACTTGTCATGACTGTAATGGAAAAAGACTAAATGAAAAAGCACTATGTGTTAAGATTAATAACATAACCATTTCTGACTTTACTTCTTTAAGCATAGCTAATTCTTTGAACTGGATTAATGAATTTGAAAATGAATTAAATGATCAGGAAAAACTAATATCAGCTCCATTAAAAAAAGAAATCTTTTCTAGATTAAATTTTTTAAATGAAGTTGGTTTGAATTACCTAAGTTTATCGAGAAAAAGTTCTACTTTATCTGGTGGAGAATCTCAAAGAATTCGATTAGCAAGTCAAATTGGGTCTGGTTTAACTGGAGTTACATATGTATTAGATGAACCTTCAATAGGACTTCATCAAAGAGATAATCAAAAACTAATAAATACTCTCAAGAATTTAAGAGATTTAGGAAACACAATAATAGTCGTTGAGCATGATGAGGACATTATAAGAGAGGCAGATTATGTAGTTGATATCGGTAAGCATGCGGGTATCAATGGTGGATCTATTGTAGCTAACGGAGAATTTAACAAAATACTAAATAGTAAAGATAGTTTAACTAGTAGCTATATAAGAGGTTTAATTGGTAGGTATCCGCCAACTCTTAATAAAATTCCATCAAAACAATTTATTGAAATTAAAAAGGCAAATGGGAATAATTTAAAAGATGTGAGTGTAAAATTTCCTTTAAGTAAATTTATAACTGTTACTGGTGTATCTGGAAGTGGAAAGTCAACATTAATTAATGAGACTTTGTATGGAGCTACTAATAACAGAATTTATGAAAAAATTATAAAAACACTCCCTTATGAGGACATTAAAGGTATAGAAAATATTGATAAAGTTATAAATATCGATCAATCACCGATTGGAAGAACACCTAGATCAAACCCAGCTACCTATGTTGGGCTTTTTACACCAATAAGAGAATGGTTTGCAAATTTACCAGAGGCTAAAGTTAAAGGTTTTAAACCTGGCAGATTTTCATTTAATGTTAAAGGAGGTAGGTGTGAGAGTTGTGAGGGTGATGGATTAAAAAAAATAGAAATGCATTTTTTAGCTCCTGTATATGTTAAATGTGAAGTTTGTAATGGAAAAAGGTATAATAAGGAAACATTAAGTATTCAATACAATAAAAAAAATATTAATGATATTTTATCAATGACAGTAGATGATGCTGAAGAATTTTTTATTAATAATCCACAAGTATATTCAAAGCTTAAAACACTAAAAGATGTTGGTTTAGGGTATATTTCTATTGGTCAATCAGCAACAACACTATCCGGTGGAGAAGCTCAAAGGATTAAACTCTCTAAAGAATTATCAAAACGTCAAACTGGCAAAACACTTTATATTTTAGATGAACCTACAACTGGACTTCACTTTGATGATATAAAGAAACTTTTAGAGATACTTCATAAATTAGTTTCTTACGGAAATACTGTAATCGTAATAGAACACAACTTAGATGTTATTAACACGAGTGATTGGATTATAGATCTAGGACCTGAGGGTGGAGAAAAAGGTGGGAATATTTTATTTGAAGGTAAACCTAAGGATCTAATTAAGAATAAAAATAATCAAACAGGTATTTATTTAAAAAAATATCAAGAGTCTCTTGCTTTAAGTACTGCTTCATAATTCAAATCCCCCACTATTCCAAGCACCAGAAATAAAGAAGAAAAAGTTCCAATCAAAACCCCAAAAATAAAAACTATTGGCATTTCAGTTAAATTGACAGGTGCTAGAAAAACTAGACATAATAATGCCAATATAGTTGTGAAACTTGTCAATATAGTTCTTCGAAGATTTAATTTAATTGAGTTGTTAACATTAGTTTCAAAATTATCTTTATTTTCCTCGTTTGAAGTTAGACTTCTAAGCCGATCAAATAAAACTATAGTATCGTTTATGCTGTAACCTGCAATTAGTAGTAAAGCTGCTATCATTGTTAAATTAAATTCAATATTAAATAATGACATAAAGCCTATAGATACAAAAACGTCATGTAATAATGCGAATATACCTGATGCTGCAAATTGCCAATCAAACCTTATCCAAACATAAACAGCTATTACCAACAAAGAAGATGCTAAAGCATAAATAGAATTTTTTATAAGTTCTTCACTAAAAGTTGGTTCTATATACTCAGAGAGTAATATTTCAATATCCGGGTTTTGATAAATTATATTTTTTATTTCTTCAATAAAAACAGGATTATTATCACCTGACTCTATTCTGATGCTGAAAACATCACTGCCAACCTCTCTTTTAATTAAAACTTCTCTGTCAGAGTCTATAAAATCAAAGTATTCATTAAGTTGATTAGTTGTTAAGTTTGATTTTACTTCAAAGTTCAATCCACCTTTGAAATCTATTCCCAAATTTAATCCTTTAAAAAAAATAATTATAATTGTCAGGATTATAAGAGAAAGGGAGACTAAATAAGATTTATTTTTAAAAGAGTAAAAATTAATCATCTTTGAAGTCCAAGGTATTTTATTGAAGTAATATTTATAAATAATTTTAGTATTATGTAAGTAACTATTAGAGAAGATATAATTCCAATGATTAATGAAATTGAAAAACCTCTAATAGGCCCAAAACCAAAAGCAAATAAAAAAACAGCAGCAAATAATGTTGTTAAATTAGAGTCAAGAATAGTCACATAAGCAGAATTGAAACCATGGTTTTTAGGGTCTTCAATATTATGTTTGAAATTTTCTCGAATTCTTTCAAATATTAAAACATTTGCATCTACACACATTCCTATTGTTAATACTATTCCAATAACACCAGGTAGTGTTAATGTTGTGTTTAATAAGGACATCATTGCAAAAAGTAAAGACAGACAACTAATAATTGTGATGACAGTGAAAACTCCTGAAATTTTATAATAAATAATCATAAAAAGAGTAATAGCTATAAGAGCTATTATTGATGCTATAACTCCTTTCTCTACCCCTTCTTGTCCAAGAGTTGGGCCTATCTGTTTTTCTTGAATTATTTTTATTTGAGTTGGTAAAGATCCAGACTTTAAAATGATTGCAAGATTATTAGCAGTTTCATTTGTAAAACCTCCAGATATTTGACCACTGCCACCAGTAATTGACTCTCTTATAACGGGAGCAGTGATTAAAGAACCGTCAAGAACTATTGCAAATCTGGAACCAACATTTTCGGAAGTCATTTTCGCAAAAAGATCTGAACCCTCTTTATTAAAAGAAAAAGCAACGACTGGTTCATTTTGATTATATTGAAGTGATGCATCTTGAATAAAGTCACCAGTTATATTTGGAATTTCTTGAACTCTAACTTGTTCACCAGTTTCTTCATTTATAAAAGTCTTAGAACCAACTATATTATTTTTTTCAAGGTGCAATGTTAATTTAGCCGTTTTGGAGATTACTTCTTTAACGTTATTATCCAAATCACCAGGTATTTCTAATAAAATTTTATTTAATCCTACTTTTTGTATAGATAATTCTTTATTTCCAAGAAAATCGACTCTTGACCTTACAATTTCAACTGCATTTAAAGTCATATCTGACAATGATTTATTAAAATTTTGTTTAGAAAAAATATAACTATTTTCCTTATCTGATTTTTCATTAATTTCTAAACCTAAATTTTGTATAACAATATTTGTAAGAGCATCTAAATTTTGGTTTTTAGATATTACAATTTCTCCATTATCTATATTAGATGAAATAGAATAAGTATTTTCAATATATTGAGATGTTTTAACTAAAAGATTGTTAAGATATTCTTCCTCATTCAATTCCAGCAAATATGAAAAACCTCCCTGAATATCTAATCCAAAATTTATTTTGCTATTAGATGTTTGACTTTCAAAATTAGGTTTAATTAATATATAGCTCCCAATTAACAGTAATAAAGATACCCATAATCTCCACTGTTTAAAAATAATCATTATGTTAATTTAGTTTACTAAGCTATTTAGCTGCTATATCAGCTATCATACCCTTAGCTACTTTGACTTGAACATTATCTGCTATTTCTACTGAAAGAGTACCATCATCATTTACATAATGGATGTTGCCTATAATTCCGCCTTGGGTCACGACTCGATCACCTTTTTTTAAATTTGCGATCATATTTTTGTGATCTTTTAATTTCTTTTGTTGGGGCCTAATTAGTAAAAAGTAGAAAACGACAAAAATTAATATAAGTGGTAGAATTCCTGCAAGTTGTTCCATGATTTAAATCCTTTAAATTAATAAAATAAGCACTAAAATCTCACAATCATCAATGAAGTCAACATAAAATTGAAAAATAAATATTTACTCTGCTGGAATAGATCAAAAAATTCTTTAGAAAAAATACCATTCAATAAAGTCCTTGATTTAAAGCTTTTGTACGGTGTTGATCAACAAATAAAAAAAATAGAGGAAAATACAAAAAACTTTTTAGAAGGTTTAGCTTTTAATCATGGTCTTTTATGGGGTGTGCGAGGAAGTGGCAAAAGCAGTATTATAAGAGGTATATTAAAAAATTATGCATATAAATATGATAAATTTGAAACATTAGAAATTAATAGTGAAGATTTATCAGATTTACCAAATATTTTTTTAAATTATAAATTTGATAAAAAAATCATAATATTTATTGACGATCTATCATTTGAACAAAATGATAGAAGATATATTCAATTTAAATCTTTTCTTGAAGGGTCTTTTTACAACGCAAACTACGAATTTCTAATATATGTCACAAGTAACAGAAGACATTTAATGAAGAGAGATATGTTAGATAATGAAAGATCATCTGCAATATCTCAAGATGAAGGGATTGAAGAAAAATTATCTTTATCTGATCGATTTGGATTATGGATTAGTTTTCATAACTTAAGTAAGAAAGACTTTATCTTAATAATTAAAAATTATTGTAAATTTTATAAAGTAGAATTTGATAATGAGATTGAAAATAGTGCACTCAAATGGATCTTTTCAAGAGGAAATAGAACAGGCAGGTCTGCTTATCAGTTTTTTAAATATTATTGTTCTAGTAAGAATATAATTATTTAGAGATTTTATCTAAATTCCCCATATACGGTTTCAGGACCTGTGGAATACTAATACTACCATCCTCATTTTGATAGTTTTCCAAAATTGCTATTAATGTCCTTCCTACTGCTAGACCAGATCCATTTAAAGTGTGAACAAATTTATTTTGATCTGAATCTTTATAACGAGCATTCATTCTCCTAGCTTGAAAAGAATTACAATTACTACAAGAAGATATTTCTCTATATTTTCCCTCACCAGGTAACCACACTTCAATATCATAAGTTTTTTCTGCAGAAAAACCCATATCACCAGAAGATAATAAAATAACTTGGTAAGGAATTTTTAAATCATCTAGTATTGAAGTTGCACAACTTAACATTCTCTCCAGCTCTTTTTCCGACTCATCCTCTTTAGTTATGCTAACTAATTCGACCTTAGAAAATTGATGCTGTCTTATCATTCCCCTTGTATCTCTTCCAGCTGCTCCAGCTTCAGATCTAAAACATGGTGTCCAAGCTGTGTATCTCAGAGGCAAATTCTTATCAGATACGATTGTATCTAATACTAAATTAGTCAAAGGGACCTCTGCTGTTGGTATTAACCAATGTTTTGTGTTAGTTTTGAATAAATCATCTGAAAATTTTGGCAATTGTCCAGTTCCATAAGCTGCAGCGTCTCTTACTAAATTAGGAGGATTAATTTCTGTATAGCCAAATTCATTTGTGTGTTTATCCAACATGAAATTAGCTATAGCTCTCTCTAATTGGGCAATTTTTTTCTTTAAATACACAAACCTAGTACCTGAGACTTTCCCAGCTTGCTCAAAATCAATCATTTCCAAGTTTTCTCCAAGTTCATAATGAGACTTTGGTGTAAAACTAAAAGATGGAATTTTTCCCACTTTTTTAATCAATTTGTTCGAATTTTCGTCTTTTCCAACAGGTACATCATTATGTGGGAGGTTTGGCAAACTAGATAAATTGTTTTTTAATTGCTCATCTATTATTGAAATATCTTTTTCTAGATCATCAATCTTATTTTTAATTAATTGTACTTTTTTTTGTAATTCAGCTTTATCACCGTCGTTAAGATTTGAAAAAGAGGATGATAAATTCTTTCTTTCTGATCGTAGATCTTGAGATTTAGTTAAAATATCTCTTTTTTTTTTATCAAGTAAGATAATTTCATTAGACTTTGGATCAATAAATCTCTTATTTAATAATTCATCAAATAAATCTGGATTATCTCTTATAAAATTAATATCGTGCATAACTATCTTTTAATAATATTTTCATTCTTTTTTATTATGACGCTTAGCCATAAATTTAGAAACAAGAATAGATATTTCATACAAAATTATTACAGGTAACGCTAGAGAAATTTGAGAGAATGGATCAGGTGGTGTTACAATTGCAGCAAATACAAATGATAAAACAATTGCATATTTTCTAAATGAGACTAATTGAGCGATAGTAAGAATGCCAAATTTCACAAGTAATAGTAAAATAACAGGTAATTGAAATGCCAATCCAAAAGCAAAAATAAATGTCATCATCAAGGACAAATATTCGTTCATTTTAGCTTGAAGTGTAATATTGATACCGTCTGCTTGTGAAGTTTGAAAACTTAAAAAAAACTTCCATGCTACCGGTGATATAACATAGTAAACAACAGCAGCGCCTAGAACAAACAAAAAAGGGATAGCTACTAAAGTCGGTAATGAAATTTGTTTTTCTTTTTTAAGCAATCCCGGTGAAACAAAAGACCAAATCTGTATAGATAAAAAAGGGAAAGAAATAAAAGCTGCTGTAAAAAAAGCTACTTTAACATTCGTTAAAAAAGCCTCTTGTAGGGCTGTATAAATCAATCCATTACCCTCTCCCAAAATTGATGTGAGAGGTTTAGCTAGAAATTCAAATATTGATTGAGAAAAATAAAAAGAAACTATAAACGCAATAATAAAGAAAATTATTACATATAAAAGTTTTTGTCTTAGTTCTTTTATATGATCGAAAAAATTCATAGAACTATCAACTTCGGTCATTATTTTCATCTTTCATAATTTGATCATTACTTTTTTCGATAAATTCGTCTAATTCTTTTCCCTCTTTTACTATTGAATCTTTTGTATCTAATATTTCTTTTTTGATATCTTTTACTTCCTCTATATGTGATATCTCATTTACAGTTGATTTAAATTCTCTAGAGAGTTTTCCCAAACCTGAAGTTATACTTTTTAAAAATTTAATAACAGTTGGTATTTCTTTAGGTCCTACAACTATTACTATAATAATTAGGATGATGGATATCTCCATCCAACCTAAAGAAAACATTACTGGTCCTTATTTTGATTGTCTTGATCGTCTTTATCTGGATTAGTTGGCTTATCATCCTCGGCCATATTGCTCTTGAATGACTTAATACCTTTTGCCATATCTGCCATCAAAGAGGGTATTTTTCCTTTACCAAACAATAAAAGAACAATAATTAAAACAATTATCCAATGCCATATGCTGAAAGCACCCATCATTAAACTTTACTATATTATTGATATCTTATCTAGGGAAAATGAATACGTGGTTTAGATCTAAAGAAAAAGAAACTGAACTTGCTGGAGCAGGCAAAAATTCTCCAATCAATTTGCTATGAATGTGATGTTTATTATTATTTCTATCATTAACTGTCATGTGAATTATAGCACTATTTCCTAAAAATTTAGAGTCAACTACAACTCCAGAGTTAGGACTTGTCAAGGGAGATTTTTCAACATTCAATTTAATAGCCTCAGGTCTTACTACTACATTAACTTGTTGGTTATCATTAAAGTTTTTTGTAACTAGTAAGCCTAAAGGGGTTTCGCATTTATTATTATAAACTTTCGTCTGAAAAATATTAACCTCTCCAAACAAAGAGGCAACATAAACATTAGAGGGATTAAAATAGATTTCACGAGGTTTTCCTATCTGAACTATTCTTCCATTTTCCATTACAACAATAACATTACTGAGAAACATGGCTTCTTCGGCATTGTGTGTTACAACAATAGCAGAGGAGTCTAAGCTATTTATTAAGTGAAGTGTGTCATCAATAATTTCCTTTTTTAAATTAGTATCTAAGTCAGAAAAAGGTTCATCTAAAAGTAATAGTCGTGGTTGAACAGCTATTGACCTTGCTAATGCTACTCTTTGCTGTTCTCCTCCACTAAGAGCATGAGGATATTTATCTAGAAAATTTTCAACTTTGGCTAATTGAATAACTTGATCAATCAACTGTTTTTTATTCACTTTAGAACTTGCTGCAAAAGTAATATTTTCTATTACATTCATGTGAGGAAATAATGCAAAGTCTTGGAAAACATAAGAGATTGATCTTTGCTCAGGGGGAGTATTAAATCTCTCGTTTGCAACTAATTTACCCTCAAAAGATATCTGTCCCTTTTGAATTTCTTCCAAACCAGCTATTAATCGAATTAAAGTAGTTTTTCCACAGCCTGATGGACCCAAAATGGAAACAATCGAATTATGCTCTATTGAAAAACTAAGTTTATTTATAGCATTCACCTCACCAAAAGAATGGTGAAGATCTCTCACATCAAGTATCATTATTTTGCGTTAATTGACTTTTTGAAAACTCATCAAGAGTTTCTGCTTCATCGTCATCATCTATGAAAGCTTCATCCTTATTTAAATCATCTGAAACCTCTTGGATATTCATTGAAGCAAAATTTTCATCCAATATTCCAGAGTTTTTCATTTCCTCTATTCCAGGAAGATTATCTAATGTGCCTAAACCAAAATGTAAAAGAAAGTCTTCAGTAGTGCCCCAAAGAATAGGTCTACCTGGAACTTCTTTTCGACCTCCTGGTGCTATCCAGCCAAACTCCATTAATTGATCAAATATTCCTTGCCCTATAACAACTCCTCTAATGCTTTCAATTTCAGATTTTGTTATAGGTTGATGATATACAACTATAGCCAATGTCTCTATTGCTTGTTTTGAAAGTCTCTTTTGTATTTCTTTTTTTTCATGAAAGATCTCACTGACTTCTGTATTTGTTAAGAAAATCCACTTATTTGATATTTTTTTTAAATTTATACCTCTATGTTGATAAGCAGTTTCTAAGTTGGACATGACTTCAGATATATCTTCATGAATATCTAGTCTTTTTTTTATTTCATTTTCTGAAACTGGCTTACTTGATGCAAATATTAAAGCTTCAATTTTTTGTGAAGTTTCACTCATCTTTTTTTAAATATATATCAGAAAATGGCAAAGATTGCTTAATTACTATTTTTTTTTCTTCATTTTTATCTTCTTTTGCCATGTGAAGGCTGGCATTAAATGTGCTAGAAAAAAATGATTTATTCAAAATATCCGATTTTAAATTATCAGGTAGTAAACTCTTCAATGTAAACCAATCTTTGTTAGATAGAATTTCCTTAGAAATTACGTTTTGACCATCCTTGATCGTAAATAATTTAGTAGAGCTAAACTTTAAAGTATATTGTTGATTTCTTTTATGAATATTTGCATAAGCTTTTAAAAGATCAATGAGCTTGTCTTTAATTACAAAGTTTTTTTCAATTTTTAATTTATGTTTTTGTGTATTTGGAAAGAATTCCTGTTTAAATTTAGGAAGCTCGAATAACTTAATACTATTTTTATTTACAAGTTCTAATATCGTTAATCGATTTGTAAGAAATCTTGTTACTTTTTTAACATCCTCTTCTTTGTCTTTATTTACTAGGTATTTAGATTTTAAAAAAACCATAATAGCAGCCATTAGTAAATATTCTGATGCTATCTCTATGCTAACCTTTTTTAGATCTACAATAAAAGCAATATATTGGTTACAAAGACTAAGTATTGGTAGATTTTTTAAATCAAATTTATTTTTGTGAACAAGTTCTAAAAGAACATCTAAAGGTCCATTGTAGTCTTTAATATCTATATTTAGGTTAGAATCCATTAATTTTTAACAATTGATTATACAATTCATGATAGTGATTAATATTAATAGATTTAAAGTCTAATTTTTTCTTATATTGCTGAAGTTTATTCGACTTATAAACATTAACGTAATTTTTCGAAAAATTAAACGAATTTATAATTTCACTATATTTATCCAAATCGGAGCTACAATCTAAAATAACATCTAATTTAGAAAAGTTAGCTAACTTTATAGCATCCTTTATATTATAAATATTAGCATTCATTTCTAGATCATCAGATATAATTAAACCTTTGAACCCAATTTTTTTTCTAATGATATTATCAATAATATAACTTGAAAAAGTAGCGATGGTATTTTTATCCCAGGACAGATATTTAATATGTGCAGTCATTGCCAAAGGAAGGTTATTAAAATATTTAAATATTTTAATGTGGTCTTGAAGAGAAGATTTACTTAATTTTGTTATTGGCAAAGTTAAATGTGAGTCTTTATTTGTTACACCATGGCCTGGGATATGTTTCATTATTGGAATTAGTCCAAAGTAATTTAAATTATTTATTAATATTTTCTGCAAAATTATATTGACATTAATATTTGGTCCAAAAGTTCTTTTTTTAATCATTAAAATTGTGTTTTTAATTGGTAAATCTAGGACTGGTACAGTGTTAATATCAAAATTTAGTTTTTTTAGATAATACGATGTTATGAAAGATTTCAAAAAAACTAACTGCTTTGATAAAGAAGGGTATCTTAAATAAATCTTATAAAGCTCGAAATTATCTAAAAAATTAAATTCTTTAAATTTTCTAAATCTATTTACAATACCACCCTCTTGATCAATAAAAATTAATGTATTTTTACTTAATAATTTAATTGATTGATTTAACTTTAATATTTGAGGAATATTACTTATATTTCTTGCAAATATTATTACCCCAAAAGGTTTTATCTTTGAAATAAAATTTTTTTCTTGTTTAGATAAAGAAATACTTTTAATGGATATAATTATTGGAAAGTTCATTTTATAAAATCAAATTCATCAGCAGTAATAGTTATAAAATTATCAAAAAAAATATACTTCAAGTAGTTATCAAAAAACAGATAGGAAAATAATAAAATCAGTATAAAAAAAAAAATAATTATTATGATTTTAAGATTTTTCACATTTGTAATTTAGGCTTTATGCCTAAAATTTTTAATCCCTCGTTTAAGACATTTTGATAATTATGTAATAACTTAATTATATTAGAGGAAATATTATTCTCATTATCTAAAAATTTTACTGATGGTTTATTTTTTGAAGAGGACCATAATGTATGGAAATAAGAAGACAAACTCTCTAAGTAGTGTGCTATTAAATGAACTTCTTTTTTTAGATATGCAGATTTTACTACATTATCCCACTCCAATAATTTTTTATATAAATTTTTTAATTCTGAAGTAATTATAACGTGTGTATCAACAACTTTATTTACCTTATTTAAAATAGATTGTGTTCTAGCATAAGAATACTGAATATAATAAATAGGATTTTCCTTATTCTCTCTCTTAATTAAATCTATGTCTAAATCCATGTGAGTATCATTTTTTCTGTAAGACATGAAGTATCTAAAATTATCAATTCCTATTTCATTTATTAAATTTTTTAGTTCAAAAATGTTACCCTCTCTTTTTGAGAGTTTTTGTATTTTATTATCACGTTTTAAATTGACAATTTGACAAAAAACAACTGAAAAATCAATTTTTGGATGTAAAGAAGTTATCGCTGATGACAATCTTTTGAGATATCCTAAATGATCTGCACCCCATATATTTATTAATTTATTGAATCCTCTTTGAAATTTATCTTCATGATAAGCAATATCATTTGCAAAATAAGTGGGAGTGCCATCATTTTTAGTTAACGCTCTATCTTCATCATCCTCAAAAAGAGTTGATTTAAATATTGTTAGCTGATTATCCTTTAAGGTGCCCGTAAAATCTTTAGGGGCATTTAGTTGACCTTCGTATGTTAGATCTTTTTGCTTAAATTTTTCAAGAATTAATGGGAGATGACCCTTATCCATAATGGTTGTTTCATATGAAATTTGATCGAATTTAATCCCTGCTATGCCAAGTGTTTGAAGCGTCTGATTGACAAGATTTTCTATAGCATAATTTACTATAATGTTTTTCTCATCAGAACTTAGCTTATTATCAAATAGTGGTTTAAATTTTTCGTAACAGTTCTTTGCTATATCATTAATGTAATCACCTTTGTAAAATTGTTTTTCATTAAGATTTAGATTATATGTATGTGAAATTGAATAAAGTATTGAAGATAGAAATTCATTAATTTGATTACCTGTGTTATTTACATAATATTCACGAGTTACAGGATGTCCAAAATACTCAAATAAATTAGATAAAATATCTCCAACAACAGCACCTCTTCCATGTGCTAAGTGTAATGGGCCTGTAGGATTTGCAGATACAAATTCGATATTTACCTTTTCATTTTCTGTAAATTCTTTTTCATAATTGAATAATTGAGGATTGAAACTTTCATCCTTAAGAAAAAAATTTATAAAACCAGGTCCAGCAATTTCTACTTTTTCAAAATTATTTAACTTAATACCCTTTAAAATAATGTCTGCTAATTGATTTGGATTTTTTCCAAATATTTTTGAAAATTTTAGAGCAGCATTAGTTGTAAAATCGCCTTTTTTGTCAAAAAGTGTTTCAACTTCAATATCTTCAAAGTCAATACTAACGTTCTTATCAATTTTAATTAATATTTCAAAAAGAGATTTTTTTAAATTATGTAACATATTTTTTATAGAAATTTATAGCATACTGATCTGTCATACCACATACATAATCGACTATAATTTGTTGCTTATCTGTATCATTTTGTAATTTTTCTTTCCATTTAGATGGAAGTATAGAGGTATCATTATTTAATAATTTTATTATAGATACTAAAATTTTTTCTGCTTGCGTTCTATTTTTATATACAAAATCAGATGTGTAAAAAAATTCGAATAGAAAATCTTTAAGAAATTTTACTTTATCTAATACTGGAGGACTAAACTTAACCAAAAAATTTGTGTTTGTTATCACATCTTCAATTGAACGTATTTGTGAATTATTTGAAAGAGTATTTTCAGTTTCATTAATAAGATCCAAAATTAAGTAGTTCATAATGGACCTTGAAAAGTAATTTCTTGCAATACTTTTATCTAAATTTGCAATGTATGAAAAATCTATAAAATTAAATTGTTCTTTATTTTCAGCTAAACTTGATATTGTCAGAATACCTGATCTTAAAGCATCATCGAAATCATGAGCAATGTAAGCTATATCATCAGACAAGGAAGCGATTTGAGCCTCTAATGAGGGATTCTTATTTAAATCAAACTTAAAATTTTTTGATAAGTCGTAGTTTCTATTTGTTTCATGTATTTTTCCATTATGTTTTATTAAGCCATCTATTGTTTCCCAAGTTAAATTTAAACCATCAAAATTTATATATCTCTTTTCTAATAATGTAATTTGTCTAAAAGATTGATAATTATGATTAAAATTTGCATCTAATTCTTGAGTTATTATTTCTTCGCCCACATGACCAAAAGGACTATGACCTAAATCATGAGATAGCGCTATACATTCTGAGAGATCTTCATTTAAAGACAATTTTCTACTTATAGATCTTGCTATCTGAGACACCTCAAGAGTATGTGTTAGTCTATTTCTATAATAGTCGCCTTTTTCAAACATAAATACTTGCGTTTTATCTTTTAGTTTTCTAAAGGCTGTTGAATGATAAATTCTGTCTCTATCTCTTTCGTAGACTGATCGATGATCATTTATTTCATCGTGAAGTCTTCCTTTTGAATTTTTTGGTAAAGCTGATAAATTACTGAACATATGGGAAGTATTAATATAACAGATAAAGCTATAAATAAAATTCAAGAAGTTCTAAAAGATCAAAATATGAAATATTTTAGAATCAGAGTCAAAGGTGGTGGATGTTCTGGTTTTCAGTACGTATTTAAAAGTGAAAATGTAATTAATGAAACCAAAGATCATGTATTTAATTTTAAAGATTTACAAATTTTAATTGATAAGAATTCAATGACTTTCATAAACGAGTCTGAATTAGATTATAAAGATGAATTGATAGGTTCTAGTTTCTCTATTTCAAATCCTAATGCTAAAAATTCTTGTGGCTGTGGCACATCATTTAGCGTTTAATTGTGAAAATTATTAGTTGGAATGTAAATTCGTTAAGAGCACGAGAACCACTTTTAAAAAAAATAGTAAAATCAGAAGCTCCAGATATTATTTGCTTACAAGAACTGAAAATATTAGATAAAGAATACGTAGAAAATTTTTTTAATCAATTTTCATTGAAAACAGTTGCTGAAACTCAAAAAAGCTATAATGGGGTAAGTGTTTCTTGTAAAAGAGAGATTGTATTAATTGAAAATCCTTTAAATAAGTTAAATATAACACAAGCAAGAAACAATACAGTTATTATAAAAGATAAAAATTTAGCAATCCTCAATTGTTATTTTCCTAATGGAAATCCTATAGATACAGACAAATTTACAAATAAGCTTGAATGGATGAAATTACTTTATAGAGAAATAGAAATACTAAAAAAAGAATATGAAGTTTTATTAATGGGAGATTTTAATGTTATTCCAGATGATGAAGATGCTCATGATATTAAAAAATATAAAAATGATGCTCTAGCACAACCTCAATCTAGAAAAGAATTCTATAAATTAATAAATCTAGATCTAATTGATGTGTTCAAGACTACTCCAAAAAAACAAAGTTATACTTTTTTTGATTATAAAACTTACAAATTTGGAAAAGAGGAAGGAATAAGAATAGACTTCTTTCTTTTATCTCCATTTTTGAAAAGTAAAATAATGAAACTAAAAGTATTAAAAGAATATCGCGATATGGATAGACCCTCTGATCATTGCCCTATTCTTATAGATTTAAATATCTGAATAAGTCTTTTTTTCTAATTTTCCACCAGGGTGTGTAACTGCCCCAAGGTTTGCAGGTCCAACAGTTTTCATGTATTTCCATAGAGTACCTGACAAAAACTCTGGTTCTTTATTAACCCATTTAGTTTTTCTATCGGATAACGTTTTTTCGTCTACATTCAAATTTAGTAAATTTTTCTCTGCATCAATTTCAATTTCATCACCATCTTCAACTAACGCTATAGGTCCGCAATCATAAGCCTCCGGACCTACATGGCCAATACAAAAACCTCGTGTACCTCCAGAGAACCTTCCGTCAGTAATTAAAGCTACCTCTTCGCCAAGATCTTGTCCGTAAAGGGCACTAGTGGTAGATAGCATTTCTCTCATACCTGGACCTCCTTTTGGACCCTCGTATCTTATAATAACAACATGACCAGGTTTAATTTTACCATTTAAGACAGCGTCTAGAGCATGTTCTTCTCTATCAAAGCAAATTGCCTTTCCTTTGAACTGTAATTTTTTAAGTCCAGCTATTTTTACGATTGCACCATCTGGAGCCAGTGAACCTTTCAAACCCACCACGCCACCTGTTTTAGTTATTGGGCTACTGACAGGATAAACAACATCTTGATTTTTTGGTAACTCCACATCTTTTACATTTTCAGATAACGTTTTTCCAGTAACAGTCATGCATGATCCATCAATTAACCCGCCATCAATAAGCGCTTTAATTAGAACAGGAACGCCACCAACTTCATATAAATCTTTAGCTACATATTTTCCCCCAGGGGCTAAATTACCTATATAAGGTGTTGATTGGAAAATATTACAGACATCTTCCAAAGTAAATTCAATACCAGCTTCATGAGCCATAGCAGGTAGATGTAAACCTGCGTTGGTTGATCCACCTGATGCTGAAACAACCACAGCCGCATTAATTAGTGATTGTTTTGTAACAATATCCCTAGGTCTCAAGTTTTTTTCGATTAATTCCATAACTACTCTTCCACTTTCATAAGCGTATTTATCTCTACTTTCATAGGGAGCTGGTGTCATAGCAGAACCTGGAAGTGCTAAACCAATAGTCTCTGAAACGCATGCCATGGTATTTGCGGTGAACTGTCCGCCACAGGATCCAGCAGATGGACAGGCAACACACTCAATGTCATGGAGTTCTTGGTCTGAAATCTTTCCTGTTGAATGTTTTCCAACAGCTTCAAAAACATCTACTATAGTTACGTCCTTATCTTTATAAACACCTGGTAATATAGATCCACCGTACATAAATACAGATGGCACATTAAGTCTTAGCATTGCCATCATTAAACCTGGCAAAGATTTATCACACCCAGCTAAACCAACTAAGGCATCATAACAGTGCCCTCTTACAGAAAGTTCAGTTGAGTCAGCTATAATCTCCCTACTAGTTAAAGAAGATTTCATTCCCTCATGACCCATAGCTATACCATCAGTAACAGTAATGGTGGTAAATTCTCTTGGCGTACCTTTTGCATCCCACACACCTTTTTTGGCTGATTGAGCTTGGCGAGAAAGTGAAATATTGCAAGGGGCAGACTCATTCCATGTGGTTACTACACCGACAAAAGGTTGTTTAATCTGTTCTTCGGTAATACCCATAGCATAATAAAAAGCTCTATGTGGTGCACTTTTAGGACCTACAGATACATGTCTACTTGGTAATTTGCTTTTATCAACCATTATTGAATATTAATTAATATACTATCAATTTTAGACAATTCCATATTAATTGAACTTTGTCTTTCTTTATTTTGATCAATGAGATCTTTTGGAGCTTTTGATACAAAATTTTCATTTGATAAATTTTTATCAATCGTATTTTTTTCTTTTTCCAAAGAGCTTTTATTTTCTTGAAGTTTTTCTTTGATTTTAGATTTATCAATTTGGCTAGTAGAAATTTCGAAATCAAACTCTTTAAAAGGTAAAGTAACACTATTGTCTTTATGGAATGATGAAAGTTTTTTTCTTGTTAAAAATTCAAATGTTTTTTTATTGTCTTCTAAAATTGTTTGAATTAATTGGTTTTTAGAAAAAATTTCTACATTATCTTCTTTTTTGATTTCAAAAAGTTTTTCTATTGACCTGTATTCCTCTATAAAATCAATAAATAACTTTGTTTTAGATACATGTTCACTCTCAGTTTTTTGATCAATATAGTCCCACTGATGACTCATCAAGATATCTTTATTATTTTTACCCCACAATTTTTCAGTGATAAAAGGAATTACTGGATGTAAAAGTTGCAGTAAAGAATTAAATACTAAATGAAAAGTTTGTTTGGTTTCATCTCTAAATTGATTGTCGTCTAAAAGATTTTTAGAAAGTTCAATATACCAGTCACAAAAAGTATGCCATGTAAAATGATATAGTTGATTAGCTACTTCATGAAAATAGTATTTCTCATAATTTTCTTGAACTTTTTTATATAACTCTTGAAACTCATTTATAATCCAGATATTAAAAATATGGTTAGGGTTAACTTTGCCATTATCTGTAAATGGATAAATTCCTTTAAATTCAGCAAACTTGTAGGCATTGGTGATTTTAGTAACGAAGTTTCTATAACCAGCTATGCGTTGCTCACTTAACCTTACATCCCTTCCAGGTGTATTTAATGATGTTAGAGTAAAGCGAAGTGTATCTGCGCCATACTTGTCAATTATTTCTAAAGGATCTATGACATTACCTTTTGATTTTGACATTTTTTGACCTTTTTCATCACGAACAAGAGCATGAACATAAACAGTTTTAAAAGGTGTTTCTGACATAAATTTATTACCCATCATCATCATGCGGGCAACCCAGAAAAAGATGATATCAAAACCCGTAACTAGAACAGAATTAGGGTAAAATGTATCTAATATTTGTTCTTTATTTGGCCATCCCAATGTAGAGAAAGGCCATAGAGCTGAGGAGAACCAGGTGTCTAAGACGTCTTGATCTCTTTTTAAAATTATTTTATCTGCTTTATAAAAGTCTACAGCTAAATTTTTTGCTTCTTCTTCAGTTTCTGCACAAAATTCTTTTCCATCAGGACCATACCAAACTGGAATTTGATGTCCCCACCATATTTGTCGAGAAATACACCATGGTCTTATATTCTCCATCCATTGAAAGTATGTTTTCTCCCAATTTGAGGGAAAAAATTTTGTATCACCGTCTTTTACAACTTTAATTGCCTGTTTTGCTAATTCTTCAGCATTACAAAACCACTGATGAGTTAAAAAAGGTTCGACAATAGTGTTCGAGCGATCACCATATGGTATTGTAGTTTTATAATCTTCAATTTTTTCTAAAAAACCTCTCTCTTTTAGTAAGTGAACAACTTTTTTTCTTGCCTCAAATCGATCTAAACCCTGAAATTCTTTTGGACAATTTTCGTTCAATGATCCATCCTCGTTTAGAATATTTAATAATTCTAAGTTGTGCCTTTTACCGATTTCAAAATCGTTAAAATCGTGTGCTGGAGTAATTTTAACTGCGCCACTTCCCATTTCGGGATCAGAATATTCATCAAATATAAGTGGAATAGATCTTGATGTTAAAGGAATATTAAAAGTTTCTTTTTTTAATGAATTATATCTACTGTCATTGGGGTTAACTGCTATGGCAACATCACCAAAAATTGTTTCTGGCCTGACTGTTGCTACAGTTATACTCTCAGAATTAGAGCTAGGATATTTTATATAATAAATTTGGGTGCTTACATCTGTAGGAACAACCTCTAAATCAGAAATAGCTGTTTTAAATTTGGTATCCCAATTCACAAGAGCTTGATCTTTGTATATCAACCCCTCTGTATATAATTTAACAAAGACCTTTCTAACTGCAGATGACAATCCATCATCCATCGTAAATCTTTCCCTTGACCAATCACATGAACTACCTAGCCTTTTTAATTGATTTATGATTGTGGAACCCGAATATTCTTTCCACTCCCATATTTTTTCAATGAACTCTTCTCTTGTGAGATCTTTACGATAAATATTTTTCTCAGCTAAGTTTCTTTCTACAACCATTTGTGTCGCTATGCCTGCATGGTCTGTTCCTGGTTGCCAAAGAGTATTAAAGCCATTCATACGGTGATATCTTGTTAAAATATCCTGAATAGTGTTATTAAGCGCATGCCCCATATGCAGAGACCCTGTTACATTTGGGGGAGGTATACAAATAGAAAAGTTTTTATCAAAATTGTATTTAGGTTTAAAACATTCTTTATCTAACCAAAGCTGATAAATTTCGTTTTCATATTCTTTTTTATTTTGAAATTCATCCATTTGCTAAAAAACAAATGGTTCGGATTGAACATATTTATAAATATAAGAAGAAGAAGCTTCATCTATAACAAACTTATTCGATTTGCCACCTACTTTTATATATTTAATAATTTTATGCTTAAAATCTTGATTATCAATTATACAAACAATTTCTGCATTATCTGATGCATTTTTAATTATATTTATGGGCTCTTCATCAAGTGAACCATTAATAATAATCTTTTGATATTTTTGAATGTTTGGCTTTTTGTTATTGAAAAATTCATCTATCGTTAAATTTAATAAAGAGGCATTGAAAAAACCTTCTTTAATACTATCTTTGAAAACTTCAGTCATTTGCGAAGAAGACTCTATACAGTCAATATTAGAGGAAAATTTATTAATAATAGATGTTGAAGTACCAAATCCAGAACCAATTTCTAAAATATTCTCATCGTCAATCTCTCCCAACGCTTGTAATAAATGAAATGATGTTAAAGGAGGCAGAATAAAGCGACCATCGTCTAAAAATATAATTTTATCGGAGTAAGCTAAATGTTTATAAGTTTTTGGATACAAGTTTTCTCTTGGAAATAATTCAATTTTTTCAATTAAAGATGAGTTTTTTATACGATTAGCTCTGAGTTGATTGAGAACCATATTTGACCTTGCTTGTTCAAAATTCATGATAAAGTTTGATTTATAACAAAATAAATTGTTTTTCAAAGATCATAATCGCCTCAGATTTAGTAATTTGAACAATTAAATGAAAATAAGATTTTGATTAATTACCAACATTTTTTTCTAAAATAAAAATACAAAAATTAATTAATTTGATAAAATAGAATCACCTAGAGGATAGGTTTAAGGATGGAGGTTAAAAAGATGAAGCCACCAAAGTAGTTTCTAACAATTCTACTCAATACTGAACTGGCCCTTATTATTAAGGGTTAATATTTTCAATAAAATTTAAACGACCTATAATTTCATCTCTGTCCATATAATATCCTTGAAGATGTCTTTCTCCAGAATTGGCATCATATTCTTTTCTACCATGTAACACTCTACGATTATTAAAGCTAAAAATATCTCCGGCTTGCATACGAAAATTAATTTCAAACCTCTCATCATGAAGAAGGCTTAATAGATTTCTGTATGCAGAGTAAAATTGATCCATTTTATCAGGATGGCAGTCCATTACTCCCATGTATGCAACACTGAACCTAATATCATTATAATCGCTGTTATGATCTAAAGTAATTATGGGTTTATGCATTACTCTAATTGTATTAGTTGTGTAGTCCCTATTTACAAATTTTACAGACGTATTAAGTAATACTTCATAATCACTTGAGTGATTATTTTTTAAATAATCAATTACCTTAAAACCATCTAAAGCAACTGACTCACCCCCGGTAGCATTATTTATTAAGCAGTGGAGGAACTGGTATCCAGGGGCTATCTCATAATATGGTAAATCAATATGATTTCTTAAACCTGCAGCAGTATAAGCTGAATTGTTAGGATTAGGTATATCAATAACTTCGAATGGTGTTTTAAAAAAAGTTTCTCGAGTGTGACTTATGTTTTTGAGGATATCAAAACCAGAATTTACATCTGTTGGAGCATTTTTAACAATTGAAATACCAAAATAATGTAGTTGCTGTAACCACTTTTTTAAACCAACATCACCACTAATTATTTCACTGTAATCTATTTGAATATCTGAAAATGTATCTTGCATAGATTTATCCCAAATCTTATATGGTGAAACGTACTCTCGTGTGTGTTTTAAAGAATAACAATTATGTCTCAACCAATCTTTCTCATAAACACTTTTATGCCCTCCCTCACTCCATTCAATCTCAAGATTACCTTCGCTATTCAATGAGTAATTTTTGGGATGAATATCTTCAGATACATCAAGCAAATTAAAAGTTCGTTCGCGAGCCGTTGGATGCACTTCAGAGGAACAATTATCTCTCAACCATAAGAAATTATATTTACTTTTAAAACCATCACTCCAATCGACCAAAATAGATTTGTTCTTTTTATCGATTGTTTTAATTGAAAGGTTTTCACTCATATTAAAATTTATTAAATGTTTTATCCCAATTAGGAAAATTATTTCTTTGATATTTATTCAAAGTTTTCATGATTTCAATCAAAAAAATATCTCTTTGCACCTCTAGATCTTTAATACTGTATTTTCCTGCCTGTTTTTTTGTTCCTGAAATCATTAATTTTTTTAGTTTTGCATCTAGTTTTGGAGCCTTTAATTTAGTCCAAGGTAACTTAAGAGCAGGTCCAAACTGCTCTAACATGTGTTTCATACCAGTTTGTCCTCCTGCTAAATGAAAAGTTAGACAAACACCCATAAAAGACCATCGTAATCCTGGTCCATAAACAATCGCATCGTCAACATCTTGAGTTGATGCAACACCATCTTTAATTATGTGAAGTGCTTCCCTCCAAAGAGCCTCCTGTAAACGATCAGATATATAGCCCTCAATTTCTTTTTTTACAATCAAAGGCTTCATACCTATTTCTTCGTAAAACTTCTTAGCTCTGGTAATTGTGTTTTTCTTTGTTTGCTTTCCTGATACTAACTCAACAAGAGGTAATAAATATACAGGGTTAAATGGATGCCCTATACAAACTCTTTCTGGATAATTACATAAAGATTGAATTCTTGTGGGCAAAAGTCCTGATGAACTAGACGCAATGATTATATTTTTTGGCAATAATTTATCTATATCTTTGAGAAGTTTCTTCTTTAACTTTTCATTCTCAGGAGCATTTTCTTGGACAAAGGTGGTTGAATGAAGCGACTCTCTGAGATCAGAATAAATTTTCAAATTGCTAAGTTTTGCATTTTTATTCAAACCTAATCTTTGAAGGCTCTTCAAAGCCGTTTTAGTGTTTGATAATAGTTGCTTTCTAGCTTTAACATTTGGGTCATAAGCCTTAACTATTAGACCACATGCTAGCATTCTAGCAGCCCATCCAGCGCCAATGACGCCAGCACCAACTATTGTGACAATCTTTTTTTTAATCAACTTTTAAAAATATACTAACTCATAAATATTAAATTATGATATTTTTTTTGAATGATTATATACATTTGTAAGTTCCTTCATCTTATATCTCTGTTTATTGCTGGAGGAGGAGGTATTGGTAGTGCTGTTATACAATCTATATATATAAAAGAAGGTAAAGTGCCTGAGCCTCATTTGGCTAAAGGTTTTAAGGTTTTAGCATTTTTATCTTTATTAGCTATCATCACAATGTGGGTTACTGGAATTATTTTGCTATTGGTAATATACGGCTCATTTGATTTAGGTTGGACTTTTCATATGAAATTATTTGGAGCTAGCTTAATTTTAATAACAGCCATATTTATAAATATGCATTTATATGTATCAGCTAAAAAAAGCCTATCCCCCAATCAAAAATATATTAAAAATTCTGGGTCTTTGTCAAGATTAGGCTTGATTCTTGCCATAACTGGTGCAATAGGATCATTTGTCTGACCTTATTTATTTTTTTTTAGTTTATGGTATTTTTTTGTAAATGAAAGTTGACTTAGACAAATGGCATCATTGTGACGTTGATAAAGAAGAATTTGTAAAGCTTCTTAAGAAGTCGGATTATCAAGGTTTTAAACACATGTTTATTTTCTTTGGTTCTTTAATTGTATTCGGTGTTTTGGCTTATATGACATGGGGTACTTGGTGGTCTTTATTATTTTTTTTAATTTATGGAAATATATGGAATTGCGCAGATCCTATTTGGCACGAAACTGGACATAAAACAGCTTTTAAAACGAACTATTGGAATAACTTTTTTTATCAAATTGGTAGTTATATGAATGGATTTGAACCAGTAAGATGGAGATGGTCTCATTTCCGTCATCATGGTTATACTTACTTTGATGATCCTCTTGATTTTGAAATAGCAATTAGAAGACCAACTGATGTTTTTTACTTTTTCAGTTTATTCATACCTTTCTTTGACATAATTAATTTTAAAAAAACAACTCAATACGAAACAATTCTTCATGCTTTAGGCAAAAAAACAGAAGTAATGAAACAAGTAATTCCTGAAAGAGAACATCAAAAATGTATAAACTCTTCAAGATTACATGTTGGTATTTGGATCTTATTAATTTTTATGTCAATTGCTTTTCAGTCTTGGTTACCGGTTTTATATTTTTTACTCCCAAACTTTTATGGGATAACACTCAAAAGACTTTTTGGATTAACTCAACACACTGGGTTAAAAGATAATATTAAAGATCACAGATATAGTACTAGAACAATGCATTTAAACCCGATCTTCAGTTTTTTATATTGGCAGATGGAATATCATATTGAACACCATATGTTCCCTACTGTACCATCACATAATTTGCCTAAACTTCACCAATTAGTTAAAGATCAGATGCCGCCAGCTAAGAAAGGTTTATGGGGAGCATACTCTGAAATCATCCCTACAATTTTAAAACAAGCGAAAAACCCTTCATATGAATTACAGGTAGCCGTTCCATCTAATAACAATGGCTAAAAGAACTACCGTTTTTGATTTATGGAGTCAAAAAGGAAAAAAAAAATGGCCTCAAACTCATATAGATACAGCAAAAGAGGCAGAAGCTGCCTACAAAGCAGGAATTGAAATAATTTCCTGTGAGCCAGATCATCATTTCAGTGATGTAAGAAAAGTTGCTCCATCAGCATTTTTATCTGTTGGTCTTGAACATGGGTTGGTGAGTTCTCCTCAAGAGGCAATAAAAAAAGGTTTTGAAATAATGGAAATGGGAGCAGATGCTATTTATTGTTCACACTCTATTAACTTTATTGAAGCTATGGCAAAAGAGGGAATACCTGTAACAGCGCACGTTGGTTTGGTACCTAACCTATCAACTTGGACTAGTTTTAGAGCAGTTGGCAAAACTGCAGAAGAAGCATTAAAAGTTTACCAAAATGTCAAAGATCTTGAAAGTGCGGGTGCAGCTTGTGTAGAGGTAGAAGTAGTCCCTGTTGAATTAGCAGATTATATTACAAAAAATACAAAAATGATTACCATGGGAATGGGCTGTGGAGATGTTTGCGACACACAATATCTTTTTTGTAATGACATACTTGGTACTAATAAAGGTCACTACCCAAGACACGCAAAAAAATATGTAGATATATTATCTAAAGAAGATGAGTTACAAAATCTAAGAGTTGATGGATTTAAAATGTTCGTTGATGAGGTCAAGAATGGGCAATATCCTGAAGATAAACATTTAATAAAAATGGAAGAAAAAGAACTAGATAATTTTTTAAATAAAATCAAGTAGGATGAAAAAAAACTTTTTAAGAAAAGTTGCTTTTGGTTTAAGTCCCAATGAAAATATAAACGAAGATCCCTTAAATTGGGCTAAACAACAATTTAATAGTGTCCCTAACTTCATATGGAGTTATAAGCTCCCTACTTTACTAGAACAAAGAAAGAGATATGGGGAATGGGTTTATGGTGACAGAAAAGTACTAAGAAAGAAATTTAAAAACGATCGATTAATGTATGAAAAAGAAAAGGATTTATTAAGACATAAAACAGGAGAGAAGTTTTTTGAGCCATTAGAATTATCTATAAGACATAATACTGCTCTGAAGACAACAAATCCTGTATTTGAGAGAATGTGGCATTTTTGGTCTAATTTCTTTGCTATAAGTGAAAAAGATTTTCTAGCTAGCTTTTCAACTGGTGTTTATCAAAGGGATATTATTAGACCTAACATGTGTGGCTCCTTTGAGGATTTGGTTTATCAAGTTACTACTTCATGGTGCATGCTACACCATCTTGATAATGCTGAAAATATTGGACCAAACTCAAAAGAAGGTGTGAGGTTAAATAGTAATAATAGAAAAGTAGGACTAAATGAAAATCATGCAAGAGAATTATTGGAATTACATACTGTATCCTCCGAAGCTAATTATAGTCAAGAGGATGTCATAAATATGGCCAAAGTGATGACAGGTTGGGCTCACTTGTGGAATAAAAAAGATTTAGAAGCAGGGCCTGTAAAATTTCAACCATCATTTCATGAAAATGGACCATATAAAATATTAGGAAAATTGTATGATATTAAAGATTTTAATACTGTAAATCAGGGTAAGGAATTAAAAATAGTTATAAAAGATTTAGCCAACCACCCGTCTACAAAAAAGAATATCTCAAGAAAGCTATGTCAGCACTTTATATGCGATGAACCAACTAATGAAATGATCGAGCCTATTATTCAAACTTGGAATAAAAATGATGGAAATCTAATCGAAATCCATAAAACTTTAATTGATGTCGTTTTTAATTTTAGTGAAAATTATAAAAAATTCTCAATGCCTGAACTATGGTTATTACAAAATGCCAAAATGTTGGATTTAAAATATATTGATAACCAACCAGATGGTTTTGAATTTAACGGATTTAATGCTAATCGATCTCAAAAAAGATTAAAGAATATATTATATGATTTAGGACATAACATATACAGAGCTAAACAACCGAATGGATATATAGACTTAGAGAGTGAATGGTTATCTCCAGAATTAATTATAAGAAGATTAGCAATAGCAAAAAGATTTACTGGTATAGTTAATACAAATATTTCCTACAATAATGAATTTTTTGAAAAAGTTATTGTAAATAATTTTGATAAGCCTAATAAATTATTAAAATTATTAAACAATTCAACTAGTTACTCTGATCAATTTGTATTATTTGCTAATAGTCCTGAGGTTATGAGATCATGAACTGTACTAGAAGGAGTTTTCTTAAAGGTAGCTTAGCTACAATATTCTTTTCTAATTTTAATATTCCATTATTTGGGTCAATACAAAATCCAAAAAAAAACATAGTTGTTATAAGTCTTAGAGGTGGTATGGATGGTTTAACAGCTGTTCCTGTTTCTGATCCAATGATATCAAAATATAGGACTGATTTAATTCTTAATAAGAAATTAGACTTGAATAGTGATTTTTCACTCCATCCTAAATTAAAAACATTTTATGATTTATGGGGCAAAAACTTAGCCTCAGTAGTTCACGCAACCAATATCCCTTATACCAAGAGATCACATTTTGATGGACAAAATATGATGGAAACAGGAGCTCTTAAACCATATATCGAAAAAACAGGATGGCTTGGTAGAGGAATGAAATCAGCGGGTTTATATGAAACAAGTCTAGCATTGAGTTTACCTATGCCTCTTTTACTAAGAGGTGCTATTGATAATAACAATTACTTTCCAACACATCTCCAATTACCAGATAGAGATTTAATTAAAATAGTTACCAAAGCCTATGGGGATGTCAAAAAAGATGATTTGGGCAATGTCTATGATGTGATTTTAAATAGACCAATTACTATGCAAGGAGGAAATGACTCTCTTGATAGTTTATCAAAAAGAGCTGCAAAAATTTTAACTGACCCACTTGGTCCGAGAATAGCAGTTTTTGACATAGAAGGATTTGATACACATACAGCGCAAGGAAATGAAAATGGAGAACATGCAGATAATTTGCAAGATATCGATTTAATTGTAAAAAATCTTTTTGAGGGTATGGGAGAGTCATTTAATAACACACTTGTATTAACTTTAACAGAATTTGGAAGAACTATTGAACAAAATGGTGGAAATGGAACAGAACACGGTTATGGAAGCGCCATCTTAATGGCAGGAGGGTTATTAAAAAAATCACAAGTTTTTACTGATTGGCCTGGTTTAAAAAAAAATAGTTTATTCGAAGGAAGAGATCTTAACAGCACTATTGATGCTAGATCGATATATGCCTCTGCTATGTCAAATGTGTTTGATACTGATTTTGAGAAAATTAAAAGGGACGTTTTTTGGAACCAAAATATAAAGAATTATTCTGAAAATTTATTTAGATTTTAATTTAAATTGAGTCTAAATATAATTCAATATCCAACTCAGTAACAGCACTTGCAACTTTATTATACTCCATTTCCTTTATAGCTATAAAAGCTTTATGGAGTTCAGATCCTAAAGTTTCTTTTAAGAATAATGATTTTTTAGATAAATTAATTGATGAGTTCCAATCTGTTGGAATTTTATTTTTACTAGCTGATTTTTTTAAATATGAATTACCAGTAGTCTGTTTGTCAGCATTAATTTTATTTGTTAATCCTTTTTTAATTGCTGAAACAACCGTTAATGCGACTAAATATGGATTTGCATCCACACCAGAAACTCTGTGCTCAATTCTTCTATTATGAGAGTTGCTGGTGGGTATTCTAAAAGCCACAGATCTATTATCTATACCCCAATTGGGTCTAGTGGGAGCATAAGAGCCTAATACAAATCTTCTCCAACTATTTGCATTTGGAGCAAATATTAACATACTCTCACCCATATATTTTGAAAGCCCTCCAAGAGCATAATTAAGTTTCTTACTAATTTTTTCTTTATTCTTCTCAACAAAAATATTTTTGCCTTTTTTGTCATACAATGAAATATGAAAGTGCATACCAGAACCAGTTATATTCTCCATCGGTTTTGCCATAAAGCATGCTGTCACACCATGAGCTCTTGCTTGTGCTCTAATAATTCTCTTTAATCTTAAAATATCATCAGCTGCTTTCAATAATGAGCTTTGATGTTTAAGAGTAAGTTCATATTGACCAGGTGCGTACTCTGAAATGATAGTTTCGGCATCTACTTTTGCAAGTTTTGTGGCTTCATATATATCATCTATAAGTGGCATCATACCATGAAGGTGATCAACTGAGTAAACATCTGTCTTTTTAACTGAAGCTTTTTTTCCAATTATTGATTTTGCTGGCTTAAGTTTTCCGTACTCATCTAGTTCATTTGAAACCAGAAAGAATTCTAATTCAAATGCTCCAAAACAAGAGATACCATCTTTTTTTAATTCTTGTATTTTATTTTCCAAAACATTTCGTGGGTCAGTTAATAGTTTATTACCATCAATATCATACATGTTCATGAATAACTCACCTCTTGGTGGTTTGCTGTTATGCAATAACTTAAGTGATGATGGTATAGGCCAAGCTTTAATGTCACCATCACCTTGCTCTAAAATCAATCCTGTTTCAGGTGTATCCTCACCAGTAATATCCATTCCAAGTAATGAAAGAGGAAATTGCCTACCTGACTTATACAAATTTAATAACTCATTTCTTCTAATTATTTTTCCACGACCTACACCATTACAATCATGCATTACGATATCGAATGATTTTACTTGTGTATTTCTTTTCAGAAAATTTTGTGCTTCAGATAAATAATTTTTAGTTTTCATGACAAATATTTATAATATAAAAATATTAATATAAACTTTATGTCTAAACTACAGTTAATCTATTTCAATCTTAGAGCTTTATGTGAGGCTCCAAGGATGATGCTACATACTGCGGGTATCGAATATTCATATGAAATGGCATGGGATTATTTTAAAAAACCATGGGTTGATGTCAAAAAAGAGGTGATTTTTCATAAATTACCTTTGCTTGTTATAGATGAAAAAATTGAAATATGGCAAAGCAATACTATCTCAAGATATATAGCTAAACTTACAAATAATATCCCCAATAATGAGGAAATGGTGGCATATGCTGACTCTATATTTGAGTCTGCCCACGATTTATTTTTTCCTTTAAATCCAACAATAAATGTTTGGGTTGGTGAAATGCACTTAAAGAATAAAAAAAATCTTTTAAATGAAATTTTACCCAAAGCTTTTACAAATTTTGAGAAGCTACTAAGTAAATATGAAGGTAATTTTTTTTTAGGAGAAAGAGCATTTTATTGTGACTTTAATGTTTATCATCATGTTTCACTAGCATTGCTATTAGATGATAAAATTTTAGATAACTTTCCAAAGTTAAAAAAATTTATGAGCGATTTTGAAAAGATTCAAGGTATTTTAGATTATCTGGAGTCAAGACCTAAACTTATTGGAATTGGTACTTGGCCAAAAGTAGTAATTGATGGTATAGAATACACATCTGGCACTAATCCCGATTACAAATATCAATAAAAGTGTTATGCTAAGTTTTATGGCCCGCTGGCAGATTGGTTATGCAGAGGACTGCAAATCCTTGTAGCTCGGTTCGATTCCGGGGTGGGCCTCCACTACTTCATTTCATCAATTATTTTTTTTAAGGTTCTTGATGTAAGATCTAGAATTCTTTTTCCTTTATCTGCAGAAGATTTTGTAGGATTACCAATTATACCTGTCTTGGACAAATCTTTTGTATTCCAAGCTCTTTTAATTGTTCTTTCATAAGAAATTATTTTTTTAGATTTAAAGTCATATGAGAGTTTGTTTCTTTTAATTTTATTTAATTTTATCAATTCTGGATAAAGGTGGAGCATTATTGATGTTTCAAATTCACCTCCATGATATCCATAAAGTAATTCCTTTTTTGGAATTATTTTTTCAAAACCTTTAAATAAAAAATAATGTGCCTTAACAATATCGACAGCTTTATATCTACTTTTAATTTCTTTAGCAGCTATATCTAAGTGACTAATTTGTCCACCATGACTATTTAAAAAGATAAATTTTTTATATCTACGAATACATAACTCACCAACTATGCTGATAATATAATCAATATAATTTGTAGAGTTCGAAGATAGAGTGCCCTCGAAGCTATTATGCTCACTCGCTGAGCCTATAGAGATATTTGGTAGAATTAAATATTTATTAAGTTTGGGATATTTCTTAACAAAAGTATTTAAAATTCCATCTAATATCAATTTATCAGTACCTGATGGAAGGTGTTCTCCATGTTGTTCTACAGATGAAAATGGGAGAATAAGTATTTTATTTTTACCTAATTTACTAATATCTGCTGATGTTAAATCGGACCAAAACTTTGATAGCATAAATGATATTTAACATTTATATAATTATTATGGAAACTTATTCTCTATGGCTTAAGAATGAAAATAAACCAATTATTAAGAAAAAAATACTAAGTTATAAAAAAAATTCTAAAACTGTTCTTGTAAAAACTCTTTATTCAGGAATTAGTAAGGGTACTGAGAGATTAGTAGCATCTGGTAATATTAGCAAAGATCAGTTCGATATAATGAAATCTCCTTTTCAAGAGGGATCTTTTTCTTTTCCAATTAAATACGGTTACATTAATGTTGGTAAAATAGTTGAAGGCCCAAAAAAATATTTAAATAAAAATACATTCTGCCTTTACCCTCATCAGTCACTATTTAAGATTGATATAAATAATGTGAATATTTTAAAAGGTAATGGTGATATTCGAAAATATTTACTAACAGCAAATATGGAAACAGCTATTAATATCTTTTGGGATACTCAAGCAAAATTAAATAACAAAATATTGATAATAGGGATGGGTTCTGTTGGTATTTTAACTGCCTACTATTATAAATTATTAAAATTTAAAAATGTCTTTATTACTGACATAAATATTAAAAAGAAGAAATTTGCTAATATTTTAGGACTAAAATTTATTAATTTTAAAAAAATTAAAGATTTAGATGTTATTATTAATACAACATCTAATTATGATGTATTGAACCAATCACTAAAAAAATTAAATTTAGAGGGAAAATTTATTGAGGCTAGTTGGTATGGAAATAGAAAAGGTCATATAAATTTAGGAGGTAATTTTCACTCAAAGAGATTAAAAATTATTGCTTCTCAAGTTTCAAATATTCCAGAATATTTATCAAAAAAATATGATTATAAAAAGAGATTGAATTTAGCAATTAATGCTTTATCTAACAACCAACTTCTTAAATTAATAAACACTGAAAGTGCCTTTAAGGATCTAGAGAAAGATTATATTCCAATATTAAATAATCCAGATAGCATAATGCATGCTATAAAGTATTAAAATGTATTCAATTACTGTTCGAAATAATATTTTAATTGCACATTCTCTACCGGGTGAGGTTTTTGGACCAGCACAGAATATGCATGGAGCGACCTACATAGTTGATGCTGAGTTTTATGCAAAAGAGATTAACAAATATAACATTATTATGGATCTCGGGGTTGTAACAGAAATTCTCTCCGACGTATTAAAATTTTATAGTTATAAAAATTTAGACGAAGTTGAAGAATTTAAAAATATAATTACCTCTACGGAATTTCTTGCTAAAGATATTTTTAATAGAATATGCGATAAATTACAAAAAGATTACATAGAAGATTTTAACAAGTTGCATAAAATTAAAATTATTTTAACTGAGTCAAATGTAGCTTGGGCTTCTTATGAACAAGAGATCAGTAATACACAATAAATCTTATTATTTTATTTATCCGGGTGATATTAATACAAAAACAGGAGGTTACATTTATGAAAAAAATATATTAAAAAGAGCAAAAAAAATTAAATTTAATTTAAATGCTATCAAACTTGCTAATAGCTTTCCCTTTCCTAAAGAAAATGACTTAAAAAATCTAAAAAAAACTTTAGAAAAATTACCTGATAATGCAGTACTAATTTTTGATGGATTAGTTTTTGAGTGTATTGATAGTATAATAAACTATTTAGATAGATTTGTAGTAATAGCTCTTATACACCACCCTCTTTATCTAGAATTTAATGGTAATCAAAGTCAATTTTTTCTTAAGAACGCTAAAAAATTATATAAGAAAACGAAAAAAATAATTGTCACTTCAAATGATACAAAACAACTAATTTTTGAAAAATTTAAAATTAATAAGCGAAAAATTCAAGTTGTAGAGCCTGGAATAGAAAAATTAAAAAAATATAAATTAAAAAGGGATAAAAATATAAATTTACTATCTGTGGGTAGTATTATTGAGAGAAAAAATTATCATTATCTGTTAAACGAATTAAGATACATAGATAAAATAAAATTAAATATTGTAGGTGATATAACTAGAGAAAGTAAATACTATAATAGATTACTAAAAATTATAAGTAGTTATAGATTAAGTAAAAAAGTTAAGTTTCATGGTAATGTATCGACTAATTTATTATCAAAACTATATTCTAAGTGTGACTTCTATGTATCAGTAAGTAAATATGAGGGTTTTGGTATGTCACTTGCTAATGCTCTTCAACTCAAAAAAATGATTATTACATATAAAACTAAAACAATTATGAGTACTCTAAAAAAGGATGGAATTATCTACTTAAATAATTTCAAAGAAAAAAGTTTATCAAAATTAATTACTAAAAATGCATTTAATTCAGATTTATCTAAAAAATTATCACAAAATAAAAGAAAATTTTTAACACCAATACAATCTGGGAATCTTTTTATAAAGATAATAAAAGATGCATAAATTTAATAATGATTGGCTATTTCTTCGAGAGAAAATTGATAAAGTTTCAAGAAATAAAAAAATTATAGAAAAAATTAATAAATATTTTCAAGACTACAAAATATTGTCTATCGCTGATTTGGGATGTGGAACAGGTTCCAACTATAGATATCTGTACCCTAAACTTAAAAAAAGACAATCATGGGATATGATAGACATATCATTTGATTCAATTAAAGAATTTAAGAAAAAAACAAATAATAAGAATAAAATTGTAAATATAAATTATAAAAAATTTGATTTAATCAAAAATATAAAAAGTTTTAAATTTGAAAAATACGATATTATTACAGGATCTGCGTATTTAGATATAATGCCAAAAAGTTGGTATTTAGGATTTAAAAAACAAAATCTAAATACAAAAGTTATATATTTTTCGATTAATTATGATGGATTTTTTAAATTTCACCCAAAACATAAAGATGATCGATACGTTTTAAATCTATTTAATAAAGATCAGGAGTCAGATAAAGGTATTGGGCAAAAAGCAGTTGGTAAAAACTGTAGTCAAATAATTAATAAATTGTTTTATAAAACACACAAAACATTTGTTTTTGACTCGAGTTGGGATGTTTCAAAGAATAAAAAATTTCAAAATATGTTTTTAGATTTTTGTGAAAATGTACTTGAAAAAAATAAGATATCATTAGATAGATGGTTAGATTTTAGAAGGGAAAATATTAAAAAAAATAAATCAAAATTATTTCTAAGAAATAAAGATTTTTTAGCTTTAAAACTCTAAACTTACTATCATTTCTTCGCCAAATTTATAAATTTTATTTTTTGTTCTAATAACTTTTTTTAAATTTGTTATAGGTTTTATATTTATAGAATTAATACCAGAACCAATAATTGTAGGTGCTATTATAAATTGCATAATATCTAATAATTTATTCTCAAGAAATTTAGATATAGTTTTAGAACCACCTTCTACTAATACGAACTTAAAACCTAAATTATTTATATGTTTGTATATAAGATTTGTGAAATTTCTTTCAGGTAATTTATAAATTTGTGTATTATTTAAATTCTTTTTAATATTAGAGTGTGTAAATATGATATTTGAAAAACCATCTTTAAATATTTGATAGTTATTCGTTAATTTTAAAGACGGGTCTATAATTATCCTCTGAGGATTTGAACCCTTAATTGCTCTTGTAGTGAGCAAGGGATTATCTTTTTTTATTGTATTTACACCAACTACAACTGCATCACACACTGAACGAAGACTATGAAGGTATGAAATACTAATTTTATCATTAATGTAATGAGAATTGCCGTTTAAAAGTGCAATTTTACCGTCTAAGCTTTGCCCAATTTGACCGATGTAGAATTTTTTTTTTATCATCAATATTGGTAACAAAATTTGTGCTATTTCATTTATTTTTTTTTCAATCTTACAATTAAAATTAACGCCATTTTTATCAATTAAAATATGATTGGTTTTAGAATGTTGACTAAGTACATACGATTTGTTAATTAAATCAATTCTTAAGATATTTGATTTTTTTTGTTTTTTTACAAATTCAAATAGTGAAGAAATATTATGCTTTGTTATCATTTTTCATCTGTATCAAGTACTATTGAGTATATATATAGTCTATGAGTTTAAAATCAAATTTTGGGACATTTATTGATAGAGCTATCAATGAGCTTAGAACCGGAAGACCAATAGTTATCAAAGAAAATAAAAATTATTGGATGTTCTTTAATATTGAACATTCGGACAATAAAATTCTAAATCAATTCAATCAATACCTACAAAAAGACAAATATCTTTTAATCACAAAACAAAAAGCAAAATCAATATTTGAAAATAAAGTATCAACAAATATTTATTTAAAAATAAATGAAAAAATATCAAATAAATCTTTATTAAGTTTATTCATTAACCCTTTATCTGATCAAAATAAAATATTATTTAAAGATGAGCCTTATATCAAAAGTAAAGACTTCCACAATGTCTGTTTAGATATAGCCAAAAATGCGAAGGTAATACCATCACTTGTATTTAAAAAAATTAATTCTAAATACTATAAAAATATTGATAATCTAATATTACAACTTGGTCTATTAAGATTTAACCACAAAGAGTTAAAAAATCAGAATAAATTTATAACTAATAGTATCAGATTAGTTTCAAGTGCAAATGTGCCCTTACCAAATGTTGCATCTACTACTTTTAATATTTTTAAGTCATATATTGGTGCTAGAAGGCATATCGCAATCATAATTAAACCAAAAAATTTAAAACAACCAACAAACCTTAGAATTCACTCAGCTTGTTTTACTGGGGATATATTTCACTCTAGAAAATGCGATTGCGGAGAGCAATTAAATAACTCTTTAAACTATATGGTTAAAAATAAAGGAGGTATTATCCTTTATTTAGATCAAGAAGGGAGAGGTATAGGACTAGCCAATAAAATGAGGGCATATTCTCTTCAGTCAAAAGGCTTGGATACTATTGATGCTGATCACAACATAGGTTTTTTAGATGATGAAAGAGATTTTAATATTGCTGCTAAGATACTTAAGTTATTAAAAGTAAATAAAGTCAATATTATCACAAATAATTTTACAAAAGTTTCTTCCCTTAAAAAAGCTGGCATTAAAATTGCCAAACAAATTAATACAAAACCAACAATTAACAAATTTAATAAGAATTATTTTAAAACAAGAGTGAAAAAAACAGGCTACGGTTTTAAAAATTTAGACTAAAAATTAGTCAAAATCTCCACGTTCTAACCTATCTTCGTATTCATTGGAGGACTCCGAAATAGTACTAAGCTGTTTTTTAGTCATAATTTTTAGAGTTTTTTTTATAGCAAGTTGGTAAGTATGTAACTTTTCAACAATATTTCTTTCGCTGGTGTTTCTCATCATTTGACTTAGGGCTCTATTTAGCTCAGTAAGCCTGCCTAACAACGTATTATCGTCATCATTATCATCATCGTAATACATTAGTTAATATTATAATAATTTTGGAGATCATAAATAAAATAATAAAATAAATAATTTAATAATTTATTTTTTTTTTCTATAAAATAATAATCCAATTATAATAATCCCAATACCTATAATCATCAGAAGTTCGCCTGCATTCCAAAACCATATTAAGAATTCCATTGGATTATTTTTCTATATCTTCATCAAATATTTCATCTACTGGAACTTGTATACTATTGACCAGTTGATTTGTTTTTGCTGCAAGAGCTATAATATTTAAAAATTCTGAATGTTCGTCTTCCGTCATCCCAAGTTTTTTTGCTGCAGCTGTGTGTGAGTGTGTACAATACGAACAATTATTTGTTATAGAGACTGCCATATAAATCATCTCTTTAGTTTTATTTGGAATTATGGTTTGTTTAACCATTAAATCTTTAACATCACTCCAAACATTTTTTAGTAATTGAGGGTCGAATGCTAAATATTTCCAAAAATTACCTATATAAGTTGTGTTTCTTGATTGTTTAATATCCTCATAGACTTCCTTTATAATTGGATGATTATCATCATCAGTTCTTTTAATTGTGCTCACCAGTAGTCCCTTTCTTTATTATAATTGATATATAGTTATTTAATCATAATATCCCTCTTGTTTTGATTAATTTTATAAATAAAAATTCAAATTTATTAATATTTGGTTTTTTAATAGCATTCGCATCAGGATTTGGACAAACATTTTTTATCTCCCTTTTTAGTGAAGATTTTAGAGAAACATTTAATTTAAGTAATACTCAATTTGGCAGTCTGTATTCAATAGCTACAATTTTAAGTGCTTTAACTATTATATGGGCTGGTAAACTTATAGATACAGTCTCTCTCAAAAAATATACTTTAGCCATTGTACTAGGTCTTTCAATAACATGTTTTTTTGCAAGTATTGTTTTTAATGTAATTCTTCTTTTTTTCGTAATTTATTTTTTAAGACTTTTCGGACAAGGTCTCATGGGACACACTTCTAGAACAACTGTGGCAAGATACTTTAAAGCTAATAGAGGAAAAGCATTAGCTATATCTGGATTTGGATTTTCTTTTGGTGAGATGATTTATCCATTTGTTGTAGTAATTTTTATATTAACTTTTGGCTGGAGAATTACCTGGTTCAGTTCATCTATATTTATAATAATATTTTTTGGGGTATTTTTTTACTACCTATTAAATAAAAAAAATTTTCAAAGTGAAACTGGTTTTGAGAATGAAGATATACAAAATTCATTTTCCTGGAGAAGAAGAGATGTTTTAAAAGATCTTAAATTTTATCTTTATTTACCCCTTACATTATTAATGTCATTTACAGTAACCGGTTTTTTATTTCATCAAGTTTTTATTGGGCAATTAAATAATTGGACAATGCTAGATATTGCGCAAAGTTTTATTTTTTATGCAATCTGTGGAATTGGTGGTTCTTTAGTTTCTGGTTTGTTAGTCGATAAATTTTCTGGTAGGAGTGTAATCACTTTTCACTTAATTCCCATGGCTTTAATATTTATTGTGATGTTATTTTCAAATCACGTATTTGTTTTATATCTTTACATGGCAGGCCTTGGATTATCAAATGGCTTTACTGAAAATTTGTCTAATTCTTTGTGGGCAGAAATGTATGGAGTCAAAAACCTAGGCGCAATAAGGGCCCTTTTAACATTTTTTGGTGTTTTAGCCTCAGCGGCCTCCCCTTTCTTATACGGTTTGATATTGGATAAGACAAATTCGATTAATACCTTAATTTATATGAGCCTTGCCTTAATAATTATTTTCTCTTCAATGAGCTTTATAGGTAATAAAATTAAATAAAATAGCCTTTTTTAAAAGCCTCAATAGCTATCAAAGCACATCCTTTGGCATCTGATAATGCATCGTGATGATTTAAAGGAATTCTTAAATTTTTACATACTGTGTTTAGTTTGTTGTTTTCAAATTCCCAATATTTTCTTGCAATTGCAACAGTATCTTTAAATTCCTGTTTAGGTACTTCAATATTATAAAAATAACAACAGGAGTGCAGGACAGATCGATCAAAAGGTGCGTTATGTGCAAAAAAGTAATCAACAGCTGATAATTCACTCTTAATTTGGCGCCACACTTTATCAAATGTTTTAGCTTTCTTTAACATATCCCATGTTAAACCATGAATATCTGTAAAATGAACTTCAGGTTTAGGCGGTCTTATTAAATGGGAGACTTTTTTTATAATTTTAGTTTTATTAAATATTACATATCCAATAGCACATGCCGATGTTCTCTCACTAGTAGCTGTTTCAAAATCTATAGCTGCAAATAATTGCATTAAAATAATTGATCAATTTGATTTTGATATTTTTTTTGTACTTCATGTCTCCTAACTTTCATTGTCGGAGTCATTAGGTTATTTTCAATACTAAAAGGCTCATCAATAAAGATAAACTTTTTTATTTTTTCTGGTTGAGTTAAGTCTTTATTTAGTTCATCAATGTATCTTTGAATATCTTCATCACTAGATTTACTCTCTGAGCTTAATACTAATAATGCTGCAATATAATTTTTTTGTTCACCAAAGACACAGGCTTGTTCTATCTCAGGAGATAAAGTTAATAGATTTTCAATCTTAGATGGTGCAATATTATCACCTCCTAAAGAAACTATTATATCCTTTTTACGATCTGTTATTTTTAGATAATTGTCCTCATCAAATTCACCAATATCTCCCGTATGGAGCCAACCATCTTTTATTGTTTGATCAGTAGCTTCTTTATTATTCCAATAGCCCAGCATAAGGTTCTCACCTTTAACTAATATTTCACCATCTTTTGCTAATTTAACTTCAACTCCAGGAAATATAGGACCGACTGTGTCAACTTTTACCTTATTTAATAAATTGCAACTTACAACTGGTGAGGTTTCTGTTAAGCCATAGCCTTGTAAAGTCTTTAAACCAAGTGCATTAAGCGCTTCCCCTACTTGACCATCAAGAGGTCCTCCACCAGATATAAAAGCCTCTAATCTGCCACCAAAATTATTTTTTACTTTTTTTCTAACTAATTTATCTAATATTAGGTTAGTTATTTTTTCACTAAAGCTTAATTTAATATTTTTAAATTTTTTTGTTCCTAACTGGATAGTCTTATTAAATAAGTTTTGTTTGAGTTTAGATTGATTTTTAAGATTGATCTTCATTTTTGCATGTAGATTATTATAAAATCTTGGAACAGCAGTCATTATATGAGGTTGTGCAATTTTTACTGTAGGCAGAAGTGTTTCAATACTTTTATTATAAAATACTTTTGCTTCTAAAATAATCTGAACAAATTGAACTGCATGTTCATATGAATGAGATAAAGGTAACCAAGTAAGAAAGGTTAAATCTGGACTCTTTATAGTTTTAAGAAGTTCATATGCTCCCTCACAATTACTTAATATGCCCCCATGACTTAAAATAACACCTTTTGGTAATCCTTGTGTACCTGAGGTGTAAATAATGCAAGCAGGATCTGTGCGCTTAATTTCTTTAATTTTTTCTCTGTTATTATCATTATTGTCATCTGTTAAGTCATTTAAAAATACTAAATTTGAAATTGAATTATTTTCAAAATAATCAAAACATAAGATAAATTTAAAATTATATTTAATTTTTTCACTGGCAGTTAAAATTGTCTGAAGTAAATTTTTATTTGAAACTATTAAACCAACAGGCTGAGAGTCAATTAAAATATGCTCAAAATCTCTTGATGTATAAGTTGTATAGTTGGGAACACAAATAAGTTTATTAGACATTATAGCGATATCAGAGGCCATCCATTCAGGTCTATTTTCTGAAACCAATAAAACTCTCTCTAAATCACCTAAATATTTGTTTGCTAAAAAATTATGTATTTTCTTTGTTAGATTTTTTGTCTCTAACCAACTCATTGAAAAAACTCGATTGTTTGAGTCAAGTTTTAGTAAGTGTTGATTATTTTCGTTCTTATCTGCTTGATAATAAAATAGTTCTGGAAGATTATTAAATTTATTCATAATTAATTATAGTTTCATAAAATTCATCCATCTTATTCATTAAATTTTCATCATAAGTTACTAAATGTTCATTCTCATCAACGAAATAACTACTTTTAGGTGAATTTGCTAATTCGTACATTTTTTCACCCATTCTAAATGGGACAATATCATCCCCTGTGGCGTGCATAATAAATATAGGGGAAATAACGTTTTTAATCTTTTTATCACTTAAATACTTATCTTTAAGCATGATTGAAACAGGAAGATACGGATAATGAAATTTAGCTGCATCAATCATTGAAGTAAATGGCGCCTCCAAGATTAAACCCTTAAAATTATTATTCTGAGCTATTTCTATACTGACAGCAGTTCCTAAAGATTCTCCATAAATAATTATGTCTTTTTTGAAAATATTTTTTTCTTCAAGCCATTTTATAGCACTTTTAGCATCGTCATATAAACCATCCTCAGTTGGTTCACCATCATTACCACTATATGATCTCCAAGAAATAAGTAAAATATTTTGGTCATATTTTGATAACTTATTAATTTTATAAAATCTATTTTCAATAGGACCAGCATTACCGTGAAACATTAGTAATGTAGTTTTAGTATTTGATGGATGTTTATAAAAAATTGACCTTAATTTAATATTTGAGCTATTTTCAATAAATACTTGTTCCACAGGGATGATTAGTAATTCATCATCATAATTATCAATTTGAGGGACATAAAGAAGAGATCTTTGTTTTGTATAAACATAAAAGATAATTAAAAGGTATATAAATAGTAATATTAAGATAATCTTAATTGTTAATGAGTAATTCATTTAATTCTGTAAATAAACTTATCAAAATATCCTTGGGCAGATTGAGGAAATTTTTTTAATTTAGGGAAATTAATTTTTGATTTTTTATATTTGTAAAAAATATGGCCGATAGAGGGTATATTTCTGTTTAAAGTACCTGTTGATATTGAGATATAATCATCTGAAGATTTTTTTTGAAAAAATAATGAACTTCCACAAATTGAACAAAAGCCTCTTTTATAATGTTTACTAGAAACAAACCATTTTAAAGTTTTTTTACTTTTAAAATTAAGATTTTCTTTTTTTACTTTTGTATAAGAACTAAATTCAGCATTTGAAGCCTGGCACATCTGGCAATGACAAAAAACTGAGTATCTACATTCATTATATATCTCAAAGCTAATTTTCTTGCAAAGACACGAGCCTTTAATTTTTTTCATTTATTCATCATTTTGTACTTTGCTAAAGATATTCCATTTTTTATTTTAAAATCATATGACTCTTCAAATGATGATAATTGCCAACCAGAAAGTCTATTTTTTAACTCAGAAATATTATTTATTTTCCATTCATTTGTGGTATTTTCGTCTTTCCATATCGCTTTTTCTTCAGAAGTTCTAGCACAGCCATAACAGTAACCGGTAGATGGATCAGTTTTACATATTGATATACAAGGTGAAATAATTTTTTCCATAGACACATTATATCCAAATAAACCCTAATATCATTGAAAATTATTTTTAAAATCAAATTTAAAAATGCTAATTGAAAAATTAAAAAATTATTGTAGTTTGATGCAACGTTCCGCAGTAGCTCAGCGGTAGAGCATTCGGCTGTTAACCGACAGGTCGTAGGTTCGAATCCTACCTGCGGAGCCAGTTTCTTATGGGCTCCAAACATTTCTTATCTTCTTTATGTCTCATTGTAGCATCGATAATTTGGGGTACTGCATTTGTGGCTCAAACTACAGGAATGGAATTTATTGGTCCACTGACGTTTACAAATATGCGTTTTTTAATTGGAGGACTAATAGTTTTACCTTTTGTTTTTAACGAAATTAACAAAATAAAAAATCTTAAAAATAAAAAAAAATTTATTTTCGTAGTTCTGTTGACTGGTTTTAGTTTATTATTAGGAACTTATCTTCAACAATACGCATTACAGTATACTAAAGTAGGAAATGCTGCTTTCTTGACTATATTATATGTTCCATTTGTTCCTATTATATCGAGATTATTTTTAAAAAAGAAAATACACTGGAGTATTTGGTTATCTGTATCAATATGTCTTGTAGGCTCCTATTACTTGACTCTTGAAAATAGTTTTGAAGCACAATTTGCTGATATTCTTGTAATTGTATGTGCTTTATTCTTTGCAATACACTGTATTTTAATTGATGAATACTTTGAAATTATAAATGCACCATTTACATTGGCATCATCTCAATTTCTATTATGTTTTTTTTATAGTTTGCCATTTATATTCATATTTGAAAATCCTACAATTGATGGAATATCAAAGGAAATCTTTGAGCTTTTATATGTAGGTGTAATGTCAAGTGGGATTGCTTATACTCTGCAAGTTTTTGGTCAAAGGTATGTAAAACCCTCTACGGCAGCAATTACATTTTCTCTTGAGGGAGTATTTGGATCGTTAGCAGCTTGGGTTATTCTTTCTCAATTTTTGACAAATGTTCAGATATTTGGGTGTTTTTTAATACTCATTGGTGTGCTCGTAGCACAACTTTTACCCTTAATTAACAAAGAAGCAGCCTTAAATAGGTTTTATAGTGAATAAATAATCCTACTTTTTATCTAACAAATACAATAAAATTCTCCATTATGAGTGAGGATAGTAAATTTTTTTTAAAAGACAGTGATGTGCCAAAACAGTGGTACAACCTGGGAGCGGATTTAAAAGAGCCTATGAGCCCACCCTTAAATCCAGGAACAAAACAGCCAATAGGTCCAGATGACTTAGCACCTTTATTTCCAATGGAATTAATAATGCAAGAGGTCACCCAAGAGAGATATATTGATATACCGGGGCCAGTTTTAGAGGCTTACAGTCGATGGAGATCTACGCCGCTGGTAAGGGCTAGAGCTTTAGAGAAAGCATTAGATACACCAGCCAGAATTTATTATAAATACGAAGGAGCAAGTCCTTCAGGTAGCCATAAACCGAATACTGCATTAGCTCAGGCTTTTTATAATAAAGAAGCAGGTGTAAAAAAAATAGCAACCGAGACCGGTGCAGGTCAATGGGGAACAGCATTAAGTTATGCTGGGGCTGTATTTGGAATAGAGATAAAAGTATTCATGGTTAAAGTAAGCTATGATCAAAAACCTTACAGAAGGGCTATAATTGAAAGCTATGGTGGTAGTGTTGTAGCCAGCCCGTCTAATGAGACAAATTCAGGTAGAGCCATACTTGAAAAAGATCCTAATAGTTCAGGTTCATTAGGTATTGCTATATCTGAAGCAGCTGAAGTTGCAGCTACAAATGATGATACAAAATATGCATTAGGTAGTGTTCTTAACCATGTTTTAATGCATCAATCTATCATTGGGCAAGAGGCACTTTTACAAATGGAAATGGCCAATGATTATCCGGATATTGTAATAGGATGTACTGGTGGAGGAAGTAATTTCTCTGGTTTATGTAATCCTTTTTTAGGAAAAAAATTTAGAGGAGAGCAAGATGTTCATGCTATTGCAGTTGAGCCATCTTCTTGTCCTTCTTTAACTAAAGGTAAATATTCCTATGACTTTGGTGATACTCTTAAATCTGCACCATTGTTGAAGATGCATACATTAGGCTCTGATTTTATGCCATCACCCACGCATGTAGGTGGACTAAGGTATCATGGAATGTCACCAATGCTATCGCATTTAGTTCATAATGGTCATATGGAACCTCGAGCTTATGGTCAAAAGGAGTGCTTAGAAGCCGGTATACAATTTGCCAGAACTGAGGGCATTATGCCTGCACCTGAAGCTACTCACGCAATTAAAGGTGCTGTTGATGAGGCTCTTAAGTGTAAAGCCGAGGGCAAATCGAAAGCTATTTTGTTCAATCTTTGTGGGCATGGTCATTTTGATATGCAAGCATATATGGATTATTTTTCAGGTAATCTTGCTGAAGATAAATTTGATACTAAAGCTTTTGAAGAGTCTATGGCATCAATACCTGCTGTAAATTAATTTACATTAGGTAAATCATCAAAATTCGATGTGTATGCGGGACTTAAGTTTTGTCGTCTGGTTATATAAAACTTTTCGTAGTTTTCTTTAGCAACACAAATAGTCCCGCTTCCATATCTGTTATTTAGATTATCAAATACCTTGTTCACCCTAATCTTTTTTAAAATACTCTCTTCTGATTGATGAAAGAATAAATCTCTATTGTATTCTCCCTCTGGAGTTAAATCTGAGAGTAAAACGCCTGCTTTTTTATATTTAATTTCTGGTCGATAAATAGATTTTAGCGCCTTTATAGCAAATTTAATCGTCTCAAATAAGTCATTTGAGGGAGATATAAAATCATAAGTCCTAGCTGCATGGTATTGTTTATTATTGTTGTTAAATTTATTTGAACGAATAAATGTAGTAATTTTTTTTGCCTGCAAACCATCAGATCTAATCTTTTCTGAGGCTCTAGTAGCATAAGATATTATTCTTTTCTCTAAATCATGGAAACTTGTTACATAGCTTTCGAAAGATCTTGATACTCGACATTGTTTTTTTGGTTCAGATCTCTCTACTATGGGTATACATATTTCACCATGTAGTTCTCTATAGGTTCTCTCTCCCACTACTCCTAGGTGTTGCCTAACCCACCTTGGGTCTGTTTTGTATAGATCGTATGCAGTGTAGATACTATTTTTTTGAAGAAATTTCTCTATCCTAGCTCCTATTCCCCAAATATCACCCACCCCTAATACCTTTAGGGATATTTCTATTTGTTTTTGATTTATAATTTCTACTACTTGGGATCCTAGTTCATCTTTTTTAGCTAGATGGTTTGCTACTTTTGATAAGGTTTTATTACTAGCTATTCCTATACTTACAGGTATGCCTATCCACTTCCTTACTATTTTTTTTATTTCTTCTGCTCTTGAAACAAAACTTCTCTCTGAATATTTATTTAATATTAAAAAAGCTTCATCTATAGAATAAACTTCTAATCTATCACAATGCTCTTTTAATACTCCCATTACCCTAGATGAGATATTTCCATATAAACTGTAATTTGATGAAAACACATGTACTGGATATTTTTTTGTTATTTGTTTTATCTCAAAGAAAGGTACTCCCATTTTAATTCCTAATTTCTTAGCTTCAGAACTTCTAGCTATGACACATCCATCGTTGTTTGATAGAACTACAATAGGTTTTTTACTTAAATCAGGTTTAAAGATAGTCTCACACGAGGCATAAAATGAATTACAATCTACTAGGGCTACTATATTCATTATTTGATAAATTGATGAATGGCACTTGTAACAACTCCCCATATTTCTAATTCTGCGTACTCTGATATTAATATATTTTTATACAATGGGTTCTCAGCTTTTAGGATAGCAGAGCCATCTGTCTTGATAACTAGTCTTTTGACAGTTAAGCTTCCCTCAAATATAGCTATTACTATATCTCTACTTTTAGCTTCTAAACTCCTATCCACAACTAATATGTCGCCATCATTAATTCCTGAATCTACCATGGAGTCACCACTAGCTCTCATCAGAAAAGTTGATAGGTGATTTTTGATCAATAGTTCTGATAAGCTTAGATTATTTTCTATATAATCATCAGCTGGGGATGGAAATCCAGCTGAAATCTTAGACAAAACATAAGGTACAGACTCAAGGTTGTTATCCTTGTCAGTCTTTAATTGGATATTTTTGTTCATATTTTGTTCTTTTATAAACTATAATGGACCTCAAAGGAATAAAAAAAATTTTAAAATAAAACTTATTATTCGTCGCTATGTGAATTTATTTTTTGGTTAACAATAGCAAGTTGCTCGCATAAAGACTTAGTATGGGAAATAAACACGTATAAAACCAAATAAAGAGATATAAAAATTAAGATAAAATCTAAATTAATTAAATTAGGTGTCTTTAGAAAGATCTTATTAATAAGCACAGAACCTATAAAGCTAGTAACAAAGGGTGCCAATCTTGAAAAAATAAGGAAATTACGAATTAGTATATTCCTTTGACTGTATAAATTTGTGTTATCTTCCATAAAAATAAACTAAGGTAAATATATTAGAAAATGGGTAAAATTAAAGCAATCAATATTAGCAATATTGATGGGGAAAATACTTTTTATATAAATCAAGCAATCTTAAACAAAAATAAGGGTATTGTTAATGACAGATATTATGGAAATTTTAAGAATAGTTACGAACAGGTAACTTTTATAGAGTCTGAAAAAATTGATGATTTTAATAAAAAAATAAAAAAAAATTTAGATTATAAAGATTTTAGAAGAAATATAATTACATCAGGTATTAACTTGAACAAATTATTAAATAAAAAATTACAAATTAATAATGTAGTTTTTAAAATACATGAGTTATGTCAACCATGTAAATATCTTCAAAATAAATTAAAAGTAAAAAATCTAGTTAAACTTTTAGCTTTTAAAAGTGGAGTGCGTGCAGAAATATTGATATCTGGGGAGATTTCAATAAATGATCAAATTAAAATAATAAAATAGTTACTCCCAAATATCAAAAAAGTTTCTTGATTTACCAGGAGTTAGTATTGATAAAGGGTTAAATGTAAAATCTGTTTTGTTTCCATTCTTTTTAACTTTAAAATCAGCAGCTAAAAGACTTTCCTCAACATTCTTACCAAATAATTCGCTTAGAAAAGGTACATTTTTAAAATTCTTTTCAAATAAATATAAAGGTCCGTAAGTTCCATTAACAGTTGCAACCTTTTCAGATGGATTTGCTTCTCCCTTAAAAGAAAAAGCAACTGTTCCACCTAACATTATCGCATGATCAAAAGTGAAAATTTTACCTTTTTTTTGAACAGGTACCTCTAAATAATTAAATTCTCCCTGGCTATTTTGTAGTACTGAAAAAATGTCCAACATTCTTGATGTAAAAAGTAAATTGTAGAACTTTGAATTTTTATCAATACTAAAATCTTTAACTTTTATATTTAGATCGTAGTCATCAAATTTTCTAAAAGAGCCTTTACCAATTAAAGCTCCGCCATTCATATTTTTTGATATTTTTTGTGCATAAAAAAATTGACCTGCATTTTTGGAAAATAAATAAATTTGTTTGTTTCCATCTAATTGTGGTAAAATTGATAATTCAAATTCTTTTTGACTGTCATAGAAAATCATAGACTCAAAACCCTTATCGTAGATAAAACTTAATTTGTTTGAATAAAGAGAATATTCCTCTGAAATTGTCATTTCAGATATTTCCCAATTGAAATTAATTTTTTTTGCTAAATTTTTATTTTTTTGTGGTTTAGGAAAAACTTTTTTAAAATTATCAAATGATATTTGATCAGTATTTAAAAGAATATAAATCTCATTATTATGGTAATTTATTATTCCAAAATTTCTTTTACCGTTAATTTTTAAGTCAAAATTAATTTCCTTTATCTGATTACCTTCAAAATCAATTTGTAATAAATTATCGCCATTTTTAAAACTAAAATCATATGCCAGTGTTTGAAATGGTAAAAATAATAAAGCTATAATTTTTAAAATATAAGATTTATGCATCTATTAAAGTTGACTCCAAAAATTCAGATATTTCTCCATCAAGAACATTTTCAGCATTCGATGTCTGATAATTTGTTCTGAGATCTTTGACCATTTTATATGGATGAAGGACATAAGATCTTATCTGATTTCCCCATCCAATTTGCTTTTTATTGCTCTCTTCCTTTTTTTTTTCTTCATTTTTTTTATCTAATTCTATCTCATATAATCTAGATTTTAACATTTTCATTGCCGTGTCTTTATTTCGATGTTGTGATCGTTCACTTTGGCTTTGTACAACAATATTATATTTTAAATGTGTTATTCTTACTGCACTGTCAGTAGTATTTATATGCTGGCCCCCTGCACCTGAAGCTCTAAATGTATCAATTCTTAAATCTTTATTGTTGATTTCGATTTCTATATCTTTATCTATTTCAGGATATACCCAGACGCTACAAAAACTTGTATGTCTTCTCTTGTTTGAGTCAAAAGGAGAGATTCTTACTAACCTGTGAATACCCGACTCATTCTTTAAATAACCATAGCTTTTAAAGCCAGATATTATCATTGTTATATTTTTGAGACCAGCCTCCTCACCTCTTTGATAGTCTATAATTTTATATTTGTAATCATTTTTTTCAGCAAAACGTTGGTACATTCTAGACAACATTTCAGCCCAATCTTGGCTTTCAGTACCTCCTGCCCCAGCATGTATTTCTATAAAAGCATTACAATCATCTGTTTCTTTGTTTAAAAGAGATTTAATTTTAATTTTTTCACATTGTTTTTTTAAATTATTAATATTTTCAAGTAACTCATTTATTTCTGTATCATTAAAAGACTCATAGATTTCAATAAACTCTTTAAATTCTTTAAACTGATTAAAAATGAAATTAAATTCGTTTATGACATTTGTATTTTGTTTTAATTTTTCTTGAGATTTATTTATTAAATTAATATTACCCCAATTTTCTTGGTTGGTAACTATTTCATTTAATGTTTCAATTTCTTTAATAGTTTTTTCGTAGTCAAAGACTCCTCCTTGTAAGGTTTATTAAAGAGTCTATTTCATTTATCAAATTTAATAATTCGTATTTATCCATTAATTTATTCCACCAATACTCTCAATTTTATTAAAATTGTCCAATATTTTTAACTGTTCTTTTGTAAAATAATCAATAATTGTATTTTGTCCATCAGTAATCTCACCATTATCTTTATTAACTTTTTTAATAATCAAGTCACTAGGCAATATAAATTTGTCATTTGTATTTTTATTATATGAAAGATAATTCTCAATTATTGTTTTAAAAATAGGCAAAGCAACAGAGGATCCCGTTTCCTTATATCCTATTGATTTAGGTATATCGTAGCCAACATAAACTCCAATTACATACCTAGGAGTTAGTCCAAAAAACCATAAATCTTTACTTTCATTTGTGGTACCTGTTTTTCCTGCAATTGGATAATCAATTTCATTTAAAGATTTACCTGTGCCCCTCTCGATAGCTCCTTCTAGTATATTTAGTATTTGAAAAGAAGTTTGTGGGGATATAACTTTTTCTTTTTGTGACTCAATCATTGGTTTTCTATATGATCTGTCATCAATAGAAAATGAGCAATAATTACATTTAAAATATTCATTGTTAACAATTAATTCACCTTCGTTTGAGACGACTTTTTTAATTATAGATGGCTCGACTATATAACCGCCATTTAAAAAGATGGAGTAAGATGCTGCTAAATTTAAGAGATTATTTTCAACTGCTCCAAGAAGAGTCGAGTAGACATCAGATTTAATGTTTTTATTATAAAAATTAATTTTATCTAAAAATTTATTTACTGAATTCAAACCTAAATCTAGACCTATTTTTAATGTTACTAGATTATTTGATGTCTCTAAAGCTCTTCTAAATGTTAATTCTCCGTAAGATTTATTAGAATAATTTTTAGGTACCCATACTGGAAGATTATTGCCTTGATCCAACAAAATATTTGAGTCCAATATTAGTGTATTAGGTAAAAATTTTTTAGTTTCTAAAGCATGAGCATATATAAATGGTTTAATTGATGAACCTGGTTGTCTATATGCCTGAGTAACTCTATTAAAATTACTAATATCATAATTAACACCACCAACCATAGAAACTATATTCCCATTAAAAGGATCCATGATAATTACAGATCCGTTTATTTCATGTAACTGAACTGCATAGAAAGAATTATCAATATTTGTCACAAAAATATAGTCATCTATACTTAAATATGTTTCTGGTGATATCTTTTTAGGTCCATACAAATTATTTTCATTATTTAAAATTATCATTTCATCTGAATTAATTATGGATAATTTTGTTTTATTTGGATTTTTACTAATAACTTTGGCAATATGCCAATGATTATTATTAAATTTAAATATATCTTCTAAGTTTTTAAAACTACCAGACCATTTTCTATATTTTCTCTCAAATAAGGCTAAATTATCCAGTAAGGATTTTTCTGAAATTTTTTGAAGAGTTTGATCTATCGTGGATTGAATATAAAATGCATTTTCATTAAATGAATTTTCACTCAAATAATTTAGTATAAAGTCTGTCTTATAATCTGATTTATATTTTTTATTATTTTTTTCATAAAGCTCTATCTCTAAATCTGAATAAATATTAAATTGATCCGAAGTTATGAATTTATTTAATTCCATTTGTTTTAAGACATAATTCCTTCTATCAATGGCTCTATTGTAATTTTTTTTAGGATCGTAATTGTTTGGACCTTTGGGCAAAGCTGCTAAATATGCATATTCATGTAAATCTAAATCAAATATAGATTTGTTAAAATAATTAAATGAAGCTGATGCAACTCCATATGAGCGCCGTCCAAAGTAAATTTCGTTCAGATATAACTCTATAATAAATTCTTTTGAGTATTCTTGTTCTATCCTAAGAGATAATATTAATTCTTTAATTTTTCTTGAGATAGTTTGATCCCTATTGAGTAATATGTTTTTGACTAATTGTTGAGTAATTGTTGAGGCTCCAACATAATTATTATTATTTTTAGAGTAAATATTTTTTATATTTATGATGAATGCATTAATAATTCCCTTAATATCAAATCCTTGATGCTGAAAAAAAGTTTTATCCTCTGCTGAAATAATTGCATTAATCATATTTTTAGGTATGTCTTTGTAATCTAAATAAAATCTATCTCTATTACCAACATGGTACATAAGCTCATATTTTTCATCATAGATTTTTGTTATTTCATTTGGAAAATATTGAGATATATTGTGGTCAGGTAAATCTTGTTGTATATTCCATAAATAAAGAACTATTATAGAAATACCTAATATTAAGAGTATAAAAATGTACTGCAAAAATTTAAAAAGTTTCATTTTAATAAATAATCAAATAATTATTAACTTATCATATCAAAAGGATTTAAAAACATGTCTAAAAGAATTTTTATTGATGGTAGCATCAATAATGAGCTATGTATCATTGGAGCCGATGGGCAAGAAATCAACTATTTTGACTATTCAGATAACCAAGTATTAAGTAAAAAAAATAATATATATCTAGGAACTGTTTCTAGAGTAGAACCCTCTCTTCAAGCAGCTTTTATTGATTTTGGATCTGAAAAGAAGGCTTTTTTACCTTTTGATGAAATTCATCCTAGCTACTTCAAGATTCCTCATAATGAGAAAGTAGTGATTAAAGAACATGATAATTTAAATGATATAAGCGATGAAAAAGAGAACAAAAAACAGTTTTTATCATTTTATAGAAAGTACAAAATTCAGGATGTTATTAAAAAAGACCAAGTTTTTTTGATTCAAATAGTCAAAGAAGAAAGAGGGACTAAAGGAGCTGCAACAACTACTTTTATATCATTACCAGGAAGATATAGTGTCTTATTGCCAAATAATTCTTCAACAGGAGGTGTTTCGAAAAAAATAGTAAATCCTCTTGATAGAAAAAGATTAAAAAAATTACATGATAATTTTAATTTACCTGATGGTATGTCATTAATTATAAGAACTAATGCTATTTCTGCTGAAGATGAAGATATAATAGCAGACTTTAGTTATTTACGAAAACTTTGGACAAAAATTAGAGAAGATACATTAAAATCTAAGGCACCAATACTTATAACTGAATTAGACACTCCAATAATAAAAATTGCTCGGGATTTTAATCAAAGAACAATAGAAGAAATAATTTTTTCTGATTTAAAAACTATGAAATTATACAAAAAATTAGAAAAAGACTTTAGTGTTAAATCAAATAAAAAAATTATACATTACAAGGATAAACTTCCTTTATTTGAAAATTATGGAATTAAAAATCCAATAAATAGTCTAACAGAGGAAAATATTTATTTAAAATCTGGGGGGTATTTAGTAATAAATCCGACAGAGGCACTTACAAGCATAGATATAAACTCTGGACGTTCAACATCAGAGAAAAATATTGAAATTACAGCTTTAAATACAAATTTAGAAGCAAGTGAAGAAATATTTAAACAAATACAATTAAGAAATATAGCAGGACTAATTGTAATTGACTTTATAGATATGAACATAAACTCAAATAATCTAAAAGTAGAGAGAAAAATAAAAGAATTATTTTATAAAGATAGGTCTAGAATTCAAATGACCAAGATTTCACAATTTGGATTGATGGAAATCTCAAGACAGAGAATTGGCAAGAGTATATATGAAACTTTCTATAACAAATGTGAATGTTGTGATGGGAGTGGATTTAAAAAGACAGACTCTATTATGCTACATAATATTATTTCAATAATTAGGAGTATAAATGCTATTGGCAATAAAGATAAAATTGAAATTCAAATTGATGAGGATTTTTACAGAGAAAATTCAAAAGATCTTAATAAAAGGATAAAATTAATGGAATTATCTTTTAAAATTAATTTTCTTTATAAAAGTCAATTTAAAGATATTTATGAATTTAATAAAGATATTATAGATATTGTTAAAAACAATACAAAAGAAATTATTGAAAAAAATAAAATTGAAGACCCAATTACTGAAAAGTCCTACAGAAGAAAAATAAAAAAAAAAAATAATTGAAAATCAAAATTAAATTTATTTACTTAATAATTTTCGCAATCTTTATTAATAAACTTTATAGCTACGAAATTATTAGAGATCCAATCTTTGAAGATTATTTTGATAATTTAAGCAAAGAATTAAAAATAAATAAATCAAATGTTTTTTTAACTAAAAATGATTCAGCTAATGCATTTGTAATAAATAATAATATTTATTTTACAACTGGATTATTAAGAATTGTTAAAAATGAGGATACCCTTAAAGCAATATATTTACATGAATATGCTCATTTAATTAAAAACCACTTTCTATCTAAGAAATTTAATATCCAGGAAAATAGTAATAAAAATACTATTTATAATTTGTTTTCTGTTGGTCTTGCTGTATTTACTGGTAACACAAGCATAGGGCTAGGTACATCTGTCACTTTAAATAGTAATTTAATTGATGAAATTTCAAAACATTCTATCAATTATGAAATTGAAGCTGATAACTTTATGATTAATCAAATTAAAAAAAATAAAATTAATACATCAGAATTAATTTCATTTTTAGAAAATACAGATAACAAAAATAATTACTTTAGAACTCATCCAAAGACTAGTGATAGAATAAGTAATTTAAGAGGATTTGATTATAATAAAACAATAAATTCAAAAATGTTTGAATGGATTAAATCAAAATATTCAAATGACTCAAAAATTGAAACTTTTAATATTTTTTTTAAAAATCTTAACAAAGGTTTTTTTAATCAAAATGAAGTATTAAATGGGATTAACAAAACTTTAATAAAGTATGAGGCTTTTAAGAAAGGGTTTATTGTTGATGATTTAGATAATAATTTTCAATATTTATTAAATATAAACGATAATTCATTTTTAAAAATAGAGTACATCAACTACTTATTAGAAAATAACTTAAATAATAAATATTACATTATAGATGATCTAAAATTTAATAAGGATATTATGAAAGAATATTTTTATAATTATATCTACGGTAAGTATTATCAAAAAATAGGTGATTTGAACCTTTCTTACTTCTATTTTTGTCAATTTTACAAAGGTATAAATTCAAACAATAAAGCTGATTTTTTTTGTAAAAAATATGATATTAAAGATATCCCGGTATTAGATAAATCATATGCCCTATTTAAATAGAGAACAAATATTAACATTTATTAAGAAAAAACGCATTTATTCTAATAATTCAAATATTAATAGACAGTTACAACCAGCATCGCTTGATTTATCTTTGTCTAGTAAATGTTATAGAATTAAAGCTTCTTTCATACCTAATAATATTAAAATATCAAAAGTCATAAAAGAATTATCACTAACTGAAATTGATTTATCACAGAATACTCTCTTAGAAAAAAATTGTATCTATCTATGTGAATTAAATGAAAGATTAAATTTACCACATGATGTAATGGGAAAATCAAATCCAAAAAGTACAACTGGTAGATTAGATATATTTACTCGTGTTATAACTGAAAATGGAAAAGAATACGACTATATAAATTATAATTATAGGGGCAAATTGTATTTAGAAATTATTCCTCAGTCATTTAGTATCATTTTAAAAAAGAATATTTCATTAAATCAATTAAGATTTTTTCAGGGTTCAAATATTGATAGAAAAATTAAACAGGTAAAAATTTCGGTATCAATAAAAAAAAATCAAATAACAGCATATAAAGCAAAAAAGATTACATCTGCAATAAATTTAAATAAAATTAACTTCTATAAATCAGATAAATATTGGGAGGAAATCATACCAGTTGATAATTTTTTTATAATTGAAAAGGATGAATTTTATATACTTAGATCTAAAGAGACAATTAAAATTAAAAATGATCAAGCAGCAGAATTAGAGCCTTTTAAAGATAGTTTTGGAAATTTTAGAGTTCATTACGCTGGTTTTTTTGATCCTGGATTTGGCAACAATAAAAATGGCACACCAGCGGTTCTTGAATTACGAGCTTATGATACTCCTTTTATAATAAGAGATGGTCAACTTGTAGGTCAACTCAATTATTATGAAATCGATAAAGTTAAAAGGGGTGGTTATGGGATTAATATTAAATCTAATTACTTTAACCAAAATTTAAAGTTGGCTAAACAATTTAAATAGTAAGCTAATATATAAGAGTTTTATTTTTTTATCTATCAGGTATATTCTTCATAATGTTAGACAAAAAAATTAATGATACAATTGATATTTTAATTAAAAAATTAAAGGATAATGATTTAGGATCTATTAAATTATCAAACAAGATAAATACTATTGAAATATCTAATATCTCTCAAAATCAAAATTCATATTTACATACTCAAAATAACATACCTATTGGACATGAAAATAAAGAAAAAGATGTTAACGAAGAATTAATAACTATTAATAGTCCTATGGTAGGAATTATTTACTTGACTCCTAAGCCTAGTTCACCACCTTTTGCTAAAAAAGGTCAAAAAATTAAAAAGGGTGACACAATTTGTTTAATAGAAGCAATGAAAACATTTAATGAAATTAAATCTGACAGGGATTGCACGATAAAGTCAGTAATGATTAAAAATGGAGAAGCAGTTGAATTTGGTCAACCTCTCTTTGAAATATTGTAGTTGTTTAAGAAGATATTAGTAGCAAATAGAGGTGAAATTGCAGTTCGTATTATTCGAGCATGTAAAGAATTAGATATAAAGACAGTAGCAATTCACTCTAATGTAGATACAGAGGCAATGCATGTAAAACTTGCTGATGAAAGTATTTGCGTAGGTAGTGCCCTGCCAAATGGAAGTTATTTAAATATACCGAGTATTATTAGTGCTATTGATATAACTGGGGCAGATGCAGTACATCCAGGTTATGGGTTTTTGAGTGAAAATAATAAATTTTCAAAAATATTAGACTCACATAAAGTTAAGTTTATTGGGCCAAGCCCTAAATCTATTTTAGAATTAGGCAATAAAAGTAATGCTTTAAAATTGGCAAGTGATTTTGGATTACCCATATTGGGAAGTAAAAACTCCGAAAATATAAAAAATACAAACGAAGCTGTAAAAATAGCAGAAAACATTGGCATGCCTATAGTAATCAAAGCTGCCTATGGTGGCGGAGGTAAAGGAATGAGAGTTTTTAATAATAAGAATGAAATAAATAAGTTTTTTTCTCAACTAAAAGCAGAGGCAAAAAATTATTTTGGTGATGATACTATGTATGCTGAAAAGTATTTAACTAATGCAAAACATATTGAATTTCAAGTAATATCAGATCCTAAAAATGACTACGCGCAAATAATTGGTCAAAGAGATTGTTCAGTTCAACGCAAAAACCAAAAGATTATTGAGGAAATACCATCTGATTTCGTACATATCAAAAATTTAAGAAGAATAGAAAAAAGTATTATAGATTTACTCCTTAAAAATAAATATGAGGGATTAGGAACATTAGAATTTTTGTATCAAGATAACGAAGTATTTTTTATTGAAATGAATACAAGACTACAAGTTGAACATTCTGTAACTGAAGAAGCATTTGATATTGATTTAGTCAAATATCAAATAATGATTGCTGCTGGTTATAAAATTGATTTAACAAATTTGATTAAAAGAAATCACACTTTAGAATGTAGAATAAATGCAGAAAATGCAAAAGATTTTTCACCAAGTCCAGGAACAGTAGATTTTATAAATGTACCGGGGGGAAGAGGAGTGAGGATAGATACAGCCTTATATACAAATTACAAAGTAAACCCTCACTATGACAGTTTAGTGCTAAAAATTGTATCAAAAGGCAAAGAGAGAAATGAAGCTATATCAGTTATGAAAAGAGCACTAGATGAAATTATTATAGATGGTATTGACACAAATGTAGAATTGCATAAATGGATTTTAAATCAAAAAGACTTTATAAATGGTACTTATAATACAAATTGGCTGGAGAAAAATATATCAAAATTTTAATTAGCAATCTGTTAATGAAATTTCGTATATTTTATTAGAATACAAGTTTAATTCATCCGTTATTTTAAAAAACCATCCAATAAAAATATTATCATTTTGAGAAATTTTAATTAAAGCAGCAGTATCGATATATTTATCAAATTCTATATTTTTGCAAGAAATCAATTCAAAAGATAAATTTCTAAATTGATATTTTTTAAAAAATTCAAGTTCATATTTTGATGAAGAAGATTTATCTAAAATAAGTAATTTAGTGTTATTTATTTCTTCAGCTAGTGTTTGATTAAAGAAGAAACTACTTAAAAATAAAATTATTGATAATCTCTTCCAAAGACACTGCATCGATATTATTAACTGAGTAATCATTATTTTTTATAGGTTTCTCGCTATTTCCTAATTGAATTTCAATGTAAGATGATCCTACAAATCCATTATTTGATATTTTAAATATAGAGTCATTAGGAATTTTGATATTTTTTTCAACAGATGATGTAACTACCGCCATATAATTCTCTTTATCTAATTCAATCTTTGAAACCTCCCCTACTTTAACTCCATTGATTTTTACATCATTGCCTATACTCATATTTCCAATATCAAAAAAATTAGAATTGATCTGAAAAGTCTCAACTTTTTTGAAGATATTTATCTTATATGAAAAATAATAAATACTTATTACTGAAATAATTAATATTAATAATCCAATTATAAATTCTATATTTATTTTTTTATTCATTTAGCTCATCTAAATATCTAAGGAACATATCAATAGAATAAGAGTCTTGAGTTTGCTCAAATATGTATTTTTGATTAGATTTATCTAAATAATCACCAAATCCAGGCTCAATAGATAAAACTTTTTTTCCAAAAATACCATTACTTATAATTTTTATTATTGAGTCCTCAGGAATATCATAATTTTTATCTATATAACCATTGACAGTAACTTGATCAGAAGCAATAACTATTTCACTTACATCTCCTATTTTAATACCAGCTATTTTAACTTCAGTATCATTATTAATGCCTTCAACATAATTAAAAGTAGCTACAAAAGGGATAGTTTCGTTATTGTTAATATTTTTTAATATTAAAAAAATTATTACTAAAATAGTAATGAAAAAAAGACCAACTTTAAAATGGAGTCTTGAGTTGTAGGAGTCAATTTCGGTAATTATTTTGGCTGCCAATTGTTATAACCCTTATTATTTTTCTCTTTATGATTTACTGAATGCTTTTGAACTCTTCTTTTGACTAAACTCTCTTGATTACTTTCCTCAGCTTCAAAGCTAAAAATTTCATCAGAAGTATTATGTAACCAATTATGAAATTGTGTTGGTAATGAGTCAGGTCCAAAACCAGGTGCATAAACTACCCATCTTTTAGAGGAATTATTTTTGTCATGATAATATTTATTACCTAGCGAATCCCGATGAACAAGATTACCATTAAAAAAAGAATATAATTTGAAACCTAGTGACATATTTAATTATAACAAATTAATATTATAATGAGAATAATACTTATCACACTTATTTTAACGGTCAACTTATCACATCCATTATTTGCAAAAATTGCAAGTGTTATAGGTAATCCAATATCACATGAAATATATTTTGAGGTAAATAAAGATACAAAAAATTATCCAGCATCACTTACTAAAATTATGACACTTTATATTCTATTTGATGAACTAAGGTTAAAAAACATTAATATAAATGATCGAATTTACTTTTCTAAATATGCTACATATCAACAACCTTCTAAGTTAGGTATTAAAGAGAAGGATTTCATTACTGTAGATGAATTAATTGACTCATTAATAATCAAATCAGCGAATGATGCAGCTGTAGCAATAGCTGAAAAAATATCTGGCACTGAAAAAAAATTTGTAATTAAAATGAATAATTATGCAAAGGAATTACATTTAGAAAATACTAATTTTGCAAATCCTCATGGTCTTCCAAATAGAGCTAATTTATCGACAGCTTATGACATATTTAAATTGAGCTCTAGAATAATTATAGATTTTCCAGAGCACTTACATCGATTTAAAAAAACAAATGTTAAAATTAAAGGTAAAAATTATACAACTCATAATACATTATTAAAAAAGTATGATCATTACATTGGTTTAAAAACTGGTTATACAAGAAAATCTGGGTTTCAGATATCACTGCTATCGATAAATGCAGATAATTATTTATTAGGTATATATTTTGGAGGAAATTCCGCGAAAGAAAGGAACAATAAAATTAATTTTCTTATGAATAAATATAAAAATAAAGAAGCATCCAAAATTGAAGAAACTAAAAAATTAACTGTAAAGAATGAGAAAAAAAGTACCACTAATTATACAGTTCAGACTTCCTCTTTCAAAAAGATTAGTAAATCAAAGATGCACATCATTTTACTTAAAAATAAAATAAAAATACTTAGAAGTTTTGAGCATCAAATAAAAAAAAATGGTAGATATTTTATAAGTTATATTAATGTTGATGATCATCGAACAGCAAAAAACTTATGTAATGAAATTAAATTAAATAAACTAGACTGTTTGATTAAAACTAGTTAATTCTTTTATATCCAATGAATATGTCTCAAGTATTGATATTAGTTTAATTAATTCTTCTTTAAATTTATCTTTAACAAAATGCTCGAGTCTAAATACTATACAATTTTGAGTATTTGAAGCTCTTAGAAGAAACCAAAAAATTTTCTGTTTCCAGTCTTACACCATCAATTGTAATTAAATTGGCTCCATTATCGTAGTGTTTAGGAATATCTTGTACTATTTTGTCTAGGAGACTAAATTTAATTTTTTCATCACAGTATAATTTAATCTCAGGTGTTGATGATGACTTCATATAAACACTTGTTAATTCATTTAATGTTTTTTTTGTATTATTGAGTATCCTAATTAATTTCAAAGAAGCATATATGGCGTCATCATATCCATAATAATTATAATTATAAAAAATATGCCCACTCATTTCTCCTGCTATATCTGCATTTTTTGAAGATATCATCTCTTTGATTAAAGAATGTCCAGTTTTTGACATATGAATATCGACACCATTATTTTTAAGTGTATCAAAAAGTATTTTACTACATTTTACATCAGCAATAGCGACTAAGTCTTTTTTTTCCATCAAAAGATCGAGAGATAAAAGTAAAAAAATTATATCTGAGTAAATTAATTCACCTTTATTGTCCAATATTCCAATTCGATCACCATCACCATCGAAAGCAATACCTAGGTCAAATTGTTTTTCTCTAATATAGTTTGATATTTGAGAGATATTTTTCTTAATTGTTGGATCAGGATGATGATTAGGAAAATTACCATCTATACTTCTATTCAAAATGATATTAGTTCCTTTTATAGAATTGATAATTTTATGAATTATTGGTCCAATAGCCCCATTTCCTGGATCCCAAACTATTTTAAGCTTATCTAAATTTTTAAATTGTGAAATAATTTCCTCTGTATAAGGAGTGATTACGTCTTTAAATGTCAATTGACCCAATGTTGAGGATAAATTAGCATCATCTAAATCGTTTAAAGATTTTATCTTTTCTCCAAAAAATGGTTTATTATTAATAATTATTTTTAATCCGTTATACTCTTTTGGATTATGAGAACCTGTAATCATAATTAAATTAGGTATATTTAGTTTTTTTGTTGCATAATAACTCACTGGTGTTGGTATTAATGAAATATCTACCACATCAACACCATGTCTTCTGAAAGTATCAATGAGTTTATTTTTAATTTCTAAAGAAGATAATCTTCCATCATGACCTATAATAATTTTAGGAGTGTTATCATTAGAAACTATATTTGAAATTTTTTTTGCAATATTTTGTACATCCTCTAATTTTAATGATTTTTGGTAAATGCCCCTAATATCGTATTCTCTAAGTATTTCAGCATTGATCATCAAAATAAACTATAAATTTAATATGTAAGTTGCAATTGATAAAAATGATAGAAATCCAAATACATCTGTAAAAGTAGTTAGAACGATACCAGATGCTAAGGCTGGATCTATTTTCATTTTATTAATTGTAATTGGTATAATTATGCCTACTAAACAAGCAAAACCTAAGTTTATTAAAATAGCAAAAGATATCGCAATTGCTAATACAAGACTATCAAACCAATAATAAGCTATTAATCCCATTATTAAAGAAAGTGCAAAACCATTGATACTTCCTATTAAAAATTCTTTAACAACCAATTTAATATAATTTGAATTATTAATATCTTTTGTGGCAATAGCTCTTACGTAGATGGTCATAGCCTGTGTGCCTGCATTGCCACCCATTGAGGCTACTATAGGCATAAGGACTGCAATTGCTATCATTTGCTGTAATTGGTCTGAATATATATCTATAACAAGAGATGCTAATATGGCTGTCAATAAGTTTAATCCTAACCATATAAATCTTGAAGTTGCAGATGTAAAAGCACCTTTATAAAAGTCATTTACAAATAAACCTCCCAATTTTCTCATATCATCTTCTGATTCCTCATGATCAATTTCGACAACATCATCAACAGTCATGATGCCTATCATTTTATTATCCAAATTTACAACAGGTGCTGAAACTAAGCCATACTGTCTAAAAGTGTATGCAATATCTTCAATTTTCTCATCAGATTTAATTATATGTATATCTCTATAAATAATTTCTTTTAATTTTTTTGATCTTTTTGATCTTAAAACTTTACCTGAAGGGACATATCCAATAGGAGTATTTTGTTCATCTACGATAAAAATATTATAAAAATCCTTAGGACCTCTTCGGGTATTTCTTAATTGATCGATCAGTTCACCTACAGTTAAGTTAGCCTTGATTGAAAGATAGTCTCTGTTCATAAGTCTGCCAGCAGAATTTTCATCATACTGTAAACTTTCTTCAATTCTTTCTCTTTGCTGAGATCCAAGCTTAGAAAGTATCTGAACTAATTCTTTAGTTTCAAAATCACCAAGAATTTCAACCGCATCATCTAAATCCAAATATTTAATTAAATTAACAAGTTGTTTATTAGGTATCATATGCAAAATATCGTCACGTGTTTCTTCACGTAAATAGGCAATAAAGTCAGGGTGAAAGTTTTTAGTATGAGTTTTTAATATTGATGACTGTAATTCAAATGGAAGACTTTCAATACTATCTGCCTGATCAGCAGAATGAAGAGACTTTATAGACTTAATATACTCTTTTTTATTAAATTTTTGCATTTATATTATATATATGGTGCGGACGAGAAGACTTGAACTTCCACAGGATTTAATCCCACAGCGACCTCAACGCTGCGCGTCTACCAATTCCGCCACGTCCGCAATTAATAGATTAATTAATAAAGAATGATTGAAATAAAACAACTAAAAGGGCAAAAAAAATATCAAGAGGTAACAGAATTAATGAATAAACATATTCAAAAAATGTTTGAAAATACAAAAAAGGAAGAAATATGGTTCTTAGAACATCAAAATGTCTTTACTGCAGGAAGCTCTACTCCTAAAGAATTTAAAATAGATGAAATAAATAATATCCCAGTAATTAAAGTTAATAGGGGTGGAAAAATAACATTTCATGGCCCTGGACAATTAGTAATTTATCCCTTAATTGATTTAAAAAAAAGGAGAAAGAATATTATTGATTACATAAATTTATTAGAAGACATATGTATAAAAGCATTTAAAAGAAGCAATATAATTCTCTATAAAAAAAAAGAGAAAAATAGAGGTTTGTGGGTTAAAGGCAATAGTGAAGAATTAAAAAAAATAATATTTATTGGTCTAAGGTACTCAAAGGGCATCATTCATCATGGGTTATCAATTAATTTTAATCCTAATCTAGATAATTTTCAAAAAATAAACCCTTGCGGTCTTAATGCCAAAGATATAAGTAGCTTAGAAGAACTAAAAATAAATTATAATAAGGTAAAAATATATCAAGATCTTAAAAATGAATTTATGAGAGTATTTTATTAGGATTAATTTTAAATTTATAAAATTTTCCATCTAGATTAAAAATAATTTTATAAGAACAAAGAAGTAGTTTATTAAATTTGTTACCAGAAAATTTTTTATCACCTATAATAGGATTTTTATTAAGGTAAAATTGAAGTCTAATTTGATGTTTTTTTCCAGTAAATAATTTAATCAAATAACAATTTTTATAATTGTCTAAATGAATCTTTCTGTAAGCAAGTTTTAATTTCTTCTTATCAGAATTATAGTTGATCAACGTATCTGTATCTTTATTAAATTTAGAATTAGTAACTGAAATATAATATTTTTTAATTTGATGATTTAAAAATAACGATGAAATTTTGCTAGCAGTAATTCTATTTTTTGCAAAAAGCATAAGTCCTGAAGTGTCTTTATCTAATCTATGAACTATATATAGTTTATGTTCGATGATATTTTCATATATGTCTTTTAATGAAAAAAATATTTTAGATCCTCTTTGAACAGAATATCCATCAATTTTGTATATAACTATAAAATTATCATTTTGAAATATGATATTATCTTTAAAAATTTTTTTTTTATCTTTAGTAAGTTTAATAGTATTTGATAATTCATTATTGAACACAAATTTATGATATATATATACAACATCACCTTTTATTAATGGCGAATTAGCTTTCGATTTTTTATTATTAATTTTTATTTTGTATTTTCTTATTAATCTTTGTAATAAAGATAAAGGTATAGACTCAAAATGTTGAAATAAAAACTTATCTAATCTTTTATAACTTTGATCTATTTTAATTTGCAAATTTAAGACTAATCACGTGAAATAAATAAAAGAAAATAAAAGATATAAAAATGTTAAGAGAAAAATATATTAATGCTTTGATAAAAGATTTATCCGAAACTAATGAAAATAATTCCATGTTGAAGGAAGAAAGAGTAGTAAAACTTCCAAAAAAACCAATATAAATAAAAATATATAGTGCACCATTAAATTTATTTAAAAAATAACCTGCCATAGAGGATCCAATAATATTAACTAATATAGTCGCTGAGGGTAGTCCTAAAATAGTGAAATTCAAGAGAGTAAAGAAGTAACGAAAGCTAGAACCTAATATAGCACCTATTACGAGCGCTATATAAGATGACATTGAATATTATTTTACGAACTGAATGATACTTGTATGAGCAAAATCGCCAAACCTATTGCCTTTTTTTATTATACGAGTATAACCACCATTTCTACTTTTTTGATCTTTAGAAATTTCAGAAAAAAGTTTTTGACAAGCTTCTTTATTGTTAAAAAGCTTGGCCAAAATGTATTTTCTATTACTTAAATTATCATTCTTAGCTTTAGTTACCAATTTCTCAATAAAAGGTCTTAGCTCTTTTGCTTTTTCAGTAGTTGTTGTTATTGTCTCGTGTTTAATGAGACTGATAGAGAGATTTTTTAATAAAGCTAATCTATGAGAAGATGTTCTATTTAACTTTCTTTGTTTTTGTCGGTGTTTCATTATACTTTAAATGGATCTTCATATTTTTTTGATAATTCTTCTATATTTTCTGGTGGCCAGCCAGGTAAATCCATTCCCATAGAAAGGCTCATTGAAGATAAAACTTCTTTTATCTCATCAAGTGATTTTCTACCAAAATTAGGTGTTCTTAGCATTTCTCCTTCAGTTTTTTGAACTAAATCACCAATGTAAAAAATATTATCATTTTTCAAACAATTAGCTGACCTAACTGACAATTCAAGTTCATCTACTTTTTTTAGTAAATTTTTATTGAATTGTGGTTCGTTTGAAGATTGTAATTTTTTTCTCTCATCTTCAGTAGGCTCTTCAAAATTAATAAAGGGTTTAAGCTGGTCTTGTAATATTCTTGCAGCTAATGCGGCTGCATCGTCTGGAGATACTGTTCCATTAGTTTCAATATCTATAATAAGCTTGTCAAACTCAGTATCTTGACCGATTCGCGAATTTTCTACATTAAAAGAAACTCTTTTAACTGGACTATAAGTAGCATCAAGCATTATCTGCCCAACGCTTTTGTTTTCATTATCTTTATTTTTTTCAGCCGATATGTAGCCTTTGTTGACATCTAAAAATATTTCTAAATTAACTTCTCTATTAGAGTCAACATTCATAATAACAGACTCTTTATCAACTATTTCTACTTCAGGATTTTCGTCAAAATCAGATGAAAGCACCTCTTTTGGGCCTTTTACATTTAAACTTAACTTTTGGGAATGATTGCTTTTTGAGTTAAAAGTTACATTCTTTAGATTCATAATTATATCTGTTACATCTTCTCTGACACCCTCAATTGTTGAAAATTCATGTAAAACACCGTTAATTTTAATAGAGGATATAGCTGTACCCTGTAATGATGACAAAAGTACCCTTCTGAGGGCGTTACCTAATGTAGTTCCAAAACCCTTTTCCAGAGGTTCAATAACAACAGTGCCAAATTTTTTATTATCACTGATTTTATAATCAACTTTGTTTGGTTTAACCAATGTAATCCAGTTATTCTCTATCAATTTTTACTCCTATTAAAATTAGTTTATACTCTTCGTTTCTTTTTTGGTCTGCATCCATTGTGGGGAAGCGGTGTGACATCTTTAATATTGTTAATAATAAAACCTATGTTTTGTAAAGCTCTCAAGGCAGACTCTCTGCCAGATCCTGGACCTTTCATTAGAACATCAAGTTTTCTTAATCCAACATCATATGCTTTTTTTCCAGCAGCATCTGTAGCAATCTGAGCAGCGTAGGGAGTAGATTTTTTTGAACCCCTAAAACCCATAGATCCACTTGAGGACCAAGATACTGCATTTCCACTTACATCAGAAATTGTTACGATGGTATTATTAAAAGAACTTTTGATATGAACAACACCATTTTGACCAAAGTTTTTTTTGGATTTTTTTTTATCAGAGTTCTTTTTTTCGTTGCTTGGCATTTTATTTAGTTACTTTTTTCTTTCCAGCTATAGCTACAGCTTTACCTTTTCTTGTTCTTGCGTTTGTATGTGTTCTTTGACCTCTAGTTGGTAATTGTTTTCTATGTCTTAAACCACGATAGCAACCTAAATCTTTTAATCTTTTAATATTTTGAGATACTACTCTTCTAAGATCACCCTCAACTGTATAATTTTCATCAATTGATTTTCTAATTTTTGAGATCTCACCCTCAGAAAAATCTTTAATTCTCTTTGTTGGATCTAAGCTATTTGCTTTTAAAATATCCATAGCATACTTAGGGCCTATCCCATGAATATAGGTCAGAGAGACTAATGCTCTTTTATTTAAAGGTAAGTTTACGCCTGCTATTCTTGCCAATTGAGATCTCCTGAATGGGTGAAATTATTAAAAAAGTATTTAAAAGTCAATATAAATAACCTTAATTTAATCCAAGTTTATCAACGATTTTAGTAGATACAGCACTAATTTCATCGTTAGCTTGAATATCAATAACTAGGTAATTTTTTTTAAGTGAATTTAATATTTCTAGGTGAGATTTTTTATAAATTAGCAGTCTCTTTTCAAAGAAACTATCATCTGCCCTAGACTCTTCCATAGACCTTTTTTTTATCCTTTGAAGAAGTTGTTCATCGTCAACCTCAAAATTGATGATACTTAAGTGTGTTTGTCCAAATATTTCAAGAAGTGAGTCAGCTTGAATTGAACTTCTTGGAAAACCATCTATTAAAATTTGTTCTTTTGACAAAGTATTAACTTTTTCTTTAAGTACTGAAATCACAACTGTATCCTCAATTAAATCACCACTATCCATTTTATTTTTAATCTCTTTTCCTAATATACTCTCATCTTGAGATTTCTCTTTCAAGAGTGCACTAACAGTTAAAATATTTAGATCAGGTAAAATAGTTTCTTTTAAGATGTTTGCTTGTGTACCCTTACCACAACCAGGAGGGCCAATAAATACTATAACCATTTACTTTTATAGATTTTATTTTTACTTAATAATTTTTCATATTGAGAAGAAAATAATTGTGTTTGAATCTGCGAAAAGAAATCCATTGCCACAATCACAACTATCAAAAGACTTGTTCCTCCTAAATAAAAAGGGACTGATAGTCTAGCAATTAAGAATTCAGGAATTAAAGCAATTAAGCCTAAATAAATTGCACCTACAAATGTTAAACGATAAATAACGTGTTCTAAGTAAGTAGCTGTTTGCTCACCTGGTCTGTAACCTAAAACAAAACCTCCATTGTTTCTTAAATTTTCTGCTTGTTCTTTAGGGTTAAAAACAATGCTAGTATAAAAAAATGCAAAGAAAACAATTAGGCCAAAGAAAAAGGCCATGTATAATGGTTTTCCATGAGATAAGTAAAATCCTAAACTAGATAAGAAGCCTGAACTTTCAGGTGAAAAATTAGATATAGTGTTTGGAAATAATAAAAGGGATGACGCAAAAATAGCAGGGATAACTCCTGATATATTAATTTTTATTGGAAGATAAGAGGATTGACCTCCAAATACTTTATTTCCTACTTGGCGTTTTGGATATTGAACTAATAATCTTCTTTGAGCTCTCTCAATAAAAACAATGATTACTATAAGTATAAGAAGTAAAAAAATGATTGATATAATTGCAATAGCTGAAAGTGCACCTGTTCTTCCAAGTTCGAATGTGTTGAAAATAGCAAATGGCAGATTAGCTACGATTCCTGAAAAGATTATAATTGAAATTCCACTTCCAAAACCGTTTTCGGTTATCTGTTCACCCAACCACATTAAAAAGATAGTTCCAGATGTCATTGTTATAACTGCAGAAATTTGAAAAAAAGCTACACTACCTAAGGTTGGATCAACTGTATCAGATAAATTTAATATACCATTTGAAATACCATAACTTTGGAAAAGTCCTAAAACTATTGTTAAATATCTTGTGTATTGTTGGATTTTTTTTCTACCTTGAGTCCCCTGTTCTTTAAGTGCTTTTAGACTATCAAATGATGATTGCATTAGTGTCATTATAATAGATGCTGAAATATATGGCATGACCCCTAATGTGAATATAGACATACGCATTAAAGCTCCACCAGAAAACATATCGAATATTCCTAAAATTCCCCCACGATGTTGTTCAAATATTTGTTCTAAAACAGCAGAATTTATACCAGGGACTGGAATATATGTTCCAAGACGATAAACAGCTATTGCAAATAAAACAAAACCTAATTTTTTAAATAAACCTGAGCTTTTTATTGCTTCGCTATAGTCAATATTTGGTACTTTTATATTCATAATCTAAAATTATGATGTGGATCCACCTAGTTCTTCAATTCTTTTTTTTGCACCAGCAGTAACCTTAAAATTCTTAAATTGAAGTTTCTTTTTAAACTGAATTGAGTCAATTAGTTTAATTAATTTTTTATGATCTTTCTTTTTTAAGAAACCCTCTTGAATTAAAAAATTATTATCTATTAAAGAATTTTCTTTAAACTTATTAAAACTTACTAAAGACAAAGTTAAAGATTTAGGATTTATTTTTTTTAGTGAATTAAAACCTCTTTTTGGGGTTTTTCTATATATAGGCATTTGACCACCCTCAAAATTTCTAACTGCAACACCTGACCTGGATTTTTGCCCTTTATGGCCCCTACCAGCAGTTTTCCCTAATCCAGAGCCGATACCTTTACCTTTTCTTTTTCTATTTGTTTGGCGTTGTTTTGAAATTTGATTTATCATTCTTAATTTTCTCTTTTACTAATCACAGAATTTATCTCTATGCCTCTTCTGGCAGACACTGATTTTGGTGTATTAATACTTTTTAAAGCTTTAATTGTTGATCGAACAATATTGTGTGGATTTTTTGTTCCAATAGCTTTAGATACAACATCCGAAATACCCAATGCCTCAAAAATAGCTCTAGATGGACCACCTGATATTATACCTGTTCCTTTTGGAGCAGATCTTAAAATTACTGTGCTTGAAGAAAATTTGGCTTTTACATCATGGTGAATAGTTCTACCCTCTCTTAAAGGAATTCTAACCATAGTTTTCTTAGCTTCTTCAGATGCTTTCCTGATTGCTTCCGGTACTTCTTTAGCTTTTCCTGATCCAAAACCAACTCTACCTTGCCCATCACCACTTACGACAAGAGCGGCAAATCCAAATCTTCTTCCACCTTTGACAACTTTAGAAACTCTTCTAACTGAAATAAGCTTTTCTATTAATTCTTTATTTGAATTGTTTTCTAACATTAAAACGATAAACCCTTTTCTCTTGCTGCATCAGCTAATACTTTAAGCCTTCCATGATACTTATATGACCCTTTATCAAATTTTACTTCTTTAATGCCATTTTCTATAGCTAGTTCGGCAATTTTTGAGCCAACGATTTTAGCTACGTCAACTTTTTTTTGTCCCTCAGCTTTTTCTAATTTAATTGATGAAAATGAGCATAATGTTCTATCATTACTCTCAGATAATACTGAAGCATAAATATGTTTAGAAGATCTAAAAACTAAGAGTTTATGTTTTTTTATATTATTCAATTTTTTTCTAACTCTTAATTTTCTACGAATAGCTCTAGTTTTATCTTTATTCATTATTTTTTCTTACCTTCTTTTCTGTAAATTCTTTCACCTTCATATCGAACACCCTTACCTTTATAAGGCTCTGGCTTTCTAAATGACTTGATTTCAGCTGCAACTTGACCGACTAATTGTTTACTTGTTCCAGTAACTACCACAATATTTTTTTCAACTTTTATAGAAATACCCTCAGGAATTTCAAAGTTGATATCGTGGCTAAAACCAAGTGATAAGACAAGCTTTTTCCCAGAAACATTAGCTTTGTACCCAGTTCCGATTAGTTCAAGTCTTTTTTCAAATCCTTTTGAATTACCAATAATTTCATTTTTAATATTTGCGTAAATAGTTCCAAGAAGTGCTTTATTATCTCCAGAGAAATGTAAAAGATTATCTTTATGATCAACCTTAATTCCAACAGGAAGAACAGTTGATGATTTTCCTAACTTACCCTCAAAATTAATTTCGTTATCGTTCAAGGAAACTTTTATATCTTCAGGAATATTAATAGGGTTTCTTGCTAATCTTGACATATTTTAGAAAACGCTTATTAGCACTTCCCCTCCTACTTTTTTTTCCCTTGCATCGGAGTCAGACATTACGCCCTTTGAGGTTGATAAAATTGTAGTACCTAGACCTCCGATAGTCTTAGGAATTTCATTTACAGAATTATATACTCTACATCCTTGTTTTGTAATCTTTTCGATTTTGTTAATTAACGGTGAGCCTTTGTGATATTTAAGTGTAATTGAAATATCTTTCTTTGTTTCACCTAAAATTTCAAAATTGTCAATATATCCCTCTTTTTTTAGCACATCGCAAACATTAACATTTAATTTTGAAAATATCGCTTTGACTGTGACTTTATTAGCTTTTTGGCCATTTCTTATTCTTGTAATCATATCTGCTAGTGTGTCACTCATACTACCAACTCGCTTTCGTTAAACCTGGTATTTGACCTTTACCAGCCATGTCTCTGATAGCAATCCTAGATAAATTAAATTTACTATAAACACCACGAGGCCTACCAGATAGGAAACATCTGTTTCGGTATCTTATTCTTGATGAATTTCTAGGTAAGGACTCAAGTTTCATTTGTATCTTTACTCTTTCTTCAAATGGTAGATCTTTATTAGATAAGAGACTTTTTAATTTTTTTCTTTTTTCGCTGAGTCTATCAATCAGTGCTTTTCTATTTATATTTTTTTGTATTGCGCTTTGTTTTGCCATGGTTAATTCAGAAATGGAAAGTTCATTAATTTTAAAAGTTCATATCCCTCTTTGTCATTATTTGCAGAAGTGGCAATAGTGATATCAAAACCAAAGATATTTTCAACATTTTCAACGCTAATTTCCGGAAAAATAATATGATCTTTAATACCTATGGTAATGTTACCTTGGCCATCAAATGACTTTCTGTTATAACCTCTGAAGTCTTTAATACGAGGCATGGCAATATTTACAAGTCTATCGTAAAACTCCATCATCATATTTTTTCTGAGGGTAACAGAAAGTCCTACTGGCATTCCTTTTCTAACTTTAAAGGAGGCAATAGCTTTTTTTGACATTCTAACAACTGGTGATTGACCAGTTATAAGAGATAAATCTTTTTTTATTTTTTCAATAGCTTTGTTATCCTCTTTAATAGCTCCAATACCCGCGTTGATTACTATTTTTGATATTTTTGGAACAGCAAGTTTATGAGATATTTCTAAATTTTTGGCTAACTGATCAGAGACATTGAAAAGTTCTTGAACTGAATTTGACATTAGTATTTGTCTCCTGATAATTTTAAAATTCTTATTTTTTTTCCACTTTCAATTTTGAAACCTACTTTAGAAGATTTTTTTGATTTCGAGTCATAAGCCAAAATATTTGAAATATGAATTGGCATCTCTTTGTCAACTATACCACCTTTAGACTCTTGAGATGGCTTTTGATGTTTTTTACTTACGTTAACACCAGATATCACAACTTTATCAGAAGAGTTTATGATTTTTGAAATCTTTCCAATCTTACCTTTATCTTTACCGACTCTAACAATCACTTCATCACCTTTTTTATATTTTTTAATCATTATAATACCTCAGGAGCTAAACTAACTATTTTCATCATATTTCTTTTTCTAAGCTCTCTTGTAACAGGTCCAAAAATTCTTGTTCCTATTGGTTCATTTTGTTTGTCTAAAAGAACAGCTGCATTAGAGTCAAATTTAATTGATGTACCGTCATCCCTAATTAATGGCTTTTTTGTTCTTACTATAATTGCTCTTTGTACTTCACCTTTTTTCACTTTTGATCTTGGAATAGCATCTTTGACTGAGACAACAATAATATCTCCTATTCTTGCGTATCTTCTTTTTGATCCACCGATAACTTTTATACAGCTTATTAGTCGTGCTCCAGAATTATCTGCTACTTGTAAATTTGACTCTGCTTGTATCATTATTTTATAACTTCCCATGATTTATTTTTAGAAATAGGTCTAGTTTCTTGAATTCTTACAGAGTCTCCCACAATAATTTTGTTGTCACTGTCATGAGCAAGGTACTTTTTTGAGACTCTTATTATTTTTTTGTAAACAGGATGGGTAGTCTGTCTCGTTACCAAAACAGATATAGTTTTGTCGCCAGATTTTTTTACAACTTTTCCAGTTAGAATACGTTTAGGCATTTTTATTAAGTCTTTCTTTTGTTAATAATGATGCGATTTGCTTTTTAACTTTTTTAAATTGAGATGTGTCTGTGAGTTGACCGCTTTTCTTCATAATTTTAAGGTTAAATAACTCTTTTTTTAAACTATTTATATCTTTGTCAGCCATTAAAATTGATCCAATGATACGAATGTTGTTTTTACAGGTAATTTAGCAGATGCTAGTTCAAAAGCTTTTTTTGCTAAATGCTTGTCAACACCATCGACCTCAAACATTATAGTTCCCGGTTTTACTCTGCAGACCCATCTATCTATTGCGCCTTTTCCTTTACCCATTCTAACTTCTGCGGGTTTTGCTGTGACTGGTACGTCTGGGAAAACCCTAATCCAAAGTCTTCCAGCTCTTTTTAAAAATCTAGTGATGGCTCTTCTGGATGCCTCAATTTGCCTTGCTGTTACTCTTTCAGCGTCTAACGATTTAAGTCCATAATAACCAAATGTTAGTTCATAATTACCCTTGGCACTGCCATGGATTCTTCCTTTGTGCTGTTTTCTATATTTTGTATTCTTTGGTAATAACATTAATTGGTTTTCTCTTTTTTATCATCTAATCTATTTGTTGTATTTTTACTCTCGCCTTTATAAAGCCAAACCTTAATTCCAATAATTCCATAAGTAGTCAAAGCTCGAGCAGTTGCGTAATCTATATCAGCTCTAAGGGTATGTAAAGGTACACTTCCCTCAGAAAACTTTTCTGATCTTGCTATTTCAGCGCCACCCAGTCTACCACCACATACAATTTTAATTCCCTTAGCACCAAGTTTAATTGCTGATAAACCTGATTTTTTCATCGCTTTTCTAAAAGCAACTCTCTTTTCGAGTTGTCTTGCAATAGAGTCTGCTACTAATGAAGCGTCCGTTTCAGGTTTTTTTATTTCTTTTATATCTAATGAAATACTCTTATCTGACAATTTTGATAATTTATTCCTTAATTTTTCGATATCTGCACCTTTTTTTCCAATAAGCACCCCAGGTTTTGAAGTGTGAATTATAATTTTGAGGTTTGCGGCAGCTCTTTCAATTATAACTGAACTTATTCCTGCAATTGAATAATTCTTTTCTATATAGTTTCTAATTCTATGATCTTCTTTTAAAAAAGTTGAGTAACTTTTCTTTTCAAACCATGTTGATTGCCAATATTTATTAATACCGACTCTTAATGAGGTTGGGTTAACTTTCTGTCCCATTATAATCTCTCCTCTAAAACTAGAGTTAACCTAGAAAAGGGTTTAATAATTTGAAAAGCTCTACCCTTACTCATTGGTCTAAATCTTTTCATTCTTAAACTTTTGCCCACATAAGCTTCTTTCACAAAAAGTTTATCAATGTCTAAATTGTTATTATTTTCTGCATTCGCAACAGCAGAATTTAGAGTTTTTAGTACTTCTTTACTTACTCTTTTATTTGAAAATTTCAAAATGTTTAAAGCTGCATTAATATCTTTTTTTCTTATATCTTTAACAATTAAGTTAAGCTTTTGGGAGCTAGTTCTTATCATTCTATTGATTGCTTTTACTTCTTTAGACATAATTATTTTTTACTCTGGACTGCTTTCTTATCCCCTGAATGACCCTTAAACACCCTAGTTGGTGAAAACTCACCAAGTTTATGGCCTACCATGTCTTCAGTTACGTAGACTGGTATAAAAGATTTACCATTATAAACGGAAATAGTTACTCCAACAAAATCAGGTATGATAGTTGATCTTCTTGACCATGTTTTAATTGGGGATTTTGAACTTTCTTCTTTTGACTTTTTGACTTTTTTGAACAGTGTCACATCAAAATAAGGTCCTTTCCATACAGATCTTGCCATTACTTTTTAGCCCTTCTTGATATGATCATCTTAGATGTAAATTTAATTCTTCTTGTCTTCTTACCTTTTGTTTTCATACCCCATGGCGTTGAAGGATGTCTGCCACCCGATGTTCTTCCTTCTCCTCCACCGTGTGGGTGATCAACAGGATTCATTACAACACCTCTAACAGTAGGTCTTATACCCAGGTGTCTTTTAATTCCGGCTTTACCAATTTTTTTATTTTTATTATCTTGATTAGATACTACCCCTACAGTAGCCATACACTCACCATGAACTAGTCTGGTTTCGCGGGATGAAAGTTTAATCATTACATATTTTTCTTGCTCTCCTAGTACCTGTGCAAAGGACCCTGCTGATCTACATAGTTTACCACCAGCCCCTGGTTTTAATTCGATATTATGTATAGATGTACCAGTTGGTATATTTTTAATCCTCATGGCATTACCTGATGCTATTTCCGTTTTGGCTGATGAAATAACCTTATCACCAGTTTTTAAATCAGTAGGTGCAATAATGTATTCTTTAATATCTTGATAGTTAATTAGTGCTATAAAGGCACTTCTATTTGGATCATATTCTATTCTCTCAACTGTTCCAATTTTATCAAATATGTTTCTTTTAAAGTTTACTAATCTGTATTTTTTTTTGTGTCCACCAGATCTATGTCTAATTGTAATCTTACCAGTATTGTTTCTACCAGAATTTGGTTGTAGGTCTTCTATTAAAGATTTTTCTGGACGTCCCTTAAACAAATGTGACTTGTCAATTTTAACTGTTTTTCTATAAGAAGGTGTTGTTGGTTTGTAAGTTATCAGTCCCATATTATACCTTACCACTCATATCTATGGTGTTGCCCTCTTTAAGAGTTACAATTATTCTTTTAAGCTCTGATCTTGTACCTCTTTGACCCTTAAATACTTTGGGCTTGCTCTTAACATTTAAACTATTTAGTTTTTGAACTTTAACTTTATATATGTCTTCTATTGTCTTTTTTATATTAATTTTATTTGCATCGTTTCGGACTTCAAAAATGTACTTATTAAATTGAGCATTAGATGTAGACTTTTCTGTAATGACAGGTTTTTTAATTAAGTTAAGATCCATTTTAATTATTACCTATGTATGAATTATAAATTGATGATTTTTTTGAAAATAAAACCATATCTGATTTTAATGCTGTATGGACTGAATAACTTTTATCTGAGAGAAAGTATATTTTTTTGTAGTTTTGAAATTTAATAATCAATTTATTTTCAATTAAATTACTAAGAACAAAAATAATCATTTTGTTTGGGTTTTTTTTTAACAAATCAGAGATATTTTTTTCATCTAATTTTTCCTCATCAAAAACATAGAGTGATTTATTATTACTTTTGGTAACTATTGATGAAACTATAGCGCTTTTTTTGACTTTTTTATTAACTTTATAGGAGACCACGTGAAATTTTGGCCCAAAAGCTTTTCCCCCACCTCTTCTTTGAGTAGTTTTTTTGTTACCAGCTCTTGCATTTCCAGTTCCTTTTTGTTTAAAAAGTTTTTTTCCTGAGCCAGCAACTTCAGATCTATCAAGACTATGATTATTTCCTTGTTTATGGGAATAGATTTTTTGTAATGATAAATGTAAAGCTTTTTCGGATATATTTTTATCTTTTAGTGTAATTTGTTCAAACATTTATTTAAAAACCTTCACTATAGATTTATTTTTTCCAGGAACAGATCCTTTGATAAATATTAATTTTTTATCTTGATCGATTAAAAGCACCTCTAAATTTTTAGTAGTTGTTAATTGATCACCTAAATGACCAGCCATTTTTTTTCCTTTGAACACCTTACCTGGATTCTGATTTTGACCAGTTGAACCATGAGCTCTATGAGAAATAGAAACACCATGTGTTGCTCTCATACCACTAAAATTGTGTCTTTTCATAGCTCCGGCAAAACCTTTACCAGTTGATTTTGACTGTACCGAAACTTTATCACCAACTTTAAATTTAGGATCAATTAAAGAACCAACCTCTAGGAGTTCCTCATCAGTATTTATTCTTTGTTCCTTAATTATTTTTTTTGGCTCTAAATTTAATTTATTGAATTCTTTTAATTGAGGTTTATTAATTTTTTTTGGTTTAAGATAACCTATAATATTTGCAAGATAACCATCTCTATCCATAGTTCTATTACCAACAACAGCACAACTATTGTAATCAAGAACTGTGGCAGAAACTCTAGTACCATTTTCATTCACAAATGAAGTTTGGCCAATTTTAGTGCTGATGATCATAATAAATTATTTTTTTATTTTTATATCGACATTAACACCTGAAGCTAAGTCAAGCTTCATGAGTGCATCAACTGTTTGTGGTGTAGGTTCAATGATATCCATCATCCTAATGTGTGTTCGTAATTCAAACTGCTCTCTACTTTTTTTATCTACATGTGGTGATTTATTTACCGTAACTCTTTCAATTTTAGATGGCATGGGAATTGGTCCAATTACTTTAGCGCCAGTTCTTTTAGCTGTCTGAAGAATATCAATTGAACTTCTATCTAAAATACTATGATCAAACGACTTTAATCTTATTCTAATATTTTGATTTATCATGATTATGCCAGTTTAGATTTAATTTCCTCTTCAACATTTGAAGGTACGACATCATAGTGTGAAAATAACATTGTATAACTTGCTCTACCTTGACTCATGGAGCGTAGATTATTAACATAACCAAACATATTAGCAAGAGGAACTACAGACGATACCACTTTGGCATTACCTCTGTCTTCCATTTTTTCTATTTGACCTCTTCTTGAATTTAAATCACCAATAATATCACCCATATAATCTTCTGGGGTGACTACTTCAACTTTCATCATTGGCTCAAGTAATTTTGGTCCAGCTTTCCCGACAGCTTCTCTAAATGCAGCTCTTGAAGCTATCTCGAATGCCAATACAGATGAGTCAACATCATGGAAAGCACCATCATGAACCTCTGCTTCAAAGTCTATAACGTTATAGCCAGCTATAACTCCATTTTGAGCGGCAAAATTGATACCTTTTTCTACTCCAGGAATATATTCTTTTGGAATATTTCCTCCCACTACAGTGTTAACAAATTTAACACCAGAATTTCTCTCTAATGGTTTGAATTTCATTTTTACTCTTGCAAATTGGCCAGCACCACCAGATTGTTTTTTATGAGTATAATCTACTTCGACGTCTTTAGTGATTGTCTCTCTATATGCCACTTGAGGGGCGCCAACATCTGCTTCGACTTTGAATTCTCTTTTCATTCTGTCAACTAAAATTTCTAAATGAAGCTCACCCATGCCTTTAATAATTGTTTGTCCAGACTCTTCGTCTGAAGTAACTCTAAAACTTGGATCCTCTTGAGCTAACCTTCCTAAGGCTTGTCCCATTTTTTCATAGTCAGCTTTTGTTTTAGGCTCAACTGCAACTTCAATAACAGGATCAGGGAATTCCATTTTTTCTAGAATAACTTTTTTTGATGGATCACATAAAGTATCACCAGTGGTGACATTCTTCAAACCAACTAAAGCAACTATATCTCCAGCCTTTGCATCTTTAATTTCTTCTCTAGTGTTTGAGTGCATTAAAAGCATTCTTCCAATTCTTTCTTTTTGATTCTTTGATGAGTTAAGTATGGTTGATCCTGAACTTAGGTTTCCACAATAAAGTCTACAAAAAGTTATTTGACCAACAAAAGGATCGGCTGCTACTTTAAACGCCAAGGCTGCAAAAGGTTCTTCAGGAGTATTAGGAATTTGTAATTTATCATCTGATCCCTCTTTAATTCCTTCAACAAAACCTATATCTTTTGGGGAAGGTAAATAATCTACAACAGCATCAAGTAATGGTTGGACACCTTTATTTTTAAAAGCAGTTCCACACAAAACAGGAACAAATTTAAAATCAATTGTACCTTTTCTTATACAAGCTTTTAAAGTATCAACAGATATTTCTTTTCCCTCAAGATAGTCCTCTAATGCTTTATCATCCGCTTCAACAGCATTTTCAATTAGTTCTTCTCTTTTTTTCTTAGCTTCCTCAATTAAATCATCGCTAATATCAGTAACATCATATTCTGCACCAAGACTATCGTCTTTCCAAATAATTGATTTAAAATTTACTAGGTCAACAACTCCTTTGAAATCTGCCTCTTTTCCAATTGCCATTTGCAAAACTAGAGGATTAGCTCCCAATCTATCTTTAATAGATTGTACGTTCATTTCAAAATCTGCGCCAAGTCTATCCATTTTATTACAAAAACAAATCCTTGGGACTTTATATCTGTCAGCCTGTCTCCAAACTGTTTCTGATTGTGGTTCAACTCCTGCAACACCATCAAAGCATGCTACAGCGCCGTCTAAAACTCTCAATGATCTCTCAACTTCAATTGTGAAATCAACGTGCCCAGGCGTATCAATAATATTTATTCTATGATCATTCCAAAAACAGGTTGTAGCAGCTGAAGTTATTGTTATACCTCGTTCTTGCTCTTGTTCCATCCAATCCATTGTTGCGGCACCATCATGGACTTCACCTATTTTATGAGATTTTCCTGTATAGTATAAAATTCTTTCGGTAGTTGTGGTTTTACCCGCATCAATATGGGCCATAATTCCTATATTTCTATATTTACTTAAATCCATTTTTACCACCTATAATGAGCGAATGCCCTGTTAGCCTCTGCCATTTTATGAACTTCATCTTTTTTCTTTACAGAATTGCCTTTGTTTTCAAAAGCATCTATTAGTTCATTTGCTAACCTCTCTCTTTGGGTTTTTTCATTTCGTTTTTTTGAATTAGTTAATATCCATTTAAATGCTAATGCTTGAGCTCTAGTGCTTCTAACTTCCATTGGTACTTGGTAGGTAGCTCCACCTACTCTTCTTGATTTTACTTCAACAGAGGGTTTAACATTATTAATAGATTTTTGAAAATACTCTAGCGGATCATCACTTTGATTGTTTGTTTTAATAATATCTAGGGCGCCATATACTATTTTTTGGGCAACTGTTTTTTTTCCACCTACCATTACCTCATTTATAAACTTGTTCAGAACAACGCTGTTATAGATAGGATCTGGTAATACTTGTCTTTTCTCTGCTGCTCTTCTTCTTGACATAGTTTAATATTAATTTTTTGGCCTTTTTGCACCGTATTTAGATCTACGTTGTCTTCTTTTTTCAAGACCTTGGGTATCCAAAGTACCTCTAATTATGTGGTATCTTACACCTGGTAAGTCTTTGACTCTTCCCCCGCGAATTAGCACTACAGAGTGTTCCTGAAGATTATGTCCTTCTCCTGGAATGTAAGCTGTAACTTCTTGACCATTAGTTAGCTTAACTCTAGCAACTTTTCTTAAAGCTGAGTTAGGTTTTTTAGGAGTGGTGGTGTAAACTCTAAGGCATACACCTCTTTTTTGAGGACATGACTTAAGAGCAGGAACTTTATTTCTCTTAGAGACTTTCTCTCTAGATTTCCTAACTAATTGATTTATGGTCGGCATAGTTCGCAGAATATATTTATAGTATTCAGTATAGTCAACATCTATTTGGGAGTTTCTAGCTGTTTTAATAATGAATTATCGCGGATTTTGGCCTCTTTTCGCAGAGCTCTAATAACGTTGCCTGTTCCAGCAGGTATTAGTTTACCAACAATGACATTTTCTTTAAGGCCAGTTAATTTATCAACTTTTCCATTAATAGCTGCCTCAGTAAGAACTCTTGTTGTTTCTTGGAAAGAGGCTGCTGAAATAAAGGAATTAGTTTGAAGGCTCGCCTTTGTAATTCCAAGGATCATCATTTTATAATTGACCTCTTTCTTACCTTCTTTTTTAAGTGAATTATTCTTTTCTATGACATCAATTTTATCTTTTATGTCACCAACTAAATATTCACTGTCACCAGCATCGATAACTTCAACTTTTTGTAGCATTTGACGAGTAATGCACTCAATGTGCTTGTCATCAATTAAAACACCTTGTAAACGATATACTTTTTGAACTTCTCTAACCATGTATTCAGCTAAAGCCTCAATTCCAAGAATATTTAAAATATCTGTTGGAGCTGGAGTGCCATCAACAATCATGTCACCTTTATTTACCTTATCTCCCTCATTAAAATAAATATAAGTGCCTTTAGGAATTAAAAACTCAACAGGCTCTCCTTCTTCAGGATTAATAATAATTCTTCTTTTGCTTTTTATATCTTTTCCAAATTCAATTGTTCCAGATATTTCTGCTAGAACAGCAGGATTCTTTGGTTTTCTTGACTCAAAGATATCAGCTACTCTTGGTAGTCCACCAGTGATATCTTTTGTTTTTGAGGACGCTCTTGGAATTCTAGCTATTACATCACCAGCAGTTACTTCTTTTCCTTTTTCAATATTTAGAACAATACCAACACTTAAATCATATGTAGATGAATTTTTTGATTTAATAGGATTGCCATCTTTGTCAGTTATCAATAACTGTGGTTTAAGATCTTGTTTTCCCTGAAAACTTTTCCAATCGATTATAACTTTAGAGGAAATACCGGTAGTCTCATCAAACTTTTCTATAAAAGATACACCTTCAACTAAATCACTAAAATCTAATTTTCCAGTTTCTTCGGCAACTATCGGAACAGTGTATGGATCCCATTCAAGTAATAAACTATTAAGCTTAACATCTGCACCGTTTTTTACCAATAAAGTCGATCCATATGGCGCTCTAAATGAAGAAACTAGAGTTTTATTATTATCAAATATTTCAAGCTCAGTGGTTCTATTGATGATAATTTCATTTCCAGATCCATTAACGACAGATTTAAGATTTTTAATTTTAACTTTACCATCGCTTGGTGATTCAAAATTTGACTTTTCAGCAGAAGAACTAGCAACACCTCCAACGTGGAATGTTCTCATTGTTAACTGAGTGCCAGGCTCACCAATTGACTGAGCTGCAATAATACCAACTGCTTCGCCAGTATTTACAGGTACTCCTTTAGCTAAATCTCTTCCATAAGATTTGGCGCAAATACCATGTGTTGTTCCACAAGTGATTGGTGATTTAATTCTAACAGATGTAATATTTTCTTTTTCTAATAATTCAATTTCTTCGTGTGAAATGTAGGAATCATTTTTTATGATCACATCACCTTTTTTGTTTTTGACATCATCGGCAAGATATCTACCAAAAACTCTTTCAGTCAAAGGTATAGAAACCTCACCAGACTCATAAATAGTGTCAACAGTTAAACCATTTTTACATGTGCAATCTTTACATGTAATTGTTAAATCTTGAGCGACATCAACTAGTCTTCTAGTTAAATAACCTGAACTTGCAGTTTTAAGAGCAGTGTCAGCTAAACCTTTTCTAGCACCGTGAGTAGAGTTAAAATATTCAAGAACTGTCAGGCCATCTTTAAAGTTAGATGTAATTGGATTTTCAATAATCTCTCCTGATGGTCTTGCCATCAAACCTCTCATACCCGCCAACTGCTTTAGCTGAGCCTCAGAGCCACGTGCACCAGAGTCCGCCATGATATATACAGAGTTAATTTGGCTATCTTTATTTGATGAAACGGTTTTCATCATTGCCTTTGCAACCTTGTCAGTACAAGTTGACCATAAACCTACAACTTTATTATATTTTTCTCTTTCGGTAATGAGGCCTTCTTGATATTGATTTTCAAGGCTATTTACTTGTTTTTGCGTATCTTGTATTAAAACATTCTTTTCCTCTGGAATAACTAAGTCATCTTTTCCAAATGAAATACCTGCTTTAGCAGCATACTTAAAACCTACGTTCATGATTTGGTCAACAAATATGCAGGTCGCCTTTTGGCCTGTAAATCTGTAAACATTGTCTAAAAGATTACTTATATCCTTTTTTGTCAAAACTTTATTAATTACATCAAAAGGTAAATTTTTGTTCTCAGGAACTGTCTTAAAAAGCATAACTCTGCCAGCAGAGGTAGTATATTTTTTGTATTCAAAGCTATCAGTTTCAGAATTATATATTTTAGTCCTGTATAAAATAGGTGTATGTAGCTCTATTGTTTTATTTTCCAATGCAAATTCTACTTCTCCTACGTGTGAATAATATTTCTTTGCCTCTTCTTTTTCATTAATTAACGATAAATAGTAAATCCCTAAAACTATATCTTGACTTGGAACAATAATAGGCTTTCCACTTGAGGGTGATAGAATATTATTTGTGCTCATCATTAAAACTCTTGCTTCTAATTGTGCCTCAAGGCTTAAAGGTATGTGAACTGCCATCTGATCACCATCAAAATCAGCATTAAATGCTGTACAAACTAGTGGATGTAGTTGTATTGCTTTGCCTTCAATTAAAATTGGTTCAAATGCTTGAATTCCCAATCTATGTAACGTGGGTGCTCTATTTAAAAGAATTGGATGTTCTCTAATTACTTCGTCGAGTATGTCCCAAACTTCTGGTCTCTCTGACTCTACCATTTTTCTTGCAGATTTAAGAGTTGAGGCAAAACCATAAGACTCAAGTTTGTTATAGATAAATGGTTTGAATAGTTCTAAGGCCATTTTTTTAGGTAGTCCGCATTGATGGAGTTTCAATTCTGGCCCCACGACAATTACTGATCGACCAGAGTAGTCAACTCTTTTACCTAATAAATTTTGTCTAAATCTACCCTGTTTACCTTTTAACATTTCAGATAAAGATTTTAGAGGTCTTTTATTGGTACTTGTAATAACTCTTCCTCTTCTTCCATTATCAAAAAGAGCGTCAACAGACTCTTGGAGCATTCTTTTTTCATTTCTAACAATAATGTCTGGGGCTCTTAAATCTAAAAGTCTTTTTAACCTGTTATTTCTATTAATAACTCTACGATACAAGTCGTTTAAATCAGATGTTGCAAAACGCCCACCCTCCAAAGGTACAAGAGGTCTCAACTCTGGTGGGATAACAGGAAGTACTTTTAAAACCATCCACTCAGGTTTTATGTTAGAGTTTTTAAAGCCTTCCATAACTTTCATTCTTTTTAAAATTTTTTTCTTTTTAGTTTCAGATGAAGTAGCCTCACTTTCCTCAACTAATGTTTCTATTTCAGCTTCTAAATCAATTTTAGATAGAATTTCTTGAACAGCCTCTGCTCCAATTCCATGCTTGAAGGAGTCTTCACCAAATTGATCAATGGCTTCCTCTAATTCTTCATCTGTGAGTAGTTGATTTTGGCTTAAACCAGACATTAGAGGGTCAATTACAATATGGCTTTCAAAATATAAAACTTTTTCTAGGTTCTTGAGCGTTATATCAAGAGCAAGCCCAATTCTACTAGGTAATGATTTTAAGAACCAAATATGAGCAACTGGAGCTGCAAGCTCAATATGTGCCATTCTCTCTCTTCTAACTTTAGAAAGTGTAACTTCGACACCACATTTTTCACAAGTAATTCCCTTAAATTTCATTCTTTTATATTTTCCACACAAACACTCGTAATCTTTTGTAGGTCCAAAAATTCTTGCACAAAACAAGCCTTCTCTTTCAGGTTTGAAAGTTCTGTAATTAATAGTCTCTGGTTTTTTGATTTCACCAAAAGACCATGACCTTATTTGCTCAGGACTTGAAACTGAAATCTTAATCTGATCAAAATTGAGAGTTTGATTATTAGTTTTAAATAAGTTAGTTAAATCTTTCATTGTGTGCCCTCCCTGTTTGCTGTGGGATCTGTTTCTATTAATTCAACATTCAATCCAAGAGATTTTAGTTCTTTAACTAAAACATGAAATGACTCAGGTATTCCACTTTCAAAGTTATAGTCACCTCTAATTAATGCTTCATATACTTTAGTTCTCCCGGCTACGTCATCAGATTTAATAGTTAAAATTTCCTGAAGAGTATTGGATGCACCATATGCTTCCAATGCCCATACCTCCATTTCTCCAAATCTTTGACCACCAAATTGAGCTTTACCGCCTAAAGGCTGTTGTGTTACAAGACTGTAGGGGCCTATAGATCGAGCGTGAATTTTATCATCAATTAGATGATGAAGTTTTAAGATATACTTGTAACCAACAGTTACCTTTCTTTCAAACCTCTCTCCAGATCTACCATCATATAAATGAACTTGTCCACTATTATCAAATCCAGCTTTGTCTAGAAGATTGGTAATTTCATGAGTATTTGTTCCATCAAAAACGGGTGTAGCAAAAGTTACACCTTTTTCTAAATTACCTGCTAATTCAATAATCTGGTCATCGTTCATTTTTGTAATTTCAACATTGGAGTCTTTATTCTGATCATAAAAATTAGATAAAGACTCTTTTAGCTGGACTATATTACCCTCTTTCTTAGCCATATCTAAGCTTCTGGAAATTTGTTTACCAATACCATAGGCTGCCCATCCTAAGTGTGTCTCTAGTATTTGACCAATATTCATTCTACTTGGAACACCTAATGGATTTAACAAAACATCTACAGGAGTTCCATCTTCTAAAAATGGCATATCTTCAACTGGTACTATCTTAGAAATAACTCCTTTGTTACCATGCCTTCCAGCCATTTTATCACCTGCCTGTAGTTTTCTTTTTACAGCTACAAAAACCTTTACAACTTTTAAAACACCAGGTAACAGGTCATCACCACTTTGAATTTTTTCAATTTTATTTTGAAACTTTTTATCTAATAAAATAACAGCGTCACTGAAGATTTTCTTTTGAGAAGTGAATGTTTCCATAGAAGTAGAGTCATCAACTTGAATTTTTTCCAAAATTTCAATTGATTTTGATATCAAAGTATCTTCTTCAATTTTATTTCCTTTTGTAAATACATCTATAGTTGAACTAGAATTTTTATTCTTAAAAATATTAATAAGATTTTGTTTATAATTATTTTCTAAAATATTTTTTTCATCGTCTCTATCTTTAGCTAATCTATCTATCTCAACTCTCTCGATAGCTATTGTTCTTTCATCTTTTTCAACACCTCTACGAACTAAAACTTGGACATCAACGACAACGCCAGAGTATCCGGTTGGTAATCTTAATGATGTATCTTTCACATCGGCTGCTTTCTCTGAGAAAATAGCTCTTAACAATTTTTCTTCTGGTGTGATAGGTGAGTCTCCTTTAGGGGAAACTTTTCCAACAAGTATATCTCCCGGTTTAACCTCGGAACCAATATAAACAATACCTGCTTCATCAAGATTAGTGATGCTTTCATCTCCAACATTTGGCATGTCTCGTGTTATTTCTTCGGGACCAAGTTTAGTATCTCTACATAGAACTTCAAATTCCTCTATGTGAATTGAAGTATACCTATCTTCATGAACAACTCTTTCGGACATTATTATAGAGTCCTCAAAGTTGTATCCATTCCATGGCATAAAACCTACAAGAAGGTTTCTTCCTAAAGCTAATTCACCTAAATCAGTTGAAGGACCATCGGCTATGATATCTCCTCTTTCAACATAATCGCCTATTTTGACAATTGGTTTTTGGTTAATTGCAGTGCTTTGATTAGACCTTTGAAACTTTTTTAAATTATAAATATCAACTCCGCTTTTATCTTTACTGATATTTTTGGAGTCTGACCTAATAACTATTCTTGATGAGTCAACTTGATGAACATAACCACTATTTTTAGCTACAACAACAGCGCCACTGTCTCTTGCTACTTTTGACTCAAATCCAGTACCAACAAGAGGGGCTTCACTTTTGACGAGAGGAACAGCCTGTCTCATCATATTTGATCCCATTAACGCCCTATTAGCATCGTCATTTTCCAAGAAGGGAATTAAAGATGCGGCAACAGAGACTAATTGTTGAGGATTTACATCCATGAAATCTATCTCAGAGGGATCACAGAATATAAAATCACCTCTTCTTCTACAGCTGACTTGTTCTTCAGTAAATTTACCATTTTCATTAAGAGGGCTATTTGCTTGAGCTATTGTGTAATTCTCCTCTTCGTCAGCATTCAAATATAGAACCTCATTGGTTACGGTGCCTTTAACTATTTTTCTATAGGGTGTTTCGATGAAACCGTATTGATTAATTCTAGCAAAAGATGAAAGACTGTTTATGAGACCTATGTTAGAACCTTCAGGTGTTTCAATTGGGCATATTCTACCATAGTGAGTGGTGTGGACATCTCTAACCTCAAATCCTGCTCTCTCTCTGGTAAGACCACCTGGACCTAATGCAGAAATTCTTCTTTTGTGGGTAATTTCACTTAATGGATTTGTCTGGTCCATAAACTGACTTAGTTGACTTGTTCCAGTAAATTCTTTCAAGACAGTTTGTATTGGTTTGGAGTTAACAAGATCTTGGGGCATTATCGACTCAATATCAACAGTTCCCATTTTTTCTCTAATTGCTCGCTCCATTCTTACTAATCCAATTCTATATTGGTTTTCAATTAACTCTCCAACTGACCGTACACGCCTATTTCCTAGATGGTCTATATCATCTTTACCAGCACTCTCTGTTTTCATATCAAAAAGTTTTTTCGCGACAGCTAGAATATCTGATTTACTTAAAATTCTTGTTTTATTATCCTTATTTAAAGATAAATAAGTGTTTAATTTCACCCTACCTACTTCAGATAAATCGTATCTATCTTCACTAAAAAACATATTTTGAAATAAAAAGTTACTTGCTTCCAATGTTGGGGGTTCACCTGGTCTTAAAATTTTAAAAATATCAAAAAGAGCTTCTTCTCTAGAATTATTTTTATCAGCTACAAGTGAATTAATTACACCTAGGTTACCAGTAGCTTGATTAGCATTTATAACAGAGAATTGATTAATAGACAGCTCCTCAAGTCTTTTAAAAAATTCTTCACTTAATAAAGTACCTGCCTCTGCATAAACTAACCCATTATCAAAATTCACAATATCGTTTGATAAATAAAAACCATATAAATCCTCTTGCTTGAAAAAGAATTTATTTATTTTTTTATCCTTTATTTCTTTGAGTAATTTTAAAGATAACTTTACATCTTTGTGGGCAATTACATCATTAGTATTTGGGTCTACCAAATTAAATGGAAGATTTTTATATTTAAATTTGTTTAAGTCTAAATTAACAATCCATCCATCTTTATTTTTCTTAAAATTAAAAGTCTCATAAAAGTATGTTAAAATTTCCTCTGACGTCATTCCCGAAACTTTGTATATATCTGGCTCAACATTATTTTGTTTACATTCTTGTAAATAATTTTCTGAAGCCATTGATGGTAATGCTTGTAAAATAGTGGTTGATATCATTTTCTTTTTTCTATCAATTCTGAAGAAGAGATTATCTTTATGATCAAATTCGAAATCTAACCAAGAACCTCTATAAGGGATTATTCGTGCATTATACAACACCTTACCACTTGCATGAGTTTTACCTTCATCATGATCAAAAAATACACCAGGAGACCTATGTAATTGACTTACAACAACTCTTTCAGTTCCGTTAACAACAAAAGTACCATTATTTGTCATCAAAGGTAAATCGCCTAAATAAACAACTTGTTCTTTGATATCTCTTAGTGATTTTTCCTCAGTTTCTTCATTGATATCCCATATTATTAGTCTAAAAGTGACCATCAGTGAGGCAGAAAAAGTTAAACCCTTCCTTCTACACTCATCTACATCGTACTTAGGATTATCAAGATAGTAATCTATATAGTGAAGTTCAGATTTACCTGCATAGTCTTTTATGGGAAAGACAGAATTAAAGACTTCCTGCAGGCCTGTGTTTGAACGATTCTCTACTGATTTCCCTAATTGAAGGAATTTATCGTAGGAAATTTTTTGAATATCGACTAAATTTGGTACCTCAATCGTTTTACCGATCTTACCAAATGAGTAGCGAATTCTTTTTTTCTCTGTAAAGCTAAGTGGCATATTGTATAGAACCTATAATAATTAATTATTTAAGTTCTACTTTTGCGCCTGCGGCCTCTAGCTGTGTCTTCATAGCTTCAGCCTCTTCTTTCTTAGCTCCTTCTTTTAAAGTTTTTGGAGCACCCTCAACCATGTCTTTAGCTTCTTTCAAACCAAGACCTGTAATAGCTCTTACTTCTTTAATAACATTAATTTTTTGATCTCCAGCTGCTGTAAGCACAACATCAAAAGCATCTTTTTCCTCTGCTGCATCCGCTGCAGGAGCTGCTCCACCTGCTGCTACTGCTACAGGTGCCGCTGCAGTTACACCCCATTTTTCTTCTAAAAGTTTTGAAAGTTCTGCTGCTTCCATTACTGTTAGTGTTGATAGCTCATCAACAATTTTATTTAAATCTGCCATTTTTTTGTCTCTCCCTAATTAGTCTTTTTTGTTTTGTAGTATTGAAATAATATCCTGATCTGGTCTTTGTAATAATCTTACAAGCTTTGAAGCAGGAGCATTTATCAATCCAACTATTTTTCCTCTTATTTCATCAAGAGAAGGTAAAGTTGCAACCTTTGCTATATCCTCTTTAGAATATAACTGGTTATCAAAAAAAGCTGCCTCTGCAGATAGCTTTTTTAAATCTTTTTCAAATTTTTTACAAACTTTTGCAGTTCCAACAGGATTATTTGTAAAAATTAATAATTTTTGATTAGATAAAAAATCAGTTAGGCCTTTTTTTTCATCATCTTTGTTAACAAATATTTTAACGATATTATTTTTGGAAACTTTAGTTACTCCATCATTATTTCTAATTTCAGTTCGAAATTCGATCATTTCTTTTACTGACATCTCTGAAAATGATGCAACGAATATAGCAGAAAATTCCTTTGACATTTGATCTAGGTTTTCAATATATTGTTGTTTTTCAGCTTTATTCATTAAATTTCAACCCTTAAACCAAAACCCATAGATGAAGATAGATAAACAGAATTCACAAAGTTACCCTTCAACCCTGTCGGTTTTATTTTTTTTATTTCATCAATAAAAGAAGTTACGTTTTCAGTTAATTTACTATCGTCAAAACTAACTTTACCTAAAGCAGCATGTATGGTTCCTGCTTTATCATTTTTATATGCTACAAGTCCTTTATTAATATTTTCAATTGTACTTTTTATATCATTTGTCACGGTGCCTGTTTTAGGATTAGGCATTAAACCCTTTGGACCTAAAATTTTAGCAATTTTACTTACAACAGACATCATGTCTGAAGTAGCTACAATTACATCTACATCAATCTTTTTTTCAAGAGTAGCAACCAAATCATCTCCTCCAACATGTTTAGCACCAGCTGCTTTAGCCTCCTCTGCAGCTTTTCCTTGAGCAAAAACTGCGATTTGAACTTTTTTTCCTAAACCATGGGGAGGTATAAAACTACCTCTAACATTTTGATCAGACTGCTTAGAGTCAATACCTGTATTGATTGATACTTCTAAAGACTCATCAAATTTGACATATTTTTTTTCTTTAATAATTTTAACTGCATCAGATATTTTGTATGACTTTGTAAAGTCTATACCTTCGATTTGTTTTTTTTTGTTCTTAGTTAAATTCATTATACAATTTCCATTCCCATTGACCTTGCTGATCCGAGTATTATTTTAGATGCTTGATCAACATCATAGGCATTAAGATCATCTAATTTTTCTTTTGCTATCTCTTCTACCTGTTTCATTGTGACCTTACCTAATTTTGCTCTACCAGGTGTTTGGCAGCCTTTTTTTATTTTTGCAGCTTTTTTTAAATAAAAAGTAACAGGTGGTTTTTTTGTGACAAAATCAAATGATCTATCTTTGTATGCTGTAATTATAGTTGGGATAGGTGCACCTTTTTCTAAATCTTTTGTCTTATCATTAAACTGTTTACAAAAATCTTGAATGTTTAATCCCTTTTGACCCAAAGCAGGACCGACAGGAGGTGCTGGGTTAGCTGAACCAGCTGGGATTTGTAATTTTATGTATCCTAAAACTTCTTTAGCCATGCTATTAGCCCTTAACCACTTGTGAATAATCTAGTTCTAAAGGTGTCGGTCTCCCAAAAATTGAAACGGACACTTTAAGCTTTTGTCTTGAACTGTCAACCTCTTCTATAATACCACTAAATGAGGCAAATGGACCATCAGACACCTTAATCTGTTCACCAACTTCATACTCAAACTTAGGTTTAGGATTATCAACACCTTCAGTAATGTCTTGTAATAATTTAGATACCTCTCGTTCAGATATGGCAATTGGCTTATCTTTCGTGCCAAGAAAATTTGAAACTTTTGGTATATCTCTGACTAAATGCCAGGTGTCATCGTTCATTACCATCTTGATTAAAACATACCCTGGAAAAAATTTTTTTTCAGAGTTAACTCTTACACCCCTTCTTACCTCCACTACTGCTTGAGTAGGAACAGATACTTCAGAAATTGAGTCTTGTAAATTAACTTTTTTTGCTTCATCTAAAATTGAGTCTGCAACTTTTTTCTCAAAGCCAGAGTGGCAGTGTACAACATACCACTTTGATGTATCTGTATTTTCAACCATTAAGTTATCCTAGAACTATTCTCACAATAAAAGAAAAAAATTGGTCTAAGAGCATTAAAATAATTGCAGCAATACTAATCACAACCAAAACGATACCTGCAGATGTGAAAGTTTCTCTCTTGGAGGGCCAGGTAACTTTAGATACCTCCTGTCGAACTTCTCTTAAATATTTAGCAGGATTAAATTTCATATTTTTATTTATATTTTTGGCAGGAGTGGCAGGCATCGAACCCGCAACCTCCGGTTTTGGAGACCGGCGCTCTACCAGTTGAGCTACACTCCTTCATATTAGTATTACTGCAGAGAATATTTTTATTCGATAATCTCTGAAACAACTCCTGAGCCAACAGTTCTACCGCCTTCACGAATAGCAAAACGTAAATTGTTATTCATTGCAATAGGGGCAAGTAACTCAACTTCAAGTGTAATATTATCTCCGGGCATTACCATTTCAGTACCTTCAGGTAATTTAATTGAACCAGTAACATCAGTGGTTCTAAAATAAAACTGAGGTCTGTAATTCGCAAAGAAAGGAGTGTGTCTTCCGCCCTCTTCTTTGCTTAAAGCGTAAATCTCTGCTTTAAATTTTTTGTGAGGCTTAATACTACCAGGAGCTGCCAAAACTTGACCTCTTTCAACCTCTTCCTTTTTAGTTCCACGAAGAAGAGCACCAATATTATCTCCGGCTTCACCTGAGTCTAATAGTTTTCTAAACATCTCAACTCCGGTACAAACTGTTTTAGTTGTATCTTTTAAACCAATAATTTCAATTTCTTCACCTGGTTTAATAACACCTTGTTCAACTCTTCCAGTAACAACAGTACCTCTTCCAGAAATAGAAAATACATCTTCGACTGGCATCAAGAAAGGTTTATCTAATTCTCTTGTAGGAGCAGGGATATATTCATCTATTTTTGACATTAATTCAATGATTGAGTTTTTACCAATATTTTCATCTCTGTCTTCAACAGCAGCAAGAGCTGATCCTTTAACGATTGGTATATCATCACCAGGAAAATCATATTTTGATAGTAGCTCTCTTATTTCAACTTCTACAAGCTCTAATAATTCTTGATCATCAACTTGATCAACTTTATTTAAGTAAACAACTAGTGCTGGTACACCAACCTGTCTAGCTAAAAGAATGTGTTCACGTGTTTGAGGCATTGGACCATCAGCTGCGTTGACAACTAAAATACCTCCGTCCATCTGAGCAGCACCTGTAATCATATTTTTTACGTAATCTGCGTGACCTGGACAGTCGACGTGAGCATAGTGTCTTTTATCAGTTGAATACTCTACGTGCGCCGTTGAAATTGTTATACCTCTCTCTTTTTCTTCAGGTGCTTTATCAATTTCATCATAGGCTGTAAACTCTGCTCCACCTTTTTCTGCCAAAACTTTTGTTATTGCTGCAGTAAGTGTAGTTTTACCATGGTCGACGTGACCGATAGTACCGATGTTGACGTGTTCTTTCGATCTGTCAAATTTTTCTTTAGTCATTTTAAGTTGTTACCTCTTTTTAATATCTATTGTTTAATTTTTTCAATGTGCTTGGAGCGGGTGAAGGGAATCGAACCCTCGTAGCCAGCTTGGAAGGCTGGAGCTTTACCATTAAGCTACACCCGCGATTTAGCGGGTAACCACTTCAAAACATCCACAAAATCAAATCCTTGTGAGTTCCGATAAACTACTAATTTTTCTTTAAAATTCAATAAGAAAAGTGAAAAAAATTGGTGGAGGGAGTAGGATTCGAACCTACGTACACTTGCGTGAACAGATTTACAGTCTGCCGCCTTTAACCACTCGGCCATCCCTCCAAAGTGTTAAAAATCAGGTGTTGATTAATAGATAATTGTCTTTGAAAGTCAATAGACTTAGTTAATTTTTACTGTTATTTAAAACAATGCTTATTTCAGGGGCTAATTCTTGTACTAGTTGTATAATTCATAACCCTGATAAAATTATTGAAATTTATATAAATATTGAGAGACAATCAGCTTTCGCAAAGTTGATAGAGCAAAATAAACTAAATAATAAGACAAAGTATTTAAAGAAAAACGAGATTAATAGACTTGGTATTAAAAATGATAGATTTATCAGTGATATAGTCTTAAGAAGAGAAAAGTATAAACCCTCCAATTTAGAGGAAATCATTATGAACACCAAAAAATCTCTTATTATCATTGCCGATCAGATCACAGACCAAAATAACCTAGGAAACATAATAAGAACGGCTCTTTTGATGGGAGCTGATGGTTTATTACTATCAGAGCATTCTTCGGCAGATATTAACGATGTAACGTCATTAACCTCGTCTGGAGCCATTGAAGTGTTGAAATTTCATGTCTCTAAAAACATTAACAGAACAATAGAAGTTCTAAAAAAATCTGGCTATTGGACTTATTCACTAGATATGAGTGGTCAGGAAATGAACAGGGAATTTAATTTTGATAAAAAAACTGTCATCATTGTTGGAAGTGAAGGAAAAGGGATTAGAAGAAATATTTTAACAAAGAGTGACTTTAGAATAAGTATCCCTCAAGAAAATGTAGGTGGTATTGATAGTTACAATGCAGCAAATTCTTTAGCAATTGCTGCATATCATTTCAAAATTAGTAATTTTTAAATATTGTTTATTTTAGATTTTAATATAAATAATAACACATTGCCGGCTTAGCTCAGTTGGTAGAGCAGTTGATTTGTAATCATCAGGTCGGGAGTTCGAGTCCCCCAGCCGGCACCATTCACTTTTATTAGAAACAACCCTTAAACACATATAATTGATTATTTTCAATACTTACATTAAGTTTAAAATCTATGGTTTCGGATATTGATCAATTTGGTAGAGATACCACAAAAAATAATAATTCAAGTCTTAACGATGAAAAGTCGAAGAAAATTTTAGACTCATTAGCTGAAATAAAAAATCAATTAGTAAATAAAGAATATAATCCAAATGTAGATGACTCATTACCAAGAATAAGATCTAGTAATTTGAAAAATAAATCTGATTTTGATGAACTAAAATTAAAAATTGAGTCTTTAGAAAAAAAAATTAATACAATTGATATATTCCTTAATAATAAAACAAATATCCAAGAGGTTCATGAGCCGATGTCTCAGAAAATTGATGGGAACTTAAGTGTTTTTCATCAAATAAATAATCAATCATCAATGCAGCAGAACAAATCATTACTGGTTCTTGAAAATGAAATTGATTTACATAAATCAAATTTTAATTTGTTTCGTTTTATAATGACTATTAATTTTTTAATAATAGTTCTTATAGGTTTAATTGTTTATATTAAAGATATACCGATCAAAAACATTATAAGTATTTTTTAAATTAGTTGACTGTAGGTTGAATTTTTTCGACACTTGCAGCGCTAAATTTAAACTCAGGAATTTTACCAATCGGATCTAACTGCGGGTTTGTAAGTACGTTTGCAGCAGCCTCAGCAAAACAAAATGGCATGAAAACCATACCTTCAGGAATTTCTCTGTCGCTTCTGACTTTAATAGCTAGCGATCCTCTTTTTGTCTTAACTAAAACTTGATCTCCTGGATTAATTGTCAACCTTTTCATGTCCCATCTATTCATACTGACTATAGCTTCAGGTTCTATATGATCCAAAACATTTGCTCTTCTTGTCATAGACCCAGTATGCCAATGCTCTAATAATCTTCCTGTTGTTAGTATCATCGGGAAGTCGTCATCTGGTAGTTCTGCTGGGGGGATTAGTTTAGCAGGTACTATTTTTCCCCTTCCATTTGCAGTTGGAAAGTTTTCATTGAATATAATTTCATTTCCAGGTTTGTTTGGATCGTCACAAGGATATGTGACAGAATTTTCATTTTCTAGTCTTTCATAAGTAATATTTTTTAGTGAAGGCATTACTTGAGCCATTTCATTAAAAATATCTCTTGGATGTAGATAGCTCCAATCTAAACCCATACCTTGAGCTATAGCTTGAGTGATCCACCAATCCTGTCTGGCTGAAACAGGAGGTGGTACTGCTTGGCGACCTAATTGGACTTGTCTGTTAGTATTTGTATAAGTCCCAGTTTTTTCAGCATGGGCTGATGAAGGTAAGATTACATCTGCATGCCAGGCAGTTTCAGTCATGAAAATATCTTGAACAACTAAATGATCTAATTTAGCTAATGCAGCTCTTGCATGATTTTGATCAGGATCAGACATTGCAGGATTTTCGCCCATAATATACATACCTTTGATCTCATCTTCTAAAATTTTGTTAATAACTTCTACAACTGTTAAACCTTTTTTATCATCAAGACCTGTCTTCCAAAAATTTTCATATTTCTGGTGAATGCTTCCATCTTCAACTGACTGGTAATCAGGAAAGACCATTGGAATTAATCCGGCATCAGATGCACCTTGGACATTATTTTGTCCTCTTAATGGATGTAACCCTGTGCCCTCTCTTCCAATTTGTCCTGTAGTTAAAGCCAAAGCAATTAAACATCTAGCATTATCTGTTCCATGTACATGTTGAGATACCCCCATACCCCAAAAGATAATGGATCTCTCTGATTTAGCATAAAGTCTAGCAACTTCTCGTAACTCTTGGGCTTTGATGCCACAAATAGCTTCCATTTTTTCAGGAGAAAAATCTTTTATTTCCTCTTGTAATTTTTCAAAACCCTCAGTTTGTCCTTGAATATATTGTTCATCATAAAGTTTCTCTTCAACAATGGTGAATAAAAGTGCGTTGAGCATTGCAACATCAGTACCCGCTTTAAATTGTAAGTTATAGGTAGCATGTTTTGTTAAACCTTGCTTTCTTGGATCCATCACAACTAACTTGGAACCTCTTTTTGCTGCGCGTTTAAGATAGGTTGCTGCAACAGGGTGGTTTTCTGTAGGCCTTGCACCTATTACAATTACACAGTCAGCATCAGATGCAGACATAAAAGGAGCTGACACAGCACCAGAGTTTACACATTCCATCAGTGCTGCAACAGAAGATGCGTGACAAAGTCTAGTACAGTGATCTACATTATTTGATCCAAAACCAACTCTTACCAATTTCTGAAATAAGTAAGCCTCCTCATTAGAACACTTTGCTGAACCAAAACCAGCTAAACTTTTTGGTCCATGATCTTCTTTTAAATTTAAAAGACCAGATGAAGCTCTATCGATCGCGTTTTCCCAAGTAGTCTCTTCAAAATAATCATAGATATCAGCATCTTTAATTTCAAGATTTGGGTCTTTTTTAACACCAGCTTTTCTCACTAATGGTTTAGTGAGTCTTCCATTATGATTAATATAGTCATAACCAAATCTACCTTTTACGCATAACCTATTTTCATTAGCGGGTCCATTTTTACCATCCACGTATAAAATTTTGTCATCTTTTACGTGTACTTCAGTTTGACATCCTACACCACAATAAGGACAAACACTCTCTACGACTTTATCTGAATAAGACTCTCTTTTTCCCTGATCATCAACTAATGAGGACTCCATTAATGCTCCTGTTGGGCAAGCTTGGACGCACTCCCCACAAGCAACACAAGTACTATTGCCCATTGGGTCATCTAAATCAAATATTACTTTGGCTGTTGACCCTCTGTAGGCCATTCCGATTACGTCGTTTACTTGTACCTCACGACAAGCGCGAACACATAAATTACAATTTATACATGCGTCTAAATTAACACTCATCGCTTTATGAGATCTATCTAATTCTATTTTGTCTTTACTAGGAAAACGACTATCACTAACACCTAATTTCTCAGACCAGTTCCAAAACTTTGACTCGGGGTCAGGAGAATTATTTTTTTCTGGTTGATCAGACACAAGAAGTTCAAAAACCATAGATCTTGATTTTTCTGCTCTTGAAGAGTTAACTGTAACTTCCATGCCTTCAGTAGGTTTACGAATACAAGATGCTGCAAGAGTTCTCTCCCCCTTAATTTCAACCATACATGCTCTACAATTTCCATCTGCTCGATAACCCGGCTCAGGAGAATAACAGAGATGAGGAATATCAATATTATTTTTTTTAGCGACATCCCAAATTGACTCGTCTTTGTTGGCTACGTATTCGTTGCCGTCAATTTTAAATTTAATATTATCAGTCATTAGTTGGTTACCTCCTCTGGGAAGTGTTTAATAACTGAAAGCATTGGGTTTGGGGCTGCTTGTCCTAAACCACATATAGAAGCATCCATCATTGCTGATGATAATTCTTTTAAAAGGTCAACATCCCAAGATGATTGGTTCATGAGTTTAAGAGCTTTTTCGGTTCCATTTCTACAAGGAGTACATTGACCACAACTTTCATCATGAAAAAAGAACATTAAATTTTTGGCAATATCTTTCATGTTATCTTTGTCAGATAAAACGACTACAGCAGCTGAACCTATAAAACATCCATGCTCTTGTAACGTGTCAAAATCAAGTGGAATATTATCTAATTTTGCAGGAAGTATTCCTCCAGATGCTCCTCCAGGCAAGTATGCTTTAAATGTATGACCCTCTTGAATACCGCCACAATATTCATAAATAAGTTGTTTTATTGTAATCCCTGCTGGAGCTAACTTAACACCAGGGTTTTTTACTCTTCCCGACACAGAGAACGTTCTTAGACCTTTCCTACCATTGAGACCATGACTACTGAACCATACAGCACCTTTTTCCAAAATCTCTCTTACCCAAAAAACTGTTTCAACATTGTGTATTAATGTTGGTCTACCAAAAAGTCCTACTTGAGATGGAAATGGAGGTTTATGTCTAGGTAAGCCTCTTTTACCCTCCAAACTTTCTAACATTGATGACTCTTCACCACAAATGTAGGCGCCAGCACCTCTTCTAAAATGAATTCTTGTTTTAATATTTAAATTTTTTTCTTCTAAAATTTTAATTTCTTTCTTTAAAAACTTTATTACATCAGGGTACTCATCTCGCATGTATATATATACATCTGTTGCTTCAACTACCCATGCAGCAATTAACATTCCCTCAAGAAATCTATGTGGGTCTCTTGTAAGATAATGATGATCTTTAAATGTTCCTGGTTCACCCTCATCACCATTAATTGCCATTAACCTAGGTTTATCTTCTGCTCTTACAAATCTCCATTTTCTGCCAGTTGGAAATCCTGCACCACCAAGACCTCTCAAACCTGATTGCTCCATTTCTTCTATGAGCTTCATTGGGTCTTTTTTATTTTCAATACAATCCTTTAGAATTTTATATCCACCATTTTTTACATAATCGTCATAGCAAATGTAATTTGGTATAACTGGTTTTGTATCTTGCTCCTTTAAGGCTTTTTGAACTACACTTACATCTGCGTTTACAAAATGTTTTTTTCCTACCTCAACTACTGGTGCTTGATGACACCTTCCCATACAAGGTGCTCTAACTACTCTCACATTAGAAGATACACTATCTCTTAAATTTTTTTCTAAAGTTTTGCATCCGTTCATCTCACATGTAATACCATCACAAACTCTAATTGTTGTTTCAGGAGGGCTAATATCATCCTCTTTATAGATATCAAAGTGAGCATAGAATGATGCTGTTTCGTAAATTTCAGTTAAAGGTAAATTTGTCAATTCGGACAGTGCTGTTAAATGTTTTGGTTTAAGACATTTATAATGGTCTTGAATTAAGTGAAGGCTTTCAATAAGCATATCCCTTTGTCTAAAATATTCATTAGGTATTAGGTTTTTAAGATCATCAATTGACTGGTCATCACTTTGGCGACCCTTGTTGAATTCTAATGCTTTTCTTCTACCAGAACCTGGATGAATCTTACTTTGCGAGTCTTTCATTTACTATAATTTAGTAATTTTTTATTAAGTTTCAATTATCAATAAGTAATTAATTGATAAGTATTACTTATTAAAGCTTTTTAAGAATTTTAAAAAGTTATTTTTAATAGGTGATGGGCGATTATCATCAATATGAACTATACCTACCTTATGAGATATTTCTGGAGAAATTAATTGAATAAAATTTGTATTCTCATCGTAATTGAATGACTGAGTAAATATGTATGGCATAATTGTTGAAAATTCTGAACTATTTACGTGAGAGTAAATATGAGTCATAGAGTTTGACTCAATTAAAACTCGTGGATTAATATTATTCTCTTTAAAAATAGCATCTAATATTCTTCTAAATTGATTTTCTTTAGAAATTAAACATAGATCTAAATTACCAATTTCTTGCCATTTTAATTTCTTTTTATTTTTTAAGTTCTTTTTTTTAGATATGAGAAAATATGTTTCTTTATATAAAGGTATCTTCTCAACTCCTAATATTGGTTCATTTTCTAAATAACTTATCCCTAAATCTAATTTGAAATCATGAAGATTTTTATCAATTTCATTAGAAGACATAGAAATTACTTGCAATTTGACATTTGTAAATTTTTTAACAAAACTATTTAATAAAAAGGAGACTTCCAATAAAGCAGTAGGAATAACACCTATTCTTAAATTTCCAGTTAAATTATTTTTTAACTCAGAGCTTAACTGTTTGATATTAGTGTACTCTTTGACAATATTTTTAAATCGTTCCTTTAAAATTTCACCCTCAGAAGTTAATCCAATATAGTTCTTTCCTCTTTTTACTAATCTTACCCCTATTTCATTTTCTAAAGCTTTTAGCTTCATAGATAAAGCAGGTTGTGATATTTTTAATTTTTCTGCTGCTCTATTGAAATGTTTTTCACTATCTAAAGCTAAAATAATTTCTAAATTCTTTATTTCCATGTATTTTTAAAATAAATATATATATAAATGGATTATTATCTAGATACTAGAGGCTTTGAATGCCCTATACCTGTCTTAAAAGCTGAAAAATTTATAAAAAAGTTAAAAAAAAATGATGTTCTTACAATAGAAAGTGATGACCCGTTATCACAATTTGACTTTAAGAATTTTTGTGAAGAAAAAAAATATGAGATCATTTCACTAAAAAAAAAAGGTAATTTAGTAAATATCAAATTTAAAATTCAATAAAACTAATCTTTTCGCCTTTTTTAATTTTATCATTTCCTTCTGGGACAAATGCTAAACCATCTGCTTCAGAGAGAGAAATTAGTTTAGCAGAACCTTTGGAGTTATGAGTATAAAGTATATTTTTAGATAATTTCACACGATAAAATTTTGTAAAATTAGATTTTTTATTTTCTGAAAATCCAGATTGGTAAAATTTGGTAATGCTAGAATTATCTTTGCGAGAGGGATCTATAAATAAACTTACTAAAAAAAATAAATTAGTGAAAACAGCTAATGGATTTCCAGGCAGTGAAAAATAATAATTGAATTTTAATTTTGAAAAAATCACAGGTCGACCTGGTTGAATTCTTACATATTTAAAAAGAAGATTAGTATTTTGACTTAGAAAAGAAGATATGTAATCTTTAGAGCTAAATGAGGAGCCACCTGAACTAATTATAATATCAAATTTATTTTGATTTTTTTTATAAAATTTATCAACTTTTATCTCATCATCTTTTAAAATACCTAAGTCATGAACACTTATATTAAATTTCTTTAAAAAATGAATTATTTGATATTTGTTTGAGTCATATACTTGATGATCTTTTATTTTTTTGCCAGATTTTATTAATTCATTTCCTGAGGATACGACAGCAACTCTCAAAGTTTTATATACCCATAAATTTGTAATCCCTACTGATGAAAGTAATGCTATTTTTATGAAATCAATTTTTTCATTTTTTTTTATCAGTATTTTATTTTTTTTTAAATCCTCACCTTTTTTTTTTATATCTTTATTAGATATTTTTGAATATTGGACTAATAGATTTCTCCCCTCAACTTTTGCGTTTTCTAATGAAATAAAATTTTTAAAGTTTTGTGGGATAATACCTCCTGTATTTATTTTATAGGCTAAATTGGGATTTAATCTTTTATATGAATGTCCAGCATTTAGAAGCTTATTAGATATTGACACTTTGTTGAGATTTTTATTAGAAACAATATAACCATCTAATCCTGCGGTATTTTGTAAGGGTAGATTTATTGGTGAAGTAATTGTTCTTGATACTACTGCATTAAGTGCTTCCTTTAATTTAATCTTAGACTCTTTAAATAAATTCTTTTTTTCCCGAATAATTATTTTTTGCGCAAGTTTGAAAGATATTAGCCTAGGAGTTTTCATAATATATTTTAGAGGCAATTTTTTCTATTTGATTGTGATTAAAAGTCTGAATTGGATGATCGAAATTATCGTCTGTAACGATATATTTAACATTATTTATAGATTTGTAGAGGTAATCTTTGTTATTTTTTTGTAAGCTTACCTCTAACTTTATCAAATCATCAAATCTCTTAAACCCTTCAAATATTAATAAATCACAATCTTTGTTAATTTCTACCAGACGTTCTAAATTAATATGTGACTCGGTTTTCTCTTCTATGAATGCAAGTCTTTTATCTGATACTAGTGTAGTTTTATATGCTCCGGATTTTCTAATTTTATAGCTATCTGTATTAGGATGATCAATGTCAAAAGAATGGTGAGCATGTTTTACCACACCAACTTTTATTTTCTTTTCTTTAAAAAATTTTACTAAATTACTCACTAAAGTAGTTTTGCCACTATTTTTCCAACCAATAACAGCTATTGTTTTCACCTTGTCACCATAATACAATCAAGAAAAAAATGACAGATTTTTTAATCAAACCTAGTGTAAATAACAGATCTTTATTTAAATTAAAAAAATCAATTAATGAAAAAGGTGAAATAACAAAAATTCCAATCATTGAAGAAAAACCACTCACGCTATACTTAAACAACCAAGAAATAGTAACAATAATGACTATAGGAGATTATCCAAAATATTTAGCTATAGGTTATTTATTCAATCAGGGAATGCTTACTAATATAGACGATGTAAAAAAGATTGAATTTCATAAAGACTTAAAGACAGTTGTTGTAAGAACAAAGAGTAAAACTAATTATGAAGAAAAATTAAAGAAGAAAGTAAATACCTCTGGTTGTGCACAAGGGACTGTATTTGGAGACTTATTTGAAGAAATAAACACCATTTCCTTGAATAAAAAAATAAGAATAAATCATCAACAGCTTATGAATTTATCCAAAAAAATTAATACTGAGCCAAGTTTATATTTATCTGTAGGTGCAATACACGGTTGCGTCTTATGTAAGGGAGATAAACCTTTATATTATTTTGAAGATGTGGGAAGACATAATGCTGTTGATAAAATTGCTGGTTTGATACTTGATAAGAAAATAGACGCAAAAGAAATGTCTTTTTACACTACTGGCAGGCTGACAAGTGAAATGGTATTGAAATGTATCAAAATGGAAATACCAATACTATTATCTCGTTCAGGTTTCACTGCTTGGGCAGTTGAAATAGCTAGAAAGAAAAATTTAACAATGATTGGAAGAATTAGAGGTAAACGGTTAAATATTTTATCTGGAGAATTTAGATATACCAAAGATGAGTAAGCTTGTATCTGTAATACTAACGGGTGGTAAATCCTCCAGAATGGGTTATGAAAATAAAAGTTTTTTAAAAATTAAAGATAAGTGTTTTATTGAAATTTTAATAGAAAGTCTTCAAGAAAAGTCTAATGAAATTATTATTAATGCTAATAGAGATATCAGTAAGTACAAAATATTTGGTTATAAAGTTGTAAGTGATAAAATTGGGGGATACAAAGGGCCACTAGCTGGGTTACATAGCGCTCTTGATCATTATAAAAACTCAAAAGAGGATTTATGGTTTGCACTTTTTCCCACTGATGCCCCAATAATAAACACAGGTATCATAGATAATTTTATCTCAATTACAGAAAAAAAGAGTAAAGTTTATATTTGTAAGATTGATAATATTATCGAACCAATGTTCTCTTTTTGGTCATCAAAAATATTTACGGAATTAAATGAAGTCCTTTTAAAAAATAATGGATATAAAATTATGAAATTTGCTGAAGAAATTGGATTTGATTATATAAATTTTAAAAAAAATAAAAAAATAGAATTTTTTAATGTAAACGACAAAAATGATTATACAGAACTACTAAGTTTTTGAAAAATTAACTAACAAAGAGCCCTTATCATTAATTTTTTTTTCAAAATGACGATATCCTCTCTCATTGAAGTAAGGAACTAAGTCCTTAAAATTTATGTATGTAAAAGCTGGTAAGCCTTTTCCAAATTTTAAAGGCTCTATAGTAATAAAAATTTCATCAATTAAATCAGCATATAAGAAATAATCATGAACACTTGTTCCCCCCAAAATTAAAACACTTTCTTTGCAAAGATTTTCAAATTCATCCCACTGATTAATATCTGGATTAAAATAATATTGATTTATTGAATTTTTAATTTGTTTAATTTTTTGGTATTTTCTAGAAAAAATAATTCTTGATCTAGACTCGTTTGGATTTAATTCATGAGTCTTTCTGCCCATAACTTGCCATTTATGATTCTTAATTAAATTGTCTAGATGTTTTTTGTCTTCCAAGCTAGTCCATTCAAATGGATTATCTCCAGAATATTTTGCAATAAAACCATCGCTTGAACAAGCAAACGCTAAAGTGTATTTAATCATTAATTTATTTTATTAATTTTAAGTATAATATTTTATTTCAATATATGAATTTTTACCTACCTATTGCTGAAATATCCATAAATATTTATATATTAATTTCCCTTGGAGTTGGAATTGGTTTTATATCTGGACTCTTTGGCATAGGTGGTGGTTTTATATCCTCTCCTCTTTTAATACTAGTTGGCATTCCTCCAGCTGTTGCGGTTGGAACTACAACTGTTCAAGTATTCGCCTCGACATCAACTGGTGTTGTAAGTCATTTTCAAAGAAAAAACATAGACTATCAGATGGGCTTAACAATGGTTTTTGGTGGATTATTGGGGACACTTTTTGGTGTATTAATTCTAAATAATTTAAAAAATATTGGTTTAATTGATAACTATTTAAATAGTATCTATATAATTCTTTTAATTATAACTGCTGTATTTATTCTTTATGAAACAGCTAAAGTTAATATCGTTCATAAAAATAAAAAATTTAAATTACACCAGCATTCTTGGATACATGGACTTCCTTTTAAAATTAAGTATAGAAAATCTAAACTATATATAAGTGTACTAGCACCACTTTTAATTGGTTTTTTTATAGGTGTATTGACAGGGCTAACTGGTATTGGTGGTGGCTTTATACTTATTCCATGTATGATTTATTTTTTAGGTATGAAAACTATTTCAGTAATAGGGACATCACTATTTAACATCACGATAGTATCCTTTGTATCTTTATTTTTGCAAATATACATAAATCAAAATATAGATTTTGTATTGGCTTTAGGATTAATAGTAAGTAGCTCTATTGGAGCTGCACTAGCTGCAAGGATAGTTGATATACTTGATCAAGAAAATTTAAAAGTTACATTTGGTATGTTACTATTAATTATTTCATCATTTTTAGCTTATGATTTATTTAGAACACCTGAGAACTTATTCATTATAAATTATGTATAAATATATTTTAATAATTATATTTTTTTTTAAAATTGGTTTTGCATCTAATTTTTCCTTAGATCAATTTGAAATTGAAATAAACTCAAATTTTTTAGGGGAAGAAGTAGTTTTATTTGGAAATAAAGATAAAGACAGTGATGTAATCTTCATTTTCGAAGGAGAAAATAAAAAAGCTAAATTGACAACAAAAGTTAAAGAAGGTTTTTTATGGATTAACGAAACAAAAGAGTTGAAAAATCAACCTAGTTTTTTTGCGCTCTTCACGTCTCCTAAAAAGACTTTGAATGAAATATTTTTATATTCTAATTTAAAGGATAGGCATTCATTAATAAGTAATCACTCTCTTGAACTCCATAAAATAAGAAAAGCAATGAATGTGAAAAATTTGTATATAGAAGAGGAGCTTGAAAGTGTAAGTGGAAATCTATTTTTAAAAAAATTTTTAATACCAGATAATATCTCACCTGGAAATATAAAAGTTTATATGTACGAGATAAAAAATAATGAAATTATTAAAATGGTATCTAAAAACTTGCAAATAAAAAAAGGAGGAATTTCATTTAAATTGGAAAAGTTGTTAAAAACTGAGTCTTTTATTTATATTATAATTTTGATTGCTATATCATTATTGCTTAGCTTAGTTACGAATTTAATATTTAGAAAAAAATGAAAAAAAATAATAATAGAAATTATTTTGTAGTTATTGATCAAAGTGCTGAAATGTGGACTGCAGTTAAATTTGCTATAAGGAGAGCAAAAATAACTAAATCAAATATTACTACTGTTAGCTTTATTCAAAGCGCAAGCGAAGGTATGATGCTTACATCAGGGGCTGAAAAAATTTTGGATATTGATCAAATAACAACTGAAAAATTAAAACATAAAGAAGTGCATAACTACATCTCAGATAAATCAAAAATTAAAGCAAAATCTGAAATATTTAAATATAATGAGATCGATGAATTTATAAGTTTCTTAAATAAATATTCATCTAATTCAACTATTATTCTTGCTACAAGTAAAGATATAGGCAAGCCTGGGCCTTTAATTAACAAACTTATATATGAAAAATCTAACTCGTTACATTGCCCTCTTGTTATAATTAATGGTAATCTCGAAGATAAAGAGATTGAAAAGATTATTTAGCTGAATAAAAAAGATTTCAAAATTTGTGTGGTATGCCAAAGACCATTTAGTTGGAGAAAAAAATGGGAAAAAGTATGGAATGATGTTAAATATTGTTCAGAAAAATGTCGAAGGTCAAAATCAAAAATAATAAAGAAAAGATAGCAAACTTACTGTTAAGTATTGGATGCGTTAATATAGACTTCAAAAAACAATTTACTCTTACATCCGGCAAAAAAAGTCCTGTTTATGTTGATTGTAGAAAATTAATTTCATTTCCAAAAGAAAGAGAGTTAATTATTAATGAAATGAGCAAACAGATTAAATCGAAGTATAAAGATAATTCGACTATTATTGCAGGAGGCGAAACAGCTGGTATTCCCTACTCTTCCTTTCTGTGTCAAAAGATGAAATATCCAATGATATATATAAGAAAGAGCCCTAAAGGGTTTGGAAAAGGTAAGCTAATAGAGGGAGAGTTTAAAAAGAATAATCAGTCAATATTAGTAGAGGACATGGCAACTGATGGAGGAAGTAAATTACATTTCATAAAGGCTTTAAGACAAAATAAACTTAAAGTTAAAGATATTTATGTAGTTTTTTACTATGGTATTTACCCTAAAGCTAAAAAAAATATATCTAAAATGAAAGTGAATTTAAATTATCTCACATCATGGAGAGATATATTAACTATTTCTCCAAATTACATTTCAGATAAAGATTACAAAAATTTAAAAAATTATTTAGAATCAATTTCAAGTGGAAAATAAAATTATTAGTGTTGTTTCAGGGGGATTTGACCCCATTCATCCTGGACATATAATGATGATGAAAGAATGTTTAGAGTTTTCTAATTTTTTAATCGTAGGTGTAAATTCTAATAAATGGTTAATTGATAAAAAGGGAAATTTTTTTATGGATATTCAACATAGAATATATGTTGTTGATAGCTTAAAAGTGGTAAATGAAGCTATGGAATTTGAAGATGATGAAATGGGAAGTGCAAATAATTTGTTAATTCAAATAAGAAATAAATATCCAAATGAAAAAATTATTTTTGCTAATGGAGGTGATAGATCTGACACTTCTAAAATTTTAGAATATGAAACAGCAAAGAAATATAATATTGAATTAAAATTTGGTGTAGGTGGAAATCACAAAGAGTCTTCCAGTTCTGATTTGCTAAAAAGATGGAGTGAATACTCTAAAAACTAAGGGCTAAGGGTATACGATAACCAATCATTATCTTTAAACTCAAAGATTTCTCTTTTGTGAATTCTATGAGGCATATCCTCCCAAAACTCGATTTTTGAATATTTTACTATAAACCCTCCCCAGTAATCAGGACGAGGGAAATTTTCTTTTTCAGGATATTTATTTTTATAAAATTCAATTTTGTTTTCTAAATCATCTCTTGATTTTAGGACTTTTGATTGATTAGAAGCCCACGCCCCTATTCGACTTAAATAATGTCTTGAATTAAAATATTTATCTGATGTTTCTTTTGAGACTTTTTCGACTTTACCCTCTATTCTTATTTGCCTTAACAATGACTTCCAATGAAAATTTAGGCAAACATTAGCATTTTTTAAAATGTCATTTCCTTTATTGCTCTCATAATTTGTGTAAAAAATAAAACCTTCATAATTATAATCTTTTAATAGAACCATCCTTGAATGCGGGGTATTTTTATCGTCAACTGTTGATAGACACATCGCATTAGGATCGTTGATCTCTTTTTCAGTGGCTAAATCAAACCATTCTTTAAACTTAATAATTGGATTTAATTTATCTGACATGGTATGAGTATTATATTAATTTTAGCAAAAAATGGATTTAAAAAATAAAAAGGGGCTTATAATGGGGGTGGCTAATGATAAGTCCATTGCCTGGGGCATAGCTCAACAATGCGCAAATTTTGGTGCTGAATTAGCTTTTACTTATCAAAATGATCTTTTATTAAAGAGAATAGATCCTTTAGCTAAATCTGTTGGTTCCAATTTATTGATACAATGTGATGTTAGCGATGAAGGATCAGTAAAAAATACTTTTGAAAAAATTAAAGATAAATGGGGAAAATTGGATTTTTTCGTTCACGCTGTAGCGTTTGCAGATAAAAATGAGCTAAGGGGTAAGTATGTTGATACATCAAAAGAGAATTTCTTAAATAGTTTAAATATTTCTTGTTATTCCTTCACTGAGTCTTGTAAATATTGCTATGATTTAATGGATAATGGTGGAAGTATTTTAACGTTAACTTACTATGGAGCAGAGCAAGTTATGCCACATTATAATGTAATGGGAGTCGCAAAATCAGCGCTTGAGGCTTCAGTTAAATATCTTGCTGTAGATATGGGAGATAAAAATATAAGAGTTAACGCCATATCTGCAGGCCCAATTAAAACTCTTGCGGCTTCTGGTATTGGTGATTTTAGATTTATTTTAAAATGGAATGAACTAAACTCTCCTTTAAAGAGAAATGTTACACTAGAAGATGTTGGAAACACTGGAGCCTATCTTTTAAGTGACCTTTCATCTGGTGTGACTGGAGAAATCCACCATGTTGATTGTGGTTATCATACAGTTGGAATGGTAGCAGTCGATGAAGCTGAGGGTGTTGCAGGATTACTTAATGAGTTTAGTAAAAAATAATTAGTTAATGTCACACAATTCTTTTGGAAATTTATTAAAGTTTACTACTTGGGGAGAAAGTCATGGAGAGGCCATAGGTTGTGTCGTTGATGGTTTTCCAGCAGGAATACCTATTAACACAAAATATATTCAATCAAGATTAGAATTGAGAAAACCAGGTCAGTCAAAATTTACAACACAAAGAAAAGAAAAAGATGAAGTTAATATTCTCTCTGGGGTTTTTAACGGTAAAAGCACTGGTGCTCCAATATCAATGATAATTTATAACTCTGATCAAAGAATCAAGGACTATTCAGAAATTAAAAATAAATTTAGACCTGGTCATGCCGATTACACCTATTTTATGAAATATAAAAATTATGATTATAGAGGTGGAGGAAGATCCAGTGCTAGGGAAACTGCTATGAGGGTAGCAGCAGGAGCTCTAGCGGAACTTCTTCTTAAAAAAATTTCAAAAAATAAGATAAAAGTTACAAGTGCTGTTATTCAAATTGGTAATGAGAAGATAGATAATAATACAGCTTGGAATAATAATTTTATCAATAAAAATCCCTTTTTCTCTCCAAATAAGTCCATTGTAAAAAAATGGGAAGATCTCATACTAATGCATCGAAAAAAAGGTTCATCTCTTGGCGCAGTAATTGAAGTTAGAGTTTCAAATTGTCCTGTGGGCATTGGAGAACCTATCTATCAAAAACTCGACTCGGAATTATCAAAGGCAATAATGAGTATAAATGCTGTAAAGGGCATAGAGTTTGGTACTGGTTTTAATCTAGTAAACTATGATGGCACAACAGGTTCTGATCAAATTAACTATAAAAATAAAAAGATAAATTTTCATACTAACCATGCTGGAGGAATATTGGGTGGAATTTCCTCAGGTCAAGATATTGTATTTAGATATATTGTTAAACCAACAAGTTCAGTACTTAGTGAGAAAAATACTGTTACTAAAAATTTTAAAAATACCAAGATTAGAACTAAGGGTCGACACGATCCATGTGTGGGCATTAGGGCGGTACCAGTTGGAATTGCTATGACTAATTTTGTTATAGGGGATTTATTATTAATTCATAAATCAAAATCACTCTAAAAATTTAATTAACTTTTTGTAAATTATTTTTGTGGAAATACCTGATTTAAAGTATTGATCCTCAATATCAGATTGATCAATAAATTCATCTTTCATAAAAAAATTGAGTATTTTTGGTGTTTTTTCAAGTTTATTTATTAAAAAATCATTAACCTGACTAGAAAAACCACCTATAGCGTTCTCCTCAACAGTAACAAAAAGGTCGTGATTAACAGTGAGCTTTTGTATTAGTTTAGTGTCAATTGGTTTTGCAAATCTCATGTCTATTACAGAGCAATCTAACTTATGATTTTTTTTTATTAGTTCTCTAATCTCTAGTACTTTACTCAATCTCGTACCTAAATTAAGAAAAGCAATTTTTTTTCCTTTTTTTATAATTTTACCTTTACCTATTAGAATTTTTTGAAATTTATTATTATTTTTATACTCGTGTGCTAGATCTCTTGGATATCTTATAGCAGTCGGTTTGTTATTTATAGATAATGCTAAATTAACCATATTTTTTAATTCCTCTCCGCTAGAAGGTGCCATTACAATAAAATTTGGAAGACAACAGAGGTAACTTAGATCAAAAGATCCAGCATGAGTAGCTCCATCAGCACCAACAAACCCTGATCTATCTATTAAAAACCGAACAGGAAGAGACTGTATAGCTATATCATGTACAACTTGATCATATGCTCTTTGGAGAAAAGTTGAATAAATTGCAACAAAAGGTTTTATAGACTCTGTAGTCATGCCACCTGCGAAAGTAACGGCATGTTGTTCAGCTATTCCTACATCATAAAACCTAGAGGGATATTTTTCTTGAAATTTATTTAAACCTGTTCCTGATGGCATTGCTGCAGTTATTGCAACAATTTTTTTGTCTTTTTTTGCTAAATTTAAAATAGTATCGCTAATTACATTAGTATAAGTAACAAGTTTAGATTTATTTTGTAAACCCGTTTTAACGTCAAAAGATGATACACCATGAAATTTGTCTTTTGATTGCTCTGCAGGTTTATAACCTCTACCTTTCTGAGTAATTAAATGAAGAAATACTGGACCATGTAATTCTTTTTTTTTGTATTTCTTAAATAATTGAACTAATAACTTCAAGTTATGTCCATCAACTGGGCCTAGATAATTCAGACCTAATTCTTCAAATAAAGTATTACCTGTAAGATAACCTTTAAAGTAACCCTCTGTCTTTTTTGCAAATTCACCAACTTCGCTTGGAAGTTTTTTAGTAAAGTTTTTAATAATATCTCTAAAACTCTCATATGACTTTGAACTAAGTAAATTTACGAGGTATTTACTCATTGCACCAACAGGTTCAGCTATGGACATCTCATTATCATTCAGAATTATTAGAGAGTTTTTATTTAGATGTCCTAAGTTGTTTAATCCCTCAAAGGCCATTCCTGCACTAATAGCACCATCACCTATAACGCTTACAACATCAAAATCTTTATTTAATAAATCTCTTGCAGCTGTTATTCCTAGGCTTGCAGAAATTGAAGTTGAACTATGTGCTGCACCAAAAGGATCATAAATACTCTCTGATCTTTTTGTGAAACCAGAAATTCCATTTTTTTTTCTTAGAGTGTGTATTTTATTTTTTCTACCTGTAAGGATTTTATGAGGATATGTTTGATGACCAACATCCCATACAATTTTATCAGATGGAGTATTAAAAACATAATGTAATGCAACTGTAAGTTCTACAACGCCTAGACTTGCGCCTAAGTGACCACCTGTTTTAGAAACTATCTCTATAGTGTAGTCCCTTAGTTCATTGTTAAGTTTTTGCAATTCACCTAACGATAATTTTTTTAAATCTTTTGGAATTTTGATTTTACTTAAAAATGACATAAGATTTTTTTTAATTAAAATCTGTTGACGAAAGTGATTTATTTTTTTTTACAATTTTGTCAATTTTAATTTTTGCAGATTTCAGCTTTTCCTCGCAATATTCTTTAAGTTGTATGCCCTCCTCAAATAACTTAATACTATCTTCAAGGGGTGTATCCTCGTTTTCCAATAAATCTGATATTTGTTCTAATCTTTTAAGTGCAGCTTCAAAGTTTTTTTCATTATTTTTATTCATTTGAGTATTCTAATAAAGCTTTTAGATGGTTATCTAATCCATGAAATAAACCTTTCATATCATATCCTCCCTCCAAGACAGAAATTATTGGAACATTATTTGCAAGCTTTTCCAATATAATTTTTGTCACCCAATAAAAGTCTTCGTTTTCTAAATTAATTGAGGCAAGAGGATCTAATTTATGCGCATCAAAACCTGCTGAAAAATATATTAAATCAAAATTATTATTTATTTTATCAACAATATTTTTTCTAAATAAAGCCTTAAAGGTGTCAGAATTACAACCACTTGGTAATGGGCAATTAAATATATTTCCAATACCAATCTCATTAGATGATCCTGTGCCTGGATAAAAAGGAAATTGATGGCTTGATGCATAATGTATATCAGGATTATTTTCAAAAATATGTTGAGTGCCATTTCCGTGATGTACATCAAAATCTACAATTAAAATTTTTTTAAATTTACCAGTGCTTAATGCATATTGAGCTGATACAGCTACATTATTAAATACTCCAAAACCCATAGCTTTATTTCTCTCAGCATGATGACCAGGAGGTCTATGTGCACAGAAATAAACATTTTTTTTATTATCATCATCAATTATTTTTTTAACGGCATCCACACTGCCTCCAACTGCTAAAAGGTAACTTTTTAGACTAGTAGGGCATGCAATGGTATCAGGATCTAAATAACTTAGTCCAGAGGTAGGTATAGAGTCAAAAATATAATTTACATATTCCTTATCATGAACTAAAGAAATCATATTTTTATCAGCAATAGTCGGCTCGATCAGATTTTGTTTTGTATACTTTTCTTTTATTAAATTATTCACAACTTCTATTCTTTTTATAGACTCAGGATGATTACCAGTATCATGATTCTTATACTCTTGAGAAAATAAAATATTAATCATTTTAAATGATTTAATAAAAATTTTTGAAACCAATCATAATTTTTGTTTTGATATTTTTTAAAGTCTTTCATTATTTTATTTAAAGTATCTATATAAGGATACTTAATCTTAACTATATCATGCCATCTTTTTATAGTATTAGAAGTAACTTCAGGGTGAAATTGAAATCCATATATATTTTTTTCTTTAATTTTGAAAGAGTCAACTTCATACATTATACCCTTTGCTAATAGTTCCATATTTTTATTATAAGAAATACCCTCTGTATGAAATTGTAGAAAAGATAAATTATTTTTAAAAACTTTATTATTTTCTTTTAAATTTTTCTTATAACCACACTCAAATAATTTATTTTTGGATTTTGATATTTTTGATCCATAAATTTTTGCAATTAATTGAGCTCCTAAACAAATACCGATAATTGGTTTATTTGTTTTAATAAGATATTTTAAAAATTTGTACTCGTACTGAATAGCCTTTGATTTACTATTGGCACTTTGTTTTCCCCCATGAAATATAAAAAAATCAAATTGATTTATTTCCTTGTTTTTTAAAAAATGTAAATTCTTATAAAAAATAGTCGATGTTTGGTGTTTTTTTTGAAGAAACTTTGAAACTACGCTAACATCTGCAACTTCACTATGAATTATTTGTAGTACTCTCTTCATTTTTACTAAAGTTGATGACTGTACCAAATATTATCGCATAAGAAAGCATAGATGACCCTCCATAACTAATGAAAGGTAGTGTCATGCCTGTAGGAGGTATGAGACATATAGATGAGCCAATATTAATAAAGGCTTGTAAGCACATTAAGAAACATAAGCTAAAAATTGTATTTAAAATAAATAGATTTGAAGGATTAAAAATTGATTTTCTAACAATTACAAAAAAAATTGGATATAAAAAAGATACAAATAGCCCAAATAGTAAACCAAATTCCTCAATTAAAATGGCAAATATAAAGTCATTATGAGACTCAGGTATTGAATATTTTAATTGACCTTCTCCTAAACCAACACCGAATAGACCTCCAGTTTTTATAGCAGATAAACTTTTTGATACTTGAGAATTGTTACAGTCTAAAAAGTTATCAATTCTATATGCAACGTGATCAAAAGATAAATAAGCTAGTAATAAAAAAAATAAACATAAAAAACTTAATAATATAAAAAGTTTTATATTTCTAAAATATAAAATTAGTATTAATGAAAAGATTGCTATATAGATTAATAAAGTACCTATATCTGGTTGAAGCAGTAGCAATACAATAATTACAATCGTAATGATAATATTTAAGAATAGATAAAATAAATTATTAGTTTTGATATATAAATAACAAAACCATGAGAACATACATACTAATGGGCCCTTTAATAATTCAGATGGTTGTATTGAAAAATAATTAAAACTTATCCATCTAGTTGCACCTTTAATTTCATATCCAATTAATGGAACTAAAAATAAAAGTAAAAAAAATAAAATACAGATACTGTTTAAAATTTTTCTTAAATCATTTTTTGGTATTAATGATAAAAATATTAAAACAACTAATGAAATTACCAAAAAAATTATATGTTTAAATATTAGTAAAATTGAATATTCAGTACCAATTAAAGAATAAATAGCAAGAATTCCGATAAAAGATAGTATAAATGGAATAATAAAAAGCTTTTTAGTTAAAATATACCAACTGGAACCTAATAAACTTTTATCATCTCTAAATAAAATATTTTTCAAATTTTTATATTCTTTATTAAGTTATTAAAATGCTTACCTCGATCAATATAATTATTATAGTAATCAAAAGACTCGCCTCCAGGTGAAAATAAAATAAAGTTATATTTATTAAATTTGATTATTATTTTTAAAAAATTTATTAAATCTTTAAGATTTGAAAACTTATAAAATCTGGAATCAATAAAATTTAAATGATCAACGTATAAATCAGAATAATTACCAAATATTAAAACCAATGTATCTGATACATTTAACTTTAGATTATTTTCTTGTTTTTTTAATTTACCGCCTAAAATAAGTATTTTATTTTTACTTTTAATAAATTCATTTTTATATATGGCATTATTTAAATTAGTGCACTTACTATCGTTATATATGAATAGTTTTTTTGATTTATAGACTAATTCGTTTCTAAATTTAAGATCTAAAGAAATATTAGTAGCCTTTAATTTAATATCATTATCAATAATTTTTATTAATTTTTTAATAGAATTTAAATTGATAGCTTTAAAGTATTCATTGATATTATTTTTCTTAATTGATAAATCATCACTCAAAAATATATTTACATCATTTATATAATTTTTAAATTCTAAATAAGTTTTTTTAGATAAATATAAATTAGAGTCAGAATTTAATAATTTTAATATACGAAACTTTGAGCTAATATAGTTTTTTTGATTAATATGATAATCTAAATGATCACTATAAATATTAGTTATTAGTGCGTGTTTCAACTTTAAAAATTTAATTTTATCAAGTTGATATGAACTTAATTCAACTATTAAATAATCAATTTTTGATAAATATTTATTTAAATTTTTTTTATCTAAAATGGTATTACCATAGTTTCCAATAATTTTAGTGCTATATTTTTTTGATAGTATCTCATTAATATAAAAGCAAATTGACGATTTACCCTCTGTTCCAGTTACTCCAATAATTTTTTGGTATGAAATTTCCAAACTTAAAAAATCTAAATCAATTAAGATTTTTTTTTTAAATTTATACAAAAAATGATTTTTTTTTATTTTAATTGAAGGTGAAACTATAAAATAATCAAATTTTTTTAGATTATTTAATAAATTAATTTTAGAGATGTTTTTTTTATTTTTTATTTTCTTATAATCATCATAAATATTATATTTACAGTTTTTATTAATTAAGTAATTTTCTATTGATTTTCCGCTAATTCCATATCCATAAATTAAAAAATATTTTTTTAAATTTATCAATTATCTTATTTTCAAAAGTGATAGTGCGAGAAGACAAAAAAGAAAGCTCAATATCCAAAACCTAATCACTATTTTTTGTTCTGAAAGACCTTTTTTTTCATAATGGTGGTGAAGGGGTGCCATAAAAAATAACCTTTTTCCATTAGAAAATCTAAAATAGGTAACTTGCAACAAAACAGATATTGTTTCTATAACAAAAAGTCCGCCTGCTACTGCTAAAACTATCTCTTGTTTTAGAAGGATTGAAGTTACAGCTAAAGAAGCCCCAAGAGATTGAGATCCTGAGTCTCCCATAAAAATAGATGCTGGATTAGAATTAAACCATAAAAAACCAAGTAATGCTCCAATTGAGGATGTACAAAAAATTACTATCTCACCCGAACCACTTATATAATTTACTAAAAGATAATCAGAAAAATTTATGTTACCTAAAATATATGCAAAAATAGAAAATGTAAGAAAAACAAATATTAAAGGCATTGAAACTAAACCATCTAAACCGTCAGTTAAATTGGTAGCATTTGTTGAGCCTATGATAATGAATAAAATTAAAATAAAATACATATAACCTAATTCAATTGAAACATCTTTTAAAAAAGGAACGCTAAATTTATTCAAATCAAATCCATTGTGCTTTATAGTGAAATAGATAATTATTGTAGCTAATAACTGAGCTATGAATTTAGTCTTAGATGATATACCTTTACCAATTTTAACTTTTTGAAAATCATCTATAAAACCAATTAGACCGAAAAGTATTAATGTTAAAATTAGAATATAATTAAACTTTGAAAAATCTGATGTCCAAATAATCGAACTAAAGATTATTGAGAAAAGAATTAATATACCTCCAAGTGTTGGTGTTCCCTTCTTGATGTAATGTGACTCAGGCCCATCATTTCTTATGGGTTGACCAGTTGGAAAGAGACTCTTCAGAAGTTTAATCCAATATGGCATTAACCAAATTATTAAAAAAAAAGAACTTACTAAAGATAAGCCTGCTCTAAAAGAGATATAACCGAATAAATTAAAAAAAAATTCTACATCTCTCAGTGAATAAAGGTAATCACCTAACATATTTTTTTATTACTCTATCCAATTGATTGGATCTTGAGCCCATAACAAAGATATTTTTAATACTATTAATCTGTTTATTTAAATGTTTTACAACAGGTTTGTAGTTTTTATAAAACTTATAATTTGTATTTCTTATTTTTAATTTATAAAATTCATCACCAATGAAAATAATATTTTTTAAAGATAAATCAGAGACTAATTGAATAATTTTCATGTGATAATATTTTGACTTTTTTCCTAATTCCTTCATTGAACCTAAAATGTAAACTTTTTGATTAATTTTTCTCTCATTAAATATTAAAATTTGTTTATTTAATGAGTAAGGGCAGGCATTATAACTATGATCATAAAAATTCACTTTTTTTTTGCCAATTAAAGCTGAAACCTTTCTCCCCCTTGACTCAATAACAGACTCTTCATAAAAAAAGTTATTAAGCTTGAATTTTTTGATAATTTTAGCAAGAAATAAAAATGAAATTATAGCAATATTTTCATAGAAATTTCCCCTGGAAGACTGAATTTTATATTTTTTGTGACTCTTAGTAAAATCTATGGTGTATATTTTTTTAGATTTTAAACTACTTTTTTTTATATTTTCAACATTCAAAAGTTGAATTTTAGAACTAATTCGGTTTTTAATATAATTAGGGTCATAGTTATAATTAATAAAGCCAGCTATCAGTCTATTTGAATTGAATATTTTTAGCTTATTATCAATTAAATGTCTGAAATTTTTAAAATTACCAATATGAGTATCCTCTATACAAGTCACTAAACTGTAATGTGGCTTTAAAGTTTTTACTAATTTACCCATTTCATTAGAATTATTGATGCCTAATTCAAAAACAGAATAATCGGTTTGAATATTCATATTCATAATTGAAAATTGTAGTCCTTGAATATTATTATAATTTTTAAATGACCTATATGTCTTAAAGCTATTATTTTTAAGAATATGGTAAATATTTTCTTTATATGTTGTTTTGCCCACAGAACCAGTAATAGCAATTATCTTACCTTTATAAGAGTCTAATATAAACTCACAAAAGTTTTTAACAAAAATTTGAGTATTCTTTATATAAATCAGATTTGGTTGATTTATTTTTAAATCAATTATAATTAAAGACGCTTTTTTTTTAATTGCATCTTTATAATACAAACTACCATTTTTGTTTTTTGTTTTTAAGCCAATGAATATATCATTTTCTCTTAGTAATCTTGTGTCGAAAACTATGTTACAATTATATTTTAGTTTTAAAGTTGAAATAAGTTTATAAATTTTTTGCATAATTTGATGAAATTGCTCTATCATTAAATGAATAATTTTTATCTTTATAGATCTGTATTTCTTCATGACCTTTACCAGAAATTATTAAAATACCATTAGATTTTTTTAAAATATTTATACCAAGTTTAATAGCTTTCCTTCTATTTGGTACCTCAATTGGATTTGATGAGTATTTAATAAGAGTTTTTCTTATTTCTGCTGGGTCCTCAAATCTTGGATTGTCATCTGTAATTATTTGTAAATTTGTAAATTTTGATACAACTTTAGCTATTTGAGATCGTTTAATTTTATCTCTATCTCCTCCACAACCAAAAACTATAATTATATATTTATTTAACATAGCAAATTTATTTAATAAATTTTCGTATGCATCTTTTGAATGAGCATAATCAATAATAATTACTTTGTTATTTTTATTATAAATTATTTCAGATCTTCCAGGAGGGAATAATAAATTATTGAGCTTTGATGGATTATTTTTAATTATTTTTTTATAAACCATCAATATAGTAACAATATTATTAATCATAAAATCGTTAAAAGATTTTATTTTATAACATTTGTCATTAGTAATAATTTCAAATGTATCTATCTTTTTTTGAACTATAGATATTTTGTTTTTAATTTGAAAATTTCTCTGGGAAATTAAATTCTTTTTAAAGCTTTTGAATTTATTTTTTAAATTATAGTCTTGTAAAAATAATATTGAATTTTTCAACTTTTGATTTTTTATAAGATTTATTTTTGCTAAATGATAATTTTTAATGTTAATGTGATAATCAAGGTGATCAGATTTTAAATTTGTTAATACACAATAATTATATCTAAGACTACCAATCCTACCCTCACAATATCCAATACTCGATACTTCTATGAAAACATATTTAATATTATTTTTACAAGCAATAGTGATTAGATTTAGTATTTCAAAATAGGAAGGTGTGGTATTATTTAAATTTTTGATTTTTTTTGAATTAATGTAAAAACCTAATGTGCCTATATAACAAGATTTTTTTCCATTAATATTAAATAGTTTATTAGCTCCATAAGCTACGGATGTTTTACCATTAGTGCCTGTAACAAAAATAATTTTTATATTATTAAAATTGTAAAATATTTTAGCTATTTTCTCTAAATCTTTTTTATTCTTATAGTAAAAATATTTTATTTCATTTTTATTGGAAAAATTTTTAAATTTATCACTGCAAATAATAAATTTGCATTTCTTTTTTTGTGCAATTTTATTATATTTTGTGAACTTTTTAATATCAGCACTATCGATTAAAAAAATTGATTTTTTATCAATATCTTGCCAATAAGTAATAATTTTAAAACCTTTATTTTTTAATTTATCTAAATCCATTAGATATCTGTACTTTTTGATTTAATTATAGATAGGTCCAAATACATATAAATCTCTTTTAAAAGATTATAAAAAGTAGGTTTTACTGTGTTTCCTGCTGTCATATACCTACCATATGACTCTTTAGGGTTTTGCATAAATGTAAAATTTAAATATTTTGGATTATTGTATGGGAAGAAACTTATATAAGTAACATTTTGTATTTTTTCATTATTTGAAATAGTTTGATCAGCTGTACCAGTCTTACCAGCTATTAAAAAATTGTTATATAAGTCTTCATTTGATTCATTAGCATAAAATAATAATTTATTTATTGAGTTAGTTATTTGATTATATTTATTTTTTCTTAATTCTTTTGTTTGTTTTTCAAAAGTAGCTTGAAAATTGCTTCTGCCAGTTATAATTTTTCCGTATGCATTAATCAATTGTATCGGAGTTACTGATAGACCATATCCAAAGGGTATATTATCACAGTAACTACCTCTAAAATTATTAACCTTAGGTTCTACTGAAAACATATTATAACCAATATTAGTTGAATTTAATAAACCAATTTGTTCTAAATCAAATTTAAATTCTTTTTGACAGTCTAGATTTCTTCCAATCAAAATGGCACCTCTATTTGATGATTTTTTTAATATATCTTTTACTTGCATGGGTGCATTACTATTTCTTGGGAAATCATTAATTAGCTTATTTTCTATATATACAGATTGATCGACATCAAAATATTCGTTTAATTCGATTTTTTCGTTTTTTAAAGCAGAAAAAACAGTAAATGTTTTAAATACAGAACCAAAATCAAATTTCAGATCTTTAATAGGTAATAATGTCTTATCAAATTGATCTTCAATACTCCTATTATCTAAAAAAACATTACTTACTATCTCTTCGCTGCTCAAGTCAACTAATACACTCATCGCGTAATCTGGGTTTAAGTTAGCAGTGTCTTTATTTAGAGAGTCATAAATTTTTCTTTGTATCTGAATATCCATTGATATTTCTATTTCTGTTTCATTAGTATCTACATACTTTTCAAGCAAAGATATTCCACGATGATCAATATTCGTATGTCCAATTAAATTATTTGTTAGAGAACTATAAGGGTATTTTCTAGTTAATATTTTTTCAAATTTTATAAACGGATTTCCGATATAAATAGACTCTTGAATATCATTCAGAGAAGCATCTCTTTTTATGTATTTAAATTTATTTTTATTATCAATAATTGAGTAATTATAATCAGAGTAAGCTAGAATATTCTTATTAATATCATAAATAGTTGGCAAAATTTTTAAATTATTATCATTTGATTTTTTTAAAAAATTACTTTTATTATCAAGGCTTATATAAACAAGTCTAATAAAGATCGAAATAAAAAGAATTAAAATGGTAAAAATAAATAAATTGTAATAAGTTTTTGCCTTTGTAATTGATTTATAATCTGTTTCATTACTCAGATTGAACATAATTGACCTTTATTATGGTAAAGTCATCAAATTCATTTCTATCAAATCTAATAATTTTATTATATTGAATATTTTTTATCTTTTCTAAATTAGTAATTTGTAATCTATTTAGATACTTTGATAGTAATATTTCTTTGTTTATGTATGTATTTTTATCTTTTATATAATTATTTTTTAAATAATAAAGTTCATTTTCTTTTATCTTTATTTCGTTCTTAAAACTCAAAAATAAAATTACAAATATAAATAATATGAAGAATTTAGAGATATGACTAATCAATTTATAAATCTCCCTACTCTTAGCTTTGCAGATCTTGATCGATTATTCTCAGAAATTTCTGAATTTGACGCAGTGATCGGCTTCTTTGTAAGATTTTCAAAGCCCCAATTTTTGGAATTTTCAAAACTTTTATTTTTTTTTACCTTATTAGATTTAAAATAGTTTTTTACAATTCTATCTTCTAAACTATGGAATGTTATTACAGCTAGAAAAGCATTTACTTCTAATAAATTATGAACTTTTTTTAAAAATATAATTAAATTTTCTAATTCTTTATTTGTTTCAATTCTAAGAGCTTGAAATGCTTGTGTAGCAAAGTGAATTTTTTTTGATCTGAAATTGACACCACTATTTCTCAAAATTTCAATTAATTCGAAGTTTGTGTTAATTTCTTTAATCGAACGTTGTTCAACAATGTATTTGGCTAATTTAGATGCTTGATTGATTTCACCATATGTATAAAAAATTCTCTCCAATTCAACTTTGCTATATTTATTAATTATTTTATGTGCGGTCAAATTACCTCCTAAATAATTCATATTTAAATTAGAGTTTATTTTGAAAGATAAACCAATTTTATTATCACTTAGTTGATTTGATGAATATCCAAGATCTAATATTATAAAACTAAATTTTTTTAATTTAATTTGTAGTATATCAATATCTTTAAAATTTATTTTATAAAATAAAAAATTAGAATAATCTTTTTTTATTTTATTTGCTATTGATTGTGAATGATCATCTTTATCAAACGCAGTTACTGAATGTCCTTTTTCAAGAAATTTTATAGAGTGCCCTCCTCCTCCAAATGTACAGTCAAGAATAGATAACTTTTTTTCTTTATCAATGAATGATAAAATTTCATTAGTCATAATAGGTATATGTTGATTTGTGATCATTTGAATTTATTTCTAGATATTTTTTTATGTGTCTCACCTAATTTTTTTTCCCAGATTTCAAAATGATTCCCTTTTCCAATAAAGATTAAATCTTTGGATAATTTTAAAAATTTTTGTAGTTGCTCCTTTATAATAAACCTACCATCTCTATCAATTGTAATCTCTTCTAAATCTGAGAGTATTGCTGTCTTAAAGTGATCATTTTTTTTTGAAAAAAAATCTTTCTCGTCAAAGCTTTTAACCAGTGAATTTATCTTTGACGCTAAATGAAATTCCAAACAATTATATTTTAAACTTTTAAAGATATATGTTTTTTCTTTTGAACTATTTATTGTTGATCTATAGGGTGCGGGAATTGCTACTCTATTTTTTGTGTCAATAATGCCATAATAAGATGATAAAAACATTAACATGGTATTTTGTGGGATTATATGGGATTTTTAAAAAATAGTAAATAGCTATGGGTAGCTATAAGCTGAGTTCTGTAATTCTAAAATTGCAGTCATTTATCTAGGCTAATTATTACTAATTAGCTCTAGCGATCAACCCTGGTCAGCTGTAGAAAGAGCTTTAACCTCTATTTGATCTTACTCGTGATAGGGTTTACATATTGCGATATTTTTTAAATATCCGGTAAGCTCTTACCTTACCTTTTCACCCTTACCTTACGGCGGTATATTTCTGCTGCACTTTCCCTAAGGTTACCCTCGACGGAAGTTATCCGTTATCACTTTCTACTCGAGCTCAGACTTTCCTCTTTGTAAACAAAGCGACTGCGCGCTACCCAATACTAATATATATAAATTTAGTGAAATAATAAATTATAAAGATCATTCATAAATTTCTTTGATATTGATGATGAAATTTTTTTATAATTAAGAGCTCTTTTTACTGATTTTATACAATATCTCTTATAATTTTTTACATACATTTTATTAAAACCATAAAGACATAACATTTCATTAATATTATAATTTTTTTTATATTTATTATTGTATCTTGGTCTCGTTATACCGATTTTGTTTAAATAAAATTTTTCCCCTGGATCTCTTTTTCTGTGTGGTGAAATATCAGAGTGATAAAGAATATCTTTATCTTTTATATAAAAATTATTTTTGAGAAAAAAAATAAGATTTGTTAGTGAGATATATTGTTTACTAGTAAAATTTGAATAACCAAATTCATGACCTTTATTTTCCAATTCAATTCCTATAGAAAATTCGTTAATATTCTCGTCATTTCTCCATCTGGATTTTCCAGCATGCCATGCTTTAAACTTTGGGCATAATAAGTTGAATATGATACCCTTTCTAGAAATAAGATAGTGCACACTTACTTTTGAATTTCTATTAGATAGCTTTTGATAAGCCAATTTAAGATTTTTCATACCTGTGTAATGAATAATAATATATTTAACTATTTTATTTTTTTTTCTGAAGCTATAATTCATATATGCACAAATTGATTCTTATCTTTGTATTAATTGTAATTAACTCATGCTCAAACAATGATAAAGATCAATATACTGATAATCAAAATCTCTATTATAATAATACATTAAAAGATAATGAGCTATATTCATTAGCTAAAGAAAATATATCTAATAATCAGTTTGACTTAGCATTAAGTCAATTAGATAAAATTCAAGTACTTTTTCCAAGTAGCCCTTATTCAAATAAAAGTATGCTTTTTAGTGCTTACATTCATTTTATGTTACAGGATTATGAGAAAGCTAGAGCAATAGCTGAAAATTATAAAAAATACTACCCCGGAAGTGATGACATTGTTTATGCTAATTATTTAGAAGCTATGACTTATTTCGTAACTATTAAAAAAAATAATTATAGTCAGAAAAATGCTGAAATTTCTTTGGATAAATTTACTTTTATTTTAAATGCTTATCCAAATAGTAAATATGAGATAGATATAATAACTAAAATTAATTTGATAAATAGTAACCTTGCACTTGCAAAAATTAATACAGCAAAGTTTTATTTAGAAAGAGATAATTACAATGGTTCATTAATTTACTTATTGGATATATTCAATAACCATAGCTCTAGTTCATCAATTGAAGAAACATTATTTTACTTAAGCAAAATTTATTATGAAATTGGAGAATATGAATTAGCAAAGAAATACGCATCAATACTAGCTTATAATTTTTCAAATAGTGAATGGTATGAAAAATCATATAAAATAATAAGTGGTATAGAGGACATAAGCGAAGAGGAAAAGTGGTTTGATAAGTATAATCCTGTCAAAATCTTTAAGCAAGACAACAAGAAAAATTCAGATGAAAATGAAATATTACCTTTAGAATAGATACAATGTTAGTTTCGTTGGAGATTAAAAATTTTATACTCATAAAAAAAATAACTATTAATTTCATAAATGGCTTTAATGCTTTTACTGGTGAAACAGGAGCAGGTAAGTCTATTATCATAGAGGGTTTAAAATTAGTTCTTGGTGGTAAAAACCAAAATAATCTCAATCTTAAAGAGAATGAAATTTCATCGATTAAAGCAGTATTTGAAATTAACAATTTGATAAAAAAAAATCTTGAAAATTTAGATATTGATATTGAAGATGATTATTTGATTGTAGAGAGAGAGATAAATTCAAATCAAAAGTCAAAATTATTCATTAATGGTGAAATAAAACCTTTAAACAAAATTAAAGAAATTTTAAATAATGTTATTGAATTTCAAGAAAATTATGAGCAACAAGAGTTATTTGATAATAAATATTTTCTTAAGTTTATAGATAATATGGGTGATATAAAAAAAGATAATTTAAATCTTAAATTTGAAAAACTCAAAAATTCTCAAAATTTGTATCAATCCCATTTGGAAAATGAAAAAAATATAAATGAAAAACTTGAAATATTGAAAATCAAAAATAATAAAATTAAAGTATTAAATCCAATTAAAAATGAATACGAAGAACTTATTAATAAGAGAAATTTTTATAAAAATATAAAAAAATACAGTGAAGTATCTAAAGAAATTAAAAATTTAATATCAAACTTCGACTCAAATGATTATTTAAACCTAATAGAGAAAAATCTTAAGAAATTAGAAGATATAGATAATGAATACTATCAAATTTCACAAAAATATTCTTCTTTAACTTTAGATCTGAATGAATTGATTAATGAATTAGAAAATAAATTCGATTCTGAAGATTATGATGAAATAAATTTTGATGAAATAGATGAAAATATCTATCAATATCAACAGCTGTCTAAATTTTTTGAAATAGAACCTGAGAATTTATTTTCAATTAAAGATAAAATATTAAATGAAATAGACTCACTTGAAAATTATGATAGAGAGAAAGAAATTCTTTTTAATAAATATACTATTGACCTTAATAATTATAAAGAAGAGGCTTTAAAAGTATCAAATTTAAGAAAAATAGAGTCAAAAAAAATATCAGAAAGTATTAATAAACAACTTCCAATTGTAAATATCGAACAAGGTGAGATTATTTTTAACTTTTCTGAAAAAGATGAAAAAGATTACAGTTCTCATGGGTATGATGAATTAGATGTATTATTCAGAACAAATAAAAATTCTGAATTTAGCTCAATAAAAAAAGTAGCATCTGGAGGAGAGTTATCTAGATTACTATTGATAATTAAATCATTATCGGCAAATAATGATAATAATTTAACTCTTATTTTTGATGAAGTAGATAGCGGTTTAAGTGGTAAAATTGCATCTAATGTTTCTGAAAAAATTAAAAATATTTCAAAGAAAAATCAAGTTATTGCCATAACACATTCTCCTCAAGTAGCCTCAAAAGCTCACAAACATTGGAAAATTGAAAAAATTGTTAAAAATGACGAAATGACAAGTCAAATCGTAGAATTGAATGATGAGTCAAGAGTGAATGAAATAGCAAGTTTAATAAGTGGGACTAAAATTAGTGAGACAGCAAAAAAAGTAGCATCTGATTTATTACAAAATTAATAAAATGAAAAAAAAAGATAGTTTTATTAAACTTAGAGATGAGTTAAAAAAATATAACAGGGAATATTATAACTCAAATCCATCAATCGATGACTCAAAGTATGATGATTTAAAAAAAAAGTACGATTATTTATTATCTAATAATCCTGAATTATCAGAATTTGATAATTTAGGTATAGGAGCTTCACCTTCATCAAAGTTTGAAAAATTTAAACACTATGAGCCGATGCTATCACTTTCAAATAGTTTTAATTTAGGTAACACAGAAGATTTCTTTGAAAAAGCAACTAATTATTTAAAGACACAAAATTCAAATTATATATTTTATGTAGATTGCAAAATAGATGGAGTCTCATTATCTCTAATTTACAAAAATAATAAGTTATTTAAAGCTATAACTAGAGGAGATGGTTTAATTGGAGAAGAGATCACGGAAAATGTATTGGGTATATATGGGATACCAAAAGTTTTGAAAAATTGTAAATCTGATCTTATTGAAATAAGAGGTGAGGTATTTTTTTTTAGAAAAGATTTTGAAAAATTAAATAAAGAATTAGAAAAAAAAAATCAATTTTCAAATCCTAGAAATGCTGCCTCAGGATCTCTTCGTCAAATCAATAGTAAAATTACTAAAAATAGGCCTTTAAGATTTATACCACACGGATATGGTAAATTTTCTTATGAAAAAGAGTTTATAAACTTTGAAGAATTTTTAACTTTTTGTAAAAAAAATAATTTTGATCAAACTGGTTATGCTAAAAAATATACTAGTTTAAAAAATATTCATATTTACGTTTCTGAAATTGAAAAAAAAAGATCTTCCATAAAATTTGATATTGATGGGATGGTAATAAAAATTAATGATTTAGATTTACAAAAAATGTTAGGAAGCACAAATAAATTTCCTAGATGGGCAATAGCTGCCAAATTTAGTTCTGAAGAAGCATTGACACAAGTTGAAAAAATTGAACTGCAAATTGGAAGAACTGGGGCTATTACACCTGTTGCTAGACTAAAGCCAATAAATATAGGAGGTGTAATTGTATCTAATGCAACTCTTCATAATTTTGATGAAATTGTTAGAAAAGATATAAGAATTAATGATTTTGTTTGGGTAAAAAGAGCTGGGGACGTAATTCCCTATGTTTCAAAAGTGGATATTGAGAGAAGGAAAAAGTCTAGTAAAAAATATGTTTTACCAAAAAAATGTTTATGTGGATCTGAAATAATAAAAATTAAAGGTGAAGCAGTACAAAGATGTAGTGCCAGGAAAAATCAATGTAAATATCAAAACTTAGAAACCTTCAAACACTTTGTTTCTAAAAAAGCTATGAATATAGATGGTCTTGGTGAAAAATTGATTGAAAAATTTATTAGTCTTAATTTAATATCAAATAAATTTGATATTTATAAATTAGAAAATCATAGAGATAAGATTATTAAACTTGAAGGATTTGGAGAAAAGTCCTTTATAAATCTCATAGAGTCAATAAATAAATCTAAAGTTACGACTCTATCTAGATACTTGTTTTCATTAGGCCTTAGGTACTTAGGTGAAAACAATTCTGAACTTATATCTTTATATTTTAAAAATAAAACTAGATTTAAAGATTTTATTCAATCAGAAAAGCTTAGAGAAGAGCTTCAAAATATTGATGGCTTGGGAGAAAAAGCAATTGGTTCTTTTATTAATTACTTTACTGATAAAAGTAACCTTAATGAGTCATTTGCAATTCTTGACATAATTGAAATTAAGGAAATTGAGGACAATAAAATAAGTCTTAATAAAAGTATACTATTTACTGGAACTCTTCAAAAAATGTCAAGAGATAGAGCAAAAGAGTTAGCTAAAAAAAAGGGATACAAAATTGCCTCGAATGTTTCAAAAAATTTAGATATACTTGTTTTTGGAGATAAATCTGGTTCTAAATTAAAAAAAGCTAAAGATTTAAAAATTAAAATTTTAAATGAGGAGGATTTTTTAAATCTTATTAATTAAATTTTTTAAAAAATAAATATCATATTTATTACTTAATCTTGGTTTTAAAATTTTGTAGATTTTCCGATGATATCTCTTGATAAATTCTCTCTCAAAATTTGTAATTAACCTCAAATCCACTAAATCTAAATCATAAGGTACTAAAGTAATATTTTTTAACTTCATACCTCTATTTAAATTTTTTGTTACATATAAATTTTCTAACCTTAGACCAAATTGGCCCTCTACATAATGACCTGGCTCAATAGAAAATAAATTATTATTAGTTAAGATGTCCCGGGATTTTGATGAAATGATCGGGTATTTTTCATGTACATCACCAAAATTACCAACTCCATGTCCAGTCCCATGACTATAATAAATTTTAAATTTAGATAGATAATTTCTGATATATAAATCTATTGTTGATGATCTTGTATTTCTTGGAAATAATTTGTTTTCAATTTTAATAAGAGACTTCAGTAAATAGGTATAACTGTATTTTATTTTTGAATGAATTTTTTTTCCAACTTTAATAACCCTTGTTATATCTGTAGTACCCTCTAAATATTGTGCACCAGAGTCAATTAATAAAATATTTCTATTTTTAAAGGATAAAGATTTTTCTGGAGGTGGTTTGTAATGAATAATAGCAGCATTTGAGTCAAATGCGCTGATGTAATCAAATGAATTCCTAAAAAAATTTATACTCTCCTTTCTTTTATTATATAAATATTTTGAAACCTCAAATTCATTTTTAGGACTAATGTTTTTTTGTTTTAAATCAATGGTAAATTTAAGAACAGCCAAACCATCTTCAATATGGCAAGTTTCTATGTTTTTAATTTCTTTGGATGTTTTAATACCCAAATATTTAGAAATATTAATTCTAGTCTCAATTAAATTTAAAAATTTTGATAAGCGCATATATATATTTAAATTTAAAAACTCATAAGAAGTTTCTATACTTTTAAATTTAGATAATTTAAGAAATCTAATAAATTTTTCCTCTCGAAAGATATTAAAACTATTCCTTATTTTATTAATTTTATTTAGATTTAAGTTATTAGATATCAAAACAGGTTTGATACTTCTTTTTTTTGCAATGAACAAACCTGCAAACGGCTTAGTAGAATTCCATAGTTCAAAAGATCTAAGGTTCAAAAGGTATGCTACATGTGCATTGTTCCAAATTAATATACCGTCAGTTTTTAAATTATTTTTTATTTTATTTAAATTATCATTAAATTGTCTTGGAATTAAATATTTTGGCATACTTAAGGGATAGGAAATATTAAAATTTGGATAATATTTTTTTTTAAAAAAATTTTTAAATTGTGGGTAAATAATAATTCTATTTTTTTCTAATTTTGAATTTAACTCTTTAAATTCTTCAACTGAAATTAACTTAGAGTCTAATGTACCTGATAATTTCTTTTTTTGCTTTATAAGGTAATCAACAATAGTTACTTCGCTTAAATTAAAAATTTCACATTTGTTCTTAAAAAATTTTTTTGCTGCTAACGTATAACGTGAGTCTGTAAAAAAGATAAATTTATCAATAAAAAAAAGTATGTACCCTCTAGTGCAATCAAACTTAAATAATTTATAAATATCTTTTAAATTTAAATTTGGACTCTCGTTGAGATGTAAATCATTATTAGTAATTAGGTAAAAGTCTATTTTTTTTTCTTTTAAAAATTTTTTAATAATATTAGGGCTCATTTACTATTTTTTTTTAAAAACTCTAACATTCTTTTTTTTCCTGGACTTAGTTGTGCATTATCGGAAGTAATCTTTTTATTTAAGTTGGTTGAGGTGTGTCCTTCTATTGTGTTTGTTGTATTTTTTTCAACTTTTGAAATTTCACTTAGAAATCTTGATGGTAATGAATAATTATTCATTCCATAGGTATATCTAGAAGTTGCGTAGCTTAAATTTAAGTCAAACTTTGCTCTGGTAATTCCAACATAAGCAAGTCGCCTTTCTTCCTCTAGTGATTTTGGTGAATTTTGCTCTAATGCTCGAGAACTTGGAAAGATTCCCTCCTCCCAACCTGGTAAGTAAACATGATCAAACTCTAATCCTTTTGCAGCATGTAATGTCATTAGTTTTACAGAATTAGATTCTGTTTTTTTTTGATTTTCATTAACCAAACCTACGTGTTCTAAAAAATCATCTAAATTTTCAAATTCAGAGAGAGCATTCACTAATTCTTTTAAATTATCAATCCTTGACTCATTCTCTAATTGTTTTAATTTATTTTTTTCATTTTCTAACATTTTTAAATATCCTGACTCCTCAATGATAAAAATACCTATATCTTCTAAATTTGTTTTGTTTATAAGATCAGATGTTTTTTTTATAATATCAATAAATGATTTAGTTCTTAATATTAAAGAACCAGGTAATTTATTTTCATAAGATAGCGACTCTAAAGATTCAAAAAATGAAACTTTTTTTTCTCTAGCGTTATCAATAATTAATTTTACTGATTGATCACCTATTCCTCTTTTAGGTAAATTGATTATTCTTTCAAATGAAAGATCATCTTGAAAACTATTTGCAAGTTTTAAGTATGCAAGAATATCTTTAATTTCTTTCCTTTCAAAAAATCTTGGTCCTCCAATAATTTCATAAGGTAGTGCATATTTTATTAACTTATCCTCAATACTTCTCATTTGAGCAGTAAGTCTTACTAAAATTCCTATACTTTTGTTTTCCTCAAACTTTTTTGATATATTATCAGATATCCATAATGACTCTTCTTCCTGCGAGTAAAATGAATTTAAATTAATTTTTTGCTCTGGTATTTTTTTGTTAAAGCTTACTAAGTCTTTTCCGAGTCTGTTCTTATTATTGCTAATTATACTAGCTGCTGCCTCTAAAATTGAGCTATTTGAACGATAATTTTTTGTTAAGCGAACTACAGGTGAATTAAATTCTTTTGGAAAATTTATAATATTTTCTATGTTCGCACCTCTCCAAGCATAGATAGATTGATCATCATCTCCAACACAAAATAAGTTTTTATTGTGATTCAATATTAATTTAATTAAATCATACTGAATTAAATTTGTATCTTGAAACTCATCAATAAGAATATGTTCTATATAATTTTGATAAAATTTCCTTATATCCTTATTATTAGATAGAATTAAATAACTGTGTAAAAGAATATCTCCAAAGTCAACTGCGTTTATTTCAATTAATCTTTGTTGATAATAAGAATAAATATCATCAAGTCTCTCAATAGAAGAGAATTTTGATATTTTTTTATTTTCGTTAAAAACGATTTTATTATCTTTTAAATTTTGAATTTCGTTATGGTAGATTCCCTCACTTATATCTCTATCAATCTTGCAATACTCTAAAACTTGTTTTAATAGTTTTTTTTGGTCCTCAACATCAAGGATTGTAAAATTTGATTTTAAATTCACTAGTCCAGAGTGCTTCCTCAAAAATTTTGCAAAAATTGAATGAAAGGTACCAACCCAAGGGGTCTCAATACTACTTTTAAGCTCAAAATTAACTCTTGTCTTAATCTCGTTGGCAGCCTTGTTTGTAAAGGTCACAGCAATTATTTTATTAAAATCAATATTAAGATTTTTTACAATATAAACAAATCTAGATGTTAAAACTCTAGTTTTACCTGTTCCTGCACCCGAAAGGACTAAAAGTGGGCCATTTTTATGCTCAACTGCAATTTTTTGTTCTTTATTTAATGTGTTTAGATCCATAAATTGATTGTAATATAATGAATCTAGATTTTACGTAATGAATAAATATTTGAAAGTAATTCTTTTAATAATTTCTTTTAGCCTTTTACAAATAAGCTCATCTTATTCAAATGAGGAAGAGTTTGTGTCAAGTATATCTTACGATGAAATATATGATCCTTTAGAACCAATAAATAGGGCAGTTTTAAATTTTAATTTTTTTATAGATGATATTGCTATAAGGCCGATTGTAAAAACATACAAATTCATTGCACCTGAACCAGTTGAAAAAGGGGTATCAAACTTTTTTAATAACTTAAAAGAACCAATTAGAACAGTATCATTTATCTTTCAAGGGGAGTTTTATAAATCTTTTAATTCAATTGGACGCTTTACTATCAATACTTTAACTAGTCTAGGTACTTTTGACCTGGCCTCAAGAGTAGGTATGGAAAAGAATGAAACTGACTTTGGAATTACTCTTGCTAAAGGTGGGGTATCAAGTGGTCCATATATAGTAGTACCAATTATTGGTCCAAGTAATCTAAGAGATTTTAGTGGAGATGTAGTTGAGTATTTTGTTGACCCAATATCAAATAATGTTCCAAACAGAGAATATATTGCAATAGGAAATGGCTTAAATGAAAGAGCCGAAATTGATGAACAACTTGATAGAGTAAGAGATACCTCCTCAGATAGATATGAAATGATAAAATCGATTTATTATCAGAATAGAAATGCTCAACTTGAGGAGGAGTATATACAAAACCTTCCTGTACCAAAAATTTATATTGAATAGTTTGTCAAACTATATTTATTTAAACTAATGAAAAAGTTGATTGTTCTTTTTTGTGTATTTTATTCTTTTTCGACTACGTACGCATCTGAAGTTACAGCTTGGTTTGAAAATGAGTCTAATCAATTCTTAGAAATAATAAATAATAACGAAGGAACTGAGAGTGAAAATTACGAAAGATATAAATTTTTTATAAATAAAAATTTTGCAGTGAAATCTATTGCTTACGGGCTTATTGGAGAGAATATTGTCGAAAAGAGCTCACAAAACGAGCTTTCACTATATGTCGAGGTTTTTACAGACTATCTTATAAAGACAATATATAAACTGGCTAATTCAAATTCTTCAAGCTCAATAGTGCTTAAAGATGTTGATATAAAAAACGATATTTACATAATTAAATCTCAAATAAATGATAAAAAATCATCTGCTAGTCTATATTGGAAAGTTATAGATACTGGCTCATCCTATAAAATCATTGATGTAATTGTTGAAAATACATCATATTTTGTTACCAAAAAATCTGAGTTTAATAAAATATTAAGAAAGAATAGAGGTAGCTTGGAAGCACTTGTAAAGGAAATAGCTAAAATATAATCCTACTTTATTAACTTGGTGGGCCCGGCAGGACTCGAACCTGCGACAACGGCGTTATGAGCACCGCGTTCTAACCAACTGAACTACAGGCCCACGATTAGAATTGTTACTATTATAATCTTATGAAAAAAAAACAAGAATATAAATTTAAGTTAATTTAAGAGTCCATAAAAGACTTAAGTTTTTTTGATCTTATAGGGTGTTTCAATTTTCTAAGTGCTTTTGCTTCAATCTGTCTAATTCTTTCTCTAGTTACACTAAATTGCTGACCAACCTCCTCTAAAGTGTGATCAGATGACATCCCAATACCAAATCTCATCCTTAAAACTCTTTCCTCTCTAGGGGTTAAAGTTGAGAGAATTTTTGTTGTAGTTTCTCTTAGATTTAATTGCATAACTGCATCTTCAGGAATAACAGCATTCTTGTCCTCAATAAAATCTCCAAGAAAACTATCATCATCATCTCCAATTGGTGTTTCTAGACTTACAGGTTCTTTAGCTATTTTTAAAACTTTTCTGACTTTCTCAATAGGCATTTTTAATCTTACTGACAACTCCTCTGGAGTAGGCTCTCTTCCAAGCTCGAGTATTAATTGTCTGCTTGATCTAACTATTTTATTAATAGTTTCAATCATATGTACAGGAATACGTATAGTCCTTGCTTGATCTGCGATAGATCTAGTGATTGCTTGTCTTATCCACCAGGTCGCATAAGTAGAAAATTTATAACCTCTTCTGTACTCAAATTTATCAACTGCTTTCATAAGGCCAATATTACCCTCTTGTATAAGGTCTAAAAATTGAAGGCCTCTATTAGTATATTTTTTGGCAATAGAAATAACTAATCTGAGATTAGCCTCAATCATTTCTTTTTTTGCCTGATTAGCAGTCCTTTGGCCAGATTGAATCTCTCTTACTTTTTCCTTAAATTCAATTGTATTTTGATTAGCAATTTTAGATAAGCTTAATATATCCTTATAAATAACTTTTAATTTTTCACTTTTTTTCTGAAAAAAACCTTTAAATGACTCATCTGCTGAAACCATATGTTTATTGTAGAGAGTATATGTGTCCTTTAAACTATGGTGCTTTAAAAACAGGTCTCTGCTAATTTTACATTGAGTTGCCAAAGTCAGTAAGGAAACTTCTTTTGACTGAATTTCTTTATTAATTGAGTAAAGGTGAGTTATTATTTCCTCCAACTTATAGGGTTTAATTTTAATTTCATTAAAGTAATTAAGAATTTCATCTTGATACTTTTTTAGCTCTTTTAGAGACTTTAAATCAGAGATTTTTGTAATATTTTTATTTTTTTTAATTTTAGTAATATTTTCTGATAGAAATAAAACTCTATCAAGTTTTTTTAGAATTTCAGGTTTATAAAATTCTTCTATTATAGATATAGAGAAACTTTCGTTTTCAATTTCTTCTTCATTTGAATTTTCTTGAATATTTTCTTTATCAATTTCTATACCTTGTTCCTTCATCAATTGTTGTTTTTCTTTAATTAGAGCCTTCTTTTTATCATTTATTATTTTTTGAATTTCTTTTCTTTTTGTAGAATTTGAGTAAGGATCATTATCTTCATTAAAGTATTCATCAAAATCAACAATTTCTCTAAGATTAATTTTATTGAGCTTAACCTCTTCAATCCACTTTTTTAAAATATCTATAGATGCAGGACACTCAAGAATTGAATTCATCATTCTATCTAATCCAGACTCAATTCTTTTAGCAATAGCAATTTCGCCCTCCCTAGATAGTAATTCAACATTACCCATTTCTTTGAGGTACATTCGAACTGGGTCATCACTTTTTACTCCAGTTGATTTCTCTTCTTCTTCTGACTCTTCATTTGTTGAAGAATCTTGATCTGAGGGAGATGTGTATGCTTTTAGTAACTTAAAAAGATCATCGTCAAGATTTTCAATATATTCTATAAAATCATTTACTGAAATGATGGAGTCTTCAATTTTAGAATATGATTTGATATAAGTTTTTACTTTTGAGGCTATATCTTTATCAAATTCTTTTGTGATTAATGAAGTTAATTGATTTTCATTTTCTTTAAAAATTAATTCAAGAGGATTTGAATGATCAACTACTTTTTTTTTAGTTTTAGATGTTTTAGATTTTTTTACTAAAACAGTTTTTTTTTTTGAAACTTTCTTTTTAGTATTTTTCTTTTTTATTAATTTCTTTTTTGCCATTTTTAACTATTTATAAAACTAATCGTTTTTTCAATTTCATTATAAGGATCTTCTTTATATTTAGGTGATGCAAATCTACACAGCCTTCGAACTTCATTAGAAAATAGTAAATTTTTTGTAAAATTCAATCCTTTAGAGTCTAATTCTTCGTAAATCTGAATAGTTGTTGATTTGAAAAGAGTTTTTTTAATAATCAAATCACGAATTTCTCTAAATTTTCCCTCAAATTTAGCAGTTGCTATCAAATCAAAGACTCTTTCCCTATTTGGTTGGTTTTCGATATAAAATATAATTAGTGCTGCTGAAAATTTTGACTTCAAATCAAATTTAAGTTCAAGTTTTTGATTATTTGATTTTGAATTATTTTTCATAGTTGTCTGATTTAAACTTATTTTATTAAAATGATTGGTTAATATTTTTTTTAAATCAATATTTGATATATTGTTGAGTAAACTTTTTAAAACTTTAGATCCTTTAAACTGACTATCAACATCATTACTTTTACGAAACTTTTCTAAATATTTTTCAATAAGCTCCTCAATTGATAATGGCTGATCTATGAGTTTATTTAATTTGTCAGACATATTTGACTCAATTAATTGATCTGGATCATAATTCTTTGGCAAAAGTACAAATTTTATTCCAAGCTCAAAATTTTTGTCAGCAAGTAAATTATTCATTAATCTAATAGTGGCATTTCTTCCAGCAATATCTCCATCAAGACATACAATTATTTCAAATCCTTTTTTTGTGATTTCAATTAATTTTTCATGATTTATTGATGTGCCTAGAGGAGCTAAACAGTTTGAAAAGCCACTTTGCTCTAGTTTAATAACATCAAAGTAGCCTTCTACTATGATTATTTTTTTATTATTTTGCTTATTGAGTACTTTTTCATTAAATAGAATTTGTTTTTTTTTAAAAATTTTAGTTTCAGCTGTATTAATATATTTTGGTAAACTATCATCAATTACTCTCCCTCCAAATCCCAGGGTTTTATTTTGCATATTGATTATTGGAACCATGACTCTATTAGAAAAGAATAATTTAGAGCTTTTATTTTTACTAAAAATTCCAGCTGCTACTAAGTTATTGACTTCAAAATTATTCAAGAGTTTTTTTTGCAACTCAAATGAATTTAGAGATGATCCCAATTCAAATTTATGAATTGTGTCTATTTTAAACTTTCTATTTTTAAGTAAATAATCTAAGTGTTTTTTAGAATTTAATAAATTTTTATGAAATAAGTCTTTTGAAAATAAGTTAATTTCATAAATGGTGTTATTTAATTTTGACGATTTATAATTTAATTCAATACCAGCCTTATCAGCTAGTTCATACAGAGCGTCTTTAAAACTATAGCCTTTTACTTTAATTAAAAAATCAATAACATTTCCATGTTCTCCGGTGCTAAAACAATGGAATATTTTTTTTTCTTCATTTACGGAAAAAGAAGGAGTTTTTTCTTTTTTAAAAGGACTTAAACCAAAATAATTACTGCCTTTTTTCTTTAAAGGTACAGTAGAGTTTATAATCTCAACAATAGAGGTTCTATTTATAACTTCCTTGATATTATCATCTGTCATTCTTTGAAAATATTTTTGATAATTTTTGAAGCTAAATTCATATCAATTTTATTATTGTAGTTTTGTTTAAGAAAACCCATTATTTTTCCAAAGTCTTTATTTTCCAGGTCATTTTCTTTTATGTGATTTGATATAATGTCTAATGTATTTTTCTCATCCATCATTGTCGGAAGAAAATCATTAAGGTAATTGATATCAAACTCCAAGTCATCTGTTCTGACTTGATCCTTAGCTTTTATTGCAAAATTTAAAGATTCTTTTTTTTGCTTAAGTTGGGTCTTAACAATTTTGATTATATTTTCATCAGATAATTTAAGCACATCTCTATCCAGATTCTCTTTAATTAGAAAATTTTTTAACTCGGAATAGACATACCTTGCTATTGAAAGTTTTTTCTTATCTCCACCTTTTAAAGCACTTTTAACGTCATCAGAAATTTTTTTTGCCAAACTCATTTGAAATTCCTCTCATATAATATACTAATACACATGATTTAATATGACCGTATTAGATAATAAAACTAAGCTTAATTATCAAAACGGTTATTTAATTTATAACAAAAAATATATTTTCAAAGGTAAGTTTCTATCAAAAGATCAATTTAAGATAGCAGAAATTTGTTTCAATACTAGTATGACGGGGTATCAGGAGATACTAACTGATCCCTCATATAAATCTCAGTTTATAAATTTTACCTTTCCATTGATTGGTATTGTTGGATGTAATAATGAAGATTACGAGTCATGGAAAATACATGCATCTGGTTTAATATGTAATGAATTATTTGAATTAAGTTCAAATTGGAGAGCACAAACAAATTTTACAAATTGGATCATAAGTCAAAATTCTTGTGCTTTTTTTGATTTGGATACAAGGTCCGTAACTAAAATTGTAAGAAATTTTGGACCAAAAAATATAATGCTATGTTCTGAGGAATATTTTGAAAACAAAGGAATAGAGAAAATTTGTAAACAAATAGATCAAAGTCTTTCTCTAGAAGAGAATGATGTCATCAAAGATTTTACATCTGAACTGAACATAGAAAAACATGAAATAGTAAAAAAAAAGTACTCAATAGCTTTTTTAAATTTTGGAGCAAAAGACAACATTAAGAAAAACTTTTACTCTAGGAATTGTAAGATTGAGGAATTTGATATGAATTTTAAAGCTAAAGATATCATTAATAAGAATTTTGATGGTTTTTTTTTAAGTAATGGCCCAGGTGATCCTAAAAAAGTATATGAAAATATAAAGCCTGAATTAAATAAATTACTAAATAAAAAAATACCTACTTTTGGCATATGCCTCGGTCATCAAATATTAAGTTTAGCATTTAATGCTTCCACTGCTCGAATGGAAAAAGGCCATCGAGGTGGTAATCACCCAGTAAAAAACTTGGAAACAAACAAAGTTGAAATTACATCTCAAAATCACGGTTTTGTAGTTTTAGATGAAAATTTTCCCTCTGATCTTCAAATAACACATAAATCATTGTTTGATAAAACTATTGATGGCATGAGAGCAAATGATCAACCTTTATTTTCTGTTCAATATCATCCAGAGTCTAGCCCTGGACCACACGACAGCAGATATCTTTTCGATGAATTTATAAATTTAATGGAAAAGAATGCCGGCTAGAAAAGATATATCAAAAATATTAGTTGTTGGCTCTGGTCCTATCATTATAGGTCAAGCTTGTGAATTTGATTACTCCGGCAGTCAAGCATGTAAAGCACTTAAAAAAGAAGGTTATGATGTTGTTTTAATAAACTCTAATCCAGCAACTATAATGACAGACCCAGAATTCGCTGACAAAACTTATATTGAGCCCATTGATAAAGAAATTGTAAAAAAAATAATTGATAAAGAGAAACCGGATGCAATTTTACCAACAATGGGAGGTCAAACAGCTCTAAATATTATCAGAGAGTTAAACAAAGAGAACTATTTTAAAAATAGTTCAATCAAAATTTTAGGTGCTAGTCCAAGGTCTATTGATGTAGCTGAAGATAGAAAATTATTTGCCGAAGCGATGTCTCAAATTGGACTCGAGACACCATTTAGCATAATAGTTGATGACAAGTCTGATCTAAATAAAATAGTTAATGAAGTAAGCTTTCCATTAATTTTAAGACCTTTTTATACTCTGGGAGGAACTGGTGGTGGTATTGTATATGACAAAGATGAATTTATATCAAAGGTCAAAAATGCTATCGATTTAAGTCCTGTATCAAAAACTCTTGTTGAAGAGTCCTTAATTGGATGGAAAGAATTTGAATTTGAAGTAGTTAGAGATAATTTAGATAACTCAATAATAGTTTGTTCAATAGAGAACTTAGATCCAATGGGAGTGCATACTGGGGATAGTATTACAATAGCTCCAGCACTTACATTAACTGATAAAGAATATCAAAAATTAAGAAATCAAAGTATTGCAATTTTAAGAAAAATTGGTGTAGAGACTGGTGGTTCAAATGTCCAATTTGCAGTAAATCCAGAAAATGGAAGGATATTGATTATTGAAATGAATCCTAGAGTTAGTAGGTCATCTGCATTAGCCTCAAAAGCTACAGGTTTCCCTATCGCTAAAATAGCAGCATTGTTAGCGGTTGGTTACACATTAGATGAATTAGATAATGATATAACCAAAGTTACTCCAGCAAGTTTTGAACCTGTTATTGACTATATTGTAACCAAAATTCCAAAATTTAATTTTGAAAAATTCCAAGGGACTCCGAGTGAGTTAAACACCGCTATGAAATCTGTTGGTGAAATTATGTCTATTGGTAGAACTTTTAAAGAGTCTCTTTTAAAAGCTTTCTACTCGATAGAATCAGATAATTTTGGTTTGGATATAAGTCATGAATTATTAAATATAAAAGATGAAAATTTAAAAAATTTACTTATAAAGCAAAGACCTGATAGATTATTAATAGTTGCAGAAGCTATAAGACGTAAAATACCTTTAGCTGAAATAAGTGAATTAACGCATATAGATCTATTCTTTTTAAGAGAAATTAATGAGATTATTAAAATTGAGCAACAGTTAGTAAAGGCTGGTAAAACTTTAGAAAAAAATTTATTTATTTCTGCTAAAAAAACTGGATTTTCTAATCATCATATAAGCAATTTAACAAAAATTAACATAAATAAAATTTATGATCTTCAGAAAAAAAATAACTTTAAAACAGTATTTAAAAGAGTAGATACATGTGGAAATGAATTTGACTCTTCTACTGCCTATCTTTATTCAACATTTATCTCTGAAACAAATGAATTTAGTTGTGAGTCTAGACCAGCGGATAAGAAAAAGATAATTATTCTTGGCTCTGGTCCTAATAGAATAGGTCAAGGTATAGAATTTGATTATTGTTGTGTGCAAGCTGTAAAATCTTTTCAGAAGCTTGGTTATGAAACAATTATGATTAATTGTAATCCTGAAACAGTCTCAACTGATTATGATACTTCAGATAAACTATATTTTGAGCCTTTGGACTTTGAATATGTTAAAAATATAATTGATAAAGAAAACGAGAAAGGTGTTGTTGAGGGTGTTATTGTCCAATTTGGTGGGCAGACACCTTTGAGAATAGCTAATAAACTCAAAGAATATGGATATAAAATATTAGGCACATCTTTCGAAGCGATAGATATATCTGAAGACAGAGAGAGATTTCAAAAATTAATTCAAAAGGTAGGTTTAAAACAACCAAAGAGTGATATCTCTTTAGGAACAAAAGAACTTGTCACTAAATCCTCTAAGCTTAAGTTTCCTATTTTGCTAAGGCCCTCATATGTTCTGGGAGGAAGAATGATGGAAAAAATGACCAATATAGATGATGTGCAAGATTATATTGATCAAAACTATTGGGCACTAGAAAATAATGTGATTCTAATCGATGAGTTTCTTCAAAATGCAAAAGAGGTAGATGTTGATGTATTAAGAGATAATCAGGGTAATACCATGATAGCTGGAATTATGGAACATATCGAAGAGGCTGGTATTCACTCAGGTGATAGTGCTTGTAGCATACCACCTTTTTCTCTTAATGATAAAATTATATCAGATATTAAAAAATTTAGTATCTCTCTTGTGAATGAATTAAAGATACTTGGTTTAATGAATATTCAATATGCTATCAAAGATGATGAAATTTTTATACTTGAAGCAAACCCTAGAGCTAGCAGAACGATTCCTTTTCTGGCTAAAGCAATAGGAATACCATTCATTAAAATTGCAGCTGAATTAATCGTAGGTAAAACTCTAACTGAAGAGTATCAGAATTTTGATAATAGTTCTTTACCTTACTTTGCAATCAAGGAGGCTGTATTTCCATTCAATAAATTCCCAAATACCGATGTAATACTTGGCCCAGAGATGAAAAGCACTGGTGAAGTTATGGGTATAGATGAGGATTTTTATTTAGCTTATTTCAAAAGTCAAATTGGTGCAGGACAGAAACTTAATGATTTAAAAAATATATTCATCTCAGTTAAAAATGAGGATAAGCAAAGTATATCTGAAATAGCTAAATCTTTTAAAGAAAATGGTTATAATTTATTTACAACAAAAGGAACTCACGACTTTTTATTAAAAGAGGGTATTTCTTCAAATTTGGTTAATAAAGTTGCTGAAGGTTCACCACATGTGGTAGAATATATTAAGCAAAATAAGATTGATTTAGTTATAAATACTACAGAGAAAAAACAAGCAATTATAGACAGTTTTACTATAAGAAGAACATCAGTAGATCTTAATATTCCCTACTATACTAACCTTAGAAGTGCAGAAATACTTATTAAATCACTAATTATATTGAAAAATAAGCCTATTTCCGTAAAACCTATACAAATTCATCATTCTTTCTAGTATAAGAATTCATTTGTAAAAACTCATAAAATTCAATATTTTCTACAACTTAATTGAAATTGAAAAATGGAAAAGATACCAATGACAGAAGAGGGGCAAAAAAAACTCCTCGATGAACTTAAACATTTAAAAACAGTTGAAAGGCCAATTATTATTAAAGCCATAGCTGATGCAAGAAGTAATGGTGACCTTTCTGAGAACGCTGAGTATCACGCAGCTAGAGAAAAACAGAGCTTCATTGAGGGTAGAGTAGCTGAAATAGAAAGTATTATTGCTCAAGCAGAATTAATAGATGTATCAAAATTATCTGGAACAGTTGTAAAATTTGGAGCAACTGTTTCAATTATAAACTTGGATAATGATAAAGAGTCTAAGTATCAGTTAGTTGGAGAAGTGGAAGCTGACATTGAGCAAAAAAAAATATCTGTTACTAGCCCAATAGCAAGAGCTTTAATTGGAAAGAAAAAAGGTGATTATATAGAAGTATCAACACCAAAAGGTATAACTTCATACGAAATTAAGTCAGTAAGATTTAAATAATAAAATTTGAATACCTACAAAGTAATTACCATCAGTGAAGGAGCTGCTGGTATGAGAAGTCAGATAGAGGGTTTAGCTAATTTAATATCTAATTCTTATATAAATTTTGATTTAAAACTTAAATCTATTTTCAAAAATTTACCTATTGAGTTGATACCTACAAGTAGGTTTGCCTATGAAAACCTCTCTTCATTGAAGATTGAAAAAAATACGATTCTAATTAGTTGTGGTAAAAAAAGTGTTAAAGCATCTGTTTATTTAAAAAAAAAATTTAAAGATTTAATTTTTAATATCCACATACAAGACCCAAAAATAAATTATAAACTTTTTGATCTTATTGTTTGCCCAGAACATGATAATTTAAATTTTGATAATTGTATCTCAACTTTATTAGCCATACATAATATTAAATTCAAAAAAAATATTAGAAATAAAAATACAATAAATTTTATTATTGGCGGCCCAAACAAATATTTTAAATTTCAACAGCAAACACAAGAAAAAATTTTGAATGAAATAAAATTTTTAAGTAAAGATTTTAAAGTCAATGTTATACCATCACGAAGGACACCAAGAGGGCTCATAGATGAATTATTAAAAATTGATAATGGGAATGTTATTACCCACAGTGATTTATTTAATCCAAGAAAGTACGGTGAGCTTCTATCTATGGGTAATTTACAAATTGTAACTTGGGACTCAATATCCATGATATCTGAAGCTATATCTTCTGAAGCTGGTACTTTTTTATTTAAGTTTGAAGAAAATTTTTGCCCAAAAAGATATCTTAAATTTTTTAGTAAAATTATAGAGCTTAATTTTGCACAATATTATAATCAAAATTTAAAACCTTATGAAATCTCTATTGATGATTATAACAAAAATCTTAAAACTAAGATCTTGAATAAGATACAATCTAATTTAAGGTTCAGATCTAGTAATGCTTAAGGAATCGATATTAAATCGTTGTAAAACATACTCAGACCCTTTCCCTCATTGGGAGCTAGACTCGCCTTTCACAGATGGACTCATAAAAGAACTTAATGACGTAGATATATCTGATGCACCTCGGTCTTTTGACGGAACAAGAGCCGCTGATGCAGGCGGAGAGGGGATAGATGGCAAACTTAGAGTGTTTTTAGAAAGCGATAACTCAAAAAACTTATCAAACGGTATGGGTTTAATTGATGATTTGAGAGATAAGGATGTTATTGAGTCAATACAAGATAAAATTAAAAAAAATTTATCAAATAGTTTTATTAGAATTGAGTATATATCAGATCGTAAAGGTTTTTGGCTAAAACCACATTTGGATATCAAAGAAAAACTAATGACAATGATGTTATTTATTAATACCTACGATGAATCAGAAAAACTCGGAACAGATTTTTATGATACTGATATGAATCTTGTTAAAACAGTTCCATATAAACATAATACTGGTTATTTTTTTGCCTCTGGAAATAATACTTGGCACGGACTTGAAAAAAAAGAAATTAAGGTTGAAAGAAGATGCATGCAAATAAATTATGTAACATTCCCCACTAGCTGGCCAATAGATGGCTGATATTAATAATGTTATTATTATAGGTTCAGGACCTGCTGGATATACTGCTGCAATATATGCTGCTAGGGCTAATTTGAAGCCGATTTTAGTGAGTGGTTTTCAGCCTGGTGGTCAACTCACCATAACCACTGATGTAGAAAACTATCCAGGGTACGAAGATCCTATCCAAGGGCCTTGGTTAATGGAACAAATGCAAAAGCAAGCCGCACATGTTGGTACTGAAATAATTAATTCACAAGTAACAGAAGTTTTTTTAAAAGAAAAAATTAAAAAATTGAATTTAGACAATGGCACAACTCTCAATACCAAAACTGTGATAATAAGTACAGGAGCACAAGCAAGATGGCTTGGTTTAGAAAATGAGGATAAATTTCAAGGTCATGGGCTATCAGCTTGTGCCACTTGTGATGGTTTTTTCTTTAAAGATAAAGAGGTTGCTGTAATTGGTGGTGGGAATAGTGCAGCTGAGGAAGCATTATTTTTAACAAAGTTTGCAACAAAAGTTTACTTAGTGCACAGAAGAGATAAACTAAGAGCTGAAAAAATACTACAAGATCGATTAAAACAAAATTCTAAAATTGAGTTTATTTGGAATAGTGAAGTAGCTAAGTTTAATGGCAATGATGATTTAGAGTCAATAGACTTGTTAAATAAACAAGAAAATAAAATTTCAAATCTCAAAATAGATGGTGTATTTATTGCGATAGGTCACGATCCAGCTACACAATTATTTAAAGGTCAACTAAAAATGGATGAGGGTGGATACATTATTACAGATCCAGATAGTACAAAGACCTCGATTGAAGGGGTATTTGCTGCAGGAGATGTTAAAGATAAGATTTATAGACAAGCTGTTACTGCTGCTGGTATGGGATGTATGGCAGCTTTAGAAGTTGAGAAGTATCTAGATTAACTCTAGCCCTGTCTGGCTTTCATTCTTGGGTTGGTTTTATTAATTACATATAACCTACCCTTTCTTCTAACCAGTTGGTTATTCTTATCTCTGGTTTTTGCTGTTTTAAGAGAACTTTTAATTTTCATAATTTAATGTATTAGTTATAAACAATAAGGCAGAAATTTATGTTAATTAGTGAAAAAATCAACAAAATTAAGGAAGATTTTTCATTTTTCGATAATTGGGAAGATAAATATCAATACCTTATCGATTTAGGAAAAAAACTTCCTGATCTAGAGGATATTTACAAAACTGAGGAATATCGTGTTCAAGGATGTACATCAAATCTATGGATGGTGCCTAAAATCAATGATGGAAAAATCAACCTTTTAGGTTCAAGTGACTCTGTAATTGTAAAAGGTTTGTTTTATTTAGTTTATTTTGCCTATAATGATGAAACTCCTGAAACAATAATAAACACACCATTATCTTTTTTTGAAGAAATTGGTCTTTCTGCCCATCTAGGTCAATCAAGATCTAACGGCCTTAATTCGCTAAGAAAAAAAATAACATCTATAGCGACAGAATTATCAAATAAATAAATTTTATTGATAGTAAACTATGCTAGTTTCATCAAATGAGTTTGATTAAATTAGTTATTTCAATTTCATTTTTACTATTTTCTAGCAATTTATATTCTAAGGAGGATATCATCAATTTACAACTTAAAGACGGAATCGTCAAAATAAAGACCTTTGAAGATAAGTCACCAAAGCATGTTAAGCAAATTACTGATCTAGTTGCAAAAGGCAGTTACGATGGTGTAGTTTTTCACAGGGTAATAGATGGTTTTATGGCCCAAACAGGAGATGTTCAGTTTGGAAATTCAAATTCAGATAACTATGATTTAAGACGAGCTGGCACAGGAGGTTCTGGAACTAATATTGAAGCTGAATTTAATGACATGCCACATAAAAGAGGAACTCTAAGTATGGCACGTGCACAAGATCCTAATAGTGCTGATAGTCAATTTTTTATTTGCTTTGGTGATACTCCACACTTAGACGGACAATATACTGTTTGGGGTGAAGTAATCGAAGGAATGGAATATGTTGATGCAATCAAAAAAGGAGATCCTATAAAAAATGGTCTGGTAGATGACCCAGATAAAATTATCAAAATGTGGATTGAATAATTTTACTTTTGAGTAATTTTTAATTCAATTCTTCGATTTTCTTTTAGGTCTTCTCTAGTATCTCCTAAGTTAATAGGTTGATATTCACCATAACCGTTTGCTGACAATTTGTTGGCAGGGATACCTTGTTGAATAAGAAATTTTACAACCTCAAGCGCTCTAGCATGAGAAAGTTCCCAATTTGATGGAAATTGAGAGGTTGAAATAGGTATTTTATCAGTGTGACCGTCTATTTGTAAAATCCAATTTAGATCGGATGGAATAGACTCTGCAATATCTATAATTGTTTTTGTAATAAGAGATAGAGCAACCCTACCTTCGTCTTGAATATTTGCACTTCCGGAGTCAAATAAAATCTCTGATTGAAAAATAAATCTATCCCCTTTAATTTGGATATCGTCTCTATCAGCTAATGCTTCAGATAACTTGCCAAAAAATTCTGATTTATACTTTTGTAATTTGAATAATTCACTTGTAAGTACTCTATTTAATCTATCTCCTAACTCTCCAAGTTCTATCTCATTTTGAGCAATTTCAGCCTCTTTAGACTCCAGTAAGTTATTTAAGAGATTTATTTCATTACTAAGTATTTCAATATCCAAAGCTAAATTAGATATCAAATTTAGAGCCTCATTTAAATCACTTGATTGTATTGCTGACTCCTCCTCTAAAGTAGATAATTTGTTTTGCAGTTCTTGATTTATATCATCTGAGGAACTTAAAGACTCTAGAAGATTTTCGATTCTATTTTGTGACTCGCCAATCTGTCCAACTAGTTCACTGTTTTCTCCACCAAGTTTTATTAAATCTGATTTTAATATTTCTTGTTGTTTATTTAATTCAGAAAGATTTTTCTGAAGAGTGTATCTGTCAGCTAAAGATAAAGATAATTCATCAGTAATTTTAGCAATTATCGTATTTAGTTTATCTATATCAAGTGCTTGGTCTTGAATAATCGTATCTTGAGCTAAAATTTGAGATTGTTTAATAGATATCTCTTCATCAAGTTTTTCTATAAGATTTTGTCTATCAATTAATTCAATCTCTTTATCTGTGAGTGTTACATCTTGTTCCACTATAGTTTCGTCTTGTATAACAATTGTTTTTTCCAAACTTTGTATTTGTTCATTTTTTCCTACTACAAGATCTCCCAAATAAACTTGAGCAACTGTGAATAGTAAAACTATAAAAATGATAACCATCAACGTAGATGCCAATACATCTACAAATCCAGGCCAAATTATATTTCCATTATCTGAACTTTGAGTTTTTGAGAGATAGCTCACTTTTTGTCTAAGTCTTTGATAGACTTGCTTACAGACTTAAGTTCTGTAATAACTTCTTTCCTTAAATCGTCATTAGAATTTTTCATACCATCAACCAATTCATCAAGCTTGGAAACAATATTTTGAGAGAAGTTGGTGTTATCGGTATTCTGATTAAATTTATTTGTATTCGGGCTTGATCTATAAAAAAGTCGAATTTGATTTTCGCAAAATTCATAATAGTTCTGCTTAATGCCTCTAGTGATTATTTCATAAAGTCCTAAAATCAAAGAAGTTACTAAACCAAACAATGATGAGCTAAAGGCTATTGTCATTCCAGATAAAGGTGACTTTAGTCCATCTTTTAGATTATTAAAAAATGCCCCGAAGTCTTGTTCTTCAATTGACAGACTATCAATAACATTTGAAACGCTCCCTATTGTCAAAAGTAATCCATAAAAAGTTCCTATGAGTCCTAAGAATATAGCTAAGTTGATAAGATATTTTGATATGTCACTTCCACTTTCAACAGTAGATAAAAGATCATCTAGTATCTCATCAAGTGTTTTGGTTATACTTTTTGTGGTAGTTGTTATACCAAGATTATTTGCAATAGATTTTGTTATTGGATAGTTGTTTAAAGATGAGTCGTTTAGTTTTAATTTTCCAAATGCTACAGAGTTCATGAATCTAAACTCAGAGCTTAAAGTGAATATCTTAAAAGAGTATAAAAGGAAACCAATTAATAGTGTTAGAAATATTATTCCATTAATATATGGATTAGCATCAAAATAAAATTTAATTTCCTCATATCCTATTACGAGAATTATTACAATCAAGATAGAGAATAATAAATAAGCTAAAAAGTTTTTAGTCATTCAGCATAAAAATAAACGAATTTTGTAAATTAACAATTGGATAATTATAAATAAATTTAGAAATTTCTATTGTATATCAGGTAATAATTATTTGTACCTGGATTTACTTTGGCTAGACCTGCATTAGAAATGTGATGGGACCCTATTCCAAAACTAGATTCTTTTGATATACTATAAAAAATATTAACCTCTGATTTAAATTGGAGATCATTCCCTAAATCTTTACCGTCCCCATTGTTGTAAATGCCAGCTGATGAAGAGAGATTTAAATATATTGAATCTGCTCCAATATTTGTTTCGAAGCCACTGTAAAACATAGAAGCACTGTCAGCTGTAATGAAAACACCAATTAATGGGTTAATAGTAAAAATATCAATCAAATCAATTTTGTTATTAGATATATGATAATTTAGGCCAAATAAGTTCGTTGTGTTATCATCGTCGTAATCATAGGTGCCTCCAAAGATAGAATAACTATTTGCAATTACAGTTATGTTTGAAGAAAGAATAAAAATTATCAAGCTTAATAAACATTTTTTCATTCAAATTAATCATACATCATCAAGTTTAAATGTAAATGGTGGGCGTGACAGGATTCGAACCTGTGACCCCTTGCGTGTCGAGCAAGTACTCTAACCAACTGAGCTACACGCCCATAAAAATAGGGATACATACTTTTAAATTAAAATTAGAATTAGTAAATAAAATTCCTAATTAAATTTATTTAATTGAAATACTAGTTTTATTTCGTTTAGTTTAAGCCAATTTAAAATTAAAAAATATATTATCAAACCAATAAGTATTTGAATGAGTAAGTCTACATAAATGTTCAAATCCAAAATTTTTTTAAATATTAATATTGAAATCACCATAATAGTTGCACTAAATAATATCTTTAATAGTTTCTTAAAATCAAAAATTAATAATTTTTCATAAAAACTTCTAAAATTTTTTCTTAAGTAAAAAAATTGAATAAATAAATTTAGCCATATACTCACAGCACCTGATATAGCTAAACCCAAGACACCCAGAGGCCTATAAAGAAGAAAACATAAAATAAAATTACATATAAATGTTGGGACAGCTGCTTTAACAGGATACTCAACTTTTTCATAAGAGTAAAAAACTTGATTAAAAATTCGAGCAAGCATATATCCTGGCAATGAAAAAGAGTAGACTAGTAAAATCTTAGATGTAATTAACACATCGTCATTATTAAATTCACCCCTACCAAATAATGCTCTTATAATATCTTCACTCAGAATAAAAATACCGAATGAGCTTGGGATAGCAAAAAGAAAGCAAAATATTACTGTTTCGTTAAAAGCTTTAGAATTTTTACTCTCATCTGAAATATTTTTACTCAAATAAGGTAAAAGTGTAAAAGACATTGCAACTGCAATAAGAGCAAATGGTAAGTCAATAATTCTGTCAGCGTAGTAAATTTGGCTTATAGCACCATCGCCCACTAAAGAAGCAAATAACATTGAGATAAAAATATTTAATTGAACAATACCAGAACCCAGTAGAGAATAGAGAAATCTTCCAAAGAATTTTTTAAGCTCTTTAGACAAGACTTTTATACTCTTTAAACCAATACCCCAAAATATTTTTATTGTGCCTAAATTGATAAATAAAAGGATCAATTGAGTGAAGCCAGCTATTATCATTGACCAAGCGAGTGCAAAATGAGAGTTAGACTTGAACAACACCAAAGTTGCAATCATAAAAATATTAAGGATTACTGATAAAAAGGAAGGTAAAAAAAATTTTCCTTTCACATTCAAAACTGAGCTCAACACTGATGATAGAGTCACAAATATCAAAAAAGGAAAAGTTATAATCAATAACTGATTTGCTAATAAGAATTGACTTTTATTTAATAAAAATCCTGGTGCTAAAATTGATATGACTTGCTCTGTAAAAAAAAATACTAAAAAAGATAAAAATAAAGTAATTACAAAAAAAAAGTTGAAAACTATCCATATAAAATCATTTGCTGATTTTGAATTCATTTTTTCTTGGTTAACATACAAAGGAATAAATACACTATTCATTGATCCCTCTGCAAAAATTCTTCTAAATAAATTTGGTAATCTATAAGCAAAGAGGAATGCATCTGACATCAAGTTGGCACCTAAATAATTTGCAAAAAGTATGTCTCTAATAAATCCAGTTACACGAGATCCAAAAATATTTGATGAAATCTTTGAAAAATTACTGATTTTCATTGAGTTCAGGAAAATTCTTTTTCCAAAATCTCAGTAATTTTATCAGCATCGATAAAGCCTGGAATAATTTGATTTCCAATTATGGTTGCAGGTGTTCCAGTAAATTTAAATTCATCAGCGTAACTTCTATGAATGGATAGAAAATCTGATACCTCTTGTGAGTCTAAATCATTCTTTAATATGTCAAGATCAACACCTCTTAAAAATAAGTCAACCAAAATATCCTCCATTTTTGATTTTCTCTCTGAAGAATATAAATAATTATGTACAACCTTAAATTGACCTTGCAAGGAGGAAGCTATTGCCAACTTAGTCAATTCCTCTGAAAAATTCCCTAAAATTGGCATCTGTATAATAACAAGTTTTAATGAATTATCGTTCATTACATTTATTAATTCTTGATGGAATTTTTGACAATAACCACAATTATAATCAACAAATTCATAAATAACTTTTGCAGAATTTGAGTCACCCAAGTACATAGGGTGATATGCGAGGTTTAAATTTTTTATACTTGAGATATTTTTTTGATTAGTTTTTTCTTGTTCTAATTTATTCTGCTCTAGTTGATACTCTCTAAGAACACCTAAGATATAATCTGGATTCTCCTCTATAAATTTTTTAATATTTTGATCAAATTCTTTTTTGGTAAAATACGCATCAAAATTTACATCATCTTTTTTTAAATAAGAGCTAAGATCTGGTTCGATGATTTGATTTGTTTCTTCTTCAAACTGTTTATTCGCAATATTTGATAAATCAAAATTACTTTTTTCTGAAAAAATATTTAAAAAATATAGAGTTGTAAGAATTATAATTACAAATAAAAAAATCAAAAAAACTTTAAAAATATTAAATTTCTTTTTTTTAACATAAATTCCCATGAGCGAAATATATTATTTAACTATTACTGTAGTGTAAATAATTTTAGCATCTAGACTAATCACTTTTACATATAGAGATGAACTTACCATTTAAGTTATCTTGTTTCATTAAGCTGATATAAGAGTAATTCAAAGATTTGATTGAGTTGTCAAATATTACATCTTTTGTAATATCTGACACTGAGATATGATGATTACTGAACTCAAATAAATAAGGATACCCCCATATTAAATAATATTCCATCTCTAAAGAAGTTAAATTACTGAAACGCTTAAGATCTTTTTGAACTTCTTGTTGGTTGAGAGTTTTTCTAAATAAGTCAAAATATCTCATTATATCATTGCATAAAAAATTAAATTTTTCATTAGAATTCATTTCTAGGGCAATAACATTTTTAATTTTCTTTAAGCCTAAAACATTAAATACTTCTTTATAAGATCTATTCTGATTAGATAAAAAATACTCTTGAAATGAATTAATAAGTTCCTCCTCATTATAAAGATGGCTTAAATAAAAAGGCGCTTTGACAGTATAATGAAGGCCATACTTTGATATTCCAAGGTTATCATATTTCACATTATTTTTTAAAAGTAATTTCTCAACTTGATCAATAAATGATTTATTGGGTATTAGATAAATTGAGTAACGAGGAAATTGAATATAATTATCCATCTGTAATTTTACTCAAAATAAATTTTTGCATTTTTGTTTCTAATAAGACTTTCATTATAAGAATTATAACAACGGTATAAATAAATCTAAAAAATAAAATACCAGAAATATGGCTACCTAATAACAAAATTAATATTGTATCTTCAATTATGCTATGACATAAACTTAAAAAAGACAAAGACAGCAAAATATCTTTTTTTGAAATATTATTTTTTCTAGACTCTTCTATTAAAAAACCCCCTCCAAACGAAATTCCTAATGTTAAGCCTATCAAAATTATATTTGCTACTTTCTCTGACATACCCAAGTAGGACAAAGGAATTTTCAAAGTATTAATTATAAATCTCCAAATGCCAATCGCTTTGAGGATATTAATTGTCGATATAATAAAAAATATTATTAAGAAAATTAGAAAAAAATTTTGAAGTTGTGAAATAACCCATTCTAAATTTGAAACATCTTTAATTGGGACTTGTAAGATTGAATTATTAGGTTCATTAAATAAATTATACTTAGTAAAAATTAAACTTAATATTTTTCCAGCAATTACAGCATTTACAAATCTAAAAGTTAAATTAAATACCCATGAAATTCTTGATTTTTGTGCAATAGCTACTTCAATTGGTAAACTATGTGCTATAAGTATAATTAATCCTAAAATTGTAGTTTCAGCTATTGTGTAATCAAATATCGCTTGGAGGGATGCAAAAGCAGCCAAACCTGCATATATGTTTACTAATATAGCTGCCATCCAAACTAGTCCTAATGAACCGTCAATGCCAATGAAACTTGTTAATGGCTCAAGGAATTTAGCCAAAAAAGGGATTGCTCCGATAAGCTCGAGTATTCTAATAATTATTACAACGGGCAAAATAACTTTGAATAAAATCCAAAAAATTTTACTAGTTTCTTGAAATATATTAGCTAGTATTTTTTTGGATTTTTCCATTATGATAATAATCGATTAATTTTACTTCTTTATAAAGAAATAAATGGCAAGGACAAATAGTTTTACAATAAAAGCATCACTAACAACTTTATTGGTTTTAATTAGCTTTTTTTTCTTTTATATAAGCTATTCTGATTTCGTAAAAATAAACAATGAATATGCTTATATTTATGATGATGTAGATATTAACTATTTTGATAAAAAAAAATTTCAAAAATATTATGATGTTATAAGCATTGAGAGTCTAGACGACCCAATATTTGACAAAGAAAAATCAAAAAATTATTTTGAAAATATAACACTTGAAAATTTATCAAATATTTTTGATAAAGACTTAACCGAAAAAGAAGATAACATTAATCTAAAAGAGCTAGATGACTCCATACCAATTGAAAATAAGATAGATGATAAATTAAATAATTATTTTGATGAAATCATAGTCTCCAAAGGAGATAATTTTGCAAAAGTTTTAAAAAAAGGAGGTCTTAAAGGTAGAGATATAGACCTAGTAATACTTAACGGTAAAGAATATTATGATTTTTCTAAATTATATATTGGGGATACTGTAAAAATATTAAGCGAGTATGATGCTGAGGGTTTAAAAACTTTTGACCTAATTTATAAATATTCTGATACCAAAGAATTAATCATATCTTACTCAAATAATAATTTTATTTATGAGATTAATGAAATTCCGCTGAATTCCGAAGAAATTTTTGTAGCAGGGGAAATTAAATCAAGTTTATATAAAGCTATGAAAGATCGGGGGTTATCTGAAATAGTAATTAATGAAATTATCAGGATTTACAGTTTTGATGTTGATTTTCAGAGAGATATTTATGAGGGTGATAATTTTGAAATGCTGTTTGTCAAAAAGGTAAACAATGACGGTAAGACAATTCAAATCGAAGATCCAAAATACTTAATGCTTTCATCAAGAGGGACTCCATTAATTTATTATCTTTATGATAATGGAGAATTCAGCGAATATTTTGACGAAAAAGGTAAAGGAATGACGAAAAGCTTAATGAAAACTCCAATCAATGGTGCAAGACTTAGTTCCAGTTATGGTATGAGAAAACATCCTATCTCCGGTTTTAATAAAATGCATAAAGGAGTAGATTTTGCTGCTCCAACAGGAACTCCGATTTTTGCTGCTGGAAATGGTATTGTTGAGTTCGTAGGTAGAAATGGAGGATATGGAAAATATATCAGAATCCGTCACGATAGTACCTATAAAACAGCTTACGCGCACCTTAATGGTTATAAAAAAGGAATATCAAGTGGTGTAAGAGTTAAGCAAGGTGATGTTATTGGTTATGTAGGCTCAACAGGAAAATCAACTGGACCTCATTTACATTATGAAATTATTGTTAATGGAAAACAAATAAACCCAGCTACACTTAAATTACCTTCAGGAAGAAAGCTTAACGAACAACAACTGAATGAATTTCAAATATTAGTTTCTAAAATAGATGAAGAAGTTAATATCTATAAAAATAAAATAAATTAAGCTAACTGACTAGCTAAGTCGTCAAAATCAGAAGTTGGGTTACGTTCTGACTTATTATCTTTATTCAAATCGTTGTCATTATTTTCGGTTTTGTCTTTACTAATAATTTTTCTAGCAACAAAACCTCTATTTGAATTGTCTGTTTGTCTAAAATAGTGTTCAGCGTGTTGAAGGTAAAACTGCTCTAACACATCATCACCTTGTCCTTTTGCATCTTTTGCTTTGTTAAGATAATCATTATATTGATCTTTTGGATTTTTACCGTTTCTTTTAAATCCGTTGGAATTTCCATTAACTTGCAAATATGGGGAGTCAGCAACACCAGATCTAGATGAGTTTAATTTTCTTTGACCGCCGTAGGGCTTTCTTTTTACAAAATTTTTCATTAATTTTATATCGATTATCTCTAAAAAAAGCCTATCAATTAAATAGTAGGGAATTTTATCTTTATAAGCCTATCTAAGTTAAGATAATCAGTTTTTTTATAAACTATTTTTACACCTTTTTCTAATAAAAATTTATACATGTTTTTAGTGATAATTGGATCAATTTCAAAATAAACAACTCCTTTAAATTTTAAACTAATTAAAAAATTAATAATTTTAACATAATAATCCATGCCTAATTTTCCACCATCAAGTGAAATTCTTGGATCATGCAAAGTCTCTTTATTTAAATTTAAATAATTTCTAGTTGGTATATATGGTGGGTTACAAACAATAAAATCAATATTTCTTAGTCTATTTATTGGATAATTTTCAAATAAATTTGAGTGGAATATTTTTGTTTTTTGTTGCTGTTTAAATTTTATTATATTTTTTTTACATGCAGTAAGAGCATGTTCAGAAACATCAATAAAATCACAAAATGCATTATCTAGCTCATCTATAATTGAAATACCGAGGCAACCAGTCCCACAACACAAATCCAGCAACTTCAAGTGTTTTTGATTATTTTTTTTATAATCAATTAATAATTGTTCAACTAATAATTCAGAATCTGCTCTAGGATCTAAGGTGTAATCGTCTGTATAGAAAACTTTTTTCCAAAAGCCTTTTTCATTGATTATTTTTGCTAGTGGCTTTCCTTTAACTCTTTCATTCAGGATCTTATTAATTAATTCTTTATCAATTTCACTATTATTAATATCTAAATTATTTTCACTTTTAGATAAATAAGAAATCATTATTTGAGACTCTTGTTCGGCTTGAGAACCAGTAATTGAGTTTAAATTTTTAAGTAATATTTTTTTTATATCTAATTTACTTAAATAGTTATTACTTAGCATTTAATTGGCTTAATTTTTCGGCTTGTTCACTTGCTGACAAAGCTGATATCATTTCATCTAAAGCCTCGCCTGTTAAAAACTGGTCTAATTTATAAAGCGTTAGGTTAATTCTATGATCTGATACTCTACCCTGTGGAAAATTATATGTTCTTATTCTTTCAGATCTATCCCCAGAACCAACTTGATTTTTTCTATTGGATGAAACCTCTTCTTGTTTCTTAATTCTTTCAACTTCATATAATCTGGATCTTAAAATTTTTAATGCTTTAGCTTTATTTTTATGTTGAGATCTTTCGTCTTGTTGAGTTACTACTATATTTGTAGGTAAATGTGTAATTCTAACTGCACTATCTGTTGTATTTACAGATTGGCCTCCTGCTCCTCCTGATCTGTAAACGTCAATTCTTAAATCAGCATCTTTTATCTCTAAATCAACGTCTTCAGCTTCTGGTAAAACAGCAACAGTAGCAGCCGAGGTATGAATTCTGCCTCCAGATTCAGTTTCTGGTATACGTTGAACTCTATGGACACCAGACTCATTTTTTAAAAATTTAAATACACCATCTCCTTTAATTTCTATTATTGCTTCTTTTATTCCCTTTAATCCTGTCTCGCTCTTCTCCATTGGCTGAAACTTCCAGCTTTTTAATGAGGAATATCGCTCATACATCCTATATAGATCTCCAGCAAATAATGCAGCCTCATCCCCTCCAGTACCAGCCCTTATTTCTAAAATTACATTTTTATCATCTGCTTCATCTTTAGGTAGTAGAGCAATTAGTAATTCTTTATTTTTAATTTCTAAATCTTTTTCATACAAAGGTAATTCTTGTTTTGCTAGATTTCGCAGATCTTCATCGCTTTCATTTTCAAGTATCTCTTTATAGTCTTTTATTTCTTTATCTAAATTTTTAATATTGTCAGATAAAGCAATAATTGGTTCTAATTTTGATAGATCTTTGTTTATTTGAATAATTTCTTCATTATTTAAGCTTTGAGAATTTAAAAGTTTTTCATTCAATTGATCAAATTTTTTTTTTAAATCAATAATTTGTTTATCTAATTTCATTTTTAAGCTCGAATTTGGAAATTTCAAAAGATTTTTGATTTTTGTTTTTTAAATCTTTTAAAAGAATTTTATTATTTTTAATCTCTTCTTCACCAATTAGAAGAATAAAACTAAAATTATTTTTATCTGCATAACTAAAAAGTTTTTTTATATTTTTACTAACTCTAACTTCGTGGTTATATCTTAACTTATAAATTTGTTTTAAAATTCTATTATTATTTAAATAAGCCTCATTTTGAACAGCAAATAATATTTTTTTGTGTGATACTGATTTTTTATCTTTTATAACAATCAAATCTATTAATCTTTCAACACCAGCTGCCCAACCGACTCCTGGTATATCTCTTGAAGAAATCATACTAATTAACTTGTCATACCTGCCTCCTGCTAATATTGCATTTTGCCTTTTATCCTCATTTGTTTGAAATTCAAAAGCCGTGTGAGAGTAATAATCTAATCCTCTAACTAATTTTGGTTCTTCAAAAAATTTAATTTTATTATCGATTAAAAGATTTTTAACTTGATTGAAATAATTTTTACTATCATCAGATAAATGTTCGCTAATTTTTGGAGCATTCACTAATATTTCAGAGTCTTTTGGGTCTTTGCTATCCAAAATTCTAAGTGGATTTTTATCCAATCTAGAAAGTGATATTTCAGATAAATGTTTTTTAAAATCACTTAAATATTTTTTTAAAACATTAGCGTATTTGATTTGATCCTCTTTTGACCCTAGAGAATTAATTAACAACCTATATTTATTATCTTTAATTCCGAGGTCATCAAATAATAACTTTGCAATTAGAATTAATTCAAAATCTATATAAGGACTTTTTTCACCAATAGACTCAATATTTATTTGATGAAACTGTCTATATCTGCCTTTTTGTGGTCTTTCTCTTCTAAACATTGGGCCATGCGTAATTAATTTAAGTAAGCCAGATTGATAGTTTGAAGCAGCAAACCTAGCTAAGCTACTTGTGGCCTCAGGTCTTAAACAAATATACGCATCTCCTTTATCTAAAAATGAATACATCTCTTTAGAGACAATGTCGGTTTGCTCGCCTACGGCCCTAGAGAATAAATCTTGTTGTTCTAAAATTGGAGTTTGGATGGATTGAAAATTAAATTTTTTACATACTGAATAAAAATTTTCGATAATAATTTCAAACTTTTCCATAACTGATCCAAAAATATCATGTGTGCCTTTTACTAAATTAATATTTCTTTTCATTTCAAGTGATGAATCTGTTCAACTTTATTTTCTATAGTTTTGACTAAGTACTCAACTAAATCTTCGTCCTGGATTCGATGGCTTTTTTCCCCATCTACATAAACCATGTGTGTGTTATTTCCGCCCCCAGTTATACCAATGTTAGTCATTGTAGCTTCTCCTGGTCCATTAACAACGCATCCGATAATTGAAACTGTTATGGGTTTCTTTATGTGAGAAAGCTTTTTCTCAACATTTTTTACAGTCTCAATCACATCAAATTGTTGTCTTGCGCAAGACGGACAAGAAATTATTGTTACACCATAATCTCTTAAATTTAATGATTTTAACATCTCAAACCCAACCTTAACCTCTTGAGTTGGATGATCTGAAAGTGAGACTCTTACTGTGTCACCAATACCATCGTAGAGAAGTAATCCAAGACCAATAGATGATTTTATTGACCCACTAAAATAACTTCCTGCTTCAGTTATTCCTAAATGAAGGGGATAATCACAATAATTTGATAACATTCTATATGACTCTACTGCTGTAAAAACATTTGATGCTTTCACACTTATTTTAAAATTATCAAAATTGAGATCTTCAAGAAGTTTAATATTTAATTTAGCACTTTCAAATAGTGCCTCAGAGGTTGGGCTTTTAAATTTTTCTAATATTGATTTTTCTAAACTGCCAGCATTTACACCTATTCTTATAGGTATATTATTTTGCTTGGCAGCCTCAACGACCTCTTTAACTTTTTCCCTAGATCCAATATTACCTGGATTTATTCTTAGACAATGTGCTCCATTTTCTGCAGCCTCAAGTGCTCTTTTATAATGAAAGTGGATATCAGCCACTAATGGAATCTTAATTTCAGGAATTATTTTTTTTAACGCTTTTGATGAATCTTCGTCAGGAACTGAAACTCTGACTATATCGCATCCCTCTTGTTCAATAAGAGATATTTGCTCAAGTGTTGCATCTACATCATGTGTGAGTGTGTTTGTCATTGTCTGAACCGTAATTGGAGAGTCTCCACCAACAAAAATATTTCCAATTTGAATTTTTTTTGTTTTTTTTCTCTTAATTGAATGAGAATATTTCATATTAAAGTCTCAAAATCATTAATATCAAAATTTAATAAATAGGAATTTAATTCCTTATTAAGTCTAATTTCTATACCTCTGTATATTATCTTTTCAATGTTATTTATATTAGATAAATCAATTAAAAAATCATTGTCTAAATCAAGAATAAGTTCTTTAGATGTTATAATTTCACCAAATTTTTGAGTTTTTCTAATATTACTTTGAATTTTGTAAAAAATAGTCTTATTTGGTTTAGCATAAATTGATAAGTTTTGTGTGTAATTAACCCTGTTTAAAAAGATAAGATTTTTTATAAAATCATCATGGCTTAATTCATTTAGTTCATATTGGTAGGATATGTTTACTACATCCATATAAATCTTATCTGTTTCCATTGCTCTAGTAAAAATTTTATTATTAAATTTGTTATATATATTAAATGATAACAACGTTAAAATTGTGAAAACAAGTAGTAATATAAAATAAATTATCGATATTTTTGTATGATCAATTGGGACATCACTAATTGAACTTTTATATTTAATATCATAGCCCAAATATCTGTATATAGATTTTTTATAAGTTGATTGATAAGCTCGAAATTTTTTAGGGAGCTTTAAATTATCATCTAATAAACGTATTATATCTAAATCTAAATTTAGAGCTTTGGATAAATCATTGATTGATAGTCCTTTCTTAATCCTTGCCTCTTTTATTGAAATTAACTTATTCAAAAAATTATTTGTGTAATTTGAATGCTTGGTGTAATTTTTTTACAGCTAAATCTGTGTGTTCCTCATTAATCAGTATACTAATTTTTATTTCTGAAGTTGTAATAACTTGAATATTTATTTTATTTTTTCCTAAAGTATCAAATAATGTCTGAGCAACTCCAGCATGAGATCTCATTCCTACTCCAACTACTGAAATTTTTGAAATATTATTAGATGAAATAATTTTTTTATATCCGATTTTAGATTTCTCTTTTTTTAATATTTTTAATGCTTTTTCTAAATCTAGCCTTGGTAAGGTGAATGATAAATTAGCAAACTTTCCATCTTGTGAAATATTTTGAAGTATCATATCTACATTTATATTTCCTTTAGCCAACGGGCCGAAGATTTTTGAAGAAACACCAGGTTTATCTTGTACTCTTGAAAGTGTAATTTTTGCTTCATCTTTAGAATAGGCTATTCCACTGACAGTATTATTTTCTAAAACACTTTTCTCATCAGTAATCATAGTGCCAATTTTTTTGGGTTTTAAGGAAGATCTTACACTTAATTTAGTATTTTTTCTCATAGCTAACTCAACAGAACGAGTTTGAAGAACCTTAGCTCCTTGGGAAGCTAATTCAAGCATTTCTTCATATGAAATTTTATTAATTTTTTTTGCTTTAGGTACTATGTTTGGATCGGCTGTAAATACACCCTCGACATCAGTATAAATTATACATTCTGCCTCCATTGCTGCTGCTACAGCAACTGCACTAGTATCTGAACCACCCCTACCTAAAGTAGTTATTTCACCCCTATTATTAATACCTTGGAAACCTGGAATTACTAGAACATCAAAATTTTCTAATTCATCAAATAAAAATTTTTTGTTAATAGACAATATCCTCGACTTCATGTGCTCTAATGAAGTCATAATAGGTATTTGCCAACTAAGTAGTGATTTAGCTTTAATTTTTTGATAATTAAGGCATATAGACATTAACGCACAAGATACATTTTCTCCTGATGATACGGCGTTATCAAAATCAATTGGATTTGGATTTTTTGAAAAAGAATTTGTTAAATTAATTAAACGATCAGTTTCACCTGACATAGCAGATAACACAGCTATAACTTTAGATTTTTTTGACCAATCATGGATAATGTTTGCTGATCTTTTTATAGCTTCAATGCTTCCAACAGATGTGCCACCAAATTTTAAAACTTTAATTTTCATGAATTACGGTAATATACTCTTAACTTTTATGATGTAAAGAACATGGGCACTTATAATAGCAAGTATTACGAACCATTAGAGCAAATGATGGCTATAAGACATCAGTATATGTCAAAAATATTAAGAGATCATAATGGTCAAGATATATATGAATTCTTTAAAAATAAAAGGGTTCTAGATCTTGGATGTGGAACGGGAAAATTCCTTAATAATTATTGTGGTATAGGTGCAAAGTGTTCAGGTATTGATATCGAGAATAATTTTAAGATAAAAAACAAAAAAAATTTTAAACTTATTAATATAGAAGCTAATAAATTTTTAAAAAATTGTCAAAAAAAATTTGATGTTATTTTTTTGTTTGAATTCTTAGAACATTTAGAAGAAAAAGATAAGTATCAACTTTTTGAAAACTTAAGTAAAAATCTCAATAAAGATGCATATATATTTATATCTACACTTAATAAAAATTTATTATCAAAATATTTAGCAATTGATATTGCTGAGAATCTCTTAAAACTACTTCCTAAAAAAACCCATGATTTTAATCTTTTTTTATCTCCCTCTAAATTACAATCAATTAGTCAAAGATATAATTTAAATTTAATGGATATAGAGGGTATACAATACAATCCAATTTTTAAATCTTTCAAATTAAGCAAAATTGATTTAGTGAATTACTTTGGCACTTTGAAATACTAATTTTTATTTTTTTCTTTTTTACTAAAAGGGAGTCTCACTAAACCTATACCCTCATCGACTAATTCTTGACTTTCTTTTTCAGTTGCCTCTCCATAAATAGGTTTATCTTTCGCTTCACCATAATGAATTTTTCTTGCCTCTTCTGGAAATTTTTTTCCAACATATGTAAAATTTTTTTCTATTTCAGATTTAATTTTATTCAATTGTTTATTATAATTTGAAAATAATTTCTTTTTTTCACGATTTATTTTAGCTGAACTTGTTGATTTACCAGAAATGTTTGGTGCCATAACTGATTTTGATATTGTTGATGAATTACAAAAAGGGCATTCAATTTGTTTTTTCCTTTTTTGTTTTTCAAATGAGTTCGAGTCATCAAAACTAGCTTCAAATATGTGTTGATTTTCACAAATTAAATCAAATTTAATCATTATTAATATTTGGTCATTCAATGATAATTTTCAATAATATTATTCAAAATTTCTATCATTATCTAATACAGGTATTGCGTTTTGACACTCTCTAACTCTATTTAAATTAAGATCAGCAGCAATAATCATTTCACCATCTTTAGCTTCAGCTAATGTCTCTCCCCAAGGGTCTACTATTAAAGTATGTCCATAAGTTACTCTTTTTTCATTATTTACGCCCCATTGATTAGGTGCCAATATAAAAACTCCATTCTCAATAGCCCTTGCTTTAATAAGAGAATGCCAATGAGCCTTACCTGTTGTGTGCGTAAAAGCTGAAGGGACAACAATAATTTGTGAACCTTTTTTTGCCAAAGCTCTGTACAATTTAGGATACCTTAAATCATAACAAATAGTGTGACCAACTGAGTGACCCAATACTTTAGTAATTTTTAATTCACTTCCAGGTGAGTAAAAATCACTTTCTTTGTATGACTCTCCGTTTTTTAATGTAATGTCAAACATATGAATTTTGTCATAAATTGAAATTATATCTCCATCAGGATTAATTAAAATTGACCGATTAAATAATTTATTATTTTCGGTTATAGGAATTGACCCTAAAAGTAAATATACATTATTTATCTTTGAAAAATTTTTAAAATATTTTACAGAGTCATGACTCATTTCAATCAAAATTTTTGATTTACTTGATAAAAAGAGAAAGCACTCAGGTAATAAAATGAAATCTGGGCTTGTGTTTAAACTGTCTTGTAAAAATTTTTTTGATTTTTCAAAATTTTCATCAAAGTTTGAACCGACTGTAATTTGAATCAGTGCAACCTTCATTTAATTTTTTAATTTATAAATAATATAATTTGATACGTCTTTAATAGCTTTATGAATTTTTATTTTTTCTTGAGGTAAAATAGAAATACTATGGTTTGAAAATAATATATACTCTAATTCCTTGTTATCTTTTACTAAAGTTAATTTTAAAGTCTTATCTTCTATCAATTTCGTAGTTTCTAAAAATGGACCAAATCTTCTATAAACTCCTCCAAAAATCTTCTCATCAATTTCTAAAAAAATATTTTGAAGCGTTCTCATTGAATTTGATGTTATGGTATTGAAGCAAAATAAACTGTTATCGTTTAATTTAGATAAGATTTTATTAAAAATATCATTGCTATTCAAAAACAATGGTATTTGTAAAGAAAAATTTGATATAGCAGCATCAAACTTACCTTCAACTACGTTAATATCATTGATATTTATAATTTTTGTATTAGTGAAATTGGACTCCTCTATGCAAAGATCTTCATCTAGAATTAGACAGTTTTCTATTTTTTTTGACATGAACTTTAATTTATCATTAATTAAATCTGATCCATTTTTTGCAATTAAATTATTTTTGTCAAAATATGC
>CACLUR010000001.1 GCA_902610175.1 uncultured Alphaproteobacteria bacterium | reverse complement strand
AATTTGTTGCTGATCAATGTTAACTATAATCTGATTTATGGACAGAATTAATTCATATGCCTCATCGTTGGATAAAGTAATTTGTTGTGGCTCTGGCTCTGGCTGAACAATGGTAGCTTGAGGTATTTCTTGAACATTTTTTGCTAACTCTAGTATAAGAGACTCAAGACGATCTACTTTATCTTCCAGTTCTTTGTTATTTAAATCATTAACAGGAGTTATCTCTTTTTGAATATTTGGTGATTGAGTTTCTTGGTTTAATTTGCTGAATTGAGCCTCATCAAATATTAAAAGGTTATTTCGATACAAGTAGCCCCCTGCAATACTTATAATGATTAAAAATATTACTATTAGGAAAAGATTTCGTCGAAGAAAGCTTTTTTTACTGTCATTTTTTTGATTTTCAGACATTCAATAAGAATCTATATTTTTTTATAATAATGAAAGTTTTGGCAATAGAAAGTTCTTGTGATGATACGTCTATCGCCATTGTAAAAGATGATAAAAGTGTTGAGTTTCTTGAAACAATTAATCACAGGAAATTTCATAAAGATCATGGGGGCGTTATACCCGAAATGGCAGCAAGACAACATTTGGAAATTTTAGATACATTGGTCAAATCAATTAAAAAAATTAATTTTTCAAAAATTTCAGCAATTGCAGCAACTTTTGGGCCTGGGCTCATAGGTGGATTAATTGTAGGGTCATCTTTTGCAAAAGGTCTATCATTGTCTAAAAATATTAAACTTATTCCAATTAATCATTTACAAGCACATTTGTTATCACCTCGACTTGTATCTAAAATTAAGTTTCCATATTTATGCCTACTCGTCTCTGGAGGAAATACGGCCTTAGTGTTAGTAAAAAATCCAAAAAATTTTATCACTCTTGGATCAACAATTGATGACTCTGCAGGTGAATGTTTTGATAAAGTAGCTAAAGGGTTAGGGTTAGGTTATCCTGGTGGACCAGAAATTGAACGTTTAGCAATAGGTGGAAATATTGAGAGGTTTAAACTCCCAATGCCTTTGACAAAAAAAAATAACTGTGAATTTTCTTTTTCAGGTTTAAAAACAGCAGCACTAAATACCACAGCAAAAAATAAAAAAACGAAAAAATTTCTGAGGGACTTTTCGGCTTCATTTCAACATACTGTATTTAAAGTGTTAGAAATTAAGATATTAAATAGCATTAAACTCTTACAAAAAGAAAATATTAAAATTAATGATTTTTCTATTTGTGGTGGAGTAGCAGCAAATAAATATTTAAATAATGAGCTTCAAAAACTTATTTCAACAGAGAAACTTAATTATCATCAGGTACCTTTATCTTTATGTACTGACAACGCTGCAATGATTGGTTGGAACGCTATCGAATATATGAAAACTAGAAAAATCAAGTTTAATAATTACAATGTAAGACCATCACCTAATATATTAATTCATGAACACTTCTAAAAATTATTGGCTCCTAAAATCAGAGCCTAGCTCTTGGTCATGGGATCAACAAAAAAAGAAAAAAACTGAACATTGGGACGGTGTTAGAAACTATCAAGCAGCAAATAATATGAAAAAGATGAGAAAAGGAGATGAGTGTATGTTTTATCACTCAGTAACAGAAAAAGCTATAAAGGGAATTGTAAGGGTTACCAAGGAATACTATCCAGATCACACAGATAAAAAAAGAATATTTGGAATGGTTGACGTAACCTATGTCAAAGATTTAAATGAAGTTTATTTATCAGAAATAAAAGCAAACCCTTTTTTCCATGATTTTCCGCTTGTAAAACAGGCTAGATTAAGTGTCATGCCTGTAACATTGAAGCAATGGAAGAAATTAATTAGGATGAGTGAAAAAAATGAGAGAATTTAAATTATCTAATCCACTTTTATCAAAAGAACAATATGAAGAGATGTATGCAGAGTCATTTGGTAACAAAGAGCAATTCTGGTCTAAAGTGGCAAAATCTCAAGTAACGTGGTCTAAAGATTTCACTAAAGTTAAAAACACCAACTACGACGGTGAAGTATCTATCAAATGGTTTGAGGATGGTGAGTTAAACGTTTGTTATAACTGTGTTGATAGACATGCTGAAAAACAACCAGATGAATTAGCAATTATTTGGGAAGGAGATGACACTAGTAAAAATAAAACATACACCTATAAAGAGTTAAAATCAGAGGTAAGTAAATTTGCAAATGTTTTAAAAGAACTTGGTGTACAAAAAGGTGATGTAGTAACAATTTATTTAACTATGATTCCTGAAGTTGCATTTGCAATGTTGGCTTGTGCAAGAATAGGTGCAATACATTCAGTAATATTTGGAGGCTTTGCCCCTGAGTCAATAGCAGGACGGATTAAAGATTGCAAATCTCAATTTGTAATTACTGCTGATGAAGGTGTTCGAGGTGGAAAAATAATTCCATTAAAAAAATATATTAATACAGCTTTAGAGAGTTGTGATAGTTCCATAAAAGCTCTTGTAATTCGATATACAAATACTCAAGATGAACTACATCAAAATAATAATTTTTATTATGATGAATTAGTTAAAGAGGTAGATGATCAATGTGAGTGCGTATCAATGAAGGCAGAAGATCCTCTTTTTATTTTATATACTTCTGGCTCTACTGGTAAGCCAAAAGGGGTTCTTCATACTTCAGGGGGATATTTGGTTTACGCATCGTTTACACATAAGTACTCTTTTGACTATCACCCCGGGGATATCTACTGGTGTACAGCAGATGCTGGCTGGATCACAGGACACTCTTATTCAGTCTATGGACCATTAGCAAACGGAGGTAAAACATTATTATTTGAAGGCGTGCCTAACTATCCTGATTTTTCTCGTTTCTGGGAAGTTTGTGAAAAATATAAAGTTAATATTTTCTACACTGCGCCAACTGTATTGAGATCATTAATGAAAGAGGGGAATTCTTTCATTGAAAGGTGCGATTTAAGTTCTTTGAGAATTTTAGGTACAGTTGGTGAACCAATTAATCCAGAAGCTTGGAATTGGTATTCTTCGATAATTGGCAAGGACAAATGTCCTGTTATTGATACTTGGTGGCAGACAGAAACAGGTGGACATTTAATTTCACCAATTCCAGGTATTTCAAAACTTAAGCCTGGAAGTGCAACCAAACCTTATTTTGGAATTGAAGCAGCAATAGTTGATGATAGTGGAAATATATTAGAGGGAGAATGTGAAGGTAAGCTTTGCATCTTAGATAGTTGGCCCGGTCAAATGAGAACAGTTTATGGCGATCACCAACGTTTTATTGATACTTATTTTAGTCAATTCAAAGGGAAATATTTTACTGGAGATGGTTGTCGTAGAGATAAGGATGGTTTTTATTGGATCACAGGGAGAGTAGATGATTGTATTAACGTATCCGGTCACTTACTAGGCACGGCTGAAATAGAAAGTGCATTTGTTGAACATGAACAAGTTTCTGAGGCTGCAGTAGTGGGGTACCCTCATGAAATTAAAGGTCAGGGTATTTATGCCTATGTTACAACAAATACTGGAGTTGAGGTTAGCGAGGATTTAAAAAAGGAGCTTGTGCAATGGATTAGGACAAAAATAGGTCCAATAGCAACACCTGATAAGTTACAATTCTCACCAGGGCTTCCAAAAACAAGATCAGGCAAAATAATGAGAAGGATATTAAGAAAAATAGCATCAAAAGAAGAAGAACAACTCGGCGACACATCAACATTGGCGGATCCTAATGTTGTCCAATCATTAATAGACGGGTCTAAAAATATCTAAACCATCTGATATCACAAACTTATTTATCTCAATTAAAAAAATTGATCAGGGAAGTAGTATCGATCATGTCATAAGTCAGTTTCCAGACGTAAAAAGAAATTTTTTATTCTTAGTAATACAAGAGTATTACAGAAATTATGAAAATAATAATAAAATTCTTGTTAATTATGTCCATGACAAAACACCAAAAAATATTTTAACACTACTAAAAATATGTTTAACATTACTGTATTTCTCAAAAAAACCACAATATGCAATTGTTAATGATGCTGTGGAAGAAGGGAAAACTTTTAAAAAAGAAAAGCTAGTTAATGCTGTACTAAGAAATATTCTAAGAAATAAAAATAAAATTAAATATGGAAAATTTATTTATCCCAATTTTAAAAAAATACTTGATAAAATATTTTCGAGTGACTCAATAAGAAATTATATCTATTCCACTATATTTACTAAGCCTAAGAATTACCAAATTAGTTTAATTGATAATCAAAAAGCTCTTTATAAGAAAAGAGTATTTATCTTAGATAAAAAAATTATAAAGGAGTGCTTTGTTCAAGATATTGGTAATTTTGAAGTGATTTACTCTGTGCGTAAATTTTTTAAAGATAAAACTTTAATAGATGTATGTGCTGCGCCAGGCGGTAAAAGTATATTGTTAAATTCATTTGGTTTTGATGTTGTTGCTATTGATAATTCTCAAAGTCAGATAAGTAAGTTTAAAGAAAATCTTAAACGATTAGATATTAAAATAAATATTCAAAAAGTAGATTTTTTAAAAGCAAAATTTACTCAGAAGTTCAATTCAATTTTATTGGACGCTCCTTGCAGTGCGCTAGGTACATTTAGAAGGAATCCGGATGTAACTCTTAAAATTGACCAGTCTAAAATTAAAAAACACCAAAAAATCCAGATTCAAATGATAGAAAAATCATTAAAAATACTCAATAAAAAAGGTTTTTTAGTCTATATTGTTTGTTCATTTCATCCTTTTGAGACAATCGAAGTTATTGATAAAATTATGCAAAAACATAAAAATATTAAATTGCACAACATTAATTCAGATAAAATGATTAAGAGACAGAGTGGATATTTCATTAACCCATTAAGCTTTAAAGAGCTTGGAGGGTCTGATGTATTTTTTGTAAGTGTGTTAGAAAAGATAAAATGAAAAAAATTATATCACCATCAATTTTAGGTGGAGCATTCTCTAATATGGAAAGAACTATAACTGATCTTAATAAATCAAAAGCGGAATATATTCATTTTGATGTTATGGATGGTGATTTTGTTCCAAACTTAACATTTGGGCCAAAATTTATTTCAGATTTACGCTCTAAATCAAAAAAAATTTTTGATGTACATTTAATGATTAATAGGGTGAATAAATATTTAGATGATTATATTAAAGCAGGATCAAATATCATAACATTTCATTATGAAATCAATGAAAATTTAAATGAAATTATAAATAAAATTAAATTGAATAAAGTCAAGGCAGGGATAGCCATAAAACCAAAAACACCGTGGCAAGAAATAAAAAAGTATTTACATTTATTTGACCAAGTAATTGTCATGACTGTTGAGCCAGGTTTCGGAGGGCAATCATTTCTATATGATCAAATAAAAAAAATTGAGAGCATATCTCATTATATTAAAGAAAATAATTTAGACGTAGATATTGAAATTGACGGTGGTATCAATTATGAAACTGGAAAACTTTGCATAGACGCAGGGGCAAATATACTTGTTGCAGGTTCTTTTTTATTTGAGCAGAGAGACTTAACCAAAGCTGCTGATAAATTGAATGATTATTTTAACTAATGGTAAAAAATAAAAATGCTTTAATATCTGTTTATGACAAAGCAAATCTCGACCTAATTGCAAATTTTTTAATAAAGAAAAAATATACTATATACTCAACTGGTGGTTCTTCTAAATATTTAAAAAAAATTAACGTGCCACATTTTGAAATATCTAAATATACTAGACAAAAAGAAATATTAGATGGTAGAGTAAAAACACTTCATCCTAAAATCTTTGGAGGAATTCTTGCATCTAAAACTAAAGATCATCAAAGAGAATTAAAAGATAAGAAAATCATAAATTTTGATTTAGTTATTGTTAATCTTTATCCGTTTGAAAAAACAATTAAAAGTAAGAAAAAAGCTAGTGAAATAATTGAAATGATCGACATTGGCGGTCATAGTCTTATAAGGGCCTCAGCTAAAAACTATTTAAAAACTACTGTAATTGTTGATCCAATGGATTATACAAAATTTATAAAAAATATTCCTAAAACAAGTTTTTCCAAAAAAAAATATGCAATTAAAGCTATGGAACAAGTCACAAAATATGACATTGCGATATCGAAATGGTTTCAAGGGATAGAAGATGAGGAGTATTTACTTAGATATGGTGAAAACCCACAACAAACTGCAACTGCTTTAATTCAAAAAAATAAATTCATTCAATTAAGTGGAAAGAAAAGGCTTAGCTACAATAATTTATTAGATTTAGATGCAGCGCTTGCTATAGCTTATAAAACAAACTCAAATAAACATATTTGTATTATAATAAAACATAATATTCCATGCGGTGCTGCTATAGAAACTAGTCAAATAAAGAGTTACATGAATGCACTAGCTGGCGATCCTGTTAGTGCTTTTGGTGGGATCATAGTATTCAATAAGAAAGTTAATGGTGTAACAGCAAAAAATTTACTAAAAAATTTTTATGAAGTAGTAGCGGCACCTGATTTTGATGTTGAGGCCTTAAAAATTTTAAAAGAAAAAGTAAATTTAAGAGTTTTAAAAGTTAAAAAATTTAAGTTACAATTAGAAAAGAGGTCTATTTTTGCTGGAACACTTATTCAGAGTGTAAATAATAAAAAATCATCAATTAGAAAGGTATATGGATTAAATAAATTAAATTCTGAAAAATTAAATTTTTTTACTAATGTTTTAAAGGTCATAAAGTCAAATGCTATCGCCCTATTTGACCAATCTAGTTTGGTATCTCAATCTGGCGGTCAAACTTCAAGAATAGACTCTCTCACAAATTGCTTGTACAAATTTAATCTCAAAAGTAAAAAAAAGAGAAATATTAAATTATTTTTATTTTCAGATGCTTTTTTTCCTTTTACAGACTCTTTGAAATTAATAAAGAAACAGAAAGCAAAAATTGACGTTTATGCGCCGATGGGATCAATAAATGATAACCTTATTGAGAAATTTGTTAAAGAAAATAAATTAAATTTTTTTAAACTGAGTGATCGTCACTTTAAACATTGATCGAAATTTTCAAAAATCAACCTCCAAAAAAATATTATGTTTTAATGAAAAGATATCAAAACGTTGAATTTAAAAGTAAATATTCTATTGATCTTTTACTAAAATTTTTTAAAAAATTCCCAGAAGAAAAAAGAGGGAGGAAGAAATTTAGAGATAAAGAAATACAAAATGTTAAACATCTTCTATATGAGAAGATATTTCAAAAAGGAATAAGTATTAAGGCAGATTGTATAGGTTTAATTAAAGAAAAAGTAGATAAAGAATTAATAACAATTAAAGTATCTTTTTTTAAGAAAAATGGACGAAAATAGAATATTATTTGTTGATCTTGACGGAACCCTTATTAAGGAGGATCTATCAAATCTTGCATTTATTAACTTATTAAAACAAAACCCTTTAAAGTTAACTTTTTATTTGATCGTATTTCTAATTAGAGGAAAACCTTATTTAAAAGAGAAAATATCAAAAAATTATAATGTACCCCTTAACAAGCTCACTTTTAATAAAAGTGCTTTAAATTATATTAGGGAGGTAAAAAATAGGCACAGAGTAATTTATCTAATATCAGGAAGTCACCAAATTTTAGTTGACCAAATCGATCAACATCTAAAAATATTTTTTGAGTCTTTTGGCACAAAAAATGATTTTAATATGGTAGGTAAAAATAAAGTCAAATTTATTAATAATAAATTAAATATTCTTGAATTTGATTATTTTGGTAATAGTAAGAAAGATTTGCCAATTTGGGAGTACTGTAAAAGAATTATTTATACGAATGTGTCAGCTAATCTAAAAAAAATTATTAATGCATCTAAACTAGATAAAATAGAAGTTAAAGAAGATTTTTAATTAGTCTAAATGTCTTTAATAGTTTTTTTTAAGATATTTGCGGTTTGCCTACTTGGCGCAATGTCACCAGGACCGAGTATGGTAGTAGTGATTAATAATGCAATTTTTAAAGGTAGATTTCATGGTATTTTAACATCCTTAGGCCACGGGATTGGAATAGGTATGTACGCACTTTTTGCAGTTCTTGGGGTAGCTTTAATAATTAAAACAAACTTACTTGTGTTTAACGTAATCAAATCTTTATCAATAATTTTCCTCATATATTTAGGTATAAAATCAATGATTGATAGGGATAAATTAGATTTTGATAAAAAAGATTTAAGTGGGGGTTTTACCTCATTTTTACAAGGGGTTAGTATTTCATTATTAAATCCTAAAATATTTATATGGTTTGTTGCTATTTATTCACAATTTATGTCGCTAGAAAATGGTAAAGCTTTTAATTTAACCTTAATTCTTACAGCCGGTATTGTTGATACAATTTGGTATGTAATCTTAACACTATTGGTTACATCTAATATTGCTTTAGAATTTTTTAAAAATAAAAACGTTATATTGAAAAAATTTGTAGGTAGTGTTTTTATAATTATTGGTGCTTTATTATTAGTAGAGTTGTTAATTTAAATATATGGTTTGTAAAAATAAATTTATTAAATTAATTAGATTGCAATTAAACTTAATTTCAAAAATTCTATTTATTTTCTTGATATTCAAATCTATCTCTTTAGCTAATAATTTTTCAATTGATGAAAATGATAAATTATTTATTGAAACATTTAATAGTGGTTTTAAGTTTCATAAAAATTTTATGAGCCAGAATAAACATAACTTTAATTACATAAAAGATACTTCACAAGCAAGGTCTGGGGAATATTATCAAAAATTTGAACTTAGAAATGGTGATTGTTTCGGTGATGAAAGTTGGAATGATTGCGATAATGATAGACAAAGGATTGAGCTTTCTTCTAGGCCAAATCAACCTACATCTGGAAAACAATGTTACGGCTATAGTCTAAAATTGTCTAATGAATTTACTGATATTAGAAAAGTTAGTACAACATTAGGGCAGATACATCAGCACGGTGGTCCATCCGGGAAAGCAAATAGACTATCCTCGTTTCCACCATTGATACAAATTGATGCTAGACAAGGAGGTTTGTATTTAAATTGGCATAAACTTAGTGGCTCTAAAGATAATGTTATTGATGAGTCGGAATACCATAAGTTAAAATTATTAAGAGATATGAAAGGTGTTTGGACAGATATTTCTGTATGCTTAGATTTTGAAAATAAGAAGATAGATGCTTGGGTTGATGGTAATAAAGTTGTTGAAATTTTTAAATCACCAATATTTTTTGAGCCAGAGTCAATTTACTTTAAACACGGTATATATCAGTCATTCATTAGTGCTTACACAATATTCAAAGGAGAGACTCCTACACAAATTGTATATTATGATGAAGTAAGAAGGGGAAATGCTATTGAAGATGTAGATATCAATGTCAACCCTGGTTTAAAATTTGTTGATTAAAATATTTATTGAATTGGAGCGGGCGAAGGGATTCGAACCCTCGACTTCAACCTTGGCAATGATAAAGTCGTTACCTCTTCTACTACTTTAACATTGAATTTGTTGAGGTTTTAGAAAAGTTGGTGTTAAACATTTTGTTTAACACCTATTACAGTAGATTTATAACTTTGGTGTTAAACTATTATGGCTTTTATAGGCAACTAAATTGATAGAGGAAAATAAACAAATACATTTAAATAAAATTTAAAATTAGATATACCATTGAAAAAATTTATTAATAAAAATTTCTAAACAACTTTTAATTTTTTGAATTCACTAATTCTTTTAGGGGTAAAGAAAGTGAAGTAAATGACATCTGCGATTTCAGTATATATTTTTTTATCTTGTATTTTGTTGTATATGTTCAGGACTGACTCATTGAATATGAACATGATATTATCTCTCGGAGTAATATCTTTTCCAATCAAGTAAAAAGGTAATTGCCAATAAGTATGAAAATAAATTAGGTTTTTTTTTACACCTTGGTAATCATTGAACATGCTTAGTGCTTGGGGATATACTTTATATACAAAATTTCGATAATCTTCTTTTGTAGTCTTTCGATTGTTAGCAAAATCAATCCAAAATTTATCGTATTTTCCATATTTGATTATTTGTTCTATTTTAGAATGATGTTGTTCAACATTATTTAAATTAATAATCTTCACTTATAACCTAATAACTCTCTTTCCCTTTGGTAAGCACAATTCATGCAACTTTCATTACTTTTGAATAATTTTTTTTCATTTAGTACATCAATCATCTCATCTATCTTTTGCTCAATCCAAATCAAATTAAGTTTATATGGTACTAATAGTTCATCAAATTTCATATTTTTTTCAAAATTCTCTTTGTCTCTATCAGCATTACAAACAACAAAATATCCAGTTTCATCAACCTCATGTCCCATTTTGATTAGCAAGTAGGCATAAAATTCTAACTGTGTTTTATAACTTTGATGATAAACATCGTCTAAATAGTCTTTATGATTTAATTTTTCAATTTTTTTTGCTTGAGATTTGTAATCTAAAACAACAAGTTTATTGTTATTCGTATTAATCCAAACATCATCTACTCCACCAGATAGAATAATGTTTGTATCTTTATATCTTACCATTAATCCGTAATGTAGAGAGTCTCTCCACTTGTCTATATCTTCATGTTGATAGGGAATGATATGTGATAATTCGTTTTCGACTAAAAGTCTGTGAGGTATTCGTTTTTCTCTGCATAAATCAAATTCTTTTTTATAGAGAATGTCAGTGGTTTCATTAAGTGTAAATGAAGGAATATCTGGTCTCTCAAGCCCTCCAACTCTATCTAAGTAAAAACATTTTTCACATTTTAAAAAATCCTCAAATTTAGACCTGCTAACTTTAAAATCATCCTTTTGGTTTGGTTGATAGATATATTTTTTCATTACTCTGGTTCCTTTTGCCATTACAAGCTCACCAGTTTTCTTATTTCTTTTGAGGCTTATCATCAGTATTTTCTTATATTAGCATAATTGATTAATTCTTACATAATATTGACTACGTTATTTGATTTTGGTAAAAGTAGTTTTCTAATAATAAATTTCAGAACGAATAAAGTTCTCTAATATCATCGTTTTTATTGAAAGGAGTAACATGAAAATACCTATTGATTTTTTGCAAGCAAAAAAAGACAAAGAAATAAGGAAATTTAGAAAAAAATCAGGACATATCAAAGAATATGAGCAACAAGGAACATTCGTTGCTCGATTGCCTTATCCATTACAAATTGGTGACATTATCAATATTATTCAAAGAATGGGTATAGTTGATGAAGAAAAAGTATTGCCGCAATTATATAAAATTCAAAATCAGATAGAAATTAAGTATGAGGATTAAGTAATCCTTAACTCTCTATCATATAAATTTAAGAAGTTTTGTTTTTTGATTCTAAAACCGCTGCCGTGGTCGTGTATTTTTCCATAAGTAGCTCTATTGTTGGGATTTTTATAGGCACCTATTCTTACATCAAACATAATATAATCATCTTCGATGGCTTTTAAAAATCTATTTAATGTGAGTCCTCCTGTGTAAAGAATACACTCCTTAAAGTAAAAATACTCTCCCTCTTCCCTTCTACTTACATCTGCTTTAACAAATGCTAAGTTTTGAAGTTTGTTGTTTAACTTGAAGTTTAAATCTTCGAAGTCCCAGTAAATTGTAAAATCTTCTTCTACATCAGTTTCTAAATTTTTTAATTTTAGAAAAAGTTTTTCATTTTCGTAATCTACATATGTTCTATATCCATATCCGGCCATATGTGTATTCCAACGACTGTGGAATACTGAGGTGTGCAATACTTTAATGTCATTAAAAACTTCATCGTTGCTTCCATATTTTAATCTTAATGTATTATTGATACGTGGAGGCTTTGGAGATTTTGTGAAAAGAGTAACATAAGACTCACTAAGATTTCTTTGTGATTTTATTTCAAAATTAAACAAATCTGGTATTTGAAGGTTGTTCTCTTCAACATTCATAATGTCTTCTAATGTTTTACCCACACCAGTATTGCCACTTCGATTTGATTTAATCTCACCCATTTCCTTAACTTTTTTGAAGGATTCAATAAATTTATCTGCATCTGTATTAGGCATAATCATCTTGTAGACTACACCTTTTTTCTTATATTGGAAAGTTACAGACAATGTCCAAAATTAAAATTAATAAAATTTATAAAGAGTCTTGTTTAGAAACTTTAAAAAAAACACCTGACGATTTTATAGATATTGTTATCACCTCACCTCCATACAATATGAATTTAAGAATTCGAAATGGCCAATATTGCTCTCGTCAAATCGTCAAAGAACTTACAACAAAATATCAAAACTTTGCAGATAACTTACCAATAGATGAATATTTTGAATTTCATAAATCAGTAATTAATGAACTATTAAGAACCAGTAAGATAATTTTTTACAACATTCAAATAGTGACGGGAAGTAAAAGAGCTTTTTTTAGGATAATGGGTGAGTTTTATAAAGAGTTAAAAGATATTTATATATGGGATAAAAAAGTTGCAGAACCAGCAATTAGAGACAAAGTTTTAAATCGAAGAACTGAATTAATCTTAGTTTTTGATAGAGAAGATGGAATTAGCAGGAGGTTTAGAAAAGCTAATTTTAATAGAGGAACGTTGGAAGATATTTGGCAAATAGGTAGAGAAAAAAAGAAGAACAAAGAACACGGTGCAGTATTTCCACAAGAATTAGTTCATCATATTTTAAAGAATTTCTCTGATGAGGGTGACTTAGTTTATGACCCATTTATAGGCACCGGTACAACTGCATACGTTGCAAAATTAATGAAAAGAAATTATTTAGGCAGTGAGATTGATAAGGATTATCATGATTTTGCTACAAAAAGATTAAAAAATTCTGGGGGGCTATTCTGATAAGTATATCTCAGAATAGAGTATTACATCTCACATTAAAAAAAATTTGGTTTGAATTAATGATACAAGGAGTCAAGAAAAAAGAATACAGGGCTCCATCTAAGTGGATAGAGTCAAGATTATCAAACAAACATTATGACTTTATTAAATTCGTCAATGGGTATGGTTCTGATAAGCCTTTTTTTATTTGTAAGTATGAGGGATATTCAATTAATCATAAAAGAAAAATTATTAAGATAAATGATAAGGAAATTGAAGTTAATAAGGGAGACTATGTCATTAACTTAGGGAAAATTATTAAGAAAGAAAATTTGTAAATTTTGATAATTTTGAAAACAGATTTGGTAAAATATTTGAAGAATGGTGGTATTGGTTTGTAAATATGCCTTATTGGTGGCCCGTTCATTTTATTATTTTTATTGGAACAACAATATACATAAGGCAAACAATTAGAAATTCATTATTTACACCATCTGTATAATCATTTATAAAGATTGTAGCACCGATTTACTAATCAATATTGCGGGTGCTTAATAAATGCAGCTAAAACGGATAAAATTTTTCCATTTTTTAGTTGCCTTGTTTAAACCAAAGGAGGTTAACAATGCCAATGAAAAAATTAACGCTAAAAGAAATAAGAGAACTAGGAATACCTATTCATCGCTCTTATATACAATTTCATCAAAAACCATTACCTAATCAAAAACTTAAAAAGTTTTTAAATGCCACCAATAAACCAAAGGAGAGTAAAAATGGTTAAAGTAATTAAATCTACAGTTGCTAGAAAGCCTGAGGATTTAGTCAAACTAAAGTATAAAACAGGAATAATTTTTGGAAGAAATATCAGGCCTCTAAAAAAAGAGGAAAGTGGCAAAATTATTTCTCAAATCATTAAGGGAAATCAAGATTGAGAATAACTTAAATGAAAACCCTCTTAGCCCTATTGTTATTAATACCTAGTTTGATTTGTTTAACACCACGTTTAACACCAAGTTGTAAAAGAAACAAAAAAGTATTGATTATTGGAGCGGGCGAAGGGATTCGAACCCTCGACTTCAACCTTGGCAAGGTTGCGCTCTACCCCTGAGCTACGCCCGCAATGTAAATTATTTAACGTAATATCTTATAAACTTCCTTTTTAAGGCTATCAAGGCAAAAGGAAAAATTATTATTGTTGTAAAAAATTCATTTGATACCATTTCTAAAATATGAGTAATGTTGTTGATATTAATGAAGATCAATTTTTAAGTGAAGTAGTAGAGAAGTCTAAAACCATCCCTGTAATAGTAGATTTCTGGGCACCATGGTGCGGTCCATGTAAGCAGCTAACCCCTACTTTAGAAAAAGTAGTTAATCAAAAAAACGGTAAAATAATACTAGCCAAAATCAATGTTGATGAAAATCAGGGAATTGCTGCGCAATTAAATATTCAATCTATACCGACAGTTTATGGTTTTGTAGATGGAAAACCCATAGATGCCTTTCAAGGCGCTCAACCAGAGAGTAAAATTGAAATTATGGTTAGAAAGTTGATCGATGCAACACCAGGTAATGAAATTCCAGGACAAATAAATGAAGCAGATCAATTTTTTAAAGAAAAAAAGTTTGATGAGTCTTTAAAAATTTATGAGAAACTTATAGCCGTTGATTCAGGTAATGCAAAAATTATTACAGGTTTATTGAGATGTTTATTACAGCTCAAGCGTTTTCAAGATGCGCAAGAAATGTTTGAGTCACTTGATGATAACATTTTAAAAAATGAGGAAATATCAAAAATAAAAATGCTTTTAGATGGCTCGAATAAAGAAAATTCAGATTTATCATATGAAAAAATATTGGAAAAAATTAAAGCAAATCCTCAAGATAAAGATCTAAGATATGAACTAGCTGAAACCTATCTATCAACAAGTGAAACTAAAAAAGGATTTGATGAACTTCTTAAAATTTTTGAACATGATCCTAAATGGAAAGATGGAGCTGCTAAAAAAAAACTTTTAGAATTTTTTGATTTATTGGGTTTTAATGATCCAAATGTTATTGAAGCACGAAAAAAATTATCTAGTATAATGTTTAAATAATGGACGATAATATAAAAAAACTTTTTGATATCAAGCCTATGGATATACCAAGTTCTATCCCTATTTTTCCTCTTGATAACGTTTTGTTACTCCCATTTGGAAAATTACCATTAAACATTTTCGAAGAGAGATACATAAAGATGACTTTAGATAGTTTAAAGACTCACCGAATGATTGGAATTATTCAGCCTAAAAATAATAATAATGAGCTTTTTCAAATGGGATGTATCGGTAAAATTACATCTTATATTGAGACTCCGGATTATAGACTTGTTCTAAATCTAGAGGGAATTTGCCGATTTGTTCTTCACGATAGAAATCTTAATACTCATGGCTATTATCAGGCCACAATTGATTGTAATGATTATTTTGAGGATCTTAACAATATCGAGCCTAACTTAGATCGTACAAGTCTAATTCAAAAATATACAAATTTCTTTAGAATGAAAAAGTTAGATATAGATAAAGACGTTCTATCTGAGACATCAAATTTACAGCTTCTTTCAACACTTGCTATGTTAGCTCCATTCAACAAGATAGATAAACAAGCAATTTTAGAGTCGCCAAATGTCTTGTCTAGAATTAATACTATTAATTCTATTCTTGATTTAAATACTTTCCAAGTAGTAAGTAGCAAAACACCTAATCAATTAAACTGAGTCTTCCCATTGCTTGTTTAATAAAGATATTTCTTAGAAGCTTAAAGTTTAGTAAACCGCTATAGCCAAATCTAACGAAATTATTATTTAAGGTCGTTGGGTTTTCATATAAAAAATTAATCAAAGATGTAAAACCAAAATACAGAGAACTTTCAATCAACCTCCTTGAATAGTAGATTGATTGGAAGGCTTCACTTTCTAAAGGGTATTTATCTATCAAGTTCATTAAAGATTGGATATCCTTTATCCCTAAGTTCCAGCCTTGCCCTGCTACCGGATGAATAGATTTAAGACTATCCCCCACATATATAAAATTTTTATGGTATTTTGTTATATGTGGAGTAACTGGAAATTTATGTAATTGCTTATCAAATAGAATTTTTCCATGAGATGAATAAAAATTTCTTTTAATTAGAGATTTTATTTTAGGATATGTGGTTCGTTTATTTGAGGAAAAAATAAATGTAGATTTTTTATTGTTTAAATGCGGAGATGGAAGAACTGCTAATGGTCCATCCTGATTAAAAAATTCATATGCAAGATTATTATGATCATTTTGGTGTTTAAAAAAACCTACATATGAAAAGTCACCATTATCAAAAGTTAAGCTTTTATTTTTTTGAGCAAATATAATTTTCTTTCCTATACTTATTACAATTTTTTTAAAAGAATAAAATTTATTATGAATTCTAGTAATTTTTTTGGGTGATAAGCTGTCTAAATCAATTTGAATATTTGATTTCAAAATTTGCAAATTACTTAATTTTTGGCGAGCAATTTTAATAAGCTCAGTATTGTGTATTACACTTCCCATTGCTTCTGTATCATTGCTAAAAATAAGTGGGGAAGAGTTTATATAGTCTTTAATAATGATTTTATTTATTTGCTGTGGTTTAGTTTTAAGATGTCTCCAAATACCTAACATTTCCAAAAATTCTTTAGAATTTGCATTTACAGCCAAGGTCCGCTGATCTTTTGGTATAGAATTTTTGCCATCAATTACCAAAACTTTTAATTTCTTTTTTTTTAATGCTAAAGCTGTAAGTGAACCAATTAGGCCTGCACCAACTATTAAAAAATCGTATTTAAATATTTTATTTTTCATTTAGACGCATATATTTATTTAAAATAATGAAAATTAACTATATTCCTGATATTTTAAAAGAGAAACTTTTATCATTATATAAGTACTCATATGCAACTTCCTTAATGATAATATCTATTATATCAGCAGCATCTTTATTAACATTTAGCATAAATGATAATTCATTTTTAACAAGAACTAGTAATGTATCGGGTAATTTATTAGGAGATTTTGGATCTTATTATGCAAGCTTTATATTTTATACTTTTGGTATATTTGGATATCTGATAATTTTATTTTTTTTGTCTTTTTCGATATTAGTTTTTATTAATAAACCACCCAGATATATTTTTATAAGACTTTTAACATTTTTTTTGAGCTTAACATTAATTCCACAAGCATTGTTGTATTTGGAATTTAATATTAAATTTATTGATACAATCGAACCTTGGGGCATCTTTGCAAATTACATTTATGAAATTTATAGTTTAAATTATATACATTATTTACTATCTATATTTGGAGTTATAATTTTTTTATTATCTCAGAATCTTTTTTTGCTTAAATTTCCTAAGTTTAATTTAGTCAAGGTTTTCAGAGGCAAGGATGAAAATGAAATCGCAAGATCTCGAATAAAAAAAGAGCCTATAATAAACAATAACCTAACAGATAATTACGATGTTGATAATTTTGATAGTAAAGAAAATACCTCACAAACTTACTATTCTCCATCGCTTGAAATTTTGGAAACTGATAATTCCTTTTCCAAAACTGAAGTTGAAGAGGAGAATATAAAAACAAATTCTACATTATTAGAAAAAGTATTTGAAGACTTCAACATAGATATACAAGTTATTAATGTAAAGTTGGGTCCTGTTGTAACTCTATTTGAGATATTGCCTGCCCCTGGTATTAAAATTAATACAATCATAAATCTTGCTGATGATATATCTAGAAGTATGGGTGTAGGAGCTGTAAGAATTGCACAAATTTTTGGAACACAGTACCTTGGTGTAGAAGTGCCTAATGAAAAACGTGAGGTAGTAACAATTAAAGAGCTTTTAAGTAATAATAATTTTAAAAAGACATCATTTAAAATACCTTTATGTATAGGTAAAGATATTTCAGGAAATATAGAAGTTATTGATTTAAGTAAAACCCCTCACCTTCTTGTTGCGGGTACAACTGGGTCAGGAAAATCTGTATTCATAAATACTTTACTTGCAAGCATATTATACAGGTTCTCGCCAGAGGAACTCAGATTAATACTTATTGACCCAAAAATGCTTGAACTAAGTGTCTATAACGACATTGCTCATCTACTTACACCAGTTGTTACAGAGCCTAAAAAAGCAATTATTACACTGAAGTGGGTCTGTAAAGAAATGGAGAGAAGATACTCACTTATGAATGAAGAAAATACAAGAAGTCTAGAGGGATACAACGAAAAATCTCATGAAAAGTTACCATACATTGTTGTTTTTATTGATGAGATGGCTGATTTAATGATGACAGCTGGTAAAGACGTTGAACACTATGTTCAGCGTTTAGCACAAATGGCCAGAGCCTGCGGTATACATTTGGTTATGGCAACACAACGACCAAGTGTTGATATAATCACTGGAAGTATAAAGGCAAACTTTCCTTCTAGAATAAGTTTTCAAGTAGCAAGTAAATACGATAGTAGAACCGTTTTAGGAGAGGTTGGGGCAGAACAACTTTTAGGCAATGGAGATATGTTAATGACTAAGAATGGGGGAAATATAATCAGGTATCAGTCAGCATTCATTTCTGACAACGAAGTTAATAAGTTAATCAAAGAAATTAAGAGAAACCGACAAGTAGATTATTTAGATGAATTAGAAGAAATTATAAAAAATAACGATGAAAATTTTGAGTCACTTAGTGATCAGGATGAATTACTAATATCTAAGTCTATAGAGCTTATAAAATCCTCCAATAAAGCATCTACAAGCTATTTACAAAGAAATTTTCAAATTGGATATAATAAAGCTGCAAGGATCATGGAAGCATTGGAACAACGTGGTGTTGTATCAGAACCAAGTCACACAGGTAAAAGGGAAATATTAATTAAAAATTAATTTTATAAGGCCTGACTTTGACGTGAACTTTAAATCAAAGTCACTTTCTGACTTTAAGTAATTTTTTAAATTTGTTAGATGTGTATCAAGCTTGTTAAAGAATACGTCTTTGTCATTCGGCCAAATTATTTTAATTAAATCTATCTTTTTAATACCATCACTAGAGTTCAGTAATAAATTTGACATAATTGTGTTTTGAATCTCACTTAAAAATATATTTTTTTCATTTTTTTTTATTAGTTGCTTAAAGGGGTAATACTCACAACTTTGTAAGAAAACTTTTTCATTAGATATCATATCGAAAAATTTTTCAAAGAATTCGTTAAAACTTAAAGGTAGATTTAGATTAAATTTATTAGTACTGGTAGAGATCTCTAAGCTTTTTTCTTTAATTATAATTTTTGATTGAAAAAAATACTGAGTAGTATGAGAAATGTTTAAAAAGAATTTTTTTTGGTACAAAAGATCGACAATGCTATTTTTAAGAAAATTATCATTGCAACTTAAATTAATCATTTTTTACTTATAATTGAAATAAGGGCTGTACGAAAAGTATAAATTTTTAATTGGATGAAACTTACAGTCATTTATATAAATGCTTAAATTTTTTTCGTCAGACAATAAAATTAACCTTTTTATAATATTTATGTTACTTTGTTCTATTCTTATTAAAAGTCCCTCAAGATAATATTCATCTCTAAAATCAGGGTAATCACCTAAAATTTTTAGTACTGCTTTTAGAACCTCTGTATTTTCATCTATTCTAAAAAATCTAGTTGGATCACTATTTTCTATTAAGAAAAAAATGTTTTGATTGTGAATAATTGTAAATAAGTTTTTATCATCATATTGATATCTAAATTTTTCATCCTTAATCAAAAAAAAACCTTGTTGTGTTTCTCCATTTTGATAAACCTCCTCAAATGAGCACTCAACTTCTAAAGAAAATAAGTTCTTAGTTAATATTATAAAAATAAATATTATTAAATATTTCATGAAAATATTAACGATCCTACACGTATTTCATTAGATTGATGATCAAGTGCAATTTCGTAATCTAAGCTCATTCCCATACTTAAAATTAAATTTTTATCAATCCTGTCTCTAATCATTTTCATTTCAGAAAAAAAAGGAGCTGGATCTTTACCTTCTGGTGGAATACACATTATTCCATTTATTTTTAAACATTTATCAATACAGTATTTATAAAAATCCTCGAAATCGTTAGGCATTACTCCACTTTTTTGATCTTCCTTTCCAATATTTATTTGAATATAAAAATTTTTAGTTTTAGAGTTCTCATTTTTATATTTCAAAATTTCATCAACAATCTTTATTCGATCTAGTGACTGGATCACATCAAATAGTTTTAATGCTTGTTTTACTTTGTTTGATTGAAGAGGACCAATTAAACTCACACTAATGTCCATACGTGAGGGAATATTTGTAAATTTTTGTTGTGCCTCTTGTACCCTATTTTCACCAAAGTTACAAAATCCTAAATTTATTAATTGCAAAATTTCTTCGAGAGGTCTTGTTTTAGTAACGATCAATAATTTAGTATTTTTATCCTTAATTTTATTATTTATTTCACTAAGTTTTTTTAAATTTATAGTCAATGAGCTTTATTATAATTCGTATCCAAAATTTTCAGATATATTTTCAATATATCTTCTTAAAGCTTTTTTTTCATGATTAGAAATATCAATATTTTCATTCATATCTTCTGAAGGGTTTAAGGAAATAAAATCAGAAATTAATGAATAATCTAAAGGGATTTCAAAACCAGATTGCCTTAGATGAAGGATAATACTGGCATAAAATTCATCAGTATTGTCACTATGTTCTTCTTTTTTTAGAATCGAGCCTCTCAACGTATTAGCGACGTTTGGGTCTGACCAGCTACCTGTGTGAGTACCCCAATCTTTTCTGGTTACCATAAGATTTGTGTTTTGGGAAGTATACTTAATAGGTTGATTATCTGAGTTTAAGAATAAATTAATAGCAAGATCTTTAGATTTTAATTTATTTTTAAATCTTTGATAAATTTTATATGGATGTTCAATTAATAAAAAATAGCACTTAGTTAACCTTATGTTTGTAAAATTAATATTAGATGGAGTTGAAAAAAAAGCAAACTGATTACTAAGGAATTGAATCTTATCCTCTTTTAAGTAGTTTTGTATTGCTTGATAAAAAATGGAATTTTGGAATATATCTTCCTGTGTAATATTTTCCTCTTTTTTAATTCTCAAAATTATTGATATTAGTTCTTTTTGATAATCTGATATCTCAAAATTTTGGAAATCTATCTTTTCTAAATAAAATTTAAGAAAATTTGTTATAATTTTTGCATCACTTTCATCAAAAGAGTTAATCAATACCATGTTGTCATTAAGTATTTTTTCATTGGAAGTGATGTTTAAAAATTTTGGTACAAAATTTTTTAGTAAAACAAAACACTCTAGCGGGCTCTTCCTTGAATAATTCATTAGACTAGAATTTATTTCAGAATATTTTGAGTTTTGTAGCAAATCCTCTGTCAGCTTCAATTGATACTGGTGCTTTATATTTTGAATAATTTTCATATTTAAGCTAATTTAATTAATATTATTAAATTAATATGAATAAAGCAGTAAATTTACTTCAGCAATATATTTCTGATGGCCAGCTTGAAAAAGCCCTTATGGAATGTAAAAAAATCGTCAAACTTAACCCTAAAGATATTTACTTGATGAAACTTTTGTCACATATATATTTTTTAAAAGATGACTATCCAGCAGCTATAAATGAAACATTTAACATATTAAAGATCAGCCCAGATGATTTTGATAGCTTTAACAATTTAGGAAATTATTATCTAAAACAAGAAGAATATGAAAAGGCCTTAGATAATATTACTAAAGCAAAAGAGATAAATAGTACTCATCCTGCCCCCTATCAAAACTGTTGTGAAGTATTTATGAAGAAAAGAGATTTTATTAATGCAGCACATGAGCTTGATACGTGTATTTCTTTACATGAAAAATATTCAGACGACTATAAAAACTATAAATCTACATTATTAGTTAGAATAGAAATTTTTATTGCACTTAAAGAGCAAGAAAATGCAATTAAATTCATTAAAAAATATTTATCTTTAAAATTTGATGGTGAACTATTATTACACTTAATCCAGATTAAAAAAAAAGAGGCTAGTCCTGAGTTGATTGAGCTTTGTAAAGAAAAAACTCATACAAAATCATTTAAATCAAGTTTGGAAAAGTACCAAGAATTGGTACCTCTTTACTTCGCTCTTGCAAACTTTTATGAGAAAGAGGACCCAATTTTATCTGAAAAATATTATGAACAAGGGAACAAAGAAGTGTTTAATATACAAAGATTAACGATGATGAAGTTTCAAAAATCAGTTCTTCAAATTATTGAAAATTATAAAAGTATTGAAAATGAAAGTGAAAGTGACCAAAACAAAGGCATGAATAACATATTCATAGTTGGTATGCCTAGATCTGGTACAACATTAACTGAGTCATTGATAACTGCTAATAATGAAGTATTTGGTGCTGGAGAATTGATGTCGTTATACGATTTATCATTTCGTTATATTCTTAAAGGAGAATTTAGTTTATCAAATATGAATGATGTAGGAGATAAATATATTGAGAGGACCAATTATTTTTTAAAAAATTATTCCAAGGTAGCAGATAAGTTACCAAATAATTATCATTTTATTGGCCACATAAGGAAGTTTATGCCTGCATCAAAAATAATATTGATACTAAGAGATCCTTGGGATCTTGCTGTGTCTTTATTTAAACAAAGATATGTCGATAACATTTCTTTCGCCTCTTCAATGTTTAACATAGGTGTTCAGTTAGCTAATTTTGAAATGTGTATTTTATTTTGGATACAAGAAAAAGTTATTGATGAAAATGTCCTAACAGTAAATTATGAAAATCTTGTTGAAAATTTTGAAGAACATCAAAAAAAATTATATGAGTTTTGTAATATTAATGCTCAATATGAGCCTACAAAAAGAGAGAGCTTTTTTGCTAAAACAGCAACAATTTATCAAGTTCAGAATAAAATACATACAAACTCTGTCAAAAAAGAGTCATTTTTATCAATTAAGTCAGAATTTACTGATGCTTTTTACTCTCAAAGAGAGTTTTGGAAATCAAAGAATATTGTCACTTTTAAGGATGACTTTTTTGGTTATAACATTTGATATATATGTTGCATAAATGCAACATATATTCGATTAATCCTTTTTTTCTTGGTATTTTATTCAAAAACAAACATTTATTATTAGTATCCTCATTGAACAATATATTGTTTTATGAAAGGACAATTATAATGAAAAAACTATCATTATTGGTGTCTGCTTTAACAGCTGGTATTTTTACTACTGCACAAGCAGATATTACAGTTAGCGGTTCAAGCGTAATTGCTTATCAATCAGCTGACTCAAACAATAATACAGCACATGGTGGATCTGTATCATTTGGTCTATCAACAACTACTGACTCAGGTATGACTGTGTCTTCAGGTGCTGGTATTACTCTAAGTGCATCATCTGCAGCTGCATCAAAGGCAATTTCTGGTTTCCAGAACATTACTTTCGCAACAGGTGGAACATCGATTACTGTTGGTAACGACGTTGGTCTTCCTGATGGTGTTGGTGATGTTGGTGGAGCAGTAGGAGATATTGCAATCCTTAACAACAATGGTATGTCAAAGACTGTTGGTATCACTGATGACGAAGGTACTGGTGTATCAGTAACAACATCATTTGGCGGTGCAACTGTTGGTCTTTACTACGTTGCTGACTCATCACCTGCTACAACAACTGGTGACGTTGACGGTGCAACTGACACAGGTACAGGTGCAAAAATCTCAACTACAGTTGGAGATCTTGGTGTAACAGTTGGTTATGCAACACATTCAGATACATCAATTGATGATACTGAAACTGGTATTGCAGTAACATACGCAGCAATGGGTGGAACACTTACTGCTGGTTATGAGACATCAACTGGTACAAATGATGGTAATCAGTTTGGTATTAAATATGCAATGTCACTTGACTCAACATCTGTAACAGTTGGTTACTCATCTGCTGATGTAGATAGTAAGTCTGCTACTCAGACAGATGTTGCTGTATCTTACCCATTAGGTGGTGGAGTATCAGTATTTGCAGAAATGAGAACTGTTTCTGGTGATACAGGCACAGACTCATCAACTACCGCAAACTCATCAATGGCTATTGGATCATCTATTTCGTTCTAATATCTAACACTAAAAAACAAGGGGAATTTTTCCCCTTGTTTTTAAATTATAATTATCTTACTCTAAAAAACTCCTACTAACATAGGCTTTATACGATGCATAAAACTATATTGTTTATATTCGCAATACTATTTTCAATTATTTTGGTTTCTTGTCAGGGCACACGAGAAGAAGAATTAAAAAAACTAGATAAGCTGTGGGGGTACTGTGATAACCCACATAGAGACTTTGGTGATCTCGAATATGACACCTGCAAGAGAAAAGAAAGGGCCAAGCTGCCCTCGGGAAAAAACAAAGATATGGAAGACTTTAACTTAACCGAATTCTTAGATAAAGTAAGAGAGGGTGAGTTTGGTACTTCAGGACAAATAAGGACTAATGTCAATCCTTACCTATGGCAAGGATCTATTGATGTAACGTCTGTATACGATCTAAAAATTGCAGATGCTACAGGAGGATTCATACAAACTGAATGGATTTATGATAAAAATGCCACTGATAAAAGGTGCCTTATAAAGATACAGATCATATCAGCAGAGTATATAAGCACTGGCGTAAAAACAAATTTTCTTTGCGAAAATAAAAATCAAAATATTTGGAAAAGTGATGGCAAGGAATATTTTGATGAACAAAAAATGTTAACATTAAAAATATTAGAAGCATCACTTCAATACTCCTCATCAGCATTAAATTAAATTTCTAGTGCCAAAAAAAAACTACATATTAGAAATGTTTCCTTATCCCTCTGGCAATATCCATATGGGCCACGTTCGAAACTATGTAATTGGAGATATATGTGCAAGATACCATAAATTAAAAGGTGACGAAGTAATCCACCCCATGGGTTGGGACGCATTTGGACTTCCTGCTGAAAATGCTGCTATCCAGTTTAAGACGCACCCTCGAGACTGGACACTGTCTAACATAGACAATATGAAGTCACAATTACAAAAACTTGAATTAGATTTAGATTGGGACAGGGAACTGGCTACATGTAATGAAGATTACTATCGTTATCAACAAGAGCTTTTTATTGATCTTTATAACGCAGGCTTAGCCTACAAAAAAGATGCTCAAGTCAATTGGGATCCAGTTGATCAAACTGTTCTTGCAAATGAACAAGTTATCGATGGAAAAGGATGGAGAACAGGTGCGAAAGTAGAAAAGAAAACTCTTTCACAATGGTTTTTTAAAATTACAGATTACGCTGAGGAGCTTTTATCCGATTTAGATAAGCTTAAGCTTTGGCCTGGAAAAGTAAAAACCATGCAAAAAAATTGGATAGGTAAGTCAACTGGTGCCGAAATAAATTTCAAAATTACCAACAAAGATGAGTTTTTGAATATATTTACAACGAGACCAGACACTATTTATGGGGCAACATTTATTGCTGTTTCAATAAATCATCCGATTGTTGCAAAATATCAGACAAAAACAGAGATTGAAAATATTAGGAGAGAATTTGAAAAAGTTGATACTGAAAAAGAAAAGTTGGGTTTTAAGCTAAATATCGATTGTGATCATCCAATTGTAAATAAAAAAATCCCCGTCTATATAGCTAATTTTGTCCTTGATACATACGGTGAAGGGGCGATATTTGGCTGCCCAGCGCACGATGAAAGAGACTTTCAATTTGCAAAAAAATACTCTTTACCAATTATAAAAGTTATTGATTGTGATGATAATGCACTACCTTTTACTGAGACAGGGACCTTAATTAACTCACCTTTACTTAATGGTCTAAATAAAGATGATGCTATAAAGAAAATTTTAGTTTTTCTTGAAAGAGAGGGAATTGGTAACGAGAAAATTAATTTTAAAATAAGAGACTGGGGTGTATCCAGACAAAGATATTGGGGATGTCCTATACCAGTCATTTACTATGAAGATGGATCATTCAGAGTTTTAGATAAATCTGAGTTACCCGTTTTATTGCCATACGATGTAGACTTAATGGGTAAAGGTAATGCCCTTTTAAATTTAGATAAGTGGAGGAAGATTATTTGTCCTGAAACTAAAAAGATAGCATTTAGAGAAACTGATACCCTTGATACATTTGTTGACTCATCTTGGTATTACATCAGATTTTTAAATAACAAGTTAGATAAACCATTTGACAGAGATCAAGTAAATAAATTTCTTCCAGTTGATAAATATATCGGTGGTATTGAGCATGCAATATTACATCTTTTATATTCAAGATTTTTCATGAAAGCACTCAGGGATATATATGATCTAAAAGTTGATGAACCATTTGACCAATTATTTACGCAGGGAATGATTACGCACAAAACTTATAGAACAAAAAATAATGAATGGGTTATGCCAAAAGAAGTAATATCAAAAGATGGAAAATTATTAAGAGAAAAAACAAAAGAGAGTATCGTAGAAGGTCCATCAGAGAAAATGTCAAAATCTAAGAAAAATGTTATTGAGCCAGATGAAATACTCGATAACTACGGTATAGATGCAACTAGAATTTTCATGATCTCTGACTCTCCTCCTGATAGAGAGCTCGAATGGACAGATGAGGGTATTCAAAGCTCTAAAAACCTAGTTAGTAGAATCGAAAGATATTTTTCCCAAGAAATGACAGATTGGAAAAATGATACGGAAAAAAAAGTTGAAAAATTCGTTCATGATATAGAAAAAAATATTTTGAACTTCTCACTCAATAAGTGTGTAGCTGATATTTACACTCTTTTTAATTATTTAGAGAAAGAAAAGGTCTATCTTTCTAATAGCATGCTGAGTAATAAAATTATAATCTGTCTATTTCCAATTCTTCCAAAGTTATCATTATCTTTGAATAAGTTTTTATTTCAGTCGTCAGAAATTAATGAATGGCCTTCTGTTAAATTTGAGCTATTAGTTGAAGATAAAATAAATTTACCCATACAAATTAACGGTAAATTAATAACAACAATACCTACGAGAAAAGGTTATAAAGAAGAGGAAATTTTACAAACGGTCTATCAATTAGATAGAATAAATTCTAAAATTAAAGAGAAAAAAGTAATTAGGGTAATAAATGTTCAAGATAAAATTATTAATATTATTATTAGCTAGTATCTTTTTTATCTCGTGCACGAAAAATGAAGAGCCTTCAACAAATATTAAATACTCGATGGGATATATAGGTGGTGAGTTTGATGGTCTTTTACTGAAAAATTTGTTATATAATAATCTTATTAGTTTTGATCTTTATGATCAAAAATCAAAATTAGAAATTAAATCCTCTATAAATCATACATCAGACCTATATATTACTAATATAGATAATACATCTGATAGGGCCAATATTGAAACTAGATTAGTAATTGATATTGTTGACAAAACCTATGATTGTATTATTAAAACCTTCGATAAAAATATTTCTCAATTTTATATATTCGCAGATAGTAGTAATTATATAAGCAATAACAAAGCTGTAGATAAAATAAAGAAAGAGAATACCGAAGCACTCGTTAAGAATTTTATTAATTCCCTTAATAACACCTCATATAAATGCAAAAAAATTGACACACTTCAGAGAAAGCTATTATTAATTCGTGATGAATAATATTGAATTTATCAAAAAATTTCTAGAGAGTGATAAAGATGAAAAAGTAATTATTGACCAAGTATCTGATGAAATTGGAACATTCTACGAAAATATTGTTTGTCACTTTTGTAATATAGAAAATATTAAAATTGAACGTAATCAAGACTTAGAAAGCACAGAAATTGAGAGCCTTTTCAAGGAAAAAAAATTAAAACTATTCTACTCAAAAAATATAAGCATTATAAAAAGTATTTTAGAAAGAAATTTTAAAGCAATCATATTTTCAGATTATAAGATATATAAAAGCTACAAAAGTAAAATGCAATTAATTAGTGGATATGATTATCAAAAAGATATGAGGTACTTTATCAAAAATGTCTTGAATATTGGTAACCTTGAAATCTTAGACTTTTGTATTAATAATCCTCAATTATCATTTTCAGAAATATCAAAGTACCTTGTTAATAGTGATGGATATGTTAAAGAGACAAATGTTAATAAAAAAAACAATTTTATTTTAGATATTAGAAAAGAATTGAATGTTTTAAAGAGACAAAAAGGTGCTACGAAATCAATTTATGAAATTTTAAAAAAAGAAGTAAATTATAAAAAATTTAATTTTTTAGTTTACTAACAAGAAAATTATATTGTTCTAAATTTTCGTAATATATTTTTATAAATCCATTACCTTTTTTACTATATGTTATTTTTGTTTTAAAACCTATTGTATCACTAAGTGTTTTCTCTTCATGAAATAAATTTGGCTCTCTAGAATTTCTAACATTTTTTTTTATTTCTAAATTACGAACCGTTATTTTTCCACTTATAATTTTATTTAAAGTGACGTTATCAAACTCGTCAGGAGTCTTTCCTATAAGAGCCCTTGCATGGCCCATTGATATCTTTCCATCATTTAACAAATCAAAGAAAAATTTATCTAATTCTAATATTCTTAACAAATTGGTTATGTGAGATCTACTTTTGCCAACTATTTTGGATAATTCTTCATGAGTATATTTATTTTTTTCAATTAAATTCTGATATGCTTTTGCTTCTTCTGATACCTTCAAATCCTCCCTTTGGATATTTTCTATTAGCGATATCTCATCTTTATCAAGATCGTCAGGTAGTAATAATGCAGGTAGAACTTTTAAATCTGTGCTTTGTGCCGCTCTCCATCTTCTTTCACCGGCAACCAATAAAAATGTATCAATATTTCTTTTAGTAACAATAAGTGGTTGAATTAAGCCATTTTTTTTAATTGATTGAGATAATTCATCTAATTTTTCTCTATTAAATTGTTTTCTTGGCTGTGATTCATCTCTAAATATTTTCTCTATTGGTACAAGTAATAACCCCTTATTTTCATTATTAACAATTTCCTTGTTTCCCAAAAGAGAAGATAATCCCTTTCCTAATTTTTTATTAACTACCATTTAAGTTGCTCCTTTCTAAGAATTCCTTTGCCAAAGCTATGTATGCTTGTGACCCACTACATTTTAAATCATAAATAATTGCTGGAAGACCGTGACTAGGCGCTTCAGATAAAGTTACATTTCTAGGGACATTGAATTTGTATACACTTGTATCAAAATATTCTCTTGCTTCTTTCTCTATTAATGATGATAAGGAATTTCTTTTGTCATACATTGTTAAAATTATACCATTTAGTTTGAGATTAATATTTAAATTGTCTTTTACTAGTTCAATTGTTTTAATTAATTTTGAGAGACCCTCTAGTGCAAAAAATTCGCATTGTACGGGTATCAATACTTCTCCACTTGCGGTTAATGAGCTAACTGTCAACAGGCCTAAGGTTGGTGGTGTGTCGATAAAAATATATTCATAATCATTTTTTATTTTATTTATATAATTTTTTAAAAGATAATTTCTATTTTCATCATCAGCTAATTCATATTCTGCAGCAGCAAGATCCTCGCAGGCAGAGATAACATTTAAATTTGGTATTTGCGATTTTTGTATTGTGTCTTCAATGCTTATTTCATTACTAAAGACCCTATAAATAGACAGTTTAGCATTATATGCATTAAATGACATTGATGAGTTGTATTGTGGATCCATGTCTATTACTAAGACTTTTTTATCTATAGATGCTAAAGCAGTTGCTAAATTAACAACAGTTGTTGTTTTCCCAACACCTCCCTTTTGATTTGCTATAGTAATAATCATTTTGTACCCATGATAATTATTTTTGATTCACTTGAAGTAATGCTTGGATATGTCTCCCAAAAATACTTTTGTGAATTAATTGTTTCAAGCTCAGTTAAATAGGTTCTTCCCTTATGTAGTATAAACTTTGTCTGTTTATTAATTATTTTTTTAGTCATAGATATAATTTTATCAACTGAAGCAAAGGCACGTGCTGTTATACAATCAATGTTAAGGTTTGATATTTCTGATATAGATTTATTATGTACAACATAATTTAGTCCTAATCTCAATTTGCAATTTTCTAAAAAAAAGGATTTTTTAGGTGATTTTTCAACTAAATGAAGGTTTTTGAAGCCTATAATTGACAATATAATTCCTGGTAGCCCAGCACCTGTACCAATATCCATTACTGACTTTTCATACCGAGGTAGATATTTGACTATCTGTATACAATCTAGTAAGTGTCTTTCGTCTAAGTCGATTATTGTGCTTTTGCCTATTAAATTAATGTTCTTATTTTCTTTAAGTAATATTTTTTTATATTCGGTAAGTTTGTTTAAAATTGATTTACTATCATCGAAGTGATCATCACAAAACTTCACTAAATTTTCACTAAGCAACTTTTGTCCCCTTTACTTTTTTGTGTTTAATTATTTGAAAAAGTGCGCTTGGAGTAATTCCTGAAATCTTACCTGCATCATATAAATTTTCTGGCTTATGTTTATTTAATTTTTCGAGAATTTCTTTAGATAAGGAGGGGATCTTATTGAAATCCATATTGGTCAATTTCATATTTTTATTTTTACTGAGTTGATCAAAAGATTTTTTTTCTCTCTCATAAAAAACATCATATTTCGAGTCAAAATATATTTTGGTTAATAATTTTTGGTTTATAGTGAGATTGAAAAATTTTTTGAATTTTTTTGGAGAAGGATCTAAGAATTTTAAAACCTCAAATCCATTTCTTACCTTACCATCTTTTTTTACTTTAATATTTTTTTTCATCAAATCATTAGGTGAATATTTTAGTAATTTTAACTTGTCTAATATTCTTTTTTCATCATTTATATTTTTAGAAATCAAAGAGTGCTCAATTTTGTTTAAAGTTTTAGGATTGATAATTCTAGAAAACCGTTCATAAGAATTATCTGTTCTAAGCTTTAACCTATTCTCTGCTCTGGATGTGAACATACGATATGGCTCTGTAACTCCTAGTTTCGTTAGATCATCAACCAAGACCCCGATGTAACTATTATCTCTTTCAAAAACTTCTTTACTAAATTTTATTTTTTTTATTTTTATTGCAACATTAATAGCAGCAAAGATACCCTGCCCTGCTGCTTCTTCATAACCCGTAGTACCATTTATTTGTCCTGCTAGAAAAAAGTTTTCTATTTTTTTTGTCTCAAAATTATTTTTTAACTCTCTAGGGTCAACAGAGTCATACTCAACTGCGTATCCAAATTGATCTACCTCGCATTCTTCTAGTCCTTTAATTGATTTTAAAAATTTTAGTTGGATCTTTTTATCTAAAGAATTTGAAATGCCGTTTGGGTAGACAAGCTCTGAGTTTAAACCCTCTGGTTCTAAAAAAATATTATGCCCGTTTCTATCTCCAAACTTTGTTATTTTATCCTCAATTGAAGGACAATACCTTACACCTTGAGATTTAATTATACCTGAGTACATTGCAGATTTATCAAGGTTATCTCTAATTATTTTATGAGTTTTATTGTTAGTTTTGGTAATGAAGCAATTAATTTTTTTGTTCGTATTTTGTTTTGTAAAATAAGATAAAAATATACCATTATTTTCAGATATCTGTGGTTCTAAAACATCGTAATTAATAGATTTAGAATATATTCTGGGAGGTGTTCCTGTTTTAAGCCTCATTGTTTTAAAATTCTTATTAATGAATTTCGCAAGAACTTTTGAAGAACTATTACCTATTCTTCCTGCCTCTTGCGACTCATTGCCAAAATAAATCTTTCCATTAAGAAAAGTTCCTGTAGTGAGAATAACCGCCTTTGATTTTATTTTTCCAATATTAGATAACTCGACGCCCACAATTTTTTTATTTTTTTCTAGTATGTTAGTAGCTTCATCTTCAATAAGGTCAATTTTACTAAATTTAATAAATTTTTTCATGTTTTGAGAGTATAAATCTCTATCAATTTGGGCTCTAACGCCCCATACTGCTGGGCCCTTTGAAAGATTTAATACTCTATAATGTATTGCAGATTTATCACCGATTTTACAAATAACACCTCCTAAAATATCAACTTCACTAGCTATGTGTGTCTTACCAACCCCTCCAATACTAGGATTGCATGATAATTTCCCCAAATCTGAGTAATTTTTAGTTATAAGTGCTGTTTTAAGACCATATTTGTCAGAAATATTGGCCGCTTCTATTCCAGCATGACCAGCGCCTACAACTACAACATCATAATGTTCCACGTGAAACAATCTACTTTCCTATGCAAAATTTGCTAAAAACCCTATCATAAACATCTTCGTTGTTAATATAACCAAATTCAAAAGAAAAATCATCTAATATATTTCTCATTAGCTGAGCAATGATCAAAATATCCTTTTCTTTAACAATATCATGTTCATATTCTAGGACTCTTGCCAAAAAGTCTATTTCTTCAAAATTAAGATCGGTCATTTTATCATTATTTTTTATATATTTTCGATGAATCGAAGATAATTTTAATTTCTCGTATATCTTGTCCCTCTCTAGGCTATGGTTTATTTTGATGTTCTCTGTTTTATATTTATATATATCAGATTTTGTCTCAATTATGCTGTAATTCTTATGTATCATGAAATCCTTGAGAAGTGTTGATATATCTGTTTTTTTAGTATTTTGGTCGATTAGAACAAAAAAATGGTCAATTTCTTTAGATATTTTCTGTGCTTTTTTATAGCCATATTTTTCTATTTTACCTTGTTTAGATCTTTGCCCTGCGGTATCAAAAATTTCAAACCGTTTACTATTAATTATAAATTCATTTGAGAGAATATCCCTTGTAGTGCCTTTAATATTTGTGACAATTGCTCTATCTTTATCAATAATTTTGTTAAATAGAGTCGATTTACCAACATTTACTTGACCAACTAACATAATTCTGCAAATATTTTTTTGTTCTATATTTGTTCTATTTTTATGTAATAAATTATTACAATTAGTGAAAAATTTCCTTATCTTTTTCTTTATTTGATTAAAATTAAAGTCCTCGTCGTCAGCGAAGTCAATCGATGCAGTAATTTCTGAGAATAAATTTATAACTTCCTCCCTGAGAGGAACAAGACCACTGACAATATCTCCCTCAAAAAGTAATCTTTTATTATATTCTAAACCCGAAAAATTCTCGTTAGATATTATTTCGTTAATTGCCTTGGCTTGTTTGAGAGAATTCTTGCTGTTTAAAACAGACCTATAAGAAAACTCTCCTTTTTTTGCTAATCTTAAGTCTGAAACTTTTAAATCTTTTAATAATTGCTCGAATTGGCTAGCTATAAGTGGTGAACCGTGTAAAAAAATTTCACAGACATCCTCTCCAGTAAAGGATTTGGGAGATTTGAAATATACCACACTACACTCATCCAATATGGATTCATCTTGTTGGTAAATTTTAACAATTCGGATTAAAGAGTGATCTTTAGAAAAATTTTTTTTAGTAATTTTCTTTAAGATATTCAAGACATCATCTCCTGAAATTCTATAACCAATAACTGGGGCCTTCACTAAGGGTGTAAAATTCGAATATATCGTCCCAGACTTAAACAAAACTTGGATATTATAAATTTATAATTATTCTAGTCCACCAATGAAAGTATAAAAAAATTATCAATTGATATTAGCAAAACCAAATCACTTTAAAATTTATGGCCACAGAGGGGCGAGGGGCGATTTACCAGAAAATACACTGGATAGTTTTAAGTTTTTATTTGAGAATAAAATTACCGCTTACGAAACTGACGTCTTAGTTACCAAAGACTTAGTGCCAGTCATAAATCATGATTTTAGATTAAATCCAGCCCTTACAAAGGATGTTCAGGGTAATTGGATTGAAGATAATAATATTAAAATTTTTGATTTAACTTATGAAGAATTATCTAAATTTAAAGTTGGATCAATTGATAAGAAATCTAAGTATGGAAGGAGATTTGATAATCAAAAAAGTTTAGGTGAAATGAATATCCCTAGGTTATCTGAACTACTTGAATTAACATCAAATAATATTTCATATGATTTAATAATTAATTTAGAAATTAAATCAACACCTATTGAAGACAACTTAACGCCCCCTCCAAATGTAATGGCAAGATTAATAATTGATGAGGTTAATAAAACAGAATTAAAAGATAAAGTAATTTATTCGTCTTTTGATTGGAGAATTTTAAGAGAAATAAAAAAAATAGACTCGAAAATCTCAAGAGCCTATTTAACATCTGAGCTTAAAGGAAAAATCTATGATAAATCACCTTGGTTGGACTTCATGCCTTTATATGATAGCGATAGCAGAGAGTTACACAGGCTGATCAAAACATTAGGCGGGGAGGCATGGCATCCTAAAAGTAAAGATATAGATAAAGACATGGTTAGAATTTCTCATGAGGAAGGACTTTCGGTAAACGTTTGGACTGTTAATGAAAAATATGAGATGTTGAGAATGATAGAATACGGTGTTGATGGAATTATGACAGATTATCCTTTAAAGTTAATAAAGCTTTGCGAAGAAGAAGGTGTGAATTGGTTTTAATTATAGATCGTTGGAAATAAAATTATTGATTCATGCTACTGAAAAACTCTTCGTTAGTTTTACAGTCTTTCATTTTATCTAAGAGGAATTCCATAGCGTCAACGGTGCCCATAGATGATAGAATTTTCCTCAATATAAATACTTTTTGGAGATCTCCAGCATCTAAGAGTAAATCCTCTTTTCTTGTGCCTGACTTTTGAACATCGATAGCAGGGTATGTTCTTTTGTCAGATAATTTTCTGTCGAGGACAATCTCTGAATTACCGGTTCCTTTGAATTCCTCAAAGATTACTTCATCCATTCTACTACCTGTTTCTATTAAAGCAGTAGCAATAATAGTTAATGAGCCCCCTTCTTCAATGTTTCTAGCAGCACCGAAAAATCTTTTAGGTCTTTGTAATGCATTAGCGTCGACACCACCTGTTAAAACTTTACCACTTGATGGCACAACTGTATTATAAGCTCTTCCTAATCTAGTAATAGAGTCCAAAAGAATTACAACGTCATATTTATTCTCAGCTAATCTTTTAGCTTTTTCGATAACCATTTCTGCAACTTGAACATGCCTTGCAGCTGGCTCGTCAAATGTTGAGCTAATTACTTCACCTTTAACAGATCGTTGCATATCTGTTACTTCCTCTGGTCTTTCGTCTATTAATAGCACCATTAGGTAAACTTCAGGAAAATTTTCTGCAATTGATTTAGCTATCTTTTGCAAAATAACAGTCTTACCTGATCTTGGTGGTGCAACAATTAAAGATCTTTGACCAGCACCAACTGGTGCAATTATATCTATAATTCTAGATGATAAATCTGTGTCTGGTTTTTCTGTTTCTAGATTAAATTTTTTTTCTGGATAAAGGGGAGTTAAGTTATCAAAGTTTGTTTTAAATTTATTATTTTTAGCAATTTCTATAAAATTTACTTTATTTGTCTCAACTAATGCAAAGTACCTTTCTCCATCTTTAGGTGGACGAATTGGGCCTTCAAGGGTATCGCCTTTTCTAAGACCATATTTCTTTATTTGATTTGGACTGACATATATATCGTCTGGTCCTGGAAGATAATTAGAGTTTGCTGACCTTAAAAATCCAAAACCATCTTGCATTGTTTCTAAGACACCCTCTCCAATAATTTCTTCATTCTTCTCTGCAAATTTCTTAAGAACAGAAAAATAAATGTCTTGTTTTTTTAGACCAGAAGCGTTTTCAATTCCTAAAGACTCAGCATAATCTAATAGTTCTTGAGGTTTTTTATCTTTTAATTCGTTTAAATGCATATTGGAAGTTACCTAGATAGTTAGATATATTGATTAGGTATATAACAAAAAAAAAAGAGAAAATATATATATTTATATTTAGATATTATGTTGTATGTCGAATAATGGGGATTAACACTTTTTTATTTGAAAAAAGCCATATTTGAGGCCTTTTTTATTATTTAATAACAAATGTTAATAACTTAATATTTATAAATAAAAGGAAATTTAACTGTTCAAAACGCAAAAATTTTATGAATAACTCATTTAGTCCACAATTAATTAAACAGGTTATTATCGGTACCAAAAGTCAATCTAGGAAAAAAATTTTTAAATTAATGAATATTAGATTTCAATATAGATCACCTAATATAGATGAAAAAAAGGTAAAAAATTTAAATAATGATAAATTTGATGCATTAAAAATAGCAAAAGCTAAGGCCGAATATCTCTCTATGAAATATAAAAATAAAATTATCGTAACTTTTGATACAACAATCCTATTTAAAAAAAAAACAATTTATAAATGCACCTCTAAAGAATGTTGTAAACAAACCCTAAAATCATTTAATGATAAATCACATAATCTTCACACAGCGATGATTTTTATGATTAATAACAATATTATTAAAAGCACTCTTACAAGAACAAAGATAATTTTTAAAAATACTGATGTGAAGTATATAAATAATTACGTTGAAAAGAATTTTAAAGAAGTATCAAAAGCTGTGGGGTGCTATAATATAGAAGGAAAAGGAAGAATTTTCTTCAAAGATATATACGACAGTTATTTTAATATTATTGGTATAGATGTTATTAATTTTTTAAAAACACTAAAGAGCATCTAAATGATTAAAAAAAAAATAGGTATTGTAGCAAAAGAACTTAATCATTCATTATCACCGTTAATACATAATTATTGGTCAAAAAAAAATAAAAATAAATTTATTTATAGAAAATACGAGATACAGGAAAAAAATATAGATAAATTCTTTAGTAATTATAAAAGAGATAAACGATTTATTGGTTTCAATATTACAATACCATATAAGGAAATTTTTATCGATCTTTGTGATAAAGTCACAACAAGAGCTAAAAAAATTGGTTCTGTAAATTTGATATATAAAAAAAATAAAACAATCTTTGGTGATAACACAGACGTTATTGGCTTTAGTAAGACTTTTAATTCTTTAAAAATTAAAAATACAAAATCTGTATTATTGGTTGGAGCGGGTGGTGCTGCGAAAGCAATTTTATATTTTTTAAATAAAAGAAGTATTGAAAATATAGATATTTTTGCAACGTCAACTAAAAGGGAAGAAAATCTAAAAAAAAAATTTAAATTTAAACGCTTTTTGATTAATCCAACTCATCTCAGAAAAAGATATGATTTGATCATAAACGCATCAAGCGCAGGGATGAATAAAACAAATAAAATCAACAGAAATATTTTAAAATTAGTTAAAAAGGCTAGAGGAGTAATTGATATAGTTTACAACCCAATTGACACAGATCTATTAAAAAAAGCTAAAAAATATGACATAAAATTCTCGGGCGGGTTAATGATGCTTGTAGAACAAGCAAAACCATCTTACGAAATATGGTCTGGCAATAAAATAGAAATAGACAGAAAAATTTATCAAATGCTTATAAATAAAATATGACCAAAGTTGCAGTTACAGGAAATATAGGATCAGGTAAAACTGAATTTATCAAATTTATTTCAAGGCTAGGTTTCCCTTGTATATCATCTGACGCTATAATAGCAAAATTATACAAAGATAATCGTACTAGAAAAATAATTTTAGAAAAATTAAAACTTAATGATCAAAATTACAAACAAGAAATAATTAAAATGCTACAGAATGAAGAGTTCAATAGGAAACTTAAGAGAACAATATATCCTCTTCTATATTCCAAAAAAAAATTAGTAGCGCAGAAGCATCAGTCTCATCAGCCAGTATTTTATGAAATTCCATTACTTTACGAAGAAAATTTGTTCAATAATTTTAATGTCACTGTATTCGTAAACTCGGACACTACTAAGAGAAAACAAAGAGTTTTAAACAGAGGCGTTTCTGAAGAATATTTTAAATTAATGAATAATAAGCAAATTAAAGAAAATATAAAAAAAAATAAATCAACATTTACTGTAAACAACAATGGTTCAATCTTGAACTTACGTTTAAATATAATTAAATTATTAAATAAAATATGAGAGAAATTATACTTGATATTGAAACTACTGGCTTAAAATTTGAGGAAGGACACCGAATTATTGAAATTGGATGTATTGAACTTAATAAAAAAGAAGTTAGGGCAAACTATCATGAATATATAAATCCTTCTAAAACCCTTACTGAGGATAATATTAAAATACATGGAATAACCAATGAATATTTGTCAGATAAGCCAATTTTTGAAGAAATTGCTGACAGCTTCCTAGAATTTATCCATGATAGTTACATTGTTGCTCATAATGCATCTTTTGACATAGGCTTTTTAAACTTTGAGCTTGAGAAAATATCTAAACCAATAATATCGAAGGAGAGAGTTATAGACACAATTAAAATAGCTAGACAACGTTTTCCAGGGCAGCAAGTATCATTAGACGCACTTATAAAGAAATTAAAAATCAATACACTTATAAATAGAGATCAACATGGTGCGTTAAAAGATGCTAAAATCCTAACTGATGTATATTTAGAGCTACAAGGCATAAACCAAATCGGTTTAGAATTAAGTGAGACTAAATCAGAAAAAATTAATCTAGCTAGTGAGCCGAATTATACATCCATCGTATTAACAAAAGAAGAGACAGAAGCCCATAAAGAGTTTATAAAAAATAAAATACCTAATTCAAATTGGGTCAAAATGTTAAAAAATTATGAGTAGTGAATTCATAGATATTGTGCTTTTCGGAGCAATTGCGATATTTTTAGTGTATCGCCTAAGGAGTATACTTGGATCTTCTGACGGAAAAATTGTGAATATTAGAACAAAAAAAAATCCTCAATCGAAGTTTAAACCTAAGATAGTTCCAAAAAATGATAATAACGAATTTTTAGAAGGCGCTAATAAAGCATATGAAATGATCGTTCAGGCTTATCAGAGTAACAGTATTGAAAAAGTAAAAGATTTGCTTACACCTGAGGCAATGCAAGCAATGGAACAAGCAAAAGCACCCAAAGAAATTAAATTTTCAGAAGTAAAGAATAGTTCTATTTTAGATGATAAATCTGATGACCTAAGATTAGTTAAGTCTGTGAAGTTTGAAACCGAACATTACAATGTTGCAAACAACGAAATACTGAATGTAGTCGAAGAATGGGGTTTTGAAAAAGATAAGAAATCCACTGATCCTAATTGGAAGCTTTTTTCTATTAAACTTGTCTCATAAAATTAAATTTAATTTAAATAAACTACAAAATAAAAAACCATTAGAAGAGCAACCTAATGAAAAAATTAGTATTTCAATCGGTGGTTCTAGTGAGAACAAAAAAAAGAATGATAATTTAGATAAAAAATATACAAAAGTAAAAAAAATTTTTTCTAAACCAGTTCTTTTAGATGCCAATCTTCATAAACAATTCAAAAATCATCATTTTAGCAAAATTGATTTACACGGACTAACCGTTGACCAAGCACACCAAAAATTAATTGAATATTTTTCAATCAACTATAAGATGAAGAACTTATTCCATATTGTGGTAACAGGCCTTGGCAATAAAACAAACGGAGAGGAATTTTTTACAGGAAAAATAAGAAGACAATTTCCCTTTTGGTTAGACACAGAAAAATTTCAATTTATGATAAAATCGTACTCACCTTGTAAAATACAACACGGAGGCTTAGGTGCTTTTTATATTAAGTTAAGATCTAAAGAATAAACTTCTTTTCGTCGGTAGGTTTGATTTCTGACTTAACAGCATCCGTAACCCAAGCTTTATTTACTACTTCAGTTTTTTGATCACTTAGGTTTGCATCAAAACTAATTCTCTCAAGAATTTTTTCAAACATTGTTTGTAATCGTCGTGCGCCAATATTTTCAACCTCAGTATTTATTTGTTCGGTAAGTGTTGCTATTTCTTCTAAAGCCTCATCCTCAAACTTTAATTCAATATTTTCTGTTGCAAATAGTGACTTATATTGTTTGGTTAAGCTATTATCAGTTTCTTTTAAAATTCTAATAAAATCACCTTTTTTAAGAGCATTTAATCTTACTCTTACAGGCAACCTTCCTTGAAGTTCTGGGAGTAAATCACTTGGTTTGGATTGATGAAAAGCACCAGAAGCAATAAATAAAATATGATTTGTTTCGATTGTTCCATATTTTGTGCTTACAACTGTACCCTCAATAAGTGGGAGTAAATCTCTTTGCACACCTTCCCTTGAGACATCACCACCTCGTCTTTCACTACTTGGCGCAATTTTGTCAATTTCATCTATGAAAACTATTCCACTTTCCTGAACGCTTTTAATAGCATTTTGAACAACATTTTGTTTTTCAGCGATTTTCTCAATTTCTTCTTGGATAAGCGGCTCATAAGCTTCGCCTATCTTAAGTTTTGTTTTCTTTTTATTTTTTAAACCTTTACCAAATATATCATTCATATTAATCATCCCCATTTGAGCACCAGGCATTCCTGGTATGTCCAATGATTGAAAAGGATTGGATTTTTGATCTAATGCTATTTCGATCTCTTTATCATTAAGTTTATTATCTCTTAGCATCAACCGAAATTTTTCCTTGGTTTCTTCACTTGGATTGTCACCAAGCAATGCCTTTAAAACAATTTCTTCTGCATTTGTTTTGGCTTCATCTATGAAACGATCTCTTATCTTTTTCTTTTCTAAATTAATTGCAACTTCAATTAAATCTCTAATTATTTGTTCAACATCTCTTCCTACGTATCCAATTTCTGTAAATTTAGTTGCTTCCACTTTTATAAACGGTGATTGTGTAAGTTTAGCTAATTTTCTTGCAATCTCAGTTTTACCGCAACCTGTTGGCCCAATCATTAATATATTTTTAGGGATTATATCATCTCTTAGCGTCTCATCTTTTACATTTAATCTTCTCCAACGATTACGAAGGGCTATGGCGACTGCTTTTTTTGCATCATCTTGACCAATCACATAGCGGTCAAGTTCTTCTTTAATAACTTTTGGTGTAAGTGATTGGCTATCCATTAAATTTTAATTTCTGAGATGTTTAGAGTATCATTTGTATAAATACAAAGCTCTGCAGCAACTTTAAGTGATTCTGCCGCAATTTCTTTTGCTGACAAATTAGATTTTCTTTTTAGAGCCCTTGCTGCGCTTAGAGCAAAGTTGCCACCTGATCCAATTGCAACTATACCTTCTTGAGGTTCAAGAACGTCACCGGTTCCGCTAATAAGATATGTTTCACTTTTATCAGCTGCAATAATCATCGACTCTAATCTTCTTAGATACCTATCGGTTCTCCAATCTTTAGCTAGTTCTACACAAGCTCTTTTTAGATTATATGAAAATTCTTCGCACTTTTTCTCCAGTCTATCAAAAAGAGTTAATGCATCTGCGGTTGATCCAGCAAACCCAACAATAATTTGATCATTATGAAATGTTCTAATTTTATTGGCGTTTGACTTAATTACCGATGTTCCCAAAGTTACTTGTCCATCAGATGCTATAACAACACTCTCACTATCACGAACGCAAACAACAGTTGTCGAGCGTATTATTGTTTTATTTTTATCCATTATTCCTATAAATATAGGTACTAAATAGCTGATTACAAATGCGTGAATTTACATTCAATAGAGACACAAAAGAGACAAAAATATCAATAAAAATTAACCTTGATGGCTCTGGAGTAAATAAAATTGATACTGGGATTCCTTTTTTTGATCATATGCTCCAACAAATAAGCACCCACAGTTTGATAGATTTAGATTTAAAATGTGATGGCGACCTAAAAGTAGATATGCACCATACTGTCGAAGATGTTGGTATTGCTCTAGGAGAGAGTATAAAAAATGCTCTTGGTGACAAAAAAGGTATAACACGATTTGCATACTCTTATGTTTCTTTTGATGAAACATTAACAAGGTCAGTAATTGATCTTTGTAATCGCCCGTATTTTATTTGGAATGTAAAAACATCATTAGAAAAAATTGGTGAAATGGATCAAGAGTTATTCTCAGAATTTTTTAAATCTATAGTTACTGAGTCAAGAATGAATTGTCATATCGAAACTTTATATGGGAAAAATAATCACCATATTATTGAAAGTTGTTTTAAATCATTTGCGCTATCCTTGAAAAAAGCAATATCTATTGATCCAAGAAAAACAAATATTCCAAGCTCCAAAGGGAAACTTTGAAAAAAAAAGTCATAGGACTTATTGACGGGCAATCTGGAAATATTGGATCGATTACTAAAGCTATCAAAGATATTATTAAAGGAAGGCCATACCAATTAAAAATTATTAAAAGTCATTTCAATTATTCCTCGTTTGATAAAATTATTTTGCCTGGACAAGGTGCTTATGCCACTCTTATGTCAAATTTAAAAAAATTTAAAATTATTAAACCACTAAAAAAATACTTAGAAAATAACTCATCATATTTAGGTATTTGCGTTGGAATGCAAATCTTGTCTAATCAAGGTTACGAAGATAAAATTACAAAAGGACTAGGAATTATAAACGGAGATATTAAAAAATTTAGAAATAAAAAACTTATAATTCCTCATATGGGCTGGAACACTATTAACTTAAACAAAGATGACACTATTATTACAAATAGTTTTGACAAGAGGGATTTTTATTTTGTTCATAGTTATATTTTCCAAAACATTAAAAAATCAGATGTTTTAGCCTTCACTCTTTATGGTCAAAAATTCCCTTCTATTGTAAAGAAAGGCAATATTTATGGAGTGCAATTTCATCCTGAAAAAAGCCACAAACATGGACTAAATTTGATAAAAAATTACATTTTGAAATCATGAATATATTCCCAGCAATTGACATAATAGACGGAAAATGTGTGAGATTAACCAAAGGCATCGCCGATGATAAAACAATCTATAAGTATTCCCCTCTTGATATGGCTAAAACATATCAAGATGCAGGTTTCAATACTATCCACGTTGTCGACTTAGATGCTACTTTAGGCAAAGGTAATAATAATCAGGTTCTGAGCCAAATTAGAAGAAAAATTGATATCAATATTGAAGTTGCTGGCGGTATTAGAAGTAAAGATGCTGTAATTGAAAAAATTAACGAAGGATTTAATACAATCGTAATTGGAACCTTTGCAATAAAAAATATTGATGAAGTTTTAAATCTTGATGATTTTTTAATTGAAAAAATATCCATTGCTTTGGATATAAAAGATAATCAAATTGCTTCTAATGGCTGGCAAGAAACAACTAATCAATCTTTACAACATATAATAGATAAATATAACGACCGCCCCATTCACTCCTACTTTGTTACTGATGTTGCAAACGATGGTATGTTGTCTGGCTTAAATATGGACACGTTTAATTCAATAAAAAAATTAACTAACAAACACATTACCATCGGAGGAGGAGTTAAGGACCTTAATGATATTGAATTGAGTAGATCAAATGGCTTCAATAATGTTGTTGTAGGTAAAGCTATATATGAAAATAAAATATCTATAGATAGTCTGGTCCAGTTTAATGCTTAAGACAAGAATAATTCCATGCCTTGATGTCATTAAAAATAAAGTTGTTAAGGGTATTAATTTCAGAAACATAAGAGTCATGGGTAATGCAGTTGAAATGGCAAAATATTACTCTTTATCAGGGGCTGATGAGCTTTGTATGCTTGATATAAATGCATCATATCAAAATAGAAAAACATTTATTAAAACTGTTGAATCAATAGCTAAGGTTATAAATATCCCTTTAACCGTAGGTGGAGGAGTTTCAGATTTAAGTGATATAACAGATTTGCTTAATGCTGGAGCAGATAAAGTATCAATTAATTCCGCAGCAGTAAAAAATCCAAAATTAATTAGACAAGCTTCATTGAGACATGGCTCTCAATGCATAGTCGTAGCAATTGATGGAAAAAGGCACAAAGATAAAATGAGAGTTGTCATAAAGGGTGGAAGAGAAATCACTAAAAATGAACTTATTACTTGGGCAAAGAAGGTGCAATCTCTGGGTGCTGGAGAAATATTAATGACCTCAATGGACACAGATGGTGTTCAAAATGGTTTTGATAGTAATATGTTAAAAAAAGTAACTAGTAATGTAAATATTCCTGTAATTGCAAGTGGCGGTGTTGGAAGTTTAGAGCATTTTTATTTAGGTCATTTGACAAGATCCACTGGTTTGTTAGCAGCGAGTGTATTTCACTCTAGAAAATATAAAATTAAGACTGTAAAAAAATATCTTATTAGTAAAGGTGTCCCTGTCAGATTATGATCTATGATAAAGAAAATATTTTTGCAAAAATTTTAAAAGGTGAAATTCCTTGTGATAAGGTTTTTGAAAATGATCATGTGCTTTCATTCAAAGACATTAATCCTCAAGCTAAAACACATATTCTAATAATTCCCAAGAGGCCATTCTTAGATATATCTGACTTCTTACAAAGTGCGGATAATCTTTATCAAAGTAATTTTTGGAAATCTGTTGATGAAATTATAAATATTTTAGGCCTAAGAGATAAAGGTTTTCAAATTAAGACACACAAAGGTAAAGATGGCGGCCAAGAAGTATTTCATTTTCATCTACATTTGTTGGCAGAAATTTAGGTTATCTTGCTTGAATATAATTAATTATATCTAAAACGCCTTTTATACTTTTAGCGTGTTCAATTACCATATCTACCTCTTTTTGATCACTAGAAACACCAAATAGATATACAATTTGTTTTTGCACTTCAAAATCGTATTTAAATTTCTTTATATTAGAGTCTGTAAAAATCTTTGTAAAAAGTTGTGTGCTAATAAATTTGTCTTTAGCTATATCATCAAGCCCATATCCAGTATCAATTGAAATTTCATTTAGCACTTCATTAACACCATCTTGTTGCCAAGCAATTCTTACTGCTTCTAAGCGCATGTCGCCGTAAGGAACTACACCTGTTAAAAGAACTTTACCCAATTCAACTTCAACATCAATCCTTGTAAATAAAGTTGCATCGTAAGAGAAATATTTTTCTTTTATACCAAGCTTAATAGTTGCATCATCCCAACTTTCACTAAATGTTTTTTCATCTTCGTTTTCTTTAATGACAGTTTTAGCGCCTGTAGATACCAGTGATGGGCCACAGCCAATAACAAATACCGACAGTAGAATTATAAAATGCTTAATCATTCTTTAAATCAATTGATAATTTATAAAAATCATTCCTTGATATTTTATACTTACTTTTAAGCTGTTGATAAGCCTTTTTTATACCTACATCATTAATTATCGTCTTTATTTCTAAAAAATTGATGTCATTAATCTTGTCATTCTCTTTTTCAATGCTAACTGCTAAAACTAACTCACCTTTAAGTTCAGAGTAATTAAAATCTTCATAATTTTTGTAATCTAAATAAATTCTCTCCTCATATAATTTTGTCAGTTCTTTAAGTATTACAATTTCAAATGTTTCCGAAATAGATGCAATAGCATATACATCTTTTTGTAATTGTTGTTTAGTTGAGTAAATTATTAAATTATTAACTTTATTATCTAAAAGAGTTTTCTCTTTATGATCCTTTTTTTTTGGAAGAAAACCAACAAATGTAAATTTTTTTTTATTTAAAAAACCACTTAATTGAATGCCTGAGATTAGAGCACTAGCACCAGGTATTGAATATACTTTTATATGATTTTTAAATAAAAAATTTATTAATTGACTCCCAGGGTCTGATATAACAGGAGAACCAGAGTCTGATATCAATGATATCACTTGATTAGATTTTAATAATTTATATATGTAATCTTTCTTTTTGTTAAAGTCGTGATCAGTGTACTTAGACAATGATGTTTTGATGTCATATCTTTTCAAAAGCTTTTTACTATTAGTGGTGTTCTCACATAAAATTAAATCAGAATTTTTTAAAACATTTATAGCTCTTAATGTGATATCATCTAAATTTCCTATGGGAGTTGAAACTAAATAGAGACCCGGGTTCATTATGAATTTATTAAAAACTATAACTATATTGCTTACATTAATATCATTTTTTAGTTGTGCCCCAACAACAATCGAGAAAAAAAAGCCAATTGAAAAAGCACCAGAAAAAGTTGAAGAGATAGAAATTCTTGAAGAGAAAGAGAAGGAAATAGAGAAAGTTGAGACAGTAAAGAAGCCATCGAAACCCGGAGATAAAATAATTGATTTCAATAATATCGATAAAATAATTGTTTTTTTATCAGAGGATGAAATTTTAACATCCTTGTTTTACGATGTTTTTGTAGAAGAAATCGATAACTTTCCTGATATCAAAAAAATAGAATTTATCTATTCAATTGATGAAATACAAAACTTAATCAACAATTCTCTTATTATAGGCCCTACTAATTCAAAAGATTTGTTCGACTTGCCAAATAAACTTGGTGAAAATACATTTACGATTTCTTTATCAAATGACTTATCTGTAATGAATAAATATGCAGATAATGAAATCATTTTCGTATTTAGTAGCCCTTATCAACACGTTGAAATACTTGAGGATTATATCAATTCATCAAACTCAATTGGTGTATTATATAAACAAAACGAATACGGATTGAAATTATTTGAATATTTTAAAGATACTTATCCATTAAAATATATTAAATCATCTCCATTTGGAGAAAGCGCAATAGATTTAGAATTATCAGTGAAGTTGATGGGAAACTTAAGCATATATGACAATATAATTATTTTTGATGATACTTTTAGCTATAAAGATTTAGTGGGCTATTTAGCAACAGAGGACGGAACTTATCCCCTTGAGAGAACATATCTAATTGACAATTTTTTAGAGCAAAGAAAGAATTTAGAAAATTATTATAAGCCTATTAATCGGACTTTCTTGCAAAATATTGATTTGGCTACTGTGGATGAACCGCATCGGGAATTCTTCTTCAGGACCTCAGTAAAAATATCACTTACTATTGCTAACCAAATTCTAAAAAACAATTTTTTGCCAAGCGCTATTGATTTAGAGGGTTTTGGGAGATTGCCCTTAGAAAATATGATGATTAATTATCCTGTAATATTTGATTAGATAATTTTTTAAAAGCTTCATACCTGTGAGAATTTAATAATTTTTGTTTTTCATTCATCTCAGCGAATGTCTTATTATTAGTACTAGGAATAAAATATGGATCATAACCAAAACCATTATTGCCTCTCTTGTCTTTTATTATAAAGCCCGGTATGTACCCTGATACCTGATATCTTTGGTTATTTCCTAAAATGCAAATAGAGCAAAAAAAAGTTGCATCAATATAACTTAAGTTTTTAAATTTGCTAAAAATGAAATCTATAACTTTTTGCTCCCCTCCTAATTTTTTTGCCTCTCTTGCTGTTTTTATTCCTGGATAGTTATTTAATTTATTTATAACAAATCCACTATCATCGCATAGTACGAGTGTATTTGTTTTATCTAAAAAATATTTCGATTTAATTTCACAATTTTCTTCAAAAGTTTTACCATCTTCAGTTGGTTCACCAATATTGTTAAATTTATTTAGATTTAAAAGTTCATATTCACTAAATAGATTGAAGTGCTTTAAATAAAAAATAAATTCTTTTAATTTTCCAGTATTATTAGTGCCAAGTAATAAATTATTTTTCAATTGCCAAGTTTTGAATATTGAAAATTTCTGGCATCGATCCCTCAACTAGTTCTATAAAACTCATAATAGTCTTCTTGCTAAATTTAGCCTCTTCACCAGTAGATTGAAATTCAATAAATTGACCATCATTTGCCATTACCACATTGCAATCTACCTCAGCACTTGAGTCTTCAATGTAATTTAAATCTATGCATGATGTTCCTTTAACAACACCAACCGATATTGCTGCAACTTGATTTACTATAATTGCCTTTGATAAATTAAATTTATTTTTGAACTCATTAATTGATCGAGCAAGACTAACGTATCCGCCAATGATAGACGCTGTCCTTGTTCCTCCATCAGCACTAATCACATCACAATCAATCTTGATAGTTTTTTCACCAAGTATATCTAAATTAACAGCACACCTTAAACTTCTTCCAATAAGTCTCTGAATTTCTTGTGTTCTTCCAGACTGCCTACCTTTGGCTGCCTCTCTGTCCATTCTTTCAGATGTAGAAGAAGGTAACATACCATATTCTGCAGTTAACCAACCTTTCCCAGAATTTCTTAAAAATCCAGGAACTCTATCTTCAATAATCGCTGAGCAACAGACATGAGTATTTCCTAACTTTACTAAACATGATGATTGATTATTTGGTTGAAAGTCTGGAATTATTTCTAAATTTCTAATTTTAGAGAGCTCTCTATCATTTCTTGTATATCCAGACATTTATGTTTTATTATTTTAAACTATAAGATTAATTAAGATTAATGAATAAAAAAATTACAGATATTGGTGCACGATCAAAGCTTATATTCAAGTCACTTGTCGAAAGTTACTTGAAAACAGGTGAGCCTATGGGCTCCAAAGCACTTAGTTCAAAAATTTCTTACAAACTCTCACCAGCCACAATAAGAAATGTTTTAAACGAAATAAATTTTCACGGACTTATACAAAAAGGACATTTCTCTGCAGGCAGCATACCAACTGATTTAGGTTTACAATTTTATACTCATGCACTTTTAGAGCCAGGTTCAATTAGTAAAAGTGAAAAAGAGATTATTGAGAAGTCATCTAAAATGAATAATCTTTTAAATGAACAAGAAATAATTACTAACACTTTAAATGGCCTATCGAAACAAGCTAGTCTTGTTATAAATAATGAAAAAATAACAAAAATTAGAAAAGTTGACTTTCACAAAATCGATAATCATAAAGTGATATTCATCATCGAGCATGAAGATGGGTATACATCAAATAGAATAGTAGAAATTGATGAAAATATTCAAACAGAAGATTTAAATAGTATTGGTAACTTTATAAATAAGTTTTCAAAATCTATGTCTCCTACAGAAATTCAAAATAATATAAAAATTTTTATTAAATCTGCAAAAAATCAAATAACCAATACCTCAAAAAAACTTTTGCTTAAAGGAATAAAAATTGAAAAATCTCAAAATACAGAAACCTTTTTTGTTAGAGGCCTACCAAATTTAATTAAGAATAATTTAGAAACAGACTTAGACAGCATAAATGAGCTTTTGAGTGATATTGAAACAGGTAAAATGGCAAACAAAATGATTAAGGCCTTGAAAAAATCAAAAGGAGTACAAATATTTATTGGAAGTAACACAAATTTTTTTAAAAATACAAACTTATCTATGATTTTATCAAATTATAAAACTAAAAATGGACTCACTGGTGCTATTGGTGTCATAGGTCCAAAAAGAATTGATTATCAACGAATTGTTCCTATTGTGAGCTATATGTCTGAAACAATATCAAAAAAATAAAGGAATTATTATGGAAGAAGAGAAAAATTACGAAGATCAAGCTAAACATCAAGAAGAAGATGTTACAGAAAATCAAGAAACCACTGAGACTGATATAGATAAAAATTCAGATACAAATGAAGATGAAATCCAAAAACTCAAAGAGGAAATTGAGAGTTTAAAAGACCAAAGATTAAGAGCTGTTGCTGAACTAGAAAACTTTAGAAAAAGGGCAGAAAAAGATCAATCAGATGCACTTAAATATGGTGTTGCTAATTTTGCAAAAGAAATAATTAATATCGGTGACAATATCGAGAGAGCAAAATCAAGTATTTCAGAGGAAGTGAGATCTAATGAAAGCATTAAGTCTGTTGTTGATGGTTTAGATCTTATTGCACAATCTACTATGGCCACTTTCGAAAAAATTGGCATCAAAAAAATTGAAAGTATAAACCAAAAATTTGACCATAATTTACACCAAGCTATGATGGAAATTGAAAAATATGACTGTGAGCCTGGAACTATTGTTCAAGAACTAATTCCAGGCTACACATTGCATGATAGGTTACTAAGACCAGCAATGGTAGGGGTATCAAAAAAACCTCAAGAAAATCAAGACTATAAAGCCATCAAAGAAGAAGAGAAATCCGAAAAGTAAGAAAATTCAATATTTTTAATGCTCTTGAATTAAGCAAGTATCAACCCATATAAATATAAGATTATTTAATTTTTAAAGTAGGAAAAACAAAATGGCTAAAGTAATTGGAATTGATTTAGGTACCACAAACTCTTGTGTGGCAATAATGGATGGAAAGAATCCAAAGGTAATAGAGAATTCTGAAGGTGCTAGAACAACACCTTCTGTTGTAGCTTTTACTGAAAGCGAAAAACTAATTGGTCAATCTGCAAAAAGACAAGCCGTCACCAATCCTGAAAATACACTTTATGCTGTAAAAAGATTTATTGGTAGAAGCTTTGAAGACGACACTGTCCAAAAAGATGTAGGCTTATCTCCATTTAAAATTATTAAAGGTAATAACGGTGATGCATGGGTTGAAGCTCAGGGTGAAAAATATAGCCCAAGTCAAATCTCTGCTTTTATTCTTCAAAAAATGAAAGAGACAGCCGAGTCTTATACAGGAGAAGCTATTACACAAGCAGTGATAACTGTACCTGCTTATTTCAATGATGCACAAAGGCAAGCAACTAAAGATGCTGGTAAAATTGCTGGCTTAGAAGTTTTAAGAATTATTAATGAACCAACCGCTGCTTCATTAGCATATGGACTAGATAAAAAACAATCAGGCACTGTAGTTGTTTACGATTTAGGTGGTGGTACATTTGATGTATCAATTTTAGAAGTTGGTGATGGTGTGTTCGAAGTTAAGTCAACAAATGGTGACACACACTTGGGTGGCGAAGACTTTGATTTAAGAATTATTGATTTTTTAGCCAGCGAATTTAAAAAAGAGCAAGGTATAGATTTAAAAAATGACAAATTAGCATTACAACGTTTAAAAGAGGCTGCTGAAAAAGCAAAAATAGAACTGTCAAGCTCAACTCAAACTGATGTAAATTTACCTTTTATTACAGCTGATCAATCTGGGCCTAAACACTTAAATGTAAAACTTACCAGAGCTAAGCTTGAAGAGTTGGTTGACGACTTGCTTCAAAATACAATTGAACCTTGTAAAAAAGCTCTTAGTGACGCTGGCCTTTCAGCAAGCGACATAAACGATGTCATTTTAGTTGGTGGAATGACAAGAATGCCAAAAGTAACAGAAATTGTTAAAAACTTTTTTGGAAAAGACCCCAGTAAAGGCGTTAATCCTGATGAAGTTGTGGCTATGGGAGCAGCTATTCAGGCAGGTGTTTTACAAGGTGATGTAAAAGATGTTTTACTTTTAGACGTAACCCCGCTTTCTTTGGGTATTGAAACACTGGGCGGAGTATTTACAAAGTTAATTGAAAGAAATACGACTGTTCCTACAAAAAAAAGCCAAGTTTTCTCAACAGCAGAGGACAATCAAAATGCCGTTACTATCAGGGTCTTTCAGGGAGAAAGAGAAATGGCTGCTGATAACAAGCTTTTAGGTCAATTCGATTTAGTTGGCATACCTCCTGCTCCAAGAGGAACACCACAAATCGAGGTGACTTTCGATATTGACGCTAATGGTATTGTCAATGTATCTGCAAAAGATAAATCTACAGGAAAAGAGCAACAAATTAAAATCCAAGCATCTGGTGGTCTATCAGATGAAGAGATTGACAAAATGGTTAAAGATGCTGAAGCTAATGCTGAAACAGATAAGAAGAAAAGAGAAGAGGTTGATGTTAAGAATCAAGCCGATAGTCTTGTCTTCCAAGTGGAAAAAAATATAAAAGAGCATGGCGATAAAATTAGTCCCGAAGATAAGTCTAAAATAGAAGCAGATTTAAAAGATTTAAAAGAAGCGCTCGAAAAAAATGAGATTGAGGCCATAAAACAAAAAACACAAGACCTAACTCAATCATCTATGAAAATGGGCGAAGCTATGTACAAAGATCAACAATCATCTGAGGCTCCTGGCGCAGAACAACCTAAGCAAGAAGATAACACTAGTGAAACTAAAAGCGATGATGATGTTATAGACGCAGACTATGAAGAAGTAGACGACGATAAAAAAGCAAGCGGACAGTAACTCTTAGCTTGGTTTAAAATATTATGGCTGAGGATTTTTATGACACTCTTGGTATATCCCGTGAAGCTAGTGACTCTGAAATAAAAAGTGCTTACCGAAAATTAGCAATGAAATATCATCCTGATCGAAACCAGGGTGACTCTGCTGCTGAACAAAAATTTAAGGATGTGAGTCAAGCATATGAAATTTTAAAAGATCCAAAAAAAAGACAAACTTATGATCAATTTGGCCATGCTGCTTTTGAACAAGGCGGTGGTGGAGCCGGTGGATTTGGCCAACAAGGCTTTGGCGGTTTTTCAGATATTTTTGAAGATATTTTTGGTGCATTTGGTGAGGGCGGTCAGCGCGAAAGTAGAGGGGATGATTTGCGCTACGATATTACTATTGACCTAGAAGAGGCTTTTACTGGAAAATCAATAGAAGTAACAATACCCAAAATGATTAATTGCCCTGAACAGCATAGTTATAAAAGTTGTTCTACTTGCCAAGGTTACGGAAAAGTAAGGACTCAGAGTGGGTTTTTTTCAATGGAGAGGACCTGTGGTAGATGTGGTGGAACTGGGCAAGAAATGAAGGGTCGATGCTCAAAATGCAGTAACACTGGACGAATTAAACAAAATAAAAAAATTCAGATCAAAATACCTGCTGGAGTTGAAACAGGTAACAGGATTAGAATGAGTGGAGAAGGAGAGGCTGGAGAAAGAGGCGGCTCCTATGGAGACCTTTACGTTTTTATAAATATAAATAACCACAAACTTTTCCAGAGAGAACGAGATAACATTATTTGTGATGTTGCTATACCTTTTACTACAGCAACTTTGGGCGGAAATATAGAAGTTCCTACTATAGAAAAAAAAATGGTTAATGTTTCCATACCAAAAGGAATGCAGTCAGGTCATAAACTCAGAATCAAAGGCAAGGGAATGAGTATTCTGAGAACAAACACAAGAGGTGATATGATTGTTAAAGTACATGCTGAAACACCAGTAAACTTATCTTCAGATCAAGAGAAACTTTTAAATCAATTTAATGAAACCCTTACTAAGAAAAACTCTAAAATGACGGAAGGGTTTTTTGATAAAGTAAAAAAAATGTTTAATTAATGAATTATTGTTTTGATTTTATCGAAACACCAATAATTAAACTTTTTGTCCTAGATAGTTCAGAGGGAGTTCACTTTCTTATAAAAGATAACGATAAAAGAATTAAAAACATACTTAATTTATATAACCCAACTAAAGGTTTAAAATTAAAAAAAGCAAAAATATTAATAAACAATTTATTGAAAGGTAAAATTTCTAAACAAAAAAATATAAAAATAAAATTCCTTGATGGAACTACACTACAAAAAAAAGTTTGGACAGAAATTACAAAAATTCCTTATGGTCAAACAATTTCCTACAGCGAGCTTGCTAAAAAAATAAAGAGACCAGATGCAGTAAGAGCCATTGCTTCAGCGGTTGGTAAAAATCCTGTTGGATTATTGGTTCCTTGTCATAGAGTAGTAAAAAAAAATGGAGATTTCGGAAGATATATGTGGGGTGATAAAATTAAGAGAAAAATACTAGATATAGAGGGTAGAGGAACGGCTGACTCGACATATAGAGGAGGAAAGTGAGATACCGAATCAGCCCCCGCATGAATGCTAACTGAACACTAATAAATATTTTGATATAGTCAAAGTTGTTCAAGTATTAAATATCCAAAAATGAGTTTAAAATCGATTTTATCCTATAGTTTTCAGTCATTTTACCTTGCTGGGAGTTTTTTATTATTATTTATTTTTTTGCCCACATTTTACAATTTATCAATTGGTATCTCTTTAAGTGTTATCGGTCTAGTAATACTGATATCTAGATTTTTTGATGTCTTCTCAGACTTTTTAATTGGTTATTTAACAGAAAAAAGAATTATTTCAGGTCGATCAAGAAAAAATCAAATTCTTTTAGGAATAATAATATTTATTTTCTCCTTATTTGGCCTTTACGTTTTCCAATCTTCTAATATTTATTATTTTATTTTTTTTTATAACTTAGCATTGATAAGTTACTCAATTGCAATCATTCCTTACGACTCTATAGTTATCGATCAAAAAAAAATTTTAAAAAAAAGATTTCGTTTGGCAGCAGTCAAAGAAGTATTTGCAATTTTAGGAGTTCTTGCAGCTCTTATTATTCCAACGACTATTTCAAATTTAAATAATGTTGAGCTATTAAACCCAGACGTTATAAAAACAAGTGGTTTTATTTTTATTTCTCTTGCAATTATAGGGGGATTAATTTTTTATTTTTTCTATGATGATGAACTGAATTACAAGCCAAATGAAATTTCTTGGATAAAATTAAAAACTTTCATTAAAAAAAATAAAAAAATCTTACCTTTTTCTTACATTACATTTTTTAATTTACTTGCTAATAATTTTACTGCAAATTTATTTATTATATTTGTATCTGAATATCTGGGTCTTAGTGATTATGCAGGCCATTTATTAATTTTGTATTTTCTTATAACATTAATTTCAACGCCATTTTGGTATTTTTTTGGAAAAAAATTTTCAAATATGTTTTTATTACAGATTGGAACCAGTATAACTATTCTTGGTTTTTTATTTGTTATTTTCACTAGCAGTGACTATTGGCAAATATATATATTTGTCATACTTATTACAGGAATTGGAATTGGAATTGATCTTATAATACCCCAGATTGAGTTAGCTGACATATTAGATGTAAATAATGAAAATCGTTTATCACAGTTTTTTACCTCATTTTTCTCAATTATAAGAAAAGCTGCTATAGGAATTGCTGCTGGTATAGCACTAACGGGATATGGTTACTTACAATCAATAAATTTTACAATTCACCCAAATATTCCAAATATTATGATTTTTTATTTTTTTATACCGCTTACCATTAAATTGTTCGTATTAATCTTAGTAATGAGATATAGAAGTAAATTCAATGTCTCAATTAGAGAGTAAAAAACACGTAATTTACATACTAGGCACTGTTGCCTTTTTCTTATTTTCAATTGCAGACACTATTATAAAATTAATTGGAGATTTATATAAAGACACAGTTATATTTTCCATAGCGAGTTTCTCCGCAATAATCCCAGTGCTCTTTTACTTACTGTACAGAAAGAGCTTAGAAGAAATAAAAACAAGCAATTATAAACTTCATTTTATAAGAGGTATTTTAATGACTTTGACCTATTATTTTGTTGTAAAAGGTATCATTTTATTACCTTTATCTATTGCTTATCCAATAATTTTGTCAGCTCCTGTGTTACTCTCAATTATGGGAATAGTAATCTTAAAGGAGTCGATTTACCTATCCAAAATAATTTCTTTAATACTAGCTATGATTGCTGTTTTTATGGTCTCAGGTTTTAGTTTAAACGCAGGTTTTAATGCTTTGGGAGTAATATTTCTTATATTAGGAGTAATTTCATTAGCGTGTCTAGATTTTACAGTGCGAGTTTATGGGAAATCTGAAAGAACTATGGCTTTGACTTTTTATAGTATGGGAATTACTGGCATAATTTTCACAGTATTTTCAATCAACCATTACAAAGATATCGCTTTGTACGATTTTTTAATAATGGTAGGTGCAGGGCTTATTGATGGTGTGGCCATGATGATCTTAATCTATTCTCTTAGAAGAATAGAAGCTTCATTTTTTAGCATCACACATTATTCACAGATCATTTTTGGAATAGTAATTAGTATTTTTGTTTTCAATCACTACCCCTCAATTATAGAATTATGCGGTGCTATTTTAATAATAATTTCTGGATATCTTGTTTATTCTAAATTAAAAAAGCTAAATTGATTGCTTTTCCATTGGGTAAATAGAGCAACCTGAAATTTTCCACTCTCCCTTATCTTTAATGAGTGAGTACATTGCTAAATAAGAAACATTATCTTGCGAGACGATTTGTAGTTGATGATATATAGCTCCTTCAAAAAATTTTGATTCCATAAAATAGTAATTTTTAGGGTTATAAACAGGCTCATAATAGTTTTTAACCATACTCATAAAATCTTGAGGATTGTTGAACCTCATCTTGATATAAGGTGAGGCATGAAAGAAAGCTCCCTCAGCATCTTTGTTAATGAAGGCCTTTAGTTGACTTTCAATCACTGCTTGCGTTTCACTAAACTCATTTTTATCAATAGTTTCTGCAATAGATATGGTGTTAAAAAGTAAAAGGCATAAACTCGTGTAAATTAATTTTTTAAACTGCATACTATTTATATGCGTAATTAAACAATATAGATGAAAATCATTTTAATTATATTCGCCTTGTTTTTGAACATATCCTATAGTTACGCAGATCAAAATAGCCCAAAACTTGATGAATTATTCAGTCAGCTCTCCGAGGTAAAGGACTCAAAAGAACAAAGTCTAATTATATCAAAAATATGGGGAGAATGGATGAAAATTGAAAATCCAGATGTAAAAATAGTAATGGATAATATTTCAGATTTTTTTAAATCTAAAAATTACCAATCTGCGATATCAGCTTTAACTCTTGCTATTGAGTTAGAGCCAAATTACGCGGAGGCCTACAACAAAAGGGCAACTTTTTATTTTATGATGGGAGACTATGAAAACTCTATGAGAGATATTGAAGCTACATTGTATCTTGAACCAAGACATTTTGGTGCATTAGATGGTTTGAGTAGAATTCTTATAAGCTACAAAAATTATGATGGAGCACTTAAGGTTTATCAAGAAATGAAAAAGTTAATGCCAAATGATTTGTCTGTTGATATGAAAATTGAAAATCTAAATCAAATGGTGTCAAAGAAAACTTAAATTAACCAATTGGTTAAGAATATAGATTAACGAAATAATGAAATTTATTGCCCCTTGCCACCTTCCTCCTCGACAATGTCTCAACCCAAGCGGCTAGGGGACAGGTATAATATTCGAATTTTGGTTGATATGAAACAGATTTCTTATAATTTAAAAAGCCTATCAAATAAGAAAAATATCGTTATAGATGTTATTTAAAAATTAATTAGTTATAAATTGAGCTGTGAAAAAAAAATTTAACACAAAAGTAATTCATTCTGGGCATGGCCCAGATAAAGAAACGGGAGCTGTTATGCCACCGATACATCTTTCATCAACCTTCAAACAAATGGAACCCGGAAATTTTGAGTATGAATATGCTAGAACCAAAAATCCTTCTAGAGATGTACTAGAAAAATTACTAGCACAAATTGAGTCTGGAGATAAAGCTTTTGCATTTGCATCGGGCATGTCAGCAATTAATACAGTTTGCGACCTATTTGGCACAAACTACCATATAGTTTGTTCTGATGATGTATATGGGGGTACTCGTAGGTTATTTGATAAAGTTAAATCAAATATTGACGTAACTTACATCGACTTTGATAAAAATATAAACTGGAATGATGAAATAAAAGAAAACACAAAATTTATATGGATTGAAACACCATCAAATCCTTTAATGAAAATTATTGATATTAAAAACACTGTTAATATTGCAAGTGAGTTTAAATTACCTGTGATATGTGATAACACATTTGCCTCTCCATATAATCAGAGACCACTTGAATTAGGTGCAGATATGGTAGTGAGTTCTTCAACAAAATATTTAGGAGGCCACTCAGATATTGTTGGCGGGTCTATTGTTATTAAAGAAAATAAGGAATACGCTGAAAAAATTTCTTTTATTCAAAATGCAGTTGGGGCTGTCCCCTCTCCCTTTGATTGTTATTTATTAACAAGAAGCATTAAAACACTCTCTGTAAGAATGAAGCAACATAATGAAAATGCTATTGCTGTGTCTAATTATTTATCTAATCATCCTAAGATAGAAAAAGTTTTTTTTCCAGGTATTGATAAAAGGTACAAGGAAACTGCAGAAAAACAAATGTATGGTTTTGGTGGAATGATGTCTTTTGTAATTGACTCAGATATCACTGGGGTAAAAACTTTTCTAAAAAATTTAAATTTATTTACACTCGCGGAAAGCCTAGGAGGAGTCGAAAGTTTGATCGAGCATCCAGCTATCATGACCCATGCTTCTATAGATCCATCAATTAGAGAAAAATTAGGCATATCAGAAACATTACTAAGAATATCTGTGGGTATTGAAGATGCAGATGATTTGATCTCAGATTTAGACCAAGCCCTATCAAAGATTTAAAATGAGAGACATCGTTGATTTTATTGGCAATACGCCACTTATTAAACTCAAATATCCATCTGAAATTACGGGTTGTAATATTTATGGTAAAGCAGAATTTATGAATCCAGCTGGTTCTATCAAAGATAGAACGGCATTGGGTATAATCCTTGATGCTGAAGAGAATAATTTAATTGAACCAGGCGGCACTGTCGTTGAGGGTACCTTTGGAAACACAGGTATTGCTTTAACAATGATTAACAATGCTAGAGGATACAAAACTATAATTGTAATGCCTGACGGTGCATCAGAGGAGAAGCAAAGCATTTTAAGGAATATGGGTGCAAAGCTAAAAGTTGTGCCAACTAAACCCTATTCTGATCCAGGTAATTATCAGCATGTATCAAAGAGATTAGTTGAAGATCTACAATCAAAAGGAGAGACTTCAGTTATGTGGGCAAACCAATTTGACAATACAGCAAATTACAAATTTCACTCAAAAACCACAGCTAAAGAAATATTCAATCAGCTTGATGGAAAAGTTGACGGTTTTACTTGTGCAATTGGGTCGGGTGGAACATTAGCAGGTACATCTATTGGACTCAAAGAATTAAATTCAAATATAAAAATAGCTTGTACAGATCCACAAGGTGCACAAATGTATAATTATTTTAAATATTCTAAATTGGAAGTTAAAGGCGAACCATCAGAAACGGAAGGAATAGGCCAGTATAGAGTGACAAAAAATGTTGAACCTTCCCTTATTGATTTCTCTTACCATATTACGGATTATGAAGCGTTCGAACTTTTATATAAAATGGTCAAAACAGAAGGTTTATTTCTTGGCTCTAGCTCTGGAGTAAATGTAGCAGGGGCTATCGAAATGGCTAAAGAAATGGGACCAGGTAAAAACATTGTTACAATTCTGTGTGATGATGCTAACAAGTATTTTAGTAAGCTATATAACAAAGAATATCTGATATCAAAAAAACTTCCCGTACCCGAGTGGCTTTAAAATATTAATCACTATAAAAAGTCATTCTTTTTAAAGTTCTATCTTTTAATACAAAATGGTGCATAAGTGCGGCTCCTGAATGTATAAAAAATAAAACTAGTAAAACATTACTAGAATATTCATGGAAACTTTTGAACAAATACCTTAAATCACTGTTGTGATCTAATAAATTTATTAATTCAAAATTTAAAAACATTACCGTGTCACCTTGTAAGTTTGTAAGGATGTATCCAGATATTGGTTGTAAAAAAAATATTGAGTAAAATAAAAAATAGTTAGTTTTCGCAACATAAATTAATATTTTGTTTTTTAAGATGGGCTTAGGCCTAATATTGATAAATTTCCAACTTAATCTAAAAATGGCTAGGACAAGAATTAAAAGGCCTATTGTGTTGTGTATCATCAATATTTCATAGTAATACTCAAAATTATTCTCTAAATTTTTACCTAATAAGTATGTTGCAATTATAAGAACAGCCATAATCCAATGAAATAACTTGCTAATTAAACCGTAATTATCTGCGCTGTTTGCTAACTTCATTATCTTCAATTATGTATGTTAATATTGTTGATCATAAATGAAATTAAAAAATTTATTTTTATCGTTATTTTTATTTTTTTCAATTAGTGTTTATTCTAAAGATTTTATAATCATTCAGTCTACAACAAGCATTGCTAACACGGGTTTGCTTGACCTTTTAGCATCAGAATTTAAAAATAAAACTGGAATAAGTGTAAGACCTATTGCAGTTGGAACCGGCAATGCTATTGCAAACGCAAAAAGGGGCGATGGAGATTTATTATTTGTTCATTCAAAAAAAGATGAATTAGAATTTATAGACGAGGGTTACGGAGTTCAAAGATATGAGGTTATGTACAATAAGTTTATTTTAGTTGGCCCAAAATTCGACTCACTAAAAATATCACAAGAGGAAGACATTTTATCCGCATTAAAAAAAATATATAACTCAGAATACAAATTTATTTCAAGAGACGATAATTCTGGAACTCATAAAAAAGAACAAGAATTATGGAGTTTGGCAAATATCAAAAAATTTGATCCAGACAAATATATAAAAACTGGGACAAGCATGGCCAATACATTAAACATTGCCTCTGAAATTGACGCCTATACGATAAGTGACAAAGGCACCTGGATATCTTTTAAAAATAAAAATAATTTAAAAATTCTTTTTGAGGGTGGTGACGAATTACATAATCCTTATGGAATTATTGCAGTTAATCCTGAAAAATTTCCTTATGTCGAGTATAAAAAATCTCAGAAGTTCATTGAATGGTTGATTACAGGTGAGGGCAAAGATGTTATTAATAGGTTTACATATAACGGTGAAAAGTTGTTTCATACCAATTAATATTACCTAAATGCTAACTTTTGAAAAAATACAATCTGCAGTTTTTATTACAATTTATGTAAGTATTTTTTCGACATTAATTGCATTTTTTTTATCAATGATTTTTGGCTACTTAATTGCTATTTATCAATTCCAATTAAAAAAACCAATTGTAATTTTCTTAAGTTCTCTTACCTCCATTCCACCTGTCTGTGCAGGGTTATTAGTCTATATACTTATAAGTAGATCTGGTCCCTTAGGTTGGATGGAAATTCTATATTCACCCATAGCAATGATCATTGCTCAAATCGTAATTATCTTTCCTATTATGATAACTTTAATAATTAAAAACATCGAAGTGGATTATCCAATTTACAGAGATGAATTGATGTCTTATGGAGCGTCCAAAAAAGATATAATTTTCCTACTTTTTTCAAATAAAACAAATATTTACATCACTGTTTTTTTACTAGGTTTTGGCAGGGCTATTAGCGAGTATGGGGCAGCTGCAATTGTAGGAGGCTCAATTGATCATTTCACAAGAAACATTACAGCGACAATTGCTTTAGAAACTTCTAAAGGGAATGTTTCATTAGGTATAGTTTTAGGAACGATATTAATTTCCCTCACACTTTTAATATCAATATCTCTTAATTTTTTAAATAAAAATAATGATCAAAGTAAATAATATTTCATATACGATTGATGGAAAAAATATTCTTTCGAATATTAATCTAAATATCGCACGAAACAAAATTACAGTTATTACTGGAAAAAATGGTTCTGGTAAAAGCTCTCTTATAAAAATTATAAATAAAATTATTATTCCTGATAAAGGGACAATTAACTCTGAATATTCTGAACCTATACCGATGCTTTTTCAAAAACCTATTTCCTTAAACAAAAGTTTAGAGGATAATTTTCTGCTATTAAGCAAATTAAAGAAATCTAAGGTAAATAAGTTCTACTTTAATCTATTTAAATTAAATAAATTAAAAAAACGTAAATTTCAAAATTTATCAGAAGGAGAAAAACAGAAAGTATTTATTTCTAGATTTATGAGCTATGAACAAGATTTAATTATTTTAGACGAACCTAATCAGAACCTTGACTTAGAGAGTGAAAAAGTTTTTTTTACTTCTTTGTCTAAAGTTAAAAATAAAACTGTTCTTTTATCTCTCCACAATATGAGTCTTGTAAAAAAATTTGCAGATTACGTGATAGTTTTAGATTCAGGAAAAATTGTATTTAACGATATTTCTTCAAAATTTTTTTAATGTTCCATCTAAAATTTACTGATATGCTATAAACACATATCATGATTAAAAGTTTACTTGCCTTAATATTTTTATTCCCATTTTTAGCTTACTCTAACCCTGTGCTTGATCGGCAAGAGTCTATGAGAGACTTCAACAAACTAATGAGAGCTGCAAACAATTTAATCAAAGACGATGTGATTAACGATGACTTGGCAGGAATTTATGAAGAAATCGAAAATATAATGAGAGTTTATCCTACTTTATTTCCGGATGATTCATTTGGTGGTAAGTCAAAAGCCAGTACTGATATAATTGACAATAGAGAATTGTTTAATCAAATTGCAAAAGAAACAGAAGACAACGCAGCACTTGCAAAATTATCTTCATTAGAGGGAGATATTGAAAGTGTTCAACAATTTCACCAAAATCTATTTGGAAGCTGTAAGAGTTGCCACTCTCGTTTCAGAGATTAATAAGAGTGAATTTTTTAAAAAAATTTTTTCTATTTTTTTTTCTGCTAACTAATTTATTATTTGCTCAGAGCAATACAATGAATTACACACCTATAGATACTGAGGAATCATTTAAAAGAATTCAAGAGGGTGCAATCGTAATTGATGTTAGATATCCAAAAGAACACAATATGATTCGAATTGAGAACTCACACAATATTCCTTTTAAAGAAATAACTGTTGAAAAAATCAACTCCATAAATCCCGATAATAAGGATATTATTATTCACTGTACTGCAGGCATTACCTCTAAAAAGGTTGCAGATTATCTAGTTTCTGAAGGGTATCAGGGAAGTATCTATGAAATGGACAAAGGTTTAATTGATTGGATTAATTTAGGTTTTAAAACCGAGCAAGGTACATAATTCATAATTTTAAAAACTCTAAGAAAAATAGTTAGTACTGAACATATAGTAAATCATATACCCAATAAGTCCTACAACTAATAAGACTAATGGTATTACTGATATTGTAAAAGCCTCCCTAAATTTCTTATTAAAAATTAATAAACTAGCCAGTAATAAAATAAGAAGAATTAATGCAAGTCTAATCATAGGTTAATTTTAGCATAAAATTTAATAATTTTGCTATTCCATATCTACTAATTTATGTATAACAAGTCTTAATCATGTCTAGGACAAAAATAGCTATTGCAGGGGCATTAGGAAGAATGGGAAATAATCTCATAAATTCAGCTCTATCGAATAATAACGTTGAGCTCGTTGGAGTATTTGATGTTAAAGGTATTGACCCTAGCTTTATAAATGAAAATCAAATTCAAGAAAATGTTTTTACTACTAGGGAAGAGTCATTTGAAAAAGCAGATATAGTTATAGATTTTACAACACCTAAGGCCTTATTTAATTTCACGGAAGCTGCCGCTTCTAATAATACTGGTTTAGTTATTGGAACGACCGGACTAGATCAGAGCCATTTTAACCTTTTAAAGCAAACAAGTAATTCAACAAAAGTATTTTACGCACCAAATATGAGTTATGGAGTTAATACATTTTTTGAAATAGCAAGAAAAGCTGCAAAACACTTAAAAGATTTCGATATAGAAATAATTGAAACACACCACCGACACAAAAAGGATGCACCTAGTGGAACAGCTTTAAAGCTCGGAGAAGAGATTGTAGCAGAGCTTGGGCTATCCAAATCAAATTTTAATTTTAAACGTCAGGATCAAGAGGGCCAAAGAAAAGAAAATGAAATTGGTTTCTCCTCTATTAGAGGTGGAAATATTCCAGGTGAACATATGGTCATATTTCATGGTGACAATGAGTCTGTAGAATTAACACACAAGGCCCATAACAGAAAAATTTTTTCTGATGGCGCTATTCAAGCAGCAGTATGGTTATCATCAAAGGAAAAAGGCTTTTACACCTTCAAAGATATGATTAGCTAGACGAGGAGTTGTACTTCTCAATAATTCTTTTTAATTTTTTCCTTCTATCTTCACTCAAAAAACTAGCGAAGAATTTTTTCTTTCCAGCATAATTTACGCTTAATGAATTTTTTTCATTCTTTATCTTTAACCAATTTAAATTATAACTGTTTTGTTCAATAACCTCATCTCCATTAAGCCGCTCTAATTGCATAGATTTTGATTCTAATGAAATTTTTTCTGTTCTTTTTAAACTCTTTACAAAAAAATATGTACATATGACCAAAATAGAAAATTCAACAATACCAAATATAATTATTGGCCAAGCACCGACTAATAAAAATCTTCCCCCAATAAAAATGATTAAAAAACCTGTAATAAATAAAAAAAATAAAATTTGAAGATTCGTTAGGCTTCTATTTGGTTTGATATGAAGTTTTCTTGTCATTTCTATAAGTTTATAAAATTATATTTATATTTATAATAGTTTTAATAGCACACCAATAATAATATGAAAAAACAAGAAAGAGCAAACGTAGTATTGGATAATTTAAACAAATTTTATCCAAATATTCCAATCCCTCTTAAACATAAAAATGTATATGAGCTTTTAATAGCAGTTTTATTAAGTGCTCAATGCACAGACGAACGTGTGAATAAGATTACACCTTTACTATTTAAAACAGCAAATAATCCCCATGATATGGCAAAGGTGCCTGTTAATAAAATTTATAAAATCATTAAACCATGTGGACTTGCACCTAAAAAATCAAAAGCTATTTCTAAACTCTCAAAAATATTAATTAAAAAATACAATGGTAGGGTTCCAGAGACTTTTGAAGATTTAGAAAATTTACCTGGAGTTGGTCATAAAACAGCGAGTGTAGTAATGTCCCAAGGATTTGGTCACCCTGCATTCCCTGTAGATACACATATTCATCGTCTAGCACAAAGGTGGGGTCTGACAAATGGCAAAAATGTAGTCCAAACTGAATTAGATATTAAAAAATTATTTCCTGAGGCATCTTGGAACAGACTTCATTTACAAATGATTTTTTACGGAAGAGAATATTGCAAAGCAAGAAGCTGCTTTGGTGTTGAATGCAAAATTTGCACAGATTGTTATCCAAACAGAACAAAGGCTATAAAAGTAAAAAAACCCTAATTTTCTATAGATTGTCTATGAAAAAAAACAGAATAATGTATAAAAATAAACTTATTTACCATTATGAAACAAATTAGGAAAATATTAATTGCTAACAGAAGTGAAATTTCAATTAGAATATCTCGTGCAGCAACTGAATTGGGCTTTAGGACTGTATCCATTTACTCTTACGAGGATCGTTTTGCATTGCACCGCTTCAAAACAGACGAAAGCTATCTTGTTGGATCAGGATTAGGTCCTATTCAGGCTTACCTAGATTACAAAGGTATCGTTCAAATTGCTGTTAATTCAGGTTGTGATGCCATCCATCCAGGATACGGCTTCTTATCTGAAAACCCAGAATTTGCTGATGAATGTGCAAAACATAATATTATTTTTGTTGGACCCTCTCCAAAGATTATGCGATCACTTGGAAATAAAGTAGAAGCTAAAAAAACTGCAGGCAAAGCTAAAGTACCAACCATACCTTCCACAGGACCCTTACCAAAAGATTTAAAAAAATGTAAAGATCTTGCAAAAAAAATTGGATATCCAATTATGCTCAAAGCATCCTGGGGCGGCGGCGGTCGTGGAATGCGAGTGATCAGAAAAGAAACAGAATTAGAAAATCAAATTAACACCGCTAGGAGAGAAGCCAAAAGTGCATTTGGAAAAGATGATGTATTTTTTGAAAAGTTAATCGAAAAAGCTTTTCATGTTGAAGTTCAGATAATTGGCGATACGCATGGAAACATAGTTCACCTTTTTGAAAGAGATTGTTCTCTTCAAAGACGACATCAAAAGGTAGTAGAAAGAGCTCCTGCTGCCTACCTATCTGACAAAGAGAGAAGTGAGATTTGTAACGCTGGTGTTAGAATAGGAAAACAAGTTAATTATTCATGTGCGGGAACTGTAGAGTTCTTAATGGATGCTAAATCTAGAGATTTCTTCTTCATTGAAGTTAATCCAAGAGTTCAAGTTGAACACACTGTAACAGAAGAAATTACTGGTATTGATATAGTAAAAGCTCAGTTCCTCTTAGCAGCTGGTGCTAAAATTGGAGATGATATATGTGGTGTGCCAACTCAAAAACACATTCATATGAAAGGCCATGCTATCCAATCAAGGGTTACAACAGAAGATGCCGCTAATGATTTTGCTCCAGATTACGGTAAAATTAATGTTTATAGATCTGCAAGTGGCCTGGGAATAAGACTAGATGCTGGAACTGCATCTACTGGTACAGTTATTACTCCTTATTATGACTCTCTTTTAGTAAAAGTAACTGCAAAAGGCCAAACCCCTATTGAAGCAAAGAGACGAATGAATAGAGCATTGAGTGAATTTCGCGTCAGAGGTGTAAAAACCAACATACCGTTTTTATTAAAGTTAATTAACCACAAAGGTTTCGATGTTTTCAAGTACCATACAAAATTTATAGATAGTGAAAAAAGTTTGTTTCAATTCTCTGGTCGAAAAGATAGGGCAACCAAGACATTAAATTTCTTAGCAGAGGTTATTGTCAATGGTAATCCGGAAGTCGCTAATAGACCAAAATTAAGAGAGACAACACCAGCAAAACTCTCAGACTACGGAATATCTAGATCAAAAAAAGCTCAAGAAACTATCAATAAAACATATAAACAAATTTTAGATGCTAATGGCCCATCTGCTGTTTCAGAGACTGTGTTAAAGGAAAAACAATTATTGATTACAGATACTACCTTTAGAGACGCTCATCAATCTTTGATTGCAACTCGAATGAGAACACAAGATATGTTAGGTGTAACTGACCTATATGAAGAAAGACTCAAAAATTTATTTTCAGTCGAGTGTTGGGGTGGTGCAACTTTTGATGTCGCATTAAGATTTTTAAAAGAGGACCCATGGGAGCGTCTAGAAAAATTACGTGAACAAATGCCCTCAGCTTTATTACAAATGTTGTTCAGAGGGTCGAATGCTCTGGGATATACAAACTATCCTGATAATGTTTTAAGAAGGTTTATACAACTCTCCGCTCAGTCGGGGATTGACGTTTTTAGAATATTTGATGCACTAAACTGGATTGAAAATATGAGAGTCTCTATTGACGAAGTATTAAAATCTGGAAAAATCTGTGAAGCTTCTATTTGTTACTCTGGCGATTTATCATCTCCAGCAGAAAAAAAATATACACTTGATTATTACTTAAAAATGGCCCAAAAGCTTGAAAAAATGGGAGTTCACTTTCTTGCAATCAAAGATATGGCAGGTTTGTGTAAACCCAAGGCAGCAAAAATTTTATTCAAAGAGTTGAAAAAAAGCATAAAAATTCCAATCCATTTCCATACTCACGATACAAGTGGAAATGGTGTTGCAACATTGCTTAATGCCTCTGAAGCAGGGGTAGATATTGTTGATGTAGCAATCGACTCTTGGTCTGGATTCACATCGCAACCTAGTTTTGGTGCAGTTTTAGAGTCACTTGATGGCAATAAAAGAGATCCAAAAATTTCTTCAGCTGTTGTCAGGACTGCCGCAAATTATTGGGAAGGTGTTAGAAAACAATACCAACCTTTCGAAAGCAAAACTCGCACTAGTATGTCAGAGGTATATTTACATCAGATGCCAGGTGGTCAGTACACTAATTTAAGGGAGCAAGCAAGGTCAATGGGTATTACAGATGAGAGATGGCCAGAACTTGCATCAATGTACGCCGAAGTGAACAAAATATTTGGAGATGTAATTAAAGTCACACCTATATCTAAGGTTGTTGGTGATATGGCAATTTATATGTTGGCGAATAATATTCAAATTCAAGATGTTTTAGACCCTAAAAAGGACGTTGGCTTTCCTGCATCAGTCATCGAATTCTTTAGTGGCCGATTAGGTCAACCATATAAAGGTTTTCCAAAAGCACTCCAAAAGAAAATTTTAAAAGGAAAAAAACCAATTAATTATAGATTTGGATCAAGGTTACCCTCATTAAAAATTAAAAATAGAACTAAGGAATTGGAAAAGAAGTATAGTGAGACTATTTCGGAGAAAGATACAATTTCACAAATATTTTTTCCTGAGGTTTTTGATGAATATATAAAACACAAAAAGAAATTTGGCAATACTAGTGTTATCCCAACATCAAACTATTTCTTTGGGATGAATACAGGAGAAGAGATATATGTTTCTATTGAACCTGGTAAAACACTTATAATAAGATATTTCACTTTAAGTGAGCCAAACGAAAAAGGATTTAGAACAGTATATTTTGAATTGAATGGCCAAGCCAGATCAGTTGATATTAAAGACAATTCCATAGCGGTGGACGATCTAGCTAAAGAAATTGCGGATCCTAGCAACAAAGATCATGTTGCGGCTCCAATACCCGGTTTACTTGTAGATGTTGCTGTTACTGAGGGAATAAAAGTGCCGAAAGGTGCTAAATTATGCACTATTGAGGCAATGAAAATGGAAACAGTTATCTACGCAGACCAACCTGGCATAGTTGAGAGACTTTGCGTAAAAGCTGGTGAAAATATTGAGGCTCAGCAACTTTTATTAATTATAAAATAATCTTTCTCATAATAATATGATAACAATCTACCGTGGTTAAAAAGATTATAACTGCCAAACACAGAGGCTTTTGCGCCGGAGTTGAAAGAGCTGTCGAGATGGTTGAAAAAAGCCTTTTGAAATATGGAGCCCCAGTTTATGTCCGCCATGAGATTGTTCATAATAAATTTGTTGTCAATAATTTAAGAGAAAGAGGTGTTGTATTTGTAGACTCACTAGAGGAGATCCCTAAAAATACAAAACAACCAGTTATTTTTTCTGCACACGGAGTTGCACAAAGAGTAATTAACAAAGCCAAAGATTATAATCTATTATTTTACGATGCAATCTGCCCACTAGTCAGCAAGATTCATAAAGAAATAATTCAATTAGAAAAAAATGAATACAAGATAATTATGATCGGTCACGAACACCACCCCGAAGTTGACGGGACAGCGGGGCAATTGAATGATATTAGCAATTTAACTTTAGTTCAAAATATTGAGGACGTTGAAAAATTGTATTTCCACTCAAATCAAAAACTTGCATATATAACACAAACAACTTTATCAGTATTTGATACACAAAATATTGTAGATGCTTTAAAAAAAAAATTTCCTTCAATTCTTGCTCCTAAGAAATCAGATATTTGCTATGCAACTTCAAATAGACAATTGTCTGTTCAAGAAATGTCAAAAAAAGTGGATGCTTTTTATGTTATTGGGGCACATAATAGCTCTAACTCTATTAGACTAGTCGAAACTGCTAAAAGATTTGGCTGTAAACATAGTGAATTAATTGAAAACATAAATGAGTTTGATTATTCAAATTTATCAGAATTTAATACAATAGGTTTGACAGCTAGTGCTTCCGCTCCTGAAGAGCAATTAAATTTATTCATTGATCAAATAAAAAAAGTTTATGCAATCGAAGTTTTAAATTTTAAAGAGGACGAAAACATCACCTTTAAAATACCTAATTTTCTTAATTAAATTTTCTTCTATAAAATATATCTACTAAAGTCATATGGGGAAGAGTTAATGCCGCTAATCCTATGAACAGTGTTTTTATGAAAGACTCATCAAAAGAAAAACTCTTATGAAGATAGATAATTGCTAAGCTGCCACCGACCCATGTTAAGATAGTAAAAGAGATAGTAGTTATAGTTATAAATTTGTTATTTGATAGATATTTTGATGTATCTTTTAATATTGATTTAACATGTTTAAAAGTATGAATGAAACAAAAATAGATAGAAAATGCCACGAGCGGTTCTGTTAGAAATATTACCAATAAAATAATAGACATTTCTATTATCCCCCATCTTAATCTTGTAAATTTAATTGCCAAATATGCATATCTAATCAAAAGAAAAAAGTAACAAATGTAAACAATATATAGATATTCTTGAAATTGATTAAAAGATAGATTTGATAAAAAAATAAATATCTCAAATGTTTCGTTAGTGTGAAAAAAAATAATCCCAAATACAATATTTAAACCATGCGTTAAAGAAATAGACCATTTATATTTCTTCAAGCCTAGATAGGACCAGTCACATAATCCAAAATGAACGATACTCATTAAAATGAATAAAATTAAAGCAATTACGGAAAAGTAAATCCAAAATATAATCACTGCGGCAGAAATCATTAAATATAAAAATACAAATATAAAAAAATCTTTTCTTGTCTTATAACCTAACAGTGCAGCTACAGCTCCGTCAAATGAACCATGCGGCACACCTATGAATGAAACCATGCAAAGAGCAAGTAAAGATATAAAGCTTAATTCATACATTTAATTACGAATGGTGCTTAAGGCACTTTTTATAAATTTAATTTTTGGCATTGACATAATGACCTTTAATTTTGTTGAAAAATCAGCTACACCCATCATAAATGATGCAAATTCGTTGCCATTTAAAGAGTAAGCCATATTAATAAAAACCTTTTCTGTTCCACTATTATTTTGTAAATAATTCACAAATACCTTATCCATCCATTTATCAAAATATGAGTGATTAGATTTATTATTATTTTCAAAATTTAACATTATGTTTTTTATAAAAAAGGAAAAAGCATACCCTGTTGATATTTTGGTGGCACCACCTCTTGAACCGATATTAATATAATTTTCACTTGATTTGTTTTCAATATCATACATTGGTAATGCCCCTTTTTCTTCATCAACTATTTTATATTCAGATAAATTTAATTTTGTCTCAATGTATTCTAATATCTGTTTTTGATACCAATCATCCTCTTGGATTTCTGAAGAAAAAACTGTTGACTCAACTAATATTCTATTTTCATCTATTGGTAAACAATACATAAAATGTAACCCCATTTTTTGTTCAACGCGAAAATCCATTAAGGTCACACTATTACTATTTATCATTTGTTCAGTTTCTATTAGGTATCCAAAAAAATGCTGTTTTACTTTTTTATTTTCTAATTTCGGTGTACGAGAATCATAAATTTTCTTAGCAAAAATTTCTTCACCATTCTCTAGCTTGATTTCATAGTATTTTTTTAAATTCGTAATACTTTGAACATTGAACTCTTTTATTGATAAGTTTTCTAAACCTTTTAAGCAATAATTTTTCCAATCTTGGTATCTTATTGTGCAATAGGGTAAATCCTTAGTTTCATGTTTTATATGATTATTTGTTAAGTAAAAGTTCCAGCAAAACCATTTTTTGTGTGCAAGACTATCAAAATCTTTCATCCAATCTGTCAGCCAAAATGCAAAAAAATTATTTCTTTTGCTATTATAATTTTTATCAATACCAATTAAACTAATACTTGTTCCCTTATACTTTAATTTTGCAGTAGCAAGGGCACTGGCACCCATGCCCAAAAATGCTACATCATATATTTTCATTTTTAAAAGAGTCCCTAATTGGTTTGTAGGATTTAAAAATATTTTTTAAAAATAAAAATTCAGGTATAGAAATTATTGTAATCCATAACTTTTCTAATTTGTTTAAATAAATTCTTTCAAGCCTGTAAACGTAACCACCACTTTTAATCTTTTCCCCAATCCCTTTGTAAATTTTTGCTGCAAAAAATATTGCTAGTCTGGTTCTAAGAGGAATAAATTTCATACCAGAAAAACCGTTTGCATAGAATTTATCAGAGAGTTCTATTAAATTTTTAATAGATAATTTAATCAATTTTTTTTTTTGATCATCTAGCTTATTATCTATCAGGTCACTTATTGAGACTTGTCCTAACCATTCTTTTGGTAGATATAACCTATTCATTTTTGCGTCCTCGTAAACATCTCTTGCAATATTTGTTAGTTGCATAGCAATACCTAAATCAATAGCATGCTTTCTTGCTTCAGCATCTTTGGTATTAATTATTGGTAACATCATCAAACCCACTGTTCCAGCAACCTTGTATGAGTAATCTATTAATTCTTTTTCATCTGTAACTCTGACGTTCTGCTGATCGCTGATCAAACCATCTATTAGATCCTTTAAAATACCAAGGTTAATATTATTTTTTTTAAAAAAGATATTTATCTCAGAGCTCTCATTTTCTTTTATTTGATTAAATATATTTTTTATTTGAGAAGAAGTATCTAACTTCGAATTATCTGCCACGTCATCCAGATATCGACATATGCTATAGAGCCTTGATGCTGCAATTCTATTTTTTTTTGGCAAAAAAAAACTTGCCCAATAAAAACTTTTACCTTCCGATTTAATGCTATAGGTATTTGTTTTAAATGATGTCACCTTAATGACTAACTTTGAAATCCTTAATTATAAGCTTCTCTATTACCTTAGCAGAGCACAATACCCCAGGTATTCCGGCACCTGGATGTGATCCTGCAGCTGAAAAATATAAATTTGGTATTTTCTTATCTTTGTTGTGATAGCGAAACCATGCCGATTGAGAAAAAATTGGTGCCACGGAAAATCCAGCTCCGTATTTTGATCTATAATCATTTTTAAAATCCTCAGGAGTCATCCAGAATTCTGCCTCAATGTTTTCTTTTAGTCCTGGCATAATAGTTTTATCCAGTGCTTCAACTATTCTATCCTTAAGTTTCGGACCCTCTAAATTCCATTGAACATTTCCTTGAAGATTAGGAACAGGGCATAACACATAAAAACTATCACATCCTTCTGGTGCAAAAGTATCATCTGTTGCTGTTGGACGATGAAGATAAAGTGAAAAATCCTCAGTCAAAATCTTTTTCTCAAAAATATCGTGAAGGAGCTCTTTATATCTTTCAGACATCCAAATAGTGTGGTGAGCGACATCAGAGAATTTTTTTTTCGATCCAAAAAAAAGAACATAAAGGCCCATAGAGTAATGTGTAAATTTCTTAGGTTTAAGAAGGCTATCTCTGGAGTATTCTGACGGTAACATTTCACTATAAACTGTAGGAGGATCTGCATTACAAATCACAAGATCCGCAGGTATTTTTTTTCCGTTATTAAGCACCACGTTTTCTGCTTTACCATTTATAATGGAAATTTGCTCTACATCGGTTTCTTTATTAATAGTAATACCCTGTCTTAACATTAAATTTTCTAACTCTTTCACAATTTTACCTGTGCCTCCCATGCAAAAGTACACCCCCCACTTTCTTTCAAGATAGTGTATTAGTGCGTATATAGATGTTGTAGTGAACGGATTTCCCCCAACTAATAAAGGATGTATCGAAAATGCTTTTCGCAGATACTTGTTTTTTAATTTGCTATTTACCAATTGACTGACTGTTAAATAACTTTTGAGTTTTATTAACGACGGTATTTGCTTTGCCATTTCCCAAAAGGAAATAAATGGCCTATCCGACAACTTTTCGAAACCTATCTCAAAAATATCTTTTGATGTTTTTAATAATTTGTCATACCCATCAACATCATTTTCATCAAATTTTCTTATTTCATTATTCGTATCTTCGATAGATGGTCGATAATCAAAAGTTTTTCCATTGTGAAAGTAAAATCTGTACCAAGGGTCTAAGGATTTAAAATTTAAGTAATCTTTTAAGTTTTCACCAAATAATTCAAAGAGTTCTTCAAATAAAAAGGGCGCTGTTATAACAGTTGGTCCAGCATCGTGTCTATAGCCGTCTTTTTCGAAAACTCTTGCTCTTCCACCAAGCATGTTAAGTCTTTCAAGCAGCGTGACATCAAAACCAAGTTTTCTGCACCTTAATGCAGCGGCTAGTCCTCCAAAACCCCCACCAATGACTACAACTCTCTTACTCAAGATAGTTAAAGTATATGAAATTTAGACAAAAAAAAACCAGGCAAGTTAGCCTTGCCTGGTTTAAATAGGTTATAAAGCTTTATTAAGCTTTTTTGCCTGAAGATGCTACAGCAGCAGCCCAAATAACTGCGACAAAAGCAATCTTATTCACAACGTCAGCAACGTTATAGATAACGTTTAAAGTTACAGCATCAGCTCCTCCAGTTAAGTAACCGAAGAAATATCCTAATGGATAAATTGCCCAACCAACTGTAACGATCCATCTCATTGTGTTGAAAGCTGTTTGAACAGCTGCAGGACATTTGTCAGCAGCAGCTTTACCAGCTTCACCAGCAAAAATTTCATATAAAATGTATGCCCAACCAGCTAGACCTACAATGAATCCTGCCCATGCGTTGATGAAACCAGCTTCACCAGCATAACCAGCAACAAGCATCACTAAAGTACCGATTAACAGTCTCCAGAAAATACCAGCTGACACTGCAGCAACTGCAGCAAGGATAATGTAGAATTCAATCATCTGTAATGGAACAGTGATTAACCAGTCAACATATCTATAAACAGTAGGTGTATCACCTGTTGTTACCCATACTTCTCTCATATAGAAGTAGTGTACTGCGGCAACTAGACAAACAAGACCACCAAGTGCAAGAGATGTCTTCCACTTACCTGATACGTTGTTAGTTTCTAGGAAAAAGAATGCAGTAGCGGCAACCATACACATTGAGATAACCCAAAAAGATATCCCAACAAAGTCGTCTGGCGCTAAGCCAACGCTTGCAGAAGCTATTCCTGGCAGTGCTACTAGAGCAGCTGTTGGGATAGCCATAGATTTTAAAAACTTAATCATTGAGTACTCCTTTTCTTAAGTTCTAAAACTTATAACAGAATCCTAAATGTAAGGATTTGTTAATTTCAGGGGATTATAGGTATAAATTGCAAAAAAAAAATACCTAATATGACTTTTATTAATATATTTTGGGAGTATAGTGGGTAAAAAAATGGCTATTTTTCAAGATAGTGTACTGTTTAATGGGTTTTTATTCTTTTTATCCACACTATTGCTATGGATAATACTGAAATTCAATAAAAGCTACATAAATAACAAAAAAACTAAGAAAATCATTAATTTCTTTGTTTACCTTGTTTTTATAGGTGTAATTATATTCATTTTCGATAATCACACCTCTCATTACTTGGATAACTTGTAATTAAATGAAAATAAGTGAAAACTTCGAGAAAAAGCAAATTAAATCATTTTCTTTGAATTTTGATAAAAAGCTTATTAGACACATACAAAAATTAAAGTCACCCGATAAACGAATTAAAAAGGCAATGATTTATTTTGCCAAAACTGGTGGAAAGAGGATTAGACCGTTCTTGCTTTGTCGAATTGGTTTATATTTAAATATTAGGCCGAAAATATTAGATGACTTTGCCCTTTCGGTAGAATGTGTTCACCTACACTCATTAATCCACGATGATTTACCGTCTATGGATAACGATGATTATAGAAGGGGTAAATTAACTGTGCATAAAAAATTTGATGAGGCCACTGCTGTCTTGGCTGGAGACATGTTTCAAGTTTTATCAGTAAAAACCCTAGCAGAGTCAAAAAATCTCTCTGATAAACAGAAAATCAAATCAATACAGATGCTTTCAAAAGCTAACGGTTTGGAGGGTTTAATTGCTGGACAATCCATGGATATTTACATGAAAAAAAATTCTAAGATAAAGGATATCGAGACAATGCATCTTTTAAAAACAGGTGCATTATTCAGTTTATGTTTCAATCTTCTTCTAACTGTAAAAAAATTAAATTTAAATAAAAAAAGAGAGCTAAAAAAAATTGGAGATACAATTGGAAAAATTTTTCAAGTTACTGATGATATGCTAGATAGATGGGGAAATGAGAAAAAAGTTGGAAAGAAAATTAAAAAAGACTCACAAAAAGCAAATATTGCTTATAAGCTTAATCGTAATGAATGTACTAAGTATTTAAAACTGATTCAAAAGAGAAATTACAAAGCAATGCAAAATTTCTTTAATAAAAAGAGGGAGCCCTTGCTATATATGTCGAGTCTTGTTAATTTTATAGTTAATCGTATTAGATGAATAATAATTTTTATAAATGTTAAATAACACATAGCCAATGACAATAAATGAAAATGATTTAACGAATGCTCGTACTGCTTGGGGAGAGGGCATGATTGCAATTTCACAAGCTTATGAAAAAAAAGGTATTGATCAAGCTACTCTAGTTGCAAACGAAATGTTAGATAATCTTTATGGGTTTGAGTTAGGATCAGTATTATTTAAACCAACTCTTAGTGGCGGTAATCAAACATTTCGATTAGACAAAGAGGGAGCACTTTCATACTTTGTTGGAAATAACCCAAAGTACCCAACAGACAGTGGTTTTGGAATTAAAGATTGGCTCGAAGTCAAATCAGAAACATCATCTGTGTTTATAGATCAAAATGTAGCAATGTGGATGGGTTGGGTAACGTTGATAAACAAAGAAGGAACCTCTGTCAAAGTTGATAAGAGCTGGGGATATAAAAAAACTGAAAACGATATATTAAAAATAGTTTTGCATCACTCTTCACTTCCTTATAAAGCTTGAGTAACTATTTATTTTTAGAAAATCCGAAATTCATTTAACTTTTGTACATAGAGTAAGTTTTTTTAAATTCTTTAATTTAAATTTAATTATCGTTAACTTTTACTATGTGTTCTATTGGTTTCCCCTTAATAGTAAACTGATCATGGAGATAGGAATGAATTGTAATTTTGATAAAGTTTTCTTTCAGATTAAAAAAACGTTGAGGTACGTGTACCCAGTCAGAATAAATTCTTGTGACTCTTATATCATTTATAAAAAGCTGTAAATATCCGGAGTTTGAAATATTTTCACCTCCAATTTCTGAAGGGTTTAAGTTAAAATTTTTTAAATCTATAAAAATGTTGTAACCATCAATTTTATCTTTGATGACTGTTAAATTAATTGAAGGGTAAGGTTTATCAGCATCTATCTTATTTCCTGGATGATGAGCAAAACAATTTATTGAGAAAAATAAAATAAATATCCCATACTTAAATTTCATAATTAAGAATTATATTATTTATTATTAAACTATTATCTATTTTAAATATCAGTACACAAATCCTTTGAGTATGTTTCTATAAACAAATTCTTTTTATAGTTGTAAATCGTAATATTTATTATTGTTTTATCTACAGACCTGTTTTGTATAAAGATTCTACAATTATCAGTGTTATATCTGTGGAATTCATAAACACTCTCAATTTTTGAAAAATCAACATCTCCATAATTTAAAATTAAATCATTTACCGATTTATTTAAAAATAGTTCTACACCTTTGAAATGCTCAACAATTTCATCACTTTCCTCAACTGTTTCCTCTACTTCAGGGGTATATATAATTTTAGGTACAGGCTCTGGTTTTATTACTTTCTCTTCTACATCAGTTGTTTCACAGCCTGTTGCTATAATCAGAAAAGAAATAAAAATAAAATATTTAGATAATTTAACTAAATTCATCAAACTCTTAAATCAATAAGAACACAAATTGCTCATGCAATTTCTATATTAAAAACACGATAAGACAATCAAAACAAATCTCCAACATACTTTTTTCATCTAAATATTTAGTTTATAATCATCTTTGTGAGAATTAAATTCGAGCAACCGTCTGTTTGCCATCAATCATATAAAAGTGTTCTAGGTCAAAGACCAATTTGGGATTGGAGGCACGATAAGCTGTTATGGGTGGATATTTATGAAAATAAAATAATTGAAACTGATCAAGATAATAACGAAGAACGTCAATATTCAGTACAAGACGGTGTCACCAATATTCTTTTACAAGATAATAAAAATTATATCATGAGTTCATACGACTCTCTTTATTCAATTCATCCCTCAATATCTAAAAAACAGCTTCTAACAAAGATCAATTTTGATAGTCCAAATAACAGGATTAACGATGCAGACATAGATTTAAATGGACAAATTTGGATATCAACAATGGATATTCAACAAAAGTCTCAGACTGGAAAAGTTATATGTCATGACTCCAATTTAAAACCAATATACTCAGATAACTCTTATATTATTTCAAATGGACCAGTTTTTGACTACGAGAGAAATGTAGGTTATGTAACTGACTCTATAAAAAGAATTATTTATATTTTTTCTATCAATGATTTGTCAGGCAATGGAATAAATAAAAAAGTTTTTCTTTCCATGAACAAAATCGATGGAAACCCAGATGGAATGACAGTTGATAAAAATGGTAACTTATGGGTAGCAATGTGGGGAAGTGGCAAAGTTTGTTGTTTTGATAAAAAAGGTTCACTTAAATTAATTTTACAACTTCCTGTTTCAAAAGTAACAAGTTGCACTTTTGGTGGGAAAAATCTCAATGAGCTTTTTATTACAACTGCATCTGTTGGTCTCAACGACATTGAAGCAGAAAGACAACCGCATGCAGGAAAACTGTTTAAGTTTGTTACCCAAGAACAAGGCTATGCTTCAAATTGTTATAGATCTGAAAATATCCCCGATTTGTATCATTAAGTATGAAATTTAATCAATCTCAGATTAGCGAAATAATTCAAATGGCTTGGGACGATCAAACAGATTTTAGTCATATCAAAAAAATTTATGAAATTGATGAGGGTGATGTTAAAAAAATTATGAAAAAAAATATTAAACATAAAAGCTATGAAATTTGGAGAAAGAGAATTCACCAAAGAAGTGCCCAAAAGACACAACTAAAAGGAAAAGATTATGTCTAAAGCATTATTTGGTGCAGGATGTTTTTGGGGGCCAGAAAAAAAATTTTCTGAGATCAAAGGTGTGATTGAAACCCAAGTAGGCTATTCTCAAGGCTTAACAGATAAAACTTCATACGAAGAAGTTTGTAAAGGTAATACAAATCATGCCGAAGTCGTTTTCTTAAAATTTGATGAAAATCTCGTTTCATATACCAACCTTGTGGAGTTTTTTTATCAAATTCATGATCCAACAACTTTAAATCAACAAGGCCCAGATCAAGGATCTCAATACCGATCATTGATAGGTTATTATGATGAAACTCAATGTGAAATAGCAAAGCAGATCACAGACAAATTGAACGAAAGCCAATTTAACCAAAAAATTACTACGATTATAGAGCCCGTCAAAAATTACTGTCCCGCAGAGGATTACCATCAAAAGTATATGGAAAAAAAATACTCTTTTTTAAATTTTTAATTTTTAAATTGGAGAGTAGGGATAAATTATTTTTGGGAACTTATAATTAGATTTTTTCATATAATGGTTTTTGATAAAATAATTTGATTTCAATTTTGTTGGAGAAATAATTTTATTTTTAATAAACGTAAATTCAGAAATTTTTTTTAGTTTTTCTAATCCATTTCCTATTAAAAAATAGTTTTGACTCAATATATCCTCAAGGTCTGAGTCAATTTTTAAAGTTTTTGTCTTTCCAACTAATCTCCCTGAAGTATCAATCTTTTGAATAGCTAAATCTCTTCTATTTGTATCAATCACACACAAGACATTTTTAGTAAGTTTTTTGTTAATACCTAAAAAGAAATGCTCAAAGATAGAATAACCCACAATTTCAACTTTATGATCTATAAAAAAGCCTTTCATAAGTGAGTGACAATTTCTTATTGCTGTAAAGCGTGCTGGTCCATAATTTAGATGCAATTTTTTGATATGATCAGCCTTTATTTTTGTTTTAGTTACTAAGTTTTGTAGTAATTCCGATAATATTTTTTCATGTCCATACTCACTTTTTACAGTTTTATCCCAAATGATTTTTTCATTTTTAAATAAAGTAATTGAACAGTATGATAAAGAGCTATCGATGCCGATTTCAAAATTTTTTACTTTACTGATCATTTTTGTGTCAAATTTTACTTTTCCAATTAGTACATCCTATGCAACAAGTGTGAATGATACAATTCCAAATAATATTCTAATGTATCATCGATTTGGTGAAAATAAGTATCCCTCAACAAATATACGCGAAGAGCAATTAGTAAGTCATCTAGAGTATTTAAAGGATCAAGGGTTTAATTTTATTTTAGCTAGAGATCTTTTGTTTGAAGATAAATTACAAAAAAAAACTATTTCAATAACTGTAGATGATGCTTATTTATCATTTTTTGAGGTGGGATTACCTATTTTTGAAAAGTATGAGATACCAGTCACTCTTTTTTTAAATACAGAAAACGTTGGTGGACAAAATTATATGAATTGGACTCAGCTTAAAAGTGTACTAAGTCGTGGTGTAGATATTCAAAATCACACACACTCTCATTCAAGTTTATCTAGTCTTAGTGAAATTGAAATTGTGAATGAAATAGAAAAATCACAGGATCTTATTTTTGAAAATTTAGGCATTACTCCAAATTTATTTGCTTATCCTTTTGGTGAAAATAGTACTATAGCACAAAAAGTAGTTTCTCAGTATTTTGATGCAGCATTTGGACAACATTCAGGTGCCTTTTCAATTAATCAAAAATATTTTATTCCAAGATTTCCCCTAAATGAGAATTACGGATCTATTAATCGAATAAAAGATGCATCAAGTGTTTTACCTTTCAATAATGTGCTTATTGAACCTAGTAACCCTTATCAAGGTGAGCCTATCATTAGATATGCTTTAGATTTTAACGAGGACTCTTCGAACATAAATTGTTTTATAAGTGATTTTCAAGGATCATTTAATCCAACAATTACAAATCTTAATAATAAATTATTAGTTGAACTTAATCGTTTACCTGTAAAAGGTAGACTTAGGTTTAATTGCACAAAAGTTAATAATGGTATTTTCTGGTTTGGTTATCAGTACTTAGTTAATTAAATTTAAATCGATCAAACTCTTGAAGATTATTTGAAGCAATGATCAGCTCTAATTTATCGACATATTTATCGCCGATCTCAGCATAGGCTGCTAAATATTTCACTTTCATACTAATAGGGTCTGTGTATTTTATGCGCTCATCTATTCGTCTAATGACACGAAAATTATAATAAGCTTGATGGGTATTGATATTAAACATATACGCTTTAACACTCTCTGATAAATTTTTAAATTTTAAAACAGCGTGAGTTTTATCCTCATCCCTGTCTTGAGGAATGATCCCTTTGTCTTCAATTGTAGTCCATTGACCATAAAGAGCATTACCCTCAGTTGCAAATCTAGACTGTCCCCAACCACTTTCAATAATTGCTTGTCCAAGAGCTAGTGACACTGGGATAATATTAATACGTTGTTTAAGTTTTCTAAAAAGTTTTGTGTTAATTTCGCTATAATCTAATTTATATTTTTTTGACAACTTAATAATTTCGTCAGTTTCGTTTTTATTTAATTCTTTTCTAGCAAATTTTTTTTCTATATTGATTACCATTCTTCGTTCTTGCATGATTGAGGCATTCGCATTGTAAATCAAAGGAAGTGTTACGAGGTAAAATAGTTTTTTCTTTGTTGGAACATCTTGTATTTCTGAAAAATCATCAGGTAATTCTGATATTATAGGAAGATGACCAATATTTTCTTGCGTTAAAATTTCAGGAATAAAATTATTTTTTTTATAATATTTATTTAAATCAACCCAATTATGAAATTCTCCTGCGTTAAGAGATGAATTTAAAAAAAATCCAAAAAAAAAAAGTAAAAGACTAGACTTCAACGGGTCGTACTTCACGGACTTCGGGAATATAATGCTTTAGCATATTTTCAATTCCCATTTTTAAAGTTGCCGTTGAACTTGGACATCCCTGACAGGCCCCTTGCATTTGTAGAAATACAACTCCCTCATTATATTTGTCAAATATGATATCTCCACCGTCCATAGCAACAGCTGGTCTTACTTTACTATCTAGAAGTTCTTTGATCTTTTTTACAACATCACTATCGTTCTCATCAATTGTATGTCCAGTTGATGCAGATTGCTCTGAGATAATAGGTTTGTTCATTGTAAAGTGCTCAATGATACAACCCAAAATTGCAGGTTTCATAAGCGTCCAATCATTATCTTTGCCTTTGGTTATAGTGATAAAGTCAGACCCAAAAAAAACACCCTCAACACCTTTAATATTGAACAAGTTCATTGCCAAAGGTGAATTTGAGGCAGACTCTTGGTTTTGATAGAACATAGTTCCGTCTTTCATGACCTCTTTTCCTGGCAAAAACTTTAAGGTTGCAGGGTTAGGCGTTGGTTCAGTTTGTACGAACATTGCTAATAATATGTCTATAAAATTGGAAATTTCAAGCCAAAGTGTCTATCTAAAACCGACTATCTTATAGACTTCTTTGAGAATAGGGCCTGCAATTGTGGATGCTTTTTCGCTGCCCATATCTAGGACTTTATTCAATTCATCTTTATTATTGAGAAGATTTAATATCTCGGTTCTAATTGGTCCTATGACTTGAATTAATTTGTCTGCAAGGTCATTTTTTAATTTTGAGTATTCTTTGCCAGCATAACTTACTAGAGTTTTTTCAATACTTTCATTTGAACAAGCGGACAAAATATTAATTAAATTTAAGCATTCAGGTTTATTTTGTAATTGATCCTTGTCATCAGGAATAAGGTCTGAGTCAGACTTTGCCTTTTTTATTTTAGAACTTATATCATCATCACTATCAGTTAATAAAATTCTAGAAAATTCAGATGCATCAGATTTTGACATCTTTTTAGTTCCATCTCGAAGGCTCATAACTCTTGTCGCATTTCCATAAATAAGTGGTTCTGGCAGTGGAAAGAAGTCTACTTTAAAATCATTATTAAATTTTTGTGCAATGTCTCTTGACAGTTCTAAATGTTGTTTTTGATCATCACCTACGGGAACATGCGTTGCAAGGTAAGCAAGAATATCTGCAGCCATTAAGTTAGGATAAACCATTAAGCCAACACTAACATTTTCTTTATTCTTTCCAGCTTTATCTTTAAATTGTGTCATTCTATTAAGCCAACCAATTCGACTGACACAATTAAATACCCAAGCAAGCTGAGAGTGTTCTGCTACACTTGATTGTTGAAATATAATTTGTTTTTTATAGTCCACTCCTGCTGCAATAAACGATGCTAATACCTCAAGTGTGTTTGAGCGAAGCTCAGCTGGATTTTGCTCAACAGTAATGGCGTGTTGGTCTACAACACAATAAATACATTCAAATTCTTTTTGAAGCTCTACAAAGTTTTTTATCGCACCAAGATAGTTACCTAAATGCAGGGTTCCTGTTGGTTGAACACCAGAAAAAACTCTTTTTTGGAAACTGCTCATATTCAAATATTATTAAAATTGATATCAGAATTATCTAATAATATCGAGGGACTAAAATTGACTAACATAAAAAACCTAAAAAATTGACATTAAATCTTTTTCTATTGATTTGAGTAATTTTTCATCTTTGATTTTTTGGTTATTGCTATTCGTTAATTGAAAAATATCGAAAACCTTTTCCCCGTATGTGGAAATTTTTGCTGATTGGACACTTATTTGTTTGTCATGAAATACTCCTAAAATATCCATTAATAATCCAGGCCTATCGCCAGATAATATTTGAAAAGTAGTGACTTGCTTACTCATATCGTTATCAATTGTAATTTGAGGATTTACAGTAAGTTTTAGAAGACCTTTGGTAAATGACCGTAAGGGTTTAAAATCTTTTTGATCAAGAGCACTCATTACATGTTTAGCTGCTCTTTTTTGTTCGTTTAAATCTAAAACACCTTTATTCAAAAAATTGGTTACCCAAAACACATCAATTACTTGATTGTTATTTAAAGATATTATTCTAGAACTAAGAATATTTGATTGAGAGTGTGTAAACCCCGAAACAATATCTTTTAAAATTCCTGGTCTATTTTTACTTGTGACAACAACAGCACTATATTCTTTATTTTCATAATTAAGAAAATTTACAGAGTTAATAACCTTTGCTTTTTTATTTCTTTGGTAAATTTTAAAGATATCGACGATCATTCTTGATGAAAAGGCTTCCCAGAATTGATTTGGAAATTCATTTATTGAATTTTTTATAAACTTTTTCAAATTAACATCAGATTTTTGTAATACTGATTTCTTTAAAGATTCTTGAACAGAAGTAGAATAAGTTTTTGTATCTAGACCTCTTTGCAGAAAATCTCTTGCATTATAAAATAAACTTCTAAGCAGGCTTATTCTCCATTCGTTTAGAACGTTTGGTCCGACAGAGGCAATGTCACATAAGGTAAAAAGAAACAATGAGTTTATTTTTTCTTCTGTGTTTGCAATAGAAGTAAATTTAGCAATTGCCTCAGGACTTTGAGTATCATTTTTAAAAGCTGTATCGCTCATTGATAAATGGTTTTCAACTAACCACAATGTCAATTCTTTCACTTCTTCTGATACAGGAAGTCTTTTTAGGATCTTGTTGGTTAACTCTGTTCCATAAACAGAATGATTTTTTGGCCCCTTCTTTCCAATGTCATGAAATAGTAAAGCGATGTGAAGGGCTTCTCTTGAGGATAACCTGCTATATATTTCATTATAAAAAGAATTTTGTCTTAGCTCATTTAGGTTGTGCAGTGTTAATAATAAGTGTTCGTCGGTGGTGTAGTGATGATAAATATCAAACTGCACTTGTCCCCAAACTCTGCCAAACTCAGGAAATATTTCGCTAAATAGCTGGGTATCATTAAAATCATGAAGGGCCTGTATAGGATTTTTTTTGGAGACGACAATATTTAAAAATGATTGGAGGTGCTGTTTATTTGTGGTTTTTTTTAAAACTTCTCTTTTTTCCTCGACGGTCTTTAAAAAGCGAGGATGAATGAGTAAATTATGTTCCAAGGATTTTTCAAAGACGTTTGCCCATTTTAGTTGAAGGTTTTTAGCGGTATTATTTTTTAAATTCAGAAAACCTTTTTCAATTATAAATTCTTTTTCTAATGATTTAGTTTTAGTGGGTTTTCTTTTATAAATTGTTTTGATTATTAAATCCTCTGGAAGCTTTGAATAAAAGGTTCTTAAGAGAGAATTAATCTTTGCAACATTCACAAACAAATCTTTCATAAAAATCTCCACTCCTTTTTCCTTCTTTTTATCTTTGTAAGAGAGTTTTTTTGAAATTTTTAATTGATTTTCAATAGATAAAACATCGCCTTTGCTTTCGTTAAATAAATGAATAAATGCTCGAATGGTTAAAAGAAATTTCCAAGCATTCTTTAATTCTTTAATTTCCTCTTTGGTATAGATATTAACAGACGTTAAGTCTTCTAATTTATAAATATTAAACATAAAGATTGATACCCACAGTATGGTATGAATATCTCTAAGACCCCCAATACCCTCTTTGATATTCGGCTCTAAATTACTTTTAATTCCTATTCGATAGTCATGTCTATCAACCAACTCTATAAGCTTTAATTCGCTGAGTTTTAGTGGATTTTGTTTTCCAATTAAAATTTTAATGGACCGAACAAACTCACCGTATTGAATTTCATCACCAATTATAAAACGAGTCTCAACAAATTTTGTAATCGTCTTTATATCTTTCTTAGAATCGATTAATGCCTGTTTAATTGTTAAAAAAGATATCCCAACTTCTAATCCAATATCCCACAGTGTATTATTTAATTGAGTAATAAAATCTCTAATATTTTTATTAGATTTTTTATAAATAAATAATAAGTCAACATCACTTTTTGGTGACAAGTCATGTCTTCCGTATCCACCTACAGCGATTAAAGAGAAATCTTCTATTGGATAAATATTATAAATTCCTTTAACTATTTCTTTTACAACTGTATCCACAAGATCTGTATGATTTTTATTAAAATAGAAGCCATCATTACTTGATGCTAATTTTTGAAATAATTTAACCTTATTTGATTGATACTTCTTTTTTATTTGAGAGATATCTTTCATTAATAAAACTTTAACATTGTATATATGTAATGGTCTAAAGAATCAATTTATGTCATCAATAACTGTTTCAGACGTAATTAGTACTATTCTTCGAGGGCTGAGAGATGTTTATTTTTTGATTAGCTTATATGAATCTACCTCATCAAATAAAAAAAAAATAATCTGTTACCCTAGAAGGCCTTTGAATCCACTTTATACTTTAGCTAAAGTTAGATGGGGCTTGCCAGTTAGGTTTACGTCCTCCCCAGAACTAGCTGACATAGAATTATATTTTTATGACAAAACTAATAGTAACTACCAAGTCTCTGGAAATCCAAAAAAAATAGTAATAAATAAAAATTGCACTGACATCAGTAAATCTAATGTTGATAAAGTTTTCTTAGAGATTTTTGGTTATTCTCTGAGCTTAGATCCAAAAAACTTTCATGGTTCAATTTTAGAAAAATCAGAGCAAAATGCAAAACATGACGGGAAGATTATAAATAGTTCTTCGTTAGGATTTAAAATTTATAAAAATAAGGTTTACCAAAAATTAATTAATAATATTTATAACGAATTTGCTATCGATTATAGGGTCGTATGGGTTAAAGATGAAATTGTATTAGCTTACGTGAAATTTGCTCAAAAAGAATATCGCTTTAAATCTAAAACTGTTTATTCAAAAATAGTCTCAATTTGTTCTTTATTTGAAAATGAAGAGATTAGTTTAATAAATGAATTTTGTAAAAAATTTAAACTAGATTTTGGGGAGTTAGACATTTTAAGAGATAGGGATACGAAAAAAATTTATATTGTTGATGTCAATAAAACTGCTTGGGGTCCGCCAGATAAGATTTCACTTGAGGATGGAAAAAAAGCTATTGCACTTATTAATGACAAGTTTAGAAAAAGCTATTTAATCTAACCCTCCCTATTAATTTAGAGAGGGTAAAATAAATATTACTAATCAATTATAACTTCGTAAATAGCAGTTGAACCCGAAAGTTCATAGGCTCCAATCAATAAAGGAGTTCCTTTTCTGACATGATAAAGTGGAGGTGTCTTGTCGGCAGGTATAAAAACTAATGATTCAGGAGATATGTCACCACCAGTTTGTTTTGTACCATCTCCAAAAAAGTTTCTACCATTAAAATATCCAAGAAATTTTGGTTTTACCATACCAGTAATATCGTACATCATGATACCGCCCTGTCTTTCAAGACCTACAAAAGCTATTGTTCTTCCATCAATTTCTCCAACTGTAAGAGCCTCTGGCTCTGCACCTTTATCGTCACTTCTGTCATCAAAAGATCCCGCATCCTCATTCCAGTTAAAAAAACCTGAAAACGCTGTTCTAACAGCAATATCATTACCGCTATCATAAATAATTTGTCCGGTATTACCGTCTAAAATTGAAAAAGATCTTCCGCCGTAGGTATAGATTTCTTCATAAAAACCGTCACCATCAGCATCTCCCATAGTAGTAGTTGTTTTTAACCTACCGAGATTTGATTTTTTTTGTAGCTCTGAGGCATTAGGAAAGACTGAAGGGTCTAAAGTTAAATCAGCGACCCTTACCTCTTCTGAGAATCCATCGTAATCTTTTGCATCTCCCTCATTAGCCATTAAAACATAATCATACATTTCACCATTAATCTCTTTACTGACAACTACCATGGTGTCTGGTTGATACATTCCTTTAACCGGCCAAGGCTGTATATTAACTCTGTTATCCTTATTCGAAGCATCAAGAGCGGACTGAGACCAATCTTTATAGCCTAAACCAAAGTAATCAGTAACTATGCCCAAACTAATATCTATCTTTGCAATAACGTTATTTTCTTGAAGAGCTACATAAGCTCTTTTAGAGTCACCGCTAACTGCTATAAACTCTGGTTCAGCATCATACAAAAAAGATGATCCAGGTTTTACAATTCTGCCACCCTCTGGAGCCCCATTGTAATAAAAGTTTATATTTCTGATTTTATCTTCACTAGGGCCAACAAACCATTTGTTTAAATCAATAATTGAAACAGATCCTTTGGGATCAACAGTGTAGTCATCATTTGGCTCACCCTCATTGGCGACCAATGCATATTTCCCATCCGGAGTAAATACAACATTATCAGGCAGCGCACCTACTGAGTACCCAAAAGCCAATTTTAATGTATTAAGATTATAGAACAAAACAGCACCATTGTCTTGTTTGTCTTCTGCCTCGATTGCTAAAGCAAGCAAACCTGCTTGTTCTGAAACAGCAACACTGTTTATTCCACCAACACCTGCTCTTGGTTTTATTGAAATTAATTTTTCTGTATATGGTAATCTTGTAATATCTAAAACATCTATAGATTTTGTTAGATTGTTTGTTACAAATATTCTGTTTCTTTGAGAGTCGTAAGCTAAAATTTCTGATCCACCTTCGTCCCATGAAAAAGTTGAATAGCCTGAGATTTTATTAAGTTCCAATGCATTTACATTGAAAAAAACAAAGCTTAAAAGCATTGATAATAATAATTTCATTATTTATTCTCCAAATACCAAAGAATATTAGATTTATTGATTATGTAATTTTAATTAAAAAAATATTAATCTAATATTAAAATTTTCTAATTAGGTTATAAAGCTGTTCAGTTTTGCCTGATTTTGGTACTTTTTGAATAGACGAAACCTTTTTTTGCTCTGCCAATGTTAAAGATTTAAGATCAAGCTGTTTTAATAAAAAAGAAGAACCCTTAGTTATAGAGTATAAAAAATTTAATACACACCCAATCTGATAAGCTAACTTTTTTTCGTCACTTGATAAATAAGATAAATAGGTACTTAATTCTTTTTCAATAACCCTTTGGTCTAAGATATTTTTCGTGTGCCTTAAATACACTAAATATGCAATAAATACTTTTTCTGATTGTTCTATTCCTACTAGAGGACTATTTAATATTAGGTTGAATGCATAAGAAGCTCTAATTTTGGCTGTTTGCTCCCATCCCAAATCTGAAATAATGCATGAGAGTTTTATTACTCTCAGTTGGTTAGGGGACATTTTTAAATTTATAAATTTTAAATAAACATTTTTAATCCAAGCAAAAGTCTTTTTATTAAATATTAAAAAACGACATCTACTTTTAGCTATTAATTCTAAAGAAATTTCAGTTGGATCTAAAAGCCTTTGCTTTTTGGGAAGATTTTCGTAAATGAAACCCTCTCTAATCCCGTATCTTGGATAAATAAACTGCTCGCAGTTTGATAATTTTAACACCTTGTCCAATACTTCTATTGCAATATGAATATGTTTTATTCTGTCGACAGAAATTTTCGGAATTTTTTGTAGGTCGTCAATCCCAATTTTTTGTAATTCTGATTTTAATTCATAAAAATTTTTCCGAGAGATACTCAAGTTGTGTATTTCATTAAAGGGCAATTTATTAAAATAAATATAACATCTTGCAATTGTCCTAAATGCTCCACCAATTAAATAGAAGATTTTTTGATTTTTATGTTTTGAATTTATTTCTTTGTTAATTTTTTTATGCTCTTTATGTTCTTTAGTGAAGTTTAATATACCCAAAGGAAAAGAAGATATATTTTTAATTTTATGTGGTGTTATTTGTGCTAATTCAAGACTGCCACCTCCCATATCAATAATGGTCCCATTGGCCCTAGGTATTGCAGAACGAACGCCTAGTGTGGCATAGGAGGCCTCTTGTCTTCCAGATAAAGTTAAAACTTTTCCCTTAAAAACTTTTTGTATCTTATTTGTAATTTGTTTTTTGTTAGAAGCATTTCGAATTGCTGCAGTACACAAAGCGACAGAGTGGTTAGGTTTTATTTCTTCAATTATTGAGTTAAAAAAAATTATTGAGTTGATACATTTTTTTTCAGCCTCTTTGCTGATCAATTTTGTTTTTGGAAGGTATTCACCTAACCCACAAAAAAATTTTTTATTATAGAGCACATCAGGGCTTCTCATATTGCCCCTAAATACACACAATCTTACTGAATTTGACCCTATATCTATTACTGCAATAGAATCTTTTTTATTAAGCATATTATATTGCATATATTTAACAGATGATTGAAAAAAAACTATTTTTATTACGTCACGCTAAATCCTCTTGGAAAAATTTAGAATTAGACGATCATGAAAGACCATTATCTGAGAGGGGGATTTTTAGTTGCAAAGTAATGGCAACGCATATTTTTAAAAAACTAAATTTTAAAGATATCTCAATTTTTTCATCGAATTCAAAAAGAACACAAGAGACTTGCAAAAAAATATTTAAAGACTCAATTAAAGTTAATTTTGAAAGTGAACTATATACTTTCAACTTTAACGATTTAATTAAATGGATAAAAAAAATTAAAATTAACAAAAATTTAATGATAGTAGGTCATAATCCAGCTTTTATTGATTTAATTAACTATATTGCAAAAGATAAAATAATAAAATTTCCAACATGTGCATTTTGCGAGATTAATCTATATATTAATTCCTGGAGTGAGATAAAAAAAAATACTGGTGAAATTAAAGAACTACAATTAGTAAAAAGACTTAAAAGTTATAATTACAAGAATGAATAAGTATTTTAATAGAGAAATATCCTGGCTAAAATTTAATGAGAGAGTAAATGAATTATCCTATGATAAAAACGTCCCAATTTTAGAACGACTAAATTTTATAAGTATTGCTGCATCAAACTTAGATGAATTTTTTTCAGTAAGAGTGGCTGGATTAATTGAACAGTTAAAACTCACTCCTAATAAAAAAAGTTTTGATGGAATGAAGATTGAGGATCAAATTAAAATTGTTGACTCATTAACAAGAGGTTTGATTAAAAGGCAAAATGAATCGTATGGTCAAATTGAAAAAGAATTAAAAAAAAATAAAATCTATATTTTAAGAGATAAGTTTTTAAAAAAACATTTGTCCCACATAAAAAATTATTATTTGAATGAAATTATTTCGATTCTGACACCAATTACAGTTGATAGCACACACCCTTTGCCCTTTATACCAAATTTAAGTTTGTGTCTTATCGCTAAAATTAAAAATAAAAAATCAAAAAAAGAATTTATCTCAGTTATGAGAGTATCAGATTTAAAACAACGCTTTCTTAAAATTATTGATAAACAGGGTATTTATTTTTATCCCGTAGAGTCAATAATTAACAATTATGTTGGGGATGTATTCCATGATTTTGATGTTATTGATACAAATCTATTTCGCGTAATAAGGGACAGTGATTTAGAGGTTTTGGAGGAGGCAGACGATCTTATCAGAGAGTTTAAAAAACTTGTCAGGGAAAGAAAAAGAGGACAGGTAATCAGATTAGATGTTCAAAAAAGTCTTAATAATAATTTTAAATCATTCATCATTAACGAGTTGAATGTATCTGAAAATGAAATTTTTGAATACGAAGATCTACTGGGGTTCGACCAATTATCAGAAGTCTTTGGAAATATAAAAAACAAGAATTTAAATTATAAAAAATTTAAACCTCGTTTCCCACAGCGAATAAATGATTTTGGCGGTGATTGTTTTGCAGCAATCAAAAAAAAGGATTTAGTTGTACACCACCCTTTTGAGTCTTTTAATGTTGTTGTTAGTTTTTTAGATCAAGCATCAAACGACAAAAACGTTGTGGCAATTAAGCAAACTTTGTATCGTACTAGCGATCAATCGCCAATCATTGATGCACTCATTCGTGCTGCTGATGCTGGTAAATCTGTAACAGCAGTTGTTGAGTTAAAAGCAAGGTTTGATGAAGAAAAAAATCTACAGTGGGCATCAAATTTGGAAAAAGCTGGAGTTCAAGTAGTGTATGGTTTTTTAAATCTAAAAATTCATGCAAAAGTTTCCTTAGTTACTAGAAGAGAAAAAAAAAATTTAGTCCATTACGTTCACTATGGTACTGGTAACTATCATCCTCAAACAGCAAAGGTTTATACAGATCTATCATTTTTTACTTGTAATAAAGATCTAGCATCTGATGCTATAAAATTATTTCATTATATGAGTAGTTACAACATGGCAAAAGATTTTAAACGAATATCTTTCTCTCCATATAACTTAAGACAAAAACTATACGAACATATTGACTACGAAATAGGTTTATCAAAAATTAAAAAGCCAGCTAACATATGGATCAAGATGAATAATTTAGTTGATCAAGAAATAATTAACAAACTTTACGAAGCATCTAAAGCAGGAGTGAAAATTACTTGTTTAATTAGAGGTATCTGCTGCTTAGTTCCTGGTGTTAAAGGAATGTCAGAAAACATAGAAGTTAAAAGTATTGTAGGAAGATTTTTAGAGCATTCACGTGTAGTTTGTTTCGGAAAAGGCAATAAACTACCCAGTAAAAAAGCAAAAATTTATATTTCATCTGCTGACTGGATGACTAGAAATTTTGACAGGCGCGTGGAAACATTAGTTCCTATCGATAACAAAACTGTTCACGAACAAATTTTATATCAAATTATGTACACTGCCATTAACGATAATCAAAATACTTGGATACTCGACTCAGATGGAAATTATCAAAAAATAAACTCTAAACTAAAAATAGACTCACATAAATATTTTATGACCAACCCTAGTCTCTCAGGGAGAGGCACTGCTGCCAAAAAGGTCTATAAAAAAATAGAAAAACAATAAAATGTTATTTGTATTTTCTATTGCTGTTCTCTCATTAAACTTATTTTTGTTTTTTAGTACTTCAATTAATATTTTTTTAATATCAATTATTTCTCAGAGTTTAGTTTATTTCATTTCTTATTATTTCTTTGAGAGCTATCTTGAAAAAAAAACTTTTGACCTAAGAAAATCTGACAATATGTTATTTACAAAAGTCCGAAATATTTTAGAAGAGACTCTTTTAGACAAAGAAAGACGCATCGAAGTTGGTGACAAACAAAGTTTGGAGTATCAAGACATTCTTAACTCCTTAGACCTCTCAATAGTTATTATAGATTACGATTATAATATTATATTCGTTAATAATATTTTCAAAGAGACATTTAATTTAGAAAATGCAGATAACCTTAAAATAGGTTTAAGAGACTTATCTTTGTCTGAAAATCTAAGTAACGCACTTAAAACTAAATCAAAAAAAAATTTTGAGTGGAACAGATTAATACCAAATGACCGATATTACGACGTTACAGGATTTCCAATTAACGATTTTTTTTGCGTTGCTTTTAAAGACATATCTGCAATTAAAAATCTTGAGATGGTAAGAACTGACTTCGTAGCTAATGTAAGTCACGAATTAAAAACTCCACTCTCTTCAATAATAGGATATTTAGAAACACTTTTAACTGTTGACGATGAAAAAAATAAAAAAAAATTTATTTCAATTATTCAAGATCAGTCAAATCGAATGAACTCTTTGATTGATGATCTATTAAGTTTAAGTTCCATCGAGAATAAAAAAACTAATGAGAATGACCAATTTTGTAATTTATTAAATACCGTTAAAATTGGAATAAACTCATTGGAGTCAAAAATTTTAAAGAAAAAAATAAATGTTGATATTAATTTAGACCAATCTCTTTTAGTTGGATGTCCTCATGAAGAATTTATTCAAGTGGTTGTCAATATCGTTAACAACGCTGTTAAATATTCAAAAGATGGTGCTAAAATTTTAATTAAAGCTCGTGAAAAAATGAATACTAGCAATATGACTGAATATGTCGAAATTTCCTTTAAGGATAATGGCATAGGCATTGCAGAAGAGCACATCTCAAGGCTTACCGAGAGATTTTACAGAGTGGACAGTGCTCGATCCAAAGAGGTTGGTGGTACTGGATTAGGCCTTTCAATTGTGAAACATATTTTGAATAAAAACATGGGTTTTATTGACATAAAAAGTGAAGTTGGAAAAGGCTCAGAGTTTTTAATCACAATTCCAAAGCATGCTTAATAAAACTTTAACATATTTGTAACATAAGATTTACTTCTAATGGATATTTTTAGCTCAATTTAAACAACATAAAGGAACTTAACTATGAAAAAATCTATGTTAACTTTTCTTGCTCTAGCAGTAAGCGTACTTTTCTCTGCTGAAACTTTTGCAAGAGATCAAATTAATATTGTTGGCTCATCAACAGTATACCCATATGGAACAGTAAACGCACAAAGACTCGGCGAGTCAGGTTTTAAAACCCCCACTTACAATCCAATTGGAACTGGTGGTGGAATGAAAGCATTTTGTGCTGGTGTGGGAGTTGAATTTCCAGATATTACTGGAGCGTCACGACCAATGAAAGCTAAAGAAGCTAAATTATGTCTTGAAGCCGGTGTAACAAACGTAATTGAAGTGATGTGGGCTAATGACGGTATTACTTTTTCTCACTCCAACGAAGCAGAACCTTTTTCTCTAACAAGAGAAGAAATCTTTACAGCTATGGCTGCAAAAGTTGTTGTTGATGGTGAAGTGGTCGAAAATCCATATCAAACTTGGAACGAAATTAACCCAAGCCTTCCAGCATATAAAATTGAAGTATTAGTAGCTCCTCCAACCTCAGGAACAAGAGATGCATTTGATGGTAAAGTAATGGAGGCTGGATGTACATTAGAAGCAGTAACTGGCAGTGACGATGGATGTACTGATTACAGAGAAGATGGAAAAATCATCGAGATGGGTGAGAATGACACTCTTATTGTTCAAAAACTAGTTGAGGATCCAGAACGTTTTGGTTACTTTGGTTATTCTTATCTAAAAGACAACGGAGATAAATTACAACCATCTACTGTTGAGGGAGTAGTACCATCTGCTGAATCCATTGCAACTTATGAGTATCCAATGGCAAGACCTCTTTTCATATACTTAAAAGCAGATCACATCGGGGTTGTACCTGGCATTCAGGAGTTTGCACAAATGATGGTAAGTGATGAAGCAATTGGTGATAACGGTTACCTAACAAAAATTGGTGCTGCACCTATGGTACCAGACCTTATCAATAGAGTAAGAAACGTTACTGACAGCTTAGATGCAATGGGATTTGATATTGCAGCATGTGCTGAAAAAAAACATCCATTAAAAGATGCTGGTTACGCTTTTTCAAGCGGACTTTGTAAGTAAGCATTAATTAATTATCTTATTTTTAGGGGCAAGATTTCTTGCCCCTAAGACAAAATCAGTTTATAGAGGAATAGGACAGTATGCTTTATTTATCACTTGTTTTTGTTTTTATACTTTCTTACTCTTTTTACTTCTATGGTAAAAAAAGAGCATTAAGCCTAAAATTTAAAAAAAATGAAAATCTTTCCTCTCTTCCAGATTATTATGGATATTACGTTGTCCTTTTAGTTTTTTTTCCAGCAATAATTATTTGGTTCTTTTTACTTATTTTTAAATCAAACTTTCAAGAGATGTTTGTAATGTCCCCTGTGTTATTTCCAGATGTCGCTACATGGAGCTCTGGAAAATTCGGTTTAATTATGAATAAGATTAGCAACCTATCTATGATTGTTAATTTATCAGAAATTGATTTGACCGTAGGCGATAAATCAATTTTAAAAATGGCCAGTGAGAGTGAGATAATTGCAGCAAAAAATTTAGCAAATTTTGACAAGATCTACGGATGGTCGAATTTAACTCTATTTATTATTCTACCTGTGCTTTTAGGATTTTTGGCTACGAAATCAATATCAGGAAAACTAAATGCACAGCCAATTGTTGAGAAAATAATTTCATATGTTATCAAGGGCAGTTCTTATATTGCAATATTCATTACTTTTGGAATCTTCTTTTCTCTTGTCTTCGAGGCCATTAATTTTTTTCGGTACGTAAATTTTATGGACTTTTTCTTTAATACGGCATGGAATCCCAATAGAGCTTTTGTTATCAATGCATCAGAAGGCTTCGATCAAGAGGCTTTAAAAGAGGCTTTTGGTTTTGTACCTTTGCTTACCGGAACGCTTTTAATTGCATCTGTTGCCATGTTAGTCGCTGTTCCTTTAGGACTGCTAACAGCAATTTATTTAGCAGAGTATGCGTCATCAAAAGTAAGAGATATAGCTAAACCAATAATTGAAATTCTTGCTGGCATACCCACAGTTGTTTATGGATTTTTTGCTGCTTTATCACTGGCACCTTTCATAAAAGATGTCGGTGAAGGCGTTGGATTACCGGTGTCCGCTGAAAGTGCTCTAGCTGCAGGTTTAGCGATGGGTGTTATGATCATACCTTTTGTTTCCTCTCTTAGTGACGATGTCATAAAAGCAGTTCCTCAATCTTTAAGAGAGGGTTCTTATGCAATTGGAGCAACTAAATCAGAAACTATTAAAAAAGTAATTTTACCAGCAGCTCTAGCTGGAATAATGGGCTCATTTTTATTAGCTATATCTAGGGCAATAGGTGAGACAATGATTGTCGTTATGGCCGCCAGCCTAAGAGCAAATCTTACTTTTAATCCCTTGGAGCCAGCGACTACAATAACAACACAGATTGTTACAAGTTTGATAGGAGATGTCGAGTTTGATAATCCAAAAACCTTAGTTGCTTTTGCTTTAGGCCTAACTTTATTTGTAATGACATTAATTCTTAATATTGCTGCTATAACAATAGTAAAAAAGTACAGAGAAAAATATGAGTAGTTTAGAAAAGAGACTTGCAGCAGAGAAACGTTTCAAATTTTATGGAATGTTTGCGATGACTCTCTCTTTGTTCTTCGTGCTTATTTTAATGTATAAAATTTTTTCTACCGGCAGTGGTGCTTTTGTTAGAACAACTATTAATGCTGATGTTTATTTTGACCCAAATTTTATAGAGGTTTCTAGTAACTCCTCCAAAAAAGAAATAATGAAAGCATCTTATGTTGATCTTGCTGATCAAGTGATTAACCAAAACCATCCTGGATTAGATGAAGAAAATTTTATTAAAGTCAGAGAAATGTACACAAGAAAATTTGATTATCAGCTGAGAGATTATATTGCAAACAATCCAAATGTAATTGGAAAAACTGTCAATTTAGATATATCTGCCTCATCAGATCTTGACCAAATTGTCAAAGGAAACTATCCAAGAAATGTTCCCGAAGCACAACGAAAAATAAATGATTATCAACTTTCTATCTTAGACTCTTTAGACTCCAAAGGTAAAATGTCTAAGACATTCAATTTTTGGTTTTTCACAAATGGAGACTCAAGAGATCCAGAAACAGCCGGAATACTTGGAGCACTTATGGGGTCTTTTTATGCTTTATTGATCTGTTTTAGTTTTGCTTTTCCAATCGGACTTTTGGCTTCTGTGTACTTAGAGGAATTTGTTAAACCAGGAAAAATAACTGACATTATTGAAGTAAATATAAATAACCTTGCGGCGGTTCCCTCTATTGTTTACGGACTTTTAGGCTTAGGTATGCTAATTGGAGTTTTTGGGATGCCATATCAAGTCCCTTTAGTTGGAGGATTAGTTTTAGGTTTTATGACTTTACCAACAATTATTATAGCATCTAGGGCATCGCTCAGAGGCGTCCCCCCTTCAATTAGAGAGGGAGCACTTGCTGTGGGGGCTACTAAAATGCAAACTGTATTTCATCATGTAATCCCTTTATCTTTGCCAGGTACTCTTACTGGAACAATTATTGGAATGGCACAAGCTTTGGGTGAGACAGCCCCTTTATTATTGGTAGGTATGGTTGCTTTTGTGATGGAAATACCGGGAGGGGCATTCGACCCTGCCACTGGTCTTCCTTCACAAATATATCTATGGTCTGAGAGCGCTGAAAGAGGTTTCCTCGAAAAAACATCTGCAGGAATAATGCTACTTTTATCTTTTTTGATTATAATGAATACTGTGGCAGTGTTGGTAAGAAGAAAATTGGAGGTGAAATGGTAGATCAAAACAGCAATTATGCTTTGCAAACAAGTGAGGTATATGTCCACTATGGAAAAAAAATGGCAATCAATAACGTTGCTCTTAATTTTCCAAAAAATGAAGTAACTTCTCTTATAGGACCCTCAGGTTGTGGTAAGTCGACATTTTTGCGATGTTTAAACCGTATGAATGATGTAATAGATATTTGTAATGTTAAAGGTAAGTTTTTGTTGAATGGCAATGTTGATATATATAGCCCTGATATACAGGTAGAAACTCTTCGCGAAAAAGTTGGAATGGTTTTTCAAAAACCCAATCCTTTTCCAAAAACTATTTATGATAATGTTGCCTATGGACCAAAAATTCATGGTATTGCTTCTTCTCAAAATGAATTAGATGAAATAGTAAAAGACTCACTTCACAGAGCGGGTCTTTATGAAGAGGTAAAAGATAGAATGGATGATATTGCTACCGGTTTATCAGGAGGACAACAGCAAAGATTGTGCATTGCAAGAGCGATTGCTATAAGACCGGAAATCATTTTGATGGACGAACCTTGTTCTGCATTAGATCCAATAGCAACCGCAAAAATAGAAGATTTAATTAACGAATTGAAAGAAAATTACACAATTATTATAGTAACTCATTCTATGTCTCAAGCATCACGAGTATCATCTAAAACTGCGTTTTTTCATTTAGGTAACCTTGTCGAATATGGAGAAACTGGTAAGATATTTACAAAACCTGATAAAGAACAAACAAATGACTACATAACTGGAAGGTTTGGTTAAAATGGAAACAGCACACACAGATAAAAACTTTGAACAAAAGTTAAATCATCTTACAGATAATTTAATTAAAATGAGTAATATTGTTGAGAAACAAATTGAAATTGCAGTAAATGTTATTAAATCTAAAGACTCATCTGATGCACAGACAACACAGAATCTTGATGAACAAGTTGATGAAGTGGAAAGAGATGTTAGGGATTTAAGTTTCGAAATTATGACTTTACATAGACCCGTTGCCAGTGATTTAAGACTAGTTTTCACTGCCCTCAAAGTTTCAAAAGAGCTTGAGAGAATGGGAGATCACTCTAGAAATTTAGCAAAAAGAGCTATTTCAATTTCTTCTTCATTTGACGAGGATTTAACGGACCAAATGCATAATTTAGGTAAAGGTGTCCAAAAAATGGTTAATCAAACACTTGAGAGTTTTTTTAAAAAAGATGAGGTACAGGCAAGGATCTCATGGAATCAAGATGCAGAAATTGACAGGCAGTACAAATCTTTATTATCTGATTTAATAGAAAGAATGCACAATAAAGAAACAAGTGTTGTTGATGAAGGCACTAAGCCAATTTTAATTGCAAAGTCCTTAGAAAGAATAGGTGATCATGCTACTAACATAGCTGAAGAGGTCATTTTTAACATTACAGGTCATTATATTGATTTAAAAAAATCTGATTTTGAATGACAGACAAGATTTTAGTTGTAGAGGATGAAAAACCAATCTCAGAATTAATTGGATTTCATTTAGAACAACAAAACTACCAAATAAAATTTTCATACGACGGAGAATCTGCAATCCAAGAGATCGAACATTGGCTGCCTGATTTAATTTTATTAGATTGGATGATACCAAATATATCGGGCATTGAAGTTTTAAAGAGAATTAAAAGAAAAGATAATCTAAAAAAAATTCCAATTATAATGTTAACAGCTAAAGGTCAAGAGGATGATAAAATTAGAGGTTTTGAATTAGGTGTGGAGGATTATGTAACCAAACCTTTTCTTCCAAGTGAGATCCTTGCTAGAATTAAATCATTACTTAAAAGAACAAAAGCAAGAGAAGAGAACGACTCACTCAAGTTTCATGATATAAACATTAATCTCACCAACAGAAGGGCAACAAGGGGTGAGAGAAAATTAAATTTAGGACCGACTGAATTTAATCTTTTAAAATTTTTTATTGAAAATAAAGGTAGAGTCTATTCTAGGCAGCAACTATTGGATAATGTTTGGTTAAATGACGCTTACGTTGAACCTAGAACAGTTGATGTTCACATAAGAAGACTCAGAAAAGAGCTGAATTTAACAGGAGAAAAAGATTTCATTCGAACAGTTAGATCCGCTGGCTACTCTATCGATTCAGAAAATTAAAATGATTAAAATTCTTGTACTTTGTACAGGTAACTCTTGTCGATCAATTATAACAGAGGGGCTTTTAAACCATTATGGTAAAGACTTTTTTAATGCTTATAGTGCAGGAAGCCACCCTGCAGGATATGTGCATCCATTAAGTATCAAAACATTAGAAAAAAATAAAATTTTCCTAGACAATTTGAAAAGTCAATCATGGAATGATTTTTCAGATATTAATTTTGATTTGGTTATTACTGTGTGTGATAATGCAGCTGGAGAAACTTGCCCCCTGTATCTCAAAAATACATTAAAGGCACATTGGGGTGTAGCTGATCCTGCAAAATTTAAAGGCACTGAAGAGGAAGTTGAGATAGAATTTTTAAAAGTATTCAATGTTCTTAAAAAAAGATGTCTTGCACTAGTTCAAAATTATAAGCAAAACAACTTATTAAATATCGATCAAATAAAAGAAATTGGAAATTTAATCTAAATTTAACTTTAATTTAATATAAATGATTATTTTATTAGGTGGAAGATTGGCATTTCCCCTGTGATTGAAACATAGACCTCCTCTACTTGTAGAAAAATCATGTCAATCTTCCCAAATTAATTAAATAAACCTAAGAATAAAACTATTCCATAGGCTGTTAGAGATAAAAAAATTGCAGCAGAGCCCAAATCTTTAGCTTTCTTTATTTTGTTTGACTTATCCATAGTAATTTTATCACAGGTATATTCTATTGCAGTGTTTAGAGCCTCAATACTAAGTATGAGCAAAGGTAAAATTATCAGCCAAAGTATGAACAAAAGAGCCGGTTGAAAAATTACGATGTATAGAGCAGACAAGGGAAGCAATAATAGCTCTCTTCTTGCTGCTTTTTCTTGAAGGAGAATTTTTAGGCCTTCTATTGAACACCAAAAAGCATCTACTATATTTTTATTTTTAAAATCCATATCTGAAGTTTAACTACTTATGTGAAGTTTTTGTTAAATCTTGACTTTTTATTTTCAATTAACCTTTTTTTAACTCTCCATCTAAGATTGCTTCGAACAATATATCCAATACAGTTTTGAGACCCACATCGACACGGGTGATCCTCGAAACAAAACATGTCATATCCATAGTCGTAGGACAGCTCCTCGCCTTTCTTAATATCTTTAATTGCGCTAATCCATATTTTTCCTTTGATGATATCAGTTTCACAATTAGGGTCGCAGGAATGATTAATATATTTTGCTAAATTCCATGTTACTTTTCCATTGATGTCGTATTTTTGATTCAGTGTAAAAATGTAAACAGACCCGACTGTTTTAGCCCTTTTGTTTGCCTCTATGTGAACATCAGCAATCTTGTCGGATTGAGCTTTAGTTATCTTTAACCCGCGATATTCAATGATTCTAGTGCCAGCACTGATATCAGCTTTTGCAAAAAGACCAGATGCATGAATTTTAGAATTTTTTCTAATATAAAGCTTTTGTGAAGAGTCCATTTAATAAAACTTTAACAATCCTCAATACTATCAATCGTAGATATATCTATTTTTAGATTCTATGCAAATCAAAAAACATCGATCCATATTTATTTCAGACATTCATATTGGCATACGTGCTTCAAAAGTAAAGGAGCTCTTACACTTTTTAAAATATAATGATTGTGATCATCTTTATTTACTTGGAGATATTATAGACGGATGGCGTCTAAAAAAAAATTGGTTTTGGAATCCTGATTTTAATACTTTCATACAAAAAGTTTTACGAAAAGCACGCTCAGGTACCAAAGTCTATTATATACCTGGAAACCATGATGAAGTTTTTTCAGATTATTGTGGTTTTTCATTTGCAAACATTAAAGTTCGAAAAAATAGAATTCATACAACAGCGAACAATAAAAGACTTCTCTTAATGCATGGGCATGAATTTGATGGAATAGTTCTAAATTCAAAATGGTTAGCAAAGATAGGTGCCGTCCTTTATGACTACTCTGTTTGGTTTAATAATATTTTAAATTTCTGTCGAAGAAAACTTGGTCTTTCGTATTGGTCTTTATCAGGATATTTAAAAACACGAGTAAAAGATGCTCAACGATATATTGAAAATTTTGAAAATGCATGTCTTGAGAGAATAAAAAAAAATAATTGTGATGGAATTGTTTGTGGTCATATTCACCATCCCCAAATAAAAAAAATTGGTGACAAGACATATCATAATCTAGGAGATTGGGTAGATAGCTGTAGTGCAATGGTTGAGGACTTTAAAGGCAACTTGGAGTTAGTCTTTTGGAATGAAAAAAAAATCCAGTCTTTAGAAAAACAAACTCTTAATAAGGTATCTGTAGCTTGAAATTATTATTAGTAACAGATGCATGGAAACCTCAGGTAAACGGCGTCGTCCGTTCTTATCTGAATACCATACCGGAATTGGAAAAAATGGGTATGCAGGTAGAAGTAATACACCCTGAGTTATTTAAAGTTCGCTTTGGCCTTCCTTCGTATAATGAGATTAAAGTTGTGATTACTCGCAAAAAAACATTGAAAAATATGATGGATCAGATCAATCCTGATCATATTCACATTGCTACAGAGGGGCCCCTAGGTTTTTTGGCCAGAAAAATATGTCTTTCAGAAAAAATTATTTTTACAACTTCATTTCATACTCGTTTCCCTGAGTATATTCAACAACGTATAAAAATACCTGCAAGTTTCTTTTACTTCTTCATAAAGCATTTTCACAATAAAGCGAAAAAAGTTCTTGTTCCTACCCCATCCATGCAGGCCGAATTAATAAATATGAATTTTAAAAATACCGTTGTTTGGTCAAGAGGTGTCGATCATCAAAAATTTGGCAACTATCAAAAATTAGACTTAGGCCCGGGACCAATATTTTCTTATATCGGTCGAGTGGCTACTGAAAAAAATATTCAAGCTTTTTTAGATTTAGATTTAGAAGGTACTAAAGTTGTCGTTGGCGATGGACCACAGTTAAATAAACTAAAAAAAAAATATACAGATATAAAATTTGTTGGTTACCAGTTTGGCCAGAATTTAGTGAATTACTATGCTAGTTCAGATGTAATGGTTTTCCCTAGCAAGACTGATACCTTTGGAAATGTGGTAACTGAGGCAAATGCAACCGGCACACCAGTCGCTGCTTATGATGTAACAGGTCCTAAAGATATTATTGTTAATGGGGTCAACGGCTTTATTGGTGATAACTTAAAAGATAATGTTTTGAATTGTTTGACTATCGATCGAAAAAAATGTCAAGAATATACAAAAAAATTTAACTGGTATGAGTGTTCCAAGGTTTTTTATGATAATATTGTGGCTTGAATTTTACACATACTCTATCTGATTCTAAAAATTGGATTATCAATCATAAAGACCAACTAGAGATTAATTGGAGTGAAAAAGATATTGAGCTTCACCTCAATAAAGAAACAAGTTTTAATATTTATCTTCTAGATCAAACTAACGTCAAAGGTGCTTTGATAGGACATTTTTTATATCAAGATCAAAAGGTCAGTGAATTTGAAATTTTACATATTGCTGTTTTGCCTGAATTTAGAAACCAAGGGTTGGGAAGAATGATTTTAGAAGAGCTTGAAAAACAACTCAAAAGTACTGGAAAATCATTTAAAATCTTTCTGGAAGCGAGTGCTATTAATAAATTTGCTATTAAACTTTATGAAAAATTAGGCTATAAAGCCTACAATGAAAGAAAAAACTATTATCGGAGTAAGTCTATAAACGCTCCAAATACGCAAGACGCAATTTTGTTTGCAAAATCCCTTAATGCCATCAAATAAGAAATTTTATATTAGAACATTTGGTTGTCAGATGAATGTTTATGACTCTGATAAAATGAAAGATATTTTTCTATCGCATAATATTAATCAAACCGATGACTTTCAAAATGCAGACTATGTAGTTTTAAATACTTGCCACATCCGTGAAAAGGCAACAGAAAAAACATTTTCAGATTTAGGAAAAATTCATAAAAAGGGGAAAGAAGATCAAAAAGTTATTGTTGCTGGTTGTGTAGCTCAAGCTGAAGGTGAATTAATTCAAAAAAGGGCACCTTACGTGGACTTAGTGATCGGACCACAATCTATTCAGTCATTAAATAAATTTTTAGATAAAAATAACTTACCAAAAACCTCTATCACTGAATTTGATGTGATTGAAAAATTTGACACGCTCAATCATATTAAAACGAATACATCGAATAAATCTGCATTTGTGACTATCCAAGAAGGCTGTGATAAGTTTTGTCATTTCTGCGTTGTTCCTTATACAAGAGGATCAGAATATTCAAGAACAGTTAAGGAAATCTCTGATGAGGTTAAATCTTTAATTGATCAGGGGGTGGTGGAATTCACACTTCTAGGTCAAAATGTTAATGCCTATCACGGTTTAGACACTCAAGGTCAATCAAATAATCTAGCATCTCTTATTAACAGTATTAGTTTAATAGATGGAGTTGAAAGAATTACTTATTCTACAAGTCACCCTGTGAATATGACTGATGATCTAATTTTCCTTCATGGTGAAAACTCTAAACTTATGCCCTATCTTCACCTTCCTGTTCAATCAGGTTCCGACAAAGTTTTAAAATTAATGAATAGAAAACATACCAGGGATTATTATTTTGAAATTATCGAAAAGGTTAGAAAAGTAAAACCCGATATAGCACTTTCCTCGGACTTTATTATTGGTTTTCCTGGAGAAACAGACAAAGATTTTGAAGACACAATCGATCTAATTGAAAGAGTTAAATACATGAACTCTTATTCTTTTAAGTACAGCCCAAGACCAGGTACGCCTGCGGCTGATCGTGAAGAAATAGATGAAGCAATTCTCAATGAGCGTTTAAAGATCACACAAGATTTACTCAATGAACAACAAATTGAATACAACAACCAGTTTGTTAAAAAGACAGTGCAAGTATTAATTGATGGTGCTGGTAAACACACAGGACAAATCAAAGGCAAGTCACAATTTAATCAAAGTGTAGCCCTGCAGGGAGATAAAGAAATAATAGGTCAAATAATTCCTGTGCAAATCAAAGAGGTTTTAACACACTCATTATTAGGAGAAAAAATTTAGTTGAGTCCTGTAAATATTTCTTCCCATCAAAAACAACTTGAGTTTGAGGATAATCAATTTCTGTCAAGCCTATTTGGCTACCACGATAAAAATTTAAAGGTCTTAGAGAATAAATTTAAAGTAAAGCTATACACAAGAGGCAACCTTTTATCTATAAAAGGTAATAGAGATCCAGTTGAAAAAGCCTACTTTATTATTCAAGGTTTATACCAAAAATTAAAGAACAATGATATTTCTGCAGAAGAAATAGAAAACAATATTGATTTAGCAAAACCTACATATATCAAAGAACAAATCGAACAAGATCAGAAATTTCAAATCAATACAAAATTAAAAACAATTTATCCCAAGACTAAAAACCAAGAGCTCTTTTTAAAAGAAATGAGATCAAAAGATGTCGTTTTTGCTGTTGGTCCAGCGGGAACAGGAAAAACTTACTTAGCTGTTGCATATGCAGTTAGTCTTTTTGTAGAAGGAAAAATTAATCGATTAATATTATCAAGACCAGCAGTTGAAGCGGGTGAACGATTAGGCTTTTTACCTGGAGATATGAAAGAGAAAATTGACCCCTATTTACGACCACTTTATGATGCCTTGTATGAGATGATGCCAGGTGAAGAAATTGACCGAAAAATGGTAAATAATTTAATAGAAATAGCTCCACTTGCCTTTATGAGAGGAAGAACATTAAATAAATCCTTTATCATTTTAGACGAAGCACAAAACACCTTATCGACACAGATGAAAATGTTCTTAACTAGATTAGGACAAAACTCAAAAATGGTTATCACGGGAGATTTAAGTCAAAAAGATTTACCCGATAATGCAAAAAGTGGAATGCAGGATGCTATGGAAAAATTAGAAAAAGTTAAAGACATCGGGTTTGTTCATTTAAATAGTAGTGATGTATGCAGACATACATTAGTAGAAAAAATAATTAATGCTTACGATAAGTAATTTTGAGGATTAGTAATAAAAAATTTGTGATTGAGATAATTGGAGATAAGAATTTAGAGCAATTTCTAAAATCCTCCAAAGAAAAGCTAAAAAAGTTGTCAGAATATTTTCAAACAATCCACCAAGCTGATCATCAAACACAACTGACAATAAAAATAGTTTCTAATGAAGAAATTAAAAGTATGAATAAAAAATTCAAAAATAAAAATAAAATCACAGATGTGTTATCTTTCCCCGATGGAGACTTTTCAGGTGATATCGCTATTGCAGATAGTTATATTTTAAATCGCAATAAAAAAATTAATGAACAAAATTTCTTCATGCTAGTGAGTCATGGATTACATCATTTATTTGGCTATCATCATTACGATAAACAATCGAGAAGTAATATGAGATTTTTAGAAAACACACTGATGAAATTATTAGGTTTAAAAAAAGTACATGAAAATTAAAAAAAATTTAGCCATAAAATTAGTCAAAGAACTAATTCAAGACGAGAATTTTAAAAAAGATATTATTGATCTTATCTCAGCGACTTCAGATAGTTCGGGGATCGCCAAGAATGAAGAAAAAAAAATCTTTAATAACCTTTTAAAGGTACACAAAAAAACAGTTGATGATGTAATGGTTCCAAGAGGTGAAATAATTTTTATTGATCAAAATATTGATAAAGAAAACATCATTAAAATTATCAATAAAGAAGCTCACTCAAGAATGCCAGTCGTAAAAAAGGACTTAGAACATTGCTTGGGAATGGTTCATATCAAGGATTTATTCAAGAAAATCAATAATAAGTCCTTTAATATTAAGAGTTTGTTAAGAGAGGTCATTTATATTCCCTCTGCTACACCTGTTTTTAATCTTCTTCAAAAAATGAAAAAACAAAACATCCATTTAGCAATTGTCATGGATGAATTTAATAGTGTTGCTGGTTTGGTTACCATCGAAGACTTAGTGGAAGAAATAGTAGGCGAGATTGAAGACGAACACGATAAGGATGAAGCACCGATGTTTCGACAAAAAAACAATAATATAATTATGGATGCCGCGATGCTTGTTGATGATTTTGAAAGAGAATTTGATGTCAATATCCCAGATGATTTAAAAGAGGATGTAGGAACTATAGGCGGTATCATATTTAATATAGCTGGTCGTATACCAAAGAAAAAAGAAAAATTTACTATAAATAAAAAATTATCTTTCACCATTCACAAGGTATCAACAAGAAAAATTCTTGAAGTTGTGGTTAGTGGTGTCAAATCTCAATAATCTACTGCCCTATCTCTCTAGGCCAATAAACTTAATAATTATTTTTTCTATTGTTTATGTATTTTCTCTTCCTCCATTCGGAGTATCTATTTTCTATTACATATCATTTTCAATTATTTTTTATAATATTCTAACTAATGATAATTTTTCGAAAAAAAATATTTTTTATTTTTTCTTATTTACTCAAATAATTACATTAAGTTGGATTACACAGTCCTTCTATTCAGGAGGTTTTGGGTATTTATTCTTAGGTATTATTTTAGTTGGTCTACTCTCTATATTTATTGCATTCCTACATTATTCAGCAACAATTCTCATCTTAGTTACATTTAAAAAAAAATTATTACATATCTTCTTATTACCACTAGGCTTATCTATAGTAGAAATACTAAAGGAATTTATTTTTGGAGGCTTCCCTTGGAATCCTAGTGCAATTATATATTACAAAAATATCTGGATCTTAAAATCTCTACCATTTTTAGGCGTTTATGGTTTGGGATTAGTTATCCATTTGATTGTGGGTTTAATAATTTATTTTCTCTGTTGCAAAAATAAAGTTGTAACTTTTAGTCTATCATCAGTGCTTGTTTTAATTTATGCATTTGGTTTTTTTGAAAATAATACTGAGAGAAAAACAAACAATGAAACTTTAAACATTCTTTTAATTCAACCTAATCTTTATGAGTCATTAGTAGAATTTGATGTTCTAAGAAACCTTGAAATATATGAAAAATTAACCTTAGAAGCTCTTACTAATTCTCCAAAAGCAGATTTAATAATTTGGCCTGAAGGCTCATTACCAATTGATTTGAATAACAGGGACGGACTTCTTAGTAGATTATCTTCTTTAATTAACGAGGATCAAAAAATAATAGTTGGGTCGAGTGCTATCGAGGAAAACCAATTATTTAATCGTCTATATATCATCGATCATCAAGGAAAGATTATTGATTTTTATGATAAACAAAAGTTGGTTTTATTTGGAGAATACATTCCCTTTGTAAAACCATTTGTAAGCAAGTTTTTAAATTTAGGAATGAACTATACTCCTGGAATTAATCAAAAAATCTTAAAATTACCTAAAAATATAAATGCTGTTCCAATGATTTGTTTTGAGTCTATTTTTAATTACAAATCAATTAATACTGAGGTTTGTAATGCTGATATGGTAATACAAATTTCAAATGACTCTTGGTTTGGTAAATGGTACGGGCCACATCAACACCTGGCTAATTCCCTTTTAAGAAGTGTTGAATTCCAAAAACCTCTCATAAGATCAACACCTTCAGGTATTACATCTGTTGTTGATTATTCGGGTAAAATTATTGAGACTATTTCAACAAACAAAAAAGGTTACCTCGATTATCAACATCCAATTAATAAATACAAATCAAATTGTTCATCAACTTTATTTCCAGTTACTCTTATGATTTTCTTAATTTTTTTATTTAGTTTTTTATATGTTCGAATCAAAAAATAAATACTTTGGTAGAAAAAAAGGAAAGTCATTTGTAAGACTCGAGCAATACTCGAAATTTCTTAAAGAACCAAACAAAAGGTTATTTAATAAAATCAAAACACCAAGAATTTTAGAAATTGGAATTGGTGATGGAGAAAAAATTAGTGAAGATGCAAAACTATATTCAAAAATTAACTTTATTGGTTGTGATATTTTTGCTGATGGAGTTCTAAGAGCTATCAGAAACTCTGTTGATGATAATTTAAAAAACCTTCAAGTATTCCATTTAAACATTCAAGATCTTTTACCATTCATACCAAACAATTATCTTCAAGAAATAAGAATATATTTTCCAGATCCGTGGCCAAAAAATAAACACAAAAAAAGACGAACTGTTAATCAACTCCTTGTAAAAGATCTCACTAAAAAACTAAAAAAAAATGGATTTGTTCGTTTTGCAACTGATCATGGTGACTATTTTATTGAAGCTTTAGCCTTGATGAAAAAGTTCAAATACACCTTGCCAGATATTAGCCCTAAATGTTGGAAATATAGTGATTCCAACGCTTTGCACACTAAATTTGAGAAAAAAGCCTTAGACAAAAATCATAAATTATTCTATTTTAGCGTTCTTAAAAATTATTAACCAACGATGAGGAGGTGGGTTATCCCGCCTTTTTTTTTAACTAGAAAAGATAATGCTAAATAACACAGAAATATTAAAAGTTGCCGAAGTCGTCTCACAAGAGAAGGGCATCGAAATGGATATAGTAATGGAAGCTCTTGAAGAGTCTTTTGAAATTATTGGAAAATCAAAATACGGAATGGACAATAACATTAAAGCATCTATTGACCGTCTTACAGGAAATATAAGTTTATCTCATATTAAAGATGTGGTTGAAAAAATTGATCCTGTTTTGCAGGCAAATCAAATTTTATTAGATCACGCTAAAAAATATGATGCTGATACTGAAATTGGAAAACAAATAACAATTCCTTTACCATCTGTAAACTTCGGAAGAGTTACAGCCAATATGGCAAGGCAAGTTATTTACTCCAGAGTTAGAGAAGCTGAAAAAAGAAGACAGTTTAATGATTTTAAAGATCGTGTCGGAGAAGTTTTGTCGGGTATTGTAAAAAGAATTGAATTTGGAAATATTATTGTTGATCTTGGTAAAGCCGAGGGATTTTTGAGAAAAGATGAACTCATTCCAAGAGAGAATTTTAAAAATGGTGATCGTATTAGAGCTTACTTTTTTGATATAAAAGAAGAAGCTAAAGGACATCAAATTTTTCTTTCAAGAACTCACCCTCAGTTTATGGCAAAATTATTTGAACAGGAAGTACCTGAAATATATGAAGGTCAAATAGAAATTTTATCTGTTGCAAGAGACCCTGGTAGTAGAGGAAAGATTACAGTTCGTGCGAACGATAAGTCCATCGATCCAGTTGGGGCATGCGTAGGTATGAGAGGTTCAAGAGTTCAGGCTATTGTTAATGAATTACAAGGTGAAAAAATCGATATCGTAAATTGGTCAGAACTAAAGTCGATGTATGTTCAAAATGCTATAGCGCCCGCACAAGTTGCAAAGGTTAATGAAGTCGAAGACTCAAATAGAGTAGAGATAGTTTTACCCGAGGATCAGTTAAGTATCGCTATTGGTAGAAGAGGTCAAAATGTAAAATTAGCTTCAATACTTACCAATCTTGAAATTGATATACTAACTGAAAAAGAAGATGCAGAAAGAAGACAAGAAGAATTTAAAAAAATCACCTCTCTTTTCGCTGAAAAACTTGATCTCGAAGATATGATCGCACAATTGTTGGCTGTCGAGGGATACACAAGTATTGAAAAAATTGCTAATGCTTCAATCCAAGATATAGAAAAAATTGAAGGATTTGATAACGAGCTTGCTGCTGAGATATATGCGCGTGCTAAGCAGTATATGGAAAACGAGAAGGCAGAACTTGAAAAATTAATACAATCTTCAAAACTAGATGATTATGTTAAAGGAATCTCAGAGTTTGATAATAAAATTTTAGCTACATTGATTGAGAACAATATTTTTTCACGTCAAGACCTTGCAGATTTAGCAACTGATGAACTAGTGGGTAGAGATGGTATATTACAAAAAAGAGTTGAAAAATCTGCTGCAGAAAAAATTATAATGGATGCTAGGGAGATTTATCTTAATAGCTAATTTTTGAATGACAAAGGAGACAAAGAACATAAATACACCTTCGGCTAAACCTTCTACGCCTACATCTACAACATCCTCACCTCCCAGAAAAAAACTGACTCTCAATACAACGGCATTTCAAAAAAAACTATCCTCTATTTCAGTTAATAATCTTTTAGATGAAGAACCAGACTACGAAAAAATGCCTAGTCTTGCAAAAATAAAAAGAAACAGAGAAAAACAAAAAACAAAATATAAACCAAATTTAACTAGCTCTCAAAAAATTGTTCGTGAAGTTGACATACCTGTAAAAATTTCTGTGCAGGAATTAGCAAGTAGAATGTCTGAAAAAACAGGTGATGTTGTTAAAGCTCTTATGAAAAGTGGAATTATGGCTACGGCTAATCAATATATAGATGGAGACACAGCTGAGTTGATAGTTACAGAATTAGGACATACACCGAAAAGAGAAGAGGCGATCAGTTTAAAAGATGAAATAGCAAATCATCAAAAAACAAAAATATCTAAAATTTCACCCAGGCCTCCAATTGTAACTGTAATGGGCCATGTTGATCATGGTAAAACATCTTTGTTGGATGCACTTAGAAATACTAACGTAACTTCAAAAGAGTCTGGTGGAATTACTCAACATATTGGTGCATATCAAATTCAACATAAAAATAATCCCATTACATTTTTGGACACACCTGGTCACGCAGCTTTCTCAAATATACGCTCTAGGGGAGCTAATTTGACAGATCTTGTTGTATTAGTAGTTGCTGCCAACGATAGTGTTAAACCTCAAACAATTGAAGCAATTTCACATGCTAAAGCAGCAAAAGTTCCTATTGTTCTGGCAATCAATAAAATGGACTTACCAGATGTTGACCCGAGCATTGTTAGAAATGATTTATTGACTCATGAAGTAGTTGTAGAAAGCTACAGTGGAGATGTATTAGAAACTGAAATATCTGCAATTAAAAAAACAAATCTAGAAAAATTATTAGATAACATTTTATTACAAGTAGAAATCTTAGATCTTAATGTCGAACACAACAAACTCGCTGAAGCAATTGTAGTTGAGTCTAAAATAGAAACAGGAAAAGGACCTGTTGCAACAGTGATAGTAAAAAATGGAACTTTTAAAGAAGGTGATCATTTTACATGTGGTTCATCTTATGGAAGGGTTAGAGCTTTACTTGATGAAAATGGTAGCAGGATTAAATCAGCTAGTCCTGGAATGCCTATTGAAGTACTGGGCTTTGACTCAGTGCCACAAGCAGGCGATACAGTTTATGTGATGCCAAATGAGGATATCGCAAAAGATATTACAGAAAAAGTAAAAGAACAAAAAAAATTAGAAAATACAGAAGCAGTTAAAAAATCATCACTGGAAGAAATGATGGCTAATGTTTCAAAGGGAGATATGAAAAAACTCCCAATCATTGTCAAAGCAGATGTTCAAGGATCTCTTGAAGCAATAGTTTCTTCACTTGAAAAAGTTGGAAATGAAGAAGTTAAAATTAATGTCGTCCATAACGCTATCGGTGCAATTAATGAAAGTGATGTAAGTTTAGCAAGTTCTGCACAAGGGCTTGTAATTGGTTTTAATATCAGAGCAATCCCACAAGCAAGAACAATCGCAAAACGAGATAAAGTAGATATACGATATTACTCAATTATATATGAATTAATTGACGATATGAAAAAAATGCTATCTGGTCTTCTCACCCCAGACACTAAAGAGGAAATTATTGGCCATGCCGAGGTTCGTGATACTTTCAAATCCTCAAAGTTTGGTACAATTGCAGGCTGCTTTGTTACTGACGGTATAGTCCAAAATTCTGCTAAAATCAGACTTGTTAGAGAAGGTAAAATCATACACGAAGGAGAAGTTGGTACCCTTAAGCGATTTAAAGAGGATGTCAAAGAGGTTAGAGAAAACTATGAGTGTGGTATCTCTTTCAAAGACTATTCAGATATATTGGAAAAAGATGAAATTGAATTTTATGTAACTAAGGAAGTTCAAAAAGAATTATAGTGTGGACAATAAGCCAAGTTTTCGAACCAAAAAAGTTGAACTTTCAATTAAAAGGCTTGTATCTGAATATCTCGTAACCCAAAAAGATTATCTTTTAAAATTTCCAACTGTTCGTTTCGAAATCACTGAAGTAAGAGTAAGTAAAGATCTAAGATTTGCAAAAATTTATCTTATACACAATATTTCAGAGGAGGATTTTAAGGAATTTAATAAACTTTATCTGAGAGAAATACAAAGTTTAATAGCGAGAACTCTTACAAGTAAATATACTCCAAAAATATCTTTAATTTTTGATGAATCTTTTCAAGAGTCTTTAAAAGTACAATCACTTTTAGACAAATTATAGATCTTGGTAAAAGAAAACTTTTTTAGTGATGGGTGGTTATTAATAAATAAACCACAGGGCATAGAGTCATTTGGAGTTATTAGAAAATTGAAGTTCCGCTATTCCTTTAAGAAAATTGGCTTTGCTGGGACTCTAGACCCTTTAGCTTCTGGTTTATTATTAGTAGGTATCAATAAAGCTACGAAGAAAATACCAAATATACATCAAGAAAAAAAAAGCTATGAGGTTGAGATACGATTTGGTGCCTCTACAAATACATTAGACTCAGAGGGTAGATTCTTTAAAATGGAGTCATCCTCGCATAATATAAATGAAAGAGTTTTACATTTAAAAAAGTTCATAGGAACATATGAACAAAAAATACCAGACTTTTCTGCTCATAAATTAAATGGTAAAAATTTTTATGAACTCGCTAGAGATAATAAAGCTATAGAAAATCGTTATAAAAAAGTATCAGTTCAAAGTATAAAAGTTCTATCTTCAAATAACTCAAAAATGAGGGTTGAGTTGAATTGCCGTTCGGGGTTTTATGTAAGGGCATTCGCAGAAGAATTTGCAAATTCCCTTGGTGACATAGCTTATGCAAGTATGATTAAAAGAATGAAAATAGGGACTTTTGATATAAATCAAGCTATTCCTTATGAAAAAATCCTTGATTTTTCAAGTATAAATGATTTACATACTAATCTGATTACCATTTGAACTGGGCGACATCCTGGTCAGATGATGTTTACTTTGAAAGGAGTATTGATGTCGGAAATACAAATAAACGATATAGCTCGTGCTGATAATGACACTGGTTCGCCAGAGTCCCAAATTTTTTTTCTCACAAAAAAAATTAATCTGTTAACAGAACATATCAAAATCCATAAGAAAGATTTTCATTCTCGAAGAGGTCTGCTGATGATGGTTGGTAAAAGAAATAGATTGATGGCGTATTTAAAGAAGAGGAATGTAGGAAAGTACAAAGAAGTAGCAGATAAACTAAAGCTAAGAAAAAAATAATTTTTAATTAGCTATAAAGAAAGAGGAAGATGAAGATAGAACATAAATTTGAGTTGGGTAACCAACAAATTACACTAGAAACAAATCGAATAGCAAAACAAGCAGATGCATCTGTGGTTGTAACCTGTGGTGAAACAATGGTTATGGCTAATATTTGTGCAGCAAAAACACAAAAACCTGATATTGATTTTTTCCCATTAACAGTTAATTATCAGGAAAAATATTATGCCTCAGGTAAAATACCTGGAGGTTTTTTTAAGAGAGAGGCTAGACCTACTGAAAGAGAAACATTAACAAGTCGTTTAATTGACAGACCTATTAGGCCTCTATTTCACAAAAACTTTAAAAATGAAACTCAAGTAACATTAACAGTCTTATCATATGATAGCGTTGTCGATCCTGATATTATTGCTATGTATGCAACTGGCGCAGCATTAGCTATTTCAGGTCTTCCTGTGGCAGGTACTTTAGGTTCCGCTAGAGTTGGATTTATAGATGGAAAGCTAGTTGCAAATCCATCTATTCAAGATATGGAAAACTCTGAACTAGATCTCGTTGTGGCTGGAACAGAAGAGGGTGTCTTAATGGTTGAGTCTGAAGCCCAAGAACTCTCTGAGAACACCATGTTAGAGGCAGTAATGTTTGGACATGATTTTTATCAGACATTTATTAAAGAAGTTCAAAACTTTGCAAGCAAAACAGAAATTAAGACTTTTGAAGTCCCAAGTCTACCTGATTTTTATGAAGGTTTACAAAAAGACATTGAAAGTAAAATTTCAGATCCTATTCGTGAAGCATACGGTTTAGTTGATAAGCAAGAGCGAAGTCAAAAACTGACAGAGATCAGATCTTCTATTCTCGATAATGTTGAAGATGATCAGATTTTAGCCGCAACAACAATCATTAAAGATATAGAAAAAGACGTAGTTCGAGGCGATATTATCAAAAATAAAAGCCGTATTGATGGAAGAAAATTAGATGAAGTAAGACAAATCACATGTGAATTAGATATCCTTCCTCGAGCCCATGGTTCAAGTCTCTTTACTCGTGGAGAAACTCAAGCATTAGTTGTTACCACATTAGGAACGGGCGATGATGAGCAAATGATTGACTCACTTGATCCTATGCATAAACAACATTTTATGTTGCATTATAATTTTCCTCCTTACTCTGTTGGAGAAGTAGGAAGAGTAGGAGCAACTGGCAGAAGAGAAATTGGTCATGGAAAACTAGCATGGCGTGCAGTTCATCCAATGTTACCAAAAAAAGAGGATTTCCCATACACATTAAGATTAGTATCTGAGATAACTGAATCCAATGGTTCTAGTTCTATGGCTACAGTATGTGGCTCATCCCTTGCTTTGATGGCAGCGGGTGTGCCAATTAAAAAACATATTGGTGGTATAGCGATGGGTCTAATCAAAGAGGGTGAGGACTTTGTAGTGCTTAGCGATATCTTAGGTGATGAAGATCACTTAGGTGATATGGACTTCAAAGTTGCTGGCACTATGGATGGTATTACTTCTCTTCAAATGGATATTAAGATTACCAGTATTACTAAAGAGATTATGGAAATTGCTTTAAATCAAGCATCTGGTGGCAGAAAACATATTATTGGTGTCATGTCAGATGCCTTACCAGAAGCTCGTACAAAATTTTCTAAGCATGCTCCTCAAGTAATCTCTATCACTATTGATAAAGCTAAAATAAAAGATGTTATTGGCTCAGGCGGTAAAGTAATTAAAAACATAGTCGAAGTTTCTGGAGCTAAACTAGAAGTCAATGATGATGGAGTTGTAAAAATTGCATCTAGCAACGAAGAGTCAATTAATAAAGCTAAACAAATGGTGGAAGACATTGTAGCAGAACCTGAAGTTGGAAAAGTCTATACAGGTAAAGTTGTAAAAATTGTTGAGTTTGGAGCCTTTGTAAACTTTATGGGTGCAAGAGACGGATTACTTCATGTCTCACAAATTTCACAAAAAAGAGTCGAGAATGTCTCTGATGTTTTATCTGAGGGACAAGAAGTTCAAGTTAAAGTGCTCGACGTAGATCGTGCTGGTAAAGTAAAGCTAAGCATGAAAGAAGTCTAAAAATAATCAGTAGCGCAGATTTTAGAAAAATTTGTGCTACTCTCTCTAAGATTAGATTTTAGTTTTCTCCAAACCACTCCCAAATGACTGTAGCCATCGTATCACAGTCAGTCTCTCCAGCAGATATTACAGCTGATGCTCCTAAACCACCTCTCTCCCAAGCGAGTTCTTGGTCGTTTGTTAAGTGCTCTAATTCAGAAGAATATCTATCAAACCTAGGACTGTTGGGCAATCTGTCTAATATTACCTCGTAATATTGATTATCAGCACAATACTCTTCATACACATATATTTGAGTCCACAATCCACCCAAGGCTGCTACATCTTCATTTGCAACTTCAACATCGTGAAAAGCAATTGCATATTTACTCAAAAACAAAAATAAAAATATTAATGGAGTTAAAAAGATATTCTTCATTGGGTCTGTTTATATACTTTTTTCATTTCTACAAATCTTGAATGCTCATTCCTACATTGTTATAGCCATTATCTACGTAAAGAATTTCTCCTGTAACACCTTTAGAAAGATCGCTCATTAAGTAAACAGATGATTTACCAATATCTTCCAATGACAATGGTTTTTTTATAGGAGAATTTTCAATGGTATAATTATAAATCTTTCTTGATTTGTTTATAACGGCACCTGCTAAAGTTCTCATCGGCCCAGCTGAAATTGCATTAACTCTAATTCCTCTGTCACCCATATCAACAGCAAGATACTTTATAGATGTTTCCAATGCAGCTTTTGCAACACCCATTACATTATAACTTTGCATATATCTTGTGGACCCATAATAAGTAAGGGCCATGATTGATGCACCATCATTCATTTTTGTCGAAAGCATTCTTACCATTTCAGTCAATGAATATGCAGAAATATGTAGTGTTTTAAGAAAATTTTCTCTAGTGGTATTTAAATATTTACCTGATAGTTCATTTTTATCTGAATACGCAACTGCGTGAACAAAAAAATCAATATTTCCTTTAATGCCATTACAAACGTTTTCAAGTGAAGATGTTTCAGATACATCACAAGGCATAATTCCTAAGCAATTAATTTTCTCAGATAGCGGCTCAACTCTTTTTTTGATTGAGTCATTCTGATAGGTTAAATACATACTTGCACCTTCATCACTTAAGGACTTTGCTATACCCCATGCAATCGAATGATCATTGGCTATACCTACAACTAATCCTTTTTTGCCCTCTAAAATTTTACTCATTAAAGCTAGTTAGATAGATAGATGCATTCGTTCCGCCAAAACCAAAACTATTCGAAAGTATAGAATTGATTTTGATATCATTTTTACTCTCTAAGAGAATGTTCATTCCTTCAGCCTTTTCATCTAAGTTTGTAATATTGGCTGACTCAACCATAAAATCATTTTCCATCATTAAAAGAGAGTAAACGGCTTCTTGTACACCAGTTGCTCCTAATGAATGACCCGTTAGTGACTTTGTAGAGCTGGTTGGTGGAATCTTATCTCCAAAAACTTCTTTTATACCTTTTAATTCAATCATGTCTCCTACAGGTGTTGATGTTCCATGTGCGTTGATATAATCAACAGGTCTACCCTGTGTTGCCATCTGCATACACCTTACTGCACCTTCTCCAGAGGGTTGAACCATGTCATATCCATCTGAAGTCTGACCAAAACCTTGAATTTCTGCAACAATATTGGCCCCTCTTGCTTTTGCACTATCAAGGCTCTCAACAACTAAGACACCTGCACCTCCCCCAATGACAAAACCATCTCTTGAAGAGTCGTATGCTCGAGAGGCAACCTCTGGTGTTTCATTATATTTGCTTGATAAAGCACCCATGGCATCAAATAAAATTGACATTGTCCAATGGGTTTCCTCGCCACCACCAGCAAACACTATTTCTTGTTGCCCATGTCTAATGAGATCATAAGCATTGCCAATGCAGTGCAAACTTGTCGAACAAGCCGAACTAATGGAGTAATTTACACCTTTAATTTTAAAAGGAGTTGCTAAAGTAGCAGAATTTCCTGATGCCATTGTTCTAGTAACCATATAAGGTCCAATTTTTTTAACACCTTTTTCTCTTGCTATATCAAATGCTTGTTGCAGTTGATACGTTGAAGGCCCACCTGAACCCATCACTAGCCCGGTATTAACATTAGATATAAGCCCCTCATCGAGACCTGAATGTTCAATTGCCTCTTTCATTGCAATATAATTGTATGCTGCACCTTCCCCCATAAAACGTAAAATTTTTCGATCTACATTTTCTTCAATATTTATTTTAGGTTTTCCATGTACATGACTTCTCATTCCAAGTTCTTCATATTCCTTGCAATGACTAATCCCAGATTTCACATCTCTTAAGCTCTGTAAAACTTCTTTTTTGTTATCTCCTATACAAGAAACAATACCGTATCCAGTAACAACAACTCTTTTATTGCTCATTGAATAAACCCACTCTTAAATCATTGGCATAGTATATTATTTTTTCTTTGTGAATTATCTGCCCATCTCCATATCCTATTGACAACCCTTTTTTATTTAAAGATTTTTTTAAACTAACTTTATATTTTATTAACTCTTTATCTGGTTTTATTTCTTCAACAAATTTTATTTCTCCAACACCCAAAGCACGGCCTTTTCCTGGATATCCAAGCCAACCTAGATAAAAACCCAACATTTGCCATAAAGCGTCAAGACCCAAACATCCTGGCATAATTGGATCACCCAAGAAGTGACATTTAAAGAACCATAAATCTGCATTTATATCGAGTTCAGCAGTTATTTCTCCTTTCCCATGTTCTCCGCCATCTTTATTGACATTAGTGATGCGATCAAACATGAGCATAGGAGGTGCTGGTAGTTGGGCATTTCCCTTTCCAAATAAATTTCCTTTACCACATTCAATTATTTCTTCGTAACTATAACTAGATTGAGGTGTAAATGTATTCATATTAATGAGGACAATCTTTATTTGTTAATTGTAGTTTGTTTATGTCTGAAGTCAAAAGGTCTATCAAATTGATTTCACTTTTCAGTTGAGTTTTAATTTTTGCAAGGGCGAATATAATTTTCATACAAGCAAAACTAGTAACAAATCCTGCAACTGGACCTACCATTGCACTGTTAAGACAACGGTGATTCTGATCAGCTTTAGGAAAAAGACACTCAAAACATGATGGATTATTTTCTTCATTGTTTTGTGCAAAGTATATACCCTCTGAAGAGTTAATTGATATCGATACAAATGAAATTTTATTAGCTTTGGAAAATTTTGAAGAAAAAATTTTATTCTGGTGATTATCCGTGCAATCAAATATTAAATCAAAATTATTATCTAGATTTTTTTTTATGAAAGACTGGAAATTTAACGAATGCTCTTTTATTATTGTTGAGTCATTTATATTTTTAAGTCTATGTTTTGAGGTGACTGATTTTGATTTACCAACATCATCTTTATCATAATTAATTTGACGATGTAAATTCGACTTCTCTATAATATCATGATCAACAAGATGTATTTCACCAACTCCAGCTCGAACAAGATATTGAGATGCAACAGTTCCTAGAGCACCTAAGCCGATTATACAAATTTTTTTCCTAGAGATATTTTGTTGCCCTTCCTCATTAATCCCAGGAACTAAAATTTGTCTTCCAAATTCCTCAATCAGTTTTTCACTTTGTTCCTGTTGATCCAAAACCACCACTCCCCCTCTCACTTTCACTTAAATCACTTACTAATTCAAAATTAACCTTTTCATATTTTGACACAACTATTTGTGCAATTCTCATTTTATCTTCAACCTCAAACATTTCTAATCCATGATTAATTAAAATCACCTTTATTTCCCCTCGATAGTCCGCATCTATAGTTCCTGGACTGTTAAGAACAGTAATAAAGTTTTTTAAAGCTAGCCCACTTCGAGGTCTTATTTGAACTTCAAATCCATTTGGAATTTCAAAAAATAATCCAGTTCCAATAAGTTTTGTTTCTTTTGGTGAAATGCTAACTTTTCCATTTGGTAAGAATGCTCTTATATCCATTCCTGCACTAGATAATGTCTCATAACTTGGAAGAGTAATGTTATCATTTATCTTTTTTACTTTAATACAAACCACTCTAATTCTTTCTATTGCTAATGTATTTAACAATCTTATTTGCAAAAATTGTTTTACTTACATATCCTAAATTTAAAAAGTCACCTGACCTTCCAATTAAAATACCGTTATTGTATTTTGAATTAAAAATTTTATCTTTCGTTGTTGGAAAATTCAAAACTAGATAATCACAATTTTTGGAAAGCAATTTTTTTTTTGCATTTTGTAATACATCATTTGTTTCATAAGCAAATCCGACTGTAACCTTAGGTTTATATTTTCCAAATGACATTGATCTTAAAATATCAGGGTTATTGATTAATTTTAAAGACATTCCATTTTTTTTCTTAATTTTCAGTTTATTATATTTTTTAACTTTATAATCACTTACCGCAGCATTAAAAATTCCTAAGTCGATAGACTTATATTTTTTTGCTTCCTTTAACATATCATCTGCTGTAGGAGTGAAGATAAATTTAACATTTTTTGAAATTATTTGTTTTGTTTGAAGATATCCATGTAAACAAATAACTTTATAATTAAATTTTAATAGGCTTTTAATTAAAGCTATGCCTTGCCGACCTGATGACTCATTTGATATAAATCTTACTGGATCTATATACTCTCGAGTGCACCCAATAGTTATTAATGCCTGTTTCAATTACTTAAGTTGACTAATTATTTCACTAGGATCAACTAATCGACCACTACCATACTCACCACAGGCTAAAGATCCATCATCTGGGCCAATAAAATGATGGCCAATTTTCTTTAAATAGTTCACATTGTCTTGAATAATTTGATTAGCCCACATTTCTTTATTCATTGCAGGTGCAAAATATATAGGTTTGTTTGCAGCAATCATACATGTTAGAGCTAGGTCGTCACAAAAACCTTTTGCAAATTTTGAAATTATATTAGCTGTCGCAGGGTAAACAATAATATGAGTATTATCTCGCGCTAATTTTATGTGACCAATTTTTTTTTCCATATCTAAATCGAAGAGCTCTGAATACACTGGCTTATTGGAAATTGTTTCAAGTAGTAGTTTAGAAATAAACTCATAAGTGTTTTTAGTTGCAATAACTTCATATTCAATTGCTTTTTTTTGGCACTCACGAATTAGATCTAAAGACTTATAACAGCCAACACTCCCCGTTATTATTATTAAAATTTTCATTTTTTTTGCATTATATATATGCTGTTAGCTCCAGAAATGAAATCAATAGTTTTAATATGAGAAAAACCTGTATTTATCAGTTCTTTAAGAAGGTTATTTTGACTAGGAAAAGAAATAATACTTTCAGCTAAGTATTTATAACTATATCTATCATTGGAGATGATGCTTCCAGTAAAAGGTAAAACATATTTTAAAAAGTTTTTGTATGAACTTTTTAACAAATCTCTTTTTGGAATACCGAATTCCATAATAAAAAAATAACCATTTTTTTTAAGGCATCTATAAATCTCAGAAAAACCATTTTTTCGATTTTTAAAATTTCTTACACCATAGGTACATGTTATAATTTGAAAAAAATTTTTTTTATATGGCAAATTTTCTGCATAACCAACTTCGTAATTAATTTTTTTAGAACTATTTTTTTTTCTTGATATATTGTGCATTTCAGAAACAGGATCTAAAGCATAAAGATTTTTTGAAATAGCAAGCAAATTAAAAATATCTCCACTACCACTTGCAATGTCTAAAATTTTCTCATTGCCAGTATGTTTTGATAATACAAGATCAACAAAATATTTTTTCCAAAGTCTATGTATTCCGAGACTCATAATATCGTTCATTAAGTCATATTTTGCATGAGATACATTTTCAAAAATATCTGTAATATTATAATTATTTGAATTATTTTTAGTTATCATGCCCGAACTACCTGAAGTAGAAACAACAATAAGATATTTAAAGTCAAAAGTTAAAGGAAAAAAAATCATTTCTATTAAAAAGTCACAAAAAAAATTAAGGAAAAATTTAAGCTTTAAAGATCTCGAGCAAATATCACTGAAAAAAATCATCTCTGTTAAACGTTTTGCAAAATACATAATCATAGGATTGGAAAACGGTAATAATATAATTATTCATCTGGGAATGAGCGGTCGATTAAAGTTTTATTTAAACGAGAATTATAAAAAAGAAAAACACGATCATGTTATTCTACAATTTAACAAATTTAAAATTGTTTATAATGATCCTCGCAGATTTGGTATGTTTTTTAGGCTTAAAGACTCAAAAGAAGTTAAATTTTTTTTTAATAACTATGGCACTGATTTATTAATTAACAAGGTTAACTTAAATGAGATATATAACAAACTTATAAGAAAAAAAATCTCTTTAAAACAAGCTTTACTTGATCAAAGTTTAATAGTGGGTATTGGGAACATATACGCTAATGAGGCTCTTTTTCATTCAAAGTTAAATCCTCAAAGATTAACGTACACTCTTAAAAAATCAGAAATATTTCAGTTATTAAGCTCTTGTAAATTTGTATTGAAACTATCTTTAAAAAATGGCGGCTCTTCAATAAATGATTATAAATCTCCAGATGGAACCCTAGGAAGTTTTCAGAGTTTATTTAAGGTTTATCAAAAGAAACATGTAATATACAAAAAAAAGACCTATAGGATAAAAAAAATCATCCAAAATGGGCGTTCAACTTTTTTTTCGCCTGCTTTACAAAAATAAAAAAATGTGTATAAGTTATTAACGCTTTTAGACGAACAACCTGTTAATAATATTTTTATATGCCACAACATAAATCAGCAAAAAAAAGGCTTCGACAGTCTGATACAAAAAAAACAATTAACAAGGCTGTAAAATCAAATGTCTCAACTCAGCTAAAGGCAATTGATAAACTCATTAAAGATAAAAAGGTAGAGGAATCAATGGAGAAACTAAAAGTAGTTATGTCCGTATTGCATAAATCCACTAAAAAGAAAATCATGCACCTTAATAAGGCATCTAGAACTATCTCAAAATTACAAAAAGATATAACCGCAATTTCAAAATAATTTTTTTTTTCAAGTTATTTTTTTAAAAAAAAACATTTTTTTTTATTCTTCTTTTTTAACTTTTCATGCTTAAATGTACCATCTTTTAGAGGAAGGAATTAAGTTAGTGGAAGACGAAAAGCATCAAGGTGGCATAGATGTGTCTTGGTCGAAGATCACATCTGAATTAAAAAAATCACTTGATAAAGATACCTTCCAAAACTGGATTAAACCAATCTATTTCGAGTCACATATTGACACCTCTCTCACTCTTTCAGTCCCAACAAGATTTCTTCGTGATTGGATAATCAAAAATTATGCTTCTGTTATTAAAAAAGCATATATGGACCAAGGTCATAGTATCGATAAATTAGCTGTACTTGTTAAAGAGAATAACAAACGTATTATTCCTGGTACCGAAGTAATTTATGAGGATAAAGATGATGATGAAGACACATATTACGATGATATTTCAGCACCATTAGATCCAAAATTTACTTTTGATAATTTTATTGTCGGTAAACCCAACGAGCTAGCTTATGCAGCTGCTCAACGAGTAGCACAATCAGAAGTTGTAAGTTTTAATCCATTATTTTTGTATGGAGGTGTTGGTCTAGGAAAAACACATTTAATGCACGCAGTTGCCTGGAATATTAAAAAAAGAAATCCCAAAAAAAATGTTGTTTATTTAACTGCTGAGAAATTTATGTATCAGTTTATTAAAGCTCTTAGATTTAAAAACATTATGAGTTTTAAAGAACAATTTAGATCAGTAGATGTGCTAATGATTGACGATGTACAGTTTATTATTGGTAAAGATAATACACAGGAAGAATTCTTTCATACATTTAATACTTTAATTGATAAAAAAAGACAAATTATCATTTCAGCTGATAAATCTCCCGCTGATCTTGATGGCTTAGAGGACAGGTTAAAGTCAAGACTAGGCTGGGGATTAGTCGCAGATATCCACCCTTTGACTTATGAGCTACGACTAGGCATTCTTCAGGCTAAAGCAGAACAAAAATCTTTACCTCTAAATCATGAAGTAATGGAATTTTTAGCAAATAAAATCACTAATAATGTAAGAGAAATGGAAGGCGCCTTGAATAGATTAGCAGTTCATGCCTCAATTCAGGAATCAGCGATATCTGTTGACCTAGTCAAAGATGTTTTAAAAGATTTGCTGAGAACTAACTCAAGAAAAATTACAATTGATGAAATTCAAAAGAAAGTTGTTGAGCATTACAACATTAAACTTTCTGATATGCATTCACCGAGAAGGTCAAGATCTGTGGCGCGTCCAAGACAAGTTGCAATGTATTTAGCAAAGTCTATCACAACAAGATCTTTACCTGAAATTGGTAGAAAGTTTGGTGGTAGGGATCATACCACTGTTATTCATGCTATTAAAACTATCGAAGAAATTATGGTAAATGATCCTAACCTAGCAGAAGATATTGAACTTTTGACTAGAATATTGCAAACTTCTTAAATGGATTTTAGAGTAAGCCGAGAGGCTTTTTTAAGAGTATTAACTCACGTTAGCTCAATTGTTGACAGTAGATCTACAATTCCAATTCTCTCCAACATTTATATAAAATGCGATAATAACCAAATAGAAATTAGATCGACAGATATGGATATTTCCATCAGAGAATTTGTGTCAACCGACTCATCAAAAAGCGGAGAAGCAACTGTAAATTCAAGAATTTTAACTGATATAATTCGTAAGACAAAAAAAAACTCTATTGTAAAATGTAAATTAGAGGGAAACAGATTAATAATTAATTCTGATAACTCAGTCTTTGAGTTAAATGCATTATCTGCAGATGAATTCCCAAAATTCGTTCCTTTAGAACAAACAAACTCATTCGAGCTAACAATTTCTGAGATTAAAAGGCTTTTTAATAAAACAAAATTTGCTATATCTGCTGAAGAGACGAGATACTACTTAAATGGTATATATTTACACACTGTAACTAACGGACCGAAGTCAACTTTGAGGTGTGTTGCTACAGACGGCCACAGACTTGCTAAGACAGAGCTAGATTTAAAAAATGTCATAAATATACCTGGAATTATACTCCCAAGAAAACTTATACTTCAATTAGATCGCATTTTAGGTGATTTTGAGGATAAGGTTAAAATAATATGTACTGATACACAAGTGAGTCTAGAAGCAGGTAATTTCATAATAGTAAGTAAACTAATAGATGGAACATTTCCAGATTATGAAAAAGTTATACCTGTATCCAATGACAAATTATTACAAGTTGAGGCAGATCCTTTTTTTAATGCAATTGATAGGGTCTCAACTGTTAATCAAGACAAAACACCAACAGTTAAGTTACAATTTGAAAATAATAGTATTAAGATAATGGCCACAAGCACTGACAGTAACAAAGGCGATGAAGAGGTCGCAGCAAATTACGCTGCAGATGGTCTTGAAATACTCTTTAATTCAAAATATATATTGGATTTACAAGATGTTGTTGAAGGAGATACTTTGATTCTAGAGTTACTAAACCAATCATCACCAGTAATAGTAAAGGACCCCAAGGATACAACAAGTTTATTTATTTTAATGCCTATGAGAGTTTAATTGCCCCCACCATTAAAGGGTTTACAGCTTTCGAACTATAGAAATTTCATCAACAAAAAAGAAATTTTTAACTTTGAACATACTTTGTTTAAAGGAAAAAATGCTGTTGGCAAAACAAATCTATTGGAGTCTATAAGTTTTTTATGCCCTGGTACGGGTTTTAGAAAAGATGTGATACAAAATTTTATTTATAAAAAACAGGAAGAATTAAAAACTTCTATAACTTTTGATTTTGTCCATGAGGATTTAGAAAATCATTTAACTGTTATGATGAGTAACAAAGATGAAAGATGGACAAAACAATATTTTTTAAATGATAAAAAAGTACAACAACAAAAACTTTTAAATATTTTTCAATTATTTTGGTTAACAGAAACAGATAAAGTTTATTTTATTAAGGATGCCCAATATCAAAGAAATACTATTAACCGAATTATATGTTATTTTGATCCCAAGCTATTTAGTTTTCTAAGCAAATATACAATTTTAAGAAGAGAAAAAAGAAGAATATTACAATCTTCTAAAGATATCTCATGGCTTGTTTCATTAGATAAACAATTATTTGACATAGGTAGTGCTATTATTGAGATTAAAAAAAAATTTCTTTTTGAGTACCAAAATTTTGTATCAGATAACAATATACTTTTTTTTGACTTTGAAATTAATCCAAGTTTTGGACTTACTCAGACTGATAGGTTTTTAGAAAAATTTCAAAAAGACCTCTCTGATGAGAATCAATGGCCAAATGATCATAAACTTCAATCAAAACATGATCCAAAAAAATCAGTTTTTGAAATAACACACAATCAAAAAAATATTTCTCAGCTATCTTCTGCTCAATCTAAAATGTTAATATTAAGCTTTCTTCTAAGTTGTGCGAAATTTCTAAATCGTAACAAGATTACTATTTTTTTAATTGATGAAATATTTGATAACTTTGATATGATAAATATAGAAAAAGTTATTCAATACTGTGCAGAAAATAAATTTCAGACTTTCTTTTCATCCACTGATAACTTCACACTTCAAAGGAATATAGATAACTTAGAAATCAAAGAAATATCTTAATGACAGATCAATATACAGCCTCCTCGATAAAAGTTTTAAAAGGTTTAGAGGCAGTTAGAAAAAGACCAGGTATGTACATTGGTGATACCGATGATGGTACAGGCCTGCATCACATGGTCTATGAGGTGCTTGATAACTCTATTGACGAGGCTTTAGGGGGTTATTGTGACAGTATTAAATTAATAATTAATAAAGATGGATCAGCTACAATATCAGATAATGGTAGAGGTATTCCAGTTGACCAGCACAAAACTGAAAAAGTCCCTGCAGCTGAGGTAATCATGACCCAACTTCATGCAGGTGGTAAATTTGACCAAAATAGCTATAAAATCTCTGGAGGCCTTCATGGGGTTGGTGTTTCTGTTGTGAATGCCTTATCAGAAAGACTATCTTTAACAATTCGCAGAAATGGCAAAATTCATACAATGGAATTTAAAGATGGTGTTACAACAAAAAAATTAAAAGAGATCGGTTCAATGAAAAAGACGGAGAGAACTGGAACAACTGTACAATTTTGGCCATCAAAAAAAATTTTTTCCAATACAACTCTTATTCTTAAAACATTAGAAAATAGAGTTCGCCAGTTAGCTTTTCTAAACTCTAACGTACGCATTACATTATCTGATATGCGCACATCAAAAGTAGAACCTATTGAATTCTATTATCAAGGAGGTTTAACTGCATATGTGCAATTTCTTAATTCAAGAAAATCAACTTTAAATAAAATTATACCTTTTAATGGCGAGTCAAATGGAATTAAAGTTGAAGGCGCTTTACAATGGAATGATGGATACAATGAAAATATGCTTTGCTTTACTAATAACATTCCTCAAGGAGATGGAGGAACACATTTACAGGGTTTTCGATCAGCACTAACACGCTCATTAGTTGGATACTCAAATACAGTTGCAGTTGCTAAAAAAGGCAATATCACCATTTCAGGAGATGATGCGCGAGAGGGCATGACATGCGTACTATCTGTAAAGGTTCCAGACCCTAAGTTTTCATCCCAAACCAAAGATAAGCTAGTTTCGTCTGAGGTAAGACCAGTTGTTGAGAAAATAATATCTGAACAATTAAGTGCTTGGTTAGAGCAAACTCCTGGAGAGGCAAAAAAGTTAGTTTCAAAAATTATTGAGGCAGCAAGTGCCAGAGAGGCAGCAAGAAAAGCAAGAGAACTTACAAGAAGAAAAAATGTATTAGAGACATCATCACTTCCGGGAAAATTAGCTGATTGCCAAGAAAAAGACCCATCAAATTCAGAATTATTTATAGTTGAGGGTGACTCAGCTGGAGGCTCAGCCAAGCAAGGCCGTGATAGGGTCACTCAGGCTATACTTCCACTAAGAGGTAAAATATTAAATGTAATTAAAGCAAATCCTCATAAAATTTTAGAAAATAATGAAATCTCTGCACTTATAACAGCCATCGGTGCTGGATATGGTAATCCACCAAAAGATAAAGAATACAATCCTTCTGATTATTTCAATCCTGAATCAATGCGATATCATAAAATTGTTATTATGACAGACGCTGATGTTGATGGAAGTCACATAAGAACGCTACTACTCACATTTTTCTATCAATTCATGAGAGATATTATAACCACAGGTCGTTTATATATTGCTCAGCCACCCCTATATAAAGTAAAAAAAGGAAATGCTGAAAATTATTTGTTAGATGATAGAGAGTTAACAAAGTTTCTATTGTTAAATAACAAGGATGATCTCGATTTTAACATTTACAATAAAAAGAAAAAAATTCAGTTAAAGGAGGAACAGTTAAACGAATTAATAGATTTAGCTTCTCGTGCAAATTCTGCTTATCAAAACTTAGATCTTACATATTTAGATGCAAAGTTTTTTGATCAAATTATAAATACAGGTTTATTTTTTCAAGATTTTCATCCAAATAAGATAGAAAAGTCACAATTTAAAATTTTCTTATCTAATTTAAATCAAGTTTATAAATCAGAAAATATTAAATTTACATTTCAAAGTATGATTAGTAATGAATTAATTTTTTTGCAAGAAAAAGAGGGCTACAATAAAATTATAAAGGTCGCTCTGGATAAATTATTACATCTAAGAGAGTTTATTTCTTCAGACAGCATATCTCTTTATAATAAAATAGGTTTTGCAAAATCTATAGATACTTATTTTGGTATTTCTAAAATTTCTTCAAAAGAAAACTTTAATTGTAGTGGACTAGTTGAATTTTTTACTACTCTCTTTGAAATGAGTAAAAAAGGCCAATCAATTAGCCGTTATAAAGGTTTAGGTGAAATGAACCCTGATCAATTGTGGGAAACAACATTGGATCGAACAAATAGGAAGTTGCTTCAAGTAAAGCTCGAGGATCAAATCAATGCTGAAAGACAGTTGATCATGTTGATGGGTGATGATGTGACTGATAGAAAAAACTTTATTCAAGATAACTCAGTCAAAGTAGCAAATTTAGATATTTAGTTGAATAATCAAAAAAACTTTCTTTTTGTTAATTCTTCAGATTTTTTAATTATACGTGCAATTGCTTTTGGAGGTCAGGCCTCCACTTTATTTATAACACAGTATTTTTTCGAAATTTCTAAGACAGTAGCAATGAGCTCTTGGATAATAGCTTTTATCTTAATGGCTAGTATTCTCCTTGGATTTTATTTAAATAAAGGAGATAAAATTATTTCTGAAAAACAAGTCTTCCTATTTTTATGTTTTGATATTGTTCAAATTTCAAGTTTGATTGCTTTAAATGGTGGACACACAAACCCTTTTATATTTATTATCTTAGCTCCTATTGCTATTGCAGCATCATATCTCACCATAGAAAGAATAATAATTATCTTAAGTTTAGCATTAGTTTGTTTTGCTTTGATATTTAACTTCTACATTAATCTTCCTTTGTCTGTGCATCCTAATATTAATTTTACATATAGCCTAGCTATTATGATTTCTTTGTTCATAAGTAGTATTTTTTTAGTTTTTTATCTTTATTACTTTTCATTAAATTACAAAAGTACCCAAAAGGCATATGAGCTAGCTAGCAAACAACTTCAAAATGAAAAAGAGCTTTTAAAAGTTGGAGGTTTAGCAGCTGCAGCTGTTCATGAATTAGGCACACCATTAAATACTATAAACTTGATAGTAGATGATTTAAAAAAAGATCAAAAATTGAAAGATGAATATGGTAAAGATATTAAAACTTTATTATTAGAGTTAGATCGGTGTAAGGAAATACTAAAAGAGCTCTCAACAAATCCAGAGTCAAAAGAACTATCTTCTGAAATAACAAATATGTCACTAGATGCTTATGTGCAATCTTTATGTGATCAATTTTCAAATAACTATCGTGCTGTGAAATTAGATTACAGATCTGATGAAAATTCTAAAAATATTAACATTAAAATTACACCCGAACTAAACATAGCGATGAATAATATTATAAAAAATGCCATAAGTTTCGCTTATAGACAAATATTAGTAATCTCAGAGACATCGAAAAATTCTTATTCCATTAAAATCAGAGATGATGGCCCTGGTTTTGACAAGAAGTTTATAGCTAATTTTGGAAAACCATTCTATTCTAGCAGGCCTGAAAAAGGTGTAAATATGGGCCTCGGCCTATTCATAACAAAACAAATGATTGAAAATCTAAACGGTGAAATATTAGTACAAAGTAATGATGGAGCAGAAGTAACTTTAACATGGCGGATTTAGAGCAAAATACATTAGTCAAAGATAAAACACTTTTTATTATTGAGGATGACAAACCTTTTCGTGAGCGTTTAACCACCTCATTTCAACGTAAAGATTTCACAGTGACAGCAGCAGCTTCAAAAAAAGAGGCTTTAGATGTTCTAGCTGGAAATAATTTTAATTATGCAATAGTTGATCTTCGTTTAGGAGATGGTTCAGGACTCGATGTTATTAAGGTGATCAAGGAGCAAAATCCAGAATGTAGAACAGTAATGTTGACAAGTTATGGCAACATAGCTACGGCTGTATCCTCCGTTAAATTGGGTGCTGACGATTATTTAACCAAACCTGCAAACATAGATGATATCGAAAAATCATTAATGTCTGCTACCGCTACATCCTTGCCCCCACCACCTGAGAACCCAATGTCTGCTGATAGAATAAGGTGGGAACATATTCAGAGAGTTTTTACACAGTGTAACCGTAATGTTTCTGAAACTGCTAGAAGACTAAAAATGCACAGAAGAACTCTTCAAAGAATTTTAAATAAGCACGCCCCTAAAGAATAGAAACTCACTACAATCTTTGTTATTCTGCTTAAATGTCTAAGCCGAGACTAATACTTGTTGATGGTTCCGGATATATTTTCCGATCTTATTACGCCTTACCCCCAATGAATAATTCTAAGGGCATCCCCACAAATGCAGTTTATGGGTTTTGCAATATGATGCTTAGACTTATTGAAGAGCATCCAAATGACAAAATACTAATCATTCTTGATGCAGGAAGGAATACTTTTCGAAATACTTTATTTCCTGAATACAAAGCAAATCGTGGTGAGGCACCAGAGGATTTGATTCCTCAATTTAGTATTATTCGTGAAGCTATTGATGCGTTTGGTTTAGATGTTATTGAAAAAAAAGACTTTGAAGCCGATGATGTTATAGCTAGTTACGTTAAATATGGTGAAGACAATAATATACCCACCACAGTATTTAGTTCAGACAAAGATCTTTTTCAATTGTTATCAGCTAATAATCGCATCATGGATCCAATGAAAAATATTGAAATTGATGAAGCAAAGGTAATGGAAAAATTTGGTGTTGGCCCAGATAAGATTACAGATGTACAAGCTTTAATTGGTGATAGTGTTGATAATATTCCTGGCGTCCCTGGCATCGGACCAAAAACAGCCTCTAAATTAATTAATGAATTTGGTTCTTTTGAGGGTCTTTTGGCAAATAAAGAGAAAATATCAAATGAAAGAATTAAAAATCTTATTAATGATCACGAGGAAAAAGCAAAAATAAGCCATCAACTAGTAATTCTAAAAAATGATCTTGAACTACCTATTACAATCGAAAAGTTAAAAGATTTTGAAGACTCACTAAAACTTAATAACTTTTTCAAAAAATATGAATTTAAATCATTAATTAGAAATAGCGCTCATGAAACAAAGCCGCATGCGGCCAAAAAAAACTTAGAATTTAAATCACTTATTAAGACAAAAGATATAATCGAATATCTAAAGTCTCTTCAATCTGAAAAAACCTTAGCGATAGATTTAGAGACAGATAGTTTAGACGTAAATGAAGCAAATATCATTGGCATTTCATTATCTAATGCACAGCAAGCTTATTACCTACCTTTTAAATCACCTGAAAATGAAATATCTGAGACAGATCAAAAAAAAATATTAAAAGAGCTGAATTTATTATGTGAAGATCCTTCAATTTTAAAGATTTTTCATAATGCTAAATACGATAGTGTTATTTTAAAACGCTTTAACGTAAATACCATTTCTTTTCAAGATACCTTATTAATGTCTTTTTTTGTAAATAACGGTTTAACAAAACACAATCTTGAGGATTTATATTATTATTATTTTGGAGAAGAAAAAGAAAAATTTAAAGATGTCATTAAAAATGAGTCTAAAAGAAATTATAAAGATTTTTCTGAAGTGCCTTTACAGTCTGCAACAAATTACGCTGCTCATGATGCTTATGCCACTTATAAATTATATGAAACATTACAAGATCAAATATTAGATGCCCCCGATAGTTATATATATTTTGATATCGATAAAAAATTAAGCTTAGTCCTTCAACAGGTTGAAAACAATGGTTGTAAGATTGACCTTAAATTTTTAACAAAACTGGAAAAAGATCTAAATAAAGAAATTGAAAAAATTGAACAGAAAATTTTCAAAATCGCAGGTGAGGAGTTCAATATTGGTTCGCCAAAGCAACTTACCGAAATCTTCAAGAAACTCGATGTGAAGGTAACAAAAAAAACAAAAGCAGGAGATTTTCAAACTAATGTCAAAGTCTTAGAACAATTAGAAACTGAGGGAGTAGAGATTGCCTCGCATATTTTACAATGGCGTCAATACTCCAAGCTCGTCTCGACCTATACATCTTCTTTAGCTGAACATGCTGATAATAACGATCGAGTTCACAGCACATTTAATATTGCAGCTACTATTACGGGTAGATTAAGCTCATCTGAACCTAATTTACAAAATATCCCTATCAGAACTGAGATCGGAAAGAAAATTAGAACAGCATTTATTGCAGAAAAAGATCATGAGTTATATAGCTTCGATTACTCCCAAATCGAGCTTCGTGTGCTTTGTGAAGCGTGCGAAGACCCTAATTTATTAAAAGCTTTCCAAGAGGATCAAGATATTCATCAAAGTACAGGCCAATTAGTTTTTAACAAAAAAACAATTAATGCTAATGATCGAAGAATGGCCAAGATTATTAATTTTGGAATAATCTATGGAATTAGCCAATATGGTTTAGCTAAACAGTTAGGTGTTAGCAATGCTGAAGCAAAGCTTTTCATAGATAACTATTTTCAAAAATTTCCAAACATTAGTGATTTTATGAAAGCAACTACCGATAAAGCAAAAAAACTAGGCTACGTTGAAAACCTTTTTGGAAGAAAGTCTCACATTAAAGATATCAATGCTAAAAATTTTATGCTCCGATCTTTTGCAGAAAGACAAGCTATCAATGCACCTATTCAAGGCACAGCATCTGAGTTAATTAAAATTGCAATGTTGGATATTCATAGCTATTTAGTGAAAAATAAATGTAAATCTAAAATGACATCACAAGTCCATGATGAGCTTTTATTTGAAATTCATAAAAAAGAAAAAGATATTATTCCACAAATAACTAAGTTGATGGAAACATCACATCAAAAATACAAATCTTTTAAAACTCCTATAAAAGTCGACTTCGGTGGTGGCTTGAACTGGGGATTAGCTCACTAGTTAAAACTAGAAATCATCGTCAGGTTTATTAAATGCCATCCAACGCTCTAGCTCATGGTAGCCACCAATTTTCTCACCGTTGATTATGATTTGGGGAAATGTTTTGGCAGTTGGAAATATTTCAAAAAACTGATCACGGCTGTAATCCTCATCAAGCATTAATACTTGGGGGTTATGTGAGGATAAAACTGCCTTGGCTTTAGTGCAAAAAATACAGTTGTCTTTACTATAAATCTTGACTTCCACTTAGAAAGACTCGTCAAAAGACAAAGAACGATCTGTTGGACGCTGGTATTCAGACACCCTTTTTTCGAAGAAATTAGTCACGTTTTGAACATCAAGAGCTCTCATGAAATCAAATGGGTTTTCGGTATTAAATACCCTTTCAAATCCAAAAAGATCAGCAATTCGATCTGAAACAGCTTCAATATACATACACATCATTTCCTTGTTCATACCAATGAGATCAACAGGAAGTGCGTCAGTAACAAATTCTTTTTCAAACTCTACTGCTTCTCTGACTATTTCTTCGAACTCAGACTGTGGAACAGGACCAGGTATTAAATCCATTGATTTAATATCTTCATCTGACAAGGTTCCTTTATTAAACTTTTCACTTAATGTTTTAAACATCAAAGCTGAGAAACTGAAGTGCATTCCCTCATCTCTGGCTATCCAGTCATTTGATAAGGCTAAGCCTGGAAGCAAACCTCTTTTTCTAAAGTAATATATGGCACAAAAGGATCCAGCAAAAAATAATCCTTCAACTAAACCAAAGGCAATTAAGCGTGTTAATAAATTTTGATTTCCATTTAGCCATTTTGAAACCCACTGTGCTTTTTTATTAATACAAGGAACGTTTTGAATAGCAGAAAATAGCTTATCTTTTTCTGAAGGGTCCTCTACATAAGCTTCAATTTGTAAACCATACATTTCTGCGTGAATAGACTCATTTAGCATTTGCATGGTGATAAACAATCGAGACTCAGGAATTAAAATCTCATTATAAAATCTGGATGCTAGATTTTCATTTATCATTGCCTCTGAATTTGCAAAAAATGCAAGCACATGTTTGATAAAATGTATTTCTCCTTCTCCTAGGGTTTTTAGATCTCTTAAATCATCTTGAAGAGACACCTCCTCAGGTGTCCAAAATGCTTGAACGTGTTGCTTGTAACGATCGAAAATTTCTTGGTGTTGAATAGGGAAAATTGATTTACATCCTTTAGATATCATGACTTGCTCCTTAAATTAAATTGATTGAAAATCTTACGCACTACATGTTACACAATCTTCGGGTTCATTAGATTGCGCCTCTTTGACATAAGACTCTTTTGCTTTTTTTTCAGAAGACACTGTTACTTTAACTGCGTCTACGGCTGATCGGCTTCGCAGGTAATACATGCCTGTTTTTAAGCCTTTTTTCCATGCATACATATGCATGGAGTTTACTTTTCCAAAAGTAGGTGTTGCCAACCATAAGTTCATAGATTGGGTTTGGTCAATAAATGGCGCTCTATCAGCTGCCATATCTATAACTGTTTTTTGAGATGTTTCCCAAACAGTTTTATAAACATCTTTTAAGTCTTCAGGAAATCCTTCAATATTTTGTACAGAGCCATTTTCCAAAATAATTTGATCACGTAATTCTTTGCTCCATAAGTTTCTCTTCATAAGCTCTTTAACAAGGTGACGATTTACTAATAAAAATTCACCTGAGAGAGTTTGTCTTTTATAAATGTTTGATGTTTGTACTTGGAACGTTTCAGTATTTCCTAGGATAATACCAGTGGAGGCTGTAGGCATACATGCAGTAGTCAAAGAGTTTCGAACACCATGCTTTTGGATTTTCTCCATTAATCCCTTCCAGTCCCACATACTTGATGGTTTCACATCCCAAAGATCAAATTGGAATTTCCCTTCAGATAGAGGGGAACCTTTAAAAGTAGAGTAAGGCCCCTTATCAGTAGCAAGTTCCATTGATGCTTCTAAAGCTCCAAAATAAATTGTCTCAAAAATTTGTTTATTAATTATTTGCGCTTGAACGGAGTCATAAGGAATATTCATTTTAAAATAAACATCTGCTAAACCTTGTATACCAAGACCAATAGGGCGGTGACGACTATTCGAGTTTTCAGTTTTATTAGTAGGGTAAAAATTTATATCAATAACTTGATCTAAATTCTTAGTCGCCAGTTTTGCAACCTGATATAAGTTTTGATAATCAAATTTACTTTCATCAGTTACAAATTTTGGTAATGCAATTGATGCAAGGTTACAAACAGCAGTTTCATCTTTTTCAGAATACTCCACTATTTCTGCACATAGATTAGAAGATTTAATGACACCAATATTTTTTTGGTTAGACTTGTTATTAACAGCATCTTTGTAAAGCATGTATGGCTGACCAGTTTCAATTTGGGCTTCAATGATTTTAGACATTAATGCTCTTGCCTTTATTCTTTTTAAGTCAGGCATTTCATTTTCATATTTTGTATAAAGATCAACAAACTCCTTGCCATATGTATCTGATAAACCAGGGCACTCGTGTTCACTCATGAGAGTCCAATCGGCATCTTCTTCGACTCTTTCCATAAATAAATCAGGGATCCATAAAGCATAGAATAAGTCTCTGGCTCTAAATTCTTCAGCTCCCGTATTTTTTCTAAGCTCTAAAAAAGCTTCAATGTCTGCATGCCATGGCTCCAAATAGACAGCAAAAGAGCCTTTTCTTTTACCTCCACCCTGATCAACAGACCTTGCTGTTTCATTAAAAATTTTAAGGAAAGGTATCAATCCATTAGACTTGCCATTGGTTGACTTAATACGGCTACCGCCACCTCTAATGTTATGAGCATGAAGACCAATGCCACCAGCGGTTTTTGAGATTAAAGCGCAGTCTTTTACAGTATTAAAAATTCCTTCGATAGAGTCATCTTCCATTCCAATTAGAAAACAGGACGACAATTGTTGCATCTTTAAACCACTATTAAATAGAGTGGGAGTTGCGTGTGTGTAGAAACCTTGAGATAGGCTGTCATAAGTTTTCTTGACTTGATAAAAATCAAACTTATCTCCAGACACACATAAAGCGACTCTCATCCATAAATCCTGAGGTCTTTCTGCTGTTTTATTATTTGATTGTAAAAGATAAGCTCTGAACAAAGTAGTCAATGCAAAATAATCAAAGTAATAATCACGATCGTAGTCAATAATTTTTTCAATCTCTTCAGCGTTAGCTTTTACTTTTTCATAGTATTCATCGCGCAATAAACCATCCTCATAAAGATTTTTTGTTGCAATTATAAAACCTGGTGTTTCTTTATGTAGAGCATTAGCTTTAATCCTCCCAGCTAGATATGAGTAATCGGGATGTTCAACTGTCAAAGCAGCAGCTGTTTCTGCTAGGTAAGTATCAATTTCATTTGTTGTGATACCATCGTAAAGACCTTGAATTGCCTTTTGAGCAATTGTAATAGGATCTATCTCTAAACCGTTTGACAAAATAGAAATGCGATTTGTAATTTTTTCTAAAGAGATATCCTCTTTGTTACCGTCTCTTTTGGTAACAGCCATTGTGGATACTTTGGCACCAATTTGTTCATTCAGCTGAGCAGTCTTATAACGTTGGTTAGCTCTTTGTTCTCTGTAAAGTACATAAGCGCGAGCTACTTTATGATGCTCACCTCTCATGAGGGCCAATTCCACTTGGTCTTGGATATCCTCGATATGAATCATATCACCGTTTGCAATACGTCTAGTTAGAGCCGCGGTGACTGTTTCAGTTAACACTGAAACATTTTTGTCAATTTGTTTGCTATCACGAAGATCAGTTTGTGCCAAAAATGCTTTTCTTATAGCATTTGCAATTTTGTCAGATTTAAAAGGTGTTATAGATCCATCACGCCTTACAACACTGAGACTTAGCAAGTTTATTTCTTCGTTTTGCTTATTTATAACTGTGTTTTTTGTTGAATTTTCAAGTGATTCTGCGTTATTTGTTTCCATTCTTCCTACCAAGTTTAAGTGTACTTTTTTGAATAATCACTAGATGTAGTGTTTATTGCCTAGTGACTATACAATCTATAGACAATCTTAGTCAATTTATTTTGTATTAAATTCTGAAAAGCCAATAAATTCAATTGGAAATTAAAGATTCAATTAACAAGTAATTTGAAAATATTCACAGGTTTTTATCAAATTTTCCAAAACTACGAATATCTCTTAAAAAATATTATTTAGGTCCATTTTTAATAGCCCTAATTCTGACCTGATTCGCATTTTGCACATCAAAAACAATTCACATTTATGTTCAACTTTCATAAGAAATTCAGGATTTTTTAATAGATCTCTGTTTAAAATCCCTTACTTTCATGTGGTGAAAAAAATTCTAGGGGTAGGGACTGCTTTGGTTGATGTCATATGCCAGGTAGAGGACAGTGTCATCAATAATCTGAAATTAACTAAAGGCTCTATGACATTGATTGAGGAGTCTCAAATTAAGGAAATTAGGTCAAATTTCGATAATCCATTAATTACTTCGGGTGGGTCAGTATGTAATACTATCCATGAATTAAACTTTGGCTCTCATGAGGCAAGTTTTTACGGCAAGGTCAATGATGATGAGTATGGAAATGCTTTTGTTCAAGATTTACAAAAAGAAAATATCTCGTTTAAAGGTGTCTCCAATAAAACAGATCTTCCAACTGGCTGCTGTAATATTTTAGTTTCACCCGATGGTGAAAGAACAATGGCTACACACATAGGAATAGGTTCACAATTAAATCCAGACGAAGTTAATGAGGATATACTCAATTCAATTGATCATGTGTACATGGAGTCATATCTTTGGGATCATGAACTAACAAAAAAAACACTCAAAAAATTTTCAGATATTGCAAAATCAAAAAACATAGAAATATCTCTTTCATTGTCAGACCCTTTTTGTGTTGATCGACACAGAGATGAATTAAAAAATTTTATAACTGATAATGTAGATTTAGTTTTTTGTAATTTTGATGAAGCAAAGATGTTTACACAATCTGATTCAATGGCAGATGTGAGTTCTTTTTTTAAAAATTTTGGAAAAAAAATTGTTATGACCTCTGGTGCTGAGGGTGCATATTATTTTTTTGAAGACGATGTAAAACATCAATCTGCTCAAAAAATAGAAAATGTTTTGGACACAACAGGTGCTGGAGATAATTTTGCTGCAGGATTTTTAGATTTTTACTTATCTGGAAAACCTGTCGATGAAGCGCTTAAAAATGGTAATAGAAAGGCTGAAGAAGTTATTCAGCAGCTGGGACCAAGGATAAAAAGAGCTTGATAATGAAGAATAAATCATATTTTATTTTAAATAGTCTATCTAAAAGGAGGGTTAAGTGGATTACAAAGTAAAAGATATTTCCCAACATGAATTCGGGAGACAAGAAATTGAAATAGCAGAAACTGAAATGCCAGGATTAATGGCTATTCGTGAACAATATGGAGATTCAAAACCGTTGGCTGGAGCCAATATTATGGGTTGCCTTCACATGACCATCCAAACTGCTGTTTTAATTGAAACACTTGTAGCACTTGGCGCCAAATGTAGATGGAGTTCTTGTAACATTTACTCTACTCAAGATCATGCAGCTGCTGCGATTGCCCAAAGCGGTACACCTGTTTTTGCCTGGAAGGGTATGAATGAAGAGGAATTTTGGTGGTGTATTGATCAAACAATTGAGGCAGATGGGTGGGAGCCTAATATGATACTAGACGATGGCGGAGACTTAACACTTCGAATGCACGAGAAGTACCCTGAGCTATTAAAAAATGTTAGAGGACTATCTGAAGAAACTACCACAGGCGTTCTTCGTTTAGAGCAAATGGCATCTAAAGGAACTCTTCAAGTTCCAGCTATAAATGTGAATGACTCGGTAACAAAAAGTAAATTTGATAATTTATATGGTTGTAAGGAGAGTTTAGTAGACGGTATTCGAAGAGGAACTGATGTAATGATGGCTGGTAAAGTTGCAGTTGTTGCTGGGTTTGGAGATGTTGGAAAAGGTAGCGCAGCTTCATTAAGAGGGGCCGGGGCTAGAGTTCAAGTAACAGAAGTTGATCCTATTTGTGCACTTCAAGCAGCAATGGAAGGCTATGAGGTTGTCACTATGGATGATGCATGTAAGTATGCTGATATATTTGTAACTGCAACAGGCAACAAAGATATCATTACCCAAGACCATATGAGAGAAATGAAAGACCGAGCAATTGTCTGTAATATCGGACACTTTGATAATGAAATTCAAATAGATGATTTGCAAAACTATAAATGGGAAGAGATAAAACCTCAAGTTGACCAAGTAACATTTCCGGATGGTAAGAAGCTAATAATTCTTTCAAAGGGAAGGTTAGTGAACCTAGGTAATGCCACTGGCCATCCTAGTTTTGTGATGAGTGCGTCATTCTCAAATCAGGTTTTAGCTCAAATCGAAATCTGGGAGAATTACAAAAACTATGAAAATAAAGTCTATGTCCTTCCTAAAAAACTAGATGAAATGGTTGCAATGTTTCATTTACAAAAAGTTGGTGCTAAATTGACTGAAATGTCCAAGGAACAAAGCGATTATTTAGGAGTTGAGCAACAAGGTCCATTTAAGAAAGATACATATAGGTACTAAAATGAGAAAAAATTATATTTTTACATCTGAGTCAGTGTCTGAGGGACACCCAGATAAAGTTTCTGATAGGATTTCTGATGCAGTTGTCGATCATTTTATCTCCAAAGACCCATTTGCTAGAGTCGCTTGCGAAACATTAACAACAACCAACAAAGTTGTTTTATCTGGTGAAGTAAGAGGACCAGTCCAAGAAGACAAAGATGAAATTATTTTAAAAGTAAGGGAGTGCATAAAAGACATCGGCTATGAGCAAGATGGTTTTCATTGGCAAACCGCAGATATCCAATATTTACTTCACGGACAATCTGCAGATATTGCAATGGGTGTAGACTCATCATCTGACAAAGACGAGGGGGCAGGTGACCAAGGAATTATGTTTGGATACGCTTGTACGGAAACACCTGAACTGATGCCGGCACCAATTTTTTATTCTCATAAAATCTTAGAGATAATGGCTAAGGGTAGAAAAGACGGTAGCTTAAAAGGATTAGAGCCTGACTCAAAAAGCCAAGTAACTCTTAAATACGTTGATGGTAAACCAAGTGCAGTTACATCTGTTGTGATATCAACACAACATGCTGATGGATTATCTCCTGCTGATGTTAAAGAAATAGTAAATCCAGCATTAAAAGAATCTATCCCTGAAGAGTTATTAAAAAATTTAGATGATAAAGAATACTACGTAAATCCAACAGGTAATTTTGTAATTGGAGGACCAGATGGTGATACGGGATTAACAGGAAGAAAAATTATTGTCGACACCTATGGTGGTGCAGCACCTCACGGTGGAGGGGCTTTCTCTGGAAAAGATCCTACAAAAGTCGACCGCTCTGCCGCTTATGCTTCACGATACTTAGCAAAAAATATTGTTGCTGCCGGTTTATGTGATCAGTGTACTATCCAGTTGTCTTATGCAATCGGTGTAGCCAAACCGTTGTCAATATATGTGAATACTCAAGGCACTAATAAAATAGATGAAGCAAAAATTGAGTCTGCGATACCTGACATTATGAATCTTTCTCCAAGAGGAATCAGAGAGAAATTACAGTTAAACAAGCCAATTTACGAACAAACAGCAGCTTACGGTCACTTTGGTAGAACACATGACAGCTCTTCAGGAGCTTTTTCATGGGAAGCTCTAGATTTAGTGTCCGATTTCAAATCGCTAGCTTAATTGAGTTTGAGATTTGCAGTCTCAAATGAAATTGAGTTAAAACCTTTAGCTAGAAAAATATCTAGGTCTATTTCTAAAAACCAGATTATTTTTTTTGAGGGAGAGGCCGGTTCTGGTAAGACAACTCTAATCAGATATATCTTAAGTGAAATTAGCAAGTCAGAAAAAAAAACTTTTTCCTTCCAAGGGAGCCCCACGTATCAAAGAGAACATATTTACAATTTTAATAAGTTTAATATTATTCACTTTGATTTTTATCAAGTCCAAAATAACAAACTAGATTTGGATGAGTATTTTAATGATAATTGTGTTCTTATTGAGTGGCCATTAGAAAATCTTATTAAAAGATATAATCATATGGCTTTATCTATTAATATTTCGGTTACTGGTGAGAAAAGAAATATAGAGATAAAATCAAGTAATAAAAAATGGCTTCACAAAATAAAATAAATCTAATCAAAATAAAAAACCACCTTCAAAATAAAAATTTTAAAATAGGGGGCTTTTTAAATTTCAAGTCTGATGCATCAGAAAAAATTTTCAAATTATGTAAAACAGCAAATCAATCATTACTTGTCCTCTCTTTTTTAAATAAACCTAGCGATTATCAAAAATATATTAAAGCAACTGATATTTTAATCTCTCAAAATGTTAATACACCAAAAATAATTGACCAAAGTAATTTATATAAGTTTGTAATCATGGATTATTTCCCTATTGCAAATGCATCAAAATATTTCCAAAAACCACAAATTAAAAAAATACTTCCATTGGCTGTGAGAGCTCTTACAAATCTTCAAAAAACCAAGAAAAAGTTTTCAGGCGTTCAAGTAAAATCACAAAATAATTTACTAAAGGATGCATTGAACGGTATTGAGACTTTTATTGACCACTATGATCACAAGATCCAAATTGGTTTTTATCTCAATAAACTTGTGAAAGTATCTCTGAAAAAAAGTACTGAAAAATATAGAAAATTTAAACCAACTTTAACTCACGGTGATTTTTTTTTAGATAATTTAATTTATTACAATCAAAAAGTTTATGTTATTGATCATCAAGATACTCACTACAACCATCCATTATTAGATATTTCTTCATTGATTTTTGATGCTAGGAGATCTTATTCTACCAAAGTCGAAGATAAATTATTGAAGCTTTATGCAAGAAGAATGAAACTTAATCTCAAGCAGCTTAGGTCAGACATTCATATGATTAGTCTTTTACGTAATCTGAGAATTCTTGGTAATTGGGTGCAATTATATAATGCTGGAAAACCAAAATATCTTAAAGTCTTTAGAAAAAATACATGGGCTCAAATATTTAAACATGTCGAATATTTAAGACTTTGGGATTTAAGAGAAATATTTATGGAGATATATAACAAAACAAGTTAAATGGACGCTCTAATATTAGCTGCAGGTTATGGAATGCGAATGGATAACTTAACCAAAGATATCCCTAAACCCTTATTAAAAATAAAAAATAAAACACTTATTAGCTATGCAATCGATCTCATTAAAAACATGTCATTTGATAAAATTTATATCAATACCCACTATAAACATAATATGTTAGAAAGATTTATCTCTGAAAATTACCCTGATATTACAATTTCTTATGAAGAAACTATCTTAGGAACAGGAGGTGGTATAAAAAACATACAAACAAACGATACAGTAATTCTAAATACAGATAATTTATGGGACCAGTCCTTTGAAAATGAATTAGAAAAATCAATTAAATTTTTTGATGAAAATAAAAGTTTTGATAGTGTCCTTCTTATAAATTCTAAAAATAATAATTTTGATCTTGAAGTAAATAATGAAGGGCTTATTAACTTTCCATCAAAAATATGCAATACTTCATTTCAAGGTTGTCATATTATTAGAAAAAACTCTTTGCATCCTTACCCTGAAATTTTTAACATTCAAGACTTTTGGAAAGATTGTTCGTTAAATGAAAAAATCTATGGATATGAGACTACTAAAATCAATGCTCATGTTGGGACTAAGGATGAGTATTTGAAATACAAATAATAATAACCATATTAAATATATGACAGTTGAACAAATAAATGACGATGAATTTAATCAAAAAGTTCTTGAAGGATCAAAAGATAAGCCTGTTTTGGTTGATTTTTGGGCTGAGTGGTGTGGTCCATGTAAGGCTATTGCTCCTATTTTGGATAATTTAGCTTCTGAAATGGGCGATAAGATATCTATAAAAAAAATTAATATAGATGAAAATCCTCAAGCACCAGCAAACTTTAGTATTAGGAGTATACCCACAATGATACTCTTTAAAGATGGATCAATGGCTGATGCAAAGATTGGCTTAGGCTCAGAAGCGGACTTAAGAAGTTGGATTAACAGTAAACTTTAGAAGAAATTCATCTCAGAACACGCTTTATCAAATGAGATTTTATTTCCAATGAAATTTTTTCCCCTCTCACCTTGAAAAGCATCCTCAACATATTTATCCCATTCAATTTTTGGTATTCCAATTTCATTTAAATTTAATGGTGCTTCAAGAATTCTCAATGTCTCAGATAGTCTTTTTGAACTCTCAATGAGATCGACATTATAAATTTTTTCTAGGGATTTTTCTGTTTTTTCATCTTGGCCAATCAGACTCCTCATTATTGTCGGCAAAGTAAAAGAACAAGCTATTCCATGTGGAACATTAAAATTAATTGTTATCGGGTATGAAATATTATGTGCTATTGCAGTTTTAGTATTTGAAAAAGCTAGACCTGCATGAACACAAGCTTTAGCCATTAAAGTTCTCAACTCTATGTTATTTAAATCATTTACAAGTTTTGGAAGTGTATCGATCACGGTTTGAGCACCTGCAATTCCATGAAATGTTGAAATCGGATTTGAGTTTACATTCCAAATGCTTTCTAAGGAGTGGGACAATGCATCAAGACCAGTAGAAATAGTCAGATTTTTTGGCTTGTTGATCATTAACTTAGGGTCAATAACTGATATTTCAGGATATAAAGATTTATCTGCTAATGAAAATTTACTTTTATATTCTTTATCCCAGACTGTAGCCCAACACGTAAGTTCACTCGATGTGCCCGAAGTAGTAGGTATAGCTATAATTTTTTTTGGATCTTGAACGTAAGCTGATTTTTTATTTCTTACAAAATCATTTAAATATTTATTTTCACCTTTAAAAGCTGCAAGTAATTTGGCCGTATCCATGACAGAGCCGCCTCCAAGAGCAACAACTGTATCAATTTGACTTTCTATTTTTGAAAATTTTTCCCCTACAGAAATTAAATCTTGATAGTCTGGATTTGGTTGAACATCATCAAAGATTTCTAGAGGCTTATTTGATAAATTGTTAAAAAACTCTCTGTACGTATCAAAGTTATCATCAGGATGGGTAACAAGAATGTACTTTCGATTACTTATTATATGTTCAATTTCACTAAATTTTTCCGAACCAAAAATAACATTTACCGGATTATAATATTCCCACATAAGATTTAGAGATTTTTAACAGCTTTTGAGAGAATTTGCATTTTTTGTTTTGCTTGATTTCTATCAAAAAACCCTAGACCACAATCAGGAGCAGCAATTAATCTTTCCTCATCAATATGCTCAAGAACTTCTCTGATCCTTTTTTGAATTTCCTCGACACTTTCCATACGACTTTTAGCTACATCAATCAAACCCATAATAACTTTGGTTTTTTTAAATTTTTCTAATAATTTTAAATCTAAAGGTCGGTGAGAGTCTTCCAAAGAAACTTCGTCTATACTAGAGTCTTCAACTAAGTCAGCAATTTTATCATATGCATCTAGATCTGCTTTTTTGTAGTGTTCTGAGTCAAGCGAGTTAGGATAACCGCAGCAAATATGACAAGCTTTTTGAGTTTCTTTTAGTATTCCATGCATTGCTCTTTCTAAATTTTCCATACCATAATCGTGTGTTTCTTCTGGTTTTCTGGCGAACACTGGTTCATCAATTTGAATGTATTGACAACCAGCTTCGGATAGAGCCTTAACTTCATTACTAATACATAAAGCTAGATCATAACCCATTTTTTTGGGATCATTATAATAGTCATCAGCAATGGAGTCAGTTATTGTCATAGGACCAGGTATAGTTATTTTCACTGGGTTATTAGTAAACTGCTGTGCAGATTTCCAATCATCTACTAATCGTAATGATTTATTTGAAACTTTACTTGTAATTGTTGGGAGTGTTGCTTCAAAAGCTCCTTTCCTGACTGATTTAGTCGTTAAGTGTTCAAAGCTTACCCCATTAAAAAATCTCAATTGATAAAAAATATAGTTTTCTCGCCTTACTTCACCATCTGTGGGGATATCTATTCCGCTACTTGTCTGATCAAGAATTACTTCTTCAATAGCTTTTAAGAATAGTTTTTCTTTTTCCTCATCTTTCTCTTCATATACTTTATGGTCTTCACTTTTGGGATCCCAATTTGATAACAATCCCTTGGATTGTTTTTTTTCTTCGTCAGATTTATCTTGGAGAAACCAATCTCTTATAGGTGTGTAATTAGGTTTTGGATAAGCCCCAATGGTTGTAGTTTTGATGCTCATTTAAAAAAAAACAGCAGCCAGTATACTAGCTGCTGTTTAAAAATCTAATGATAAACGGAATTGAAAAGACCTACATTAAGTCTTCAATTTCCTCCATCATTTCTTCCTGAAGATCGCCCATGTCGTCGGCGTCACCTGTAGCAATGGTCTCAGTATAGTCATAGATTACCTGAGTCACAGCAAGACCGTTTTCTCCAGGATATGCGAACCAATCAGCTAACAAAGGCAGCTGATTAACAGCAGTTAACTTGTTGGGGTTTGCATCATAAAAATCACCTAACAGGTCATTTGCAGCTTTGTTAGGAGGAACGTAACCTGTTGTTTCTGCAACAGCAGCTGCTCCTACACCTGATGTGATAAACTTTAAAAATGTCCATGCCGCTTGTACTCTTTCAGGATCATCTGAAGTAGTAACTAACATCGCTGCGTTACCACCGGCAGGTAGTCTAGCTGGAGTTCCACCATTAACACCAGGTATTCCTGGGAAAGGCGCAGTCTTTAGTTCAAAGTCAGCTTTTGCAGCTTCAACAGAGCCTAAACTACTAGTACTCCAAAACATCATACCAATAGTACCTGCATTAAACGCAGCTTGTCCGTCAGCAATAGAATAGTTAGGCATATTACAGCCACCCATGATATCTTTCATTTGTTCTAAAGTTTTTAGACCAGCATCTCCTCCCATATTAACAGCTCCATCTTTAACCATTGGAACATTTTGGCTATGCATTAGAGCTTGATGGAACCAGTTACCTGTAATATTCCATCCAAAGTAAAGTGTACCGTGTCCTGCAGCTTCTAATTTATTACAAGCGTCAATGACTTCATCCCAATTTGATGGAATGCTGCTAACACCAGCACTTGCTAAAAGATCCATGTTGTAGTAACCAACTGGAGTTGATACTGAAAATGGCAAGCCATAAACCTCTCCTCCAAAGGTAGATAAGCTCAACATAGCTTCATGATAACCGTCTTTTGCAAAATCTGGCTCATTAGCAATGAAAGGCTCTAAAGATAAAGCGATACCTTTGTCTACTAAAGGTGCTTGTCTATTAAGACCTTGCATGGTGATATCAGGTAAGTTTCCTGATGTTGACTCTCTTAGTATAGTAGCAGTAGCATCTTCATAGTTTTCATAAGTTGCTCTGAACTTAACTTTAATGTCAGGATAAGCTTTTTCAAACTCTGGCATAATTGCCTGGTATGTCACATCGAACAAACCTGAATAAGGATATGCAAATTCAATTTCTACCGCATTAGCGTTGTATGCGAAAACTGATGCAAAAAATCCTAAGATTACTTTTTTCATAGTCCCTCCTTAAAATAATAATAATTAATTATTAAATCCTTAATGTTAAGAATAAGTTAAATTTTTAAAGCAAAGTATAAATAATCAGTATGTGTGAGAAAAAATCTGTGAATAATTCCTAAAAGCTATTAATTACCAAGGTAATGAGAAGGTTTTTACATTTGTATAACTTTTCATAGCCTCTATTACACCCTCTTTATAGCCTAATCCTGAGTCTTTTATTCCGCCAAAAGGTGACATCTCAATTCTGTAACCGGGCACTTCCCAAATATTAACTGTGCCCACATTAAGACCGCTTATGTATTTTTTAATTCTTCTAAAATCGTTACTACAAACACCTGATGACAAACCAAAGGCCGTTGAATTTGAAATTTCCATTACTTTTTCATCATCATTGGGAACTCTTATGACAGGCACAATTGGACCAAAGGTTTCTTCAACAACAAGTTCTGATTTATAATTAACGTTGTCTATAAAAATTGGCGGCACAAGAGCTTCTTGGACCCCAGGGTTATAAAGAATTTTTGCACCATCCTGTTCAGCTTTATTTACTCTGTCATTAAACATACTTGCTGCCTCTTTATTAATTACTGTGCCCAACTGATTATTAATATCCATGGGATCACCAAATTTTATTGCTTTTGCTTTTTCCAAAGCAAGCTCGACAAATTTATCAGCAACTGATTCTTGAACTAATATTCTTTTTACAGCAGTGCATCTTTGACCAGAGTTTTTTGTTGCTCCCATGATTGCTAGATCAGCTGCTTTATTTAAATCATCATCATCTAAGTCACTCAAAACTATTAAAGGGTCGTTTCCACCTAACTCTAAAACAGTTCTTTTGTAACCTGCATTTTCAGCTATCAGTTTTCCAACACCAACGCTTCCTGTAAAAGTAATTAAATCTATATTCTTATTTTTAATTACTTCATTCCCAATGTCTTCAGGCCATCCTGTTAAAATTGAAAACATTTCTGGAGGAAGGCCACATTCATATAAAATATCTGCTAGTAGCATAGCTGTTAAAGGGGTCAATTCAGTTTGTTTACAAACAGTACAGTTGTTAGTTGCTATTGATGGAGCTATTTTGTGAGCAACCATATTTAAAGGATGATTAAATGGAGTGATTGCAGATATAGTGTTAAGTGGTTCTCTAATTGTAAATATTTTTCTTTGTTTTCCATGAGGTGTTAAATCACAAGAATAAATTTCTCCGTCATCCTGGATACAAAGCTGAGCAGTAAGAGAAAATACATCAAAGGCTCTACCAACTTCATAAAGCGTATCTTGTTTCGATAGCCCAGACTCAAGTGAAATTAGATCAGAGATTTGTTCTTTTCTCTCAACAAGTGTTTCAGCAGTCTTTTGAAGTATTTTTTGACGATCATATCTAGATAAATTAGGTTTATAATTTGCTGCAATATCAAAGGCTTTTTGAGCATGTTCTGCTGTGCCAGCTGGTACTTTGCCTATAACTTTACCTGTGAAGGGATAGATAACATCAATCTTGTTATCGGTGTGAACAGTTTTTCCACCAATCCTCATACCCTCATTAATAATTTTATCAGCCATGATTAAGCTCCATTAATAGCATAAAAAAATGCATCATAGTTATTTAAACTTTGATCTTTGGCAATGTTTAGTTTTTTATTAGAAATAAAAGGAACTTCTCTTTCATGATGACCTCCATGAGATCTAAGGGGTTCCTTTAATTTTGAAAGATCATGATTAGCTTTTGAGGTACCAATTGTCATATCTTCGGATGACATGCATACGATATCACCTATTCTATCTGAAGGTAGCCTATATTCTCTACATGCTTCTTCTTGTTTAACAACTACTTCAATTTCTTTAATTGATGATATTTTGCTGATTGTTTCATCAATTTTTGATTTATCTTTTACATATATTGTGGCAAACGATCCCAGTGAACCATGATGAACTACATAAGGGTCAGTAATTGGAAGTATTACTTTAGCCTCATCTTTACCCATTTGGTCATCTAAATAATCTTGAAGGAAGATGGCATTAGGTTCTCCATTAATATTTGCTTTAGACTTCATTCCATGATCTGCAGTGATAACAACCGAATTCCCATTACTACAAATTTTACTGACATACTTATCAAACATCTGATAAAAATCATTTGCTTCTTTATCTCCAGGTGCATATTTGTGTTGAATAAAGTCAGTGGTAGATAAATACATAATGTCAGGATTAAATTCCTCAAGTAATTTTACCCCAGCAGCCATAACAAATTCTGATAGATCCTGAGAATATACTTCAGGTACTTTCATTCCAATCCAGTCATTAATATTTTCTATACCATTTTCACTGAGAGTGGCCTGATCTGATTTTTCTGATGAAAAACAGATTGCTCTTCCTTCATTAAATTTTAAACCATTACCTAAAAGAGTTCTTAATTTATCCTTAGCAGTGATTACTGCTATTTTATAACCTTCATTATAATATTTCTCAAAAATAGTTGGAGCTCTTAAATATTGTGGATCATTCATCATCACTTCTTCACCGGTTGATGGGGTATAAAAGAAATTACCACTTATTCCATGAACATCACTAGGCTGCCCTGTGACTATCGAAATGTTGTTAGGGTTTGTAAAACTAGGAATAGCACTGTTAGCCATCAGATATTGGCCATTTTCCAATATTTTATCAAGATTTGGTGTCAATCCTTTTGAAGAGGCGATATCAATATACTCTTTTTGACTACCATCGAGGCATATAACTACTACAGTTGAAGTAAGTGACTTATTATAATGTCTTTTATTAATGTCAATTTTATCACTCATAATTATAACTGCTCTCTACAAAGAACAAATTTTTGATTATTTTAAAATTTGTTCATAAAGTCTTAACATAAATATTACAAATTTACTTTTAAAATGTCTTAATCAGAACTATTTTAGTTTTGAGGAATAAAAATAGATGGGGACAATTTCTTTAAAGAACATCAATAAGTCATTTGGCTCAACTGAGGTGCTTAAACAACTAAGCCTTGATATCCAAGATGGTGAATTTTTAACATTAGTCGGTCCGTCCGGTTGTGGAAAATCCACTTTGTTAAAAATTATTGCTGGATTAGAGCAACAAAATAGTGGCGATGTAATTATTGATGATAAGAATGTTAACAGCACCAGAGCTAGCAAGAGAGACTTAGCAATGGTTTTCCAATCTTACGCTCTTTACCCGCACCTGACTGTCAGAAAAAATCTAGAAACACCTTTGAAATTAAGAGACTATAGTTTTGTAGAGAGGTTGCCTCTAGTTGGTAATTTTGTACCTAGTAGAAAAGAAAAAAAGAAATCAATTGATGACCTTGTTTTTAAAACATCTGAAACTTTAAAAATAACAGAACTACTTGATAGGAAGCCAGGTCAACTATCAGGTGGTCAAAGACAAAGAGCGGCACTAGGAAGAGCGATGGTAAGAGAACCAGTTGCATTCTTAATGGATGAACCTTTATCAAATCTTGATGCTGCATTAAGAGTTCATATGAGATCTGAACTATCTGAGCTTCATAATTCTTTAAAGACCACTTTCATTTATGTGACACATGATCAAGCTGAAGCACTCACAATGTCAACTCGAATGGCTGTAATGATTGATGGGGAACTTTTGCAACTTGATACACCAAGTGAGGTTTATAATAATCCATCATCTTTAAGGGTTGCAGAATTTGTCGGTAGCCCAAAGATTAACACATTTGCTGCTCAGATTAGCTCTGATGGTTCTGTTGAATTTATGGGTATTAAGCTTGAAAGAAAATTTAATACTAATAGTCAAAAAGCTTTAGTTGCTGTGAGGCCAGAACATTTAGAAATTACAAAAGACTCAAACAAACCTGCATTTGAGGCTGCAGTTTCATACAGAGAAAACCTTGGTTCGGATATATTTTACCATGTTCAAGTTGATCAATCTGACTCTAAGATCATAGTCAGAGGCTCACCAGCTGGACTAATTTCAAATGGGGAAACAGTTAGAATAAGTCCTTCTCATGCAGAGGCTATGCTTTTTGAAACATCCGGTGAGCGTATCCGATAAATATGCACCACTCTAAAGCACATATTTGGTTTGTTTGGCCTGCAATCATACTAATGATTGTCATATTAATACTTCCAATTTTTTTAGCCGGAGGTATCTCATTTACTAATTACAATCTTGGTAATTCTAGTTTCGAATGGGTAGGTACGGAGAATTATGAAAAAATGTTCTCCAGAAAAACTTATATAAAAATGATTATATCAACGGCAACTTACGTGTTAATAGTTGTCCCTGTTTCAGTGGTATTAGGTTTAGTTGCAGCCATTATGCTCAACTCTCTTCGATTTGGAGCTGATATTTATAAAACAATTTTCTTTCTTCCGGTGATGGCTACTTTATTGGCAATGGCTATTGCTTGGGAATTTACTCTTCATCCAACTCTTGGAATAATAAATTCTTTTCTTGCCAATGGATGCGGAGGTATTAGAGAATTTATTTTAGGTTTTCATTGGCTACCGTGGGTTAGTTCCGAGGACAGTTGGTACAGTGTTGCTTGTGCTAACAATATGGATTTCCCGTATTGGCTCAAAGATAAAAAAACAGCGATTTGGACAATTTGTTTTATTGGAGTATGGCAAGCCTTTGGATTTAATATGGTGTTATACTTAGCTGGTTTAACAAGCATACCAAGAGAATTGTATCATGCTGCAGAAATGGATGGTGCTCAGTCAACTTGGGAACAATTTAAACTTGTAACTTGGCCAATGTTAGGTCCTACAACTCTTTTTGTTGTTACCATAACGACAATAAGGTCATTTCAAGTATTTGACACAATTGAAATTCTTACAAAAGGAGGTCCTGCCAAAACAACGTATGTAATGATGTACGCAATTTTTGAAAAAGCAATTCAACAAAATATTACAAGTATTGGTGCAGCGATTACTGTTGTGTTTATAATTTTTATAATCTTGCTAACATTCTTCCAAAGATATGTGATTGAGAAAAGGGTACATTACTAAAATGTTAGCTAGACATTATATTGGAGAGTCATGGAAGCATGGGCTGCTCATCATTGGAGCATTAATTGTGTTGATCCCATTCTACATGATGGTTTCAATGTCACTTAAATCTCAACAAGAAATTCAGTCAATATCTGGAGGTTTAGTCGGAGCACAGGAGATTCAAACATTCCCAGTTTGTACTAAGCACGGATACACTGAAGAGGTATGCACAATGCGACCTTATAAATACAATTTCTGGTTTGCATTCAAAAAAGCCCCAATTCCAAGGTATTTAATGAACGGTTTGATTGTGACTGTTTCAATCTTTTTAATACAAGTATTGATTGCACTTCCATGTTCTTATGCACTAGCCAAGCTTAGGTTTAAAGGCAGGGAATTTGTCTTTTCAATGGTTCTGTTCTGTTTATTAATACCTGTACATGCAATCGCTTTACCGTTGTATGTCATGTTAGCAAAAGCTGGACTGGTGGATACCTATGCAGCCTTAATAATACCGTGGACGATATCTGTGTTTGGAATTTTTCTAATGCGGCAATTCTTTATGACAGTACCAGATGAACTAATTGATGCTGCAAGGATGGATGGTATGGGAGAATATTCTATTGTTTGGAAAGTCATGCTTCCTGTAGCTATACCAGCGTTACTAGCTTTTGCAATTTTCTCAGTTGTTGCTCACTGGAATGATTATTTTTGGCCTAGGATTGTTATCACAGGTAATCGTGATTTATTTACACCACCACTTGGTATTAGAGAATTTAGAGGTGGTATAGATAGTGATGAATTTGGACCTATGATGGCGTCGATTGTTACTGTTACCATTCCACTTATTGTGGCTTTCATAGTTGCTCAAAAAAGATTTGTTGAAGGTATTACTATGACTGGAATGAAGTAATTATTTACCCAGAGCGTTTACCATAACAATACCAAGTATAATCAGCCCACAACCAAGAATTCCAAATAAGTTTGGACTCTGACCAAACTTAATTATACTTAATATGAACGTTCCAAAAATCACTAAACCAGCATAAGAGGCATAGGCAATTCCCATTGGTAAAAACTTCATTACCTTAGAAATAAAAAAGACCGCGATTACTATGGAAATAGCACTTAGTGAGGTTGGTATGAATTTCTCGTATCCATTTGATATTTTTGCAAAATTATTTGAAAGTATCCCGAAGAAGACCGCTGCAACTAAATAAAAATATCCAATCAGTTTAGATATCTATCTCATAAGGAAATGAACTTAGTTGCTTCAAGCCATCTTTGGTTACAACGAACTGATCCTCAAGTTTAATTCCTTCTTTGCCGCCAACTTCACCAACATAACTCTCTACACAGATAGTCATATTTTCCTCAAAATTGGCTGAGTAATCCGCGTTGCTAAAATCTCTATTTGGGTAAGCAACAAGTGGCCATTCATCACAAAGACCGACACCATGAATAATGCATGGATAATGATTATCGTAGCAATTATCAGGCAATTTCCAGGATTTTTCTGCAAATTCTCTAAAATTTACACCAGCTTTAATCAGAGATTTGTTATGATTAATATGCTCTAAAGACATTGAGTAGAGCCTTTTTTGTTCATCATTTAGACGATTGCCCTCAACAAAGGTTCGAGAGATATCAGCACAATAACCGTACGGTCCAACCATATCTGTGTCAAAAGCAACTAAATCTCCAGACTCAATGACTCTGTTACTGCATTCTTGAAGCCAAGGATTTGTTCGTGGTCCAGATACTAAAAGACGAGTCTCAAACCATTCCCCACCATTTTCAATATTGACTTTATGCATGTATGACCAAAGTTCTTCTTCTGTCATACCTGCCTGAAGTTTGTCTCTCATTAGCCACATTCCTTTTTCAGCAGTCTCAATAGAAGCTTTCATGCAAATTAACTCATCATCAGATTTAATAGATCTTGCAAGCTCAATATACTTTTGGGCGTTCACTAGTTTAACATTAAACTGTTTAAGTAACATTTGTATTCCAACTGGATCGGAAACATCTATTGCAAGGCAATTATTATCAGGTGAATTCTCTCTCATTAAATCTTGAACAGTGCCAGCCCATTTTTTTGCATTTTTATCAACAAAATTATTTGCTGAAAAAAAATCCCAACTATCAACTGCTCGAATATCATCAATCGTGCATAAATGTTCTGAGAGATGCTCGCTCTTTGGATAATCAAATAGTATTACTTTTCCCTCTGCAGAAATAAATACGAATCGCACGAGTTCATGCATTGTAAATAAACTCATATTTCTACTGTCGGTTGCATACCTTATATTGATCGGATCAAATAATATGCAAGCACCAACATTATTTAATCGTAGTTGCTCTAAAACTCTATTGAGTCGATACATACGTAAACGGTCGAAGTCTATTTTTTCTTCGTAGAGCCTAGGTTTATAAACTTGATTTTCAAAATTTTGGTTAATTGTTTCGAAAAACTTTGGGCCAATTTTACGGTCTGCAAATTTACTTGTAAAATTACTCATCCAAATGACTTTTAAAATTATTCTTTTCAAATCTTAAAAGATAATCACTAAATTGCAATTTAAGTTTTTTTGCACTATTGCTAATTTTATCTAGAAAATTAATACTTATTTTAATACTTTTTTGTTCATTTTCGGATATTTGACCAACATAGGTGATAGCATTCCATAATCCAAGAGAGTTCATCGGTGAAAATTTTTTCTTAGAGGATAATGATAGGTTTATAAATGAAAATAAAAATGAAGATATGGATACTTTAAATTTTTTTCTAAAATGAGGTATTTTTTTATTCAGGCTTTCTACAAATTTTTTGGGATCACTAAATTGATAGGGATTAATTTTTGGAAAGAATAATTTGAGAAGCTTTTTTGAAAAATCATTTCCGGATGAATAAATAAAAAATAGCTGACCTTTTACATCTAACATTTTTAATAATGGAATAAGTACTAGCTTAAGTGTTCTGTCGTAAGGAGATCTTAGCCTGAAAGCTTGAGATGCAATTATATAGTCGTAAAACTTTGGAATACTCTCTAACTTACTTGGTATCAAATGCTTCAATGCAATTTTTTGATCCTTCCTATATATAACCATCAGTGTCTTTTGCTTCGGTCTCAATATGGTTGAAGAAGTATCCTCTTTTATATCCCAATTTTTTCTTATAACCTCACCCATATTCATGAGTTGCTGATTGAAACTAAAACTTGAATTTCCAACTAATTCTTTTTTAATTAACTTACAATCTGTGAATCGATTATCATTAATTTCTCTATAAGATGCATTTGTTATACAGAAAACTAAATTCTTATGTTCAAAAAATCTATAACCAAGATAATTTAGAAGACTGTTAATATCATCGATACTAATTTCTTTTCCAACAACTATAATTGGATCTTCAGGAAATTTGTCATGAACAGCCGATAGCAATGTGCAGATAACTGAGCCATCTCCTGTCCCAGCATCAAAAATTCTAAATGAATCTTTAGTAATTTTTGAATTTTTTAAATACTTCGCTAATTGAAAAGCTATTCGACTTTTTTCATTGGTAGAATTTACAAATGATAAATATTTATCTCTTGAATCAAAAAAATCTGACTTTTTTGCCCCCACCTTATTTCTCCTAGTTTTTTTTTAAACTAGAAATGCATTGATTACCATAATAGAGTTAACTGGTTATTTATAAATATGACTTTAGAAACCTCGCTTTTATTAGATATTTGTCGCAGTTTCAGCAATATCGATAATGGTTTTTGATATTTACAAAAGAAACAAATAATCTAACTCAAGTAACATTTATTATAATAATAAGACATGACTAATATCATTAAATCAGGTGGAAGCCACGAAACAGACGTTGTTATTATCGGTGCTGGTCCATGTGGCCTGTTTCAAGTCTTTGAATTGGGTCTTTTAGATATGAAGGCTCATTTAATCGACAACCTCGATAAAATAGGAGGGCAGTGCGCAGAATTATACCCTGATAAAAATTTATATGATATTCCAAGTAGGCCTGCTATTACCGGCCAAGAATTAACTGATGATTTAATAAAACAAGCTGAGCCTTTCAATCCCTCTTATCATCTCAATCAATTAACCTCTAAAATATCTTTAAATGATAATGATATTTTAGTTGAAACAGATAAGGGCACATCCATTAAATGCAAATCTCTTGTGATAGCAGCGGGTGCTGGTAGTTTTGTTCCAAGAAAGCTTCCTGCAGAGGGTTCTCAAGAGCTAGAAAATAAACATATTTTTTACTCTGTTAAAAAAAGATCTGATTTTCAAGATAAGAATATTTTAATAATTGGTGGTGGTGACTCTGCGCTAGATTATGTTATGGGATTTCAGGGAGTAGCCAAAAAAGTTTCTTTGGTCCACAGAAGAAAAGAGTTTAAAGGAGTTCAAGACTCTGTAAATAAAGTTATGTCTTTAGTAGATAAAGGTGATGTTAATTTCAATATGGGAAGTTTAAAAAAAGTTGAAAAAAATGATAATGGTAAAGTCACAGTGACACTTGATGATGAGACAACCATAGATGATATTGACGCTATATTTCCTTTTTTCGGTTTAAAAATAGAATTAGGTCCAATTGCAGATTGGGGTTTGAATTTAGAGAAAAATTTAATATCAGTTAATACTGAAAATTTTGAAACTTCTGTTCCAAGAGTTTTTGCTGTTGGGGATATTTGTATTTATCCTGGTAAATTAAAGTTAATTTTGAGTGGATTTCATGAAGCTGCCCTTGCAGCAAAAAAAATGTTTGAGTATTGTCATAGTGATAAAAAGTATGTTTTTAGATACACTACTTCTTCAAGTGATCTTCAAAAAAAACTTGGTGTAAAATAAATGTTAAAATGCTTATAACTGGCAGTTCATTACTGACTGTATGAAGATATTAATTTTCTCTAAGACCATTTTTTTATTTATTTTTTGTTTCTTAATACCTTTAAGCACCCATTTATATTCAAAAACTTTAGAAAAAACCAGAGTTTCTCTTGATAATCCCTGGGGGATGAGCTGGGTAGATGATCACTTATTGATCACTCAAAAATCAGGTGAAATTTTCCTTGTCAATACAAACGATTATTCACAAACGAAAATTGATCACAACATTCCTTTTGTTCAACATGGTCAAGGAGGTCTTCTAGATATTGTAAGTGAAAAGAATTTTATATGGGTTACCGGCTCAATTAAGAAAAATGGCAAATACACAACTGCAGTGTACTCTGCTGAACTTAAAGAAAATAAGCTCATTAATGAAAATCTCTTATATGAGGCTTTACCATATTTTGGTAATGGTAAACACTTTGGTTCTCGAATAGAAATTCTTGATGATTACCTTTATATAAGTATTGGCGAGAGAGGAAAAGGCATGATTGCTCAGGACTTCTCAAATTCAATTGGATCAATAATCAGAATACATAAAAATGGTGAGCACCCTAAAGATAATCCTTTCATGTCGGGTAATGATTGGCTTCCTGAGTTATTTCAAATTGGTGTTAGAAACCCTCAAGGGATGACTTTGGATCCTCATACTAAATCTATTTATATATCTAATCATGGACCTAAAGGAGGAGACTTTATAGGTAAAGTTGTTGGAGGTACTAATTATGGTTGGAAGAAAATAGGATGGGGAGGAACAAATTACTCTGGAACTAAAATTGGAGATGGTAATGCTTGGGAACCTGGTTTTTTAAAACCAGAATTTATTTGGGTTCCCTCTATCGCAGTAAGTGGCATTAAATTTTATCATGGTGATGCATTTCCTCAGTGGCAAAATTCACTTTTAGTTTCTTCACTTAAGTTTCAGTACTTATCTGTTTTACACAGAATTGATAATAAATTTGTAAAAGAAGAGATTATTTTCAAAGATCAAATTGGAAGAGTCCGAGATATAGAAATAGACCAAACGGGTAATATATACATTATTGCAGATGAGACAGACTCAAATTTATTTATTTTGAAACCTTAAATTTTCTATTTCCTTGTTACTAAGTCAGCAATGCCTCTGCATATACCAAGGTGATTGTCCTCAACTATAACCGGATAATCCCATTTTTTTTCAATAGTACCTAAAAATGTTTTATTTTTTGCAAAAGGGCCTGAACAAATTATTGGTCCCTTTGAACCTATTGCTTGTAATCCAATCAATGTTTGATTAGCAAGTACTTCGGAGATTATTGCTTCTGCTTTATTTGACTCAAAGTCATGAAAATTTATTTCTTCATTGGATACTTTATTTAAAAACCTAGCCTTTTCTATATCTTCAAAATCAATAAAACTTATATCCGATATATTGATATTTTCATGATTAAAAGAAGACTTATTCTTTTTAGAAATTTGTCTTTCATATATTTTTCCTCCAGGAAATCTGAAGTTGGGAACTAAGTTACCAAAACAATCGCAACTTATCATTAAACCAGGGTTTTCCGAGATATCAATCTGGTTTGAACCTAATGAAAAAAGAGTTACCCAAGTGCCTGTTGACAATATTGAACAAGGTAATTCTTGTTTTAAATATGCCGAAACTAAAGCTAAACTTGAGTCATGAGCCCCACAATAAACTGATGTATTCTCAGACAAGCCTGTTTTATTAGCCAACTCTTTTCTCAAATTTCCAAGTATATTTGATGCAGATTTTATGGGTGGAAAACTAATATCTGACTCAATGCCAAAAGTTTTAAGTTCAACAAATTTTTTCTCTTTAATATCCCATAAATCTGAATGACATGTAGCATAACTAATCTCACTTGCACAAATACCCGTTAACCAATAGGTCCAAAATTGTGGCCAAAATAAAATCTGATCAACTTTTGCAAACTCTTTTGGAAAATACTTATTTTGCCAGTATAATTGTGCTCCAAGATTTAATCCAGCACTCATGCGTGGACTGCCGGTTTGATTAAATGATGGGCGTATTCGGTCGTACTCTGATTTTAGTTTATCAGGACCATCAAATTCATAATCAATAACAGGAAGGGCCAGTTCTCCTTTAGACATCAAAGCTACACACGCTCCATGAGTTGATGTAAATATTGAGTCGACTAAGTATTTTTCTGCAATACTACTTAAAGAACTGATGATAAAATTTTTTAGCGAGTCTATATCAAAGTGTGGATACAGCGAGTTAGTCAAAATAAAATTTTCGGTTTGAAAAACCTCCAATTCTTTTAAATTATAAGCATCAAATAAGATTACCTTGGCATGTGTTTTACCAATATCCAATACAGCAATATTGTTTCTGATATTAGGTTTTTTCATAGGATTTTTTTGTTCTGACTCTGTCGATAATGTTCCGCTTCCCAATTTAAAAGAAAGCTCATTTCATCTTCACTTAAATATTTAAGATCAACATCATCCGGTATCAGACATAACAAATCATATATACATCGAATTATTTCAACTGTTCCTCTTAACGCATTATCGCGAATTATAACTCCATGCCCAATTAAAATTACACATGAGTTGAAGGGTAAAGGCTCTTTGGATATTTTATTTAATTTCTCAACAAAACCATCACTTTTTGGATCAAGAGCTAGAAGTCTTGGTCCAAGAAATACTAAAAAATCAGGTAGAAGTGTCCCTGTAGTAAGTTTGTCAATCCAAGGTTGATGAAAAGCCAGATTATTGATCAAACTATCTTCACAAAATTTAAATCCAGTATTTTTTAGATTAACAATTTTAATTTTTGATTTAGTTTTACCAACGATACTATTTTTATCATTGAATTCTTTTAGGCGATATCTAACAAGTTGATTTAACTTTTTTAGTTCCTCTAAATCCTCACCACAAATAATAAGACCATGGTTTTCTAGAATAAAAATATTATCCTTCTGTGTTTTAGCTTCCATTATTTTATGACATAGTTCGATACCAGGTTTAACATAAGGTATAAATTTCCAATTAAGATCTGTAAGTAGCTCTTTAAATTTTATGTGGGAATTTTTCTGCACAGCTAATGCATTAATATAAATATCATGTGTATGAAAAATATATCTGAAATTAAGAATGGCATGCATTGGGGATTCAATTGATGGACGAAGCCTTTTTGGAGAATTTATTAAATCTACTGACTTTAGAATATCATCATAAGAACAGTTATTATTTTTAAGAGCGTTTTTTATTTTAGAAATGCTTACTGCGACCATTGTTTCTGATGAACCTGTGTCGATAAGCCATTTACCAGATGCCTTAATCCACATTGTATCGCCGTCTTTGATCGAGGTATTTCCCCCAGCTGCCTGTACCATTGTTCGATCTAATCCTAATTCTTTAGAGTAATTGAGGAAAAGCTCATAATCTTTTGCTGAAATGTTACTACTTTTGCTTATCATAGAAATTAGTAAAATTATGGCATTTTAATGAATTTTGAACAATTTAATTTAGTTTCATTTGAAAATAAAATTATTCCTATGAAATTTTTAATGAGTCATTATAAGGTTAATTCATGAAGATCTTAGTAGTTGGCGGAGCAGGATATATAGGTTCTCATATGTTAAAACGCTTTCAAGATACTGATTACGAAATAGAAATACTTGATAACTTATCAACCGGGTTTGAATTAAATTCTCAAAACTACAAATTACACAATTGTGATTTATCTAATAAAGACCACGTTTATAAAATTCTTAAAGAAAATAAGTATGAAGTGGTTATGCATTTTGCTTCATCTATAAATGTTGGAGAGTCTTATATTAATCCAAAGAAATATTATGAAAATAACGTAATTAATACACTTAATCTTCTTAACTGTATGTTAGATCTAAAAATTCTTAACTTTATATTTTCTTCCACTGCTGCAGTATATGGAGAGCCACAAAACATTCCTATTACAGAGGATGAAAAGATATCTCCTGTAAACCCTTACGGAAATACAAAGGCCGTTATCGAAAAAGTTTTAAAAGATTATGACAAAGCTTACGGTTTTAGATACATCTCACTCAGATATTTTAATGCATGCGGAGCTCATATAGATGGCTCAATTGGTGAGAGACATAAACCTGAAACACATCTTATTCCTCTCATTTTACAAACTGCGTCAGGCAGAAGAGAAAACTTTACTATTTATGGTGACGACTATGATACAAAGGATGGAACTTGCATACGTGACTATATACACGTTATGGACATTGCTGAAGCCCACCTTCTATCTTTGGAAAATTTAATGCAAACAAAAAAATCTGATATTTACAACATTGGCAATAGCCAAGGTTTCAGTGTCATGGAAATATTCAATTTAGCTGAAAAAATCACAAATACTAAAATATCTTTTGAAATATCAGCTAGAAGAAAAGGAGATCCAACGCAATTAATTGCTGATAATAAAAAAATTAAAGATGAATTAAATTGGTCTCCTAAATACTCAGATTTGAAAACCATATTAATGACTGCTTGGAAGTGGGAAAAGTATCTGTCAAAGTCCAACTAAAACCTTTATTTTTAAGCTTTAATAAATTTTTCGAAATTTAATACTTATATTTTTAATTTTTAATAGTAGATAATTACTTGTATATTGTCTTCGTTATATAACAATATTACCTTTATTATCTCAAATTGGTAATTGTAGGAGGAGTAAATATGAGAAAAATCTTAGCTACAATAATTGCTGTAACTAGCTTAGGTTATTCTTCTGCTTTTGCAGGCACGCTGGTTATCAATACTGACTTAACTGATCCGGCTCCAAAGGCTGCATTTGAATGGGCTTTTAATAAGTTCCAAGAAGAAAATCCTGATGTGACTATCGAGGTGAATAACTTTGATCATGAGGGTTATAAACAAGCAATTAGAAATTTTTTAACCACAAATCCACCAGATGTTTTTAACTGGTACGCAGGAAACAGAATGTTACCTTTTGTAAGAGCAGGTCTTGTAGAAGACGTATCTGATATTTGGTCTGATACTGGTTGGGTTGATGGAAATTTGACAGAGGGAATGTCCCACGCAAAAAAACCAATGACAATTGGTGGAAAACAATGGGGTATCCCTTACACTTATTATCAATGGGGTGTATATTACAGAAAAGATCTTTTTGAAGCGAATGGCATCTCAGTACCAACAACTTGGGATGAATTTGTAGCCGCTTGTGCAACACTCAAAGCTGCAGGCATCACTCCAATTACAATTGGATCAAAGTATCTTTGGACAACAGCTGGTGTTTTTGACTATTTAAATTTAAGAACAAATGGTTATGAATTTCACATGGCTTTGACAAAAGGAGAGGTTCCATATACAGATCCTAAAGTTCATGCTGTATTTGATAAATGGGATGAATTAGTCAAACCGGGTTATTTTTTAGAAAATCATGCATCACTAGCTTGGCAGGAAGCAATTCCTCCAATGGTAAACGGAGAAGCTGCTATGTATGTCATGGGAAATTTCTCAGTAGCGTTATTTAAAGAGGGTGGACTAACTAATGATAATCTTGGTTTTTTCCAATTCCCGGAGATAACCCCAGGTATTCCAATGGCTGAAGAGGCACCAACTGATACAATGCATATTGCATCAGGTGCAAAAAACAAGACAGACGCAAAAAGATTCCTAATCTTTTTAAGTAGAGCTGATGTTCAAGAAGAGATGAATAAAACTCTTGGACAGTTGCCCGTCAATAGTGGCTCTAAAGTCGATCCAGATCCATTCTTAGAAGCAGGTTTAAATATGTTAAATAATGCTTACGCTATGGCACAATTTTACGATAGAGATGCTCCTGCAGAAATGGCTTCTGAAGGAATGAAGGGTTTTCAAGAGTATATGGTGAACCCAGATAGAAGAGACAAAATTCTTGAGCGTTTAGAAAAAGTACGTCAAAGAGTATATAAATAATTATTGAAATAGGGGTGGCCTTTGTGCCACCCCCTAAACAAAGGTGCCAAGCTCTACTCAAATATCTTATAGAAAATCATCATGGTGGAAGCTTAATCAACAAAGATTAACCCCTTGGATTTTTTTATTTCCAGGCCTAGTTTTATTTCTCGTTTACGTTATTTGGCCAATATTTAACTCTTTATATATATCTTTGTTACAGTGGGATGGTTTATCACCAGCAATTTACGTAGGATTTTCAAATTACATTGAATTACTAGATGATGAGTATTTTTATATATCTTTAATAAATAATATTAAGTGGTTAATATTTTTTATGTTGGCCGTTCCTATCGGACTAGGCTTGGCAATTTTTTTAAACCAAACAATTTTTGGAATTAGGCTAATTAAATCTCTTTTTTTCTTCCCTTTTGTGATCTCTCAAGTTGTAATTGGAATTATTTTTGCTTGGTTTTATAATCCACGCGGTGTGATTGGACCATTCCTTGAGGCAATTGGTCTTGGCAATTACGCAATTTTAGCAGATGAAGATTTTGCAACTTATGGAATAATTTTTGCAGGCATATATCCACAAATCGCCTACTGTATGATTTTGTATCTTACTGGCTTAAACAATCTTAATACCGATCAAATTGAAGCTGGTAGAATGGATGGTGCTAAAGGTTTCTCTTTATTTAAAAATATTATTTTACCACAACTGAGACCCGCAACATTCTTAGCTATCGTTGTAACAGTTATTGGATCATTACGAAGTTTTGACATGGTAGCAATTATGACCCAAGGTGGCCCTTGGGGCTCCACAAATGTCTTAGCATATTATATGTTTGAAACAGCCCTTAGTGAGTATGGCTATAGAATGGGGTATGGCTCTGCAATTGCAGCAGTATTATTTACAATAATGATGTTTTATATTCTGTTCTTTATCTACCGTATGTATCAAAGTGAGAAAAAAGGTCTTTAATGTTTCCAATTCCTATTCAAAAAAGACCATTAATTAATCAAATTTCTTACAGAGTTTTAATACCTATTTCACTATTAATATGGTTGATACCACTAATTGGAATAATGCTCACATCCATTAGAGGCCTCGGAGATATTGCTCAAGGAAATTTATGGGGAGTGCCAAGTGAATTTTTATTATTTAGCAATCTAAAAGATGTTTTTCAAAATACACCAATGCTTTCTTATATATTGAATAGTTTTAAAATAACTATACCAACAATGATAGGAGCTGTTGCATTAAGTTGCATGACAGGATTTGCACTTGCATCATACAGATTTAAGGCAAACTTGTTTATATTTTTTACATTTATAGCTGGAAATTTTGTTCCATTTCAAATTTTAATGATACCCGTAAGAGACCTAACTTACCAAATGGGCTTGTATGATACAGTAACAGGATTAGTTTTATTTCATGTTGCCTTTCAAACAGGTTTTTGCACTTTGTTTATGAGAAACTTTATAAAAGCTTTACCAAATGAGTTATTTGAAGCCGCAAGGATAGATGGTACCTCGGAATTTAATATATTTTTAAAAATTGTTCTTCCATTGACTAGGCCTGCTATCGCGGCACTATCAGTATTAATTTTTACTTTTATTTGGAATGATTTTTTTTGGGCAACTGTTTTGATACAAGGCCACCATGCGATGCCTATCACAGCAGGTTTGAAATCTTTAAATGGTCAATGGATATCCGCATATCATCTTTTATCTGCAGGTTCTATCATGGCAGCCATACCACCTGTCATAATGTTTTTTTTAATGCAAAAACATTTCATAGCTGGTTTAACCTTGGGCGCAAGTAAGGGATAGATTTGACAAAAATTTCTTTTGTTGGCGCGGGAAGCACTGTTTTTATGAAAAATATTTTGACAGATATTTTACTTGATTCAGAATTAAATTCTTCTGAAATTACTTTATATGATATTGACTCATTAAGGCTAAAAACTTCTCAAATAGTTGCAGATAAGATTGCATCCTCTCTTAAAGTTTCAGCATCAATCAAATCAACAAATGATAGAAAAAAAGCCTTAAAAAAAGCTGATTTTGTTATAGTAATGATACAAGTAGGTGGTTACAAGCCATCAACTTTGATTGATTTTGAAATACCTGCCAAATATGGGCTCCAACAAACTATCGCAGACACCGTAGGCATCGGAGGAATTATGCGCGGGTTAAGAACAGTTCCTGTTTTAGTTGAAATTGCTGAAGAAATGTTAGAGCTATGCCCTAGGGCAATGATGCTTCAATATGTAAATCCAATGGCCATTAATTGTCTTGGTCTTTCTCACTTCGTACCAGAACTTCGATATGTAGGACTTTGCCATTCAGTTCAAGGTACTGTTGCTGATTTAGCTAGAGACATAGGTGAGGATTTTAACAAAATTGAGTTTGAGTGTTCTGGTATCAACCACATGTCCTTTTTTACTAAGTTTGCAAAAAAATTGAATAATGGTTCAACAGAGGATCTATATCCTAAAATCTTTCAAAAAGGTGAGACAGGAGATTTTGGTACTAATTGGGATGGCTGTTCAAACAAAGTGAGATATGAAGTATTAAAAAAACTTGGTTACTTTGTTACTGAGTCATCTGAGCATTTTGCTGAGTATACTCCTTGGTTTATAAAAAGTCACCAAAAAGACTTAATCAGAAAATTTGATATTCCAATTAATGAATATATTCGTCGATGTGAAAAACAAATTCTAGAATGGGATAAACAAGAAAAAGATATGCTCAGTAATCCAAAAATAGATAATAATAAATCTGTGGAGTATGCATCAAGAGTAATTTTATCTATGATTACAGGAAAAAAAGATATTATTTACGGTAATGTTTTAAACACAAATCTGATACCCAATTTACCTAATAATAGTTGTGTTGAGGTTCCGTGTGTTGTTCAAAAAGATGATTTGGTTCCACAAGTTGTGCCGCCATTGCCAATTCATTTGGCAAATTTGATTCAAACAAATATTGGTGTTCAACAATTAACCGTCGAAGCGCTTAAGACCCGAAAAAAAGATTCAATTTATTATGCTGCAATGCTCGATCCTCACACTGCGGGAGAGCTCAATTTAGATCAAATATGGAAAATGGTTGATGAGCTAATAGATGCTCATGGCTCAATGCTACCAGCCTTTAAATGATTAAAGACCCATTTATAAAAAAAATTGATAGAGGTGAGGGTAAAGAGCTAATTTTATTTAGTAAAAATGAGTTAAATTATAAGTTTTTTAAGGGTTTACCTCCTATTTTAGATAATCAAACCCATCTTCGGTTTCACCCAACTCGATCTGAGTGGGTAGGTTATTCATCAAACAGACAAAATAGAACTTTTCTTCCTAACTCACTTGATTGTCCTCTATGTCCTATGACAAATAATAAAAATCCCACAGATATTCCAGTTGATCAATATGAAGTTGCTATTTTTACTAATAGATTCAGCTCTCTTCATTTAGAAAGATCTGAATTTCCATCCTTAGAAATAAACACAGATAGAGCAACTGGAAATTGTGATGTAATCTCTTATAGTTCAAATCACAATGATGAATTTTCCAAATTGCCTTTGGAGAGAGTTGAATTAATCATCCAAGCATTATCTTTTCGGACTAAAGAATTAATTAATAACTCTAAAATTAAATATATTTTACCATTTGAAAATAAAGGAAAAGAAATTGGTGTAACATTAGAACATCCACATGGACAAATTTATAGTTTTGGACATATTCCAGAAATAATAAAAAAACAATCTATTGCTCAAAAAATTAATCCACTAAATAAATATTTATTTTACATACCCGAAGAATTAATTTTAAAAAAAAATAATACTGCAATATCTTTTGTTCCAAGATGGGCAAGATACCCTTTTGAGATCTGGGTTGTTCCATATCGAAAAATATCTCATTTATTTGAACTTTCAGATAAGGAGCAACAGGATCTTGCAGAACTAATTCTTGAAGCCTCTAAGAAATTAGACGCAATATTTAATTCTCCTATGCCCTATACACTTGCATGGCAGCTATCACCAAAAGGTTATGAGAAATTCCATCATCTTCACGTTTGTTTTCAACCAATTCGCAGATCAAAAACAAAACTTAAATATTTAGCAGGTGTTGAACAGATTGCTGGATTTTTTCTGGTAGATCTTCCTCCAGAGCGCTCAGCTCGTATTTTGCGGGGTGATGAAAAGCCAGATGAATAGTTTAAAATTATTCCAAACTAACTTTCAATGTTCACCTGTCTCTTCAGCACAAGCGCATGGTAGAGTAAATTTAATTGGAGAACATACTGATTATAACTACGGTTTTGTACTTCCTACTTTAATTGATCAAAAAATCGAAGTTAGTATTGGCCCACGATCAGACTCACAAATTGTTGGAATTTCCGATGAATTTGGAAAAAAATCTTCTCTTTTTGACTCTAAAACAGATGGATCTTGGATAGATTTTGTAAGAGGTGCTTTGTTTTATTTAGGAAAGGAGGGACATCATATGTCAGGTCTTAACTTGTCTGTGACATCTGATATTCCTGCTGGTTCTGGCTTGTCCTCATCCGCAGCGCTTGAGATCGCATTGATAAAGGCTTTATGTAAAATGGTGAAGCTAGAATTACCACTAACTAAAATTGCTCAGATAGGACAATTGATTGAACATAATTTTATTGGAACCTATTGTGGGATAATGGATCAAATGTCTTCAGCGATAGCTAAATTTGGTCAGGCACTATTCTTGGATTGTGAAAATTTGAGCACAGAAATAATACCTATCTTTAGCGAGTACACTTTTGTCGTAATTCATTCCGGAAGTACACGTAAACTTTCAGAAGGTTTGTATAATGAAAGAAAAAGAGAGACAGAAGCAGCTGCAAAATTTCTTAATATTCCTTCATTACGTCATGCTGAAATTACTAACTTAAGTTTAATCAAAGATCCTAAAATTTTAAAAAGAGCTAGGCATGTCATTTCAGAAAATTTTCGAGTAAAAAAAGCTGTTCAATTTTTAAAAAATAATAATGCACAGGCATTTGGAGAATTAATGAATGAGAGTCACTCCTCTATGGATAAAGATTATGAAATCTCTAGTCCAGAATTAAATTATGTAGTTAAAAAAGCCCGGTCACATGGTGCTCTTGGGGCTAGACTTACAGGAGCTGGATTTGGTGGTTGCACAGTAATTTTAACATCTAATATTCAAAGAGAAGATATAACAGAAAAAATTTTAAATGATTGTCCTAAATCATATTTGATTACTAATATATCGCAAAATAATATAATTAATTAATATGAATAATGCTCAGGTTTCAACTGTACTTAAATGTGAAAATATACTCGGAGAAAGTTGTTTTTGGGACCCAAGATATGACTGCTTAGTTTGGACTGACATACAGGGAAAAAAAGCTTTTAAACTTGATGATAAAAATAAAAGTTTTGAATTTAATTTACCGGATAGGGCAGGCTTTATTCTGCCTAGAAAAAAAGATGGTTTTATAATTGGTTTCCCTAATTTTATTGCTATTGCTGATCAAAATTTTTCATCTTTTAAAAAAATATGTGACGTTGAAAACAATATAAAGGAAACTCGTATCAATGATGCAAAAGTAGACCCATATGGAGGTATTGTGTTTGGTACATATAACGAGGATCCAGATAAAATAAACAGAAAGCCTATAGCCAATCTTTACAGACTAGCTCCAGACTTATCCTTAACACACCTTTTACCAAACATTACTGTCTCAAATGGAATAGCGTTTTCACAAGAACAAAATTTAATGTACTTTGCTGATACCCCAACAGGGTTAATACAAAAATTTGAGTATTCTCAAGATTTTAGGACATTCGTTAAACGAGACTCTAATATGATCTTTAACAATGTTGGAGAGCCAGATGGTGCTACTGTTGATATTGAAAATAATTATTGGTCAGCAAGAGTTAGAGGAAAATGTGTCATTTGTATTGATACAATTAATGAAAAAATTATAAAAAAAATAGATCTTCCAACTAATACACCTACCTGCGTTACATTTGGAGGTGCGGAATTATCAAGTCTTTATGTGACATCTCTAAGAGCAGATCCAGATAACGATCGTGCTGGTGGAAATATTCATAAAATTGAAACAAGCACTAAGGGTCGTGAGCAACTTTTATCTGATATTTGATTTTAAATAAATTTTTTATTAACTAAATTATCTTCATTAAGTGCTGACATATTTTTTAGAAAATAAAGTATATTCTGTGATGCCTCAAGAGACATTCTCTCTCTACACTCTAAAGTTAATGCTGCATTATGAGGTGTTAGCAAAATATTATCTAAACTAAAAAAAGGGTGGTTAGGCTCAGGGGGCTCCGATACAAATACATCCATACCAGCAGCACGGATTTTTTTTGACTCTAATGCTTGAAACAAATAATGTTCATTAACTATTCCTCCTCTAGAAGTATTGACAAGCACAGAGTTTTTCTTCATGAGGTTTAATTCATTTTGAGATATAAAGTTTTTTGTCTTTTCATTCAAAGGTAAGTGAATGCTGACAAAATCAGACAAAGCTAATCCCTCATTTTTTTCGATAGGCGCGCAATTACTTTTTATTATTAAATCTTTATTCAAAAAAGGATCATACACATATACCTCCATATCAAACCCTTTGCATCTTTTTGCAACTTCTTTGCCAATTCTACCAAAACCAATAATTAGAATTTTTTTCTTATATAATTCAAAAATGTCTGGTAGTTCAGATCTTTTATCAAAATTACCCTGTTTAACAAGATTATCTGATAGAGAAAGGTTTTTTGTTAAGTAAATAAACATAGATAAGACATGTTCTGCTACACTTGCTGCATTAGAAGTAGAAGTAATACAAAGAGCAATTTTCTTTTTATTAAGATAATTTATATCTACATTATCATAGCCAACACCGTGTCTTGATATAATTTTTAAATTTTCACAATGTTGTAAAACTTTCTCTTCCAGCTTTGCTGTTCTTAACAGTATTCCATCAACAAATCTTAATTCTTTTATCAAGTTTTGACTTTCAATATTTTCTATTTCAATGACCTCTAGTTTATTTTTCTTTAAAAACTCAAGCCCATTTGGGTGAACTTTACCTAATATAGCTATTTTCATTTTATCTATTGATTAAAAGTTATTTCAAAAAAGTTTCAATATTAAAAGGTTTTTTCATTCAAATTACTTTTCTATCATGTAATATTCAAATTGTTATTTTTTTTGGAGGAATAATGAAAACCATTAAATTGTCTTGTGCTCATGCACTTTTTAAATATTTAATTGCACAAAAAACGATTATTGATGGAAAAAAACTACCATTATTTCCTGGCGCATTTGCAATATATGGCCATGGTAATGTTGCTTGCTTAGGTCAAGCAATGGAAGAATTTCAATCTGATCTTCCTGGTTACAGAGGACATCATGAACAAAGTATGGCTTTAACGGGTATAGGCTACTCCAGAGCGATGAGGAGAAAACAAATTTTTATTGCTACCTCATCAGTAGGACCAGGTGCAACAAATATGGTTACAGCTGCTGCTGTTGCGATGAGCAATCGTCTTCCAATATTGCTTTTACCAGGAGATACATTTGCTAGTCGCTTCCCTGATCCTGTTTTACAACAAGTTGAGAATTTTAATTCTCCCATAGAAACAGCAAATGACTCTTTTAAATCAGTATCAAAATATTTTGATAGAATTACAAGACCAGAGCAAATTCTTGCATCTCTCCCACAAGCAATCCAACTAATGCTAGACCCCGCTGATTGTGGTCCTGCTACCATTGCTATGTCACAAGATGTTCAAGGAGAGACATTTGATTATCCTGAAATATTTTTCGAAGAGAGAATTCATGAGGTAAGAAGAGTTCACCCTGATCCAAGACAAGTTAAGCAGGCAGCTGAAAAATTAATGAATTCTAAACAACCAATTATTATCTCAGGAGGGGGTGTTCTGTATTCTGAGGCAGAGGAAGAGCTATCTATTTTTGCTAAAAAACACAATATCCCAGTAACTTCAACTGTAATGGGGATAGGATGTATGACTAGAGATGACCCCTATTATATAAGTGCTGTAGGAGCATTGGGTGAGGGTTCCTCAAATAGCTTATCCAAAGACACTGATTTGGCTTTAGCTATAGGTACAAAATTAGCTGATTTCACCACCGGTTCATGGGCAAATTTTGAAAATCCTAATTTTAAATTAGTTTCAGTAAATACAGCTCGCTTCGATACCACTAAGCATTTAGCTACATCCGTCATTAGTGACGCTAAAATTGGTTTACAACAAATATCAGATGCTCTTGGCGACTGGAGGGCTCCTAACACTTGGTACCAAAGAGCAATTAAAGAAAGAGATGAATGGGATGCTTATGTTGAAAAACAAAGTGGTCCTACAAATCAAGAAGAACCCTCCTATGCCCATGCAGTGGGAGCAGTTTATCGAAATTCAGATCCAAGTGACATTGTTGTTACTGCTGCAGGAGGGCTTGTTGGTGAGGTGGTTCAAGTTTGGAAGCCAAAGCAACTTAATACTTTCGAAACTGAATGGGGTTTTAGTTGTATGGGATATGAAATATCGGGAGCACTTGGAATTAAAATGGCTAAACCCGATCAGGATGTAGTTGTCTTTGTTGGCGACGGATCTTACTTACTAAATAATAGTGATATTTATAGCTCAGTTCTTTACAATCAGAAACTAATTATCATTGTATGTGATAACGGTGGACATATGGTTATCAATAGACTTCAACTTGCGAAAGGAGGTAAGGAGTATATTTGTAATCTTCGTGCTGCAAGAGCGACCAATCTCCAATTTGTAGATTTTGAAAATCACGCCAAAAGTATGGGAGCAAATGCTGAGACAGTTAGTTCAACTTCAGAGTTAGAGGCCGCTTTTAAAAGAGCCAAAGACTCAGATAAAACTTATGTTATTGCTATAAAAACTCATGGCTACGAATGGTTAGAGGGAACTGCTTTTTGGGAAAGCCCAACACTTCAAGATCCAATAACAGATGATAATCAAAAAGCCCTAGACGATTTCAAAATAGGTAAGAGTAAACAGCGTAAAGGCGTTTAATTTTGAATTCAAGGAGGAAAATTGTTCTCATTACTGGTGCTGAGTCAGGGATTGGAAAAAGTACATGTAAATTATTCCATAATAATGGATATAAAGTTATTGGGACATGCTTAAAAAAGCCAAATATCATAAGTAAAAAAATTGAATATCATCAAATAGATATAACCAATAACTCAGATTGGAAAAATTTAACCTCAATTATAAAGAAAAAATATAAAAAAATTGATGTGCTTGTGAATAGTGCAGGTGTCAGATTAAGCGGAAATTTAGAGACAACACCTTTAAATGAATGGACATACCACTTTAATAATAATGTGACTGGTACATTTTTAGCATGCAAATATGCTTTACCATTGCTCAAAAAGTGTAAGCAATCATCAATTGTAAATTTAGCTTCAATTAACAGCATTAGAGGAGCAAAGAATATGTTGGCATATGCAACATCAAAAAGTGCATTGGTATCTTTTACAGCATCTTTAGCTCTTGATTTGACAAAACATAATATAAGAGTTAATGCAGTTGCGCCAGGAGCGATAGATACCCCAATGCTTGCTTCTTTTAAAAAAGATTTAACTTTAAAAGAATACGAAAAAAGAATGCAAGAAAATCATCCTATCGGAAGAATAGGAAAACCAAAAGAGGTTGCAAGTGTTATTTATTTTTTAGCTAGCGAAGCCGCATCTTTTATGACTGGTCTAACCTTACCAGTAGATGGTGGAAGAAGTATTAGGTAATTATTATTTTTTAGATTCTAATATAGTTACATCTGCCTGTTTCATTTTCTTTGATCCTAATAAAATATCTCCTTCAAAATAATCTGGTATATCAACAATCTCTTTTCCATAATTTGTAAAAAATAACAAATTACCTCTTCTTCTAACTCTAAGATAATGAGGAAGCGTTATAGGTTTTAAACCTGCAGATATCATTTGTTCTCTCATTATCGCACTTAACAAGTTGTCATCCGGCCATCCACATAAATAATTTCCTTTGTTTCCACTAGTCATAACTGGAAAACCGTCCTCTGAGTTGCCCTCAACTACTCCTGAACTCTTCCCTTGTTCTCTCCAAACATGAAGTTGACCTTTAATACCTTTCCAATCAACTTTAATTGGAAGATCATATGATAATGCATCCACTCTTGTGACTTGATATCCTAGACCCTCCAAACTTAAATTTTCTGGTATCTGGAAATTTGAATTTTTAATTCCTGTTCGAGGGCCGGCTAATATTTTCGCTCCTGAAGAGACAATTTTTTGAAAAACTTTATCATCTAAATGAACAAAAGATGGAATAATAATTAACTTATATCCTCTAAAATCATCATTTTTACCAATTATGTCCAGTGAGCCCCCGTTAACCCTAACTGACTTATAAAAATCAAGCATCAAACGCGTATAGTGAAAATCTGCTGTTTGCCCATCCAGCTCTGTCATCCAACAAGCTTCGTAATCGTGCATCAAAGCTATTTCCGAATTTTCAGTTTTTGGCAAGTTGATCATTTGTATCTCTTTACTTACTTGCATTACTTCTTGACTACCAATATTAGGAGAATTATCTCTTAACATAAGACCTGAATGCATTTGCTCTTGAGCAAAGGGTGCTTGTCTCCATCTAAAATAGCTTACAACTTCCGCATTATGAGCAAATGCCTCCCATGTCCACATTCTAACTGCACCAGGTATGGGAACAGGATTATATCTGGCCCAATTTACTGGCCCTGGTTGTTGTTCCATTATCCATAACCGACCCATTCCTCGATAAAGATCATGATGGTATGATTGAAAATCAGGATCACCAATATTGTAACAATCATTGATAAGTTTTTTATCTTTTCTAGCAATAATTTGCATATTTTGAAGATTACCTAAAGGATAACTATTCCAAGCGGTAATATCTAAATCTTTAGATACCTCTCTATGATCAAATTCTACAAAGTGCCCCATATAATTATGACTTACAGGTCGTCCTGGAGAATATTTATTTAATATTTTTACTTGTTGAGAATTAAAATTTTTAACTTGCTCAGAACAAAATTTTCGAAAATCAAAATTATGTGATGGATTTGCCTCTGTAACAGTAAGATTGGGAAGATCAATTTCATCAAATGAACGATATTCCATAGACCAAAAAACATTACCCCAAGACTTATTAAGGTCATCAATATTTTTATATTTTTTTTTAAGCCATACTCTAAATTCAGTTAAAGAAGATTTACACCAAGAGTAAGTTGTTTCATGACAACCATACTCATTGTCTGTTTGCCACGCTTGTACATATTTATTTTGACCATATCTCTCTGCCACTGCTTGAGTGATCCGCTGACTTTCTTTTTGATAGCCTTTATGTGAAAAAGAATAATGCCTTCTCGATCCAAATTTCCTAGCTTGACCATTTTCATCAAGTGCAACCATATCGGGCATTTGGTCTACTAACCACTTTGGAGGAGTTGCAGTGGGTGTGCACATTATAATCTTGAGATTGTTATTACCCAAGATATCCACAATTTTATCCAGCCAATTCCAATTGAAATCTCCAGGGTTAGGCTCTATACGAGACCAAGCAAATTCAGCTATTCGAACCCATTTAATACCATTTTTTTGTATATTTTTTGCATCAGTTATCCACAAATCCTCTGACCAATGTTCTGGATAATAACATACCCCTAGTTCAGGATTATCAGACATTATTAATTTATCGAAAAACCCATAGAGTCAAAAAAGTGTTGATGATCTTGATGCCAATTTAAATTAATCATTTCATTAACTCTGATATCACTATTTACGTCAAGTTTAGCTGTGATCTCACTATTCATTTCAAGATTGACATAACACAATAAGTGTTCACCTAAATTTTCTATATGTCTGACAGTACCTCTAAGTTTATGAGAGTCATTATTTGCTAAACTAATGTGTTCAGGTCTTATTCCTATTTTGCTAGCTTCACTTGGAACATTAAGATTTTTTAAATTTAGACTTCGTATATCTTGTAAATTAATCATATTCATTTTAGGGGAGCCAATAAATTCAGCTACGAATTGGTTTGTTGGAGAATTATAAAGTTCGACTGGCGTTCCAACTTGTTCAATGATACCCTGATTAATAACAACAATTCTATCTGCAAGAGTCATTGCTTCAACTTGATCATGAGTAACATATATCATCGTAGCAGTTAACTGATTATGAAGTTTAGCTATTTCAATTCTTGTTTGAACTCGAAGTGCTGCATCTAAATTAGATAAAGGCTCATCAAATAAAAAAACTTTTGGGTCTCTTACAATTGCTCTACCAATTGCCACACGCTGTCTCTGCCCACCTGATAGTTGCTTTGGAAGTCTTTCAAATAAATTTTCAATTTGTAAAATTTTTGCTGCCTCTTTAACTCTTCTTTGTATTTCATCGACCGGAGTTTTAGCCTGTTTAAGAGCAAAGGCCATATTATCAAAAACTGTCATGTGAGGGTACAGTGCATAAGATTGAAAAACCATCGCAACACCTCTTTCTGCTGCGATGATTTTATTTACAATCTCTCCGCCTATTGATATTTCACCCTCTGTAATATCCTCTAGGCCGGCTATCATTCTAAGGAGTGTGGACTTCCCACAACCTGATGGTCCAACAAAAACTATGAATTCCCCAGAGTTTATATCAAGATCTACACCATGAATTACCTCAGTTTTATCATAGTTTTTTCTTATATTTTTAAGAGTTACATTAGCCATTATACGTTGAAAACTTTAGCATTTTTTTGCATTAATATAAAACAATGACTATAGGTTTAGTCATTAAACTTGAAACAAGTTTTTTGAAAATTCGTAATAGGATTTTTTTGGAACTCTTTTATAACTATCAAAATCTACATAGACTAAACCAAATCTTTTTGAATAGCCAAAAGCCCACTCGTAATTGTCAAGTAGAGACCAAGCAAAATATCCCATAACAGGTAATCCATCATTTATACAATTTAAAATTTCCCTCAAATGCAAATTAAAAAATTCTATTCTATCTGAGTCATTAACCTCTCCATTTGAGTCCAATTTATCATTATTAGCCATTCCATTTTCAGTAATATATATTGGAATTTTATTATCATATTCATTGTTTATTCTTTTTATAAAATAACTCAATCCTTTAGGAAAAAATTCCCAGTCCATGTCAGTTTTTTTTAGAGATCCTCTAAGTGTTTTATAATTAATATTATCTTCAGACTTTTCAAATTTTATAATCGATCTTGTGTAGTAATTCAAACCGATCCAATTAAGGCCACAAGATATTTTTTTTAAATCACTTTCATAGTTTTCGGGTAAGTGCTTCTCCAAAACACTTAAGGCTAACTTAGGATATTTTCCTTTAAAAATAGCATCAGAAAACCATCTATTGTGAATACTATCAAATAATTTTGTTGCATTTATATTTTCATCCTGTTGATCTAAGGGTTCTGCATACTGGTTGTTTAATACAATCCCTATTTCATGAGACTTATTCACTCTTAAAGCCTCAACAGACCAACCATGTGCTAACAAAATATTGTGCATAGTCGTTGTAGCAGATTTAATATTTTTTTTACCTGGTGCATGTTCACCTAAATAATGGCTAAGCCATGAAACACACCAAGGCTCGTTAATGGTTGCAATCTTTTTAAATAAGTCACCATATTGTTTTGATATAAAATAAGAAAAATCAGCAAAATGCTTACAAGTATCTCTGTTTTCCCAACCCTCAATGTGTGAAAAACGAATTGGCAAATCCCAATGGTAAAGTGTAGGAAAAGGCTCTAAGCCATTTTCTAAAATTTTATCTAACAGTCTATGATAAAAATCAACACCTTCATTGTTTAATTCTCGATTGTTTTCAGGATATATTCTTGGCCATGAAAATGAAAATCGATAAGCCCTAAACCCAAGATCTTTAATTAGTTTTATATCTTCTTCAAAATATTCATAATGATTACAAGCATTTAAGCCATCTATCCCATTTAATTTTCTTTTAGCAAAATCATCCCATATAGATTTGCCACAACCACCATATTGATTTCCCTCAATTTGATAAGATGAAGTTGCAGTGCCAAAGATAAAACTAGAGGGAAAATCCTTTAAAAAAGAGAAATTATCCAATTATGTTATTTCAAGTATCCTAAATAATCTTTTTGAAATTCTATCATTGTATCTACTAGAGAACTAGCTGAGTTTGGATTTTCAACGAGCGGATCAGCTAAAAGAGCATGAATAGCTGTTTGTTTTGACTCATTTAATATAGCCTTTGTTGTTAATTGTATCGTGCCAACTTGTGAATTAAGAAGAGAGCCAAAAGAGTTGGGATAGTTTTCTAATTTAATTCCGTGTATGCCAGTTTTATTAATTATTGCTGGTACTTCGACTACAATATCATTTGGAAGACAATCAATAAAATTATCGTTTCTTATATTTACAGCATGCTCAAGCATATTTAAGTCTTCAACAATACTCTCGATAATAGGTATAGCTCTTTCGTGAGGTTCAGGATGGCTCATATCAAAAAATTTTTCATAACCGTCATCAGAAAAAAAAGCCAAACACCTTTTTTTATATTTATCATAAAAGTCTAAAATTCCATCATGATCTACTACGCTATAGGCCCAAGGTATATATTCTCCTAAATGACTATCTGTTGTAATTGGGAGGTAACCATATCTTTTAAATAATTCAAAAAATAAACCTCTCTCAGCACCAGCATTTGAAAAAAACCCTTCATGATCATTAACCAAATCAGAATAATAATTATCAAAGTTTTTATTAATAGAAGGATATCCATCTTTACCAGAGTCTTTATATTTGGCACTTAGTAAAATGCTCAGATGATTTAAACCTCCAGCTTCAAATTCAATATTATCTAAATCAGTTTCCATTAGTGTAGGGAGCTGGCGAGTCATTGAAGCAATCTCATGACACAACCCAGTAATTCTCAAATTTGGGAAACGAGTATTTAATGCATGGCAAATTCTTTGCATAGGATTTGAGTAACTAAACACAAAGGCCTCAGGGCAAATTTTTTCAATATCTTCACATATTTTGATTATTGCTGGAACTTGACGCATTGCATGAAATAATCCACCAGCGCCTCCATTTTCTCCATAAACTTGCTTGATGCCGTATTGCAGTGGCACTTTCCAATCTTGTTCCCACAGTTCAAATCTATTACCGACTTCAATTGATATTAAACAAAAATCAGCCTTTTTTAGTGCATCAGATCGTGAAGTTGTTGACTCAATATTAAAGTCTACACCAAGTTTTTCTTTGTAAGAGAGTGCAATTTCATAGGTATTTTTAAGCGTTTCTGGATTGATATCATGAAGTACTAAAGTTGAGCCGGATAAAATTTTGGATTTAAAAAAATCACCAACAATACCCAGACCAAAGTTTGTACTTCCTGCACCAATAATTACTATTCTATTACTCATCCTTTGATAGATCCTGCCACCAATCCTCTTATAAAGTATCTTTGAAGAGAAAAGAAAATAAATAAAGGCACTGTCATTGAAACAAATGCACCTGTTGTGAGTATTTCCCAATTCTCTCCTCTAGAACCAAGTAATTCTTTCAATTTTGCAGTTAAAATAATTTCACTAGGATGTTTATCTAAAAATACTAAACCAACTAGTAGATCATTCCAAACCCATAAAAATTGAAGAATAAAAATAGATGCAAAAGCAGGAATAGATAAAGGTACAACAATCTTAATAAAGGTATCATAATGAGTCGCACCGTCGACTTTTGCTGCTTCCATCATTTCTTGTGGAAGAGACTTTAAAAAATTCCATAATAAAAATGTAGTAGATGCTAAACCAAAGCCTGTGTGAGCCATCCAAATACCAGGATATGATTTTGCAGCAACTCCAAATAAAGCACCAAAGTCATTATAAATAGTAAGAATAGGTATTAATGACATCTGTAGTGGAACAACAAGAGATGCGATTATTGTTGCTAGTAAAATATCACGACCATAAAACTTCATCCAAGTAAGGGCATAGGCAAAAAAAGAACAAATAATTAATGGTATCAAGGTTGATGGTAGCGCAACGGCAAAAGTGTTAAGAAAAGCTTGTCCTAAACCCTCTTTAAATAAAACCTCTTTATAATTATCTAAAGTAAAACTTGGAGGGCTTTTAGCTGATATAAATACCCTTTTACCTTTCTTCTTTTTAAATTCTTTTTGTGATTTCCATATATAGTCACCATTTTCCAATACTGTAATTTCTGTTCCATCTTTAAATAATGCAGACTCACCTACTTGATATTCATCAATATTTTTTGATGTAACACCAAATCGAAATATTTCTTTTCCTTTCTCTTCTCCAAATAAATTACTTTTAATAAAATAGTAGTCTCCCTCTTTAACTTGAGCATCTTTTCCTTCAGTTCGATATATTTCATTCACTTCTGTCGTAGTAAAAGAAGTCCACCATCCACTAATTGCAAGAACATCTTTATCCCTTAGAGAACTAATAAATAGTCCAAAAGTTGGAGCTATCCATGCAATAACAAAAATTAGCAATAATAATTGTGAGAAAAGTGATGATAATCTAATTGTTTTCATACTTTTTGGTCTTGTTTATGCCTGTACAAGTTCCATGCTAATATTGGAATAACACCTATTAATATACAAAAGGCCAGAACACTTCCTCTACCAGTGTCCCCACCACCTCTGAACATCCAGTCATACATTAAGTTTGCTAGCACTTCTGTTTGCCATTGACCGTTGGTCATGGCATAGATTATGTCAAATACTTTCAAGACTAAGAGTGTGATTATGGTCCAAATTACTAAGATTGTTTGTTCAAGATATGGGATTATAATTTTCCAAAAAATTTTAAGCTCGCTAGCACCATCTATCCTAGCTGCATCTAAAGTTTCTTTAGGTATTGTACGAAGTGCAGCACTAAAAATGACCAAGGCAAGACCAGTTTGTATCCATATCATTATTGCCATTAAAAAAAAATTATTCCAAATTGGTATTGTCAACCAAGCTTGAGGTTCAAAACCCAATGCGACTGCAATAGCATTGAGAAGGCCAATTTGTTGGTCGCCTGGCCCTCTGTAATCATACATAAACTTCCAAATAACGCCCGCACCAACAAATGAAATTGCCATAGGCATAAATATTATTGATTTAGCAATTGACCCCCACCAAATTCTATCTGCTAAATTTGCGATAATTAAACCAAAAAATGTACTAAGTGTGGGCACAACTATTAACCAACCTAAGTTATTAATAATACTTCTTTTAAAATCAGGATCTTTGATAGCCCAAGCGTAGTTATACAATCCTACAAAATTATCTCCTAACTTATCGTAAAAACTTAACCTGATAGTTTCAAATACAGGATAAATAATAAAGACGAATAGGACAATAAAAGCAGGACCAATAAATATGACAACCCTTATAGAGTTTTCCCAAGCAATTTTTTTAGGTGTTTTTAGTCGAAAGTAATCAAGTAAAAAATTTGAAAAGTGAAAAAAAGCTACAAAGACAAGAACACCAATAAGAACAGTCAGTGCTAAAGAAAATATACTCATTAAGTTTTGATTAAGAGAAACTCTAAGGGCAAATATACTATTCGCCCTTAGATAAGAAAATTACTTTTTTTTATTGACCAGCTTCCCAGCTAGCTTGGATTTCGTCAGCAACATCTTGAGCTGATTTTCCGTTGGTGTAGTCAACCATACCTGTCCAGAACGACCCTGCTCCAACCCAACCAGGCATCAAGTCTGAACCATCAAACCTGAAAGTTGTTGCATTCATTAGGATATCATGCAGACCTCTAAATGTGTCACTAGAATATTTGCTAGTATCAACATACTTGTGAGGTGTCAAGAAACCACCTTTTTCCATGAATCTTTCATTTGCTTCAGGGTGAAGCAAGAATTTCATGAATTCAGTTGTAACCGGTCTGGAGTTAGTAGGAGCCATTAGAGTCCCTGCACCTAAAACTGGCTTACCTAAGTCTTGAGATGCGAAAGGTGGAAAGTAGAAGAAATCATAATCCACACCAGCTTCTGCTCCTTCAGGGAAGAATGCAGGAATAAAGCTAGCTTGTCTATGCATCATGCACTCCGCAGGTGAGGTAAATAGACCATTTGGTGAGTCTCTGAAGTCTGTTGTAGCGACAGCTTTGGTTCCACCATTAACGTAAGAATCATTTAACGCTATTGAACCAAAAAACTCCATAGCATCAATTACTCTTTGGTCATTGAACTTCATATCATTAGACACCCATTGATCATAAGTATTCGGTGAGTGTGTTCTTAACATAATGTCTTCCATCCAGTCTGTGGCAGGCCATCCAGTGGCACCACCGGAACCTAAACCAATACAAAATGGAGTATTACCATCACTGACCATTTGATCAGCTAAAGCTAGTAAATCTTCCATAGTTTCTGGTATCTCATAACCGTTATCTTCGAAGTTATCTGGTGAATACCAAACTAAACTTTTTACGTTTACTCGATAAAACACACCGTAGAATTTGTCGAAACCAGCTGGATCTTTATAAGTAGTAAGATCTACCCAGGATTGACCCGCAGCATAATTATCAAGAACCATTTGTTTAACATCATTTCCTAATGGTGACAAACAACCTGTAGCTGCAATATTTGCTGCTAATCCTGGCTGAGGGAATACAGCTATATCTGCTGGACTACCTGCCTGACAGTCAATATTAATAATTGATTCAAATTCATCTGAACCACCGTACTCGACAGATGCCCCTGTTGCTGCTTCAAAAATTGATATGACATCCCTGAAATCATCATCTTGTGGCGCCAACCATGGACCAAAGATTGTTAATTTTTCTCCCGACAGGTCAGGGCCTGTATATGCGTGAGAACCAGCATTTGCATAGCTTGCTCCAAATAGAGAAATAGCTATCAAAGCCGTTAGTGTTTTTATTAATTTCATAGAAATCCTCCTCCTATAAAAAATATGTGTGGTTGAATTTAACAAAATGAGAATGATTTCAAACACATTAAAAGCCCAAACAACATGCAATTTATTGATATCAAAAGATCAATATTATCAAGCTTTAATCTTATTAAATTTACTTTTTAGGGGTATTTTATCGATTAGCTATGTTTAAAATTAATGTTTAGTTATGGTATCGTATTTTTTCTGTATTGACTCAGGCCAAACAGATTTCATGTAAGCTAAAATAGACCATATGTCATCATCATTTAATTTGTCGTTACCTTGCATTTTACCATCGTAGTTTTCATTATAAATTTTAAATCCATACCTAATAATATTAAAGAGCTGTTCTTGACTGTGATGCCATGTGTGACCTGTTCCATTTAAGGGTGGGGAGAGGTTATGACCATCTTTATCTTTTTTTGTACTCCAGTTGGGTTGACCTTGTAAATTATCTCCATGACATGACGCGCAATGAGTCACATAAAGAGATTTACCTAAGTTAATTTGACTAATTAATTTTTCGTCAATTTCGATATTAGTTATTTCTATATTGTTGCTTTCCTTTTTATTTGGGTTTAAAAAATACAGAAGAGAAATTATTATTGCTGCGAGACCAATAACAAATATTAAAATTCTTTTTAAAAGAAACGACAATTTTTTTAATTATTAAATTTTCTAAGTAAATCTTGTAATTCTTCTATTTTTTGTTTTTTTTGTTTGTCATTTTTTTTCATAGCATCTACAACACAGTGGTCAATGTGCTTATTAAGTATGTTATTTTCGAGAGATTTTATTGCTGAAGTTATGGCTCTAGTTTGTTGTAAAATTTCAAGACAATATCTTTTTTCAACAATCATTTTTTCAACACCTTTAAGTTGACCATGAATTCGATTAATACGATGAATATTTTTAATATGATCTGGATTTTTATTTATTTTAATAATATTTGACATAAAAAATAATATACTATATACCAGTATATAGTAAATAAAAAAATTATGTTTGTATCAACTCTCACCAACTTTAATTGGAAATGTAAACATACCTGGAAAAAAAGTGCTCATAATACTAAGTGGTGTTTAATTGGATGCGCAATAGGAGATCTTGGTACGATATTCTACTTTCAAATTAATGAAATTGCTTGGCCAACCTTAAATATAATGATTTTAGCAATCATTAATGGACTGATTACTAGCATTATTCTGGAAACAATAATTCTTTTAAGACAAAATTTTTCTCTAAAACAGGCAATTAGTACTGCTCTTGGAATGAGCTTTATTTCTATGATATCAATGGAAATAGCCATGAATGTTACAGACGTTCTTTTAACAGGAGGGGCAATGCTTACTTGGTGGGTTGTTCCTATCATGCTTTTTGTTGGTTTTATTACTCCTTGGCCCTATAATTATTGGCGTTTAAAAAAGTACAATATTGCGTGTCACTAAAATTTTCTATTATTTACCTAATTTCCTCACTGTTTTTAATCGTTAATAACCTATTTGCATCTCATGTCACCGTAGTTGATGGAGATACAATTAAATTAGGTGATGTTAAAATACGTTTTAGTGGAATAGATGCTCCTGAAATCAATCAGACTTGTATTGCAAGTGAAGGGAAGGTTGCATGTGGAAAAATATCAAAAGATACTTTAATTGCAAAAGTAACAAATAATAAAATTAGTTGTACTGATGAGGGAAAAGACGTCTATGGAAGAGTATTAGGTGAATGCTTTGTCAACGGTCTGTCATTAAGCAGTTACTTGGTCAGAGAGGGTTTTGCATTCGCATATAGAAAATACTCAAATAAATACATACAAGATGAAGAATATGCTAAATCTAATAAGCTTGGAATGTGGTCCATGGAATTTGAATATCCGTGGGATTTTCGAAGTAATAATTAAATATTTTGTCAAAAATATATCTTTCTGTAATAATTTTCATTGTTAATTTAAATTTTTATTCAAATTTATACTCGTCAGATCAAGATTATTGTGTAGGTTATTTAGAGGAGGTCTACTGGTCTTTGGATCCGATTGAAGAGATTGAGACACGAGATCAAATTATACTCTTCTTCAATGAAAATTTTGAAGGAGCAAAAGCTTTAAACTATGACTTATATTATGACTCCCTATCAAAACAGTTTTTAACTGACTTAAGTGATGTTGATGTCAGTCAGTATAAAAAAGTTAATTACCCTAATTTTGAAATTATAGTGTTGGATGCATACATCAATCTATTTAAAGGAGACGGAACTAACTACTGTCCTGCTTTTTGGAATGATTGCTCCGAGGAGTCTTTAAATTCTTTTTTTCAAGCGTCTGAAGATTTTAGTAAAACTTGGAGCGGTGAAGAAAATGCTTTGAATTTTTTAAATGACCACTTTTTGGGACACCATTGCACCATGTACTTTGATAAGTCCATAGATCAAGGAGTATTTATTAGTGACCTGAATATTTTAATAAGAGAATTAACAAAACAACAATGATTGCTACCTAAATCTTAAATTTTTCTTTGAAAGCTCATTAATATTAGAAACCCCCATTAAAATCATATCTCTCTCGATTTCTTTTTTGAGATTGCTTAAAGCTAATTCTACACCTTTTTGGCCCCCTGCAGCCAAAGCGTATAGATACATTCTACCACCCGAACAGGCCTTAGCGCCTAATGAAAGAGCTTTTAAAACATGAGTTCCTCTTTTGATACCACCATCGCATATCACATCAATTTTATCACCCACAGCATTAACAATTTCTTCAAGCTGATCAAAAGGAGATCGAGATCCATCTAATTGTCTTCCACCATGATTGGAAATCATAATAGCAGATGCTCCAACATCTACAGCTTTCATGGCATCGTCTACAGACATAATGCCCTTGATTGCTAACGGCTTTCCCCATTTTTTATTAATGTCTTCAATCTTTTTCCAAGATAAGGAGTTATCTAACATTTTTGTAAAGTAATCGCCAATACTGGTCATCACATTAGTGCCCTCTGTTACATGCTTTTTTAAGCTACTTAATTCCCATTTTGGTTTTGTGAAATAATTAAAAGCCCAAGCAGGGTGTGTAGCGAAACTCACTATACTCTTTAAGGATAAATTTAATGGAATTGTAAAACCTGAATATAAGTCTCTTTCTCTGTTACCTCCAACCGCTGAGTCAACTGTAATGGCCATTGTGTCAAAATTATGTTCTTTGCATTGATCAATTAAATAATTATTTAGTCCCTCGTCTTTATGCACATAAAGTTGAAATAATTTTGGAGTCGAAATTAATTTAGATATTTCCTCAATGCTCGCTGTTCCTAGAGAAGAAACCCCAAACATTGTTCCATATTTTTCTGCTGCTAGTCCAACCCCAATCTCTCCATCAGGGTGAAACAATCTTTGTAAAGCTGTTGGGGAACAATAAATTGGCATTTCTATTTTATGCCCCATTACAGTTGTAGACATATCAATATCTTTTACACCGGTTAGCACATTAGGAATTAAGTCACATTTATCATATGCTTCGGTATTTCTTCGAAAAGTTACTTCATCATCAGCTGCGCCATCAATATAATGAAATATCGGTGACGGAAGTCTTTTTTTTGCTAGACTCCGAAAATCCTCAAAGTTATGACAATTGTTAATGCTACTGAACATATTTTTATATTAAACAAAAATTAAGAATGTCTAAATAACTCTTTTTTATAAAGGTTCTGCTCCCAATTTTTGTAAATAACTTGAATAGATTGATTTTGATACTTTTTTATAACAACTGTTTGTAATTTATTTTTCTTCTTAATATTAAATAAATTTGTAGCTCCTAGAGTAGTTCCTATTTCTCTCTTATTTTTTAGAACTATTTGTTTTTTTCTCAATGATGAAAGTATTTTCATAATTGTAATATTTTTAGTAATTGGTCCATCAAGAATTATAGTATTTGAAGATTTCATTTGGTTTAAACAAAAATTAATTACAAACGAAATATATAGACAAATTAGATAATAAATTTGACCTTTGTTAAGCCTTTCATATAAAATAATATCAATTTTATTTATTGAAAACCCTCCACCGGATGCGTAACTAGGATAAATCAAATAATCATGAAAACTAAAATTTTTAATAGCTCTAGTTTTATTTGAAATTTTAAATACTCCCATTAAATGATCATATTCCCTTCCACCCATAAATCTCATAGTTGGAACAGGTTTTCCAAAAACATCAATATTAGCTAACATGTCAAGACTAGGGTTAAGGTTCTTTAAAGGTGTTTTTTGATTAAATATGATGTACCAAGTTCCCGTTGAAACCAAGGTAAAATTTTTGATATCTGAATTTTTAAAATATAAATAGGACGCATTACTATCATGAATCCCATTTATAATTTTTAAATTTGACTCTCCAATTTGTTTTCGTCCTATGGTATCCCATGCCTTTCTTATTTGCGGAAATTTTTTTTCTAATTTTATTTTTTTAACAAAAGAGGAGAGTTTATTTCTTTTAAAATCCCACAAATGCGTATGACAGCCTACATATGATATCTCAGATGAAAAACTAGAAGTGAGCTTCCATACAATATATTGAGGATAATTAAGGATGTATTTTGTTTTCTTAATAAGTTTTTGTTTTCTTTTATACAAATAGTAAATTTGCTGACCTATATTAAGTCCATTTTCTAAAAAGGGAGAGAAACTTTCACTAAATTTAGGTGCTATTTTCTTATAATTATTAAATAATTTATCAAATTTATATTCATAATCAGTACAAGCCAAAAGCTCTTTATCATCATAACTTATCAGAGCAATAGAAGTTCCATGAGCAGTGCAAACAAATTTATCTAAATTGTGTTTTCTTCCAATGTATGTAATTTTTTTTAGTGCCCACTCAAATATACAATTTGAATTTAAAATTTTTATACCATGTCTATAAATATTTTTTTGTTTTGTTTTAAAAAATTTTATTGTCTTATTATTAAAGCTATCAACAAATGTTAACTTGACGTTTGTTTTACCAATATCGAGGACAACATTTAGTTTCTTAGAAGACACCATTATCTAGTGAATGATGTTATATTACCTCCATCGACATTGATAATATTCCCTGTTGATTTTTTCGATTTGGAACTTGCAAAGAAGTAAATTCCCTCGGCTATATCTTCTGGAAGTATGCTTACTTTCAATAAACTTCTGTTTTTGTAAAATTCCTCGACTTGATTAACACTAATTTTATTACTGATTGCTCTTTGTTTGGTCCACTCACCTTGCCATATTTTTGAGTTTTGAATAACAGCATCAGGATTTACGACATTTGAACGAATTTTATGACTTGAACCCTCCAGCGCAATAGATCTAGAAAGGTGCAGCAAAGAACTTTTTGCTACACTATATGCTGACGCTCCCTTTGATGCATTTAAGCTATTTTTGCTTGAGACAAATATAATTGAGCCTCCATTTTTTTGATCAATCATTTTTTGGTATACCTCACGACTTATTAAAAAACATCCTTTTGATAAGATATCCATATTTTTATCCCAAAGTTTTGAAGATGTTTTTTCAAATAGAGCTGCTGATGCAAATCCTGCATTTGCAACTAGTATATCGATACCACCAAAAGCATTTACACTATTCGATACAGCTCCCTTAACATCTTGTTCGCTAGTGACATCCATTAATATAGAATGAACAACATCTCTGCCAAATTCTTTACTAAACTCCTCGTGTTTTGAATTAAGTGCTTTTTTATCTATATCCGTTAAAATTACACAACAACCCTCACTAAGGAATTTTCTTGCAGTAGCTGATCCAATTCCCCCAGCCGCACCTGTAATAAGAGCTACTTTTCCAGCAAGCTCTTTTTCTGGAGGCATTCTTCTTAATTTTGCTTCCTCCAACTCCCAATATTCTATTCTAAATGCTTCTTTTTCAGTAAGTCCAGTGTATTTGCTAATACCCTCCGCACCTTTCATTACATTCATTGCATTACAAAAAAACTCACTTGAGATACGTGCAGTTGATTTATTTTTTGCAAAAGACATCATTCCATACTCAGGTATAAGAATTATTACTGGGTAAGGGTCCCTAAGGTTTGGAGATCCTTTGCTTTTATTTCTATTATAGTACTTTGTGTATGCTTCTTTATATTTTTCTAAATATGTTTTAACGATACTGTGAATTTTATTTTCATTTTTAATTAAATCAGACAATGGAGGTAAAACCATAGGCAATCTTTTTGTTCTGAGAAAATGGTCAGGGCAAGAAGTTCCAATTGCAGCAACTTTTTTCAAATTTGTTGAGTTAACAAATTCCAAGGCGATATCTGATTTGTCTATGTGAAGAATTTTTGAGTTTTCATTAGAGAGACTTCCTCGAATAGTTGTTATTAATTTTATTTCAAATTCAGGGTTTGATTTATTCTTGTAAATAGGCTTTCCAAATGAATATTTTTTAATAGAGCTATTTAAATACATTTGAGCCCTTTTTATTAAGTCTACAGAATTTGAATAACACTCTTTACTTGTATTTGACCATGTAAATAATCCATGATGACCAAGCACTATTCCAATAATACCTTTATTTTTATGAATTAAGTTTTCCATTTTTAATCCTAGGTCAAAACCAGGTCTTTGCCAGTCAATCCAGCCAACACTATTTCCATAAACTTTTTTAACAATATCTCTTCCATTTTTCATTGTTGCTAAGGCAATAATTGAGTCCGGATGAGTGTGATCTACTTCAGGATAAGGCACATAGGCATGAAGTGGTGTGTCTATACTGGCAGCCCTTGGATTATTATTAAACGTACACATCGGGTAATATCCAACCATTTCATCCTCATGATTAAAGCCCCTGTAAATATTTTTAAGGCTATTAAATTTATCTAGATAAAGACTTGCAAAACCATCTTTTTTAATTGAACCTAAATCTCCTCCTGACCCTTTAACATATAAAATTTTTTCATTTTTTTTTGTTATGGGATCTCTCACAGAAATCTTGGAGGAGGTGTTTCCTCCACCAAAGTTGGTAACTTTTAAATCTCCACCTAGTAGGTTCGATCTTAATATTAATTGATCAAGTTTAGATAATTTATTAAATTTATTATCCCATTTATTTATTACGTTTTTTTGAAATCTCATGTAACGTTTTTAATTGAAAAAAAATAACCTTCAATAAAAAAATAAAAATCATTTTTTCCATAAAATCAATTATAAAAAAAAATTTATTATACTAAAACTTCTCAAAAGTAATTGATTTAAAATGAAATAGAGTAAATAATATTGATACTAAATATATTAGGAGGAATAAATGAAAAAATTATTTTTAGTAATAATATCATCAATACTGTTTTCTTTTAGTGCTAATGCTGCTGATATGAGAATTGCGTTAGTGGTAAAGGGTTTAGGTATTGGTTTTTTTGAGGCAGCTGCCGAAGGTGGTGAAGAAGCTGCGAAAGAAATTGGTGGAGTTGAAGTTATCTATACCGGCCCAGCTACTACTACTGCTGAAGCTCAAATTGAAGTTATTAATTCTTTAATAGCTCAAAAAGTTGATGCTATTGCTATCTCCGCTAACGATAGGGATGCTCTTGCTTCAATTGGTAAAAAAGCTATGGACAGAGGAATTACAGTTATCTCTTGGGACTCTGGTATCGCTGAAGAGGGAAGAATTATGAACTTAGACCCATCTAATACCGCACTTATTGGCTCATCAAATATTAAGTGGATGAAAAATTCAATGGGTGATGAGGGTGAATTTGCAATTCTAAGTGCTACTAGTCAGGCAACAAATCAAAATGCTTGGATAGAAGAAATGAAAAAAGAACATGCAAAGCCAGAATACTCTAAGATGAAGTGGGTAGATACTGTATATGGTGATGACCTTTTCGATAAGAGTTATCAAGAAGCTCTTGGTTTGTTTAAAAAACATCCAAACCTCAAAGGTATCATAGCACCAACATCTGTTGGTATCGTAGCAGCAGCAAAAGCTGTTGAAGATCAAGGATTGGTTGGAAAAGTATTTGTAACTGGTCTTGGACTCCCAAGTGAAATGAAAGCACATGTTAAAAGTGGTGCTGCAATTCAATTTGGTATTTGGAATCCAATTGATTTAGGTTACTCAGCTGTTTATTTATCACATCAAATTGCATCTGGTGCTTACACAGGTCAAGAAGGAGAATGCATTCCAACTGGCAGAATGGGTGAAATTTGCATAGGCGCAGGTAATAATGCAGCAATGGCAGATCCATTTATATTTGATGCTTCAAATATCGATAAATTCGCAGAAATCTTTTAATAAAATATATATTTTTGCACACGATCACTAAGTGGTCGTGTGTTTACAAATGAAACTTGAGCTTAAAAATATCTCAAAAAATTTTCATGGAGTAAAAGCACTCCAAAACGTTGATTTTCAGCTCCAAGAAAATAGCATTCATGCACTTTTAGGAGAAAATGGTGCTGGTAAATCAACATTAGTAAAAATTCTATGTGGTGTTTACCAACCTGATAGTGGAATAATTAATTTAAATAACAAACAACAATCTATACCTGATCCTAGTGCCTCTTTAAGCTTGGGTATTTCAGCAATTCACCAAGAGTCAGTTATGTTCGATGAATTATCAGTAACAGAAAATGTTTTCATTGGTAATCATATAACTAAATCTAATGGTTTAGTCGACTGGGGTTTAATGCAAGATAAAACAAATCAGCTACTTAAAGATCTTGAAGCAAACATTGAGCCAAATGAAAAAATTAAAGACCTTAGTATTGCTCAAAGACATATTGTTCAAATATCAAGATCACTTATTCATGATGCTGATATTGTAATAATGGACGAACCCACCGCTTCTCTTTCACAAAAAGAAATTAACGAACTTTATACAATTATAAGAAATTTAAAAAAACAAGATAAATCTATCATATTCATTTCGCATAAATTAGATGAGGTAATAGAAGTTTGCGATGATTTTACTGTATTAAGAGATGGAGAATTAATTAAATCAGACACGATACAAAATACTAACAAAGATCAACTGATAACTTACATGGCCGGAAGAGAAGTAAATCAAATATTTCCAAAAAACAATGTGACAATAGAAAATGAAATTTTCGAAGTTCGCAATTTATTCAAAAAAACACAATTCAAAGATATTAATTTCAATCTTAGAAAAAAAGAAATTTTAGGTTTTTATGGTTTAGTAGGTTCTGGTCGAACAGAAATCATGAAATCCATTTTTGGAATTACAAAACTAGATGAGGGAGAGATACTATTTAAAGATCAAAAAATCTTAATTAGAAAACCGAGTGATGCTATCGATCAAGGTATAGTTTATCTATCTGAGGAAAGACAACAGTTGGGAATGACTGGCCTTATGTCAGTTAAAGACAATATCAATATGGCTGTCATGGATAGAAACTCTAACTTTTATGTGATGAATAAATTAAAAGAGATAAAAAACTCATCTGCCATGCAGGAAAAATTAAATATTAAAGTTTCATATTGGAGTCAATTGACTCAAAGCTTATCAGGGGGCAACCAACAAAAGACTGTTATAGCTAAGTGGCTTTCAACAAAACCTGAGGTATTGATACTAGACGAGCCCACTAAAGGCATTGATGTAAGATCTAAATCTGCTGTCCATGAATTTATGGGAGAGCTAGTTGAAGAGGGGATGTCTATAATGATGATCTCTTCTGAGTTACCTGAGATATTAGGTATGTGTGATAGAGTTGTGGTGATGTACAAAGGGCTCATTAAAGATATTTTAAATGTTAAAGAGGCCTCTTCAGAACAAATTGTCAAGTTAGCAAGTGGAGAGTCATGAAAAAAATTTTATTAAATAGAGATTTCATTTTATTCTCAATTATTTTAATTATATTAATTGCAGTGGGCTTTGCTAACCCACTTTTTATAACTCCAAAAAGTATCTCTGATGTTTTAACTGACACCTCAATACTAATTATTCTTGCTTTAAGTCAGATGATTGTAATCTTAATTCGTGCAATTGATTTATCGGTTGCATCCAATCTTGCACTTTCTGGAATGCTTATATCTTTGCTTTCGACAGTCCATCCAGAACTACCAGTTTACTATTTCATTGCTCTCTCTTGTGTAATTGGAACAACTTTAGGCGTTTTAAATGGTATTTCTATTGCTATTTTAAAGGTTCCTTTCATTGTTACGACTTTGGGAACATTAAGTATTTATAGAGGTTTAATATATTTTGTTAGTGATGGTAAGCAGGTTTATTCAAATGAATTCTCTGAAGACTTTCTTGCTTTAATTCATTTTAAATTCCTATCTCTCTCATTCCTATTTTGGTTAGCAGTCGTAGTTTTTATTATCATATATGTCCTGCTTAACCATACTCGCTTTGGGAGAAATCTATATTCACTTGGAGGTAACCCAGATGCTGCTAAATACATAGGAGTCAATGAAAATAAATACATTATAATGGCCTATTCACTATCTGGATTTTTTGCAGGATTGTGCGGATATTTATGGGTTGCTCGATATTCTGTAGCTTCTACTCAAATAGCAATAGGATTTGAACTCACTGTAATCTCCGCATGTGTGGTTGGAGGTATAAGTGTTATGGGAGGTGTTGGAACAGTTTTGGGATGTGTTTTAGGTGCTCTTTTAATTGGCCTTATTCGAAATGCCTTACCTGCTGTTGATATTTCTCAGTTTTGGCAATTAGCTATTTCCGGAGCAATAATTTTATTAGCAATAATTATAAATACTAAAACTGAGCAGCGAAAAGAAAAAACAATAATGGTGGAAAACTAATGAGTCTAATACCAGATAAACCACCTTTTAAGCTATTAGATATTCTTTATAAAAAAGAATTTATTCTTTTTGTAGTTTTAGTATCCATTCTCATAATCAATTCTAACATCTCACCTTATTTTTTAGACTTATATAATCTTATCGATAGCACTTTTCTTTTCAGCGAAAAAGCAATTATTGCATTAACAATGACATTTGTAATTATTGCAAGACAAATTGATTTATCAGTTGCATCTATAATAGCTGTCTCTTCTGTTGTTTTAGGATATACAACAAGCCTTGGTTACGACACCTGGTTGGTCTTATTATTAACATTGTTAAGTGGTACTTTGTGTGGAGCATTTAATGGAGCTATCATTACTAAATTCGCAATTCCATCAATTATAGTAACAATCGGAACAATGTCCCTATTTAGAGGTTTAGCATACTCCTTCTTAGAGGACTCTTATTATAACAAGTTTCCGAAACTTGTAGGTGAATTAGGAGGAGGGTATCTTTATGGTTATATTCCATATGCTTTTCTTACATTTATTTTATTAGCGTTTGTTTTTGCATTTATTTTACATAAAACCTCCATTGGAAAAAAAATTTACTCAATTGGCAATAATCCTGATGCTGCTCAATACACTGGTATTGCTGTAGATAAATATACTTTTGTCCTTTTTACTCTTAATGGCCTATTTTCTGCTATAGCGGCCATATTTTTATCTGGGAGACTATCAAGTGTTCGTCCCAATATTGCTTTTGGTTGGGAATTAGAGATTATAACAATGGTTGTATTAGGTGGCGTATACATTTATGGCGGATCTGGATCAATTTTGGGAGTTGTAATCTCTATATTTATCCTTGGGATGTTATCATTTGGATTGGGATTGCTAAACGTTCCAGGTGTGGGTATCATAATTTTTACTGGATTACTTCTAATTTTAAGTATTGGTTTCCCATCTTTTGTGAGAACCTTAAGGAGAAAAAATGAGTGAGGCTTTAGGAAAAAAAATTTGGGCTTTCCCTGATGCGTTTTTACCTGCCAAGGGCCACCCTTATAAAACAACTAATCACGGAGATCAATTTAGTCATGAGTCTCTTTGTATTATAAATTACGATAAAAACTCTGCTGAAATAGTTTTAGATTTTTTATATGAAGACCAAGATCCTATAGAAAATTATATTTTTACAATGAAAGGTAAAAGAAGTATTCACTTAAGACTAGATGATATTGAGATTAACAATCAAAAATTACCAAGAGAAAAACCATATTCGATTGTTTTAAAAAGCAGTATTAATGTTGTTGCTCAGCTGTCGAGACTTGACACAACATCAGAAAACAATGCATTTATGACTGCAATGGGATGGGGGAGTGATGTTTAAAGCTGTTCAAAAAGAAATTATTGAAGAACAAAATAAGTTAGCAAAATCCTCTCTCGACTTTGATTTTGAATATTTAGAAAAAAAATTAAAAGAAAATCAAATTGATATCCGATCAATTTTAAATCAAGTAAAGAAATTTCAAGTTGCTGTTCCTACCTGGGGTGTTGGAACAGGGGGAACACGTTTTGCCCGTTTTCCCGGAATAGGAGAGCCTCAAAATATTTATGATAAAATTGAAGATTGTGCTGTGATTAACGATTTGATTGGTTTTACAAACAAAGTATCACCTCATTTTCCCTGGGATAATGTAGATGACTTTTCCGAGTTAAAAGAATTTGCTGATGGATACGGCATCGGCTTTGATGTTGTTAATTCAAATACGTTCCAAGATCCAGCAGGTGCACCAGAAACATTCAAATATGGAAGCCTAACTAATGCAAGCTCTGCAATTAGAGATAGAGCAATTGAGGTGAACATACAGTCTATTGAAAGTGGAAAAACTCTTGGTTCTAAAGGCTTAACAGTATGGATTGGCGATGGAGGTAATTTTCCAGGGCAGATAAGCTTCTCAAAATCATTAGAGAGATACATTGACTCTATGAAAAAAATCTATGCCACTCTTCCTAAAGATTGGATAGTCTTGTTAGAACATAAGCCTTATGAGCCAGCTTTTTATTCTACTGTTATAAGTGATTGGGGCACCAGTTATATTTGTGCTAAAGAGCTAGGAGAACAGGCAATGTGCTTAGTTGATTTAGGACACCATCTTCCTAATACAAATATAGAAATGATTGTTTCAAGATTAATTGATGTTAACAAATTAGGAGGCTTCCACTTTAATGATAGTAAATTTGGCGATGATGATTTAGATGCTGGCTCCATCAATCCTTATGAATTATTTTTGATATTCAATGAGCTCACGGCAGCTTCACAAAATAATAAAATTAAAAATATAGCATTTATGATTGATCAATCACATAATGTTACTGATCCTATTGAAAGTTTAATTTCAAGTGCAAATGAAATAGTCAACTCATACACAAAATCTTTACTTGTTAATTTTTCTTCACTAGAAAAAGCTCAAGATAGCAATGATGCTATTCAATCTATGCAAATTTTAAAGACAGCTTTTAACACTGATGTTAGTCCAATAGTTGCTATGGCTCGATTTGAAAACGGCAATTCAATCGATCCAATCAAAACATATCGAAAACTTGATTACAAGAAGAACAAATCATTGACTAGAAAAAATGAAGGTGGTTCTTCTTCAGGTATTGTTTAAGTAAAATTAATTTATTTTAGATATTCGTTAAGAGTGTTTTCTACGCCTCTTTCATAAATCATATTTAGCCAATTCGAAAATGAATCGCAAAAATTTTTATCTTTAGAAATATCACCATAAATCTCTAATTGCCCCAACCACTTAAGAGGATTGTCTTTAGACTTTTTAGCGCAAATATTTAATTTTTCCCAATGAGGATCGTTTGGTTCAATGATAGAGCCATCTTCACGAGTTCCCTCGCACATGCGTGCCCACAAAGCTTCTGCTAGAGAAAGTCCAATTATTGAAATGTTGTGTTCAATACCATCTTTAATGGATGGTACTAAAAACCCTGAATGACGTGAAGAGCCATCAAAAGCAACTCTTCGAATAGTATCTTGTATAGAGGGGTTGGAAAATCTAGCAGAAATGAGTTCGAAGTATTCCATTGGAGTATAACCAGGAACTGGTTTTATATGAGGTATAATTTCATCTTTTTCAATTTTCTCTAGTAGTTTAACTATCATTTCATTTTTCATAGCATCGCGAACAGTTTCAATACTCAAAAGTTCAGCTACATTTGCTAGAATTTGGTGTCCTCCATTAAGTATGCGAATTTTTTGATCTTCATAACCATGAACATTATCTGAAAATTGAACGCCAACTTTTTCCCAAGGTGGTCGCCCCTTACAAAATTTATCTTCAATTACCCATTGACGAAAATCCTCATGAGAGACAGGTACTTGATCTTCAATACCTAAGTTTCTAACAATATTAACTTCAACCTCTCCTGTACGAGGAACAATACAATCAACCATAGCATTTGGAAAAGTACAACTTTGATTAATCCATTCTAATAATTCTAAATCTTGTTCCTTTGCTATTCCAATTATAGCTTGTTTAAGTTTATTTCCATTTTGCATCAAATTATCACAACTTAATCCAGTAATTGGTCCAACATCATTTTTCTTTCTATTTTTCAATGCCGACACAATTACCCCAAACACCGTTTGTGGAGTATCAGGATTTTTAATATCATGTACTATGCTGGGATCATTGATATTAAATTTTCCGTTTTCATCTAAAAAATATCCACCCTCGGTAACAGTTAGTGATACAATTTTAATTTTTGGATCTGATAAAGCTGTAATTAGCTTATGATTATTTTTTTCAACTGGAACATAATCAATCATTGATCCAACAATTTCACATGATTGATTTCCTTTAGGATCTAACTCAATTAATGTTGTGAGATAGTCTTGCGTTTTAAGCTTCTCTCTCATTTTTACATCATATTTTGTAATTCCAGATCCTATGATAGCCCAATCTTTTGCAAGATTTTTTTGCATAAGTCTATGTAAGTACCAAGAAAGGTGAGCTCTATGAAAATTTCCAACTCCGATATGTAAAATACCAGCGCTTAAATTTGATCGAATATAATTTGGTTTTAAAACTGCACTTTGTACAGATCCAAGATTATTTTCATTTAAAGGTAGTGTGTTTGATGAATTTGAACTCAATTTTAACCCTCTAACATGATATCTGTAGCTTTATCTGCTATTGCCATAGCTGGGGCGTTTGTATTTGCTGCCACAATATTAGGCATCATAGAAACATCAAAAACTCTAAGATTATCAATGCCTTTGACTTGGAGTCTTGAGTTTAGAACAGCCATGTCATCGCTGTCACTCCCCATTTTACAAGTCCCAACAGGATGCCAATTGGTCTTAACCATTTTTTTACAATAATTAGCTAATGACTCATCATCATCAATGCTTTTTCCAGGAAGAATTTCTTCTAAAATTATATCTGATAGTGGTTTTGTATTGATAACTTCTCTGGCAAGTCTAAGACTTGAAATAAAAATATCGATATCTTCTTTGTTGCTTAAGAAATTTGGATTTATACTAGGAAGATCCAATGGGTTAGAAGAATTCAATGTTACCTCTCCTCGAGATTTTGGATTCATTATACATGGAGTAAGTGTAACTCCATGATCAGGTTTAATGCCTTTCGTATCCCTATCTGTGTACATAATTTGTACGCAGTATAATTTTACTTTGGGATTATTTTGATCTTTTAAATCATCTGGGTTTAAAAAAGAGCAACAGTCAACCCCATTTGATGTTACAGGTCCTGACTTAAATAAAAGATATTGGATTCCATTTTTAATCATTCTTAGACCTTTGTTTTGTTTAAAATAACCATATCCTTTTTTAGCTCTTGAGATAAAAGGTACCTCATGATGGTCTTGAAGGTTCTTTCCTACGCCATTTAAATTTTCTTCTATCTTGATATCAAATTTTTTTAATATTTTTTCATCCCCAATACCAGAGTGCATTAATATCTTTGGTGTAATTAGTGCTCCAGCAGTAAGTATTATTTCTTTTCCATATATTTTTTCATACTTCCCATTAGATATAGTTTCAACTCCAATTGCTTTTTTATTTTCTATTATCAATTTAATGACCACGGTATTAAGCATTATTTCAAGATTCTTATCATTTAATAAAGGATTAATTAGAGCAGAAACTGTGTCACATCTTTTGCCATCTCCAATGGTATATTGCATAAGACCAACTCCATATTGATTGCCATCGTTAAAATCTCTGTTGTAAGGCAGGCCCAGTTTTTGCATTGTTTTAATGTATAGATTTGATCCTTCAGCTACATAACCAGGATCAGATACTTTGATTGGTCCATCGGTACCATGTGTCTCTCCAGCTAGCCTTTGATTATTTTCAAGCGCTTTGTAGTTATTTATTAGAGAATTCCAACCCCACCTTTCATCTCCAGTTGCCTCAGCCCACCTATTATAATCGGAGGGCTTTCCTCTCATGTAAACCATACCATTCACACTTGAGCCACCTCCTAGAACTTTAGCTTGTGCAATATCATGTTGCCTATTATTAAGTTGAGGTTGCGGGATTGATTTGTAAAATTTAAGATATGGACTACCATCTAACATAGGTATCCATCCAGCAGGCATGCTTAAAAGAGGGTTATTATTTTTTTTTCCTTCTTCAATAATTAATACTTTATACCCATTTCTAATTAATTTTTCTGATGTGATAGTACCTGATGTACCACCGCCAACAATTATAAAGTCAAAATTTTTCATGTATTAATTAAGATATTAATAAAGAAAATTATGAACCTAATCCATTTTTAATAAATTTTAATGCTTCTGATGCTAAATCTTCACTATTGCTCCACAAATTTCTCCAAACAGCTAATGTATTTGAAAGAACTGGATCAACTACTTCAGATGAAAAAGACTCAAAAGTAATTATTCCTGAGTAATTAATTTCTTTTAGGCTTTTAAAAGTTTCTTCAAAGTTAATATGACCACTACCAAGGTATCCTCTATGATTTTCACCAAAATGAAACATTCCTAATTTGTCATTTCCAATTTTTTTGATTGGCTCTGAATAGTTGTTTTCTTCAATGTTCATATGATAGGTGTCAAGATGCACTTTAACATTTGAGTCACCTAGGTCATTGATATAGTCCAACGCTTCTTGAGCGGTGTTCATGATATTAGTTTCGTATCTATTAACTACTTCAAGACTTAATGTGACATTATTTTTATTTGCTTTTTCAGCAAGATCTCTGATCACAGATATAGAATTTGCATAACCCGCATCTGTTCTAGGTGCGTCATTTTTTTGGAGAGCTGAATGTATCACACCACAAAGATTGGAGGATCCTACATCAATTGTTTTATCAAGTGCTTTAAATAATAGCTCTCTTCCTGCTTTTACTCTATCTAGGTCTTCAGAAGCGATATCAGTTTTATAACTTAAACCAAGTGAAACCGTTGGTTCTAAATTAAATTTTTCATATGCTTTGGATACAAATTCCGTATCCAAAGCATCAGGGTTAAGGAGGGGTAATTCCATGACGTCGTAGCCAATCTTTGCTGCTTTTGACAAGCAATTTTCAACACTAGTATTTTCTATATCTCCAATAAATGTTAACGCGTGCACACCAATTTTATTCATAGTTGAATTTGTATTTTTACATCCTCGGGTAAGTTTTTAGCAGCCCTTTCGAAAGCCTTTATACTATCATCAAAAGCAACTGTATCTGTAATCATAGGCTTAACATCAATTTTATTGCTAGATAATAAATTTATTGCTCTCTCATATTGATGGGCATATCTAAAAACAGTTTTAATTTCAATTTCTTTAGTAAGTAGTGTCGCAAAATCCATCGGTATTGAATTCATAGGATTTCCTACGATAACTACTTTGCCTGCAGGACAAATAGAGTCAAAAATTACATCGTATGCTTTTGTTGCTCCTGAAGCTTCAAAGATTATGTTTGCTCCCCAATTGTTCGTATTCTTTTTTACAATTTCTGCAGGATTTTCTTTATTCAAATCTATGGGAATTAAATTATTGTAATTTTTACACATTTCTAATTTTTTACTTACAATGTCTGCTATAAAAACTTTAGAACATCCACCAGCAAGAGCAGTTAAAGCTATCACTAGGCCAATTGGTCCACAGCCCATAACCAATGCGCTCTCACCTGGAATAATTTTTGCTTTTTCAGCAGCTTGAAGTCCAACAGCAAGTGGTTCTATCATTGCACCCTCTGCATAAGAAACATTGTCTGGAAGTTTAAATACAAAATTTGAAGGGAAAACTACTTCTGGAGTTAAACAACCATGATCAGGAGGCGTTGCCCAAAAAGTAAGCTTAGGGTCAAGGTTATATAAACCTTTTATATATTCTTTTGAATTAATATCTGGAACCCCAGGTTCTATGCAAACTCTATCGCCAACTTTTAAATTAGTTACCTTATTACCAATCTCTATGATTGTTCCAGATCCTTCATGACCTAAGACCATCGGTTTGTCTACTACAAAAGGTCCAATTTTTCCATGGGTATAGTAGTGGACATCACTTCCACAAATACCCACTGTATGCATTTTTATTTTAACATCATTTGGTTGGACTTTTTCTGGTAAATCAATATCTCTTAAAGATAGTTCTAATTTTTTTTCTAAGACAAGAGCTCTCATGTATTTCTTATAAAAATATTATAATCCTCCCCTATAACTACTGATATGTAATAATTTACAACATATGTAAATAATTACCAATATTTATTGTAATCAAATTTTTTTTATGCAATTATTAATCAAAGTAAAGATAGGAGGAGACTTATGTTAAGGAAAATCTTACTTACATTTTCACTATTAATTTTTCCTTTGAACAGCCTATTAGCTGTAAATTGGGAAGATGAACTTGGTGATCACAGTGGCTACAATTTAAAGGTTCAGTCAATTATGGACCCCTATATTGATGCTGTTAAAGAAATATCTCCACAATTTGAAGCAGTAACTGGCGCCTCAGTTACAGTTGAAGGTTTTGGATATGATGGACTTCACGAAAAGCAAATTGTTGCTTGTTCTCAAAATGACGGATCTTACGACGTCTTATTTGTCGATGGTATTTGGATTGGAGAATTTGTTGAGGCAGATTGTATCGAGCCAGTTGAGGATATTTGGACTGCTGAAGGCACAGATCAATCAATAGTTGCATGGGATGACTATATCTCTTCATTTGCTGGTCAAGCTATATGGGATGATAAGAAACAATGCCTACCATTCGGTGGTTATTGGCACATGCTTCACTATAGAACTGATTTATTTGAAGCAGAGGGTTTAGAACCCCCAAAAACATTTGATGATGTTTTAGCTGCTGCAAAATTATTCAAAGATAATCCGAAATACCCAGATCTAGAGGGTGGATATGCTATGAATATGGCACGTGGTAGTGCTGCTGGACAACAATTCTATGAGTGGATTTACTCTGCAGGTGGAAAACCATGGGAAAGTAACTTCCCTGGCTCCCCAGATGCTTATGCAGACCAAAGAGGTCTTTATAACTCTCCTGAGTCTGTAGCATTTATTGAGTGGATGCAAGAGATGATAAACTACATGCCTCCTGGTGTTGAGCAGTATGCTTGGGACGAGAGAGCTAAAGCATTTACTCAAGGAAAAGTTGCGATGATCAATAACTGGTCTGTGAGAACTCCTCTATTTAATGATCCTGAAATTAGTAAAGTTAAGGGAAAATTTGGAGTAGCATTATTTCCTCACGCTGCAGGAGCTGAGTCAGTTCCACCAGTTGGAGGTTGGATTGCTTGTGTAAATAAACATTCCAAAAACAAGGAAGCTGCTTGGGATTACCTGAAGTGGTTTGCAAGCCCAGAAGTTCACAGAGAGTGGGTTTTAGCAGGCGCTCCTCCTAGCAGACATTCAGCAATGAATGACCCTCAAATTAATGCTGAACAGCCATGGACACCAGTTCTATATGAGTCAAGCTTAAGAGCTTGGCAAGAACTAAGACCAAGACATGCGTTAACTTTTGAGTTAATTGAAACTCTAGGTATTGAGGTTAATAAAGCTCTTACAGGTGAATCATCTGCTCAAGAAGCGATGGATACCGCTAATAAAAAAATCGATAGACTCCTTAAATCTGAAGGATACATTGATTAAATAAAAACATTGCTTGGGCTTTTTTATAAAGCCCAAGCATTTAAATTAAAACTATCAAAAGACACTTAAATAATGCAAAGTGAAAAAATTCAAAAGATTTTATTTATTTTACCAACGTGCCTCTTTCTGCTTGTAATATCTATTTTTCCTTTTTTATACTCAGTTTATCTTAGCTTATTTCAAGCAAAGTTAACGAAGATGCATAAGAAATTCTTTATTGGATGGGAGAACTATCAGGTACTTTTATTTGAGGACGATACTTTCCCTACTGCAATTAAAAATACATTTATGATTGCTTTTAGCTCAATTACGATTGAAATAATTTTAGGTTTTATAATGGCTAAAATTTTTTTTGAGATACGACACATTAAGTTTTCTAATGCTTTAAGAACAGTAACGATTATGCCTATTATGTTAACACCACTTTGTGTAGGGTTAGTTTTTTTATATATTTTAAACCCGACACTTGGCATTTTTAGTTACATCTTAGACACTGTTTTTGGTATTGAGCCTTTCGCTTATTTAGGCGAGCCTATACCAGCTAAGATTTCAATTATAGTAATCAACTCATGGCAATGGACACCTTTTATGATGATACTTTTACTTGCTGGATTGATGACTGTTCCAAATGAACAATATGAAGCTGCAAAAATAGATGGTGCGAATTGGTTTCATGTTATGACAAAAATTGAAATACCATCTATTTTGAGCTTTGTATTATTAGGAGTAGTTCTAAGGCTAATCGAGTGTATTCGCTTATTCGACATTATATATATAACGACAAAAGGTGGTCCAGGTATAGCTACAGAAGTGATGGCATTTTTTACTTATAGAACTGAATTTAGAAGTTTTCAAATTGGAACAGGATCTGCATCCGCAGTGATCATTCTTATTATTAGTTTAATTGTAACAACAATTGCAGTAACGCTTTTACGAAGGGTAGAGAGAAATGAAGGCCTCAATTAGAAAAAAAGCAATTTTACTAATTATTGCTACTTTCATTACTCTTATATTTTTAGCCCCTAATCTTTGGATGTTATTTGGTTCATTTAAGAGTCAAAACGCAATGTTCGCTTTACCCCCAGTATGGATACCTGATTTTTCATATATTAAAAACTTTACTATTATGTTATCTGAGAGTTACACTTATTTATTAAATTCAATTATAGTAACAATTTGCTCAACTATTGTTTCTCTCTTTTTTTCTTTACCTACAGCGTTTGGTCTAACTTTTTTCAAATTTAAAGGCAGGTTCTTTTTAGCTGATTGGATTTTAAGTACAAGAATGTTGCCCCCTGTTGCGGCTGCAGTGCCATTATTCATTTTATTCAAATATTTGAATTTATTAGACTCCCTTTTCGCTTTAGTGATAGTTTACACTGCTTTTAATATTCCATTTGCTGTATGGGTTTCAGCATCATTTTTTAAAAAAATCCCATATGATTTAATTGAAGCTTCAAGAATTGAAGGTGCTTCTTGGTTCCACATTTTTTTGAAAATTGCTATACCGCTGTCCAAAGGTGGAATTGCAACTGTTGCAATATTTGTTTTTATATTTAGTTGGAATGAATTATTAATTGCATTATTTTTTACAGTATCGGAGTCTAGAACATTTCCTATTTTTATTTCTGCGCAAGTAAGTCAAGCACAAATAATTTGGGGTAATGTTGCAGCTGCAACTGTTATTCAAAGTATCCCTCCAATATTATTGACTATATTCCTCCAGAAAAATATAGTCTCCGGTTTAACTCTAGGCGCAGTAAAAAATTAAGTGAATAGATCAGAAAAAAATCTGAAACAATATACTAACAGAATTGCATGGATGTATTGGAAACAAAAAATATCACAAAAAGATATTGCAAAAAAATTTAATATTAATACTGTTCAGGTTCATCGTATTCTTAACGATGCTGAAAAAAGAGGATCAGTAAAAGTTTTCGTAGAGGGGTCGTTTGATATTTGCAGGCAATACGAGGAGTCGATTAAAAAGAGATATGGCCTTAAACATATCGAAGTTGTTCCAACTGAAAGCACATTTAGTAAAGAAACTACGGCAGAAACCCTTGATCCTGATCCATTATCAATTGCTTACGCTGGTGCCAACACCCTACTTAATAAAATAAATATTGAAAAATGTAGAAATTTTGGATGGTCTACTGGCTCAACAAATACAAAAATTGCCAACATACTCCCAGAAATTAGAGAACCTGTAAGTTTTGTCGATACTACTGGCTCTTTAAGAAATGATTTGTCTTTCAACCCACTCTTGGGTTTAAATACACTTTCGAAAAAAACTCAAGGCAAATGTTACCATTTAGGAGCTCCTTATATTTTTCCATCTTTAAGCGAAAAAAATAAATTTTTTAATTTGAAATTTGTAAAAGATGTTCTGAAAAAAGAAGAAGAATGTGATTATATATTATTGGGAATTGGCTCTATGAAAGGTGGTACTAGTTTATATAACAGAGTAAAAAACCATCCTTATCTAGTTGATAAAAAAACTTTTAATCAAATTAAAAAAGATGGAGCGCATGCAGAGTCTAGTGGTAATTTTTTTGATATAAAAGGGAAACATATTGTTTATGATGAAATTGTGAGTAAAGACTTTAGGCTTATAAAAAAGAAGAAAACTATAGCCATAGCTGGCGGTACCCAAAAAGCATCTGCTATTAAGTCTGTTTTATTGAACGGATGTTTATTTGGTCTTATTACTGATGAAGAAGCTGCGAAACATATTTTAGAGGGATAAAGGAGAGGGAAGGTTAATTGTTTTTTGATAAATTTAAACTTAATAACAAAATTGCGCTAATTACAGGAGGCGCAAAAGGGATAGGCTTATCTATAGCTCACGCTCTTGGTGAAGCAGGTGCAAAATTAGTAGTAATAGATAGAGATAATTCAACAGGTGGAATAGAAGAGCTCTCAAAAGCTAACTTTGATATTACTTTTTTTGAGGGAGATTTGCTTGATCGTTCAGTTCCTCAAAAGACTATTGACTTCACATTAGAAAAGCATGGAAGAGTAGATATTCTTGTAAACAATGCAGGTGTTGCTCAGCACGGTGATACGGATGAATTTAATGATGATATGTTAGATAAAATTATGGATGTTAACGTAGACGTAGTTTTTCGCATGTGTCGCTCTGCTATCCCCCCTATGAAAAAACAAGGTGAAGGTGTTATTTTAAATATTGGATCTATGTCTGGTATAGCTTCCAACATACCCCAACCACAAGTAGCCTACAATGCTTCAAAGGCTGCAGTACATATGATGACAAAAAGCTTAGCTAGTGATTATGCTAATCAAAATATCCGAGTAAACGCAATAGCCCCTGGTTATGTCAAAACTGATATTACAAACTTACCAAAAAAATATGAGCATTGGTATTCTACTTGGAGTAAACAAACACCAATGACTAGAATGGCAGAACCTCATGAAATAGCCTCGGCTGCACTTTTTTTATGTAGCCCTGCATCAAGTTACGTCACAGGCGAAGTATTAGTAGTCGATGGTGGGTACACTACTAGATAATTTGCATTAATTTTCTTCGTCTATTTTAATTTGAAGTTTAACATCTGTTGGTCTATGTTCAGCAGCCCTTTCAAAAGCTTCAACACTCTCATCAAACTTAAAAGTATGAGTGATCATTGGTTTGACATCAATTTTTCCACTACCCAATAATCTAATAGAGGGCTCATATTGATGTGAATATCTATGAACAGTTTGATACTCTAATCCTTTGGCAAATAAAATAGCCCAATTCATTGGCACAGGTTCTGCGTTATTACCTATGAGTACGACATGAGCCCCTGGTGAGCAACATGAAAAAATTGACTCATATGCTTTGACTGCACCACTACATTCAAAAAAGCGGTCAACACCCCACCCATTTGTATCATCCATGACTCTTTCAGATAAACTCTCTTTTGTTAAGTCCACAGGAATTAAATCAGGGTAATGTTCACACATTTTTAATTTTTCTGCCAAAACATCAGCAATATAAACTTTGGAACAACCTCCCGCTAATGCAGCTAAGCCAGTAACTAACCCAATAGGGCCACAACCCATGACTAACCCTATTTGACCTGGTTTTATCTTTGCTTTGGTGACCCCTTGCATACCAACAGCTAAAGGCTCAACCATAGCACCCTCTGCATAAGAGAGATTATCAGGAATTTTGAAAACCATATCACCAGGAAATACAACTTCTGGTGCTAGACACCCATGAATAGGAGGCGTTGCCCAAAATTTAACTTTTTGATCATAATTATAAAGTCCTAATTTATATTCCTTTGATTTTTTACTGACCACTTGGGGTTCGATGCAAACCCTATCACCAACTTTCAATATTTTTTCATTTTCCCCGACAGCAATAATTGTACCAGATCCTTCATGGCCCAAAACCATTGGGGCATTGACATGCCATTGACCTATTTTACCATGCTCATAATAATGAATATCTGAACCACAGATACCCACTGTATGCATTTTTATTTTAACATCATCAGGACCTACCTCTGTTGGCAAATCAATATCACGCAATTGTAATTCTAATTGCTTTTCTAATACTAGAGCTTTCATATTACTTTATCCTTTCCAAATAACAAAAATTATCCACAATATACCTATTCCTATTGCAAAATTTAATGACACGAAGCTTTCCAGAAATCTCATCCAAAATAACTGTAATGCAACGTAACTTATTACCCCAATAAACAACCTATCAAACCAATTTGTATTTATGGGAATAAAACCTCTTTTTTTCATATTAACCCTTCACTGCTCCAAATGTTAAACCTGCTACTATATGTTTTTGAACTGCAAATAAAAATAATAATGCGGGTAACATCGACACCAAAGCTACTGCAGCCATAGTTCCCCAGTTTGTTCCAGTGGTAGTAACAAATTCTGATAATCCGGTAGGAATAGTTCTCGCATAAACACTTGTTAGAGTTGATGCTAATAAATATTCATTCCAAGCAAATAGAAAACTAAGTAAAGATGTTACAGCTATGCCTGGAGCTGCTAATGGTATTATTAGCTTTCTAAATATAGTAAATAGATTAGCACCATCAACAATCATTGCTTCATCTAACTCTCTTGGTATGCCATCAATTATTCCTTTTAAAAGCCATATAGCAAAGGGCAAATTAAAAACACAGTACAATAAAATTAGTCCAATTTTTGTGTCAAATAAAGTAAAGTCGCCAAATTTAAACACAGTCGAAAACAGTAAAAATAGTGGCAATAAAAAAGCTGCAGGAGGTGCCATTCTGTTGGTCATAGTCCAAAAAAATATACTTTCTGATCCGGGCAACTTAAATCTAGAGAGGGCATAAGTAGCCATTAATGCTAGCACTGTCACTAAAGCTGCATTTGAGGTTGCAACGATAATTGAATTGAAAAGATAATCAGAATAAATTCCATCAATAAATGGTTTTGTAAAATTTTTCCAGTGAACTTTCTCAAAAAATGTTGGACTTAAATCTGGTTTGCCAAATAATTCAACTGGAGTTCTTGTTGAGACTAAAATCATCCAGTAAATAGGAAATAACGTGATAATTGTAAGTAAACTCCATAAAAAAGTAGTTCCTATTTTAGCAAAAGTTTTTTTAGTCTTCATTTTTCCCTCTTGCAACCATGACGCTATATAAGACCCAACAAATAACAATTGTGATATACAAATATAAAATCGACATTGCCGAGCCTAGTCCATAATATCTTTTTTCAAATACTTCTTTCCAAATATGAATACCAGTGAATCGTGTAGCGTACCCTGGGCCTCCACCTGTTAACATCCAAACCTCATCAACAATTTTTAAGGAGTCCATTAATCTTATAAAAATAACAACAATTAAAACAGGAACCATCATAGGAATAGTTATGTAAGTAAAAATTTGAAAATTATTTGCACCATCTATTTTAGCAGACTCATAGGGATCTTGAGGAAGTGCACTTAACCCTGCGAGTAATGTCAAAGTTACAAATGGTGTCCAATGCCACACATCCATTATTACAATCATCCAAAAAGCTTGTTCAGCATTTAATCCATAATTTAAGGTATAACCAAAATAATCTTTTAAAATGTGGGGCAGTGGCCCTAATCCTTGTACTGTAAATAATTTAAAAATTGATCCCACTACAATAGGAGCAATTACTAAGGGAAGGGTATGCACACTTCTAAAAAATGATTTTAAAGGAAATGAGCTTAATAAAGAGAGTGCAAGTAAAAAACCAAGAGTTAGTTCTATTGATAATGTTACAACTGAAAATTTAATTGAACGCCATATAGACTCTAAAAAAATTTCATCAAAAATAAGTCGTCTATAATTTGAAGCAAATCCATCGAATTGAAGAGAGGGGTCAACTGCGAGAGGGTTCCATTGAAAAAAACCAACATACAAAACATAAAAGAAAGGAACCAAGCCTGCTAAAACTAAAATTAGTATTGTTGGAGATAAAAGTAGCCAGCCAGTTTTATTTTTAGACAGCATTTAGAGTGGAACGGGAGGTGTAACACCTCCCGTTTTGAAGTATTATTAGTTTTGGTAACCGAGGTCAGCCATTACTGTGTCTAATGCTTGACACGCACCATCAAGAGCTTCTTCAGGAGTCATTTCACCTGCTAAAGCACTGTAAATGAATGGGTCAATAGCACCTCTTCCCGCACCATGGAATGGGAACGGAGGAGCACCAGCGTATAAAAAGCCAGTATCTCTCATAAGAGTAAAGTAACCGTCTGCTTGCTCGTCAACAGCCATAACTTTAGGGTCAGCATATGTATCCTTGTGTGTAATACGTCCGCCTGCGATTGCCCAATCAGCTTGGTGCTCGTTCATTGCAACAAATTGCAACCATAGCATAGTTGCCTCTTTGTTCTTAGATGAGTGAGGAATACCATAAGCACCTCCATCATAGTAACCAATGTAACCATTACCAGCTGCAGCTTGTGTCATAACACCAGGCGCTGTAGGAGGTAGCATTACACCGACGTTACCGACAACTGCAGATTTTTCAGCATCTGTAGCAATCCATGCAGCATTTTCACCATATACCCATCCTTGCGCAGCTCTTCCTGCAGCAAAAGATGATCCAACTTCACTCCAAGTACTTTGAAGAGCTTCAGGTGGAGCAAATGGTAATAATTGTGTCCAGAAGTTAAGAGCAGCTTTTGCTCTACCACCGTTTAACTGTCCACCATTTTCAACACATGATTGATATGTATCCATATTTACACCCCAGTTATAAAGACCAAAAGATGGTGCAATTGACTCTAGGAACTCATAAGTTGATGCTGGGTGACCAGTGTGTCCTTGAACAGTTGTTCCCCAACATTCCATTCCTTGCTCTGCACAGAAGTGAGTAAAGAACTCAGCATTGTCTCTGTACTGATCAAAAGAAGTTGCTGGAGAAAGACCATATCCGTACTGAGCTCTAAATGCTGCTTTTGCATCGGCTCTTTCAAAAAGATCTTTTCTGTATAAGTACACCTTAATGAATGCTTCCATTGGTACACCAAAAACATCACCAGTATCATCTTTGAAATAATCGATGAATGTTGTGAAGTCATCTAGACTGACACCGGGTGCTTGAAGATTTGGATTACTAGCTAGACCTTCTGTAATGTTAACCAAGAAGTCTCTGTTTAGGTAGTCATATACAATGTCCTGTTCGATATAAACAAAGTCGTAGATACCTGAGTTAGCTTCCATATCTTTAATCGCTTTATCATACATCTGATCCCATGATGTATTCTCTAATTGTACTTTGATGCCAGTGAGCTTTTCAAATTCCTTTGCTAAAACTTCACCTGCAAACTGTCCTGGAGGTGTATTTTCAGCTACACCCTGTAGAACTGTCCCTTTGTATGGAGCACCGGCTTCCTTAAACCAATCAGCATGACCGCCAGCCATTGCTGAAAAGGAGAAGATGGATGCCACCAAGGCAAATAGTAGTTTTTTCATTATTTTCCTCCTATAAAGAAATGCTTAACTTTGAAATAAATTTCAATGAGTCAAACATATTTCATTTTAGATAAATATTGAATAAAAGGAAACTTGTATTTTATTTTATTTCAGAGTTGTTTTGCTGTTTCTTCATCTGTAATTAATCCAGTAAATAAGCCACTTTTTAAGACTGATTTTATTTGTGAGATTTTTTGCCTGCCGCCAGCAACTAATACAGTTGTTGATTTCTTGAAAGACTCAATATCTGCACTAGTTATTTTCTGCGTCTCCTTAATAGAGATATATTTCCCATTTTTGTCAAAAAAATTACCTGCAACCTCTCCAACAGCTCCAGCCTTCTTAATTTTTTCTATTGATTCTTTGCTAAAAATTTTAGACTTAACTATCTGCGAGGTTTCAAACAATCCACCCACACCTACTATTTTTATTTTAGTATTATTTGCTCTATTCATTATTTCTTTTATAAATTTTATTTTTTCTAAAATCTTTTTTTGATCAATCGACTCAACCATTAATGGAATACCAACATTATAACATTCACCATTGGTTTTATGAGCTATTTGATTAATACCTGTTTCAGTTTGTATTGAATTGTGAGAAGTTAGAGATCCATTAACTGTTATGAAATCAATTCTTTTATTTATCTTAGGCAGCCATTTAGCTATTTTGTTTAGAGTATTGCCTGTTCCTATTCCAAATTCATTTATGTTTTTTTCATTAATTTGATTCATTATAAATCTAGCACCAGCAGCACCTATCATTTCATTTGGATCTTTATTTACATCTTCAATTGGAATAACTTCACTAATTTTTAAGTGATATTTTTCTTTTAAAATATTTTCATATTTTGAAGTTTCATCAAAGCCGCCTTCAACAAAAGTTTTTACGAAGCCTTTTTTTTCTGCGAAAGCAATTAACCTATGCACTCGCATCTTGCTAAGACCTACTTTCTTTGCTATCTGATTTTGATTTAGTTTTCCTACATAATAAAGCCATGCGCATTTTTTAGAAATAAGTGCTTCATCAAGTACTTTTGTATCATCACTTTTCATTTAGGTAATCAAACACATATATTTGATTAATTCAATGAAATAAATTTCAGATTAGAAATATATTTCACTGTTGAATATATTAAATAGATAAAAATAGCGATATATGTTTTAGTATCTTTTATCTAGTAGTGTATCCACCATCGACTACTAATACCTCGCCAGTGACGTAACTTGATGCAGGGCTACATAAAAAAAGAGCAGCAGAAGCAACCTCATGTGTTTCTGCCATCCTATTCATCGGCGTCAGCTCATTCCAAGTTGGGTACCAATGTTCATTTTCCTTAGGTAAGTTAGTCATTTCTGTTCTTATATAACCAGGGGCTATTGCGTTTACGCGAATATTTTGATCAGCATAATCACTAGCTAAGCTTTTTGTCATCATATGCACCGCAGCTTTTGAGGCGTTGTAAGCAGTTTGGGGCTGGGGGATATTAGATACCAAACCAGAAATAGATCCAATATTTAAAATAACACCTTCACCTTGTTTTTTCATAGGGGGGATAGCAGAGCGACACATGCGAAAAACGGCATCCACGTTCAGATCCATAATTTTATCCAATAAATCATCATTAAATTTTTCAGTGTCTCCGTGCTGAGCAACACCTGCATTGTTTACAAGAATATCTACTCTTCCATGCTTTTCTAATGTGAAGTCAATAGTCTTTTGAGGAACTGAACGGTCAAGCAAGTCTCCTTCAAAAAAATTTACATCGTATCCGGCATCTTTTAGTTCTTGGACTCCTCCAACCGGGTCTGTTCTATTAACTAAAACTAATTTTGCACCTGCTTCACCAAGAGCATGAGCTATAGATAAACCTATACCTCTTGTACCTCCAGTGATGAGAGCAATTTTATCCTCCAATTTAAATTTGTCTAAAAACATCAATCCCCTTTATCAATTAGTAATACATTTAAACTATTTAAAAGCTTGTCCAGAGCTATTAAAGATATGGCAACGAGATGAAGAAAAGCCAACTTTGACAGTATCCCCAACTTTAATGTTGGAGTCTCCCTCTGTTTGAACAACTAAAGGTTCTCCCTCTTTTTCAAGGTAAAGAAAAGTTCCAGATCCAAGTTTTTCTACAACAAACACCTTACTCTCCCAACTGCCATCACTATCTTCATTGACTGTTAGATGTTCAGGTCGAATTCCTAACATAACTGAGTCACCCTCTGTTGCGCTAGATAAACTTTTTGGTACATTTATTTTGGATGAACCTAACAAGTCAAGTTCTGTATTGCTATTACTTGCACTGAGTATTTTTGAAGAAATAAAATTCATCTTAGGAGATCCAATGAAGCCTCCTACAAACAAATTATCCGGATCATTGTAAAGCTCTAATGGTGATCCCTTTTGTGAAATAACACCATTATTAAGAACAACAATGTCATCAGCCATCGTCATTGCTTCAGTTTGATCATGCGTTACATATATCATGGTCGCATTTAGCCTGTCATGTAGCTTAGCTAATTCAACACGCATTTGAACTCTGAGAGCAGCATCAAGGTTTGATAATGGCTCATCAAATAAAAATACTTGAGGCTTTCTTGTAATAGCTCTTCCTATAGCAACCCTTTGTCTTTGACCACCAGATAATTGCTTCGGCTTACGAGATAAGTATTCTTCAATTTGCAATATTTTTGCAGCTTCTTGAACACGTTCATCTATTTCTTCTTTAGATCTCTTCTCTAATTTTAATCCAAATGCCATGTTATCAAATACAGTCATGTGAGGGTACAAGGCATAAGATTGAAATACCATTGCGATATTTCTTTCTTTTGGCGGTAAGTCATTTACTACTGTGCCATCAATTGAAATTGTACCTGAGTTTATATCCTCTAAACCTGCAATCATTCTCAGCATTGTAGATTTTCCACAACCAGAGGGACCTACTAATACTGTAAAGGATTGACTTTTAATCTCTAAAGAAACATTTTTGATAACTTGGACGTCACCATAAAACTTATTTATGTTATCAATTTTTATATCTGCCACTTCATCCTCCTTTGAGCGATCTTTCAAGTGAACTTAAAATGTATTATTTCAACTTACAATTTGCAATAACTTAATAATCCAATTGAAATCAAGTTATAAACAACTTTAATACTTTTTAGAGCATGTATTTCCAAAGTATATTTTATTTATGATAGTAATAGTTATGGGTTGGTGGAATGGTAAAGAGGAGTTATTTGAAAATAATGAAATTCCTTATAACAAGTGCACTGAATGTGGTGACTACAAGGAAGTCTCAAAGAAATATATCAATAAAATCAGCGATGAAATGATTACGATTTGCTACGATTGTAGCAAAAAGCGTTATATTGAGTCGTTAATGGTGGTTTCTGCTATTGATGGAGTTGACGATCTTTGATGGTCGTAGGTTAAGAAAAAAAATAAGACTATAAACGAATATAATAAGACACCTACTATTACCACTAGAGAGATGAAACCGCTTTGATAAGACATCAAAGAAACAAAGACTAGAACACTCATAGAACTTTTTTTAAAAATACAAATACAGATAATCTTGAGCGATAATTTTTGAAGCAATAAAAACCTTTTCTGGTGGGAGCTCATCATAGCTGCTCCAACCTATGTATTTCAGAGAACCATCTAGACCAACGAGTTGGCGGATTTCATCTAAAGACCGAAGAGGGTGACCCTCTAAAGAGAGATCGAGAAGATATGAATGGTTTTCATTTCCTTGGACATGCAAACTCACAACCTGCCATTGATTTTGATTTTGATAGGGAAACACATATATGTTCGACTGTGTTTCTATACTAATTGTTCGAGCGTAATTGTGTATTTGGTCATAAATTGTTTCTTTAAATAATTTCTTTGTTTCTTTATCTAAACTACCCAGCACAAAAATCGTTGACTGATTAATTTCTGCTTTAATTTGTAAAGAAAAGGTTAGGAATATGACTACAAATAATAATTTTTTAATCATGTCCACCCCTGGCACGTATCCAAAGCGCTGTTAAGAGCAGAACTGAGTCCGTTTGCTTTCATTTCTATCTCTTGTTTTTCAAATCTGTCGAGTGGATCATTGATAGAAAATGAAATTTGTCCTCTTTTGGACAACAGCTCTTCCAGCTTGGAGAAGTGATGTTTATAAAAACTCATTAACTCCCACCGAACGTATCCATCGGCATTCAATCGGCTCGCATTTGCGCCTTGATAAGATTGACCTGAGAGCTTCCAATCAAAAGTTTCACCACTCATAACATCAAAATCTTTGGGCTCAAATTCTCGATTGGTATAAACCAAACGAGCATCGCAACTTAAGTTTGGATCGACAATAAAAATAATCATTTGATCTTGGTTTTCCAAACTAAAGACTAAGTCTAAGTTTTCCTCTTGAGCCTCCATATGTATCCAATTATCAAATTCATGATGCATAGGGCTACCTTCTGCTTTTAGAGAACAATTGGTTAAAAAAACACTGATAAATAACAATAATAATGCTCTCATTACTTCTTTTCTCCTGGTTTAAAATGGCTCATTAAAAATTGCTGAGGAAAGGGTACTTTAAGATAAGAGGCATATTGCCTTGTAAAAAAGTAATTTAGGGGATACTGAATAAATTCTAGATTACCATTCTCAAGAGCATCAAGAGTGCTACGAGAATAATTCAAATGCTGCATTACATCCTCAACTGAAATATTATTTTCTTGTCTGATTTGTGCTAAACAACGCAAATACTCTTCAATATCTCTTAGGGATTGGGGTTCATTTTTTTTATTAGAGGATAATCTTCTACCTAAAGTAGGAGTAATATAATTAGACTTCATGATAACAATAATGAGGAATTATTATTTCTACAAATAGTCCAAAGCTTTTTTACTTTTGGACATAGATTATTGATTACCCGCTTAACATAAATTGCTATAGTGGGGTATGTCTAAAACAAAAGAAATTATCACCATTGAACATACCCTAAAAGAGGTTCTTAAAAATTTAAGTGATCAAGACATTCAAGATATCACTGGGAAGACCAAGTCTTATATATATAAATGTGCTGATCCCGACGATACTGATAGGAATATACAATTTAGAACTGTCATACGGTTAGAGCATGCTATGCATAAAATTTACCAAAAAACTCCCTTTAGCAATTTTTTGAAAGATTATCTAGCAACTGCCCAACCTGAAAAACCTGCTAGTGAAAGTGAAGTACAATCAGAGATATTAGCAATAGGCGGAAGATTGGGAGATTTAATGGATGCTGTACGTGAGTCAATGGATGAGAAAAGTTCAGGAGGATCAAAAATAGTCCCACATGAAAAAGAGAAAATTTACCAAGACATTCAAAAATTAGATGACCAGTTGAGTAAAATTAAGAGTGTGTTAAAATCACTCTAATTTGTTTTTAAGGGGGATAATTTTAGGATTTTGGGTTTTCTTTTCTAGTGTTAGCTGGGGAGCAGAAATTTGTGAACGACTCCTAAAAAAAGACTTCAGAGAAACTTCTAACATTAGACTAGCTTATAACGATAGCGGTGTAGTTCTTGAGCAAAATCAACCTATTATCAACAAAAAACGCTTTGGATCTTATGCTTTTAATACTTCTCTCGAGGCTGGAGACCGCATCTTAGCTGTTGATCAAAAACCTGTTGCTTCCGATGATGTTGATGCCTACTTGTACTTATCCAACTTACTAGAGACTTCAGCAATGAGAGACCTCTCGCTAACTGTTCAACGTTTAGATGGGAAAGAGGAGATAGTTGAACTTAAAAGAATTCCTTATCTGGGTCACCCTATAGTTGAGGCAGATATACTATTAAATGATTTTGAGGTCATTCAACAAAGTAGTAAATCAAATTTAAATTTAGAGGTTAACTTGCAGTGGCAAAATGAAGATCTAATACATAATTTTTTCAATTTAACAGATCTTGATAAATCACCTATTAAATGCATTTTTAGAAAGTCAGCAGAGCTTGAAAATATTTTACAAAAAATTTGGTATCCTACATTTGAAACTACACAAACAGGATCTTTTATAAATGATATAACCTTTAAAAGTTTACTTATCACAAACGATAAATCTGATCCTTTTAATTTTGTGCTCAAACAACAAATTAATTATCAAGTTACGAATTCCTCAGATTTTAAAAAATTTCCTTTTGATAATATTTCCACATCAGCTGATTTTATCTTCCAAGACATTGATTTAAGCACGTCTTCGTTATACGACCCAGAAATTATTATGAGGGATGGCAATGAAATTTTGTATGAGTGGCAAATTAATGATCACACTCTAAATTGTTGTGATACTAAAATTTATGGACAAGGTGTACTGCAAAAACTGGAATACAGTTTTGATCTTAATCGTAAATCTTTTTACTATATCCTAAAGATTATCTTACCTGTGATATTTTTGGTTTATTTATCATTTATGGTTTTCTTGATACCATCACGTGAGCTAGAGTCTAAATTAGCTGTCAGTCTCGGATCTTTACTTACTTTAGTAGTATTTCAATTTACATTTGGAGATGATGTTCCAAAAATAAATGATTTCACCGTTCTGGACACAATGATATTGGCTTCATACTTATTTACAGGGTTTTCAACGTTTATTACCATCATAAATTATTTTTTTTACTCTCGATCAAAAGAGATTACAGCTCATCAAAATTACGACAAAAATCTCTTCGTTATTCTGTGTTTAACCTATCCAGTTGTCACTACTTTATTTGCCTTGAATGTTTATAATTAGATACATTTCAAAACTTATATTATTGTCTAAAAAATTTTAATATCTCACCAATCTTTATTTTTAAAATTTAATATCTTTGTCTTCAGTGCAAAGACCTCTCTCTTCCTTTCTGTTTTCTAGTTACTCCTTCTCTAAGTCATTTCCTACCAGGTTAACAAATGACAAACAAAAAAAAGAGAGAGGAAAAATTGAGGTGGTTTTTTCATGGTTCCTTTCTGTGCTACGGCTAATCCCATCCTCCTGTACATTAGCCGTGGTGCAAAGAGGAAAATACTTAATACTAATAATTACTTCTCTATTTATTTTCTCCTTAAGCTCAGCGATGACTTTAGAAAGATTTCATGGTTGGAATATTCAATTATTGGAGGAGGAAATGATTGCAATCGAACGTAGTGGTGATGTTGAAGACTCAGAAAATATAATTTTTGTTATGACCAAAAATAATTGTGATCGCGTTCTCCAATTCTTTGAATTATTTACTTTATCAGTTCACCCTGATCTCACAAAATTATTAGATAAAGAAATTGAACTCCAGGAAAATGGTCATTCAACCACCGGAATGGTGCATGAAATATATCCATATAAGAATGGACACATGATTTTAATTGGGATGGGCTCTTACAATCATGAAACGATTAAAGAATATTATACTTTTCATAAACGCTCTCGCTTAACAGTCACTGATGTACCTTTCGAGGAACCAGTAGCTTTAAGAACATTCATAGACTTACCTACAATACAGTGGGCTATGCCTCAAGTAGAGGAAGCCATGGACAGAGCTCATAGGCATTGCAAAAAAATACCTGATCCCATTTCAGCTAGCCTAAACAATTCTCAGAAAGGACTAAAAACATGACTTTTTTACATTTTCTAGCAGCAGTTTTATTCTTGTATGTTGCTGATGAACAAAATCACAGTCAACTTCATTTTGGTAAGAAATGCTTTCAAAATGAAAATGGGGACATTATTTTTTCACACATCTGGGTAACACGCCCTTTTGATGAATTACCCGCTAACAAAGAGCAATGTACATTGCCAGAGGAGCCCGAGCCTCCTGTCATTCCTAAATATGGGAAATAACACTTTCGATGAAATTAAAATTTACCTATGCGGCCTTAGCTTAAATGGAAAAGCGTCCCACACTGAGATTTCTTGCGGGAAGGGAAGATGCAGGTTCGACTCCTGATCCGGCTGCACCAATATATTTTTGATATTAAGCTATAAAATTTTAAACTCAAATAATGGCCAAATTATAGCTTTAAAACTAGCAACAAATTCTCCAAAAAACAACCAACTCCAAAAACCATGAGTAATTGCATATTGATAGTTGTAGAAAAATCCAAAAAAAAGTACGCTAATGCCATATAAGGTGAGTATTATGTATACCGCAAATAATAAAAAATTTTTCACATTGATTATTTTAAACTATATTTTGTTTTTTTTTAGCACTAATTTTTTATACGCTGATGAGCAAGAAAGATTAATAAAATCGAGAGATAACTTTATCATTTCTCTAAATACATATAATCAAGCAATGAAAATAATTGATAAAGCAGATAGGACTGGAGTTTTTGATTATTATGATAGAGTAGAATTAATAAGTCTTTTAAAAAAATCATTAAAATATTCGTATGATGTAGAAAATTACTATTTAGACAGAGTAGATACTAGTTTATTTAATAAAGATTTAAAAAAAAAATATGAGAAATATTTTAGAAAGGCTCACATATTACTAATTGATTATTATACAGAATATAAATACGAAAATAATCACAAAGCCTTTGAGGCACAAAAGTTATTAAATAAATGGAATAAATATTACAATAAATGGAGAAGTAAATTTAATTAATTTAGATGAATTTCTTTACTTTATGAAATATAGATCTCTTGATTTTTTTTGTTGGTAAATTTTCAAAGTCCCAATTCGAAAAATCTAGATCAGCGTCAACTGTTTTTACTATGTGATTATCGTTTCCTCGATTTTTCATATAATCAACTGGGTCAATTTTAAATCTACATCCTTTTATTGAACCACATAAAAATACTGGCATTCCATCTACATCTTTTTCATCTAATACAAATTCACTAGGTGTTGCATAACCCTCTAATCTAAATTTCAAAATTTTGCCGCATTTGCAGCATTTTACATTTTTCGGAGTGCTCACAACTTAGTTATATAATAATTTTTAACTTTTGCTATTATCCCTCTTCTGTCGGTATGAGTAAATTCAATAAAATTGTTGTAATTGGCGCTGGAACGATGGGTTCAGGTATTGCCGCCCATTTGGCTAATTCTAACCGCCAGGTAGTTTTGCTCGATCTCAAAGGCAAAGACAAACCCAACCAAATTTCTGAAAACGCCATTGATATTATCAAAAAGTCAGATCCGCCTCTATTAGTAGAAAGATCTAGAATTGATCATATCAAACCAGGTAACCTCGATGACGATTTTGATGAAATCAAAGATGCTGATTGGGTTATCGAAGCTGTTGTTGAGCGTATTGATATCAAACACAAACTTTACTCCCAAATTGATAAAGTTCGCAGCTCCAACTCTATTATTTCATCTAATACTTCGACTATTCCTCTTTCAATTCTGACACAAGAGATGTCCGATAGCATGAAAGCAGATTTTTGTATTACTCATTTTTTTAACCCTGTCCGATTTATGAGATTATTAGAGATCGTTGAAACACCAACGATGAATAAAGATAAGATGAGTGGACTTCGAGATTTTTGTAAAAATGAGTTAGGTAAAGGAATTGTCAATTGTAACGATAGCCCTGGTTTTATTGGTAATCGAATTGGTGTTTACGCGATGCAAGTGGCAATGTATGAGGCTTTAGAACGAGGCCTTCCAGTAGAAATTGCAGATGCCTTATTTGGCCGACCATTAGGAATTCCTAAAACAGGTGTTTTTGGACTCTATGATCTCATTGGAATTGATTTGATGAAAGATGTTCTTGCTAGCTTTAAAAAAGAATTACAAGAAAATGATCCTTTTATGGATGTAGTAAAACCTCACCCTTTGGTCGAGCAGTTACTTGAAAAAGGTTTTAATGGAAATAAGGGCCCTGGTGGTTTTTATCAAACAACAATTGTTGAGGGTGATGAACATGTTAAAGCCATGAACACGTCAGACATGAGTTATTATGATTTTGATAAAGTAGATTTAGAAATCGCTAGAAGAGTTGAGAAAGAGGGCATCAAAGCACTCCTTGATGATGATAGTGAGTATGGTCGATATGCTTTTGCAGTATTAGCTAAAATTATTAATTATAGCGCATTTTGCATTCCTGAAGTTTCATCAAGGGTAACAGATATAGATGATGCACTTCGTATGGGATTTAACTGGAATGAGGGTCCATTTGAATTATTAAATGAGTACGGGCTCACCAAATTTGTCCAACGACTTCAAGATGAAAAACAAGATGTTCCTGAGTTGCTAACAACTATGATTAGATTAAAACAAGAGCCTTATGACTCTACTTCTTCACGCGCCTATAATCATGAAGCAGGTATGAAGTTTATCTCCAGGGGAGAAGGTGTTCGCCGATTAGGTGACCACAAAAAGTATGCTAATCCTTTATCTCGAAATTTTGCTGCAACCATTTGGCAATTTAATGATGAACCTCGAGAACAGAAGATACTGTGTTGTGAGTTTCACACTAAGGCAAATGCTTTAAACGCAGATGCCATGAAAATTTTAGAGGAGTCAGTTAACCGTCTTGAACAAGATAATTATCAAGGTCTAGTTGTTTATAATGAGGCTATGAATTTTTCTGCAGGTGCTGATTTAAATACCATGATTGGTTTAGCTGACGTGAAAGACTGGAAAGGTATAGATAAATACCTATCTGATTTTCAATCCGCGTGTATGAAAATGAAATATGCGTCGAAACCAACAGTTAGTGCTGTTGCAGGTTTAGCTATTGGAGGTGGTTTTGAAGTAGCATGTCAAACTTCTAAGATGGTTGCACATATGAATAGCACTTTAGGTTTAGTAGAAACAGGTGTCGGCCTTGTTCCAGGTGGTGGTGGATGTAAAGAATTATTATGGAGATGGGTACAAGACAAAAAATATGTAAATGACCATGATCAAGCAGCTCTTCAAGTATTTGATATTATAGGATATGGCCTAATGGCCCATTCCCCATTGCAAGCTAAAAAGCATAAATTTTTTCTAGATGATGATATTTTCGTTTTGAACAGAGATAATCTTCTTGTGGAGGCCTTTAATCAAGTATCATTATTAAAGAATGGATATTCCGCTCCTGAAAAGCCAAAGTTCACACTAAGCGGACCTGAGGTAAAAGAGAAAATGCACCAAGTTTTATTGGATTTAGAGCAAAAAAAGATCATTTTTGGCTACGATGTTGATATTGGTCTTCATTTAGCAACCGTACTTAGCGGGGGTGATACAACTAAATCAAAAGAATTGTCAGAAGCCGATCTATATGATTTAGAGCGACAGTCTTTGATAAATTTAATACAATCCAATAAGACGAGGGATAGGATCCATGCAATGCTGTCTACGGGGAGAAGACTAAAAAACTAATGAATAATTTTGAACAGGGAATGCATAAAAATGATGCTAACTTTGTTCCTTTAACTCCCATAAGTTTCCTTGATCGAATAAAAGACGTATACCCCGACTATGAAGCCATAGTATATAAAGAAAGAAAGTACTCTTGGAGACAAGTTTACGATCGATGCACTCGATTTGCCAGTGCTTTAACAAAAGTTGGAATTGGCAAAGGTGATGTTGTTTCTATTATGGCAGCAAACACTCCTGAATTATTTGAAGCGCATTATTCTGTTCCTATGACAGGAGGTGTTGTTAACACAATTAATACTCGTTTAGACACCAGAACAGTTGCTTACATACTAGATCATAGTGACTGTAAAGTTTTTATAGTGGATCGACAATTTCACAATGTAGCAATTGACGCTATTTCTCAAGTTAACCGAGAGATCATCGTTATTGATATTGATGACAAACAAGCAGGTTTAGGAGATATTCCATCAATCGGGAAATTAGAGTATGAAAGTTTCCTGCAAACAGGTGATGAGGGGTTTGAATGGATAAGACCTGATGATGAGTGGCAGGCTATTTCACTGAACTATACATCTGGAACAACAGGAAACCCAAAAGGTGTTGTGTACCATCACAGAGGGTCCTATTTAATGTCAATGGGAAGTATCACTGCATGGAATATGCCTAACCGGCTAACTTATTTATATACAGTGCCAATGTTTCACTGCAATGGCTGGGGGTATCCATGGACTTTGGCGATGCTCCATGCCCGTGTAATATTTATACGAAATATTGTTGTTAAAGAAATTTTCGATTTAATTGATAAATATGAGGTGACTCACTTTGGAGGTGCTCCTATCGTATTAAATATGATAGCAAATGCTCCTTCAGATGATCAAAAAGCATTGAAAAATAAGGTTTATGTTATGACTGCTGGTGCACCGCCCCCTAGTTCAATTCTTCAAAAAATGGAGTCTTTAGGCTTTGAGGTTATGCATGTATATGGACTGACTGAAACTTACGGTCATGTTGTTCATTGTGCTTGGAATAAGGACTGGGATAATCTAGCAGATGAAAAGCGATCTGAGCTCAAAGCCTATCAAGGAGTTCGCTATCCGCACACAGAAATGGTATCGGTCATGAACCCAGAAACACTCGAACCTGTTCCTTCCGATGGAAAAACCATGGGGGAGATTATGATCCGAGGAAATACTGTCATGATGGGGTACTACAAAAATGAAGAAGCTACTAAAGAGTCGATGAAAAGTGGATGGTTTCATTCAGGCGACTTAGCAGTAATGCACCCTAGTGGGTATATTCAAGTTAAAGATCGATCAAAAGATATAATTATTAGCGGTGGTGAAAATATATCATCTGTAGAAATTGAAAATATTATTACAAAGCACCCTGCAGTATCATTAGCAGCAGTTGTTGCTAGACCTGATGAAAAATGGGGTGAGACACCCTGTGCTTTTATAGAGTTAATTGAAGGTCAAACAGTAGAAGAAGATGAGTTAAAGAAATTTTGTAGAGAGCACTTAGCTGGTTTTAAAATGCCTAAAACTTTTGTATTTCAGGTCCTACCAAAAACATCAACTGGAAAAATTCAAAAGTACGAGTTAAGAGAAACAGTGAAAAATCTTTAATTTAATTTTTTATTTTTATTTTCAGTATTTATCACTTTAATAGCTTTTAGTTTTTTATAACACATGTAACAGACAAGATTATGATGACTTTTAATTAAATTTTGAACTTTCTTAGGTGCTGTTCGAATTTCAGATTCAATATACACACTGTCCATGACTGATAACTCTCCCTCGCAATATTTGCATTTCTCAGCCATGACTAATATTTTAAATTTTTCTTAATTTTGTTCCAATACTGAAAAAATCTTTTTGCTGGATGAAGATAATTCACCTGCAATAAGAAGTAATCGGGCAACTGCTCTAAATCATATATTTCACCTAATTTTTGAAATAAATTTTGGTAAATAGGTCTAAAAGTAGATTTTGTTATAATTTTGGATATGGTGTTTTGGTTATGAATTTCTTGCAATATCTCGTATGTATTACCTCTATAGATTTCAGCCCCTGCCTCTTTGGCTAAAAAGTATCTATTTTCAATGATTTTGTCACTAAGCTCATAGTCTTCAGTTAAAGTATTATCAAAGATGTAAACAGGATTACCCTCAATACCGGCTGGCACTCTCATGAACTCGTCATATAAATAAATTAAGTTCATAAATTGGGAAAGAGCCTCGAGCTAATTTCTTCATAGCTTCCATCTATTTCTTGATTCTTCTCAGGTATAATATCTATGCTTCGGTGACAGTATTTGTGAACATTTTCTAAATTAAATATATAAGGTTTTCCTGCAAAGGTACTCGCGATCCACTGCCAAGAGAAGTTATTACTTGCAATATCTCCATCCAGTAAATGACTCATAAAAAACTTCGCTCCAGCTTGCCACTTCACTCTTCTAAAGTGAATAATATAAGAAGCCAAATACATACGTGCATGGTTATGAAGGTACCCAGTATTTGTGAGTTGCTCGATGAAAATATTAATAATTTGTGTTGGTGTTGCTGCTGATATAATATCCTCAGGCAAGTTATCTTGATATTCTTGAGCTTGAAATCCAGTTTTATATTCTTCTACATCTGTCCATAGTTGATCAGGATGATGGTAGGCATAGCTTCTCCAAAAATCTCTCCATGCTAATTCTTGAATAAACTTTTCACTCTCAACAAAATTATATTTGTCTCGAATATATTGATAGAGCTCTTTGTTAGTGATGATTCCATATTTTATATGGGCTGATAATCTTGAAATTTGTCCATTCAAAAAGTTTCTTGTTTTAGCATAGAGAACAGGATTAAAAGAATTGAATTTTTCCAGCGCATCTTGTCTTGATAACATGGAGATATTCGAGTTTTTCGATGTTGGTATTAGATCTTGAACACTTGAGATTTTCACTTTTAATTATACATAAAATCTGTGCTAATAGATTGTTTGTAAATCAAAGGTAATTTTGGTTCCAGGGGGAAGCTGAGAGATTCTTGAAATATCTACTTCATTTAAAATTGCAATTTTTGGATATCCTCCAGTACAAGGAATGTCCCGCATTAATACAATGGGTTGCCCATCACTTGGCACTTGAATAGACCCAGGTAATATTCCCTCAGACAAAATATCATGAGACTCAGAACTAATGAGACTCTCACCTTTGAGCCTGATACCCATTCGATCACTTTGATTAGTTATTGTAAAAACACCGCTAATAAAAGATTGTAGAGAATTGTCTGAGAAATATTGAAGTTGAGGACCGGGATAAACTTTGAAATTGGTTACCTTTTCTAAATCAGGCTTTGGTATAGAGATAAGATCCCAAGAGCTTACATCTTTGCTAATGTTAAATATATCTTCATCATTTAAAGGTCGATTAATCGAACCTATCCCTGCTTTTGTGTCAGTAGAGTAGCTATTAAGACAAGGCTCTAACCCAAGTCCATGCTCAAAAGCTATGTATCCATATACTGAGTCTATTGTATTGTGAATAATCAATTCATCGCCCTCAAATAAATTAATACTTTTATAGGGCTGGTACTCAAGCTGAGTGTTGTTATTTTTCTGAATGCTCATATTACAATTACCACCAACACAAATCTTAACAGACCCTTCTTTTACTTTTATTGAGGGTCCAACGTAAGCAAATTCTAGAAATTGATTTTGATGATTGGGTATAATTTTTTGTAACCCTGAAATAATTCTTTGGTCCATCGCTCCACTTGGTGAAACTCCTAAGTGTTGATATTGAAATCTACCAAAGTCTTGTATCGTTGAATGAGTTCCTGCACGAGTGATTATGATTGAGTTCATGACGAGTATTCCTTGATCAATTCATTTGATGAAAAATTATATTTTTTTATTTTTTTAAACTCTGGAAGAGATATAGAGAAAAATTTTACTTCATCACCTGGGAGAAAAAGGGAAGGCTTAGGACTTTGTAAATCAAAAATATCAAATGGTATTTGTCCAATTATATTCCAACCACCAGGAGAAACTTTCGGATATATACAGGTATGATTTTTTGCTATACCAATGGATCTAGCAGGAATTTTTACCCTTGGAGTAGCTAACCGCGGTGTAATTAATTGGGAGGGAACATCCCCTAAATACGGAAACCCAGGCATGAAGCCAATATAATATGTATAGTAATTAACGGATGAATGAAGATTGATAACCTCTTCTTTTGAAATTTTATGAAGTTTTTGGATTATCTTTATATCTAACGCAAAATCTTCATCATAACATGCCGGTATTTTCCATGTTTTAGTAACTTTTTTGTTACTTTGAGATTTTGTTTCATTCATTTTTATATTAATTTTGTCTTTGTTTTGATCTCGTATGTGAGAATTTTCAAAAATTACAACAATTTTATTAAATGAGGGGACAATATTAAGTGATTGAAGATTAAGGTTTGAAATATTTAAAAATGCGTCGTTTACCTCCTGTGATATAGATCTTGAGGTTTCATTTCCAAAATCTAAGACCAAACCCCGATCCCCATAAGAATTTATTCCTTTGAAATACACCCTAATATCATAATGTAACTTTAGTGCATTTGAATAAGATTAATTTAAATTCTGATATCGCAGAAAAAGACCTCAGTTTTTTTGAAACTGTTGATATGCAGCTAATAAATAAAATTAGTTCTGCTAATCTTTCTTGTCTATATCATGGAGGGTCAAAAAACGTCGTTTTTAAAGCACTAAGTTACTGTAAAACAAAACATGTTTCAGTTGGTGCGCATATTTCTTTTTTAGATAGAGATAATTTTGGTCGCACAAAAATTTATTGGAACAAAAAATTAATTCAAGAAATTGTCAGAGACCAATTAATTTTTATTCATAATCTTGCCTCTAATATTAATTTTCCAGTAACACATGTTAAGCTTCATGGGGCTTTGAGTAATATGGCATGTATTGACCAAGACCTTTCTAGTGAAATAGTAGATGTTTTAAAAAAAAATTATCCATCAATAATATTACTTGCGCCAGCTTTAAGTGAACTTGCTAAAATTGCTGTGAAAAGCAACATACCCACTGCTCTTGAGGTTTTTGCAGATCGCACTTATGAAGATGATGCTACTTTAACACCTCGTTCCATTGATGATTCTTTGATAACAGATCCTATAAGTGCCAGGGAACATGTAAAAGCCATGCTTATTCAAGGAGGAATTATTTCACGTAATGGGAACACTCTAAAAACAAACATTCATTCAGTTTGTGTTCATAGTGATACGCCAAATAGTGTTGATATTTCTCAACAAATTTGCATACTCCTTCATGAAATGAAGATAAAAAAAGCAGCACTTCCAGAATTTTTCTAAGACTAAAATGAATAATTATTTTTTTTACGGTACTCTTCGCTCTATTGTAATATTAGAGAAGGTTATAGGATGTAAAACTGATCACTTAAAAATAACTAAAGCTTTTGCACCAAAAAGTGAATTGCGTTTAGTCATTAATGAAAACTTCCCTGTAATAATCTTCGGTGAAAATTATTCTGGCGTTGAAGGTATAGTGGTTAAAGGATTAACCGAAGAAGATATAGCACGTATACGTTTTTTCGAGGATGTAGAGTTTTCTCCTAAAACAATGATTATAGACATAGGGGGAATTCATGAAGAGGTCAATTATTTTTCACAAAAAGGAGTTGAGCCCTCTTTAGACCCTTGGTTCTATGATGAGTGGAAAGAAAAAGAGGAAGCTTTATCTTTAGTGACAACTGATCTTTGGATGCAACTTTACGGAAAATATACAGCTGAAGAGGCAGATCAATATTGGAATGACTTAAAAAAGCAGGCATATCATCAATACCTCTCACAACAATGAAAATTGTTAATTTCTTTTTCTTAATTTCTCTTTTTTTTACATTTAATTCTTTATCTGATGAAACAACAAGTTGGGAATTATTAAAAGAGGGTGGCAAAGTAGTCTTTATTCGTCACGCATATGCTCCTGGAGGCGGTGATCCCAATAATTTTGAATTATACGATTGTTCAACACAAAGAAATTTAAATGAACAAGGAATTAATCAATCTAAACGAATGGGTATATTATTTTCTAAATATTCTATTCCAATAGACTCTGTTTATTCTAGCGAATGGTGTCGCTGCAAAGAAACCGCTCGTCTGGCATTTGGAAATTTTGAGAGTTTAAGTGCCTTAAATTCAACATTTTCAGCTGATTATCAAAAAAACCATTCAAAACAAATGTATGAATTAAATCAATTCATTAAAAATTGGGACGACAGTCAAGGTAATTTAATTTTTGTAACCCATTATGTAATTGTTGGTGGTTTTCTTGATTATTATCCAAGTTCAGGAGAAATGGTGATAACAGATAAATCTCTATCAGTTCTTGGCACTATTAAAATAAATTTTTAAAAGAATACTCTTTCAATAAACCAATATAAACCAATCATTGAAATTATAATCGAAATAGGAATTTGCAAAAATGCTCTATACCAACTCTGACGTGAAGGTATTATAAAGATAATTGATGCTAAGATAATAATTGCTATCTGTGCTATTTCTACACCAATGTTAAATGAGATTAAACTTAAAACAAGTTGACTAGTATTTAACCCAATATCTCCTAGCACAAACGCAAAACCTAAACCATGAATTAATCCAAAAATAAAAATTATTAAATACCGAAGTAAAGTTGAACGTCTTTGAAATATATTCTCAATTGCAACATAGCTTATAGACAATGCTATTAACGGTTCAACAATAGTAGCAGGTATAAAAATTAAATTAAAACTAGCTAGAATAAGTGTGATCGAATGCGCAACTGTAAACATTGTGACTTGAAGTAATAAAGGTTTAAATTTGATGGCGTAAAAAAAGATACCTATTATGAATAAGATATGGTCAAGTCCCTTAGGAACAATATGCTCTATCCCTAAAACTAAATATTCAATTGTTGTACTTAAAGCTGAAGACCGTGTCTGTTGAGATATTAGTGATGATCTTTCAGCAGGTTGTAAATAAGTTGTAAATAAAACAGACTTTTTTGATAAATCCTCAAAATGTCTAATTACCACGGGACCCAATTCTTTTTCAAATTGAATGGTAAAAGACTCATCTTTTATTTCAAAACCTATGTTTAAAGTTGTATCTCTGGGAAATTCATCGTTTATTTCTTGAAAAGTATCTACATTTCTTAAAGAAAGCGGAATAGTTTCATCTCCGATATTGATTTTAATCTTATCTGTAAATTTGTTTTCATTTTCTATGATCATTTTCTCTACTTCTTCAGTGGAAAGGGCCCGTAACGCATCATATTTTTGAGATTGAGGTGAGTCGTTGGTATCCTGATATAAAGAGGCATCAATTTCAGAAAGAATAGTTTCTGCATTTAATTTAAATTCGATTGATGCATTTCCTTCAATAATGGTAATATCCATCACCGCGGGTTTAATTTCGTGTGAATGCAGAGGAGAGCTCAATATTAAAATTAGAAAAAATAAGTACTTAATCATTCGGTCATGTTTACCAAAATTCATCTAAAAATTCTTTATATTTTTTTGCTCCTTATTGCTTATTCTATTAGAGTAAATGCTCATGAATTTTGGATCGAGCCCACACAATATCAACTTAATGATGACTTAATAAATGCTCACTTGAGGGTAGGACAAGAATTTCAAGGTATGGTTTTAATGTATAATCCACAAGATTTTAAAACATTTAAAATTTTATCTGGATCCAAAAATAAAAAAGAAAAAATAAAGGGCATACTAGGTGATGTACCTGCAATTAATATAACGACTAATTTAGACAATTTATTAATTATTTATCATGAAACTAAAGATAAATATGTTGATTATAAAAAGTTTCAAAAATTCGAGGATTTTGTTAATGAAAAAGGTTACCAGCAACTAATCGATACTCATTTTGAGAAAGGATTTCCCGAAAGTAATTTTATTGAGAGTTATCGTCGTTATGCAAAATCTCTTATTACACTAAATGGCAGTGAGGGGAAGGATAAAAAAACAGGACTTCTATTTGAATTTGTTTTAGACCAAAATCCTTACAAAGAATTGAATTCAAAGCAAATGAGTGGAACTTTATATTACAAAAAAAAACCACTAAAAAAAAATCTTGTTACAATTTTTTCGAAATATAAAAATACAAAGTTATCAATTGTAAATACCATAACGGATGATAAAGGAAAATTCACTTTTGATATTGAACCAGGAAGGGAATATCTTTTAGACTCAGTTGTGATTTATCCATTAAAAGCAGACCCAGAAAAAAATGAGCCAATCTGGCATAGTGATTGGGCATCAACAACTTTCTTAATACCTGAAAATAATCTTTAATTATTATTAATTAGTATAAAATAGATAATTATGATTTTTGCTTTAAAAGTTTTATTAGCTGCTCTTGTGATTGCATTTGCAAGTTGGCTTTCCGGTAAAAAACCTGAGCTATCTGGATTTATTATTGCTCTTCCAATAGCAAGTATAATAGCCATAGCCTTCTCTTTCTTAGAGCATAAAAATACTGAAAATACTGTAATATTTGCAAAAAGCATTCTTATTGGGATACCTGTCTCATATTTATTTTTCTTACCTTTTTTCTTTGCAAAAAATCTCAATATGAATTTTTGGTTAATTTACTTGATTGGATTGACTTTACTCGCAATAGGATATTTTGTTCATAAATATATTATGAGTTTAATTTGAATGTTTGAGTTATTTGCAGACTCAACTCCAAATGCAAGAAAAATTTCAATAATGTTAGAGGAGATTAATGAGAGTTATGATTTGATTTTAATTAATTTAAATAAGGGTGAACAATTCAACGATGAGTTTAAAAAAATTTCTCCATTTTCAAAAATTCCTGTTTTAAGACATGATAATAAGACCATATTTGAGTCTGGTGCTATCTTAATTTACTTGGCAAATTTATCAGGAGAATTTTATGGCTCAAATCAAAGTTTAACAATCCAGTGGTTGATGGCTCAAATGGGTTATATAGGCCCTATGTTAGGTCAGCATCATCAATTTCATCATTATAATCCCGGTAAAAGTGATTTTGGTGAAGATAGATATTTTAAAATTGCAGAAACGATATACAAAAATTTAGATGATCATTTGTCTAAAAATGAATATTTGGCAAATGAATATTCAATTGCAGATATCGCAACATTTCCTTGGATCGCTAGACATCCAATTCATGATATAGGTCTGAATAAATATATCAATCTATTGCGTTGGTATAATCAAATATCACTTAGACCTGCTGTCTTAAAGGGATATGATCTATTTAAAGATGGCTCAATACCACCACCCGCATAATCAAAATGAAAGTATACTTTAATGGTTCATGTAATATTTGTAATGCAGAGATAAGTCACTATAAAAGGAAAACCTGTAATATAAACTATGTTGATATTTCAAAAAATAAAGATGAGCATATAAATCATCTCTCCAAAAAAGAATTATTTAGAAGAATGCATGTATATCATGATGGAAAAATTGTTTCTGGATCAGAGTCCTTTTTAGTTTTATGGGATACAATTCCAAAATGGAGATACCTGTCTTTATTGTTGAAGCTACCATTATTTAGACAATTATGGAAAATTGCATACGAAGGACTAGCTTTACTACTTTATTTGAAAAACAAAAAGAAAATTTAGTAGAACCATTCTTGAAGAAAACCACAAGAATGGTTCTGGAGGATTAAGGTTAGTTATTAATTCCTACTTTTCTGAGAAAATTTAGATCAATCAATATATCTTTATAAATGGGGATATTTTTGCTATTTGGCACTATATAGTGAGAAAATCTAATTTTTTAAACGATTTAATTTTATCACTTCACCAATAAAATATAATGATCCTCCAAAATAAATTGTGGTCTGATTTGATGAGAATTTATTAATCATTTTAAATGAATCTGTTAAGGAATTTGCAAAATAGAGTTTCAGGTATTTGGGCAGCAAATCCTCAGTGATAGAGTTTTCCTCGTTCATTTTAACAACAATTATTTTATTAAAATGATTTGATAAGTTAGAAAGCATCTGAATATATTTTTTATTTTTTAAAAAAGAGCATATGAGTATCTTCCTAATTTTTGGTAATGATTTAATTAATGCTTTCATGCCATCGATATTGTGAAAGCCATCTAAATAAATATTTTTATATTTCTTTATTTTTTTATTTAAAAGTCCGCTCTTAATTTGCTGCAATCTCCCAGGCCACTCACAATTCATCAACGCTTTTTCTGTTTTTTCTATTACAAATTTTTCTTTCAATATATTCCTTGCTAAATGTATTGCTAATCCAGCATTAATTAATTGATGTGATCCTAATAAACTTAATTTTGATAAATTAACTCTTATATCATTCGATAAATAAAAATTAGATTTTATTTTCCAATGAATATTAAATTGATTTGCAGCTAATTTTCTTTTTTTTAATTGTGACTTAATATATTTCATAACATTTGTTTTCTGTCGATTAATAAAAATTGTACTTTTTGGATTTAATATTCCTAATTTCTCAAAAGTAATTTGATCCAATGAATTTCCTAAATAATCTTGATGATCTAAAGAAATTGGAGTAATAGCTGCATACTTTGATTTTTTTAAAATATTTGTAGCATCAAATCTTCCTCCAAGCCCAACTTCTAATATTAGATAGTCAGCTTTATGATCTTGAAAAGCTTTAAACGCCGCCGCAGTAGTGATTTCAAAAAACGTTATCAAATTTCCTTCATTTTTATCTTCGCAAAACTTCAAATATTCTAATAATTTTTGATTGGAAATTTCTTTAGATCTTAATTGAATTCTTTCATTAAATTTTACTAGGTGAGGAGTGGAGTACACGTGTGTTGAATAATCATGGTGATTGAGAATTGATTTTAAAATAGCTGCTGTTGAGCCTTTTCCATTAGTTCCAGCTATATGAATGACTTTGGGCAGTAAATTTTCATCAAAATTGATTTTCTTTAAAAGTTTTTTAATTCTCCATAAAGATAAGTCTGAAAATTTTGGATGTAGATTTAGTAGTCTTTGAAAAATGGGATCTTTCAAGAATTTATTTTTTTACGAATGATAAAACTTTAGAAAGTGTTTGATTTAATTCTTTTCGATGGACAACCATATCAACCATTCCGTGTTCAAGAAGGTACTCGGCAGTCTGAAAATCCTCAGGTAATTGTTCCTTGATTGTCTCTTCGATAACTCTTTTTCCAGCAAAACCAATCATACTTCCTTTTTCAGCAATGATAATATCTCCAAGCATCGCAAAAGAAGCACTCACACCTCCAGTAGTAGGGTGAGTTAGAACACTCACGTAAGGAATTTTATTTTGATCTAGCATATTTACAGCAGCAACTGTTTTAGGTAGTTGCATTAAACTTACAATACCTTCTTGCATCCTTGCACCTCCTGAAGAAGCAACAGATATAAATGGACAATTCAAATTAACAGCGTTTTGACAACCAATTTTAAATGCTTCACCAACAAATTGACCCATTGAGCCACCCATAAAATTAAAATCTAAAATAAAAACTACAACTTTTGTGCTTCCAATTTCACCTTTAGCTAAAATGGCGGCATCTTTTTGATCAGTTTTCTTTTGTGCAGCTTTCATCCTGTCTGTATATTTTTTAAGATCTTTAAATTTTAGAGGATCATTATTTTCAAAAGGTACTTCAATTAATTCATAATTTTCGTTATCAAATAAATTTTTTAATCTACTATTTACATCCATCCCCATATGAAAGTCACAGTATGAACAAACATTTAGATTTTCTTTCAAATCACTTACATACAAGGTTCTTTCTCCACATCCACACTTGGTCCATAAATCAGACGGAGGTTCTTTTCGATTAACAAGGGAGCTCAATTTAGGTTTTACATAATCTGTGAGCCAGTTCATTTTTAGATCTTAACCTCTTGAATAAATTTTTTAAGGCTTTTAAGGTACTTATTAAAATCCATCTTTATATCAAAATATTTTTGAATTAGAGCTGAGCCAATTACAACACCATCTGCATTTGTTTTTTTCGATATATCAATGACATCTTTTTTAGACTTGATCCCAAATCCAACTAAAACGGGAACAGAAGACATTTTTTTTATAGATTTAACATTTTTATTTATTTCTTTGTAATCTAATTTATTTGAACCAGTGATTCCAGTTGCAGATATGTAATAAATAAATCCTTTTGAATTTTTTAGAAGTTTTTTTGATCTTTTTTTATCAGTCATTGGAGAGATTAACTTGATCAAGTGGATGTTATTTTTAGACAATGACTTTTTGATTGCATCTTCTTCTTCAAAAGGCAAATCAACAATTATTATACCATCGACAATACTTTTAATATTTTTGATGAATTTATTTAATCCAAATTTACGGACAGTATTTAAATAACACATAATAACAAATGAAGTATTATTTTTAGATTTACTTAATTCTTTAATTAAATTAAGTGATTGTTGTGTTGATAATTTTGATCTAAGTGCAAGTTTGTTTGCCTCTTGGATAATAGGCCCATCTGCCATAGGATCAGAAAAGGGAAGCCCAAACTCAATAATATCTGGTTGATGAGATAACATTTCATTAAAAACCTTTTTACTTTGATTTAATGTAGGAAACCCACACGTCATAAATAACGAGAGTATTTTCTTCTTAGGAAGAGAGTCTAGATTATTCATCTGCATCAAATCCTATTGCTTTAGCTGCAGTAAATAAATCTTTATCACCTCGTCCACACAAATTTAAAATTACAACTTTGTTTTTATGTTTATTTTTAAATGCTTTAATTAAGTAGGCTAGGGCATGGGAAGGCTCTAGTGCAGGAATAATTCCCTCTAGTTTTGAACATGTTTGAAATGCTTCAAGAGCTTCTTTATCAGTTATACCAAAGTATTTAACTCTTTTAATATCTTTTAAGTAGGAGTGTTCAGGCCCTACACCAGGATAATCGAGACCAGCAGAAATTGAATGAGCCTCTTTTATCTGTCCATCATTATCTTGTAAGACATAACTGTAACTACCATGTAAAATACCGGGAGTTCCAGATGTCATTGTAGCAGCTGTTTCTTCTGTTTTAGCGCCTCTACCAGCCGCCTCAACTCCAATAATCTTTACCTTTTTATCATTCAAAAATGGATAAAATAAACCCATGGCATTTGATCCACCTCCAACACAAGCTATCAAATAATCTGGTAGTTTTTTCTCTACTTTCAATATTTGCTCTCTGGCCTCTTTTCCAATTACAGATTGGAAATCTCTTACCATTTTCGGATAGGGGTGAGGACCTGCGGTAGAACCGATAATATAAAAAGTATCTCTGACATTTTTAATCCAATCTCTTAAAGCTTCATTCATCGCATCTTTTAAAGATTTACTGCCAGACTCAACAGGAATAATTTTGGCTCCTAGAAGCTTCATTCTAAAAACATTCGGTTTTTGTCTTTCGATATCTTTAGATCCCATGTAAATATAACAAGGAAAACCAAAAAGAGCACAAACAGTTGCTGTTGCAACTCCATGTTGTCCAGCACCCGTTTCAGCAATAATTCTTGTTTTTCCCATTTTTTTTGCGAGGAGTATTTGTCCTAAGCAATTATTGATTTTATGGGCTCCTGTATGATTTAGCTCATCTCTTTTAAAATATACTTTTGGTCCATTAATAAATTTAGATAAATTTTTAGCATAGTGCAAAGAGGAGGGCCTACCAACATAGTTTTTAAAAAGATCATTTAGCTCTTTTTTAAATTTTTTATCCTTTTGAATTTTTTTGTAAGATTTATCTAAATCTAATAATAGGGGCATTAATGTTTCTGAAACATACATGCCACCAAACTCACCGAATCTTCCAACAGTGCTAGGTTGTTTATATGTTTTCATTAATTATAAATTGATGAAATAATACCATCTATCAAAGTAAGGCTTTTTTCACCTGGTTGCTCCTCTACTCCAGAATTTATATCAACAAAATCTGCACCTGTTAAGTTAATTGCCTTTTTGATATTAGTGACATTTAGACCTCCTGATAAAATATAAGGTAGTTTTTTAATATTTTTAAAATTAGACCAGTCCCAAGTTTTATTGTTTCCTCCAGGCATCTGATTTAAAGAGGGTTTCGCTTCGATGAGGAATTGATCTACATCAATTAACTCAGTTGTTTTAAAATCCTCTGGGGATATTGATTTATATACATTTTTCTTAAAATTATTTTTTACTTCGCTTATGAAGTTTTGATCTTCATTTCCATGAAGTTGAATTGTATCAAAATCAAAAACTTCTAACCTATTTTTAATTTCATTAATTGATGGATTTACAAAAACACCCACAAATTTATCTTTGTGTGATTTAAAATATTGGTTAATTAGAGATAGTGTTTCTATATCTATAGACCTCGGACTCTTTTCATAAAAAATTAATCCTTGATAAGAAATATTTAAATCAAGACAGTGATTAATAATAGCTGGATTATTTTGTCCACAAATTTTTATTTTTATGTTGTTCGCCATATTTTTTTAGTAAATCTAAAGGTCTTTTGCTTTCAATTAATTCTCTTCCTATTACAACAAAGCTTGCCCCATCTTGTAAAGCATTATGAACGAAAGTAACTCTTTTTTGATCATCATTTTTAGCAAACATTTTTACACCAGGTGTAATTTTTACTAATTTATTAAATTTTCCCAAAACTTTCAGGTCATCACCTGAACAAATAAGTCCATGAATCTGTACGTTATTTGCCATTTCAGTAAATTTTTTAACAAGTTTTTTTGTATTTTTCTCTTTGTATATTTTTTCACTATCTTTTCCATCTAAGCTAGTTAATAAGGTGACCCCTAAAATTTTAGTTTTAAGTTTATTTTTCTTAATGGATTTTACTGCAGCTTTCATCATTTCGTTACCACCCGATATATGTATGGTAAGAAAATCAGGATTTATATTCGATAAAGAATCTATCGCACTGCTAACTGTGTTCGGAATATCATGAAGTTTTAAATCAAGGAATAATTTACATTTAGACCTTTTAATTTCTGATATAAGCTCTTTTGAACGATTATTATAAAAAGCTCTATAACCTACTTTAAAACCATAAACATTGCGATATAACTGTTTAACAATACTAATATTTTGAGTATTTGATTTAAGATCTAAGGCTATGAAAGATTTAAATTTTTTCATTTAACTTTTTATTAATATTTTCGCTCGCTTTAAATGTAACCTTCCATTTAGAAGGAATATATATTTTCTTTTTATTTCTTGGGTCAGAACCATATCTAGACTTCATATATTTAGATTTGAAAACTCCAAAGTTCCTTAGTTCTACGGAGACGTGGTGAGAAATATTTTTTTCTAAAATCTCAAAAAATTTTTCAAAGATCTGTTTGTTTATTTTAGGCGTTAAGTCAGTTTCTGATTGTAAATAGGTCTTTAAAATATCAGACTTATTCTTCTTTAGAGTCCTTATCCTCATCCAAAGCCTTACCAAGAATATCCCCTAAAACCGAACCAGATGATTTAGATCCATATTTTTCTAATAAACTTTGCTCCTCATCTATCTCAAGTTGCCTAATTGAAAGAGCAAACTTTCGATTGGTCAAATCTATAGAGCTTATTTTTGCATCTATTTTTTGACCTTCATTATATCTAGATATATTTTGCTCTTCTTTATTTTTAGAGAGTTCTTTTCTTCTAATTGATGTTTCAATAAAGCTTGCTACCTCAACATCAATTCCATTATTATTAATTTTTGTAATTGTAGCTGATACTATATCCCCTTTAGATTTATCCTTGAAGAATTCATTAAATGGATCAGCAGATAATTGCTTTATACCAAAGCTTACTTTTTCTTTTTCAGGGTCTATTTCTAAAATTTTAACCTGAATTGCCTGACCTTTTTGATATTTTTTTAGTGTTCTATCACCGTTAGAGTCTGTCCATGATAAATCATTTTTGTGTATTAGCCCGTCTATATTTTCATTAAGCTTAGAAAATATACCAAACTCTGTAATATTTTTAATCTCAGTATCTATTATTTGATCTTTTTTGTATTCATTTAAAATATTTTCCCAAGGATTTGGTTCGGTTTGTTTAATACCAAGACTTATCCTCTTTTTGTCTTTATCAATATCTAAAATTTTAACTCTAATATTGAAGCCAACTTCAAGAATTTTATTTGGATGTATATTCTTTTTGGTCCAACTAATATCGTTTGAGTGAACTAATCCTTCTAAATCTTTTTCTGAGAGTTGAACAAAAGCACCATAATCAGTGATGTGAGTAATTTTTCCATCATAGATTTCATCAAGAGTAATTTTATCTTCTATTTTCTCCCAGGGATCGTCCTTCAACTGCTTATAACCTAAGCTAATTTTATCAGAGTCATCTGATACTTTTAGAATTTTAAAATCATATTTTTTGCCAACTTCTAATACATCTGATGGATGTCCAATTCTACTCCATGAAATATCACTTAAATGAACTAATCCATCAATTCCTCCGAGATCAACAAAGGCTCCGTAGTCAGTAAAAGTTTTAACTTTACCAGTGACAACGGAATTATTTTTTGACTTATCCAGTATTTGATTTTTGATTTCTTTTTGTTTTTCTTCTAGGATTGCTTTTCTTGATACAACAATATTTCCTTTTGAGTAATCCATTTTAAGAATTTCAAATGTTTCCTCTGTCTTAATTAAATGACTAACATCTCTTACGGGGCGAACATCTATCTGGCTTAAAGGTAAAAATGCATTTGTTCCCAAGATTTTTACATAAAGACCTGCTTTTGCTTTACCAACTATAAAACCTTTAACTCTCTCTTTTTTGTCGTATAATTTTTGAAGCTTCTCCCAAGACTTCATTTTGATTGCTTTTTCATGAGAGACTTTTACATTTCCCTCTCTATCTTCTAATTTTTCAACAAATACCTCTATAACTTGTCCAGTTTTTAAATCATCTGATGATCCAGTATTAATAAATTCTTCTTTGGGTATTTGTCCCTCACTTTTATATCCAATATCTACTGTTATATGTTGATCACTTATTTTAAGAATAGTTCCAGAAATTATTTTGTTTGCAGTGATTGTATTTTTAGTTTCAAACTGTTGGTCTAGCAGCTTACTATACTCATCATTTGATATCATTAGTCATGTTTTACCTTTCAAATTTAGTACGGTTTTTTTAAAGTTTTATTAATGTTTTTCAAGAGAAATTAATTGCAAAATTGAGATATATCTTTGAAAAAAGCTGGATAGCTTGTGTTTACACACGATTTGTCTTTTATAATATTGTTTTTTTTACAAATCATATTCGAAATATAAAAAGCCATCAAAATCCTATGATCGTCATTATGCCTAATAGTAGCCCCACCTTTTTTTAAATCATTATTACCAAAAATATATAAATCATAGTTTTTGATTTCAGATTTCACTCCAATTTTTTTTAGATTTTCATGTATTAGTAACAACCGATTACTTTCCTTAACTGTTAATTCTTTTAAACCCTTAAAGACTGTTAACCCATTGGCAAAAGATGCAGCAATAGACAAAATAGGTATTTCATCTACTTGAAGAGGAATATCGCTAGGTTTAAGTACAGTTGAATTTAATTTTTTTGTTTGTTCAATTTGTAGATCAGCTATTAATTCATTATGAATTTTTTTTCTATGAGTGATTTTAATATTCCCTCCCATATTCTTTAAGGTTTTAATAAAACCAATTCTTGTTTTGTTAAATAAAATATTTTTAACAACAAGCTTAGACCCTGGTCTTAAACAAGCAGCGGAAATAAAAAATGCTGCTGACGATGGGTCTCCTGGCACATTATAATTAATTGTTTTAAGTTCTTTATTATTTTTCATCTCGATAAATCTATGAGTAGAGTTTTCTCTAACTTTGATATTATACCCCATAGACTTAAGCATATTTTCAGTATGATCTCTTGTTGTCTTAAACTCTTTGATCTTTACTGTGCCATTTGTATTTAAAGCAGAGAGCATAATCGCACTTTTTATTTGCGCTGATGGTATAATGATTTCAAATGTTAGTGGTATTGCATTCCCAGATCCTTTTAATTTTATTGGTGGAAAAAGACCTTTATTCAATTCAACTTTGGCACCAATTTTTGACAAATGTTCTGTGACCCGTTTCATTGGTCTTTTACTAAGAGATCTATCTCCAACTAATTTTACTTCAATATTATTTGAGGATATCAGTCCTGATATTAGCCTTATACCTGTCCCTGAATTTCCAAAATCTATTTTTTGATTTGGTTGAAATAATCCTCCAGGTGGTGTACCAAAAACAAAATATTTTTTATCTTTTTTTTTTATCTGAACACCCAATTGCTTCATTGCTTTGAGTGTATTCAAAACATCCTCTCCCTCTAGTAGATTTGATATTTCAGACTTACCAATAACTTGACCAGCTAAAATTAATATTCTGTGGCTTATTGATTTATCACCTGGAGGAAAGTATGTGCCTTTTATAAAGCTTTTATAGTTAAAAGGCATGTTTTTAATTATAATTTTTACCTAAGTATATTTTTTTTACAAATTTATCGGAAATAATTTCATTGGGACTACCCGATTTAATAATTTCTCCATTATAAATAATGTAACCATATTCAACTATACTTAGCGCCTCTTTGACATTGTGGTCAGTTATTATTATTCCAATATTCATTTTTTTAAGCATAGAGATTGTCGACTTTACTTCTTCTATTGCAATCGGGTCTATACCTGCAAAAGGTTCATCCAACAACAGAAATTTTGGACTACTCGCCAAAGCTCTGGCAATTTCAGTTCTCCTTCTTTCACCTCCAGATAATAATTTACCCTTAGTCTTCTGAAAATTGTTTAGGGAAAATTGTTTAATTAAATTTTCAGTTATTTTAATTGAAGTATCTTTATTGTGAAATAATTCTGCTATTGAAAATATGTTATCATATACATTTAAATCCCTAAAAATTGATGCTTCTTGAGGTAAATATGAAATCCCAAGTTTAGTCCTTAAGCTAAGGCTTTTATTATTTAATATATGATCATCTAATAAAATTTCACCTATATCAGCAGAAAGAAAACCTGCAACTATATTAAAAAGAGTGGTCTTTCCGCTTCCATTAGGTCCTAGCAAACCATTAATTCTATTACTATTGAACTCCATATTTACACTATTAAGCGCTTTTTTTGACTTAAAGCTTTTACTGACATCAATAAGTTTAATTGTCTGCATTATTTTCTAATAAAACTTCAACAAGAGACTCATTATTAGCTGAGTTTAATATTCTCTTATTGTTGTCAATATCAGCAATTAACTCATTCCCTTTTAGCAATCTTGTGGGTGATTCAATTGATACATTTCCAGTAAGCTTAATTATGTTATCATCTCGCGTGTAGATCGCATAATTACCTCTAAAAATTTCATCCTTAAACTCAATTACAACATTTTCGAAAAGCTCAACGATAGTAAAAATTTCATCTTTATCTTGTTTTATATAATTTGCAATCATTCTATCAGCAAATGCTACAAATTCATCATTTTTGAACTCAACACTACCATTAGCGGTATAGCTTTGATTTTCTGAGTCCCAAATAAGACTCTCACCTGCTTTAACATAACTCTCTGAGTTAGTATTAGAAAAAAAAATTACGAAGAAAAATAAGTAAAGGGTTTTAATTATCAATGACAAATTCAACTTCTCCAAAAAAAATAATTTTACCATCATAATCTATATTTTTAAAACCTTTAGCTTTTAATGTACCCATAGAGTTAATTACTTTTACTGAATCTTCACTACTTGATATTTCATCGATTAAATTAATTGATATATTATTGCCATAAATTTTATATTCCTTATTTTCGAGGTATGACTCACCCTCCAAATAAATCTTATTATCATCTATCTTGTTTAATTTTTCTGAACCAATTTTAGTAATCCCAGAATTGCTTAAAACTACACTAGAAAAATTTTCAACTGTAATATTTTTTTGACTAAAACTTTTAGTTAAAGAATTTTGATTATAAAAGTATATAAAAATCTGCAATCCTAAAATAAGAATTATTAAAAAATAAATTATTTTTGTATTAAATATATTAATCATTTTCTAAACATTTTTTAATATTAACAATACCAACAGGCTTATTTTGCCGTGCTATGATAAGACTGGTGATAGAATGATTGTTCATCAGAATAATAGCTGAAGAGATTAGTAAATCACTTGTTGCCAGCACAGGTTTACTTTTCATAATATTTGTAGCCTTTTCCTTCATATCAATTTCTGCTATCGATCTTCTTAAATCTCCATCAGTAATAATACCTTTAATTTTTTTATTTTTATCTAGTACAACAACACACCCATACTTTTTTTCCGTCATAGCCAAAACGGCATCTATAACAGATGCACTAGATTGAATTACCGGAATATCTGTATCCATTATTTCGTTTAGTGTCTTTAGCTTTTTTCCTATTTTTCCACCAGGATGAAGTTCAATAAATGATTTCTTGTCAAATTTTCTCAGACTCAATACCGAACAACAAAGAGCATCACCAAGAGCCAATGACATTGTAGTAGAAGTTGTTGGAATAGTTTTTAATTTATCAGCCTCTAAATGTGCAGGTAAAACTAAATTTATGTCTGAATTTTTTGATAATAAACTTTTTTTAAAGGAGGTTATTGAAATAATTTTAATTTTTTTTTTCTTACTAAAATTTATTAAATCTGCTAATTCATCTGACTCACCAGAATTGGATAAAATAATAAGAATGTCATTTTTTTCAATTATGCCCATATCCCCATGACTAGCATCAACTGGATTTAAGTATATTGCTGGTATTCCTGTTGAAGTGAATGATGCAGCAATTTTTCCAGCAATATTTCCACTTTTACCTACTCCAGAGAGAATAACTTTACCGTTTTGTTTTGAAATTAATTCAACAGCTTTAACAAAATCTTTATCTAAACTTTTTGATAGTTTAGATAAAGCTACAGACTCTAACTTTATTACCTCTTGACCTATTTTTTTTATTCTAGACTTATTCATTAATCACTTGTGAGCGAAGATGTCTACTCCTTCCCATCCCTGTAAATCTAAATCAACTCTTATTTCCATAAATTTCATTATAGACTTGAATAATCTTATTCTCTTTTGATTAAGCAATTTATCATTTAGTGAATTTTTTATATCTGATAAGTACAGAACATCATTCATTGCATACTCAATTTGTTTTTTGGTAAGTTTTTTTTTACTCCAATCAGATGATTGTTCTGTTTTATCTAATTGAATGTTTAATATTTCAGCAACTAGATCTTTTAGACCATGCTTTGAGGAGTAAGTTCGAGTTAATTTTGAAGCAATTTTTGTACAAAATATATTTTTTACATTTATTTTTAAATTTTCTTTCAATACAGCCATATCAAATCTTCCAAAATGAAAAATTTTCGTAAGGTCATTATTTTCAAGAAGCATCTTAATATTTTTTGATAATTTCGGTGATAAGTCTTCTTCAAATTTGATTAAGTAAACTTTTTTATCTGTTTCATTTCGTAATTGTATCAGACATAGTCTGTCTCTCTTGATATTTAATCCAAGTGTTTCAGTATCAATTGATATATCTCCTTTAAATGATTTTAAAATTTTGCTTGGCAGATCATTGTGAAATAATTGATAATTTGACATCCTAGATCATATATTTATATAAGATAGATATTATAATGAAAAACAAAAATATCTTAGTCTTCGGATCTACTGGGTTTATCGGTAGAAGTCTCTCAAAAAGACTCTTACAAAGTGGTTTCAAACTAATATGCCCAGTAAGAAACGCAAGTAGAATTAAAAGAAATATACTTTCTGGTGATATAGGACAAATTGAAGTTATTGAATTTGATATAAATAATTTAAATCAAATCGAAAACCTAGTCAAAAACTCAGATGTTGTCATTAATTTAGTAGGAATTTTATATGAGAAAATTAATTTATCTTTTGAGTTAGTTCATTATCTATTACCAAAAAAATTAGCTAATTATTGTGAATTAAACAAAAAACCTTTTATTCATGTTTCAAGTTTGGGCTCAACTTATAAAACAAAATCTAATTATTTAATTAGCAAAAAAATGGGAGAGGAATTTATTGAGAATAATAACACTAACCATATTATTATAAGGCCGAGTACAGTATATGGTGAGGAAGATAATTTCATTAATTTATTTGGAAAGATGGCTAAAATTTTACCGTTTCTTCCATTAATCAAAAATGGAACAACAAAATTTCAGCCAATTTATGTTAATGACTTATCTCTGTTTATTTTTAACTTGTTAAATAATTTTGATAAGTACAAAAATTCTAATTTAGCTGCAGTTGGTGATGAAATATTTACATTTAAAGAAATTTTAAGTCATATATTTTCTTCTTTAAAAAAAAAGGAGAGGTTTTTTTATATGCCGTCTTTTTTAGCAATTCTTCAAGGTAAAGTATTAGAAAAATTTCCCAAACCACTATTCACTTATGATCAATACGTAACTCTTTCTCATGATAGTATATCTGATGGTGCTCAAAAATTAGTCACTGAAATATTAAATCAAGATTTATCAAATATGAAAATTATTACCTCAGAGTATCTAAAAAAGTTTATCGACAAAGTTTAATAAGTGTAAGCTAATAATAGTATACCTATTATAATTCTATAAATTACAAAAGGTGTAAACCCGATTTTATTTATAACTTTAATAAATACAAATATTGTAATATAGGCTGCAAAAAATGTTGTAATAAAAATTAATGCTAGGTTCTTATCAAAAATAAAATTATCTAATTCTTTTAAATTAGAAAAAAAAGACAAACAAATTATGGGTATTCCCATATATAAACTATAAATAGATGAATATTTTCTATTTTCACCAAATAGTCTGAATGCAATTATACAACTTCCTGCCCTACTGAAACCTGGTAAAAAAGCAAGGCATTGAAAAAATCCTGCTAGTATAAATTTGGTATTTTTATTTTTGACTTTTAATTTAAATTTTTTTTCTTTATCTGAAAAATAGAGAAATATTGCCCCAGTAATTGAAGTATATCCAATTAACTCCAAACTAATATAAACTATATCGTAAAACTTGATTATGAAGCCGAGAATAAGTGCAGGTACAGTCGCATAGATTAGTATTTTCCAGTAAGCTTTAATATTTGATTTTGCAAAATGTTTGTTTGCTGACAAATATAACAATAAAGCCAATAAAGATGCAAAGTGTGCTGATGTTTCATATAAATAATTTCTAGATCCTATACTTCTAAAGAAGATTTCTAAAATATTAAGATGTCCACTTGAACTAATGGGGATAAATTCAGTAATTCCCTGTATTAAACCATAAAAAACAAAAAAAATACTGTTATTAGTCATAATTTATTATCATTTATGAGTTTACTTAGATCATAAATCTTTGTAATAATACAAATTACTTATTTGTAGGAGAATAAAGTAATATTTTATTATCATGTTAGAGTTTCATAAAAAAAAATCTAAGAATCCATCTAAGACTGAACCTGAAAAAAGAATAAAGCATTTTCAAGAGATTTATAGCCAGTTTGATAAAAATGACTCTGTTGAACAATCGTCAAGATGCTCTCAATGCGGAATTCCTTATTGTCAAATACATTGTCCTCTAAACAATAACATACCAGATTGGCTGCGTTACATTGCAGAGGGCAGATTAGAGGAGGCTTATCAAGTATCTGCCTCTACAAATGCATTTCCAGAAGTATGTGGAAGAGTTTGCCCTCAAGATCGTTTGTGTGAGGGCAATTGTGTTGTAGAGCAGGCAGGTTTTGGTGCTATTACAATTGGTAATTTGGAAAAATACTTAACAGAAATAGCATGGGAAAAAGGATGGGTTAAAAACCTATCATCACAAAACCATTACAAGCAGAAAGTAGCAGTAATAGGATCGGGCCCTGCAGGAATGGCTGCATCAGCCTATTTAATTCAAAATGGATATCAAGTAGACGTCTACGAAAAAAATGACCGAGCTGGTGGGTTGATGATTTATGGCATACCAAACTTCAAATTAGATAAAAAAATTGTTGAGAGAAGAACAGAGTGGCTTACTAATAGTGGTGTTGTATTTAACTTAAACACAGAAGTTGGAAAAAATATTTCCTTTCAAGATTTGGAAAAAGATTATGATGCAATATTAATTGCAACAGGTGTATACAAAGCAAGACAATTAGATATTGATACTTCATCAGTCAATAATAGCATTCCTGCTTTGGATTTTTTAATTGAGAGTAACAGAACCGGTTTAGGTGACTCTCCCTCAAAAAATAAATATCTTACGGCAAAAGATAAACATGTAATTGTTATTGGTGGAGGAGATACTGCTATGGATTGTGTTAGAACAGCCATTAGACAACAAGCAAAAGAAGTTACTTGTCTTTACAGAAGAAACAAAGAGAATATGCCAGGATCAGCAAGAGAAGTTTTAAATGCAGAACAAGAGGGCATCAAATTTAATTGGTTATCTGTTCCATCTAAAATTATCAGCAACAGCTCTACAGCTACAAGTATGACATATAAAGTAGCTACATTAGGTGAGGTGGACGAGAGTGGAAGAAGAAAACCAATTGATACTGGTGTTGAAAAACAAATAAAAAGTGACTTAATTATTCAAGCTCTTGGTTTTGAACCTGAAGATTTGAACCATAATTTCAAAACAAATATTGAATTAACTAGCTGGAAAACAGTTAAAGTTGATTTTAAAAAGTTTCAAACTAGCAACCCAAAGATTTTTGCAGCTGGTGATATTGTTAGGGGCGCTTCTTTAGTTGTTTGGGCGATACATGATGGCCGAGAGGTTGCAAAATCAATTCATAATTTTTTACAGAGTTCCAAGATTAAAAAAGCATCATGAAAGACAATCCATTAGAAATTTTCAAAATAAATAGACAAAAACTAAAAGATAATCACATCTATAATGAAAAATATGAACATGATAATTGTGGTGTAGGTTTAGTTGCCTCAATAAATGGTGAGTCAAGAAGAGACATAGTCGAAAAAGGAGTTGAGGCACTTAAAGCAGTATTCCATAGAGGTGCGGTTGATGCTGATGGCAAAACCGGAGATGGTGCTGGTATTATGTTGGAGGTTTCAAATTCTTTCTTCAGTAAGCAAGTTTTAAAAATGGGTCACAGAACAACCAAAGACTCTGTGTTGGGTGTGGGTATGATATTTTTGCCCAAAAGAGATTTTGGAGCCCAGGAAAAATGCAGAGCTATTGTTGAATATGAAATAATAAAATCTGGAATGAATCTGTTTGGTTGGAGACAGGTTCCTGTCAACACAGAGATCATTGGTGAAAAAGCTAATTATACAAAACCAGAAATTGAACAAATAATTTTCTCACCTAAAGAAAAAACACATGATATCGAAAAGAAACTCTATTTAACAAGGAAAAGAATAGAGAACAAAATTAAAGCACAGAGTATTAACGATTTTTATGTTTGCTCCTTATCAACACAAACAATTGTTTACAAAGGTATGTTTTTAGCTGAACAGTTGTCTGAGTTTTATCCAGATCTGCTTGATAATGAATTTAAATCTAAATTTGCAATTTATCATCAAAGATATTCTACTAACACATTTCCTACATGGTCCTTGGCACAACCATTTCGAGTTTTAGCTCATAACGGTGAAATTAATACTTTAAAGGGAAATATAAATTGGATGAGTGCACATGAACCAAGAATTACACACCCCTTTTTTAAAGAGAGAATTAATGATTTAAAACCGATACTCGACCCAGATGCCTCAGACTCTGCGTCGCTTGATGCTGCTTTTGAACTCTTTGTTCAAACTGATAGGGACTTGCCGATGGCAAAATCAATGATAATTCCTGAGTCTTGGTCTAATCGATATGATTTATCTGATCAATTAAAGGCTATGTATGCTTATTGTAACGCCGTCATTGAACCATGGGACGGACCAGCAGCTGTCTGTGGAAATTTTGGGGACTGGATAATTTCTGGTATGGACAGAAACGGGTTAAGGCCTCTTCGATACATATTAACGGATGACGACTTACTAATTTCAGGGTCTGAAGTTGGAATGATTAATATAGATGAAAAAAATATCACAAAAAAAGGCAGAGTTGGCCCTGGTGAACTTATAGCGGTTAATTATAAAGAGAATAAGTTTTATGAGAGCTTTGAATTAAAAGAATTACTTAGTAAACGTAATAATTACTCAGATTGGAATCAAAAAACTATTAAGTTAGATAACATCTTATCTAATGACAATATTTACGAACCATCACCAGAGGTTGAAGAAAATGTTTTTCAAATTGCAAAATCATTTAATTTAACATTAGAAACTCTTGATTTAATTTTAGATCCTATGGTTAAAACAGGACAAGAGGCTATTGGATCAATGGGAGACGACGCACCCTTAAGTGTGCTCACTGAAAGATACCGAGGTCTTCATAGTTTCTTTAAACAAAATTTTGCTCAAGTAACAAACCCTCCAATTGATAGCCTGAGGGAACAAGTTGTAATGAGTTTAAAAACTAGGCTTGGAAACCTTGGAAATATTGCAGAAGAAGACTCTGAACAATGTAATTTGGTACTTTTAGAGAGCCCTTTATTATTAGATAATGAACTGGAAACATTAAAAAGTCATTTATCAAAGCATACAACAGAGATTGACTGTACTTATAAATTAAATGAAGAGACTAATTTCTTAAATGAAATCCAAAGAATATGTTCTGAGGCTGAACAGGCAGTCAGGTCTGGTTCTCAACATCTAATTATAAGCGACAATAATATTAATAAAGACAGAATAGCTTTACCAATGATACTCGCTACTAGCGCTGTACACAGTTATTTAATAAAAAATAATCTAAGGACTTTTACTTCTTTAAACGTTTCCTCTAGAGAGTGTCTTGACGTACACTACTTTGCAGTACTTATTGGTGTTGGCGCCACTACTGTTAATGCTTCTTTAGTGGAAAAACTTATTTCAAATAGGTATAAAAAAAATATTTATCAGAATACTGATTACCATCAACTAATTAAAAACTTTAAAAAATCTATAGAGAAAGGACTAAGAAAAATTATCAGTAAAATGGGAATTTCAGTAATTAGTTCATATCGCGGTGGAAGAAATTTTGAAATAATTGGTTTAAGTAGAAGCATGGTTGAGAGTTTTTTTCCAGGAATGTCTTCTAGAATTTCTGGTATCGGATTAGACGGTTTAGAAAAAAGAGTTAGGCGACAGCATGAGGTATCATTTAAATCTGATAATGTAATTTTAGATATAGGCGGTGAGTATAGATTTAGAGCTAATAGCGAAGCACACGCTTATGAGGGTGTTTCAATACATATGCTTCAAGAAGCTGTAACCAGAGACTCATATAACCTTTATAAAAAATATACTTCAAGAATTTATAGCTCTAAACCAATTCAAATAAGGGATTTACTTCAATTTAATGAAAGTAGCAATTCTCTAAATTTAGATAATGTAGAAAGTATTTCTGAAATAAGAAAAAGCTTTGTATCCCCTGGGATTTCACTTGGTGCTCTTAGCCCTGAGGCTCATGAGACATTAGCTATTGCAATGAACAGAATAGGTTCAAAGTCAGATAGTGGAGAAGGAGGAGAGGATGCAAGAAGATATTCCAAATTAAAAAATGGTGATAATCCAAGTTCAGCAATTAAACAAGTTGCAAGCGGAAGATTTGGTGTGACCGCAGAATATTTGAATAACTGTTCAGAATTAGAAATTAAAATAGCCCAAGGTGCTAAGCCTGGAGAAGGTGGTCAATTACCTGGATTTAAGGTTACTGATTTAATAGCTAAATTAAGACATAGTACAAAAGGCGTAACGCTTATTAGCCCTCCGCCACATCATGATATTTATTCTATAGAGGATCTTGCTCAACTTATTTACGATTTAAAACAAATCAATCCAATAGCAAAAGTTTGTGTAAAACTAGTCGCGCAATCAGGAATAGGAACTGTTGCTGCTGGTGTTGCAAAGGCCAAAGCTGATGTAATTTTAGTTTCAGGACACTCAGGCGGTACAGGGGCAAGTCCTCAGTCAAGTATTAAGTATGTTGGCCTTCCATGGGAATTGGGAATAAGTGAGGTTCACCAAATTTTAGCTTTAAATGGTTTAAGAGACAAAGTTCTTCTTAGAACAGACGGAGGTATCAAAACAGGAAAAGATATTGTTATTGCTGCAATATTAGGAGCTGAAGAATACGGAATTGGTACAGCTTCATTAGTTGCTATGGGATGTATTATGGTCAGACAATGTCACTCAAATACTTGTCCAGTTGGTGTATGTACCCAAGACGAAAAGCTTCGTGAAAAATTTGGAGGTACCCCTGAAAAAGTTGTCAATTTGTTTTCATTTATTGCCGAAGAAGTCAGAGAAATTCTCGCATCTTTAGGTTACAAATCCTTAAAGGATATTATTGGTAAAACAGAATTATTGTCTCAAATTCATTATGGATCTAGTGATTTAGATAATCTTGACTTGAATCCTATATTAACAAAGATTGATGATGGTAAAATTTATGATTACCATTCTATAAAAAAACGAAACGAGGTACCAAAAACACTTGATGATCAGTTTGAAAAAGATGGAAAAGACTTTATTAACTCAGGTCAAAAAATTGAATTAACATATAACATACAAAATACATTAAGAACAATAGGAACTAAAATTTCATCTATAATTACAAGAAAATATGGAATGAATACCTTATCTGAAGACCATGTCACTCTAAAACTAAGAGGCTCAGCTGGACAGTCCTTAGGTGCTTTCGCCGTCAAGGGTCTTACTTTAAAAGTGTTTGGCGATGCGAATGACTATGTAGGCAAAGGCCTTTCTGGAGGAAAGATTATCGTTCAACCAAGAAACTCATTTACTCAACCTAGTCATGAAAATGTAATCATTGGAAATGTCACCCTTTATGGAGCTACTGATGGAAGGTTATATGCTTCTGGTCAAGCAGGAGATAGATTTTGTGTCAGAAATTCAGGTGCACTAGCAATTGTCGAAGGATGTGGTGCTAATGGCTGTGAGTATATGACAGGTGGTTCTGCAATTATTTTAGGAGATGTTGGTGATAACTTTGGTGCTGGGATGACAGGTGGCTCTGCTTTTATTTATTCCGAACAAAAGAATATTTCTGATTTGATGAACATGGAAACGATAGGGCTTTATGCAATAGATAACAAAGATTGGAAAAACCATCTTCTAGACCTTTTAAAAGACTTCTATAAAGAGACTAAATCAAAAAGAGCCGAGTTTATTATTGAAAATTATGAATCTGAAATCAAAAAATTTGCTCACGTTGTTCCTAATGAAGTGATTGATAAACTAGAATTTCCAGTTACCAAAAAATCAAAAATAGCTTAAATAAATTTAGATAGGGTTATTAAACTATCTTTATCAGATAGGCTATGATCTGCATGTTTAATGAAAATATTTTTTAAGTTTTTAAATTTTTTATTAAAATTGAAAATATCATTATATCCATATGGAACAGCATTGTCTTGACCCCCATGGAGGAAAATAGTTTCACCTAAAAAATTACCCTTGATATTTTTAATGAGATATTTTTTACTTCTTTTAAATATTGCGGGAGAGTAATAATAAGCAAAATCAGAACTAACCTTTTGTTTTACGATCTTATTATTTTTAATTTTATTTTTCTGAAGAATACTAAAATTTTTCCAAATTAACTTTGTAGTAAAATCCGGTGCAGGGGCAATACCTATAAGTTTTGTAACTTTGCTTGGATGTATCAAAGCATATATGATTGCAACCCATCCACCCATACTACTGCCAACCAAAATGAAATTTTTTATTTTCAAGTACTTTATAATATTGACTAAATCATTATACCAATCACTGATACCAAAGTTAGTGAATTCACCACTAGATCTGCCATGTCCTTGAAAGTCGAAACACAAATATGAAATATTATTTTTTTTGCAATAATTATTTAAAAAATTAGACTTTTTACCACTCTTATCTGATAATAAACCATGTAAAAAAATCAGAGTTTTTTTACTTCTTTTGTAATACTTATAAGATATTTTAACATCATCTTTTTTATAAAAGCTTAGTTTTGACACAGATTAAAAATACAAAAAAAATAACTTGTTTACAAATAATTCCAACCATGGGCATTGGAGGTATTGAGACTGGTGTGAGAGATATTGCAAAATACCTTAATAAAAAAAAAATTGATAATTATATTTTATGTGAAAGCAGCAACAAAAATTTTAATATTAAAGGGCTAAAAATAATAAAATTAGATAATTCAAAATTTAAAAACATTTTCGATCAAAACAAAATCAAAAAGCAAATAAAACAATTAATTAAAAAAAAAAGAATAAACTTAGTACATATCTCTTCAAGAGCACCGGCTTTTTTTCTTATTAACTTCATTAAAAATTTAAATGTAAAAGTTGTTACAAGTGTTCACAACAAATATGAGTCTAAGTCATTTTTAAAAGATTGGTATAACAGTTTTTTATTTAAGGGTGATGCTATAATTTTTAACTCAAATTTTGTAAAAAAAACATATGAGAATTATTTAAATGATAAAACTAAACTACACGTTATTCCAAGAGGTGTAGATACCAATTACTTTTCGCCATCAAGAAAAAAGCCTATTGGTAAAAATATTTTTATACCATCAAGGATTTCAAGTTGGAAAGGACATGAATTATTACTAAATTACTTTTCATTATTACAGCAAAAGCACAAAGATATATTTAATATTCACATAGTATCTTTAAATAAAAGTAAAGAAGAAAAAAAAATACAATCGCTTATCAATAAATTAAATATATCAAAAAAGATTATAATTCATAAACCCTCATTAGATGTCAAAAAACTGTATCAAAAGGCATACTTAGTTGTAAATATCTCTAAAAGACCTGAAGGTTTTGGAAGAAGTATTTCAGAGGCATTATCCTTATCTAAAGTTGTAATAGCCCCTAATCAAGGCGGGACTAAAGAGCAACTTTTCTATTTTAATAAAAATTTGTTATTTGATGTAAATTCTTTTCAATCTTTCCAAAAAACTTTTAAATATGCTCTAAAAAATTATGAGGCAATATCAAAAAAAGGAAGATCCTATGTAAAAAAAAATTATTCATCTGATCTCATGTGTAGAAAAACTCTAAGCGTTTATAACAATTTAGTTAATTTATGAATATTTTAGTTATTAAACATGGATCACTTGGTGATTTAGTCTTATCATTCGGGGCTATTAAAACACTAAGAGACAATTATCCAAACTCTAAAATATACTTGCTCACGCAATCTAACTATAAACAATTTTTTAATAAATTACCTTATGTGAATGAAATTTTAGTTGATAATAGGATATCAATTTTCCCATCAGTAAAAAATATTTTGAAGAAAGTTAAAGAAAATAAAATTGATTTATTAATTGATCTACAAAATTCAACTAGAACTGAATTTTATAATCTGTTCATTAAGATATTTACTAATTGTAAAATCTTGTCTGCGAGAAAATTTTCGGACTATAAGTATCGGCAAAAAAAACTTGGAGTTCAACACATCACCAAAAATCATCAAGAACAGTTAAAATATTTGGAAATAAATAACTATTTACAGCCCGATTTAAATTGGATGCTTAAAGGTAATACAATACAGACAAAAAAAGTAATTTTTATCCCAGGAACATCTAAATCTGGTGAATATAAAAAATGGCCTTCAGATAAATATGCTCAAGTTGCACAGTATCTGGTAAGCAGAAACTATGAAATTTATCTGACAGGCTCTGACATGGATTTAAATACAATTAATGAAATAATTAAATTATGTCCAGAGTCTAAAAATAAAATTAATGAGTCAAAGATTGAGGATTTTTATCAATTATGCTTGTCGTCTGAGTTAATACTTACAAATGATACGGGGCCAGCTCACATCGCCGGTCTTACAAATAAAAACGTGATTTGGATAGCAAATGACAACAAAATTTCACGCTCATGTTATCCACTTGGTGATAATTTACATAAGATTACAGCATCTAACGTAAAAAATATTAGTGTCAACAGTATTATTGATAAAATAGATCAAATATTAAAATAATTTATATTTACAATTGATTTATCTTTGCTAATAATCCTAAGATGATTTTATATAATCAAATACTAGGGCATTTATAATTGCAAACTTTCTTTTTTTTCTTTTACACATAATATTTTGATTAAACCCTTCCAAAGAAATAATAATTTTCGTGGTAAAAAAGATCTTCACAAGATAAATAATTTTATTTCTGCAGCTGACGTAAGAGTTATTTTAGATGATGGAGAGCAATTAGGAGTCATGAAAAAAAATGAAGCCATAGACATAGCAAAAGGCAGAGGTATGGATTTAGTTGAGATAGCTCCAAATAATAATCCTCCAGTTTGTAAAATAGTTGACTATGGAAAATTTAAGTATCAAGAACAGAAGAAAAAAAACGAAGCAAAAAAGAAACAAAAAGTAATTGAAACTAAAGAGCTTAAAATTAGACCTGGTACCGGAGAACACGACTACCAAGTTAAAATAAGAAATGCTCAGAAGTTTTTAAAAGAGGGAAACAGAGTAAAATTTAGCTTGAGATTTAAGGGCAGAGAAATGGATCATTCTAATTTAGGTATTGATATGCTTAAAAGAGTAAAAACCGATTTGGGAGAACTTATCAGAGTTGAAATGGAACCTAAAATTGAAGGAAGACAAGCTTTCCTCGTAGTTGCACCCAAATAAATTATATGATACTTAATTGATCTCAGTTAGTCGAAGGGGCTTTTAAAAGGGTATGCCTTAAGACTTAATTAAATTACTCAAAAGGAGATAAAATGCCCAAACTAAAAACAAAAAGTAGCGTAAAAAAACGCTTCAAAACATCCTCATCAGGAAAATTAATTGTCGGTAACGTTGGTAAACGCCATGGCATGTCTAAAAGAACAAACTCTTTTATCAGAAATTCTAAAGGTACTAGGGTCTTATCAAAATCTGCATCAATAATAATTGGTTCAATGATGCCATACTCAAAATAGGTAAAGGAGAGATATTATGCCAAGAGTTAAAAGAGGTGTTACAGCAAGAGCTAAACATAAAAAAGTTTTTGAATTTACAAAAGGTCATCGTGGTAGAAGAAAAAATGTTTATCGAGTAGCAACACAAAGCATGGATAAAGCACTTCAATATGCTTATCGCGATAGAAGAAATAAGAAAAGAGATTTTAGAGGCTTATGGATTCAAAGGATTAATGCTGGTGTAAGAGAACACGGTCTAACTTATGCAAAGTTTATTGATGGTCTAAAAAAAGCGAATATTGAAATTAATAGAAAAATTCTCTCTGAAATTGCATTTCATGAACCAGCTGCTTTTAAATCAATAGTTGAGAAAGCTAAGGCTAATCTAGCCAGCTAAATTAAAAATGGACATTAAAAAAGTCCTTAATGAAGCTACAAAACAGATAGAGCGATGCTCTAGTCAACAAGAATTACAAAATGTCAAAGTAGCTTATTTAGGAAAAAAGGGAAAAATAACTGAGTTACTTAAAAGTCTTAAAGATTTATCATTAGAGGAAAAAAAGTCCACTGGTGCTAAATTAAATTCATTGAGAACGGATATTGATGATCTTTTCAAAAATAAATTTAATGGTTTAAAAGTTAAAGAAATAAATTCTAAATTAAGAAATGAATTTCTTGATATAAGTTTTCCTCCACCAAATTCAATTCCCTCTAAGGTCCATCCGATATCAAAAACTTTTGATGAGGTCATAAGTATTTTTGGATCAATGGGTTACTCTGTAGCTGAAGGCCCAGATATTGAGACTGATTATTTTAATTTTTCTGCACTCAATATACCTGAAAATCACCCTGCTCGAGAAATGCAAGATACATTCTATATAGATGACACAGATAAAGATAATAAACCATATGTTCTAAGAACACATACAAGTCCAGTTCAAATTAGAACTTTATTAAATGAAAAACCCCCAGTTAAAGTAATTGCTCCTGGTAGGACCTATAGATGTGACTCGGACTCTACGCATTCTCCAATGTTTCATCAAGTTGAGGGTTTGTTTATTAATGAGAATACTAACATGGGCGACTTAAAAGGAACTTTGATTGAATTTTGTAAAAAATTTTTTAATGTACAAAATTTAAAAGTAAGATTTCGACCTAGTTATTTTCCTTTCACAGAGCCCTCTGCTGAAATGGATATCGCTTATGAGATTGTTAACAACAAGATCCACCTAGGCACAGGCGATCTTTGGCTTGAAATTTTAGGATGTGGAATGGTAAATCCTACAGTTTTAGAGAATTGCAATGTGGATACAAAAATTTATCAAGGTTTTGCTTTTGGAGTGGGATTAGACAGAATTACAATGTTAAAATATGGATTAACAGATATCAGGTCATTTTTTAGCGGAAATTTAAATTGGATTGCTAATAACGGTTTTAGCATAGGAGATTATTAGTGAAGTTTAGTTATAGCTGGTTGTGCGATCATTTAGAAACAGATAAAAATGCAACTGAAATAGGTGATGCGCTAACAAATTTAGGACTGGAACTTGAGAGTTTGACCGATTACTCCTCATACTCAAAATTTGTTGTTGCAACAATTAAAGATTTTCATAAACATCCCAACGCAGACAGGTTGAATATCTGTATCGTTGATGATGGCACCAAGACTTACCAAGTAATATGCGGTGCAAATAATGTCAAGAAAGGACTAAAAGGTATATTCGCTAAAGATGGAATGTATATTCCCGGAACACAGATATATCTAAAAAAAGGTAAAATTCGTGGAGAAATTTCTGAGGGTATGCTTTTATCTGAGAGAGAGCTTAATTTAAGTGATGATCATGATGGCATTATTGAGCTTTCAGATAATTTTGAAAATGGAACATCAGCGATTGATGCACTAAAATTAAACGACCCTGTTTTTGAAATAGGTATTACACCTAACAGAGGGGACTGCCTTGGTGTTAGAGGAGTTGCTAGAGATCTTTCAGCTAAGGGTATCGGAAAACTAAAACCTCTAAAATATGAAAAAATTACAAAATTAGATTTTGAAAGTCCTATCAGTTGGAATATTGAAAATGATAATAATAGCTGTGAGTACGTAATAAGTAGGTATTTTAAAGATGTAAAAAATACAGTATCCCCTGAATGGTTACAAAAAAAACTTATTAGTCTTGGATTAAGACCTATTAATGCATTAGTTGATATTACAAATTTTATAACCCATGATTTAGGTAGGCCTTTACATGTATTTGATGCTGATAAAGTTGGAAAAAAACTTCATATGAGATTAGCTAAACCTAGTGAAAAAATTCTTGCGTTAGATAACAAAGAATACACCTTAGATAGCAATTCAACTGTCATAGCTGATAATAATAACGCTCTTGCTATAGCTGGAATTATCGGAGGTGAAAGTAGTGGATGTACAGAGGATACAAAAAATGTATTTCTTGAAGTAGCTATTTTTGAAAAAGATAGTGTAGCAAAAACAGGAAGAACTCTTGGAATAAATTCTGATGCCAGATATCGCTTTGAAAGAGGTTTGGATAAGCAAATGGTTATTGAGGGTTTAAATTATGCATCATACTTAATAAATAAAATTTGTGGAGGATTTGTAAGTAAAAATATTGACTCTGGTAAGCTAGATACCAATGAACGCAAAATTAAATATAAGTTTGATTATTTTGAAAAAGTAATTGGCATAAAATTAGAACCAAAAAAACAAATCAAAATATTAAAAGATTTAAAATTTCAAATCAATCAAAGTAACGAAAAAGAGTGTGATCTTCTCGTACCTTCATGGAGAAATGACATTGAAAATAATATAGATGTAGTTGAAGAGGTAATCAGAATATACGGATATGAAAATATCACAGAGAGTATTCCATCACCCTCAGATGATGAGATTGTTAAGATTAATAATTCATTAATAAATAAAAAATTTAAAGCAATAAAAAAACTAAAGAAAACATTAATATCCAATGGTGTTTCTGAGATTATAACTTTCTCTTTTCACTCAACAAAGGCTCATGAAATTCTGTCAGGCGATAAATCATTAAAAATTTCAAATGCTATCAGTGATGATCAATCATTCATGAGAAACTCGATGATTTTTAATCATCTTGAAACTGCAGAGATGAACTATAAAAAAGGTTATAAAAATATTCAAATATTTGAAATTGGACCTATTTATAATACATCTCAATCTCAAGAAAATATTCTATCAATACTCATGTCATCTCAGGAAAATACAAACTCAATTTACAAATCAGAAGACTTCAATTTTTATTCTATATCAAATCTTGTATCTAGATTAATAAGTTCGTTAAATTTTGATGCAAAGCAGTTTAATATATCAAGATCAACTTCAAATACTTTCCATCCAGGACAATCTGCAGAACTAAACATGGGAAAGAAATTAATTGCCAGGTATGGAAAAGTTCATCCATTAATTATAGAGGAATTCCCCAAACTTAAAAATAGTTATGCAATTGAATTATTTTTTGAAAATCTTCCAATAGATTCTATTAGTAGAATTAATTCTACCAACATCTTAGACTCCCAGTTTCAATTCAGTGAAAAAGATTTTTCATTTGTATTTGAAAAAGAGCAAAATCTTTTTGAAGTACAAAGATACGTTAATGGTATTGACAAAAACCTTATAAAAAATGTTGAATTTTTTGATCTCTATGAGTCAAAAGACTTAGGGGAAAATAGCAAAAGTGTTACATTTAGAGTAACTATCCAATCAAAAGATAAAACACTTGATGAAAAAGACTTAGAGCAAATTCACAATAATATTTTAGAAAAAGTATCTTATAAATTCAAAGCAAACATTAGAACATAATGGAAATTTCTAAAATTAGAAATTTTTCGATTATAGCTCATATCGATCACGGTAAATCAACATTAGCAGATAGAATGATAGAAATTTGCGGCGGAATGGATGATAGAACTAAAAAAGATCAAGTCCTTGACTCGATGGATATAGAAAGAGAAAGGGGCATTACTATAAAAGCTCAAACTGTCAGATTAAATTATAAAAATAAAAATGGTGATGAATATCAATTAAATATATTAGACACACCAGGTCATGTTGATTTTTCTTACGAAGTTTCAAGATCTTTATCTGCATGTGAGGGGTCTGTTCTAGTTGTTGATAGTACACAGGGTGTAGAAGCCCAAACACTCGCAAACGCTTACCAGGCAATTGATGTCAATCATGAAATATTACCTGTGTTAAACAAAGCCGACTTACCAGCATCTGAACCAGACAGAGTAAAAGAAGACATTGAACAAACAATAGGAATAGATACTTCTGAGGCTCAACTTGTTTCTGCAAAAACAGGATTAGGTGTTGATAGCTTATTAGATCAAATTATCGAAAAACTACCAGCTCCACACACAAATGAAAATAATCTAAAAGCTCTGTTAGTTGACAGTTGGTATGATAATTATTTAGGAGTTACGGTTCTGGTTCGAATTCTTGATGGTGTAATGAAAAAAGGAATGAAGGTAAAGTTTTTATCAAATAATCAACAGTACAATATAGATAGAATTGGATATTTTACTCCAGATATAAATTATTGTGATGAACTCGGTCCTGGAGAGATAGGTTTTATTAACGCAAGCATTAAGTCAGTTGCAGATTGCAAAGTTGGTGACACCATAGCAGAATTAAACGATCAAAAAATTAAGCCACTTCCTGGATTTAAGCCCTCATTGCCAGTAGTTTTCTGTGGTATTTACCCAGTGGATACCTCAGATTATGAGAGATTGAAAGAAAGTTTTGAAAAATTAGCCTTAAATGACTCAAGTTTCACTTATGAAAATGAAACTAGTGCAGCATTAGGATACGGTTTTAGGTGTGGTTTTCTTGGTTTACTTCATTTGGAGGTAACAACAGAAAGACTGAGGAGAGAATTTGATCTTGATTTAATAACAACAGCGCCAGGTGTTGTTTACAAAGTAATAGATAGAAACAAAAATGAAATTGTTATAAGAAATCCCTCGGAGCTTCCTGATCCTGCTGAAATTGATCAAATTTTAGAGCCTTGGGTTAAATCAACAATTATAGTTCCTCAAGATTTTTTAGGAACCGTCATAACACTTTGTATTGAAAAAAGAGGTAAGCAAAAAAATTTAAATATACAAAATAACAGAGCAATATTAGAAATGGAACTTCCTCTTAATGAGATTGTAATTGATTTTTATGATAAATTAAAATCTTACTCTAAAGGCTACGCTAGTTTTGATTACCAAGTTTATGATTATTTCCAAGGTGACTTAGTTAAACTTAATATTTTAGTAAACTCAGAAACCGTTGATGCATTTTCAAATATAGTTCATAAAACAAGAGCAGAAACAATTGGTCGAAGAATATGCAATAAATTAAAAGACTTAATCCCAAGACAAAATTTTCAAATTCCAATTCAAGCTGCAATTTATGGAAAAATTATTGCCAGAGAAACAATCAAAGCGTTTAGAAAAGATGTTACAGCGAAGCTTTATGGTGGAGATGTAAGTAGAAAGAAAAAACTCCTGGAAAAGCAAAAAAAAGGAAAGAAAAGAATGAAACAATTTGGTAATGTTGAAATTCCCCAGACAGCTTTTTTCGAGGCACTTAAAATCGGTGACTCAGACTAATTGAATAATGTTAATTAAAAAAAATTTTCTCTTTAATTATATTATATACATATTCTGGCTTAATTTTATGCATAGCAAGGTCATTGTGATAAGTTTCACTCATTCCAGGTGGGAGTATTGGTAATATATTTTTATTGTATATTGAGTCTTTTGATGGAGTATCTCCATATAGACAAAAGGTTTTAATGTTTAAACAGGCTGAAACATGCATAAATCCTGTATCATTCCCAACGAAAAAGTCAGAGTTTTTGATAATTTCTATAGATTCAAGAACATTTAATTTTTCTAAACTTATAAAATTTTTAGCTAAAGAAATTGATGTTATCTCATCAATATATTTTTTTTCTAAACCACCCCCAGCTAAAATAAAACAATATTCATTTCTTTCATTAAGTTTATTGATTAATTCTATGAAATAATTATTAGGCCATCTTTTGTTATCACCGCTGGCCCCTAGTCCAATAATAATTTTCCTATGGTCGGGTTTAATTGAAGGTGTAATAATTTTTCCTTCAAAATTTTTTATATCTATTCCTAACCATTTTTCGTTAGATTTAATAGATTTCATAACCATATCTTCTTTTTTTTTAAATATCCCATAAAAATAAATTTCTTTTATCCCTGCTAATATTGATAGAAAAATATATTTCAAGTACTTAGGTCCATATTGATAAGAATATACTTTATGAAAGTTATTTTTCTTTAAGAATAAAAACAAATCTTTGAGTTTCATTTTTTTTTCATCGTCATCTATGAATGAAACATTTTTAATCAGATGGTCATGAAATAGTATTTGATCTGCTTTTGTATTTTTTTTTGTTAAAACAGTTATTTCATAATTCGGATTATGTATAGCTATTTCATGACATCTTGGTAAAAACATACAAAAATCTCCTAGACCCGGTCTCAGCTGAATTATTAATATTTTTTTACTCATAAAATTCTAATTTTATCTCTGCATTTTTTTTTCTATTAGGGCTATCTAATTTATGAGGTAATGTTTTAAAATCATCTAAAATTTTTGGATTTTTCGCAAAAGATATTTCTAATGTGCCTGGAAATTTTTTATTTCTATTATCTTCATAATTATTGGCATGAACGTGAACTATCTCTAAACCAAAACGGTCAACAAAATTTAACAACTTATCAATATTTTGATCACAAAAATGAAACTCAATTGCTAAACCAATTATAGATTTTTGAAATTTAATTAAATCATCTATGATTTCATACTCACTGCCCTCAATATCTATTTTAAAAAATAAATTATCCTTAACTTCTGATAGTAAAATAGCTTCATTCAATGTTATTGAGTTATTCATAGTTTTACTAATAAATTTTGGAATAAAATTTTCTTTATTAAAAAAATTATTAAAAGAATACTTTAAGTAAATATATTCAAAAACTTTACTAATCGATAATTTTTTTAATCTATTTAAGGCAATACTTTTTTGATTTTTCCAAAAAATATCATTAACAGAGCCATCAAAGGCTAAAAAGTTAATTCTTTTATTTCTAATAAAATCTTTTTCAAACTCCCAATTTGTTGACACTCCAAAACTAAACAAAAATTTACTTTTAGCGTGTGATGTTTTTTCAATTAAATACCCACCATCATGATTACTACCTATTCTACTGAGGTCATATAAAAATTTAGGCTTCAGTTTATTTGGTAATCTCATATATATTTGTTTTATTATATATAGTTATAACATATAAATCATAAAGCTATTTAAGGAGAGATGGCCGAGTGGTTTAAGGCGCACGCCTGGAACGCGTGTATAGGGGCAACTCTATCGTGGGTTCGAATCCCACTCTCTCCGCCAATAAAATGAATGAGTCAATAGGATATAACTTAAAAAAATTTGCAAGAAAATTCACTGAGTTCCCATTGGTTGAAATTAAGGACAGAATAACTCATCACAAATCAACTAATACGATTCCCCAGAATGTTTATCAAACATGGGAGACCAGATCACTTGGAAAGACTCACGCTAAATCAATTCAAGCATTTAGAGAAAAAAATCCAACTTTCTCTTTCTATTTATATGAAAAGGAAAAAAGAGATAGTTATATGGAGTCTAGCTGGGGAGGGGAAGATATTTCAAAAATATATTTCAAAAGTATTTTTGGTCCAATGAAAGCTGATATTTTTCGTTATTGTGTGTTATATGATTTAGGTGGTTATTATTTCGATATAGCAAAAGGATGCAAATGTCCACTAGATCAACTTCATGATACAAATCACACCGGTATATTGACTTATGAGGATACAATTTGCTTTTATCCACCAAGTGACCCAAAACTTTTTTCGTTAATAAGACCTTTTAATCATTTTTTACAATGGGGACTGGCTTTTTCATCAAAAAATTTGTTTTTAGAAAGCTTAATTAATAATATTTGTTCAAACTATAAATATTATAAAGATATAGTTTTTGACAATCCAAAATTAGCTATTTTAAATTTTACTGGGCCTGGCATGTATACAAAAGTAATGAGAGATTATATTTCAAAAAATGATATCTATAATATGTCTGAGTTAGATATAAAGTTCAACAACAATGGCATATTTAAATTAAAGGGCTCTTATGTTAGACATTATATTGTTCCCAGTTATAATTATCAAAAAAACTCAAAGATTGTTATTTAGAACCAATAGACTCAAGAAATTCTTGTAAAATTTTTTCGTAAATAGTTAACGGGAAGTCTTTTAAATCTTTAAAGCCATAATCTTTTATTTGAATTGTCTTTGAAAAACCAGGTCTCGAAAATTTCTTTTCATTAGTAACCCCAAATATTTTAAGTGTTTTGACTCCAACAAATTCAAACATCCAAGCAGTGCCACTATCATTACAAAGTAAGCAACTCATTTGTTTTGCTAAATTCATTGTGAATGTTATATCGTTTGAAATTAACTTACCTTCTTTCCATTCTGGGCAGTTGAAGCCATTATTAAGACAGATTTTTAAGAGATCTTTTTCATCAGGACCTAAAAAAAAGAAAATTTTATAACCATTTTCCTTTAATTTATGAGCAATCATTAAATATTTTTCAAAATCCCATTGTCTTATTTTATTTCCAGCGCCTGGTGAGATCGCAATATTTTTGTTAATAGCTTCATCATTAAATGAATATTTAATATTTTCTGGAAGTTTTATATTAGGTATTTCTCTAATAACTTTTTTTTGAAGTGTTGACAAAATATTAAAATAAAATTGCTCAATATAAACATCTTTAAATTTCAAATTAAATTTATTTTTAATATCAGAAAAAAAAAAATTCGCACATGAGCTAAAAAAATATTTATGTGGGATCTTTTTTAGACTTATTGTTCTTAAAACAACTTTTTGTAAATCTATAATTAAATCAAAATATTGATTTTCAAGTTTAGTATTTTTTCTAAATAGGTTAGATATTGATGAGTGTATGCCATTATTTTCAATAATTTTAAAAATTATATCTTTTACTAAGGGATATAATTTATCTTTAAAAGTTGTTGTGTGGGTAGTTGTGTAATAAATTTTAGATTGAGGGTATATGTTTTTTAATGTTTGTAAAAAAGTTACTTTTTGTAAGCCATCTCCAATTTTATCATTAAAACTATATACAAGAATATTCATTCATTAATATCTAACTCAACTTTTGTTTTGGCCCCTAAATCTTTGATTTTATTTGCTCTGTTTAACAAACTACCTTTGCCGTCTATAATATATTTTTTAGATTGATTTATATTTTCAGTTGATTTAACTAAACTTGCTTCTGTTTTTTCTAGTAAATTTATAGTTTTTGCAATCTGATCAAACATACTACCTGCAATTTCTGCGATTTCTTTTGAATTTTTATTTTGTTTCTCAAGTCTCCAAATACTCTCGACGAGTTTCATGCACATAATGAGTGTAGAGGGTCCCACAATTATTACTTGTTTTTGCTGCGCATAGTTTGAAATACTTTGATCATATTTTTGAGCAGTGATTAAGGCATAATCATGAGGCATAAATATAAAGACATAATCTGGTGAATTCACTTTTATAAGGCTTGTGTAATCTTTTTTGTGAATCGTATTTATATGACCTTTCATTGAATTAATAAAATTTTTTATCGACACCTCTTTTGCCTTTTCATCATCAGTGTTTTGATAATCATACCAATCTTTCATCGGTAATTTTGAGTCAATAATAATATTTCTTTTTTCAGGAAGAAAAATTACTACATCTGGCCTAAAAATCTGTCCACTTTCATTTTTATCAGTAAATTGTGTCTTGTAGTCTCTGTCTTTGGTCATTCCACAATCTTGTAAAATATTCTCCAAAATAGTTTCACCCATATCGCCCATATCAGAAATATTTGATGTCATGGCATTAGTCATTTTTTTTGTTAAAATGCCAATTTCATCTATTTTGGAATTAACATACCCTGTTTGTTCAAGAGTTTTATTAAATAGGTTTGAGAGATTTTCGTTAATTTTTTTTAAATCTGACTCAGTATTGTTACTAGTTTTAGTATTTGACTTCAACAACACAATAATTAATAAAATTATTACAATAATTAAAAAAATAATAATCAAAAAATCCAAGTTCATATAAGTTTTGTTAGTATTTAAGAGTAAATTTTATGAATTTTATCAATGTTATTCTTTAATTTATCCTTTAATATTTCTAAAGACTCGTAATCAAAAAAATTCTGTTCTAAAAACTTATTATAACTTTGTTTAATCTCATGAGAGATTTGCTCGATTTTTAAAAAATCGTCAGGTATATGATTTTTTAGTTTTTTTACTTCTTGATTGAAGTCATTAAGTGCATTTTTAAAATGCTTATCAGAAAAAGTTTCAAGTTTATTTTTAATATTTGAGATATTTAAATTAGTGTCAATCTTAGACTCCAAGTCATAAACAGTTAAACTAAAATAGTCAAAAATTTGATCACACAAATCGTAAAGTTTTTGGGAATTTATAACTTTTGGAATATTCATACAGAAAGATTACATTAGATACTTTTGATATGTCAAAGAAATTTTAAAATGAAAAAAGCCTAAATACTTATCTATTTAGGCTTTTTAAAAACAAAATTAGTACGCCGCATCTCTTCCATCATCCTTTGCAATTTCTCGTGCATTAGGATTAACTGATGGCCTAAAAGGTATTTCAACTATCTCTCCATCTACTGGCGACCCAGGTGTTTCACAATACTCATCAGGTAGATGAAATTTAAATTTATTACCTATGTCCTTTTTTTCATAAGGTACATATCCCATGGCGATATTTGTTCCTAATTCCGGTGAGTACCAGGGGGATGTGAGGTATCCTATTGGAGTAGAACCATCCTCTGATACTAGCCAAAAATCTGGCGCATATTCATCGATTGGCTTTCCCCCAAGTCTAAAACCGACAAGTTGATTGCTATATGGTTTTTCTCCAGCTTCAATTTTTGCTCTCATTGATTCAAGAGCTTGTTTACCAATATAGTCAGCTTGTTTTTTTCTTGGAACCTGATAGCCGAGGTTACATTGAAATGGATAAGTTTCAGCATCAAGATCTTGACCCCAAGATAAAATTCCTGCAGCTATTCTTCTATGGTGTGCAGGTGCTATTACTTTTAGATTATGTTTCTTTCCAGCCTCTAAAACAGCATTCCACATATCATCTGCATACAAAGTTGCATCTCTGAGGTAGATTTCATATCCCTTTTCCCCAGTAAAACCTGTTTGGGAAATAATACAATCTCTCCCTCCAACTTTTGCTGCCATTAATCCATAGTAAGGGATGTCTCTAACAGCATCTCCAACTAAATCTGCCATAAGATCAATTGACTTTGGTCCTTGAATTTGAACAGGAGATACATCTATTTCATCTATTTCTACATTAAATTTTTTATCGTGATTTACGCCTTGAAGAAAAAACATAATATCAGAGTCAGATAGTGAAAACCAAAATTCATCCTCTGCAATTCTGAGTAATATAGGATCATTTAATACTCCTCCTTTGTCATTACAAAGAATTACATATTTTCCTTTCATTACTTCAATTCTTGTTGCATCTCTTGTGATAACAAAATTTGTAAATTTTAACGCATCAGGTCCTTTTACACGAATTTGTCTTTCAACTGCTACATTCCACATTGTTACGTGATTAACTAATGCATCATATTCAACCATTGCACCACCATCTTCAGGTTTTACATAACCTCTAGGATGATACATTCTATTGTATACGGTGCATCTCCAACATCCTGCTTCCACTGATAAATGCCAATAAGGATTTTTTCTTACTCTAGTCGATATAAGCATTTGTTGAGGTGTTGGTCCTGATTGCCTTAAATTAAAAGGGACTTTTCTGTCAGATTGGTCCACTGAACTTGGTTGCTTAAGCTTCATATATCCTCCTATAAAAAATGCAGTAGCAATTTTTGAAAATTAATTTCTTTTTAGGGTCTATGCAATCGAAAAATTAGAACTTAAAAGATTTTGTTGTGGAGGACTATTTTGTCATTTTCCATTGTAAAATCACCATTTTGAAGAGCATTTAACCAATGACAGGTCTTCTCGAAGCCACCAAAAGGAAAACAGTGAAAATTTTTGAATGAACTTTGTTCTTTAGAGAAGTTTGCTAATTCAATAAACATTTCATCGTTTGAAGTTTTTGTTAAAAGGTCAGTTACTTTAGATGAGTTCTTTTTCAAAAAACTTAATGAATTTCCTACACCACTCATTATGCCAAAATTAAGAAGTGTTTTAAAAGACGCCGGGCCTGGAAAGCCAACTCTGACGGGTAATTTTATATTTGAATTATCTAAAAATTTACACCATTTAATAAATGGTTCGGCATTAAAAAAAAATTGAGTAACAAGTTCTAAATTTAAATTCTTATCTTTTGATAATTCATATTTTTTATTCAAAAATTCGTTCACAGTATTTTGATCAATATCAGGTGAGCCTTCTGGGTGTCCAGCTATTCCTATCTCCTCAAAATCATTATCTTTTAATAAACCACACTCTAGTATTTCCAGAGAAGATGATACTGATCCATTTTGATTACCTCCTCCACCTATTACAAGAATTTTTTTGCTATCTGTTCTATTTCTAAGTTCTTTTAAAAAGTCAGAAACATGATCTAAATCTTTCATTGTCCTTGCAGGCAAATGAGTAATAGGAGTTAATTCTTGTTTAGATACAAAATCAACAGTCTCTAAAATGTCGTTTTCCGTAGCATCAGGAAGATATGTTATGTAGACATTATTTTTTTTATCTAGAGGGATAGACTTTAGTTTGTGCCTTACTTTTGGGTTAAGCTCTACGGTAAAGCCATCAACTAAAGAAACAATATTTTCTTTGATCATATTTTTAAAATATAATAGTTAAGACTTTAATCTACGATTTTCTGGGTCGAGCAAAGGTTCCTCTGTGACTGTTAATGGATACCTTTTGCCAAAGTACTCAACCTCTAACTTATTTCCTTTTTCTGACAATTCTGTTGGTAAATATCCATAAACAATGTGTTTATCAACAAAATAGCCATAATTTGTACTTGTAACGTACCCTACAGCTTTACCGTTTGAATAAATCGGTTCTGTGCCCAAGGCCATTCCTTCAGGGTCATCAATAATCATACAAGTAAGTCTCTTTTCAATTGGCTTTTCCTTTATTTTTTGAAGTGCATTCTTACCGATAAACTCATCATCTTTTTTAAGCTTTACCGTAAAGCCTAAGCCTGACTCATAAGGGTTGTAATTAGTATGAATATCTGTACCCAGTGATCTATAGCCTTTCTCCAATCTCAGTGATTCAAAAGCACCAGCACCTGAGCAAATCATGTTGAACTCTCTTGAGGTTTCTCGAAGTTCATCCCATAATGATAGCCCATACTCAGTAGGTGTATATATTTCCCAACCTAATTCACCTATATAAGATATTCTTACAGCAACACAAGGAATGTTACTGATTGAAATCTTTTTAATATGGAAAAATGGAAAACCTTCGTTAGACACATCATCATCATCACACAGTTTTTCAAGAACAGATCTTGAATTTGGCCCCCATAAGCCGATACCTGCAAAAGCGGATGTCCAATCTATGATCTGAACACTTCCATCATCAGGAGCATTTGCTCGAAGCCAACTAATATCAATCATTCCATTCCCAGCTCCTGCCAAGACCCAAAATTTATTTTCCTCAAGTCTACTAATAGTAAGATCACTCTTTATACCACCATACATATTAGAAATTACGCTATAAACAACTTTACCTACGTCAACATCAATATTATTTGTGCAAACTTTCTGTAATAATTTTAGAGCACCTTTTCCACTTACTTCAATTTTCACAAATCCTGTAATATCAAATAGGGCACCCGTTTGTCTTGTTACAAGATGTTCAGCTGCTTGAATTGGTGACCAATATTTTGCAGCCCAGCCTGTCCTATTTGGAAAGTTTTTACCTTTCATTAATTCAGCATTTGACTCATACCATTGAGGTCTTTCCCAGCCCATGGTCTCAAAGAAATGTGCTTTTTGTCCTTCTAACCTCGCATAAAATGGACTTCTTCTTAGTGGTCTTGGCTGCTCCATTTGTTGAAGAGGGTGAATAATATCATATACCTCTTTATAATTCTGCTTACCTCTTGACCTTAGATATTTCCTGACATGATGATGTTGATGAAAACGATTGATATCTCCTTGACGAACATCAAGTTCAGGCTCACCATTCACTATCCACTCTGCCATAGCTTTTCCAACACCACCCGCATGTGTTATCCATACAGCATTAGCGGTCCACAAGCCTTTTACACTTGTCTCACCCATCAAAGGGTTACCATCTGTTGTAAATGAAAAAATTCCGTTAATTTTTTTTGTAAGTTTTTTTTCTGAAAATCTTGGGAACAACCAATTCGACTCTTTATGTGCACCTTCAAAATCATCAGGTCTAAAGTCCACTAAAGAGGGCATTTCTTCAGCATCTTCAGGTTTCTTTAATTCTTCTGACTCTAAAATTCTTGGTTCATGTCGATAATTCCCAATAACATAAGTATCATTCCATTGTCTGAAATAGAGACTGTAATCTTGGTGACGCATCAATGCGTGTTCAACCAAAGCTTCTTTGTGATCAGCTTTAAATTCTTTCAATTCTTCAAATGGTTCTAACCACACCATTTGATGTTCGCAGGGAACTAGAGGTAATGATATGTTCGCAAGTCTTCCCATTTTTGGAGCCCAGATACCAGTTGAGACAAGTACAATATCGGCTTCATAATCACCCTTAGATGTTTGTACACCACGAATTTGATTATTTTGAATTTTAAAACCATTAACTGCTGTATCACCAAAGAATTCCCCTGCTTTTAAATCAGTCACATATTTTGCCATTGCTCTAACTGCTCTTACAGGTGCTGCTAAACCATCAGTTGGAACATAATATCCCCCGTGAATTTTTTCTGGATCAATATAGGGGCTCATTTTTAAAACTTCATCTGGAGTGATTATTTTTGCATCAGTTAATCCATAACTGTGAGCTATACCTAGTTTTCGATAAAGGTCTTGATGTCTTTCTTTTGTCTTCGATACTTCAATTCCTCCAACAGTATGAAAACAAGGTTTTCCCTCAAATGATAAGGATCTAAGTAAGTCAACTGTGTACTGCGCAAATTTACACATCATTCGTGAAGGATTAGTTTGAAACACACCTCCTGGTGCATGACTTGTAGAGCCTCCAGTTTCAAACAATGGCCCTTGATCGAGTACAACCATATCTTTCCAACCCAATTGAGCTAAATGATAGGCGGTGCTCGCTCCAACAATACCACTACCAACGATTATTATTCTTGATTTTCTTGCCATTTATTCCTCTAAAAATACCTAATCAGTTCCAAAATTTGATGTCAATATGAAAAAAAACCTAATAGTTAACCGCGTCAATAAGACGATCCTCAAGATAGTCAGCAAATGATCGATTACAACTAAGTAACAATTTAAGATTAAGATTAAAAATAGAACAGTCTACTCTAGCTAATAATGTTTGTGCAGCAGTGGATTTTTTAAAGGATTTTTCTCTAAAGTCAAAATGCGTTAATTTATTTAATATATCAAAACTATTTTTACCCTGAATTTCAAAAAATACTTGTGAGTCAGAAATATTTGTCGCTAATATTAAGGGTGATTTATTTAAGTCAGCTAAGATTTTGTTGAGTTTTTTATTTTCAATTTTTTTTTCAAATATCAAATTCCATTGATCAAAAGACATTTTTGCTAAAGTATAATTATCATTTGAAATTATCCTTAAATTATCTGATGGTGGTAAAAGTTTTAAAGATTTATTTATGTGATTATTAAATTTTGAGTCACCAGATCCTCTTAACAGGATCTGTTGAATAACTTTTTTGTTAATCTCAACACCATCAGATCGGATTACTTCAGTCATGAAACTAACCTTTTATTATCTTCATCATAAAAAACTGGTTTAACAATATCCACACCAGTTGTACTCATACTTGATGTAGAAGCATAAGCTTTTGTTCCAATCATAGAGTGGCCATTTTTGATAACAGCTAATGCAAAATCATGACCTAATGTAGAACTATAATAACAAGATGTAATATGACCAAGCATTGGAACAGGAGACTTAATTTCTTTATCAAGAATGATATGTTGTCCTTCCTCTAGTTTATCGGCTTTATTCGAGGGAATGATACCAACAAGTTGTTTCCTATCTTCTCTTATAGTATCAGACCGAGTAAGTGATCTTTTACCTAAAAAATCTTTTTTTGATTTACCAATCATCCAGCTAAGTCCTAAATCTATTGGCGTTATAGATCCATCTGTGTCTTGGCCAACAATAATGTAACCCTTTTCTGCCCTTAAAAGATGCATTGCCTCCGTGCCGTAGGGAGCAAGACAAAATTCTTTTCCAACACTTTGAATGTTATCCCAAATTTTAGGGGCACTATTTGACGGAATATATATTTCGTAACCTAACTCCCCAGTAAAGCTTGCTCTTAGAATTCGTATTGGAATACCATTAAATTCATGAAATTGGAATGTCATAAATGGAAACTCCTCATTGCTAAAATTGATATTTGGAAAGGCTTTTTTCATAATTTCTCTGGTTTTTGGTCCACTAATGTTGAAAGTTGCATATTGCTCAGTAATCGAGTTCATAAAAACTTTTAAATTTGGCCACTCGGTTTGAGCATATTCCTCCATGCAACCTAAAACAGTAGCAGCACCTCCAGTGGTTGTAGTGGCAATAAAATGCTGATCAGAAATTTTACAAATTATCCCGTCATCTTTTACCATTCCATCCTCACCCAACATAAGAGCATATCTTGCAGAACCTTGTTTCATCTTAGTAAAACTGTTTGTGTAAATTAAATTCATAAATTCCAACGCATCCTCACCTTTGATCTCAATTTTTCCTAATGTACTCCCATCTAAAATACCTGCATTTTCTCTTACATTTTTGCTCTCTCGTTGAACAGCATCATGCATCGACTCATCTTTATTAATTTGAAAATACCATGGCCTTTTCCATTGCCCGACATCCTCAAAAATTGCACCATTTTTTAAGTGCCAACTATGTATTGGTGATTTTCTCTCTGGGTCATAAAACTCATAGCAATTTCTTCCAGCTATTGCAGAAAAACTTAAAGGAGCATAGGGTGGTCGATATATAGTTGTGCCAACTTCATTTACTTTTTTATCCAGAAGATCAGAAACTATTCCCAGTGCGTTAATACTACTAATTTTACCTTGATCGGTTCCCATACTATTTGTTGTATATCTTTTTAAATGTTCAATTCTATCGAAACCCTCTGTTATTGCTTGACGGATATCTTTAGTTGTTACATCATTTTGTAAGTCAATAAATGATTTAGCCCATAATGATTTCTTTTGCGGAGAGACCTCCCACAATTTTTCAATGTTATACTTAGTGTTTGTATTTAATTCGAGTTTTACGTCTAATTTTTTGACTTTAAAAGTTTTCAATTTTTCATTTATATCAGAATTTAAATTATCAAAATTAAATTGTCCTGAAGCAGATCCAAGAGTTATGGTAGGTTGAAAAGGTTTTGATGGTTTGTAGGTTAAATCTTTCTCATCCCAATCTAATAAACCTTTTGATTGAGTAAACAAGTGAACGTCTGGATTTATTCCACCTGACAAACATAAGCAGTCACATTTAATTTCATTTAAAGCACCAGAACTATCCTCAACAAGAATTTTTTCAATTTTTTTGTTTCCAAATGCTCCTTTTATTTGTGAATTTGTGTAAAGAGGAACATCATTTTTTCTTATCAAATCAAACAAATTTGGCTCAATTTCTTCCCCGGATCGTGAGTCGATATATGCTTTTGGTTTTAAACCAGCTTTTATAAGACAATAAACTAAGCTGTTTGAATTCGAATTATTACTGAAAATAACAGGTTCTTTAGAAGGTGCTAGTCCATATCGGCACATATATTTTTCAAAGGAAGAGCTTAGCATTATGCCTGGTAGATCGTTATTTTGAAAAGATAAAAATCTCTCAATGTGTCCATTACATAATATTGTGTGACCTGTACGTATCTTATGTAAAGTGCTATTAACTTTTCCTTCTATCGGTTTAGAGCCAACAAATCTATCTTCAATGGCTATAAGATGATTTATGTAATTATAAGTTGTAACAAGTGTGTTTTTTAAAATCTTTATATTCTTAGAGTCTTCTATTTCTTGTATAGTTTCCTTTAACCAATCTTTAGGCTCTTTGTTATCAATTAATGATATTTTGTTTGAATTATTTATAATGCCACCAAGTTGTTCTTCAAAGTCAATTAACAACACATCATAATTTGAGTTGATGAAAGATTTAGCTGCGAGAAGTCCATTTAATCCTCCCCCTATAATTGTAATATCGACGTTGTGATGGATATGATTACTTATGCCTTTGAAATCTTTGGGAGGTTTACCTAATCCAGCTGCTCTTCTAATAAGTGGTTCGTATAAATTTTTCCAAAATTTCTTATGTGGTCCCATGAATGTTTTATAGTAAAAACCAGCAGTAAAAATTGGAGAAAATAAGTTATTGATACTTCCAAAATCGTTTTCAAGAGAAGGCCATCTGTTTTGACTTTCAATTTCCATCCCTTCATAAATTTTTTTTATAGTTGCTCTTGTGTTTGGTTCGGAATATTCACTAATTATTTGGACTAGAGCATTTGGTTCTTCTATACCACAGGTATAAATTCCTCTTGGCCTATGGTACTTAAAACTTCTTCCTACAAGGTTAATATTATTTCTTAATAGAGCTGAAGCTATAGTATCGCCTTTGTAACCAAAATATTTGACCCCATCAAACTTGAAGCTAATTTTTTGATGAAACTGAATAAATTGATTATCTTTTAAATTTATAGATTTCATTTTTCAACCGTAAAATTACCCGACCCAACTTCTGGTTCACCAGAGGGCGTTTTAACAACACTTTTAAAATTATTTAAATTTGGTTTTTTTTCATCGAGCTTGTAGGTCACCAAAATTTCATCAGTAGATGTATCTCTTACACAATTAAACCATTTGCGACAACCATGTGTGTGTACCCAGCGCTCATAAAACAAACCTTTCGGATTTGCTCTAATAAAGACATATTCTCCCCACTCTCGATCACCAATTTCTTTTGATCCATCTGGTCTTTTTACATGCGCCTCTCCTCCATTTGAAAATTCGGATTGATCTCTCGGGCCGCAATAAGGGCAATTAATTATGAGCATATTTATTAATGTGCTACGGCTGCAGCACCGTGTTCGTCGACTAATCTTCCACTTGCAAATCTATCAAGATTAAAAGCACTATTAATTTGATGAGGTTCATTTTTTGCAATGGTATGTGCGAAAACATTTGCACTTCCAGGTGTAGCTTTAAAACCACCTGTCCCCCAGCCACAATTAAAAAATAAACCCTCAATGTCACATTTACTAATAATAGGACTAGCATCTGGGCAGATGTCAACAATACCACCCCATTGACGAAGCATTTTCATTTTGCCAAATACTGGATAAAGCTCGACCATAGCTCGAATAGTATCTTCAATAATGTTAAAACCACCTCTTTGAGTGAAAGAATTATAACTGTCGGTTCCTGCTCCAATAACTAATTCACCTTTATCAGATTGACTGACATAAGCATGAACTGCAGAGGACATTACCACTGTATCAATAATAGGTTTGATTGGTTCAGAAACAAGTGCCTGAAGTGGCTTACTTTGTAAAGGTAATCTGATACCTGCACTTTCTGCTAAAACACCAGTATGACCTGAAGCAACAACTCCAATTTTATTTGCCCTTAAAAAACCCTTGGAAGTTTCGACACCTTCTATTGTTCCATTTTTAGTCCTTATTTGATGTGCCTCACAATTTTGAATTATATCAACTCCCATCTCATCAGCGCGCATTGCAAAACCCCATGCTATTGCATCATGTCTTGCTACACCACCGCGAGGTTGGTAAGATGCACCTAGCACTGGATATCGAAGATTGTCAGTATTCATTATAGGAACCTTTTTTTGAATTTCTTCTTTAGATAACCAAAATGAATCAATACCATTTAAATTATTTGCACTCACTCTTCTTTTAATTTCTTTTATATCATGTTCGTTATGGGCTAAATTCATAACCCCTCTTTGACTAAACATTACATTGTAATTTAATTCGCTTGATAGGTTTTCCCATAACTTCAAAGAGTGTTCGTACAAATGAGCACTATCATCCCATAAATAATTTGATCTAATGATAGTGGTGTTTCTCCCCGTGTTACCTCCACCAAGCCAACCTTTTTCTATTACGGCAATATTTTTTAATCCATGTTCTTTTGCTAAGTAATATGCAGTTCCTAGTCCATGACCCCCACCTCCAATTATTATGACATCATAAAACTCTCTAGGTTCGGGGCTTCTCCACATTTTTGGCCACTCTTTATGGCCAGATAGTGCATTTTTAGCAAGGCTAAATATTGAATATTTTTTCATCACAACAGCAAATTAGCAAAAAATAAAATAATCAGCTAGTTATTTTCAGGGGCGAATTGTCATTAATTTTTTTAAAAATTTTAGGGAAGACCCATTGCAAATCGCAGTCTACATTTGGGGCTTGAGCTGAACTTTTTAAGTCGTTTTCACAAATAGTTCTAATTTCAAAGCTTATCCTTGTATTCTCAGACTTTTCTTTTGATGAGCTATGTAAGTGGGCACCTGAAAAACATAAAATTTCTCCTGGTTTTATAGTTACTGGTATTTTCTTAATATTGCTGGGCAAGTCCTCTTTTAATTGTGGAGCAGAGGGATAAGAAAAATCGCCTTTTTTTCTATTGGCTAAATAAATGTTTAAGTCCCAAGTAGAAGTAGTATTTTTAACTGGAACATCAAAATAATCTGGATAAAAAATCATAGTATTTTTTTCCTCTACATTACTGACTGGTGCCCACCAATTAACTTGTTGATACAAATTTGTGCCCCAAGTATCACGATGAATATTTATTCTAGATGCTTCTCTGTAAGGTAAGTTATTTTCTGCTGGTGCTACTCTTACCACAAATCGATCCCAAAAAGTTTCACCTTTATTATATCCAATTTCAAATAAAAAGTTTGAAAATAGTTTTCTGAAATCTTCATGGTTTTTTAATTTTGATACAATATTCTTACTTATATCCTCAGAATTTTTTAAATAGTGTATTTTTTCTATTTCACCATCATAAATATTTTGTATTTTATTTTTAATTTGGGTTATTAAATCATTTGAAGTTTTTGATTTTTGAAATACAAAAACTTTTCCACTAAAAATATCTTTTTTAAATTCTTGAAGATTTGAAATTTTTTCTATTGGTATAAACATTCACTTTATATCACCAACATATACCCCAAGTGCTAAAGCAGTTTCAATTAAAGGATCGGATCTATCTACAACTTTATAAGTAGAAATTCCTTCACTAATTGGAACATCAACAACTTTCCTATCTCTCCAGGCAACCATTCTTCCAAATTTTCCTTTTGCTATTAAATCAACAGCATAAACTCCAAAAGCACTAGCTAAAATTCTATCACGTGGAGTAGGAGGCGCACCTCGTTGAACATGTCCCAAAGAAGTGACCCTACACTCTATATCAGTACTTTTCATTATTTCCTCTGAAAGATAATTACCTATTCCGCCTAATCTTTTTTGACCATCAGCGTATTCAACAGTATAACTTTTTCCGTTTTCTGTTTTTACTGCCTCTGCTACTACAATCAGCGAATGAACTATTCCTCTATTTTTCATTTCAGTGAGTTTATTGACAATTCCTTTGATAGAGTAATCTAATTCAGGAATTAGGATTACATCTGCTCCACCTGCAATGCCTGCGTTAATAGCTATGTGTCCTGCGTCTCTACCCATTACTTCTAAAATCATCGTTCTTTGATGACTTGCAGCAGTTGTTTGTAAGTTATCTAGTGCTTGGGTAGCAACATTTACAGCTGTATTAAACCCTATGGAGCTTTCAGTGGCTCCCACATCATTGTCAATTGTTTTAGGTATGGCTACAATATTTAAGTCACCTCTTTTTGCAATTTCAGTTAATATCGACATGCTTCCATCTCCGCCTATAACAATAAGCCCATCAAGACCTAATTCTTTGTAACCATCAATAATGTCTTGGGATCTATCTTTGTATTTACCATCTGGCATGGGAAATTTAAAAGGATTACCTTTACTTGTTGTTCCCAAAAATGTCCCACCTTGTCTTAGAAGAGAACCGCTAAAAGTTTGATAGTCTAATGGAACATAAGCCACTGGTCTTTGCATTAAACCAACAGTGCCATCACGAATACCCATAACTTCCATCTGATATGTATTTTTAGCTCTAAAAAATATCGATCTAACTGCCGCGTTTAAACCACCACAGTCTCCACCACTAGTAAGAATTCCAATTTTTTTCATTTAAAATTTATCTGAGTCCCACAACCACGCAGCCCCTCTAACACCGCTAGAGTCACCGTGAGTATTCCGTAAGATCTTATTTCTTATCTTATCACTAAATGTGTATTTAGGAAGTAATTTAGGTATATTGTCATAAAGTCTGCCAACGTTTGACATACCTCCACCGAAAATTATTACATCAGGGTCAACTATACCTATCATGACAGATATCAATCTGGCAAAACGATCTTCGTACAATTCAAATTCTTTTTTTGCTCTTTCATCTCCATTAGCTTCTAAAGCGACTATCTCTCTTGTTCTTAAACTGGTGCCATATTTCTCATTAAATAATTTTGTAAAACCTATACCTGATATAAATTGCTCAGCACATAAAGGTCTTTTGCAATTACCTACATTACACTGAACATTTGAATTAATTTCCTCTTCAGTAGGATAGGGTAATGGTTGATGTCCCCAATCTCCTGCAATTTGGTTCACGCCTTCTATAACTTTCTTCTCATAAACAAATGATCCACCAAAACCAGATCCAATAATTACACCCCAAACTGATTTATAATTTGCCCCAGAGCCATCGATAGCTTCAGATAGTGCAAAACAGTTAGCATCATTCATGATACGAATTTCTCTATTTAAACTTTTTTCTAAGTCTTTATGAAATGGTTTATCATTAATCCATATACAATTAGCGTTATTTACTAAGCCAGTTTCATAAGAAGAAAACCCTGGTATGCAAACCCCTACAGAATTTTGTTGATCTGTAAATTTATCAAATTCTGAAACTAAAGATTTAACGGTATTTATACCACTTTCGTAGTTTTTTTCATAAGTAGATCTTTTCCTAAGAATTTCCTTACCATTTGAGTCTATTAAAATACCCTCAATTTTGGTACCACCGTAATCAATTCCTATTTTAAAATCACTCATTTTTAAATAGATACCATAAGTTATAAAATATATGTATGAAATCTTTTAAATAAATGTATGGATTGTAATAAACAAGGTTTAAATTTTTTTGATGAAAAATAGAATTATTAATTGGGGAATATTAAGCACTGCTAAAATTGGTTGGGAGCACGTAATACCTGCAATAAAAAAATCTAAAAATAGTAAGGTTATAGCACTCGCTAGTAGAAATTTATCCACTGCAACAGCCTTAACAAAAAAATTTAAAATACCAAAAAGCTATGGTTCTTATAAAGAATTATATGAAGATAAAGATGTAGATGTAATTTATAACCCTCTTCCTAACCACTTACATATAAAATCAAGTATTGAGGCCTGTCAAAATAAAAAAAATCTCTTATTAGAGAAACCATTATCTTTAAAATCTAAAGATATAGATCCATTAATAAAAATTGCCTCACAAAATAAAGTTATTGTTAAAGAAGCATTTATGGTCAGGCATCACCCTCAATGGCGATGGGTTAAAGAATATATAAAATCAGGAAAGATCGGATCAATATCAAGTATATCAACAGTGTTTTCATACAATAATAAAAATCCAAAAAATATCAGAAATATCAAAAAATTTGGTGGAGGGGCCATCTATGATATTGGATGTTATCCGACTGTCATATCAAGATTTCTATTAGATAAAGAACCAAAAAGAGTTATTGCAACTTCTAAAAATGATAAAAAATTTAAAACAGATATCTTATCATCCGCATTGTTAGATTTTGGAGATATTTTCTCAAGCTTTACAGTTGCTACACAAAGTACACATTCACAACAAGTCGTAATTCTCGGCACAAAAAAAACAGTTGTTATTGAAAATCCTTTTAACGCAATTGCAAATAAACCAACTACAGTTGTTATCTACAATGGAAAATCAATCTATCGAAGAGAAAATACAATAAAAGTATTTCCTGCGACGGATCAATATGAGCATCAAGTTACAAAATTTTCTAATGAGTTAATTTATAAAACTAAAATAGATTATGGATTATTAGATGCAAAAAAAAATATGAAGGTATTAGATGCAATTTTTATGTCTATCAAGAAAAAAAAGTGGATTAAAATTTAACTTATTAGTGAGATAATAAAAAATATGAATTAATCAATGGGCACTAGAAGGAGCCCATATGTTTATATCACCCTCTTTGGCAGTTTTATTTATTTCTTTAATTTCTTTTTTTGAAAATTCTAAATTATCAAGTGCAGCTAAGTTTTCTTTAAGCTGTTTTACGGTTCTAGCTCCAATTAAAGCAGAAGTTATTGCACGATTATTTAATACCCATGAAATAGCCATTTGGGATAAAGATTGATTTCTTTTTTTTGCAATTTTATTAAGCTCGTTAATAATTTTAGTATTTTTTTTCGTTATTAAATCTTTGCTGAAAGAGCTATTTTCACTGACCCTTGAAACTTTGGGAATTCCTTTCAAATATTTATTAGATAAAAAACCTTGGGCAAGTGGAGAAAAGGCGATACAACCAACTCCTTTTTTTATGAGAGTTTTTGTTAAATCTTTTTCAATCCATCTATTGATTAATGAATAAGAAGGTTGATGAATTAATAATTTGATACCTTTGCTCTTTAGAATTGAAATCATTTTATTTGTCTTATTGGAGGAGTAAGAAGAGACACCAATATACAGGGCCTTACCAGCTTTATAGATACTTTCTAAAGCATCAGCTGTTTCCTCAAGAGGTGTATTTGGATCAAAACGATGAGAATAAAATATATCTACATAATCCAGTTTCATCCTTTTTAAACTTTGATCGCAACTAGCAATTACATGTTTTTTTGAACCCCATTCACCATATGGTCCATCCCACATATCGTAACCTGCTTTAGATGATATAATTAACTCATCACGGTATTTTCCAAGATCGCTTTTCATGACTTTTCCAAAATTAGACTCAGCACTGCCATAAGGTGGTCCATAATTATTTGCTAAATCAAAATGAGTAATTCCTGCATCAAAAGACTCAAAAAGAATTTTTTTAGACTCTGAGGCCATTCCATTGCCACCAAAGTTATGCCATAACCCTATTGATAAGACAGGTAGTTTTAAACCACTATCACCACAGTTTCTATAATACATTTTTTGATAGCGATTTTTGTCTGAAATATATGGCATTTTTAAAATAATTCCTTCTTGTATGGCATTGAATTTGCTGCTCCCTCCCTTGTAACAGAAAGACCTGCAACAAGATTAGCAAACTCAATAGCTTCTTTGTAGTTTTTATTTTGTGAGATTGCCACACTCAAAGCCCCATTAAAAGCATCTCCCGCACCTGTTGTGTCAACTACTGGTTTTTTTAGATTTGATGCAGGTACTATAAACTCCTCTTTATTGTTTTTAAAATAACAACCATTTTCTCCAAGTGTAATAACTATATTTTTTATCCCTTTATCTAAAAAAAAACTTCCTGCTTTTTTACAGTCTTCATCATTTTTAATTGATTGACCATAATAATAACTTGCCTCCGTTTCATTTGGGGTAAAAAAATCAAAATATTGAAAGTTATCATCAGTTATTTCACTGGCGGGTGCTGGATTTAGAATTGTTGTACAATTAAAATTTTTTGCTTTTTTTAAAGCATAGAGTGTTGCTTCTTTTGGTGTCTCTAATTGAGTTAAAAAAACATCAGAAGACTCTATTATTTTTAACTTTGAGTCGATTAACTTTTCATCGATTGTACCAGCAGCTCCTGGAACAACATTTATTGCATTTTGCCCAGTTTTTTCATTAATCAAAATACCTGCAGCCCCAGTTGATTCATTTTCAGAGATAACCAAACCATCATAATTTATTTTATCTCTCTCATATAAAGAGATTGCAAGATCGGCATAGCTATCATTACCAACTTTACTTATAAATGATACATTACCTCCAGCTCTTGCTGCTGCTATTGCTTGGTTAGACCCTTTACCACCTGGTCCGATAATGTATTTTTTTCCTAATATCGTTTGACCTGGTATTGGAATATCATTTGCAAAAAAACATAGATCTGCAACGAATATCCCAAATACACAAATACTCACTTATCTATTACCCAAACAGTACCATCAGGTTTAACAACTCCTTTTGTTAAAATAAAACAACCAAATGGTCGTGTCTCATTAGTTGTAATAATTGCAAAGGCTTTTTTTGCCTCTTCATAGAACATAAATCTTTCGATTGATCCTATTTTCCAGTTTTCACCTGCAACACTTTTAGTTACTTCAATAATTTCTTTATGAACATCGTTAAGCTCATCAGGTTTATTATCAATTTGCATTCTTATTATGGGAAACTCTATAAAACTATCCAGAGGGAAAATAGACAATATAGCTTTCGCTGCTTTAGTTGCATCAACTCCATCTAAACGATGTACAAGTGAATTCATAGAGTAAGCTGGAAAGTTTGAGTCACATAAAATGAGTTTGTCACCATGGCCCATAGCACGAAGGGTGTGAAGAACCTCAGGACCGAGAATAGGATCGATATTAATTAACATATACCTATAGAACTAAATAAATTAACTATATTCAATATAATTAATTTATGATAACTGGCTTAGATCTTAAATTTTTGACAGTTTCTAATTCTGCTCTACGACATAATTTAGGAGGCAGTCCTTTTGTAATCAAATTTAAATCTTCATAAACTATTTCTCCCATTTCAAAAAAAACACTATTTAATGCTCCCGCCCTATGAGAAGAAAAAAGAATATTCTTTTGTTTTCTTATTGGGTCATTTTTGGGAACAGGTTCTTGAGGAAAAACATCAGTGGCAACTTTAATTTTACCTTTCTTTAAAATTTTATTTAAATCTTGAAAATTAATTACATTAGCTCTACTCAGAATGATTAAACAAGCATCCTTTTTCATTAACCTTAAGAGTTTTTCATCTATCATGTTCTTATTTTTTTTTGTTATTGTGGATAATATGTATATCGTCTCACAATTTTTGAAAATTTTACCTAATGATGCAGGCTTGCAACCATTGTCCTCTATAAGTTTATTTGGAAGCCAAGGATCATAAACTCGAAAATCTGAAGTATAAGGTACCAACATAGGTTTAAGACTTTTAGCTAAGTCTCCAAAACCGACAATGCCGATTTTATTATTAAGCAATAGACTGCTTCGCTTATTACTTTCTAAGCCATACTTTTCCTTTTTTTGTATAAAATCTAGATGTGCTGTATGTATTTCTCTTTTCAAAGAAATAGTTAAACCAATAGCTATTTCAGCAACACTCTGAGCAAAAACAGGAGCCGTGGATAAAACATAGATATTGTTATTAAAGCAGTAATCATAGTCCATGTTATCCATAAAATTACTTTCAACATTGAAAATAGCTTTTAGTTTTTTACCTAAAATTAATATTGATTTTGGTAGATCAGGTTGGCCAATAATAAAATCAGCATTAGGGATATTTTGTTTATAAAATTTTAGTTTATTTTCTTTAGGAGCATTAATAATATTAAATTTTTTTTTTAAAAGTTTAAGTTTACTAGATTTAAAAATTAATTCCATTTTACGTGGAAATGGATCAACAATAATTGTTTTCATTACATGATTATATCAATTATTTTTATTTTTGATAATCTAACTCCATGAAGCGCTCACAGATTAATAATGCTATAGAAACAGCAAAAAAAATGATGGATACATATAATTGGACACTTCCAAAATGGGGTTATTGGTCAAAGGAAGATTATAACAACAATCCCGAGATGACTAAATACCTCAAAGATCATCAAATGGGCTGGGATGTAACAGATTTTGGAAAAGATAATTTTAATAGTCAAGGTATAACACTTTTTTGTATAAGGAATGGCATTCAAAGTAATTTTGATGATAAACCTTATGCAGAAAAATTACTCTTCATGCAAGAAGGCCAGGAAATCCCTTTTCATAGTCATAAGATTAAATTGGAAGATATTATAAATAGAGGTGGTGGAGATTTAGCAATTGAGTTTTTAGAAATTGATAATAATAACAAGCAATTATCAAAAAAAATTACTGTTCTTGTTGATGGAGAAAATATAGAACTAGATCCACATGAACCTTTGATTTTAAAAAAGGGTCAAAGCGTTACTGTTGAGAGAAATATTTTTCATAGATTTTATTCTGTTAAAGGTTCTGGAATGGTTATGGCTGGAGAAGTGTCCCAAGTCAATGATGACAATAATGACAATTACTTTCTTGAGCAAGTTGGAAGATTTAGTCAGATACAAGAAGATGAGCCAACTCTTCATCCCTTATGGAATGAAGTTTAATGCGCCGTGGGGTTGTAGGATTAGGTATATGGTGCGTAGATACAACTTATAAAATTGACTACCTTCCTGAGAGAGGCAAGCTTGAGTCTATCAAAGGTCAATATCAATGTGTTGGCGGTGGTCCTAATAATGTATTAACAAACTTATCTTCTCTTGGTTTCAAATATAATTTAATTGCCATGGGATCAATAGGAAATGATGGTAATTCTAAACTTATTAAAAATCATTGTCGAAGTAATGGCATTATTTCAAAATATCTCTCAGTTTCATCTAATATCCCAACTTCATATTCTTTGTGCATGTCTGAGAAACAAAATGAAAGAACTTTTCTCTACTACTCTGGGGCAAATGATTTATTAGACATATATCATTTTAGATTAAGTAAACTTAGCAATTATCCTAAAATTTTATATGTAGGATATCTCAGCCTTTTAGGAAGATTAGACGAATTTAGTGGTAAAGAAACAAGGCTTTGTAAAGTTTTAAAAGAGTCAAGAAAAAAAGATATTATTAATATCATTGATTTAGCATCAAACAATATTCCAAATTTTCAGAAAATTATTTTTAGTGCTCTTCCTTATACTGACTATCTTTTACTAAATGAAATTGAAGCACAATTACTTTTTAAAAAAAAAATTATAAACTCAAAAAACCGATTAGACAAAAAACTCATTATAAACTTGTCTAGAAAAATTTTTCAAAAAGGCCTTCAAAGAGCTTTTATTATACATAGCCCGTACGAGTCAATTTATATTTCTAAAAAAGATATTTATCACTCCCAGTCTCCCAAAATTCAAAAAAAAAATATCAAAAATGCTGTTGGTGCAGGGGATGCTTTTTGTGCAGGATTTATTTTTGGTGTGCATGAAGACTGGGATATTGAAGTTACACTGAGGAAGTCTCATGCAGCGGGATCAGCTATGATGAAAATTGACTCATCGTCAGGTAATTTACCTAATATCAAAAAATTATAATTTTAAAATAGGATCAGTTATTTGAAGATCTTTATTAAGAGAGTGATCTGGTCTTAAATTTTTTTTATTTAATTCACTATGATATAACTTAACAGCTTCAATAGTTTTTATATCTTTTTCTATTACTGCCCTCATTAGCTTAACTAACAAGATTGGATCCTCTGCAAGATTAATTTTTCTACCAAAAAGAGCAACTCTTGCACCATAATGACTAGCTTTTTTAATTAATTCAAAACAATCTCGAGTGGTTCCTTTACTACCGCCTAATATACCAACAATTAAATTTGCAGGATCATAAGTTGCCAGTTCCTCCATCGCTTTAGGGCCATTGTATGCAATTTTCAAAAATAAGGGTCTTTCTTCTTTAGTTTGTCCCGCAATGGCTTTAATGATGCAATCATTAATGTAGTCACCCAGATTATTTGATTTTATGCCGATATTAATTGGAGGGTTAAATACCTCCAAAAAATGATTAAATTTATATTCAATAGCTTCAATTCTAAAATCTCTATAAGCATTTAACATTGCTAAATCAAAATCTACATTTTTAGAGAATGTCATTGAAAATAATCCTAAATTTGCAAATTTTGATACACTTTTTAGACGAGCAGATCGGAAAGGTCTTGGATAAGTAGATCTGTAATTACCATTTCTCATTAACCAAATATCTGTAGTATCATTCATTCGAATAGCAGGAGTAACTTTGGAATTATTAAATATTTTTTTTTTAATTAATTCTTCACCAGTTGATGCAGACATCAACATAATATCAACAAGATTTGATTTAGACATAGATATCATAGCTTGCTTATAATCATTAAGCTTCTTGAAGGATTTTAAAATTTTACCCTTACTGTCTCTTTTAGGCCCAGGTGTTACAATGCCCATTGCCATATCACCATCTTTTGCATCTGCTATAATAAAATCTTTGGGTTTGTAAATTTGTTTTTTTATTTTTTGTAGCTTCGTCTCTAAAGATTTATTCATTATATTAAAACTTTATCATCAAATTTCTCACAGTATAAATAGAAAATTTTTTTAAAGATTGTATAGTAATAGTTATGTATTTAGGGATAGATCTTGGAACTTCATCAATGAAATGCTTAGTCATTGGTGAAGAACAGGAAATTATTCATAGTGTTTCGAGTGAAGATATACCTTTATCTAATCCTCAAAGTGGATGGTCTGAACAAAATCCATCCTCTTGGATAGTTGCTCTTGATCAATGTATGTTAAGATTAAAAAGTAAAATTAACATCAACGAAATAAATTCAGTTTCTTTTTCAGGGCATATGCATGGCGCTACTTGTATTAATAAGGATTATGAAATAATCAGACCTTGTATACTTTGGAATGACACAAGAAGCCATCAAGAGTGTTCAGAGATAATGACAGATAAATCTGTTATGGATATAGCCGGAAACATTGCAATGCCTGGTTTTACAGCACCAAAAGTTCTATGGATTAAAAGAAATGAAAATGAAAATTTTAATAAAATCTATAAGGTTCTTTTGCCAAAAGATTACTTAAGATTTTACCTAACAGGAGAATTTTTCAGCGATTTATCTGATGCTTCTGGAACTTATTGGCTAGACGTAGGAAAACGAGATTGGTCTGCAAAATTACTTGAAGCAAGCTCTATGAATATTTCACAAATGCCAAATGTATGTGAGGGTACTGATCAAACTGGTATTATTAAAAAGGATATAGCTGACAAATATGGCTTCAATATGAAATGCAGAGTTTACGGTGGCGCAGGAGATAATGCAGCTGCTGCTGTTGGTTTAGGATTGTATGAAGAGGGTGATGCGTCAATATCATTAGGTACCTCAGGCGTGATATTTGGGTCAACAAAGAAATTCTTAAAAAATTATGATGATGCAATTCACTCCTTTTGCCATTGTTTGCCTAATACTTGGCATCTTATGTCAGTAATGCTCTCCTGCACATCAAACATTAATTGGTTTATAAATACTTTTGACTCTTCAATTAATGAAATTACAAAGTGTTTGAAAGAGTCTATGAGTTCTTATAATTCAATGAGTAACTCACCTTATTACTTGCCTTATTTGACAGGAGAAAGAACTCCATTAAATGACCCACACGTTCGAGCAAGTTTTCATAATATGGGAATTGAAACAGATAAAAATACACTTGTTTATAGTTTAATCGAAGGAATTTCTTTTGGTCTTTTTGATAACTACCAAGCTCTTTCAAAAACTGGCATCAAATTGAATAATTTATTTGTAATCGGTGGCGGGTCCAAAAATAAATATTGGATTAAACTGTTAGCTTCAATACTTGACAGAGATCTGGCTATCACAGAAGCATCAGATGCTATGGCTGCTTATGGTGCTGCAAGGTTGGCATATCTCGGTTTTAATAATCTAAAACATCAAGATGTATTAAAGCCACCTTTAGTTAAAGAAATAATAAAAAAAAATAATAATACAAAATCAATACTTGAAGATCGCTTTGATGGTTGGAAGAAATTCTATGTTAAATAGTTTTTCTTAACAAAATAATGTCAGGATTAACTTATGATCAACTTATAATATCAGTTACAGATAACATTGATAAAAATGATAAAAACCGTTATTTTATTGCTCTTTCTGGCCCTCCTGCCTCTGGCAAAAGTACAATATCTGAAAATTTAGCAAAAGACCTTAGTGCAAAGGGGTATAACTCTAGTATTCTTCAAATGGATGGTTTTCACTACGATGACCTAATTTTAAAAGAGAAAAAACTCTTATCAAAAAAAGGAGCACCAGAAACATTTGACGTAATGGGTTTAATCAACTTTGTATCTAGATTGCACAAAGAAGACGAGGTTGTAATACCAATTTTTGATCGATCATTAGAATTATCAAGATCCTCAGCAGTTATAATTTCAAAAAATACTAAAGTAATTATAGTTGAGGGAAATTATGTCCTTTTAAATTCCTATCCGTGGAGTGAATTACATAAATTTTTTAATACAACTGTAATGATTAATTGTGAAAAAAAAATTTTAGAAAAAAGACTAATTGAACGATGGGAAAATTTCAATTTACCAAAAAAAGAGATTGATGAAAAAGTATATAAAAACGATCTTCCTAATGGTGTAAATGTTTTAAAAAATAGTATTGGGGCTGAGTATACTCTTGAAAATTAATTTAGTGGAGGTTCTTTAGCACCAGTCATAAACGCAACAGCATCTGACATTTCATATTTTTTTGGATCAATAACACAGAGTCTAGTACCTAATCGATGTACATGAATTCTATCTGCAACTTCAAATACGTGGGGCATATTGTGAGAAATTAAAATGATGGGTATTCCTCTTGCTCTAACTTCTCCGATTAACTCTAATACTCTTCTGCTTTCTTTTACACCCAAGGCAGCAGTGGGTTCATCCATAATTACCACTTTAGTTCCAAAAGAGGTAGCACGTGCAACGGCCACACCTTGTCTTTGTCCTCCTGAGAGTGTTTCGACAAGCTGATTAATGTTTTGAATAGTTAGAAGGCCAAGATCAGAGAGTCTTTTTCTTGCTTCTTCCGCCATAGCTTTTTGATCTAGAAATTTAAAAAACTTTCCCATAAATCCTTTTTGTCTAATTTCTCTGCCTAAAAACATATTATCTGTGATTGATAAAGCTGGAGAGAGTGCAAGGTTTTGGTAAACAGTTTCAATACCTAACTTTCTAGCTTCAATCGGAGAAGTAAAAGATACTTTATTTCCATCCAATTGAATTTCACCACTATCTGGAATTACTGCACCACAAAGAGCTTTAATCAATGTTGATTTTCCTGCACCATTGTCACCAATTACTCCTAAAACTTCACCTGGGTACAATTCAAGATCAGCATTATCTAACGCTACTACTTTTCCGTATTTTTTTGACAGTTTTTTTGCAACAAGAACTGGATCCATTAGTTTGACACCTTCCTTATCCATTGATCTATTCCAACGGCAACTATTATAAGACAACCCAAAGCAAATCGCTGCCATAAAACATCTAAGCCCGCTATTGATAATCCAGAACTAAAGACTCCCACAATTAACGCTCCAAATAGTGAACCAATTATTGTTCCCCTTCCTCCAAATAGTGAGGTTCCACCTATAACAACAGCAGTAATTGAATCTAAGTTACCTTCATAGAAACTTGTAGGTGATACTGAGCCAACTCTGCCTATTGAAACCCAAGCTCCAATTGCAACTACAAAACCTGCCACTGCATATATTGAAACAAGCATTCTATCTGTTCTAATACCTGAGAGTTCTGCAGCTTCTTTATCATCACCAATTGCATAAACATGTCTGCCCCATGCTGTTCTGTTAAGCAAAAACCATAAAAAAATGAAAATTCCAATCATAAGGAAAGCGCCATAAGTAAATACAAAGCCTCCAAGATTAATTCTTTCTCCCCAAAAATGTAAAAGAGGAGCATTTACTTCAATGTCAGAGCTTCTAATAGATTGAGACCCAGTAAAAAAGATTACTAAAGCAAAGAATATGTTCCAAGTTCCCAATGTAACAATAAATGGAGGCAATCTTAATCTTGTAACTAATAATCCATTGAATGCTCCTGTCGCAACACCTGATATCATTCCAACAAGAATAGCAGGTAATGTAGGTATGCCCATTTCGACAGAAAGTTTACCCATAAAAACTGATGCCAAAACCATCATAGCAGCAACACTTAAGTCAATACCAGCAGTGAGAATAATTAGCGTCTGAGCAGCAGCAAGTATCCCAACGATTGTAACTTGTTGAACAATTAAAGATAAATTGAAAGCAGAGAAAAATTTTCCTCCAGCAATAAAACCGAAAGCGATAACGCTTAAAATCAAAATTATAACAGGAACTATAGTTGGGTTACCATGAAGAAAATGTTGAATTTTTTTTAGTGTGGTCTGTTCACCTAAATCAAATGAGTGATGATCTTGATCTTTCTCACCGATATCAGTTGTAAATTTTGGTTGATCCTTTAGATCCTTAGAAATGTCATCAGAAATTTTATTCATATTAAAAATGCAAGAGTTTCAGGGCAGAATAATCTGCCCTGAATAATAAAATTATTGGATTAACCCCAACATCTGTCCATACCTTCTTTGACACTAATAGATGGAACTCCGCTAGCAGCATCATCTGTAACTAAGTTCACACCAGTGTTAAAGAAGTCAAGACCTGGAGTATTTTCAGGCTTTGATCCATCTTCAGCCCAAGCTTTAATAGCTTCAACACCTAAAGAAGCCATTAATAATGGGTATTGTTGAGATGTAGCACCAATGATACCTCTATCAACGTCAGCTACACCTGGGCAACCTCCGTCAACTGAAGCAATGAGAACACTACCATCATCTTTACCAACTGCTTTTAATGCCTCATAAGCACCAACAGCTGCTGGCTCATTGATAGTGTAAACAACGTTTATGTCAGGATCTTTTTGAAGACATTTTTCCATTGCAGTTCTTCCACCTTCTTCGTTACCGTTTGTAACTTCATTACAGATAATTCTTGGATCATCTTCATCTCCCCATCTGGAAACATCTTTTACATCGATTCCAAATCCAGTTAAGAAACCCTGATCTCTAAGAACACCAACAGAAGGTTGACTCTCGTTAAGGTCTAACATTGCAATTTTGGCATTAGCAGCATCTGCTCCTAACTTTGCAGCAACCCAAGCTCCACCTAATTCACCTGCCTTGAAGTTATCAGTTGCAAAAGTAGAGTCTGCAGCTGTAATTGGCTCTAGTGGTGTGTCAAGAGCAATGACTAGTAAACCATTGTCTTGAGCATTTTTTAATGGAGTAACAATAGCTTTTGTGTCAGATGCAGCAATTAAAATACCTTTTGCACCTGAAGCAATACAAGTCTCAATAGCTCTTACTTGAGTCTCATGGTCACCATCAACTTTACCCGCAAAGAATGATAATTTGACACCTAATTCATTAGCTCTCGCCTCTGCACCTTCTTTCATTTTAACGAAGAAAGGATTGATGTCTGTTTTTGTAATTAAGCAAGCTTCAACAGCATGGCTCCCTGCTTTTGCTGGCATAGTAGCAAAAGTAAAAGCAACTGCCATAAGTGAAGCTAGAACTAGAGATAATTTTCTCATAGTTATTTCCTCCTATATATAGTCACAACAACAATATCTTATTGTTATGCTAACTTACTAGTTAAATTTTAAATTTTTATTCTTGATTTTTAATGAAATTTTTATCTACGATATCTTTCCATAAGTTATAGGAGTTTCTTGTAATCTCATTATTACCGGGTCTAATTACTGAACTTTTTACTTTAAAATCTCTCAAATCGTCCAAATTTTTAAAATTATGAAAATATTGCATCCCAAAAAGTAAGGCTCCATAGGAAGACATATCCTCCATTTCTGGAATAGTTAAATCAATTTCTAATAGATCACTGATAATTTGAAGAAAAAAACTATTTTTTATCATTCCACCATCAATAGATAAACTTTTTAAATCCAAATTTCTCGATTTCTTCATAGTTTCTAAATATACCACCATTTGATAAGCAACTGACTCTAATCCAGCTCTAACTAAATGATTTCTATTTGTTGATGCACTGATACCAAAGAAAGCAGCTCTTGCGTTAGATTTCCAAAATGGTGGACCCAGTCCAGAGAAAGCAGGAATGAAGCACACCCCATTACTATCTTTTTCTTTTTTAGAACAGATTTCACTTTCGCTAGCTGTTTCAATTAACTTTAAATTATTCTTTATCCATGAGATTGTTCCCCCAGCAAATGAGTTCAGACACTCTAATGCATAAATATTTTCTTTATCATTTGTGAAAGCAAGTGAGGTAAGTGAATTTTGATCAATAATCATCTCATTGCCAATATTTGTTTGAATATTAAAACCTGTCCCAGTTGTAATTTTCGTATCACCTTTTTCAAAACAAAAATTAGCAAAAAGTGATGCTTGTGCATCACCAGCTACTCCAATTATTTGTATAGGATTTTTAAAAGCTTTATTAAAATCACTTTCTCCAAATATATCTGAGCTTTTAATTATTTTTGGAAAATTGAGATTAGTGCCATCAAAAATATTTAACAATTCATTATCCCAAGAATTATTTAAACAATTAAATAATAAAGTTCTTGATGCGTTAGTTGTGTCAGTAACATATGATCTAAAGTTTGTGAGTCGGTAAATGAGATATGTCTCAATTGTCCCAAATAAAATATCACCTTCATCAATCTTCGATTTAATTTCTGATTTGTTGTTATATAACCATTTAAATTTACTTCCCGAAAAAAATGTATTTGGTTTTAGGCCTGTTTTATTTAAAATTTCATCACTTTTTGACTCATCTTTCAGAATATCTTCACAAATTTTTTGACCTCTAGTGCATTGCCAAACAACTGCATTATGTATTGGTTTTCCGTTTTTTTTATTGAAAAGAGTAAATGTTTCTCTCTGATTAGTTAAACTAATGAACTTGGGATTAGGCACTATTTCAGATGCGTTTTTAATTAAGTCAAGTAAGTTTTGATAAATCTCCTCTAAATCGTGCTCAATATATCCTTCTTTTGTAATTATTTGACGATGTTCTTTTTGAAATCTTTTTATTGCTTCTAATTTTTCATTAAATACAAGAACAGTTGTAGAAGATGTGCTTGAGTCTATGGTCAGATAACTCATTTATTTAGCAAATCCTTAGATATTTCAACTATCTTCTTTGGACTCATATTATAGTAGTCTAACACATCAGATTGAGATCCATTAATCATATATTCATCAGGTATCCCAAGTATTTTAAGTTTTGTATCTATATTATTTTGAGCAATTAGATTTGCACAACATTCTCCGAGCCCCCCAAACATACTATGTTCTTCTATTGTTAAGATTGCTTTGGAATTTTTTGAAAATTCTAAAAATGTTTCTTTATCAAAGGGCTTTATTGTATGCATACTAATAATAGAGCAATGAATGTTGTTTTCTTTTAAAATTTCATAAGCCAAATAGGCTCGTTGTAAAGTTTCACCAGTTGCAATGATTGTTAAGTCCTCTCCCTTTTTAACTAAAATAGATTTTCCAATTTTAAATTTTGTACCTGCAGGATGAATATCCATCATTGGTTTTTTCCCATATCTAATGTATAAAGGTTTGTTATAAGAAACAGCCTGTTTAATTACCTCTGATGCTTCTAAGTTATCCGCAGGCGCAACTATAGTCATATTATTGATTGCCCTTAATGTAGCAAAATCATGGATTGAGTGATGTGTTGATCCAAGCTGCCCATAACTTATCCCTGCACTGATCCCAATTAATGCAACATTACGGTCAGAATAGGCGACATCATTCTTTATCTGCTCTAACGACCTTGCAGTTAAAAAACTTGCAGGGGATACTCCAAATACAATTTTTCCCCCAGCAGCTAAACCCGCTGAAACACCCACTAAATTCTGTTCAGCTATACCTACTTCTATGATTTGGTCAGGCAACTCTTTACCAAAAGGGACTAATTTACCCGACCCCCTAGAGTCACTTGTCACAACTATAATATCCTTATTTTTTTTCGCTTCAGATAGTAATGTCTCAGAAAAGATCTCAAGGTTAGGTTTACCAATTTTATTCATAAGAATTTAACTTCTCGTTTAACTCTGAGATTGCCATCCCATACTCATCCTCACTCGGTACTTTATGGTGCCAATTAATTTGGTTTTCTATGAAGCTTACACCTGACCCTTTAGTAGTTTTTGCAATTATTACAGTTGGCTTACCACCTTTCATAGGTATTTTTTTAAATACATTTAAGAGATCAGATATATTATTCCCATTTGTCAAAATAGTTTCAAAACCAAATGACTCAAATTTCTTATCAATGGGTTCAATAGGATTAACTTCTTCAGTCTTTCCAGTAATTTGTAAATCATTTCTATCTATAATTACGATTAAATTATCTAATTTATATTTAGAAGCAGTGGTACAGGCCTCCCAAACTGAACCCTCAGATAATTCACCGTCTCCCAACAATGTAAAAACTTTATTTGTTTTTTTATCTATTTTTTTAGATAGCGCTAAACCTACAGCAACTGACAGACCATGTCCTAGAGCTCCAGTATTATGTTCAATTCCAGGTACCTTTATTGTAGGGTGACCAATAAAGTGCGAATTAAATTGATTTAAAGTACTTAAATCTTTTTTTGAATAAAAACCACAATCACATAATACTGTGTATAATGCTTCCACAGAGTGTCCTTTACTTTGAATAAAATGATCACGATCCAAGCCCGAAAAATTTTTGGGAGAAATATTCATAACTGAATTGTAAAGAACATTCAAAATATCAATACAAGAGAGACTCCCCCCAGTATGACCTGCACCAGATTGAAAAATTATTTCAAGGATAGTTTTTCTATATTCTAATGATTTCTTTTTTAAATTTTTCTCATTCATAGTGAATAGATAAAGAATATCCCCTTTCTAGGCTTGATCAATTATTATATATTACATTTAGTAAGGTAGGAGGTAATAAGACGTGTCATCAACATTAGGTATAATAATAGGTAATAGAGATTTTTTTCCAGATCATCTTATTACTGAGGCTAGAAATGAAGTTTTAAATATTTTTAAGAATAAAGGTTTAAAACCTATTATTTTGAAAGACTCAGACACTAAGCTGGGTGGAGTGGAAACATTTCTTGAAGCTCAAAAGTGCGCTGATCTTTTTAAATCCCATAAAGATGAAATAGAGGGCATATTAGTGGTCTTACCTAATTTTGGTGATGAAAAAGGAGTAGCTGACACAATTAGACTATCAGGTTTAGATGTGCCTGTTCTGGTTCAAGCAACTCCAGATGATTTAGATAAAATGCAACCCTCAAATAGAAGAGATGCTTATTGTGGTAAAATATCTGTTTGTAATAATCTTTATCAATATGGAATAAAGTACTCGTTAACAAAAAGCCATGTTGTAAGTTTGTCCGGAAATGAATTTGATCATGAGCTAAATAAATTTATTTCAATTTGTAAAGTAGTGAAAGGTATGAGGAGAGTCAGAATAGGAGCTGTTGGAGCAAGACCACAAGCTTTTAATACAGTCAGGTTCAGTGAAAAAATTTTAGAACGCCATGGTATTAGTGTCACTACTATCGATTTATCAGAAGTCCTTGGTAAAGCTAAAGAACTTAATGATGATAGCAAAAAAGTTAAAGACTCGATGAATAAAATTTCAGGTTATGGAGATTCTACTGATACTCCATCTGAAAAATTATTACAGCTTGCGAGGCTCGATGTTGTTTTAAATGATTTTGTTGAAACAAACAAACTCGATGCTACTGCTATTCAATGTTGGACAAGTGTTCAAGAAAATTATGGATGTAATGTTTGTACATCAATGAGTATGATGAGCGAAAATATGCTTCCAAGTGCTTGTGAAGTAGATGTCACTGGAACTTTAACGATGTATGCTATGCAATTAGCCTCGAACAGTCCTAGTGCTTTAGTTGATTGGAATAATAATTATGACCAAGACGAGGAAAAGTGTGTTTTATTTCATTGTGGAAATTGGGCTAAAAGTTTCCTCCCTGATTTGAAAATAAGTACAGCACCTATATTGGGAAGTGTTTTTGGTGAGGAAAAAACCCATGGTGCACTTGAAGGTAGAACACCAGCCAATCCTCTAACTTATGGAAGGATTTCCACTGATGATAATTTAGGTAAAATAAAATGCTACTTTGGAGAGGGAGAGCTAACTGATGATCCTTTAAACACTTTTGGTACAAGAGCAGTTGCGAAAGTACCTAAGCTTCAAAAATTAATGCAATATGTTTGTAGACACGGTTATGAACACCATGTAGTGATGAATGCTTCAAAAACGGGTGAAATATTAAATGAGGCTTGTGGTAATTATCTAAATTGGGAAACTTATATTCATAGTTAATTTAACTAATTTGCTTTGATTTATTATAAGTAAAACACCAGAAATACTTATAATTTTTGATTATTGAAACTTTTTGATGTTTACTCTGATTTTTTTTGTCGCAAATGATCAAATTGCATGATTTTAAGTAACAAATGTTTTGGATTTGCTTGAAAAAATTAATATTATGCTCTCGTTATAATTAAGGAGGAATTTATGAGAAAAATAATTCTTACAATTCTTGTATCATTCTTATCTCTTTCTGCATTTGCTGAAAGATATGTAATGGTAACACACGGTGAGGGTAAAGATCCTTTCTGGCCTGTTGTGCAAAAAGGTGGTGAAGATGCTGCTAGACACGTAGGTGCAGATTTTGAATATATCTTCAACCCTTCAGGTGACATGGGTGACATGGCAAAATCAATTGCTGCTGCTGCAGCAACTCAGCCTGATGGAATGGTAGTTTCACTTCCAGATCCTGAAGCTTTAGGTCAAGCAATTAAAGACGCTGTTGCTGCTGGTATTCCAGTCATCACAATGAACTCAGGTCTTGAGTCTTCTGCTTCACTTGGTGCACTAATGCACGTTGGTCAACCTGAATACCTTGCTGGTCAATCTGCTGGTGCAAGAGCAAAAGCTGAAGGTGCTACAAAAGCTCTTTGCATGATTCAAGAAGCTTACAACACAGCTTTGACAGATAGATGTGGTGGTTACGGTGAAGCTATTCCTACTGAATTAGTAGATAGCTCAAACGATCCTGCTACTATCCCAACAAGAGCTGCTGCTGGTTTACAAGCAAACCCAGATGTTGATGCAGTATTATCAGTTGGTCCGCACGTTTGTGTTGGAGTTCAACAGGCTATCGATGAGTTAGGTATGTCAGTACACCACTCTTGTTTTGACTTGAGCCCACCTGTTATGGACTTAATCAATGAGGGTAAAGTTGCTTTCACAATTGACCAACAGCAACGTCTACAAGGTTATATGCCTGTTGTAGTATTACACTTATACAACAACGGTGCTGGCCTTTTACCTGGTGCAAACATTCCATCAGGTCCAGGATTTGTTGACAAGTCAAATGCTTCATCAGTTGCTGCTTTAGCAGGTATTGATAGATAGAATAATCTTATAAATCTTGAAAAGTGGGTAGTAAACTGCCCACTTTTTTTATATTTAAGTAAAATTAAACTGAATGATCTTTATTAAAATTATATAAATTAAATAATGGCTACAACCTCAACTCCCCAAAGACAAGAGTCTGATAGGCACCAAAAGAAAACTTGGCTTACCACACTGGTTTCAAGACCAGAAATTGGACCTATTGGAGTTATGCTTCTTTTATTTGGAATGCTTGGCTATTTCTCCATCCCTGCTGGTGAAATGTCTTGGAACCCTTTTACAGGTGAGGGTTTTAATGCACTAGGTATTAGAAACTTTCTAAGAGTTATTTCTCAACTTGGAATCATAGCTATTGGTGCTGGGCTTTTAATAATTGCTGGTGAGTTTGACTTATCTATTGGATCTATGATTGGTTTCGCAGGAGCCTGTATGGCAATGATTTTAAGGTGGGGTTTTTCATTTATTGTTCCCTATATATCTTTTGAGGGAGGTTTTCACATTGAATTTTATACGGTCTTCCACATTGCTGATGTTTCCCCAATACTAGCGATATTTATTACTTTATGTTTCACACTTTTTTTTGGATGGATACAAGGTACCATTGTAGTTAGATCAGGCTTACCTTCTTTCATCGTTACACTTGGTGGATTATTTTTTTTAAGAGGACTTACAGAAGTTTCTCTTCGCTCTTTCAATCATAGACCAGATCAAGCTAAAGGCGCTACAACAGTTACAGAAATCCCAGATATTAAAAATATTGTAAATGTTCCCGGACATGGTGAAATGGTTCGTGAAAAAGCAAAAGCTCTTCCAGAAGCTGACCTTGTATCTTTAGCTCAAACATTACCAGCTGATACAGTAGCAGCAATAACTGAAAGACTCGAATATACATATCAAAGGGTAGCAGATGCCAAAACTCAAATTTTGGTGGATAAAGGTACCAAACCTTTGCAAGAAGCTCTAGCAAATGCTCAGGCTACTGGAAACGAATATATGGTCGGGATGATACAAGAAAAAATTGCTAACTTTAAAATCGATCCTGTAGTTGCAAAAACTGTCACAGATGTTGATATAGCAAGGGTTTATATAGATTCATTATACTCGGCTCAACCTGTCGCTAACTTTTTTGGTGGAGATATTTTAGAGCCTGTATTTGATTGGCTATATTTTCCAATTGATTGGAATACCAATAATTTTGGAAACCAATTTGCTCCAGGGCTGTACTCTTGTGTAATGATTTGGCTTATTATAGCCATAATTTGTTATGTTGTTCTAAGTAGAACACAGGCTGGTAACTGGATTTATTCTACCGGTGGAAACTTAAGTGCTGCAAAAGCTAATGGTGTGCCTACAGATAAAGTTAAAGTATCTCTATTTATGTTTTCTGCTTTTTGTGCGACTGTATTTGCAACTTGCCAAGTTTTCGAGGTTAATACCGCAGATGCGGCTAAAGGAAATTTAAAAGAATTAGAGGCAATTGCTGCTGCTGTTATTGGCGGTGTTGTACTAACAGGTGGCTTTGGAACAATTTTAGGTATATGTGTTGGTGCATTTATTTTTGGAATAGCAAAAGAGGCTTTCTTCTATATCCCTGGAATCGATGGATCATTTTATAGAGTCTTTTTAGGTTTAGTAATCATAGCCTCTGCGCTAACAAATGAAAATATCCGAAAAAGAATTATAGGTAGTATATAATGAGTCAAGATAATCAAGCCCCATTTATTGAGATTACAAATTTAGTTAAAAAGTTTGGTACATTCACAGCACTGAACGGTGTCTCCTTAAATGTTTTGCCTGGAGAGGTTCACGCACTTCTTGGTGATAATGGTGCCGGAAAATCAACTCTAATAAAAGTTTTATCAGGTGTTCACAAACCTACATCTGGCGTGATTAAAGTTGATGGAAATGAAGTGAAATTTGGATCCCCAAGAGAAGCTACAAGCGCAGGCATAGGAACTGTTTACCAAGATTTAGCATTGAACGCACTTACATCGGTTACTAGAAACTTTTTTTTGGGTAATGAGTTAAAAAAAGGCCCAGGACCTCTTGGAATATTAGATTTTAAAAATATGAATGAAATTACTATCGCTGAGATGGGCAAGATAGGAATAAATATCTCTGATCCGACTCAGTTAGTAGGTACGATGTCTGGAGGACAGAGACAAACTTTGGCGATTGCTAGAGCGATATACTTTGGAGCTAAAATATTAATCTTGGATGAGCCAACATCAGCTCTTGGACAAAAACAACAAATGGAAGTATTAAAGACTATAAAAAAAGTCCAACAATTAGGGAATATCGCAATTATTTTGATTACTCACAATGAAATCCATGCCAGGCTAATAGCTGATCGATTTACATTCTTAAGCTTGGGTGAAGTAATAGGATCTGGAAAGTCATCAGAATTAGGCGGAGATGATGTTAAGCGTTTAATGGCTGGCGGCGCTCAAATAGGTGATCTAGCAAAAGAGCTTGAGGCCGTATAGTATTTTTTACTAGTAAGAGCTAGGATTATTATCTTTATCAGACTCATCGTGTTTTTGATTAGTTAGCTCTTTAAACTTTCTTACATGAGCTGCCGCAGCGCCTGATAGCAACCTTACATCATTAGTAATGGTAACAAGATCAAAACCCCATTCGGTAGCCTTTGCAGCATACTCTGGAGTTCCACAATGAAGACATGCAACTTTCCCATGTTTATGAGCAATTTCTAAAATTTTCTTTTTAGACTCAATCATCTCAGGTTCTGTTCGATCAAATCCAGGTGTTAACTCTCCTTTGTTCAGTCCTATCGTTAAATCTGCTGTACCAATATAAAGTCCATCAAGACCAGGTGTGGATGCTATATCATCAAGATTATCAAATGCTTCTTGAGTTTCTATCATAGCTAGACAAAAGGTTCCCTCATTTGACTCGTAAAAATAATTTGAACTAACTGAAAAGTTAGCTCTCGTTGGACCAAAACTTCTGATACCCACTGGTGGATATTTACAATCTTGAACAAGTTTTTGCGCTTGCTCTTTATTATTAATCATAGGACATATTATTCCCAACGCTCCTGCATCCATGACTTTAGATATTACGGCGTGATCTAGTCCTGAAACTCTACAGATTGGAGTGACACCACTATTTCTAATACTTTGCAACATTGTAAATAAATCACTAAAGCCAATCATCCCATGTTGATAGTCAATGGTCAGGGCGTCATAACCCTGCTCAGACATAATTTCAGCAGTAAAAGTATTGGGTATTGATAAAAAACTATTTAGAACTATTTCTTTTTTTTGCCATTTAGTTTTTACTTTGTTTTCAATCATTGAGTGTTAGATACTAAAATTATTTAAAAATATAATTATAACAATTATTTATTATTCATGAATAAATGCATAAATTTAATCAATATTTTCCATCCTCCCACTTTTGACAGATTTATAGGCAGTTTCGGCTAAGAGAAGAGCTCTTCTTCCGTCCTCAAAGCCAACAGATACAGGCTTTTTTTCCAAAATTGTTTCGACAAATGAGCTAATAGAATTCATATAAGACTCTTGGTATCTCTCAATAAAAAAATTTAAATAGGGCTCACTCTTATCAACAAACTCTGAATTATATTTTTTCAATTCATGTGGCTTTCTATTTTCAGATATAACCATCCCTTTACTTCCAAACAACTCAACTCTTTGATCGTATCCATAAGTTGCTGATCTAGAGTTGTTTATGTGACATTGTTTCCCCGACGCTGTTTCCATTATAATCATCAAGGTGTCACTATCATTTAATTCAGATTTTATTTTTGGATCTATTAAAGCATTAGAAATTGCAAATACTTTAACTGGCTCTTCACCAAGCATAAAACGGGCTAAATCAAAATCATGAATTGTCATATCTCTAAATTGCCCACCAGACACTTTTAAATAATCCCAACTCGGCAGACCAGGATCTCTAGATGTAATCAGACATTGATGAAGTTCACCAATTTCACCATCAATATAAGATTTTTTTGCAGCCTGATGACCAGGATCAAATCTTCTATTAAAGCCTAATTGTATTGGAACTTTATTACCTTCAAGTCTTTTTGAAAACTCATTTACTTTTTTTATATCGAGGTCAATAGGTTTCTCACACAAAACAGGTTTCTTTGATGCAACGGATCTTTCTATGAAATCAATATGTGTATTTGTTGGGGAAGATATAAGAACAGCATCAATATCATTATTATTAAAAATATCGTCAACACTTTTCACAGCAAGTACGCTTAAATCATTTGATACTTTTTTTGCAAATTCTTCATTTGGGTCATAAATGCATACTAAATTTGTCTGTTCATGAAGTTGAATATTCTTAGCATGCATTTGGCCAATACGCCCGCACCCAATAACTGCAATACTGACTTTTTTCATATCACAGAAGTATAGTATTCTTTTAATTTAAAAAATAAAAAAAAATTCATTTTGAATAAAATTTAAGTATTCTTTAAAAGGTTTATTTATTTATAATCTTTCTTGAGGAGGGGTTTATGAAAGCAAAATTGGGAATAGCACCTATAGCATGGTCCAATGATGATTTACCTGAACTTGGAGGAGAGACTTCTTTAGATACCTGCCTTAGTGAGTCAAAACTTGCTGGATTTACAGGTGTGGAAACAGGTGGAAAATTTCCAAAAACTCCTGAAAAACTTGGTCCAATTTTAAAAAATCACAAATTATACCTGGCATCAGGGTGGTATTCAGGAACTGTGCTCGATAATGACTTAGAAAATGAAAAAGATAAAGTCCTTCAACAACTCACTCTCTTCAGAGACCTAGGCGCAGCAGTTTTAGCATATGGAGAAACATCTGGAACTATCCAAAATATTAGAAATGCTCCTTTAAACACAAAAAGAAAAATACACAGTGAGGACTTTAGAGAGTATGGAAGAAAACTAACATTATTTGCAGAATTTTGCGCAGATTTTGGTGTGCCAATTTCATTTCATCATCACATGGGTACAGCGATTGAGACTGAGGATGAGCTTGATAAATTAATGAACCACACAGGTGAGGCAGTAAAAATCTTATTTGACACAGGCCATATGACCTTTGCAGGAGGCAACTCTTTGAGAGTAATAAATAAATATGCAAAAAGAATAAATCACTTTCATGCTAAAGACATTCGTTCAAAGGTTGTAAATGATTTAGATCGATCAAAAAAAAGTTTTTTAGATTTTGTGTTAGAAGGGGCTTTCACAGTACCTGGAGATGGAAATATTAATTTTAAGGAAGTTGTTGAGACATTATCAAATAATAACTACGAGGGATGGTTCATTGTCGAGGCAGAGCAAGATCCTGCCAAAGCAAACCCATTTGAATACGCTAAAATTGGAAATAAAGAACTTGTAGAGTGCTTAAGTATGTATGGATATGATATAGAGGATTATAGAGATGAATAGTATTAAGGGAAAGTTTGCACTAGTGACTGGAGGAACACAAGGTCTAGGGGCAGCAATCGCAAAAAATTTTGCTGATAGCGGAGCTGAAGGTGTTGTCACAATTGGTAGAAAAGAAGATAAAGGAAATGAGGTAGCAAAAAAAATTCAAGATGAAACTAGATGTAAAGTAATTTTTGTAAAAACAGACCTAGGAGAGGTCCAAGAGTGTAGAAATGCAGTTTCAGTTGCCAAACAAGAATTTGGGAGATTGGATGTTCTTGTTAACGCTGCCGGTATTACTGATAGGGGAGATATTGTTAATACGAGCGAAGAATTATTCGATAAAATGATAGGTACCAACTTAAAAGGTCCTTATTTTTTAATTCAAGATACTGTGAAAATTATGATTGAACAAAACATAGAAGGTTCAATAATTAATATTGGATCTGTAGCAGCTATGACTGGCCAACCATTCATATCAACTTATTGTGTATCAAAGGGGGCTCTTGCAACATTAACTAGAAATACAGCATTCGCATTATTAAAAAATAAAATAAGAGTTAATCAATTAAATATTGGTTGGATGGCTTCGGATGGAGAGCATGAGATTCAAACAAAATATCATGGCGCCTCAGAAAATTGGCTAGAAGATGCTGGTAAAGCTCAACCATTTGGAAGATTGCTTGATCCAAAGGAGGTAGCTAAAGCAGTAACATTTTTAGCATCTGATGACTCAGGTATGATGACAGGTTCTGTTGTAAACTTTGATCAGTCGGTGTGGGGAGGGTATCCTTTTGCACCACCTCAGCCTGCAGAAAAAATGGAAATAAAATAATTTAATTTAAATATTTTTGAGCACTTTGTTGACAACTTTTTAGTGTAGCTTCCAAATCCTTATTCAAAAAAATATACTCATAAATTTTATGACCAACATCTTCAATAATATTTGAATAGGTCGGTAGAGGATATCTTGCCCACTCTATAATTTTTTCCTCCTTTTCCATTTTATCAATTTCATTAAATATTGGACTTAGAGCTCTTACTTCAGGATCATTAACGACACTAAAAACGGGAGATGATAAACTGCCATGTTCGATATAATATTTTATAAACTCAGGAGAGACAAAATTTCGAATATTTTTCATAACAAAAGGTATTTTTTCAGGAGAGATATTTGAAGGTATACCCAACGAAAACCCACCTATTGGAGATACTTGAAAAGAGGAATTTCCAGCAGGTCTTGGTAAATAACCAGTTTTCTTGTATGCGGGTGATGCCTCATTTAGTTCAAACAAATGTGCTCTACTACTCCAATTCATTACCATTGCTGATTTACCCTGACTATAATATTCAACACATTCATCATTGGAATGAGCAGATAGCTTGTTTGGTGAGTATGCTGTCAATTTTTTCAACATTTTTGCTGCCTCAAAAGATGCATCAGATAAAAAATTTGCCTTTAAAAGTGTTTTTCCTACGTCCAAATCATAAATATTTTTTCCAATGTACCTAAGGTTTACATATGGTTTTCCATAATTTGCCATAGCTAATATAAAACTAGTAGCAAGTGGTTGTCCTTTTTTAGCTGGCCAAGAAATAGGACTTTCTATCTGTTTGTCACCTTTTAATACTTCACAGGCATGGAGTAAATCCTGAAATGTTTTTGGTGGACTCAAAGCATATTTTTGAAAAATATCTGTTCTATAAAATAATAGATCAGGAATTGCCTCGATTGGTATCCCATAAAGTTTTTTATTAAAAGAACTTGACCTTACTCCTGAATAGTGAAAGTCATTTAAATTTATCCCAACATCTTTAACAAAATTATTTAAAGGAAGAAGGCAATTTAATTTAGTTAACTGTCCAATCCATGGAATATTAAAAGCAACAATGTCAAATTTTGACTTTTTATTTGATGAGGAATTTTTAATTATTTCATTAAGTAGTTTATTCAAATCACCTTCTATAGTAAGTTCAATTTCACAATCAAGTATATATTCAAAAAAATCAATATTCTTATTTATTACTTTAAATGTGGGATTATCATTGGCAAGAAAGTTAATTTTTTTATATTTTTTATTTTGATTAATTATAACATTTGGTGCAGGTATAATATTTCCTGCGGATAAAGATGTTCCAAAAAAATAATTGTCATTAAAATCGCTGTAACCTAAGTTCAAGGCCACCTCTTTTTTGATAGAAAGTAAATAATCTGTGAATTCTATAATAAGATTACTACTTGGATGAATAGAGAAAGATTTACCTGACTTAGTTTTTGATCTTTGAATTAATTTTTTTTCTTGAATGAGTTTTTTTACTCTTCTCAAACCAGTTGCAAATGGCAAACCTGATGCCTGTATGATACTCGTAGTAGTGGTAATTTTATTGTCAAGATGGTTGATGATGACATAAGAAAAAATATTCCAATCAGCGTCAATTGTTTTAATTGAAATAGATCTGTTAAATAAAAGTCTCGTTTTATCTACGAATTTTAAAAGAGTGATTATCTCGTTTCTATTCATTTGAGGGGATTATATTATAAATTCATTAAAATATTCAATTTGAATATATTAGAGATTAAATCTCTTAATAAATCGTGGATAATTTCAAGATAAGGATATTAGGAGGATCAATATGAACAAACTAATAAAAGTATTAGCTGTTCTAATGTGCTTTTCTTTCGGTTCAGCTAAAGCAGTTGAAATCGTTTCTTTTAACGCTGCATCATCTGAGGCTTATGTTGGTGCGTTCGTTAAAGGTATTAAAGCTACAGCAGAGCAATATGGCTATGATATTACTGTTTTTGAAAACAACTATAACCAAGCAGAGCAAAACCAACAAGTAGAACAATACTTGTCAAGTGGCGCACTACCTGATGTATTTATTTGGTGGCCACCTGATGCTGTTGCAGGTTTAGGTTCGTTAAGAAAGCTTGCTAAAACTGGAGTACCAGTTTTAAAAATCAATCAGTTACCTAATGAGCAAGATAAAGCATTCATCTTTGGATATGCCGGACCAGATGATAGTCTTCGCGCTTACAACGCAGGTGAGATGATGGTTAAAGCTATGAAGATGAAACAAGCTGCTGGTGGAGATGGATATAATGTAATTGCATTATCATATCCTCATTCTTACGGTGGATATGGCTTATCAATAAATGCTTTCAAACAAGCTATCGCTGGAACTGACTTAAATCTTATCGGTGACATCGGTGAGGGATTTGGACAGGCTAACGGTTATAAAGGAGCAGCTAAGCTAATAGCTAAAGTTAAAGATCAGGGAATTCATTTTGTATATGGTATGGACGACGCGATCTTAACTGGTGGTATTAAGGCTTTAGAAGAAGCTGGTTATAATGTTGACTGGTATGCAGGTACTGGTAAAAGTGGCAGTGTAGATAGTGATGCTGTCATTACAGTTGGTACTGTGTGTAACGGTGATAAGCAGATGATTACTGATGGAAAGCAATTTGGTACTACTCTACAATCACCTCTTCATGAAGGTCAATTAGCTATAGCTCTTGTTAAAGAGTACATGGAGAACGGTAAGCTAGCAAACTACATTAACTTTACGCCTAACCCTTCAGTGACTGGTGCCACTATGGACTTTACAGCACTTAGAGGCTTTGATGGTAAGTTATATGGCATCAACGAGCTTTGCTCAGGTGCTTGGGACTAAGCTTTAGTCTCTTCATAATAATTTTTACACACAGGGGAACCATCCCTGTGTGTAGTTAATAAATAAAAAAGGTGTACAATCTCTTTTAATATGTCCACAAATCCAATTCTCAAAATTTCAAAAGTTTCTAGGACTTTTGGTGCAATACAGGCTCTAAAAGAGGCAAATTTTGAGATTAATGAAGGTGAAATTATGGGACTAGTTGGAGAAAATGGAGCAGGAAAATCAACTCTTGTAAAAATTATAAGTGGATTTGACCCAGGTTTTAAAGGCAGCTATCAAATCAATGGTAAAGAAGTAAAATTTGAAACGCCTTCACAAGCAGAGGAGTCTGGCATAGCTATTGCTCAACAAGAATTAAGCTTGATTCCTAATATGTCAGTTGCAGAAAATATTTTTCTTACTGGAGCTAAAGTAAAAAAATTTGCCACTCTTAATACATTGGCAAAGATGGCACGCCCATATCTTGATGAAGTTGGATTAACTGAAGTAGACCCAACTACTAGAATAAATTTATTATCTGTTGGTGAACAACATTTGGTAGAAGTAGCTAGATTAATTTCGAGAGAAGCAAAAATTTTAATTTTAGATGAGCCTACAGCTGCGTTGGGTGAAGCAGAGAGTCGAAGAATTTTAGAAATGGTTGAGCGTCTTGCAGCAAATGGTAAATCAATAATATATGTAAGTCATAGACTGGACGAAATTTTTAAGATTACAAAAAGAATAACAATATTAAGAGATGGAGTAAGTCAAGGTATTCAAGAAACTAAAGATATTGATGTAAATAAACTAGTTGAAATTATGCTTGGAAGAGAATTGGCAAATATGTTCCCATCAAAAGCTGACCATATAAGTGATGATCCAAAATTAGAAGTAAAAGAACTTTGGCCTGATGGCGTTTTAGAGCCGGTTAGTTTTTCAGCCTTCAAGGGAGAGATACTTGGACTCTCTGGGCAACTTGGTAGTGGAGCAGGTGAAGTATTAGCCTCCATAGCAGGCGCACTTCAATCTAGATCAGGTTCACTCACTTTGAACGGTGAAACTTTTTTACCAAAATCACCAAGTCATGCTATAAAGAAAAAAATCGCATATTGCTCCTCCGATAGAAAAAAAGATGGTCTTTTTCTTGGACGTCCAATATTTGAGAATTTAACCTCCCCAGCACTTGGTGCTATATCAAAATATGGTTTTAACTTTGGCAGTTCTGAGGATAATTATTCCAAAAATTTAGCAAAAGAGTTCTTAATTGATGTCAAAAGAATGCACGATGAGTCTGGTCTTTTAAGTGGCGGAAATCAACAAAAAGTAGCATTAGGAAAATGGCTTTCAATTAAGCCCGATGTATTGCTTGTGAATGAGCCGACAAGAGGTGTTGATGTTGGTGCTAAATCAGAGATATATCAAAGAATGAGAGAATTAGCAGCAAGGGGAATTACAATTATTTTTGCCTCTACTGATATCCAAGAAATCACATATCTTCCTGACAGGGTGATTACATTTTATAGAGGAATGATGATTGATGAACACCGATTAGAAAAAATTAAAACACCTCTTATTCTTAAAGAGATTACTGACCCATTTAACGAGACAAACCTATGAGTGCTATCATCGAAAATAATCAATTACCTTTTTCTGCAAAATTTCTTCAATTCTATAAAGATCGCACACTTCTTGCTATTTTGTTGTCACTTTTTGCAGTGATGTTTATATATGGAATTTTTTTCACAGAAAATTATTTAACAATAACAAATTTTAAAGCAATTATCAGAGATGCAGCACTATATGGAATTATGGCTATAGGACTTACATTTGTAACTTTGTCAGGAAATTTTTTTTTATTGTCGTTAAAAGAAACAGCATCAATTTGTGGTGTTACGTTTGCCATGGGTATGGCTACTGGTTTTGGATCACCGGATCTTGCAGGAAACTTTTTAGTTTCACTATTAGCTGCTTTAGCAGTAGGTGTCGTAAGTGGAGTAATACAAGGATATTTTGTTGGAATGGGAGGCAACCCAATTGTAGTAACATTAGGTGGAGCAGGCATCCTATATGGTATTGGTGCATGGTGGAGTGATAACCTTGTAATAAACTTTACTAGACCTCATGATGCAGAATGGTTAGGAACTGGTTCTTTTTTGGGTCTTCCAAGTATCACATGGTCTTTTATTTTAATTGCCATTGCAGCTGAGATAGTTTTAAGACATACAAATTTTGGAAGGAAAGTTTATTTAGTTGGAGCAAACAAAGCTGCTGGAAAAGCCACTGGCCATGAAAATTTTTCCATGGCGATAATTGTTTTCACAATCTGTTCTGTTTGTTGTGCATTTGTTGCAGTAGCTTTTGTTGCTCAAATGGATAGTGCTCAATCTAATTATTTTTCTGCAGAATTTGGATCATCAGGTGATATGACAATACTCGTTATAGCAACTGTCATGGTTGGTGGAAATTCAATAATGGGTGGTTATGGATCTACTTTAAGAACTAGTTTGGGAGCAATTTTTATTGCTATGGTTGATAATATGATGGTTTTACAAGGATTTAATAGTGGACCTAGAATAGTTGGTGTGGGCTTAATGATCGTGTTTAGTATCATTGTTTTTGGTTTATTTGCTAAAGGAAGTAGGGCTCAGGAATAATGGAAAATTTTATAAAAAAGATTACAAAAGATGTAGATCTCTCTTTTGCAATCTTATTATCATTTTGTGTTTACGTATTCTTTGCAATTAATATTGAAGTTTTCTTTAGCCACAATATTAGTTTCGCTATTCTTGAAAGGTTTGCAGTCTTGGGTCTTGTAGGTTTAGCATTAACAATTTGTATAATTGCTGGAGAAATTGATTTATCAATTGGGTCCAACGCAGCCCTATGCGCTGTGATAGTTGTAAAATTAACAGACCCCTTAGGCGCCCCATTAGCGATGATTATAGGACTTTCAGTTTCAACTTTAATCGGTGCAACGCAAGGTTTTGTTATAGCTTTCATAAGAATAAGAGCGATTGTGATTACAGTTGGTACGCTAATGTTGCTTAGAGGTGTGGCTTTATTAATTGCTGAAGAAAAAACAGTTATGTTAACAGATTTTAGAGTTCCTGATTTTATTACTACTAAAGTTTTAATGTATTTTTCACCTGCTAGCCTAACGGTTATCTTCATATTCATTTGTGTAGGAATTTTTATGCGTTACACAAAATATGGAAGAGAAATATATGCGATCGGTGGAGCAAGAAAAGAAGCACTCACTGCAGGTATACCTTTAAGACGCCCAATGATTATAGCCTTTGCCTTGTCAGGTTTTTGTGCCGGTTTTGCTGGAACCGTAATTGGTTTGAAATCAGGGACAGCTCAAGGTTTAGGACTGCAATACCTTCTTTTAGCAGGAACTGTTGCAGCTTTTGTTGGAGGTGTGAGCATACTAGGAGGAAAGGGTGGTGTTTTGGGAGCAGCTATCGGAGCTTTAACAGTTAATTTTTTAAATACTGGTCTCGTATTTTATGCACTTCAGGTCCATTTCGTTCAATTATTCACATCAGTGCTTTTGGTTATCGTTATTGTTTTTCAAACTATGTCTAGGGTATTTGACTCGCGGCAAGCTAGGAAAAGTCTGCTTGCTACAATTGATGAACGAAAGACATCTTTGCTGGAAAAAAAGAGATCGGCCTTAGGTAGATAATATTCATTTTGAATATATTTGAAGTCAGTAATTTAATTACATATTATATAATATATTCGGAGGGAATTTATGGATAAAGAGAGACTAAAAGGGAAAAATGTCCTTATTACAGGCGCTGCTCAAGGTATGGGCGCTGCGGTAGGAGAGCACTTTGCTGCCCAAGGAGCTAAAATTTGTCTAACAGATGTCAACCTTGACGGTTGTAAAGAGGTTGAAGAGAGAATTAGGTCAGCTGGAGGTGAGGCTATTTCATGTAAAGTAGACGTGCGAAATCGTGAAGATCACGTAGCTGCTGTAAATGCAACAGTTGAAAATTTTGGTAGTCTAAATGTTTCTATAAATAATGCTGGAGTAAACAAACCACTCTTCTTCATGGATATTACTGAGGAAAATTATGATTTTATTATGGATATAAATGTTCGAGGTGCTCTTTTAGGTATGCAAGAACAAGCCCGACAAATGATTAAACAAGGTAAACAAAAAGAACCTTACAAAATTATTCATGTAGCTTCTATTTTATCCAGAGAAACTTTTGATGATGTTGTGGTTTATGGAATGAGTAAACATGCTATAGCTGCTTTAATAAAAGGTGGTGCAAAAAGTTTAGTTGAGCATGGCATTACCGTTAATGGATATGGCCCTGGCGTAGTTAGAACAGAGTTATGGGAGCAATTAGATAAAGATTTAGTTGCAATTGGAAAATTTGACAAACCCGGAGAATCAATGGACTCAATTGCAGAGAATATGATTTTGATGAAGAGGTATTCCTATCCTGAAGACGTAGTGGGCACAGCATCATTTTTAGCGTCTAGTGAGTCTGATTACATGACAGGACAAATACTCATGATTGATGGTGGGATGGTAATTCAATAAATGAGCGAACCTTCAATCATAAAACCCGAAGATATTAATCCAAATTACGATTGGCATAGAAGAGTACCTTCTCATGGAAGGACAAATGTAGATTATGAAGAGAGAATTAATTTTCCTAGACTTCACAAATATCGACTAGGAAGAGCCAGAGAGGCTCTGAAAAATTCAAAAGCCGGTTCACTCCTTTGTTTTGATAACAACAACATCCGATATCTCACAAGCACAGTTATTGGAGAGTGGTCAAGAGACAAAATATGTAGATATTCTCTATTAGCTCAAGACCATGATCCCGTGCTGTGGGATTTCGGTTCAGCGGCTAAACATCACCAATTATTTTCGCCTTGGCTTCCAAAAGAAAATTGGAAGGCAGGGATGGTAGGCTTGAGGGGTACAGTTCATCCTGATGCAGGATTAATGAAAAATGCTGCAAAAGAAATAAAATCAATGTTAAATGAGAGGGGATTAGCAAATGAGCCCGTAGGTGTGGATCTTGTTGAACCAGCAATGATGTTTGCTCTTCAAGCAGAGGGTTTAGAGATAATTGATGGACAGCAAATTCTTCTTGAAGCCAGGGAAATAAAATCAAGAGATGAGCTAATGTTATTAAACCAGGCTGCATCGATGGTTGATGCAACTTATCATCAAATTTATGAGACTATGAAGCCAGGCGTTAGTGAAGCCCAAATAGTTGCTAATGCAAATAAGCTTTTATACGAACTTGGTTCAGATGATGTCGAGGCAATAAATGCCATTTCAGGTGAAAGATGTAATCCGCATCCACATAATTTTACAGATAGAATTTTTAGACCTGGTGATCAAGCTTTCTTTGACATACTTCAATCTTATATGGGCTACAGGACCTGTTATTATAGAACCTTCAATATTGGACGGGCATCAGACTCTCAAAATGATGCCTACAAGCAGTGTCGAGAGTGGCTAGACAAAGCCATTGAACTTGTAAAACCTGGAGTATCTACAGATAAAATTGCATCAGTATGGCCGAAGGCTGAGGAATTTGGTTTTGCAAATGAAATGTCAGCATTCGCATTACAGTTTGGACATGGTTTAGGTTTGGCAATTCATGAAAGACCAATAATCAGTAGATTGGTTTCAATGGACTCACCTGATGAAATTAAAGAAGGAATGGTTTTTGCTCTTGAAACCTATTGTCCTGCAAAAGATGGTTATTCTGCTGCGCGAATTGAAGAAGAATTAATTGTTACTGATAAAGGATGCCAAGTAATTTCCTTGTTCCCTGCTGAAGATCTACCTATTGCTAATAAATATTAATGGTAGATAAATTAAATGACGATATAGGAGAGAAGAAAAGACTTCAATTATGGGAGATGATGCTAAAATTAAGGCTAGTCGAAAAAAAAGCATATGATCTTTTTCTTCAAAACCTTATTAAGGGCACTAGCCATTTAGCTCTCGGTCAGGAAGCTATTGCAGGTGCTTTCGGTGTCGCCCTGAAACAGGGTGATTACACATTTTGCACATATCGTGGGCACGCACATACACTCGCAAGAGGATCTTCAATCGAGGGAGTCTTAGGAGAATTAATGGGTAGACAGTGTGGCTTGATGAAAGGTAAAGGAGGATCAATGCATCTTACAGATGTAGATAAGGGAGTTATGGGTTCATATGCTATTATAGGTGCTCATTTAACTATAGCCAATGGAACTGCCTTAGCATCAAAATATAATAAAACAAATGAGGTAAGTGTTTGCTTTTTTGGAGATGGTACTACAAACATCGGAGCATTCCATGAAGCACTGAACATGGCAAAAATTTGGAATTTACCCATAGTGTTTGTTTGCGAAAATAATTTATACATGGAATACACACCAATTCATGAAGTTACTGCTGTTGAGCACCCAGCTGCTGATAGAGCAAGTGCTTACGATTTAGACAGAGTTATTGTGGACGGAAATGATGCTGATGAAATGTTAAGGATAGCAGAAAAAGCTATCTCAAAAGCAAGAGAGGGTAAAGGTCCAAGTTTAATTGAAGCCAAGACTTATCGACATAGTGGGCATTCAAGAGCTGACCCAGGTAAGTACAGGCCTGATGAGGAAGTAAAAGATTGGATGGAAAACAAAGACCCAATAAAAAATTACAGAGCAAAGTTATTAGATTTTAATATCAATGAAAAAATAATTTCTGAAATTGAGGAGAAAATTAAAGATCAAGTTGAAAAAGCAACTGAAATTTCCATGGCTTCTCCAATTCCAGAAATTAAAGAAATATATACTGATGTATGGGCTAATGGAGGTTCTGAGTGGCACAATTAACATACAGAGCAAGTGTTTCACTTGCTATAGCTCAATCCATGAGAAAAGATCAAAAAGTTTTTTTTATAGGCGAAGACGTAGGTGCTGCGGGTGGAGTATTTAAAGCGACGGTTGGTCTTTTAGAGGAGTTTGGTAAAGAGAGAGTTATGGATGCACCAATTTCAGAACAGGCGATTTTAGGTGCAGCTATGGGCGCAGCAATGACAGGCTTAAGACCAATAGCAGAAATAATGTTTTCAGATTTTTTAGCTGTTTGTTGGGATATTGTGGCAAATCAAATTGCTAAAACTAGATATATGTCAGATGGTCAAATCAACATTCCATTGGTCATTAGGACTGCAAATGGTGGAGGTTCAAAATTTGGTGCGCAACACTCTCAAAGTTTAGAAAATTGGTCTATGATGATACCAGGTTTAAAAGTAGTCGCACCAAGTTGCCCTAGTGACGTGTTAGGTTTGATGGATAGCGCTGTAAAGGACCCTGATCCAGTTATATTTTATGAACATAAATCACTTTATGCATTTAAAGAAGAAATTGAACAAACTGATATATCCATTCCTATCGGGGAGGCTAATACTCTTCACGAGGGAAAAGATATTACTATTATTGGTTTAGCTCTAATGGCACAAAGAGCAAAAGAGGCTGCATTAATTTTGAAAGACAAACACGATATTAATGCAAAGGTAATCGATCTAAGATCTCTAGTGCCCTTAGATTTACAAACAATAAAAAAATCTGTTATCGAGACAGGTCATGTCTTGACAGTAGAAGAAAATCCAAGACTTTGTGGATGGGGTGCGGAAATATCATCTTTAATTTCAGAACATTGTTTTAAAAATTTAAAAGGCCCTGTCACTAGAGTAACTACACCACATGTACCATTACCAAGTGCCGACATACTCGAAGACAATACAATTCCCTCAGTGGAACTAATTGTAAATGAAGTTGTAAAAAAACTAAAGGAGAATAATTATGGAAATAATAATGCCATCCCTTGGAGAAACAGTTGATGAGGGAAAAGTAGTAAAGTGGCTTAAAAAAGTCGGAGATGAAATTAAAGAGGGAGATATCCTCTGTGAAGTTGAGACTGATAAAACAGCTGCTGAGATACCTTCAACAGTTAATGGTAAATTAACAGAGATAATTGCACAAGAGGGAGATACGATCCCTGTAGGTGGTAAAATTGCCACTGTAGAATAATAATTAAAACTGTTATAAATATTTATGGAAATTAAAGACTCAAAATTTTATAGAGATAAGTGCTACATTAACGGTGAATGGGTTAATGCTGACTCAGGTGAGACAATATCTGTAAACAATCCAGCTAACTTGAAAGAAATCGGCACTGTCCCTAAATGCGGAACATCTGAAACTAGAAATGCTATAGAAGCAGCAAATAATGCTTGGCCTGAATGGAGGGCAAAATCTGCACGTCAAAGATCAGATATACTCAGAAAATGGTTTGATTTAATGATTGAAAATAAAGAGGAATTAGCTCAAATCATGACAGTTGAACAAGGAAAACCAATAAATGAATCACGTGGAGAAATAGGCTATGGAGCCTCTTTTGTTGAATGGTTCTCAGAAGAAGCCAAGAGGGTTTATGGAGACACAATTCCAGATCCCATGACCGATCGAAGAATTGTTGTTTTGAAGCAACCTGTTGGTGTAGTGGCATCCATTACCCCATGGAATTTTCCTAATGCTATGATTACAAGAAAATGTGCACCAGCTTTAGCTGTTGGGTGCCCAGTTGTAATTAAACCAGCAAGTCAAACTCCTTATTCTGCACTCGCACTAGCTGTTTTGGCTGAGGAGGCAGGCTTCCCAAAAGGTACCTTAAATGTAATTACAGGAAAGGCCTCTGAAATCGGAGAGGAATTAGCCACAAATCCAATTGTCAGAAAATTATCTTTTACAGGTTCAACAGAAATTGGAAAAATACTTTTACAGAAATGCTCTGGAACTGTAAAGAAAGTCTCAATGGAACTTGGTGGTCACGCACCCTTCATTGTATTTAATGATGCAAATATTGATGATGCAGTTGCGGGTGCAATCCAAAGCAAATTTAGAAATACTGGACAAACTTGTGTTTGTGCAAATAGAATTTATGTCCAAGAAAAAGTTCATGATGAGTTCTGTTCAAAATTTGTTGATGCTGTTTCTAAAATAAAAGTAGGAGATGGTTTAAACGAGGAAAATGCCTCTGGACCCATGATTGATGAACACTCTTTAAATAAAGTAGAGGAGCATGTCCAAGATGCATTACAATATGGTGCAAAAGTTGCAATTGGTGGATCTAAGCATTCTTTGGGAATGAACTTTTATCAGCCTACAATTCTAACTGAAGTCGCACCAGAAGCGAAAATTACAACTGAAGAAACATTTGGGCCAGTGGCTCCAATTTATAAATTTAAAGATGAAAAAGAAGTAATTAAACTTGCAAATAACTCACCATACGGACTTGCATCCTATTTTTATTCTAGAGATATCGGAAGAATATGGAGAGTTGCTGAGGCACTTGAATACGGAATGGTTGGAGTCAATACTGGATTAACTTCAAAAGCAGAGGCACCATTTGGAGGAGTAAAAGAGTCCGGTCTTGGCAGAGAAGGCTCAAAGTATGGAATTGATGATTTTATTGAAATAAAATACATCAATATGTGCGGCCTAGATAAATAATTCATATTTATGAATAAAGTCTTTAATGTTGGCTTAATAGGATGTGGTCATATTTCTGAAACATATTTTAGAGGGCATGATTATTTTAATAATTTTCGCATAATTAAGTGCGCTGATATTAATCATGAAAACTCTAAAAAATGTGCTGAAACTTATAATATAAACTCTTGTTCCGTTGATGAAATATTAAATGATAGTGAAGTCGATATTATTTTAAATTTAACCATTCCAAAGGCTCATTACGAGGTAGCAAAAAATTCGCTGGAAAGCGGTAAACATGTTTACAGTGAGAAACCAATGGCTGTGAATTTTTTAGATGGTGAAAATCTCTTAAAATTATCTAAAAGTAAAAACTTATACATCGGTAATGCTCCTGATACTTTTTTAGGTGGTGGAATTCAAAAATCTATTGAATTAATAAACGATAATAAAATTGGAAATGTTCGGCTTGGAAATGCTATTTTTGCTTATCCAGGAGTTCAATCTTATCATCCCAACCCTGAACCTTGGTTTGCAAATAATGAAGGAGGCCCAGTTATAGATATGGGACCATACTATTTAACAGCGTTAGTAAATTTACTTGGCCCTGCTAAAGGTGTTCATGGTATTTCTACTAAAGTTTTCGATAAAAGAGTTATAGGCATAGGTCCAAAAAAAGATCAGGAGTTTGATGTGGAATGTCAAACTAGCTATTTAGTTAATTTAGAATTTCATAACGGGGCTCTAATTCAAATAACTTTATCGTTTGATGTTGTAGCTCATCAACGTAATCACATCGAGCTTTACGGCGATAAAGGTTCTATGATTGTGCCTGATCCAAATATGTTTGGAGGTTCGGTATACACAAGTACTGATGATAGTGGTGTTTGGCAAGAGCACAAAACTGATGATATGCCCCTTGGTAAAATTAATATTACATCTCATAGTGGTAGGGCTAATGAGTCGCCAACTAATGCGAACTACCGTGGTATCGGATTAGCTGAAATGGCATACTGTATTGATAAGGACCTTGAACACAGATGTAGCGGAGAATTATCGTTACATGTTTTGGATATTATTGAATCAACAATGAAGGCAGCAGACACCAAAACACCCCAAGAGATAAAGACTACTTTTAAGAAGGCAGATTATTTTTCACTAGAGGAAATACAAAAAATTCTTAAGTAATTCCAATAATTCCTCTAGACTTAATTTTCATTAAATGAAATTTGATAATACAAAAAAAATTCTTGTAATAGGGAGAGCAGGATTAGATATTTACCCAGAGCCACCCGGTACAAAAATCTCTGATGTAAATAACTTTTCTTCTCATTTAGGAGGCTCGGCGGCAAATACTTGTGTTGCTCTATCGAACTTGGGCGTCAGCACTGATTTACTTACTTGTATATCTGACGATGCAATCGGAGAATACATAATTAACAAACTTAATGAATTCAAAGTTGGTGTAGAACACTGCAGAAAAGTTAATAAATCATTTCAAACACAAATAGCTGTTGTTGAAACTATTTTAAAAAATAACCAATCTATTCTTTACAGAAGTAATCCTTGTGATCTACAACTTAATAAGGAGGATATTAATAAAATTAATTTTAATAATTACTCTGCAGTATTCATCTCTGGAACTGCGCTTTCAGGAGAACCTTCAAGGAATGCTGTTTTAGTTGCCTCAAAATTAACTTCAGATCTCAAGATACCATTAATAATCGATCTTGATTATCGGCCTTACAACTGGGAGTCTGATACAATCAAATCAGATGTTTATAAGGAAATTATGAATGAAATGGATATTATCATTGGAAATGATTTAGAATTTAATGTGGCTGATAATTCCACAAATGGACTTGAATTAGCAAAAGTGTATATTAAAAAAAAACCATCAGTGATTGTCTACAAAATGGGTGAAGAGGGATCTAAAGTATTTACTAAAGAAAATGAGAGCCAATACGGGATATTTAATGTCGAAGCTATTAAACCTACGGGTGCAGGTGACGCGTTCAATGGAGGTTTTATAAGCTCCCTATACAATGGCCTTAGTTTAGAGGATGCAGTAATTCGGGGTTCCGCAAATGCTGCAATAGTTGTAACAAGAGTAGGTTGTTCCTCAGCTATGCCCAATAATCAGGAATTAGAAAAATTTATTAACCAAAATCAAAAGGAGTTATAGATGCACATCCCTTATTCAGATAATAAAAATCAAGCTTTATTTGGAGAAACAAATAAAACAGTACCTTTAGTTTATTTTAATATTATCAATTTAAAAAAAGGTGAGTCCTATGAATACCAACTATCAAAACATGAAAGTAGCGTAGTCCCAGCAACAGGTATCGTCGAGATTACCGTGGAGGATAATAAGTTAGGACAGATTGGAAAAAGAACAACTGATGTTTGGGATGGTGAACCTGAGGGTAGTTATATTCCTACAAATTCTAAATGTAAAATTACTTGTTTATCTGACTCCTCTGAGTGTTTCATAGCTGGTGGAATTTATGAAAAAAAATTAGAGCCATTTCTCGTTTTAAAAGAAGAACTAGATGTTGTTCAATATGGCTCGGACGATACTAAAACTCACAGAAAAATTAAACATATCTTAGGTGCAAAACATCATGATCAAGTTGGTCGATTATTAGTAAATGAACTATATACTGTTGGCGCTGGAGGGTGGTCAGGCTTCCCTCCTCACAAACACGACACAGATGATCTCCCTCAAGAAACTCGTCATGATGAAGTTTATAATTATCGATTTAAACCAGGACATGGTTTTGGTGTTCAAATTATGCAATCAGAAGATGAAAAAGAGGGTCACGGTTATCAACTTTTTAATGGCTCTACGATTGCGATTAATAAAGGATATCATCCATGTGTGGTTGCCCCAGGATATGAGATGTACTATTTTACAATCCTAGTAGGTCTTTCTCAAAGATCACTTATTCAATCTTTCCAAAAAACTCATGCTTACCAATTAGAAACAATCCCAGGTATTAAGGATATGATAGCAAAATATAAATGACGATAGCTAGCCTCTCAGAAGTTTTACAAGAAGCAAAAAAAAATAATTATGCCGTTGCAGGATTAGTAGTACTAGGTTGGGAAGATGCAAGATGTTATGCAGAAACAGCCGAAGAGCTCAAGGTACCTGTCATTCTTCAAGCAGGACCAGGTTGTAGAGCAAATACACCTCTACCAGTTTTAGGTAAAATGTTTAGATACTTGGCTGAGCAATCATCTAGTCCAATAGTTTGTCATTTAGATCATGGCTATACGAAAGAAGAGTGTTTACAGGCAATTGACAACGGATTCACATCTGTAATGTTTGATGGATCCAAGCTTTCACTTAATGAAAACGTTGATAAAACAAGTGAAATCGTTGAATTAGCTCATAAACAAAATATTTCCGTTGAGGGAGAAATTGGATTTGTTGGTTACAATGATGGGGCTAAGTCACAAAGCACAGATCCAGAAGAAGCGAAGACATTTGCTGAATTAACCAAATGTGATGCAATGGCCATCAGTGCAGGAAACGTACACTTACAGACAAACAAATCCTCTTCTATTGATATGCAAGTCATAAAGAAGATAGAAACCTTAACTGAAGTACCATTGGTGCTGCACGGAAGTAGCGGTATCGACGATACACTTAAAAGAACGATAGCAAATACAACGAATGTTTGTAAGTTTAATATTGGCACTGAACTCAGAAAAACTTTTGGTGATACTTTAAGAGAGGAAATTGTAAAAGATCCAAATACTTATGACCGTATTAAATTAATCAATTCAACTATCCCGAGATTAAAAGAAGTAACAAAAAAAGTTTTAGAGAATATTTCAAAAATTTAATCATTCATGATTAAATCGCACACAATTGAAAATAAGTTTTTAAGAGTTAAGACTCTTAATATTGGCGCAACATTATTTGAAGTTTTTTATAAAAAGAAAAAAATCAATTTAATTCTAAATTTAGGAAATATCTCATCATATAAAAATAATAAAAATTACTTAGGCGCAACATGTGGCAGGTATGCAAATAGAATAAAAAAAGCTCAATTTCAGATCAAAGGAGTAAAATACAAATTAACTAGAAATGAAGGAAAAAATATACTACATGGTGGTAAAAAAGGGTTTGACTCAAAAATTTGGCAAGTTAAGAGCTTCTCCAAATCTCATATTAGCTATTATTGTATATCACCAGATAAAGATCAGGGTTTCCCAGGAGAATTATATTCCAGTTGTGATTACTCAATTGCAAATTCGACTCTCAAAATCAATATAAGTGCACAAACATCAAAAACTACTCACGTTAATTTGGTAAATCACGCCTATTGGAATTTAGATAAAATTAAAAAAGATATTTTTGATCACCACGTCCAAATCAATTCAAATCAGTATTTAGAAAATGACTCTGAAAATATACCTACTGGTAGGGTAATGAATGTAAAAGGAACACGTTTTGATTTTAAAAAATTAACTAGGATACGCGATAAATTTACTAATAAATTCAAGGGATTTGATGAAAATTTCATCATAAAAAAAAATTCTAAGTTTGCAGCTCAAATACAATCACCAAAAAGCAATATATCCCTAAAAATTTTTTCAAATCAACCTGGTGTTCAATTTTATACTGGTCAGCATTTAAGATATTCCAGTAATCGTATTAAAATTAAAAAATATCAAGGTATGTGTTTTGAAACTCAGGGTTTTCCAAACGCACCCAATAATCGAAAATTTCCTTCAACACAATTAAACCCATCGCAAATTTATAAACATCAAATGAAGTTTGATATTGGAGAAATTAAATAATTATTCGGTTTTTTCTCTTAATTTTATATTCAATGTATCAAAAAATATTTGAGGAACGCTAAAAGCAAAATTATTTAAAAAAGTAACCGAACTAACTTGTATTTGATTTCCATCTAGCAATGGATCTATAAACTTTGATATTTGAACTTTATCATCGACATAATTCCAATCAAAAGTAGCGTGAACACCTTTACCCTCAATATCGTAAAGATTTACAAAAATTATAGTTCCATTATTGAGTGTAAACCTAGCTTTTAAATCTGGAGAGTTAGGTAATTCTGTCTTAAGTATAAAGCCATTATGTTGAAGATCAGTTAATATATTTTGAGCATCAATAATTTTATCATTATCAATTTCATTAAATTGAGAGGTCAAATTTGTATGTTTCAGCTCTCCTTCTTTGACACTTAAGTTAATCATATTTTGATTATAAATTTGAATTGATTGAATTTGAGATTTACCAATATTTATTAAATCAGTGGGCACCCAGTAGAAATCAGATACATCGGCGGTTAAGTTTGTTGAAACTAAATAGGATTGATTAGACCTAGGGTCCTTTATGTAAGATCCTGGGATATTATAATTATAAATACCAATATCTAGTGAATACAATACTACATCGTCTTCAGATTTTAATATTAATTGCATTTTATTTTCATCATCTAGACCCAATTTGTATAAAAGATCTTCACGATTAGTTTTAGCATCTAAAATATTTGCTTCACGAAGTTGAATAAAAAACCTACTTAAAAGCTCAGTATTTGCCGGAAAATTATTTGAGCTTGAAATAAGCCATTGATTATCAATGATTTCAATAACAGATTTTCCATTTTGATTAGAAAATTCAATGTATGCTATTTCTGGTAAAACATCATCAAAACTGGGAAATAATACTTCAGATGATGACTTGTTAGAGATATTTTTGCCATCAAAATACATACCAAGGGCAATAATTAAAAATCCAAAAGATAGTAAAACCAATATTTTTAAATTTTTAATATACATTTATCTACTTTTTCTTTTTCTGATACCGAGTTGTCTTGGAATAAAAAACATTAGTAGAATTAAAAGAACAGGGATTAAAAAAGTATTTAATATGTTTATTTGATTTGCTAATCGATCTATGTCTTTACTTAAATTTCTTCTAACTTCCCTTAGTTGTTTACGAGTATTTTCTACTTGTAATTGAAAATTTGCCAATTCCATTAATTGTTTGTCAGATAAATTGACACTTTCTACATCTCTACCGCCTGATAAATTTTGAATTTGATTTAATGTATTATCAAGTTGAGCTTGTAATTGCTGTTCTTGTCCTAGATACATCTGTTCTGCTTCTGCTTGAAGTTTTTGAACTACAACAAACGGTCTAAATGGAGCTTCTTTGTTTCTCAGATCAATAAATTCATCATAACCTGTCATTGAGTCAAACACATTTGTAACTAAACTTCCATTATCAGATGTCGCCTCTATTACATTGGTATCTAAAAACTTTTGAATTCTTGCCCAAAAGGCATTTCTTATAAAATCAGCGTCACTGAAAACTACCACACTTATATTTTTTGAGGATGTTTCTAAATGATTATCATTTTTAAATTCAAAATCATTAAAATTACTTTTTGCGATACCACTTAATTTTACTCCAAAGTCATAGCTAATACCTGTTGGCTGAAAATTATTAATGAGCTTAATTGGATCATGTACTTCTTTCATAGGTAGATCCATTGTTACCTCACTAGATGACATAATAGGAGTGTAAGAAATTTCACTTTCATCATTTAATGGGGAAAGACCACCCGGAGACACAAGTCTAATTAAAGATAAACCGTCTCCAATTTCTTCAGCTTGATTGATGAACTGTCCTCTGACTTCAGGCCAATTCAATTTCAACATAGTTTGCAAAGATGTATTTTCAGTTATGTTTTGTTGTGTTTGCAGTCTTGTTGCTTGAGCACCATCTAAAATAACATTGCTATTATAGTTAATATTGAGGGTTTTTAAGACATTTTCTAAATTTGATGATTTATTTGAATGGTCATTTTTCTCAAAAAATGGATCAACAAAAATAACTGATTTTCCCCCATTTAAGATAAATTGTTCAACTGCATATTCAGTTTTGTCACTAATATCAGAGGGGTGATAAACTATTAATAAGTCTATACCCTCAAAACTCTCTATGTCTGTATCTAAAAACTCAAAATCATAAAAATAACTAAGCTCCTCAAGTATTGTGTATTCTCCTTGTCCAAGTTGATTATTTGGCATCATTGGTGGTGTAGTGTCCACCCATGATAAAAAACCAATCATTGGTTTTTTTGATCTATTTAGTTTGTATACAATGTCAGTTAATTGTTTTTCTAATGTGCCAGCTTTTGAGGGATCAAAAAAGGGAACAGTTTCTATGTCATCTGTTGTATTTGAAGCAATTAATCCAAAATATACTTTGGACCCTTCTTGATCTATAGGAAAACCCTGCACACCATATCTATTTACATAATCTTCATCATCTGAATAAGGCTCTGGTTCAATAAAGTTTAATTCAATTTTACCTGAGGCTAGATCTGAATATCTGTTTAATAGACCTTGAACTTGATTAGCGTAATTTTGAATAATTGGAATATTTTTAGACAAGTCTCTGCTATACACAAAAGTAATTTTTATTGGCTCTTCTATTTCGTCGATAACTCTCTTAGTACCACTTGAAAGAGTAAAAGTTTTGGTAGAGGTAAAATCAACTCCCAAATTAAAGTTGATTTTTTGGATTATAAAATTAAAGGACAAAAATAAAATAACAGTGCTTAGTATAGATACTATAAGATAGTTTTTTTGTAAAAATTTATTCATTAGTCTCGATTTAAAAATTTTATAATTGTTAAATAATTCCAAAGAGCAATAAAGGATAAAAAGAAAAACAATCCTTTAATTGAGAAGAAACCCGTTTGGATACTTGAGAAGTGAGTCAAAAAGCTAAAACTAGAAATGAGTTCTACTATTTCAATAGGTAAAATCCCAGTTATAAAATTAATCATAAGAGGAAACCCACTTATAGTAAAAAGAAATGAGACTAAAATAGATAAAATAAAGGCAATTATTTGATTGTTAGTTAACGAAGAAAAGAAAATTCCAAGAGAGACATAAGCACCTGCCATGATAATAACACCAAGATATTGGCCAATAATTACAAGGTTATCAGGGTTTCCAAGATAATTTACTGTAATCCAAATAGGAAACGTCAATACAACAGAGAATACAACAAAAGCCCAAGTTGCAAAAAATTTACTCAACACTATCTTCCACAAAGGAATTGGCAAAGTCATTAATAATTCAATAGTACCAAGTCTCTTTTCCTCGGACCAACTTTTCATAGTAACTGCAGAGACAAAGAAAATAAAAACCCATGGAATAAAACTAAAAAAAACCGTTAAGTCTGCAACTCCTGAGGAAAAAAACGAGCCAAAATAAAATGTCAAGGACATAGAGGTCAAAATAAATATTGCAGTAAAAATATAGGCAACAGGAGTAATGAAATATAATTTAAGTTCTCTTTTAATTAGCGCCAACATTAGCTTACTAACTTTCTAAATTTTTCATCTAGGGATTTACCAATTTTTTTCTTAAGCTGTGCTGGAGTTCCCTCAAAGACTTTTTGTCCATCATTAATAATAAGACACTTATTACAAACCTCTGGGACTTCATCAAGAATGTGTGTAGAAATTATAATTGCTTTTGTTTTAGATAATTTTTTAATTAATTTTCTTACTTCAAATTTTTGAAGGGGATCCAATCCATCAGTTGGCTCATCTAAGATCAGTAATTTGGGATTATGTATAAGAGCCTGTGCAATTCCAACACGTCTTTTAAAACCTTTTGATAAAGTTTCAATGGGAACATCTTTTACCTCTTCTAATTGTAGATCATTAATTACTTTTTTGATTGCTGTTTTTGAATTTTTTATATTTCTTACCTGGCAAACGTAGTCTAGGTAAAGATATGGCGAAAAGTCCAAATAAAGGGGAACTCCTTCAGGTAAGTAGCCAATCATTGACTTTGTGTGAATGGGATCTATTTCAATGTCTTTATTGTTTATGATAACGTTTCCACTGTCAGATTTCAGATAACCTGTTATTACCCTCATAGAAGTTGTTTTGCCAGCACCATTAGGTCCAAGGAACCCCATCACATCACCAACTTTGACCTCAAAAGAGAGTTTATTAATGGCAGTAAAATCGCCAAAATTTTTAGAAATATCTATTACACTTAACATTTTTTCATATTATTTAGTTTAAAATCTTAATAATTCAAGATGATAAATTTACCATCTCTTATCAGATGAAGTTTTTACCATGCAGACCTATAAATATCAAAAGCATCTTTTTCAGATATTTCTCTTGGATTATTGATTAGTAATCGGGTTTGTTTCATAGCATCTCTAGCCATTGTTTCGCATGCAGTTTCAGGGATGTCGAGATCTCTTAATCTTTGTTCTAAACCTAATTCGCTTGATAGATCTGACAACTTTTCAATGAATTTTGAGGAAATATCTTGAGTGCTGGTGCTTGTATCAATATCTGGAAAAACAATTGGGGCTATTTCACTGTAAAGTTTTGATGCATTTTGATCAGATATATTAAATCTTAACACATATGGCAGGACAAGTGCGTTGGAAAGACCGTGAGGGACATGATAAGTTCCTCCAATCGGATATGCCAAAGCATGAACGCCAGCAACTGGAGAGTTTCCAAAGGAGACACCTGCTAACATAGAGCCAACAAGCATATTTGATCTTGCTTCAATATCCTTTCCGTTAATAACAGCTTGTCTTATAGAACTACCTAAAAGCTTCAATGCTTCCTTTGCAAGTGTTTGTGAGATCAAATTATTGTTCACACTTTTTGAAGCATAAGACTCTATCGCGTGGACCATTGCATCAATACCGGTAGCAGCAGTAATGTGAGGGGGAAGACCGAGTGTTAATGATGGATCAAGAATTGCAAGGTCTGGAAGTATAATAGGAGAGGAAACTCCTTTTTTTTCTAAATCTTCTTGTGTGATAATAGAAATTGGAGTTACTTCAGAACCAGTACCAGAAGTTGTTGGGTAAAGTGCAAGAGGAAGCCTAGGCCCTTTAGCATTAGCCACTCCCCAAGCTTCATGAATATTTTCGTTTGAGCCAATCAAAAGTGCAGTTAATTTTGATACGTCCATTGATGATCCACCACCAAATCCAATTACACCTGTTGCATCAAAATCTCTTCCCTGTTGTACACAACTCATAAGTGTTTTTATAGATGGGTCAGCTTCAACATTATCAAAAATTAAAATTTCAGAGTATTTTTGAAGCTCAGTAATTGTTTTTTCGTGTAACCCAATTTTTACTAAACCCGGATCAGTTACAAATAGTATTTTGTTACCAAGTTTTTTAGAAACTTCCTCTGCTGTGCCTACTGAATAGTCACTTCCAAATCTTATTCCAGGAGTAGTGTTGAATTGAAACGCTTTCACGATAGCAATATAGATGATATGAGGTTTATTTCCTATATAATTTTACCAAACCTATTCTGAGCACCTATCAACCCACAACTTTTTTTTAATAAGGCTTTCTTAAGAGTTTTTTATTTTTATACTTGAATTGTGTCTAAGGTTATTACCATCGCTCAACAAAAAGGAGGCTCTGGAAAAACCACTATAGCTGCAAATTTAGCTGCTGTTTATTCTTTAAAAAATAATTTATCCACGACATTACTCGACACAGACCCTCAAGGCAGTTTAGGTAAGTGGTTTCTTACCAGAAATGAAAAACTTAAAAATAAAAATATGATTCAGTTTAAAACAGCAAGCCTCTGGGGCGCACAGTATGAGGCTAAAACGCTTAAAGAAAAATCTGATTTAGTAATAATTGATACTCCTCCCAAAATTGACGCTGATGGAAGACCAGCAATTGAAATAGCTGACCTTGTCATTATACCAATATCTCCCTCTCAAGTGGATTTTTGGGCCACAGAGTCCATAATTGAATTAGCAAAAAGAGAAAAAAGAGAGATATTAATACTCATTAATAGAGCAAATGCAAAATCTAAACTTATTCAAGAAGCACATAAATTTGTTAATAAAATGAATGTTAAAAAAGCAAAGACGATTTTGGGTAATAGACAAATATTTGTATCAACTATGGGATTAGGGTTAACAGTAGTAGAAAAACAAAGAACTGGAAAAGGGTGTTTAGAAATGTTGGCTCTAGCAAAAGAGATACAGTCATTCTTGAAATTTTAAATTTTAATAAATTATATGAATGAAGAAATAGATAATGACCAACTCCATGACATATGCTCAAGATTATTGAAAGGCTTTATTAATTGGATTGAAATAAATGATAGTAAAGAAAAAGCATCAATTCTCGATAATGCATTCCAATTTAAAACATCTATCCTAGAACAAGATAAATCAACTCTTCAAAAAAAATACTTTACATCACCGCAGAATTTATCAAAAAAAGAAGCTGATGTTCTCTTACTACAGTGGAAAGATACTTTTTCAACATTAGTCAATTCAAATGTCGATAGACTATCAAAGGACTCTTTTAAGATATGGTTTTTAAGCTTAGCATCATATTCGATCCCAGAATTAGAAAAGGATGCAAACGAACTATGGTCAAAACTTTTAGAGGGTGTTGAATATTGTCATAAATTTTCTATCAAAGATGTTCCATATCCGCTCAACACTATTTCAAAGAACTAAATCAATGTTAAAATTCCTTATGTTTAAGACATTATTCACAGTAAGCATGCTTTTTTGTTTGAATGCACAATCAATTGAGCTTTTTGGTTATAAATTGTACGAGGACATTCTTAGGTATGAAAATGATGGGAGTATAAAATTAAAGAAAGGTAATATTGAGAGCATTTCTATTAAAGAGGACAACGTCTTGATAGCAAACAAATATCTTACTGAATACACATTAAAATCAACAAAAACAGGAAATATTTACGAAATTCACGGCTCAAATAATCAATTGCAACTCAGTCCTGTTGAGTGCCTTGACATTCAAGATAGCTTTATTAATTCATTTCAAAAGAAAAACACCGAATTATTTCAAACTGAAGTTAAACAATTTCCAAATAAACTTAAAAGTAAAACAACTTGGGAAATTTATCTTAGTAATAAATCTAATAGTAGTGAGTTAATTTTCTCAGTTACTTGTGATTATAGCTTTAATAATAGGAGAATGGATATAATTTTAACTGATAGTGCTTATTTGAGTAATGAAAATTCGAACTATGAAAATTTACTTAATGAAAATAAAGAAAATATTTCAAAAGAAGAAATTGATACTAGTGGAATTTAGTAACTAGAGATAACATATTAATAATTATATAAGACTTTATTTCTGATTTCAGTTGATCATAGGTTTCAGGTAATTTATCACTAAGCTGGAAAGCAAATTCTATAATTTCATAAGCTTCATCTTTATTCATATAAATCTCATTACATAGGTCATGGGCAAGTTTTTCCCTTATTAATATAAAAGAAGCTATCGATCTCTTTTGTTTTTTTTTCAAACTATTTTTTTGTTGGTTTCTTAAGTTTCATTCCAGTTCCTCCAAGTTGCATGCCACCAGAACCTTTACACAAACTTTTCTTTTCTTTGTCACACTTTTCTATCTTCTTCTCTTTTTTCTCTTCTTTTTTGACAACCTCTTTTTCTTCTTTCTTTTCTTCTGATTTTACTTCCTGATTTACAATTTTTGTATCTGAGGAAGGCTCAACATTTTGAACTGTGTTGACAGATCCAACCTGAATATTAGAGAGCATTTCTAATATTTGATCTTGTTTTGATAGTTTATCTTTCTGTTTTGCCTTCCAAGATTTTGGTAGTTTTAAATCGATACAACTCTCAGAACCGCAAAAAAGGACATCCCCAGTTTCATTATCAAATAAAAAACCACCACAATTTTCAACACCTTTTTGAGTACAATTTGGGATGTGCATCTCATACTCTGCATTCAAATTCATCGACAATAATGGCAAACTTAGAAGAAGTACAAAAATATATCTCATCAACTTATAATGTATCATTTGTAGAAAAAATTTTCTAAATCTTTTATTCATACTTAAAACTCTCTCCAGGTAAGGTTGATTTCATAAAATCATTCTTGGTAATATTTTCTAACCATTTTTTTAATTTAATATTATTGTCTCCCCAAGCATCAGTAAATCTAAAAGATGTATAGTCTAATGCACAGGCAACAGATATTTGATCAATCGTTAACCTGTCAGTCACGAACTCATCATATTTTTTTTCAATCCAATCAATGGATCTTAAAATTTTTTTCTCATATCGCTCTATAGATTTATGTCTTTGCTCTAATTCTGGTATAGCGGACATTTCTATATAACGATTAACTGCATTTTCCATAATTCCATTTGAAACACTTATCATTGTCATACTTTCCCAATAACGATCTTTTGGATATATAGAGTCTTTTTTTGAAATACTATCAAAGTACAAACAAATATTATCACTGTCTGTGATCGTTTTATCACCAACTATTAAAGTAGGAACTTGTCTTAATGGATTAAATTCATCTAGAAATCTTGATTTATAGATATTTATCTTTTCTTCTTTATGATCAACATCTAATACAAGAGCAGATACTTTACATTTTCTTCCAAAAGGAGAAGTAGGCCCATTATATAAAAGTGGAGTATCTGTCATTTAATCAATGATTATAGCAACAGTACCAGGGCTTACACCCTCTTGGTCGTTCCTAATGTTAACTTGAGTTATCGTTCCACTAACTGGAGCGTTATGATTGACCTCTGATTTCATAACTTCCATAATAAATAATATATCCCCCTCACTTACTTCATCACCAACTTCTACTAAAACTTTCCATATGTTACCTGGAACTGACGTTAAAACTTCTGTAGACATATTATATGACACTTCCCATTGAGCAGATGGAGGTTTGTTCAGATCTCATTTCCTGTGCCTCTTGCACACTTATTTCTTTAAACTTAAATTTTTCATTTGGTTTAGCTTGACCTAATTTCCAAAAAGAGGCTGATGGAACGGTAAAAGGTACAATAAACCCACCCATGCTAGGCCCATCATTTACAAGTATTATTGGCGTTTGACCCGCCAAATTAATACCACCAATTGGGTAGCCCTGATCTATTATATTTGAGGGTTCATAGCCATGTTCAGGAGATTTATTTGTAGCTTTTTCGGTAAAACTTAAAGTGGGTCCATCCAACCTAAATCCAGTACGATCACTTCTTGCTTGCAGTTTCCACTCTGCTTTTAGAAAAGTGTCATATCCTTCATCGTCAAGCCAATCATCATTTGGACCACGTACAACCTCAATTTCCCATATACCACTATTGCTAATCTCTGGAATTGAGTCAGTTCTAATTTTTCTGCCGATCTTCCCATTTGCTTGACCTAAAGGAATTCTTTGACCGTCTTTCAAAGCATGACCATCAATGCCACCAACGCCTGCTTTGTGAAAAGTTGATTGAGAGTTTAGCCATTTTTCTGACTCAATGCCACCAGCAAAAGACACATAAGATCTTGCACCAGATACTGTAAAACCCATTTCAAGAGTTTGTCCAGATTTTATTAAAACACTCTCCCACATAGGAATAGAATTACCATTTATTTTGGGTTGCATATCCGCACCACAGACTGCAATGACGTGATCTTTTTCAAATTTTAAAGTTGGACCAGTGTACTGACATTCAAGTGCTGCAAAACTCTCCTCGTTACCTACAAGTAAATTGGCAAGTCGAAAAGACCAACTATCCATTGGCCCTGAGGGAGGAAACCCTTGGTTAAGATAACCGACTCTCCCAGGATAATCTTGCACTGATGTTTCTAGTCCTTGTTTAATAACTTCAAACATTTAAAACTTCTTATTGTAATCTAGTTTAGACAACCAGTTTTTATATTTTTTGATAGAAAATTTATGCTCCTCAATTAAATCATATCGATATGATTTATCTTCAACTTTTTTTTCAATCATTTCAAACTCATCATAATCACAAGGCACAAATTTAATTCTATCTCCTGGCCTAAATAGACAAATACTATCTTTGAAAACATCAAAATTTTTGTCAGGATCCCAAATGGGAACAGGGGTTCTTCCAAAAATTTGATAACCTCCAGGTAGTCTATCAGGATAAATAGCTGTGGACGATCCTCCCATACCCACAGTTCCTTTTGGTGTCCATGTTCTAGGTGGGTTATACTTTGGAGCGGTTAATTTACACCTAGGGTCAAGCGGCATTGTAAATGGTAAACCAGGCCAAAAACCGAGCGAAGCCACCCAATACTCAGTTCCAGAGTGAACTCTGACAAAATGATTAACATCATCTAATTGATTTAACTCTGTAATGAACTCAGGATCTGGCTTTTTCATTGTAATTTTAGCTATATAGTCTTCAATTGCTTCTTTAGTCCATTTGTCAAGATAGACAGTCGGGAAATGAAAAAGTCTGCTATTTACAACTGTATCATCATTATCTTTCATATCTTTAAGCAATGACTTCAATTCATTAATTAAATCTTGATAGCCGATATCATCTGGATTGTAATGAACTATCATTGAGGCAAAACATGGGAGTGTTTCGTAAACTCCCTTTATATTTGCTGTCTTAATTAAATTTGATAGTCCCTGCGCTTTAAAGTTCAATTCTAAATTCATCACATTACCAAATTCTATTAATAAATACTTATCACCACCTGGTAAAAACTTTGGCTCAGGGTAAATTCCTTGAAATATCTCTGAGGTTTTATCTTTTGTATTCTTTGAATCTAAATTGGGATAAGAGCCATCCTCGTTTATATGTTTTTTTACAGAGAGTTTACTAACATTTAATTTAGGTTGAGAGATATTATGAGGATACATATTTTTGAAACTAGCATAATCGTCAACATCGAGTTGAGAGAATAAAATATCATCAAGTTTTTTCGATTTGTCTTGAGATAAATGGCTCTCTAAATTTTCAAATTTTGAAATCTCGTGATTTAAATAATTAAATTCAATATTATTATTTTCTTTTTGCGAGGAACCTATCTTGTTTTTTTTTAATAACTCATCTTTAGGATTGGATAAATCTATTTTATCAAATAAATCTAAATCTGTATTTTTATATTCTTGAACCATTGAGTTTAAAAATATTTAACTTTAATTTTTTCTTTGCTCTTAGGTTTATCTGTAAAATCCACTACTTTGACATTTGTAGGTACTGTCGGTTTAATTATTTTATTTTGAATTTCTGCATTACTATTAGAATTATGATTTGAATTTTTTGCGCTTGATAAATTATTATCATTAGATTTCTTTTGAGTATGACCAAACATTCCCTCAAGGATAGTATTTGGATTGATATCCTCTTTTTCAAATGTCTCAAATATACTCCCATCCCTAAAAACCAAAACTCGATGACATAGTCCTATGAATTCCTCGAGTTCACTTGATAGAAATATCGCTGTACCACCTTCATTTACAAAATTTCTTAAGTGCTTATATAAGTCTCGTTTTGCACCAACATCAATACCTCGCGCTGGATCGTTAAGTATCAGTATCTTTGGAGTTGTTGTGAAAGCTCTGGCAATCATGACTTTTTGCTGATTTCCTCCACTCAATGATGTAATTAGATTATTTTTTGGACCTGTCTTAATACTTAATCTTTCTACTTCCCAATCAAAAATACCGTTTAATTCCATCCATTTAATAAAACCAATAAATCCACCTGATGTTTTAGCTTGTTTTCCTTTATATAAGGGTATCACCATATTTTCATATATGCTCATGTTAGGAAAAATACCCTCTTTTTTTCTATCTCCAGATACGTATCCAACTCCACTTTTCTTGGCATCTAACAAGCTATTTACAGTTGTGTAATCTTTCTTGGTTCTTTCTCGTTCCTCATCAGACTGTTTAACAATTACTTCTCCGCTAAGTGGTTGATCAATACCTGCCAGAGCCTTAACAAAATTATCTTGTCCTTGTCCATCAAGTCCTGTGACTCCAAGTATCTCACCTTTTGGTAGGTCAAAGTTAATAACATCTCCATTGTCCCAAACTTTTAAATCTTTAGCAGACAAAACTATTTCATCTAAGATTGAGTCTGGAGGTGTAGCTTTTATTTCTGATGCTGTAGAAAATTTTTTATCACCTGTCATAAGTCCGAGAAGATTTTTTTCAGTAATTTCCTCTCCTGCTAAAACTCCAACATCAACCCCATCTCTCATAACCGTTGCTCTATCGCTTATTCTAACTAGTTCTGCAATTCTGTGAGTTACTATAAATATTGCTGCACCTTGATCTCTTAATGTTCTCATTTTTGCAAAAAGTCTTTCTGTAGAGTCAAAATCGAGTGCAGCTGATGATTCATCTAAAATTAGTACTTTAGGATTTCTTAAAAATGCTCTACCAATAGTTATCCAAGCTTTCATACCAAGCGATAATTGACTTGCTATTGTATATGGATCGACAAATTCACCGGATAGCTCTAACATTATAGAGGCAGCTTTTTCGACCCTATCTCGATGTGCTAATTTTTTTCCAAAAAAAGAGTCATATCCAATAAATAAATTTTCATAAACAGTAGCCTCTTCAGCTATCATTACTTCTTGAAAAACTGTTGCAATGCCAACTCTTTGGGCTTCAATTGGGGAATTGGGCGAATGACCCATAATAGAGACCTTTCCTTTGTCCAAAGGTAAAACTCCTGAAATAACCTTTGCCAATGTGCTCTTACCACATCCATTACCACCAACAATGGCGTGGATTTCACCAAAGTTAGCTTTAAAATTTACACCGTTTAGAGCTTTTGTAACACCAAAGGATTTTGATGCATCTTGAACATAAATATCCCCTCCAACTTTAGAGGAGTTAGACTGTGCCCCATTCCCGTTTGGGGCACTGTCCAAAGTTTTTTCTTCATTCATTAATTACTTAAATTAAAGTAATGCTTCTCCACGATCGAAGAAATTATTTAGATATTCATCACTTGCCCAGTTTTCAATTCCAACAGTTCTAAACTCACTTGAGTTTCTGTCACAATCTTCAGGAACAAAAGACTGAATAGTCTCAACATCTTCTTCATATGGAGGAACTAAAATAGACTGGATTTTAAGGCCCTGACCATACATAGTTCTTAAAAGAACATTCATCGCAAACTCTGCATCATCTCCAGGAGGCCATGCATAGACCGCTCTGTCGATAAAGTCTGGATTATTTCTCCAATAGCAGAATGCACCAATTTCTCCACCCAAAGCCATAGGCACCATTGGTCTTCCAGATGATTCTAGAGCGTTAAGTGCTCCGGACTCTCCTGAAGACTGAACAGCAAATCCGTCAACTTGAGTTGTGTTAGCTGATAACCATTTTTGAAGTTCAGCTTGAGCAATTTGTGGTGTCCACATGTGTGCAATTTCAGCAACAACAGTAATGTCTGGATATTCTGCAAATCCATCTAGCATACCTTGGTGCTGTGAGTCAGATGCTGATGTTCCAGGAATTCCTTCCATGATAACAACATTACCTTCACCACCAATAGTTTCTGCTAACCATTGTGCAATATAATATCCGGTCAATTTGTAGTTAACAGATGTACTGATAGCATATTCTGAAGTTAAGTATCCTGTCATTGATGCAGTAGGAACACCTTTTCCGTACGCATACTCAATAGTTGGATTTAATGCAACAGGATTTGAGCAACAGACTATTAATCCATCAACTCCTTGATCAGTTAACTGTCTCATTTGTTGAATTTGAACCGCGTCTTTTAGATTAGATTGTGTAACAACGATATCGTTAAGAATACCTGCTGCTTTCATTTTTGGTAAATAGTCACCATACAATCTCTCCATCACACCTTTTCTCCATAGATTACCTGCGTAAGAACTTGCATAACCGATAGTCCAAGGAAGTGGTCTATCACTTTTCCAATTTCTGTATACACTTTCACCAAGCGGTTGGTTAGGATCCATAAAGTCAGGATTATAAACGAAGTCTCTAATATCAGCTGGAATTTCGTCTAAAATGTCAGCATTTAAGTTACCTGCGACACCGACAAAACTAACAGCTAAAATAGCTATGAACTTTTTAAGCAATGTCATAGTTTTATCCTCCTTACTTATATATAAGTATCTATAATAATACCTATATTCTGAAAAATATAAGCAAAATTGTTCCAACATGTGGAAAAGATTTTCACATAAAAGCCTGATTTTCTGTAAATTATAAATGAGAGGAATTTATTATTCATGGTCGATTTAAATTGCGATATGGGTGAGGGTTTTGGTATTTACTCCTTCGCAGATGACGAAGAAATAATGCCTTATATAGATGCTGCTAATGTAGCCTGTGGGTTTCACGCCTCAGACCCAAACACAATGAGGAAAACTGTCGAGCTTGCAAAAAAATATGATGTGAAAGTTGGATCGCACCCTGCCTATCCTGACTTAGTAGGATTTGGAAGAAGGCCGATGAAAATGAAACGTGATGAAATCAAAAATCTTGTGATGTATCAAACTGGTGCCATCAAAGCCTTTCTTGATGAGTATGGAATGCCATTAAACCATATCAAACCTCATGGATCTTTATATGGTGTCTCCGCGAAAGAGGAAGATGTGGCTCATGGAATTGCTGACGCAGCTGAAATTTTTAATGTTGGTATTTTTGGAATGGTTAATACTTTTCACGAAAAAGTATACAAAGAAAGAGGAATAAAATTTTACGGAGAATTTTACTCTGACTTGGAATATGATGAAACAGGTTATTTGGTTATAGCCAAGGGTCGAAATAAATATTATCCAACTGATAGAGCTGTGGAGCGTTGTTTAAGAGCAATGAATGAAAATAAAGTTAAAACTGTTCAAGGAAACGATGTAGTTGTAGGATGTGAAACAATTTGTGTCCACTCTGACACTCCTAATGCTGTAGAAATCTTAAAGGCTCTGAGAGAAAAAATTTCCTCTGATAAAAAAATTCCACTAAAAACTTCAAACGGCAATCATACCAAAATGCCTTATATCGTTGATAAGAAATGAAAAAAATTTTAATTGCTAATCGCGGTGAAATAGCAAATAGAATTATAAAAAGTTGTAAAATATTAGGTCACAAATCTGTAGCTGTTTATTCAGATGCAGATAAGAATTCAAAGCATGTAAGATTATCTGACGAGTCTTATCATATAGGACCTAGTAAAGCTCAGGAAAGTTATCTTTCTTACAATAAGATTTTAGAAATAGCTACAAAATCAAATGTGGATGCTATTCATCCTGGTTTTGGTTTTTTATCAGAAAACGATACTTTTGCTCAAGAGGTTATAGACAAAGGTATCACATGGATTGGCCCAAAACCAAAATCAATAAAATCAATGGGAAATAAGGATATTGCTCGTGAATTGGCCTTAAATTCCAATATTCCTATATGTCCGGGTATAAATAATGTTCATAAATTAAGTGATGAACAACTTAAGACAAAATGTGAAGCAATAGGTTACCCTTTACTTGTAAAATCAAGTGCTGGTGGTGGGGGGATAGGCATGAGCGTCGTTCAAAACTTTAACGACCTAGCTAATGCAATTGAAAAAACTAGTAATCTTGCTGCAAAATCTTTTGGTAACGGAGATATTTTTATTGAGAAATTTATAACCAACGCCCGACATATTGAAATACAAGTTTTTGGATTTGGTGCAAAAGGATCTGTGCATTTGTTCGAAAGAGATTGCTCTATGCAAAGAAGATATCAAAAGATAATTGAGGAGTCTCCGGCACCTGAGGTAGATAGAGAATTAATAAATAATATGGCACAAGCCGCTGTCAAATTATCTTCTGATGTAAATTACGAAGGAGCCGGAACTGTAGAGTTCATATATGATGTTCAAGAAATGAAATATTATTTTCTTGAGATGAATACAAGAATTCAAGTTGAACATCCGGTTACAGAGTTAGTGACAAATAATGATTTAATTTCTATGCAAATAAATTTTGCTTTTAATAGAAAAAATAAATTTTTAAATCAAAATAAAATTAAAACTTACGGACATTCAATTGAATGCAGAGTCTATGCAGAGGATCCATCTCAAAATTTCTTACCATCTCCAGGAAAAATAACTAAATTAAAGTTTCCTAAAATACCAAATGGCATAAGATTAGATTGGGGATACGATGAAAGAGATGAAGTAAGTTTCTATTATGATCCGATGATAGGAAAAATTATATCTCACGACTTAATTCGAGACGATGCTATATCCAAATTAATAAAATTTTTAGAAGGCACTCAGATTGAGGGCATTAAGACAAACATCCCTTTTTTAATTTGTCTTCTTAAAGACAAAAACTTCATAGATGGTAAACACAACACTAAATATATCGAAAATAATTTAAACACTCTTATTAGTAATATATCTTTTAAAAATGGCTTTACTAAAAATATTGATTTGGACTCAAAGAGAATTAAAATTGTTGAAACAGACAAACTTAAAGTAGGTCATGGAAGATCGCAGTCTGACAGAGGGGGTATCAAAGTCGTTTATTTTGACTAATTATAATGGTTAATCAACTTGTAGCAGCAATAAAACCCTCTCAAATTCCAGGTTCTGATCCCCAGTCAACAAAATACTTAATCGTTCCAATATTTATATTTTTTGCCCTAATGATTTTTGCAATGATTAGAGGACCACAAATAATTTCAGGCTCGGGTATTGGAACTGCAATTATGGTTTCAACACCTCTTATTCTTGCTACTTATGCTCTTACTGCGTTGGCTTTAGCCGGCAGAGTGACAGTCGATTTATCAATAGGACCACTTATTGGTTTTATTAATGTAACGACAATACAACTTTATGCTGCAGGTTACATTCAATCGCCAGTTGCGTATTTCATATGTGCTCTTGCAATAGGAGTAATTTACCAATTTCTTTATGCCTTAATCGTAATTTTTATCAGAGTTCAACCAATAATAGTTGCCTTAAGTATGTTTCTTGCTTTCTCTGGTATCAATTTAGTTATTTTACCAAGACCAGGAGGAAGAGCACCTGATTGGATGTTATCTTGGAGTGCTGGAACTGAGGTAGTACAACCCACACTGATACTTTTAATTTTCTCGACACTCATTTGGTATGCACTAACTCATACTGCTTACTGGCAACATTTAAAATTAATGGGTTCAGATGAAAAGTCTGCTTATACAAGTGGAGTGAGAATTTACATTGTAAGAATTGGTGCTCATATTATCGGTGGAGTTTACGCTGCACTCGCAGCTATTGCTTTTACAGGTTTGATTGGTTCCGGAGACCCAACTCAAGGTACTACTTATACATTGATGGCAGTTACAGCACTTGTATTAGGTGGGTCAAGTTTAATTGGTGGAAGAGGCGGTGCGTTTGGAGCTATTCTAGGTTCAGTTAACATTTATTTGATAAATTTTATTCTATCAACTTTTAGGTTTGAAAGATTTCAAAGTTTCGTAACAGACTTATCATATGGTGCGGTATTGGTGGCTTCTCTTTTAATACTTATTGCGCTTCCTTATATTCAAAAAGCATTCAAAAATTTATCAGTTTTTGTATTTTTTATTATTGGAACATTAAGTGCTGCTGCTGTTCAAATTCATATGAAATTTGATCAAGTAACCAGAGGGACTGTGGGAGGTTTTGGAGGTAAATCTAAAGATGCTGAAATTTTTGAAAAAGCTCTCGAGTCCGGGAGTGATTGTTTAATCACAGGTAAGGCATGCGCAGAGGGTGGAAATTCTACAGTGTGGATGTTTATTGCTATCGGAATAGCAGCCTTGATTTATCTTGTTTATTTGCTTGTTAAACATAGAGATGGCCCAACAGTGTCTTTTATTATTGCAGCAATTGTTATTTTCTTCGGTTGTGTTTGGAGTGGCACGAGAGAGGCTTATTTCGTTAACGCTGATTTGGGTACCAACTTACAATATATTTTAAATTATGCTCCTCAGTATTTTACATCTGAATATCTAAGAGTTGGTGCAGGATTGCCTGATTTTTCATCTTCCTCGAGTGCTTTGGTTGGCCTCGCTTACGCTGTCGCAACTTTAGGAGGAATAGTTTTCTTTACATCTGCGATAGTAATAATTGCTATGCCAAGATTTAGAAAAGAAATCAAAACACAAACATTGGTATTATTTGCAATAGCAATTTCATTTATTGTATTTGCTGCAATATCTTATTACGGAATTGAGTCAAATAGACAGAGTTTCTTCGGCATAGATGGATACGCCGTAATACTAATTTTATTTTTACTTTTTTTACTCACAGCACCAACTCTTTTTTCGAATATCAATTTGAATAATGTTTTCATTATTTTCCTCGGTGTATTAGCAATACTCGCTGTATACTTTTTAGCCTCACCATCTGGGACAATTATTACTGATGATGGAAGTAAGTTTTACTCTCCAATTATTACAGAATTAATTGTCGGCGATACTTCATCAATCAACTATACAAGACCTATACGAGGAGAATTTATCACAAGTGATGTTACTTGGCTTAAAGAAGCAGCTCTAATTATATTTGCAATATTTGTATTTCAATTTTTTACATATTTAACGATGGGAGCAAAAATATCATTTGCTAGATTCAGACCTTACATTGCTATTTTAAGTATAGCTGCATTAACATGGTCTGCGATGTTCTTCGCAATTGGTTATCCTTATTGGAAAATGATTTTAATCACAGCAATTGGAATAGCTATTTCGCCTCTGATATGGCAAGCGTTTGGTGTTTATAAAATAAAATTAAAATCTCAAGAAGGACTTGAAAAATGGGGAGGTCTATCAGAAGATAGAAAAGTTTAGTAAATGGAGAAAAGAACTCATAATTTTTTAAAAGGACTTGGAATTCTTTTTGCTGTTGCTGCTGGGATAGGTACCGCAGTTCTTGGTTATGTAGATAGAACTGATTGGATACAGGTTGCATTTTACTCTGTTGCTGTTGTTGCCATTATTCTTTGGGGCTGGCATTTTTTCTTAGTTAGATGGTCTTATCGATCTTTAGTAAAGGAAGATGGATCTCAACCTCCTGAAACTACTGAAACTACAAGTAAAAGAAGCCTTTTTTGGGACCTCATTGCAAAGAACTGGATAGCTGTTACGGGATTTTTACTTCTTTTAGGCCTTTTTATATTACTATGTTTTTTGGTACCCGGGTTCTTCTCAGGTAGAACAGTCGTATCAGCAATCATATTATTAGGTTTTTTAATCTTAGCATTTCTTGCTTACAAATTTTTAAACATTAACAAAAGCGTAATTATAGGAGTCGCCGTACTGGTTGGTCTTTTTATAATAGGATCAGTTTCTATTGATGGCTTCTTATCATTACAGAATATTAAATCTATGTTAGTTTTTGCTTCTTTCTTAGGAATTGCAACAATTGGACAGACATTAGTTGTGATGTTAGGCGGCCTCGATTTATCAATACCATTTTTAATCGGAGCGACTAATTTAGGATTAATGTCACTTATTTCACTTGGAGTTCCTCCTTGGCTTGCGTTTATAGTTATTCTTGCATTTGGCACGATCGTCGGGCTTTTTAATGGGTTGATAAGTTTTAACCTTCAAGGTCAATCACTAATAGTCACGCTTGGAGTTGGCTTCATGGTAGTAGGTGGAGTACAGATATTGGTATCACTTCCTACTGTTACAGGTGGAACTGTGTTTGGTGTTGTTCCAGATTGGTTAAAAAATTTGGCCTCATTAAATGGAAAATTTTTTGGTCTTCCAATACCTCCAGTTATTTTAATTTGGATATTGATTTCAATTTTATTAATTGTTGGACTTAGACACACTAAGTGGGGAAGGAATTTATATGCTGTTGGTGGAAAAAGGTTATCTGCTGACAGATTGTCAATTTCTGAGAGAGCATATTGGGTCGGAGTTTATGTCATTAGTGGATTTACCTCTGCAGCAACCGGGGCAATGTTACTGGGTTGGAGTGGTGGAGGGTTCATTGGTGTAGGTGATCAATATTTATTTTTAACAGTGGCAGCTGTGGCTGTAGGAGGAACTTCCTTATTAGGTGGATATGGAGGATACGGCTTTACAGTAATCGGTGTTCTTGCACTGCAAGTAATTAGTACATTTTTGGCAGGTCTAGGCTTAAGTTTTGAGGGTCAGCAATTTATATTTGGTCTTCTTATTTTACCTCTTGTTGCTCTTTACTCCAGAGCACCCCATATTAGGGAGCAAATATAAAAAAATGTCTTTAATCAACAGATTTTGTTGTTTTTACAATGAATATTTATTTCAAAATATGAAACAAAAATTATTATTAGTTAAAGAGGACGGGTAATATGTACTTAAGAGGAATAAGTTTTAATGAATAAAATGCTTCTCCCTTACGATATTGTAGGGGGGTCTTTCTGGTTAATTTCTGTTGGCATGATTGGCGCCACATTGTTTTTCTTTTTTGAGCGTAGCAAAGTAAGCACAAGATTTCATACACCGATGACAATGATAGCTGTTGTATGCTTGATGTCCTCTATACATTATTTTTTCGTAAAAAATCTCTGGGTAGTCAGCGGCACCGCCCCGACTTTATTAAGATATATAGATTGGTTTCTTAACTTTCCAATGCTTGTGCTTATTTTTTATGCAATGCTTATGTCAGTTGTCAAAGTTAAACAAGGCATGTTCTGGAGATTATTGGTTGGAACTTTAGTTTTTGTTGTAGCAGGTTTCTTAGGTGCAGCGGGTTATATGAGTAAGACATTAGGTTTCATCGTTTGGTTAGCTGGATGGTTGTACATCCTCGGTGAGCTATATGTTGGAGAGGCCGGAAGAGCAAATGCTAGATGCGGAAACGAAAATGTACAAATGGTTTTCTTCTCGAACAGACTTATTATTACAATTGGATGGGCTATATATCCAATGGGATATTTTATAGAGCATTTGGGCGGGGGCATTGACCCCAATAGTGTTAATGTGATTTATAATTTAGCAGACTTTTTAAATAAAATAGTTTTTGGTTTAATAATTTACAAAGCAGCAATACAAGACATGAGAGTTAATGGACAATAACATCAACTTAGGAGGTGATAAATAGGTATGAACATTACTAGTGGTGCAGATATTATTGCAATAATAATCTTAATAGCGTTAGCAATAGCAATTATAGTTTACTTGCTACATTGGCTGTACAGGCGTTCCTCAAAGGAAATAGCGTTTGTTAGAACTGGTATGGGAGGTGAACAAGTTGTGATCAGCGGAGGTGCCTTCGTTTTGCCTATTATTCATAACATTACCTCAGTGGGTATGAAAACTCTTTGTATAGAGGTTCAACGAAACGGGAGTAAATCTTTTATCACAAAAAATAGAATGAGGGCTGAAGTAACCGCTGAATTCTACGTTAGAGTAGCGCCTACAACTGAAGCTGTCTCAATAGCCGCGCAAACATTGGGAAATAGAACACTAGAGCCTGATCATTTAAAAGAACTTGTTCAAGGTCGTTTTGTTGATGGATTAGGTGTTGTTGCCGCAAAAATGAGCCTTGATGAAATTCAAGAGAATAGATCTGAGTACATTAAAAATGTTGCATCTCATGTTGAAGAAGCAATTAAGCACACTGGTTTGGAGTTAGAGACCGTGTCTTTGACATCTCTTAACCAAGCTCCCGTGGGTGTATTCGACCCTTCAAATACATTTGATGCTGAGGGTTTAACTCAAATAACAGAATTTACTCAGTCACGTAAAAAGAAAAGAAATGATATTGAGAAAGATACAGAGGTAAGTATTCGAAATAAAAACCTCCAATCTATCAAGCAAACTCTTGAAATTGAAAAAGAGGAAGAATTTTCAAAGTATCAACAAAAACGTGAAATCGAACAACAAAGAGCTATTGAAAATACTGAGACAGTAAAAACAAAAGCTGAGAAAGACAAAGAGTCTGAGCTGGCTGAAATCTCCTCAGAAAAAGATATTGAGATTGCTAAGATTAGCAAGAAAGACTTTGTTGAGATGGAAAAAAGTTTACAAGAAACTAAACTTATCCAAGAAATTGAGAAAAGAAGAAAAGAACAAAATGAGTTTAAACAACAAACTTCTATCGAGATTAAACAGAAAGATATTGAGACAGAAAAAACTATTCTTGAATTGGAAAGAGATGTTGAATTCAGTCGTCTAGAAAAACAAAGATCAGTTGATATTAAACTTGCTGAGGAAAAAGCTCAAACAGCAAAAGAAGAGGCTAGAAAAAGATATGAGTCTGAAGAGGCTTATATTATGGCTGAGGAGCAAATTAAAAATGCAAAAACTGCTCAACAGAAAAATGTTGATGCGTTCAAAATTGCTGCTGAGCAAGAGACAAGAGTCTTAGATATTGAAAAGGCAAAAAGAATAGAAATTGAAGAAAAGCAAAAACAAATGGAAGTCCTAGAAAAATCTAAGTCAGTCTTAAAAACTAAAATGGAAGAAGAAAATGCTCGCGCTAAGGCTGTAGAAGCTGAGGAAAAAGTCAACACCATTAGAGATGTTGAACAAGCTGAGAAGACAAAAGCTCTTGGAGTAATAGACGCTAGTAAAAATGCTGAGAGAGAAAAGTTAGCATCGATGGCTGCGAAAATTAGATATGAAATTGAAGCAGCTGGCAAAAAAGCCCTAAATGAAGCGGAAAATGCTAGAAGTGACGCAAGTAGAAGAAGTGCACTTAGACAAAAACTCGCTGAAAAAATTGAGGGTATTATTAGAGAATGGGTTAGACCAATGCAAAACATTGACTCAATTAAAGTTGTCGATGTAAATGGATTACCTGGATTTAGTCAAGGAGGAGGAGCCGAAGGAAGCGGCAACGCTGATAACCCCTCTGCGTCCTCAGGTGGATATTCCAAAAAAGGATCTTTAGCAGATAATGTTGTGAATTCTGCTCTTCGATATAGAGCACAACAACCGTTCTTAGATAGTCTTTTAAAAGAAATTGGTATGTCGCCCGGTGAGGCAAGTAATATCAGGAATATTTTAGGTGACTACGATGATCCTAAGAAGGACAAGCATATGAGATTTGATGAACAAGCCACAAAGACACCCAGGAAAAAGAAATAGGTATAAAACATGAGTATAGATGTAAAATCCTGGGCAAAAAAATATAAAGAGCTTACTGAAAAAGATGAGACCATAAAAGCGATGGCTAAATATTATACTTGTTCATTTCTTTTCGACATGGGTAGTGTGAAAGTAATTATCGAGATGCATGATGGAAAGGTAAAAAATATTAATACCAACCCTGGAGGTTTAGATCCATATGACTTTGCATTAAGGGCATCAGAGCAAACATGGAGAGAGTTTGCAAAGCCTGTTCCAAAACCTATGTTTCATGGTATCTATGCAGCCTCATTTAGAGAAGACCTTAAAATCGAGGGCAATCATTTAGTCTTAATGCAAAATCTTAGAAACTTTACTGTTCAATTTGAATTGCTAAGACAATCAGGAGTCCCAGTATGATCAAGAGAATTGAAAGGAAAAATTTATGGCAGTAAAACATCATGACCCAATAGGTAGATACGTTACCATCGAGGTAGATGGTCAACAGTATAAAGTCTTTTATCTTTCAAATGGAAAAGGCACTCCATTAGTATGTCAGCATACTGCTGGATGCCACAATCATCAGTGGAGAGGATTACTGGAAGATGAAGAAATTACTCAAAATTATCAAGTTATCGCTTACGACCTTCCAAGACATGGTAAATCAGATCCACCTCATAATACAGAATGGTGGAAAGAGGAGTACAAATTAACAGCAGAGCATTACTGTAATTTTATTGTAGAACTTTGTAAGGCCTTAGACCTTGAAAACCCTATATTTATGGGTTCTTCTTTTGGAGGAAACGTGGCTCTTCAATTAGCTCTGAAGTATCCTAATAAATTTAAAGCTGTGATCCCTGTCGAGGCTGCGCATTATTCCCCTGGCTTTTATATTGATTGGTGGAGGCATCCTCATGCCAATGCAGCTCAAGTGTGTGGTAGTGGTGTTTGGGATTTAATGGCCCCACAATCTCCAGATATGGATAGATGGTTAACTTGGCATTATTACACTCAAGGATCAGAGGCTTTTAAAGGAGACCTTCATTTTTATTCAGTTGATCATGATTTAAGAGATGAGCTTCAAAATATCGATGGTCACAAGTGCCCTGTTATCATGCTAACTGGTACTTATGACTACCTAACCCCTCCCGAAGCAACAGAAGATACTGCCAGACAAATAAAAGGAGGAGTTTATATTGAAATGAGAGATATTGGTCATTTCCCGATGAGTGAAAACCATGAAGTCTTTAGAGTATATTTATTAGAGGCACTCAGAATTATTAAGGAAAAGACTGATTACAACTCTTAATTCAAGTTTGAGTTATGGTCGCTAATCTTTATTGGTTTTTTTTCTTTCTTGTCCTATATATAAGCTTTTGTCTTTTTTGGGGAGCTAGAACTCTTAGAAAAAATAAAACCCCTGAGGCTTACTATTTAGCAGATAGAAGTGTATCTCCTTGGGTATTCTTTTTCTCTGCAACAGTAACTACATTTGCAGGCATAACTATCATTTCTTTTCCATCATTAATTTATGCAGATGGATACTCTTTTCTAGCTACTGCTGCAATTGTAATAACAATTCCTCTCGGAAGTATACTATTTTTTAAAAGGCAGTGGATGCTAAGTAGAAAATTTAATTTTATCACTCCAGGAGAGATGTATTATAAATATTATCAAAGTAATACTCTTAGAATTGTAGTACTAATAATCGGATTATTTTTTGCTGTTCCATTTCTTGGTATAATTATTGGATCAACAGGTAATGTTGTAGAGTTTATTAGTGGAGGTGAAATAACTAGAGACTCTGCAATGTGGGCACTAACTGCTGTTGTCTTATTTTATATAGTATCTGGTGGATTTAAACCCATGGTGAGTGTAAGCGTTGTTCAATCATGGTTATTTTTTGTTTTTTTCTTAGCACTTGGTGTTGGTGTATTTAATTACTTAGGAGGTTTAAGTTTTTTTGAAGACCTATCTATGGCGAATAGCTTTATATCTTTCGGAGCTTGGGGAACTACTGGAGGTTACGGAGGCGGTGATATATCAGGATATTTCAACGTTCCTGGTGTAATTCAGTGGGTTGCAGGTATTGGAAAAAACAACCCATTAGGAGGACCTTGGACAGCAGTTATGATTTTATCCTTTACTCTCTCTTATATGGGTATTGTGCTTTCTCCTACATTTTCGATGTGGAGCTATTCAGTAAAATCACCGAGGTCATTTTATTTTTATCAAGTTTGGGGTTCAGGTGCTGTTGTTGGAATATTTTTATTTATATTCGCCCCTTTATTAGGTGTAGGAGCACATCTTCTTGGAGCTAATAGTATTGTTAATTCAAATGGTTTTGCCATTAACCAAATATTCCCTGAGCTAAGTCTACAAAATATATCATCTTTAATTTATGTGTTTGTTGAAAGCTTCAGTAATCTCTCACCAATCATTGTTGGATTTTTGGCAATATCCATAATTGCTGCTCTTCAATCTACATTATCTGCTTTTTTAATGACTTCAGGCAGCATGGTGGCAAGAGATCTCTATAGACCATATATCGATAGTAACCCTACATGGAAAAGGGAGTTATTAGTTGCTAGGTTAGCGATGTTGTTATTAAGCCTAGCGGCACTGTATCTTGCAACTTTTTTTGAAACTTCTCTAATACTACTTGGTGGATTAGCAATCGCTTTTGGTTTCCAATTGTTTCCTGTTTTACTTGGAATGCTTTGGTTTAAATGGATCACAAGAGGTGGGGCAATTCTTGGACTCATCACCGGATTAGGTTTTGTAACTTTAGCTGAAACTTTTGGTCATAAGCTAACAGGAAATTCTCTTCCTTGGGGGCGATGGCCACTAACAATCTACTCTGGGTTATGGGGTTTATTCTTTAATGTGATTGTATGTTTTTTATCCTCTATATTTGCAAGTAATGATACAGATAAAGAACATCGAGCGTCATTTCATAATTTTTTAAATGAACATATGGGTATTCACCCATCAAGAAAAAAAATAAAATCTCTTGCTTATGTCTTCTTTTTAATATGGGCATTCTTCTCTATCGGCCCGGGTTTAATTTTCGGAAACTTAATATTTGGTAGTGCGGATCAAAGTTATGATAATTGGGTGATGGGAGTCCCTTCACTATGGGCTTACCAAATAATTTGGTGGGTAGCGGGTATATTTCTAATTTGGTTTTTAGCCAATAAGATGGACTTATCGACTTTGCCAAAAAAACCCATACTAAATGGTGATGAATATTTGGCACCTGACGATGTTGAGGAGCAAGGAAACTATATTGACAGAATGGGAGGAGGGTATGGTTGGCCACTTATATTAATAGGTATGGCTGTGGCAACTGTAATACTTTCCGTTTATGCATTATGATGATAAAGTACTTAAAACTGAGGAGGAATAAGAATTTTTCGTATTGTGTTTCATTATTTGGAACAAAAAACTGTGCGAAAGGTTAACTATATCTAAAATAGAATTATGTCTGATTACAGCTATAAGCACCCGTCAAACGTCCAATTAAATAAAGGGCATAAACACACTGATGATTTTATTACCAAAAAATACATATTAAAAATGTTGAGAGATCCTCAAAAATTAAAATCTCTAATTGAAGAGCATAGAGCAACTCCAATTGGAAGGGCTGCTACTCGAGACCACGGCGTTATTCAGCACAGTCAAGATCTCCAAACATTATTAGATAAGTTAAGAAGAGGAAGTAAAGAAAATGGTTTTGTAACTGTTTGTTTAAGAAGGCATGAAGATTATAGAGTTGGAATAACAACAGGAGTTAGAGGTGAGCCAGTTGAAATTACTGAAGACTCTTATTCATCTGAGGAAGCATGTGAACATGCAATATTTTTAAAAAGAATTAACAGACTACTTGAGGAGTATAGCGGGGAAGAGTAATGTTAAAAATAACAGGTTATAGTGATAAGTACTCAGCTCACCCTGGCGAAGAGGTTAAATTTTATATTAATGCTGAATACAATGACAGTTATGAAGTTCAATTAGTCCGCTTAATACACGGTGATACAAATCCTGAAGGCCCAGGATATAAAGAGGCCGAAATAGATGCTAGTTGCAATGGTACCTATCAAGGGAAAAACCAGAGAATACATGGTGGATCATATATCATCATGCCCCAACACGATAATTTAAATTTAGAAAGCTTCACTATGCAGGCTTACATTTTCCCAACCACCCCTGACAAAGGCAGACAAGGAATTTTCACCAAATTTAATGAAGAAGAAAAAAAAGGCTATGGCCTTTTCGTTAATGATGAAGGCTGTTTATCTGTAGAAATTGGTGATGGTTCTCAGGTTGTTACTGTCTCCTCAGAAAAAAAGCTTTTAAGAAAGGTCTGGTATCTGGTTATTGCAAAATTTGATGCTCAATCGAGAAGGCTTACCCTTCATCAAGAACCTAGAGTTACATCTACAAATGGTGGCTTGGGTATGGCTATTTTGAATCCAATTGAAGAAACCTCAGCTATTATTGAGACCACTAGCTCAGTTTTACCTGCTGCTAATGACGCTCCATTGCTAATTGCTGCCACAACACTCAACAATAGATCAGGCAGACATATTTCTGGCGGACATTTTAAAGAGGTACCTCACCCTATTGAATTACCTGAGCAAACAAAGACATTTAATGGAAAGATAGACAGACCTAGATTATCTAATATTGCGCTATCGAAGGCTGAAATTGAAACACTTGCATCAAGCTATGATGAGTGTAATACCACTGTCAGGTCAACAGTCGTAGGTGCCTGGGATTTTCATGCGAATATTGGCAAAAACATTGCCTCAACAAAGATTGTTGATACTTCTCCAAATAATCACCACGGATTTATTATTAATATGCCAAACAGAGGTATGACAGGACATAACTGGACAGCGGATGAAATGGTTTTCCATCATAAACCTGAGGAATACGGTGCAATTCATTTTCATGACGATGATATAGACGATGCAAGATGGGATGTAGACTTTACTTTAAAAGTACCTGAGGGATTAAAAAGTGGTGTCTACGCTGCAAGACTAAGAGTAGACGGACGAGAGGAATCAGAAAATGAGGACTATATTCCATTTTGTGTTAAACCTCCCAAAGGGACAGCAACTGCAAAAACTTTATTCTTATTGCCTACTAATAGTTACATGGCTTACTCCAATGATAATCTTGGAACCAACTCTGTGGTAGCACAATTGCTTGCAGGTAAAGTGCCTGTGCTTGAGCCAGCAGATTTATATTTAAATGAACATAGAGAATACGGGCTATCAACTTATTCACTTCACTCAGACGGACATGGTGTATCAATATCATCAAGACTAAGACCAATCCTTAATATGAGACCCAAATACAGACATTGGCTTTCTCCTTCATTATGGCAACTCAATGCCGACTTACATCTTACTGATTGGCTAGAAGAAAAAGGTTTTGATTTTGATGTTCTGACAGACGAGGATTTGGAACATGAAGGTATAAATTTATTAAATCGTTATAAAGTTGTGATGACTGGAAGTCACCCTGAGTATTCATCTGAGAAATATATGGATGCTCTAGAGTCATATCAAATGCAGGGTGGTAGATGTTTTTATCTAGGATCAGATGGATTTTATTGGATTAGTGAGTATCATCCTGACAACCCTAATATTACCGAAGTTCGAAAAGGTGAAGCAGGCACAAGAGCATGGACATCTAACCCAGGTGAATACAATAATGCTTTTGATGGTAAATATGGAGGTATGTGGAGAGCTCGAGGAAGAATACCTTCTAAAGTTTGTGGGTTAACTTTCACATCTTATGGATTTGACGTGTCCTCATACTACAAAAGAGAAGAAGATAGTTTTAAACCTGAATGTTCATGGATCTTTGAGGGGATTGGAGCAGATGAGGTGATTGGTGATTTTGGTTTAGTTGGTGGAGGAGCTGCCGGTTTGGAGTTAGACAGATACGACTTAGAATTTGGAACCCCACATAATGCTTATTATTTGGCTCGCTCGCAGGATCACTCTAATATGATGTTGCAAGTTAACGAGGAAATACATTTTGCTGTTCGTGGTTACTATGGTGGTGGTCATGAAAATCCAATGGTCAGAGCTGATATGATTTACTATAAAACACCTAACAATGGAGCAATGTTTGCACCAGGGTCTTTGGCTTGGTGCGGTAGTCTCTCACATAATAATTACAATAATAATGTCTCTAGAATAATGGAAAATACGCTTAAAGGTTTCTTAAAGGACGGGCCTTTACCTTAAACTATGAAAAAACAAAATATGCAGGAGATTCCATGGGGGAAAGAGACACTTGGCGCTCTGGATACTCCGTTAAATGAATTAGAAAAAAAAGCACTTCAAAATCTAGACATCGATAAATTAAACGATATGGCAGAGTGCCTTTTTGCTTTGAATAATAGACATTATGGTCCTATTCCTGGGACATATATGGTCATGTGTGTTGAACCCGGTAAAACCTGGTGTGTTGGACAGCTCAGTGCTGATAGAGCAAAACCTTTTGTTCTTTTTCCTGAACTTGTTTTCGACTCAGTTGAAAAAGCAACAAAAGCTGCCGAAGCTCTTAAGGCTGAAAAAGCTGAGAGCGTACCCTGTAGAAATATCTAACGACATGGCTAAAGCCAATGTCATGATTGATAATCAAAAAACTAGAGTTACAGAGTGGTCTTTTGAAGTTGGGGACTCAACTGGCCAGCATATTCATGAATACGATTATGTGGTAGTGCCCTTGTTAGATGGGGAACTAAAAATTGTTAATCATGATGGTGAGGAAACAATTTCAAAATTAGCAAAAGGTGGATCCTACTTTAGAGAAAAGGGAGTTAACCACAATGTATTTAATAACAATGATTTTATTTATAAATTTATTGAGATAGAATTTAAGTAGATGGAAAAAAAATTAAGCGTTAGTTACAAAAAATCTGATTTAGATCAATTTGATAAAATTATTACAAATAAACAAACAGATCAAAAGGTTAAAGAATATTCCATAAAAGAAGCAATTGAAGAGTCAAAAAAAGAATATAGTCACTTAACGAACTCACAAGTTTCTACTGACATGAGGCTCTATATGTTCCAGACCGGAACTCTAAAAACGAAAATGAAATATATAAAAATGAATCAATCTAATGAGGACTTTGAGATACCTGTTCCATGGTTTTTGATAAGACACCCAAAAGGGGATGTGGTCATTGACGGAGGCAATGCAAAAGAGGTCAGTGAAGATAAACATGCTCATTGGGGTTCTGTTGTTGCGGCTTATGATCCAATTATGGGAAAAACTGAAAATTGTATTGATCAACTTAACTCTATTGGGGTTAATCCAGCAGGTATAAGATATGTCTTACATTCTCATCTTCACCTCGATCACTCAGGTGGTGTTGGAAGGTTTCCTAATGCAACACACCTAGTTCAACAAAAGGAATATGATTATGCTTTTAATCCTGATTGGTTCTCAAAGCCTGCATATATAAGAAAAGACTTTGATAAACCTGGAATTAATTGGAAATTTTTAAGAGATAAAAATGATGATTTTTATGACTTATATGGCGACGGATCAATAATTGTAATTTTTACTCCGGGGCATGCACCGGGCCATCAGTCTTTTTTAGTTAATTTACCAAATTCAGGTTATGTATTGCTTACTATAGATGCAGCTTACACAATGGATCATTGGAACAATTTAACACTACCAGGTCTTGTTTGCTCTGCCGTTGACGTTGTTGACTCTGTAAAAAAACTCAAAAAAATTGCAAAAGACAAAAATGCTACAGTAGTCACAGGGCACGACCCGCATGCTTGGGAAGAATTTAAAAAAGCCCCAATGTTTTATTACGACTAATTTATGTCTGATTATTTCAAAGATATACCTACAATTAAATATGAAGGTAGAGACTCTACTAATCCACTTTCATTTAAATTTTATGATGCTAATAAAAAAATTCTAGGAAAAACATTAGAGGAACATCTGAGAATGGCAGTATGTTACTGGCACACTTTTAATTGGCCAGGGGGTGACCCTTTTGGAGGACAGACATTTTTAAGACCATGGATGGAAGCAGGAGATAAAATAGAACAAGCAAAAGATAAGCTCAATAATGCATTCGATTTTTTTGAAAAATTAGGAATACCATATTTCTGTTTTCATGACGTAGATGTTGCCCCAGAGGGTAAAAGTTTTTTGGAGACAGAAAAAATTCAAAAAACCATTATCGATGAAATTTCAAAAAAACTTGAAACAAGTAAAGTAAAACTTCTTTGGGGAACAGCAAATTTATTTAGCCACCGCAGGTACATGTCTGGTGCTGCTACTAATCCTGATCCTGATGTTTTTCAATATGCAGCTGCTCAAGTGAAGATGTGTATGGAAAATACAATGTTTTTAGGTGGACAAAATTATGTTTTATGGGGAGGCAGAGAGGGTTACGAAACAATTTTAAATACTAATATGAAACAAGAATATGATCAGCTTGGTAGATTTTTGAACATGGTAGCTGAGCATAAGCACAAAATTGGTTTTAAGGGTCTACTCCTCATTGAGCCGAAACCCCATGAGCCAACGAAACATCAATATGATTTTGACTCTGCTAATGTTTTTGCATTTCTTCAAAAATATGGTTTAGAGAGAGAATTCAAGCTAAATATCGAACAAAATCACGCTATTTTAGCAAAACATTCATTCGAGCACGAGATTGCATATGCACTTTCCAATGACATCTTTGGGAGTATTGATATTAACAGAGGAGACTATTTAGTAGGATGGGACACAGACCAATTCCCAAACAATGTAGAAGAATTAGTTTTGCCTTTTTACTACATTTTTAAAAATGGTGGTTTTTCTTCAGGAGGTCTCAACATGGATGCTAAGATTAGAAGACAATCAATAGATCCTGAGGATCTATTCTATGCGCATATTGGCTCTATGGATACTTGTGCTAGAACTCTTATTGCTGTTGAAAAAATGATTAATGATGGAAGTTATGAAAATTTTTTAAAACAAAGATATGAACAGTGGGCCTCTGAAAAACAACTCATGACTTCAATGTCTCTTGAAGATATTCATAAAAATGTCATTGCTAAAAATTTAAACCCTCAACCAAAGTCCGGTCGCCAAGAATATCTTGAAAATCTAATTAATTCTTTTGTCGATTGAGTCGATGAAAATTACAAAATTTCTATTTGATTTAGGTAATGTTTTTTTTGATTGGGATCCACATTATGTATTTAAAAATATCATTCCTGATCAAACTAAAAGAGAATATTTTATGAATACAATCGCGTTCCCTCATTTAGATATGAGATGCGATGCTGGAGTAAAAATTGATGACGCAGTTAAAGATGCAATAAAAAATTTCCCTAATTATGAGAATGAAATAAAGCAATATTATCCAAATCACAGGAATATGGTTAACGGGGTTTATCAAGATACAGTTGATATTTTTCGAAAAATAAAATCAAGTGGTTACCCCTGCTATGTCTTGTCAAACTGGTCAGATGAGACTTATGAGGGTATGGAAGATCAACACCCATTCCTGAAAGAATTTGATGATAAAATTATCTCTGGTAGAGAGTTTTTAGTAAAACCAGACCCTGAAATTTATAAATTAGCGATTTCAAGATTTAATTTAACACCTGAACAAACTCTTTTCATTGATGATCGTATTGAAAATATTGAGGCGGCGCAATCACTTGGCTTTCAAACTATTCATTTAACTGACCCACTGACAATAAAAAGTCAAATAGCAAATCATATAATTGTTTAAATTAGACAATAAAATAGGCCTAGGATTGGCTTCTCTTGGGAGGCCCGGATATATAAACATTGGTCATAGTTCAGATTTAGGCAGCGACATATCAAAAAATTCTATGAGATCTCATTGTCACGAAGTACTTAGTCATGCTTACAAGAGAGGTATTCGATATTTCGATGCGGCAAGGGTATATGGAGATGCTGAGGAATTTTTATCTAGTTGGATTAGAGCTCAAAAACAATTTGATGGTTTTGTGGGGTCTAAGTGGGGCTATGAATATTTAGCAAATTGGGAAGTTCAGGCAGATCAACATGAAAGAAAAGATCACTCAGTTGAATTTTTAAAACAACAATGGGTGGAGACAAGACTTAATTTAGGAAAAAGTATTGATCTTTACCACATCCATTCTGTCAATTCAGAAAGTAAAGTCTTAGATGATATTAATGTTCTAAAGGAGCTTGAGACAATAAAAAAAAATGGAATAGAAATAGGAATCTCAACAAGTGGCCCAGATCAAGAGAAAACTATTAATGAACTTTTAATTAAGAATGAAAAGCTTAATCTATTTTCTTATTTACAAACGACCATTAATATCTTTGACCAATCTTGTATTTCCATTTTAAAAGAAGTATCTAAAAAAAAGATCAATGTAATTGCAAAAGAGATTTTCTCAAATGGAAGACTAACTAATTCAAATAAAGAATTGCATCAAAACAAAATTAAAGAATTAAAGTCAGTTGCCTCATCTATGGATTTAACTTTGGAGCAATTGTCTTATCTCTGGGTTTATCGACTACCGTTTGTTAAAATTTGTCTAACAGGAGCATCAACAATCAAACAGTTGGATGAAAATTTAAGTTGTCTTGAAAAAATAGATACCGAATTGCCCTCTCTTGAGTCTTTTAGCCTGTCCACTCAAGATTATTGGGAAACACGTAAAAAACTAAGTTGGAATTAATTGAAACTTACCCAGCTTGAATTTGATGAGCTAGAGGCGATTGACCTTTCGATAAATTTAATACCTTCAAGTCCATCTTCTACACTTGGAAAATGGTGATTTTCCTCATTAAATTTGCCATTTTTCTGATCAATTAGCGCATTAGCTACATCTGTATAGATATTTGCGAAGCCCTCTAAATATCCCTCGGGGTGTCCAGCAGGAATTCTAGTAACATCTCCTGCATCGCTCATAGCACCTGATCCACCCCTTGTAATTTTTTGTTTGGGTTCTCCAAATTTTGTAAAGTAAAGGTAATTTGGATCTTCTTGACACCATTCTAGTCCGGCCTTATTACCATAAATTCTTATTTGTAAATGATTTTCATTTCCTGGGGCTACTTGAGAAGACCAAATAGTACCTTTTGCTCCTCCTTTAAATCGTATTGATATTTGAGCATTATCATCTAATTTTCTCCCAGGCACAAAAGATGTTAACTCTGCAGATATCTCCTCAGTATTGAGATCAGTTATAAACCTAATCAGATTGTAAGCATGAGTTCCAATGTCACCAATACATCCACCAGCACCTGATTGATTAGGATCAGTTCTCCAAGAGGCCTGTTTGTTTCCCCCATCATTAATTCTATTTTCTAAATCTTCGGTCAGCCAATCTTGAGCATACTCTGCTTGAATTACTCTTATTTCACCTAAGTCACCTCTCTTACAAAGAGCTCTGGCATTCCTAATCATGGGATAACCAGTGTAGTTATGAGTTAAAGCAAAAAGAACGTTATTGTCTTTTTTACATTTTATTAGTTCCTCACATTGATTAACATTCATGGCAAGGGGTTTGTCACAAATTATGTTAAAACCTTTCTCCATGAAAGCTTTAGCTATCGGATGGTGCATATGATTTGGTGTCACTATGGCTACAGCATCTATTTTATCCTCTCTGATCAATTCTTTTTCGACCATTTCAAGGTAGTCCTTATAATTCCTTTCATCTGCTATTCCAATATCTCTGCCAGAGGCTTGAGCTTTTTCAGGATTAGATGAAAAGGCACCAGCGACCAGTTCAAAGCGGTCATCAATTCTAGATGCTATACGGTGAACTTCTCCAATAAATGCTCCTGAGCCACCACCAACCATTCCTAATTTTAATTTTTTGGTCATATTATCATTCAATTCCAAGCATTTTTTTGTTTGCATCTTGATCAGTACCAGCATCGGCAAAATCATCGAAAGCATTCTCGGTAACTCTAATTAAATGATCTTTAATAAATACAGAACCCTCTTTAGCTCCGTCTTCAGGATGTTTCAAAGCACATTCCCATTCTAAAACAGCCCATCCATCAAAGCCGTAAGTAGTAAGTTTGGAGAAAATTGACTTGAAATCGACTTGCCCATCTCCTAAAGATCTAAATCGACCTGCTCTGTTCTTCCAAGATTGAAATCCACTATAGACCCCTTGTTTACCAGTGGGATTGAGTTCTGCGTCTTTCACATGAAACATTTTTATTTTCTCGTGATAAATATCAATATGCTGCAAATAATCTAAATGCTGCAAAACAAAGTGGCTAGGATCATATAACATGTTGCAGCGCTCATGATTGCCTACTTTATCTAGAAACATTTCAAAAGTTATTCCATCAAAAAGATCCTCGCCTGGATGAATTTCATAACATAAATTCACCCCACACTCATCAAATTCATTAAGAATAGGTTTCCACCTTTTAGCCAGTTCATCAAATGCAGTTTCAACTAACCCTTCTGGTCTTTGAGGCCATGGATAAACATATGGCCAAGCCAATGCTCCTGAAAAAGTAACATGTTCAGTCAATCCAAAATTTTTCGAAGCCTTAGCGGCCATCATTAATTGATCAACTGCCCATTGCTGCCTTGCAGATGGATTTCCTCTTACCTCTGAGGTTGCAAAACCATCAAATACAGAGTCATATGCAGGATGAACAGCTACAAGTTGACCTTGGAGATGTGTCGAAAGCTCAGTTAGATTTAAATTAAAACTTTTAAGAGTCCCTTTTATTTCGTCACAGTAATCTTTGCTTTCAGATGCCTGTTTTAAATTAATTAACCTCTCATCCCAACTAGGTATCTGAACACCTAAGTATCCCAAATCACTAGCCCATTTTGAGATATTCTCTAAATTGTTAAACGGAGCATCATCACCTGCAAATTGAGCTAAAAATATAGCTGGACCTTTTATAGACATCGCTTAACCCCCCTCCTGCGACAAACTATAATATTACAGTTAACTGCTATTTAAAATGTTTTTAAAAATATGAATAATCTGCATTTATAAATATGTAAAAAGACTGTATAATCAGCTAGTTTTGTTATTAAAGAGGAGGAATAATAACATGAAAAAAATACTATCTGTATTTCTAGTTCCTGTTTTTGCCTTACTTTTTTCTTTGAATGCTAAATCTGAGTCTTTGACTTTGGGCTGGGCCGCTTGGGATCCTGCTAATGCCTTACAAGAATTAAGTAAAGAATTTACAGCTGAAACAGGCGTTGAAATGAACTTCGAATTTGTGCCATGGCCAAATTTTGCTGAGAGGATGCTTAACGAGTTAAATAACCAAGGTAAAACTTTTGACTTGTTAATCGGTGACTCACAGTGGATTGGACAAGGAGCCGAATATGGTCACTATGTTAAGTTAAATGATTTCTTTGATGCCAACGGAATTTCAATGGATGATTTTAACCCAGCGACTGTTTACGCTTATTCAACATGGCCAAAAGGATCACCTAACTATTACGCTCTTCCAGCAATGGGTGATGCTTTAGCATGGGCTTATCGAAAAGACTGGTTTGATAGACCAGAGCTTCAAGCTGAATTTAAAAGTAAGCATGGATATGATCTAGGTGTTCCAAAAACTTGGGACGAGTTATATGACATGTGTACTTTCTTCCAAGGAAGAGAAATTGATGGACAAGTAAGATATGGTGCAGCTATCAATACAGAGCGTGGATCTGAAGGTATCACCATGGGTGTAACAGCAGCCATGTATGCATGGGGTATGCAGTATGAAAATCCTGATAACCCATACGAGATGGACGGTTATTTTAACTCAGATGCTTCTGTAGAGGCTGTTGAATTTTACAGAAAAATGTACGAAGACTGTGCACCTCCAGGGCACTCAGATGCTTATATGGTCGCAAATCTTGATGCATATAAATCAGGACAGGTTGCATTTCAAATGAACTGGTATGCTTTCTGGCCGGGTGTTTCTAAAGAGGACAGTGACGGAAGAGTTTCTGGTTTCTTTGCTAACCCATGTCAAAACGTATGTGCAGCTACTCTTGGTGGTCAAGGTATCTCAGTTGTGAGTTACTCTGATAAACAAGACTTGGCTCTTGAATACATGAAGTGGTTTGCAAAGCCAGATATTCAACAAAAATGGTGGGATTTAGGAGGATATTCATGTCATATGGATGTTCTTGGATCACCTGATTTCGTTGACTCAGCTGTGTACGCACAAGGCTTCCTTGACTCAATGGGCATTGTCAAAGACTTTTGGCAAGAGCCTACATTTGTTGAATTAATGCTTCCAATGCAGGAGAGAATTCATGACTACGTTGTGAATGGAAAAGGTTCTGCAAAAGACGCATTAGACAAAATCATTGATGATTGGACTGAAGTCTTCGAAGACGACGGTAAAATTTAATCACTAAATTAATATAAAGGGTGGGATTAATCCCACCCTTCAATCTAAAACATATATGAAAAGTGCTGCTAAAAAGTTCAAAGGCTTATCTGATAAAGCAATAGCCTGGATTTTCATAGCACCAACTTTAATTCTATTACTTGCTATAAATATTTATCCTCTAATCTATGCCATAAGAATGTCATTCACCAATTTTTATGCCAATAAAATAGGTAGAGAAGTAAAATTTGTGGGTTTAAAAAACTATAAAAAGATTTTAGGAAAAGAAGAGATATGGGAAAAGATGCAGATAACTGCCCACTTCGTTTGTTGGACATTAGTCTTACAAGCATTAATTGGATTGGGTCTTGCTCTTCTTTTAAATAAAAAATTTAAAGGCAATGAACTACTCACTACTTTAATAGTTTTACCAATGATGCTTTCCCCTGCAGTCGTAGGTGTATTTTGGACTTACTTATATAATCCTCAAGTAGGTTTGTTTAATTACGTAGTTAATTTTTTCTATGACTTTGGTATTTTTGATATGATTGGTTCAAGCACTTTAGCCCCTTGGTCAATTGTGATTGTCGACACGTGGATGTGGACACCTTTTACCATGTTAATTTGTCTGGCAGGATTAAGATCAATTCCAAATTATTTGTACGAGGCTGCAGAAGTTGACAGGGCTAGTAAGTGGCAGCAATTTATCCACATCACATTACCATCTGTCCTTCCTTTTCTACTTCTTGCATTATTATTTAGAGGGATCGAGAATTTCAAAATGTTTGATCTGGTAGCTGAACTTACTTCAGGGGGTCCAGGATCGGCGACTGAACTTGCATCAATCAATTTAAAACGTGAAGCATTTGAAAAATGGAAAACAGGTTACAGCTCTGCTTTTGCTGTAATACTATTTGTCACTATATTCGGCTTTGGAAATGTGTACGTAAAAGTTATGAACAAAATTAAAGAGAGATAATGGACACTTCAAGATCACCACTAGAAGCAACAGGATTTTCAAGGAAATTAGCTGCAACTATCATCATCGTTTACATGATTGTAACCCTTATACCGATCACATGGATGGTTGCTACAAGCTTTAAAAGTGTTGATAGTGCTATTTCTTACCCTCCTGAGGTCTTTTTTGAACCATCTTTAGAGGGTTATGTGAATTTATTTACAAATCGATCAAGACAACCCAAGGATTATTTGGACTCTCTTCCGCCACCAGATACATGGTATGAGGAGTTAGTTCGCAGCAGAGAAATGGTCATAACAGGACCATCAAAATTTTTACCGAGATATTCCAATTCTTTGATAATTGGATTTGGTGCCACGTTCTTTTCGGTATTTTTAGGTTCCTTGGCTGCCTACGCCCTTTCAAGATTTAAAGTCCCACTGAAAGATGATTTATTATTTTTTATTTTATCTACGAGAATGTTCCCACCTATAGCAGTAGCAGTACCAATATTTATTATGTATAGAAAACTTGGTCTCGGTGATACTCACGTTGGCATGATTATCCTGTACACAGTTGTAAATTTAAGTTTGTCAGTTTGGCTATTAAAAGGCTTCATGGATGAGATACCGAGAGAGTATGAGGAGGCTGCAATGATAGATGGTTACTCTAGAATGCAAGCATTTTTTAAAGTGGTCCTTCCGCAAGCAACTACAGGTATTGCTGCAACAGCAATTTTCTGTATGATATTTTCTTGGAATGAATATGCATTTGCTGTTCTACTAACACAATTTAATGCACAAACTGCACCACCATTTATTCCGACTATTATAGGAGAGGGTGGTCTTGATTGGCCTGCTATTGGAGCAGGGACAACATTATTTTTAATCCCGGTGATGATATTTACAGTTGTATTGAGAAAGCATCTTCTAAGGGGAATAACATTTGGAGCGGTAAGAAAATAATGGCTGAGAAAAAAAGTTTATTGAGAAGAATTTTTAGAAGATCCATTTGGGAAAATGCATCAACTGTTTTAATTTTATTGGGAGTATTTATGCTGATGCAGCCTTTTGCTATGTGGATGTATACATATTCATTTATCGTTATTTTGGTGGGAACTATAGGATTTGTGATCACAAGTCATTTCCCAGATTAGCCATGGCAGAAATAGAAATCAAAAATTTACATAAATCTTTTGGAGATTTCGTAGCAGTGAAAAAATCCAATCTTATTATTGAAAATAAAGAATTCTTCGTTTTACTCGGTCCTTCAGGTTGTGGAAAAACTACCACTTTGAGAATGATTGCTGGTTTAGAGCTACCAACTTCTGGAAATATATATTTGGATAAGGAGGATGTGGGCTATCTAAGGGCCTCTCAGCGAGATATAGCCTTTGTTTTTCAGCTTTTTGCACTCTATCCACACATGAATGTAAGAAATAATCTGGCTTTCCCACTGAAAATGCAAAAGCTCTCACGAAGCGAAGTAGATGCTAAAGTATTGGAAGCTGCAAAGCTTCTTAGAATTGATCACTTATTAAAATCAAAAGTTTCCTCTTTAGCAGGAGGTGATCGCCAACGTGTTGCACTCGGAAGAGCACTAGTCAGAAGACCTAAAGCATTTTTAATGGATGAACCTTTAGGGACACTTGATGCAGAATTTAGAGAATTGATGTGTTTGGAATTAAGAAAACTTCACGATGATATTGATGCAACTACAGTTTATGTAACACACGATCAACAAGAGGCAATGTCGATGGCTGATCGAATAGCAGTAATGAATGAGGGAGTGGTTTTGCAGGCAGACTCACCAAAAGTTATTTATAATAAACCTAAAACAAAGTTTGTTGCCAATTTTATTGGATCCCCAGGAATGAATTTCATACCAATAAATGAAAAAATTTCTCCAAGTCAATCAAGTATTAAATTATTAGACTCTTCATTAAATATCCCTGAACAAAAAGAAGGAACAGACTCAAATGAAAATTTTTTAGGTGTAAGGCCAGAGAATTTAAAATTAGTTTCTGAAAACGGCGTAAAAGGCAATGTCTTTGGTGTTGAATATTTAGGTTCAAGAAAAATTCTTACAATTGAAACTCAACTTGGAAATATAAAAATTAGAGTTGATAGTGACACACAAGTTAATATTAATGAGCAAATTCAATTTGATACTCTTAATAATAATCAAATAATTTTTGATGGTTCAAATGATAAGGCACTTCAAAGTGAGTTTATGAGTTAATGTCTAAAGTAGAACTACAAAATATTACAAAAATATATGATAAAACTATAAAGGCTTTAGATGATATTAGCTTCACAGTAAATGATGGAGAGTTTTTTGTATTATTGGGCCCAACCGGTGCAGGTAAAACAACAACATTAAGATCAATAGCAGGTTTAGAAAAAATTGATAAAGGAAAGATCCTTTTTGATGATGAAGATTTCTCACAAGCACAACCTGCAGCAAGAGACACAGCGTTTGTTTTTCAACAATACTCTTTATACCCTCATTATAAGGTTTACGACAATTTAGCTTTTCCTCTTCGATCCCCTCTTAGAAAAATCCCAGAAGATAAGATTAGAGAAAAAGTGACAAAAATAGCCGAGATGTTGAAGATTTCAGCTAAATTAGACAACAAAGCTACTGAATTATCAGGGGGAGAAATGCAAAGAGTTGCAATAGGTCGTGCTCTAGTTAGAGACCCAAGTATATATTTAATGGATGAGCCCCTTTCATCCCTTGATGCAAAATTAAGGGAAAGTTTGAGAGTCGAACTGAAAAAAATCCAATTAAATTTAGGCTCCACAATTCTCTACGTCACACATGATCAAGCTGAAGCTACAACTATGGCAGATCGCATTGGAGTATTAGAAAATGGTAAGATCGCACAGATTGATAAACCAGAAGATATATATAATAATCCAAAATCTATTTATGTTGCAAATAGATTAGGCTCACCAAAAATTAATATTCTCAACAGAGCTTCTTTAAATACTTCATCACCAGATAAAGCAAGTCAACTTGGTCTAAGACCTGAGCACATTAAGATAGGAGAGGGTGAACTTTCAGGCTCAATTAAAACTGTTGAGTCTCTCGGTGCAGAAACTGTGGTAGAGTTAGATTTTAATGGAGCAGAAATTTTATCCTTATATCAAGGAGCATTCCAAGGACAAAAAGGGGACAAAGTAAATTTTGCAATAGATCAAAATAAAATTTTATTTTTTGACGAAAAAGGAATGAGCGTGCAATGAGTGTTAATTTTTTAATCCATAGAGCAAAAGAAATTCAGGCTGTAATTGATGCAAATGCAAGTGAAATAGAAAAATTGGACCAAGAAATAGGAGATGGGGATCATATTTTTAATGTCCAAAGAGGGATCAAGCTGGTTTTAGAATTAGAAGCTGTAATAAAAGATTTGCCAATGTCTAAAGCTCTAAACCAAATAGCAATGAAAGTTCTTTCTGGTATTGGTGGCTCATCTGGAGCCCTGTTTGGAACATTGTTTATGACCATGGCCAAAGGAAACGATATAGATAATGGTGTTGATTACAAAAAGGCAATCGAAATTTTTGCAGATGGCGTGGAAGCTGTAAAGCAAAGAGGTAAAGCAGATGTAGGTGAAAAAACAATGATGGATGTTCTCATACCTGTATCTAACTGCCTTAAAAAAGGTGTCGAGGATAACAAAGATGTTAAAGAGATATTTCAAGAAGCTATAGAAGTGGCGGAAAAAGGGATGTTTTCAACAAAAGATCTTTTAGCTACAAAAGGGAGAGCTTCTTTTTTAGGAGAGCGAGCGAAAGGTCATATCGATCCTGGAGCCAGGTCTTCACAATTAATGATAAAAACTGTCTGTGAGTCAGTGTTAAATAGTTAGGAGGATACTATGAAAAAATTTATGAATTCAGCGGATGATTTTCTAAAGGAGAGTCTGCAAGGTTTTGGTGCTGCGCATCAAGATATTGTTAACTGCCACTACGACCCCAACTTCATCACCAGAGCCACTCCCACAAAAGAGGGTAAAGTAGCTCTGATCAGTGGAGGGGGGAGTGGACACGAACCCATGCATGGTGGCTTAGTCGGCTACGGTATGCTGGATGCAGCCTGCCCCGGATTTGTTTTTTCATCACCCACACCTGATCAAATGTTAGCTGCTGCTGAAAAAGTAGACAGTGGAGCAGGAGTTTTATTTATCGTTAAAAACTATTCTGGAGATGTAATGAATTTCCAAATGGCAGCTGAGATGATGCAAGGTCCAAATGAGTCTGTGCTGACAAATGACGATGTTGCTGTGGAGGACTCTTCATTTACAACTGGTAGAAGAGGTGTTGCTGCCACTGTTGTTGTTGAAAAAATAGTTGGTTCTTTAGCTGAGCATGGAGGTAGCTTACAAGAATGTAAAGCCTTGGGAGATAAGGTAAATAAAAATTCAGGTTCTATGGGGGTTGCATTTTCAAGCTGCACTGTCCCGGCTGCCGGAAAACCAAATTTTGATATAGGCGATGATGAAATGGAATTTGGTGTTGGTATTCATGGCGAACCTGGACGAAGAAGAGATAAAATGAAATCTGCTCAAGAGATTACAAACGAGTTATTAGAGGCGATTAATGAGGACTTAAAACCTGAGGCAAACGAAGAAATTCTTTTATTTGTTAACGGTATGGGAGGAACTCCTTTAACAGAGCTATACCTAATTTATGATAACGCTAAAAACATGTTAGACAAAAAAAATATAAAGATATCAAGGTCTCTCGTTGGAAATTATTGTACTTCTCTTGAGATGCAGGGAGCTTCAATTACTCTTACAAAGCTTGACGAAGAGCTTTTAAAGCATTGGGACTCATCTGTTCACACAGCAGCTATGAGATGGGGTGTCTAAAAATCATAAAGCCTTTAGACAGATCTAAAGGCTTTTATATTTGTCTCATTACCTTCATCATTAGTGATTACGATGATCTAATGTAACCTCGCCAACTATTGTCTCGACTGAGACCCTATTTTCTATATTAGTATTTAATCTTTTTTCTCGAGCTGCATCTGCTGCTTTCATAGTTTCAGCATCAGGATAAATTGTAACTGCCATCAATGTAACATCATCAATTCTAATGCCAATTAACTGACTTGCTTGTGGAAATTCTGATGGCGCATTTTGCACATACCCTTGTGTTTGTTCGTCAGCTGCCTCCTTTGAATCCATTTTTACTGTTGTTACTCTTGCTATGCTCATTTAATCCTCCTCAATTTTTGGATTTATTTCTAAATAAATAATATGATATTGCACATAAATATTAATTAAAACTTATTACTAATTTGTTATTTAGCATATTAGATGTTACGAAATATAAAAGAGTTATTTATTTTTATTTGGTAATTGATTATAATCTAGATATGAAAAGCTTAATAACCTTAATTTTAATTTTAGTTTCTTATAAATCATTTGCTGAGGGTGCTGCTGGTATTGAAGGTGGTCTTGGTAGTATGGACTTTGGCGCAGAGGATACTGCTCAAACAATAGCAAATCTCTCAGGTTCAACAGTAAAAGTTGAATATGATCGCGCAACTTGGTATGGAAGACTTTTTTATGAAGAAGAAATCAGCAAAGATACATTTATTGATGTTGGCTATTTTTTAACTGGATCTTTAGATGCAAAGTACACATTATCAGGTGCTAGCGCTACAGAGGCCTATTCAATGAATGGTATTGAAGCATCTTATGGTTTTAAAACAGACGGTGCTTACTTCAAAGGAGGTATTCACCAAAGTCAGGTTGATGGTAAAGCCTCAATAACTATAGGTGGTACAACATATGCAGCAAAAGCATCTCAGTCAGGCACGGGTTTCCTTTTAGGCGGGGGTATTGAAACAGATGGCACTCGATATGGTGCAACTTTTTATAGTGCTGTTGGCGGTATGGATGAAGCAGACCTTTTTGTATTTTTTTACGGAATAAAGTTTTAAGTTAAAAATTACCTTTAAAAAAATTTAATTTTTTTCGTAATCTAAATTAACTATAGAAGTAAATAAAGAAGCCAAAAATAAATATAAAAATTAAAAAATAGCTGATTGCCGATTTTTTAAAATATATCTCTGATTTAAATAAAATATTAAACATTTTATAGCTAGCAAAAATTACTAGAGCTATTAATACAAGAGTAATAAGCCATGTCCCCAAAAAATTAATTGAAAAAAGTTTATCTAAGTTTTGTTCCATTTTCTTATTCTAATTTGGTGGAGCCAAGGGGGATCGAACCCCTGACCTCTACGCTGCCAGCGTAGCGCTCTCCCAGCTGAGCTATGGCCCCAATTATGCGTAGAATAAGCATAATAGAGTATTTGGTAGTTAGTTCAAACTGTATCTCCGAAACATTTCCGAAATATTCCAGGTAAATTAATAAATAATTTGATACCATTAATATATGCTTGGATGCTCCAAAAAATTTTTAATTGTCATAGTTCTTTTAAGTATTTTTAATATTAATAAGGTTTATTCTGATGAAAATTGTAAACTTCCATACAAACTCCCATCTGGTGATATAATAACTCAGAACGTAATTAATGAATTAAAAATGCAAGTTCAAATGTCAATTAGAGACCTGGGTATCTCAAAACAAGAGATAAAAGAACTTATAATTAATGAGTTTAAACAAGGTAGTCTTTTTTCATCTGGATCAGGAAGTGTCTACGATAACTTTGTTCAAGAATGTAAAAAATATGGCCCTATAGAATATAATAGGTTGAACAAATGTGGTGTAAAATGGATAAATCAAATTTTAAATATAAACTTAAGTAAAGAAAACCTTAACTTGCCTGTTTGCACAGTAAGTATTTCTGAGTCATCAGACAAAAATAATAATTTAAATAGCAATTCTTTTATAGAACTTTGCAAAAACTCCAAATTATCTGATTTAGATAAAGACGTAGCCATCCTGTGTTTGGAAAAGATGAAATAATTGTGTTTTACTTAAATTTTAGGTATATGATAAAATTATAAAAAAAACAGGCTAAATGTTAAGAAACTTAATAATATTATTTATTTTAGTATTTACATCATCTGTATCTTTTGCATCTTGGACACAGTGGCTTGAGACTGACTGTAATCAAATCAAAAAGAATGCTGATATTAACCATAGTTACTATAAAGCTGAAAAATGTTGGAAATCAACCTCTTCTTCTGCTCAAGCATGGTTTTTTGATTTTGATGATGGAGAAGTTTATCTTTGGCTTGATGTACAAAGAATAATCGATGGCAGAACAATATGGGGCAATGATTATGCTTATCAGAATACCAAGATAGATAACATAAAAAGAATTATAAATGATTATAACTTGGGTACTTATCAATACATTGACTCAGATCACAGCAACGTCAGATCTACCAATGATAGAATAAAATTTAATTATAGAAATTTTGAAACATCTGTTGGTAAAGGTTTTTTTGGAGGTCAGTCTAAAGGTCCAACATTTTTTACATTTGGGTTTTTCACAAGCAATATGAATCATAACTTAGACAAAGATTTTGTTAGCGAAATTCTCTCAAGTCTAAATATAAGCGCTTTGAACAAAGGTGTAAATTCATCTGTGCTTCCAAGTAGTTCTTCTAGTAATACTAATAGCACTAATATAAACAATAATACTGATAATCAGAATACAGCTAATAGTGATAATAACAATAGCTCTTTAAGTGGAGACTCATTTTTAAAAATGTGTAAAAGTTCTAAGTTATCAGACTTAGATAAAGATGTTGCGATGTTATGTTTAGAAAAAATGAATTAATTATCTAATTACCCCTTCAAGAATTAACCTAGAATTAATTAAATTTTACTGAACTAAATCAATGAAAAAGTTTCTCTTATAAATTTTTTAAAAGAAAATTATCCAAAAGTTGAATATAATATTCAATAATGAAAAATTTTAGATTAATCCAAAATATTAGTCTTTTTTTAATATTTACAATATTTTCAATATTTTTTAATCAAATGGCATATGCATGGAAAGAGGTAAATTGTTCTAATCTAAAACTCAGCTTTAAAAATAATCAATATGAGACATACAGATGCACCGTACAACCTTCTACTAACTCAAACTCAGAATTTTTAGAAATAGATAACTTTAATGGAAATCCTTATGAAGGTATATACATTCAACATGATTACTTTACAGCTTCAAATCTTTACTGGACCAATGACTGGGCTTACCAAACATTAAAAAATGACAATTTAAAAGATTTAATACAAAGATATCAATTAGGAACAGAAGTTCAATTAGACTATGACTCAACAAAATTAAAGGGATTTGGTTCACACTACAAAAAATATGAAACTAATCTTGGTAAGGGTTTTGTTATAGCAAGACAAGATAGAAGTAGTATTTTTTCATTAGGGTATTTTACAGATAACCCAAAGAAAGTTATTGATGAACAACTAATCAGAGATATTTATTCCTCAATCAATATACCCGGTATCATTAAAGCAACATACTCCAATAATAATTTAAAAAATGAAAATATTAAATCTCCAAGTAGCTCAAAAGATGACTCTCAATCTGAAAACTTTTTAGATTTTTGTAAAAATTCTAATTTAGGGGACTTATCCAAAGATGTTGCTGAACTCTGTATAGAAAAGCTAAATAAAAAATAATTGATTGATTTTCTAACAAGAATTTTTATCACCAATTTTAAAAGTTGTCGTAAAAATATTGGTTGATCAATTTAGGTATTACTACATTTTTTCCAATTTATACACGTCATCTACATTATTAAACTTAGCATCAAATTCCTTTGATCTTGGATCTTCAAACAAAGCATAAAATTTTTCCTCATCAATGACATTTGCTACAATTATCACTTTTCCATCTCTGACAAATCCCATCTCAAATCCATCAGTATATTTTGCAATGTCATCTTTAAAAGATTCATACAATTTTAAGTAGTCTTCTTTAGTTCCGTTATAAGTAGATACAACACATAAATTCATAATCACTTCCTCCTATATAGAAGAATAATAATAGTCCAATTTTAGAATGAATTATTTTTAAATAAATTTTATAATAATTTATAGAAAGGATAACTATGAAAATTATTACAAATGCTAAAATAATTAAAGGTTATGAACATTGGAAACAAATGTTTGAAGAAAATGAAAATCTGAGACAGGAATATGGTCTTAATGTATTAGCCTATGGACATCCAAAAGATAACGATGAAGAAATTTATACAGTTATAGAAGTAGAGTCGATGGATAAAATGCAAGAAATGTTAAAACTTCCTGAAATGATAAAACTTAGAACAGAAGCAGGAGTTGATCTAGATACACAAAAATTTATTTTACTTGAGGGTGGAAACTAGGATTTTGTAAGTAAGAAATATAAACTTAAAAATATTAAAACTATTGATACAGATAAGCCCAATTTAAAAGCTTTATCTATAATAGAATATTCCTTTTTACCAACATACCTCTTTTTTATAATGTAAATAGCTGCTGTAAAAATCGAAAAAAACCAAAATGTATTTACCACTAATTCTATGTTCATGTGCTTTTGTATGAATTTCTCTCTAAATATTTTTCACCGTTCTTAGACAAATACCAAAGATATCGCTTTTCATTATTTTGATGATCTTCCCACATAATTTTATTTGCTAGATTCATTCTTATAAGTTTTGCCCCAGTATCACTCACAATATTGAAATTTAATCCTGTCAAAAATGAAATCTCATCCAAGTCAAAAGCATTAATCACATTTTTTAAAATTAAAGACTCATTGTTTACCTGTTTACCTATTGATTTTAATGTGACATGTCTTTTACATATTTTTTCCTGGAGACACTTCATAAACATGTAATCTGGAGTTTCAATATCATCAGTACTCATAAGTTTAGATTATTTAAACCAATCGCTATAAACACTAATTAAAACTAGTGAGAATGTCCCGTACCCTAAAACAATTATAATGAAATATTTAATATATATTCTTTTGGAACTAACATTTTTTGTTAATTTACCAAATCTTTTTTGAGTATAGATAAAAGCTGCCCATAGTAAAATAGCAAAGCCGTATGACGATAATAATACTTTAATTACTTCTGACATTTAAAAAGACAATGATTCTGACAATAAGTTTTCATTCAAGGTGCCTAAATTTTTAGGGTAAGTTAGTATACCATCAGATATATATTTATCATCAAATTGTGACACACACCAAGATAGCGAAGCTGGTTTGGGTACTAGAGTTTTATTATCTCTAATAGAGTAAAGTAAATTATCTCTAACAGCTAAGTCACCCATATATACTAAATAAGCAACTTTTGTCCGCCTTGTAATAAAGTTACTCTCACCTTGGTTGAGACTTTTAGGAGGATTGTAGATCACTGGCTTTTTTTTGACATACTCATCTTTGAGTCTCTTTATTAGCCAATTTCTCATTATTTTTCTAACCGCATGATAAGCTGCAAATTGTGGTTTAATTAAATATGTAGTTTGGTGTCCAATATTCAAAATTGTATTATTTTCAGAAAACTTGTAAGAGTAACCATCTTTATATCTTTGATGAAACTTTGAGAATTCTTTAGCCCAAGTTACTCCCTCAATTACCCTATCTTTAGTTTGAGAGGTGTACTTTTCTCTTGTTGAGGTGTCATGTAAAACTACATCCCGGAAAAAAGATAAGTAATCTGACTCATTTTTAAATTTTTCCTTATGAATTTGTTTTAATTCTTCCCAAGGTTTGATTTTTATATCTTTCAATTCTTTTAAACTTATATTATTTTTAATTTATACACAAACTATTAAATAATTTATGTGTAACTTATGAAAAAAATAGAAAAATTATCAATAAAATCAACAATTTTTCAATAAAATCGAAAAAATAGAAAAAATTTTAAATTTAGGATAAATTTAAAAAAAAATCATGATTAATTTTTTTAAATCCTTGGTTCCCATTTTGAAGATTATCTGTGATTATTAAAAAATTTATTACACTAAATTTTATTAATTATGTGTGTAAATTATAAAATTTAAAAATATTATAATTTACTTGTAAATATTTAATTTTTTCAGAGATAACCACTAAATTTACTAGGTTTCCAATTTTTGGGAGCAATTTCTAAATCCTCAAATTCAAAAGCTGGAGCAACTGTGCAACCAATTAAACTAAATAATCCTGTCGATTCTAAAGAAAACCACACATTACTTTCAACGCTGTAAATATATCTATTTTTAGATCCTATTTCATTTATTTCATATTCTTCGGCATTTTTCGATGTATATATTCTCAAAGGACTACCAGCATAAAAGTGTATTGTTTCGTTTTTTTTAATGCGATGCCAATGTGAATATTGCCCTTTTTCTAACAAATAGTATATGTGGCTAACATACTTATCTTTGTAAATTTCTACGTAATGACCGCCTTCAGGATGAGGTATCATTTTATGCCTTTTTATTAAAGATTTAACTGTGTCCATCCCAATTAAAAGTACATTTTTATTTTATGCTTACAAAATATAAATTTATTTAATTAAAAATACTGAATTTATTGATTATTTCCTATTTTTAGGAATCAATTCCATTTTTCATCTAAAAATGTATTATTTAAGTAATATATGGCAATGGAAAACTTAAAAACAATATCCTGTCCAAAGTGTGACTTATCCGTATCTTCTATTTGTTCAAAGTGTAACAAAGAAGTAGAGGTATCTCAATTAGCTGATGGCTGTGTAGTTCAAATCACTAAATGTGTTGAGTGCACAAATACACCAGTTATCAAAGATGTCTGCGTAGAAAACTAGCTCTCACTTAACCGACACTAATCCTTATACTATTTTTTTAAGATCCAAAGGTTACTTTGAGACTAAAAAGTAATATTGGAGAATTATTTTAATGAAAATACTAAAAATATTGGATAAGGCTGAGCTGATACTTGTAGATATAGAAGTGAACTTAGGAAAAGAAGTTAGAAACGCCCCAACTTTATGTGTTAAATATAAAGGTAAAATCATACCCTTAAATACTGCACATGACGGCAGACCTATACTAATGAATGAAGAAAACGCCATACCAATTCAAAATTAAAATTATATGTTTACCGGTACTCTTTGGGTAGATTTAACAATCTCTCTTATACTACTAGCTACTTTTTTTATGTGGATAATGAGAGGGGATTAAATAAAATTAATTCCTTAATGGAGATATTAAACAATAAAGAGGAAGTAAGAGAAAAACTAAAAAACAACCCCTTACAAGCTGCCCATTTACTCAGACTCAATGGATATGGTTCAATTAAATACGAATGTGCCTGTGGTGAAACACATGATGCTAATGGTAAAGATGTAAGTTGTAAAGGATCTGCTAAACCTTTTAAAGCTCTTCTTAAATGTTCAAACAATTTTGTAACGATGATAAAAATTGAGGGTTTTTTTCGAAAAAAAGCTATCTCAGAGTATGGATTTAGAGCAAGTATAATGGATTAAATTATGAGATTTTTTTTTATATTATTTTTTATTCCAACTTTATCTTTCGGCCAGAGTATAAAATTAGCTTGTCAAGAAACATCTCTTATTGATTATTCAAAAGTACAAATTATTGAATTTAAAAATGAGGATATAAATGAATTTGAATACTCATTTAACCAAAACCTCTTTATTTTAGAGGAAAGATTTCAAGATTTACAATATGAGTACATGGGGGAGGATGAAGTAAGCTATCATTTTAGAATTGAGACAGACTTCTCCTTTAACACCCTTATCCTTTATAAAAAAATCCTTAGATATGAGAGAAACATATTTAATCCTGATACTGTAAATTTGAAAAAAACTTATTACGGGGATTGCAATAAATTAGATAGTTTTTTGCTGCTTTGAAATAGAATACAGAAAAATCCTCTTTTATTAATTTTTTAGGTAATACATTTTCACTAACTAGACTTAAATACCATTTTTTGTATAGTTTTTAATTAAAATGTCCGATGTTTTTAGTCTAATGAAATATTTAACACCCTATGAATTAGATCATATCAAGTTCTTGGCACATAATGACGAGATACCATACCAAATAATAAATTCGCAATATAATATTGATAAAAATGATGTAAAAAACTTGATGAGATTTATGTTAAATGACCAAGACTATTTGAAATGGAAAAAAATTTATAACAAAACGCATTAAGGAACTTCCTAATTTTTATTATGCACAATCTTTATTTAATTTTTTAGTCTTATTTCACTGAAATGCTGAGCTAATTTCTTACCAGATAACCAAGCATCTTGCATACTTGGACCCTCACACCAATCCCCAAAGGCATATAGACGCTGATCTATGGACTCAATGAATCTTTTAGAATTTTGATCTCTTAGACTTTTCTTTGTATAAGAATATCTCCATCTATGCGACTTCTTAAAAACTGCATCAGCTTTTGATTGAAAAGACTTTTTCATTTGATTGACCACATAATCCTCTAAAATATAATTTTCTATGTTGTAATACTCTTTTGTCCAATCAGCTCTCATATTTACAACCCAGCACTCTTCATTAAAAAATTCGTGTTTAAAATTTTGATTCATTAAGAAACTAATTTCAGGTGTTAAGTGATATCCAAATTGAAACGGAGCTCCCAATCTTTGATTAAACGCAATCATGACTGTCCAAATGGAGTCAAATTCTATTTCAGGAATATCGCTATAATCTATAAATTGATCTAACAATTTTTTTGATTGTTCAAAGGGCATGCTACAAAAAACATAATCATAAGGTCCAAATTTCTCATCTGCTGCGATTAAGAAATATTCATTATTATGACTTTCAATGTTGGTTATTTGTTTTGAAAAATGCGTAGGGTAGTAGAGGGATTTATGTATCTTTATAGGGATTGATTCATTTCCATCTTTACCAACAATGACCTCTTTATCTTCAATTGGAGAATTTTGTGAGATGTTTGAACAAAATTGACCTTTTAAAATTTTAATAGCATCAATTTTTTTTAAAAATTCATTTAAGCCAATAACACCATGATCTAATTTCAAATAGTGAGCGCCATGATCAAAAGCATATTGATCATGTTTTCTTGTGCTTATTCTTCCACCTGGTCTCCAGGATTTCTCAAAAAATGTAATATCAAGTGCAGGCAAGTGATATGCAAAAGAAAGCGCACTAAGCCCAGTTCCAATGACTGCAATTTTTTTCAATTTTATTACTTTTTTGTGCTTCTAGGTTTAATTTCATCAACATCTTCAATAGGTCTAAGTATTGGGACATATCTAAGTCGAAGAATGATGACTGCAATCGCAACTAAGACTATTGCTCCTGCTTCGTAAAGAAGAAGCTCTGGGTTTGAGTCTTTACCTTGAAGTATAATAAGACGAGATAAAGCGGTAATAGCAATAAATAAGGGATATGTCATTCTTACACGATTGGAAACATAGTAGACTCGAACCATCCCAATAACTTCAACATAGATAAATAAGAGAAGTAGATCAGCTAACTCTACATACTGAACCTCTATCATTCTCATTATCTCAAACATAATGGCTGTAATAGTAGCTATTAATATTATTGCAATAACAGCTTTTTCAATAAACCCTACGAGATTTTCAACATCAGTCTTCATTACCATTCAACCATATCAATTTGTTTTGATTTTAGAAAGGTATTTGTCTTAGAAAAAGGCTTACTCCCAAAAAAACCGCGGTGAGCCGATAATGGGGAAGGGTGTGGTGCTGATAAAATGAGATGTTTATTCGAATCAATTATCTCTTTCTTTGATTGAGCAAACGAACCCCATAATATGAAAACAATATTTTCTAATTCATTACTGATAACTGAGATAACTTTATCTGTAAAAATATCCCAACCAAACTTTTGATGTGATAGAGGTTTAGATTTTTCCACTGTAAGAGTTGTGTTTAAAAGAAATACTCCCTGCTTAGCCCACTTATCTAAATTACCGTTGTTGTAATTAACCTCTTTTTTTAAGTCATCTTGAAGTTCTTTATAAATATTCAAGAGCGAGGGTGGTGGTTTTATATTTTCTGGTACAGAAAAACTGAGCCCATGAGCTTGGCCAGGTCCATGGTAGGGATCTTGACCTAATATCACTACCTTCACCTTGTCTAAAGGAGTTAAATTAAATGCATTAAAAATTTGTTTTCCTGGAGGATAAAAAATTATTTTATTTTTTTTTAATTCTAAAAGTTTGCTTTTGAGTATAATCATATAATCTTTATTAAATTCCTCTTTTAAATGTTTAAGCCAAGTATCAGGAAGTTGAATGGTAGATTTTTCCATTCAGATTTTAGTTAATTTAAAGTTGCGTCTTTACTTCTGCCGTATTTTTCAAGCTTGTAAATAATCTTTTCCTTAAGTTCATGATTTTCTTCTAAAGCCATTACTAAGGCTTGTGTATAGAAAAAACATGCTGCCTCAATATCAGCCTTATCTTCGAAGTAATTTGCTGCTTCATAGTAAAGAGAGCATACTTTATCCATTTGCTTTTTTTGAAAAGCATCCGCAATATCGCTATCTAATTGAAAAGTGTCTTTCATGGGTATTCTGAAACTAGCACATTTCATTAAAACACCAAGATTAAAATAATTTTCTAGAAATTATCCTTAGCAGAGCGCATTTTAGCAAATACCTCTGTTGCATCTTGCGTGCCAAAAAATTTCATAAATTGATCTGTGTCACATCTTAAAAATGGATTACAGAGCAATTGGTCTGAGAGAGTTGTTGGAATTGTTGGTCGATGCTCTTTTTCTTGGTGTGAGGCCAATTTATAATATTCATTAAGCTTTTCATTATCAGGATCTATGTGTAGAGCAAATTTTAAATTAGCCATCGTATATTCATGCCCACAATATACTTTTGTATCTTCAGGTAATTGTTTTAATTTAGACAAACTGTCCCAAAAAACTTCAGGATTTCCCTCAAACATTCTTCCACATCCAATGCTAAATAGAGTATCCCCAGAAAATAAAATATTATGTTTAAGCATAAAATAATTTATATGTTGAAGCGTATGTCCAGGAGTATGTATGACTTTATATTCATTTCCATGTATTTCAAAAATTTCCTGATCTTCAACTTCTTTATCTGGTTTTGGTATTTTGGAGTCATTTTTGTACCCTATGATTAAAGATTTAAATCTTGATTTAATTTCATTAACAGCACCAATGTGATCATCGTGATGATGTGTAATGATTATGTGAGAAGCACTGCAATCATTTAGTTCAAGTATCTTCAAACACATATCTAGATCTGAGGGATCAACTAGCACTCCTTTTGTTTCATGAGGATTTTTAATTAAATATCCATAGTTATCATCTAATTGGGGAAACAAATACACATTAGGTTTTTGCATAAGAAATAGAATGTTATGTAAATCTCGTTAAAATACAACTATGGAAATCAACGCATCCGATATTTATAGTTTTTATAATTCAAGACTAGGCACTATTGTTAAACGCAACATACGTCATCAATTAAACACCCATTTAAATTCTTTAAACGATAGTGTTATTTGTGGATATGGTTATACAAACCCTTTTCTTTCTTTTCTCAGTAAGCAAAATAAAAATTTACAAATATCCTCTATGCAGCCAGAATTTTTAGATGGTAATGTCAAAGAGAAATACGATTTCGAACACCAAATAATACATGAATATTTCTTACCTTTGGATCCAAGTTCAGTAGATGTGGTAATATCTACTCATTTACTTGAATTCGTTGATAAGCCCCAAAGTAGTATTGAAGAAATATGGAGAATACTTAAGCCAAACGGGTTATTTTTATCAATTATTCCTAGAAGGTCAGGTATATGGACTCGGTATGATAACAATCCTTTTGGTTTTGGTAGATCTTACTCAAACAAGCAATTTAAATCACTAATACAAGACTTTTTGGTTCTTGATTATAGAAAAACATTTTTACACTTTCCTCCATGGAGTCATTATTTAAATTACAAATCACATCGAACAATTGAAAAAATAGGTAAATTATTTTTTCCTTATATGGGAGGACTTATGATTTGTGTATGTAAAAAGATTGTTTACGCAAAGAGTTCAAAAAAACAAACAAAAATACCCATTAAAAATTTTGTGCCGACTTAATATTAATTTATATTGAGATTTTAAAATATAGGATAAATTTTTGTTAGATATCAGTTATTACTTAATAGTTTCTTTTTCTATTCTTTTATTTGCAATTTCAAAATCAGGTTTTTCTGGGGGTGGATTGGCTTTAATTTCAGTAACCCTATTATCCATAACTTATGGTCCTTTAACTGCAATAGCTATATTAATGCCAATGTTAATTGTATGTGATGTAATTGCTTTGTTTTTAAATAAAAAACATTTTGAATATAAAATTTTATGGTCAATTGCACCATATTCTTTATTGGGTGTTATTATCGGAACAATCTTGTTTAAATTTATCAATTTATCGATGATAAGTATTTTTATTGGATCAATTTCCTTACTATATGTTTTGCTTAATTACTTAATCGCAGATAAGAGAAATTTAAAAAAAATACCCTTTTATGGAAGTAAATCTTTTTGGGGAGCGCTAGCAGGATTTACTAGTTTTGTGCTTCACTCTGGAGGACTACCATTAAATATATATTTTATGTCAATATATAATAAAAAAGTGCAGTTTGTTGCAGGCGTTGTTTTTTCTATTGCATTAATAAATTTATTTAAACTAATCCCGTATTTCTATCTGGAAATATTAAACTTTGAGAAGTTATACAATTATTTAATTTTTTCACCAATTGCAGTAATTGGAGTAATTTTGGGGCACTGGATGAATAGTAAACTTTCAGATAAATCTTTTTTTACCATTATTAATATTTTTGTAGTGATAGGCTCGCTTCGATTAATTTATTTGGGTTTAGTCGGTTTATAATATCTTTTCTAAAATATTGATTAATTCAAATTCATTTTTAAATTCATTCATTTGTTTCTTATCTATCAATAATTTGTATTTACCTTCTTTTTCCTCAAGACATATAGGCAGGTCATCTTTGTAATTTAAAAGATTAAATTCTTCCAATTCTTCAGAATGTAAAAACTTAAAATTATGTGGTGAGCCCTCTATAAATTTCTTCCACGACTCTCGCATTTTCAGGTCGTGAGTAATTTTACATAAATTGCAATCATAGGTGCTGGGGGAGGCATATTTATGGACTGTATCAAGAATATAGTTCCATTTACCACCTTTGGCGTTATAGACAAAAATTATATTTTTATTGTTCATTAGTAATATGGAAGAGAACTTCTTTACAAAATAAATTTGAAGGAATTTTACCGTTTTCAAATTTTTTTTGAGAAAGAACATCAAAAGTTGAAATTATTTTTAGATCTAAATCTGTTGCTAATTTTTTAAAATCTTTGATGCTACATGGGTGAATATAATCAGTATTATACCAGTGATCACTATTTGCTTTTTTTAAAAGTGAGTCAAAACTTCCTGTTAAAAGAAAATTTGAAATTTTACTCAGACGTGCCGAATTATTAAAGCTCACAATGATATTTTTACTTACTTTTTTGAGGGTGTTTAATAATTGGTCTGGTTCTTGAACTGCCTGAATTGTCTGAGTTAAAAGACAATAATCGAATTGATTAAATGGAAAATCTTCAACTATTAAATTTATATCACCGTGTATTACATCTAATCCTTTTTCCAAACATTTAATTACTTTTTCTTGATTTAATTCCACACCTTGAGCACTTATTCCTTTATTTTCTAAGTAAGTGATTAGCTCTCCATCAGAACAACCAATATCCAACACCTTTGAGTTTTCTGGAATTAAATTTAAAATGATCTCATAGTCTTTTCTCATTTTATTCCCTTCAAAAATCCCTGAGCAACTTTAAAAAATTGTGGCTCATCTAATAAAAAACTATCGTGACCCCTATCTGATACTACTTCAGCAAAACTAACATTGGACCCAATAGAATTTAGTAAAGATACTATCTCTCTTGACTCTTTTGTTGGAAATAGCCAATCACTGGTAAATGATAAAACTAGAAATCGGATCGAATTATCAATTATTGTTTTTTTATTTGCAATAATTTCATCTTTCACGTCAAAATAATCCATTGCTCGAGTCATATATAGATAGCTATTAGCATCAAATCGATCAACAAAAGATCTACCTTGATAACGAAGATAACTTTCGACCTGAAAGTCTATTCCAAAGCCAAAAGATAAATCATTTTTTTCTTGTAAATTTCGACCAAATTTATTTTGAAAAGCTCTCTCAGATAAGTAAGTAATGTGAGCTATCATTCTTGCAACAGAGAGACCATTCTCAGGTTTTTCATTACTCTCCAAATATCTTCCATTTTGCCAATTAGGATCCAACATAATGGATTGCCTTCCTGCTTCGTCAAATGCAATATTTTGGGCAGAGTGTTTCAATGAGCCTGCTATACTCATAATAGATCTCACACTCTCCGGATAAGTAGCAGCCCATTGTAGAACTTGCATTGCACCCATTGAACCACCCGCTACAGAAAGCAATTTGGATATACCAAGCTCATCAACAAGTATTTTTTGTACTCTCACCATATCTCTAATCGTTATGGTAGGAAAATCTAAACCATATATTTTTGAGGTATCAGGATTAGTATCATTAGGACCTGTCGTTCCAACACAGCCCCCAAGAACATTCGAGCAGATAACAAAGTATTTATTTGTATCAATAGGCTTTTCAGGTCCAATCATTAATTCCCACCAACCATTTTTTTTAGTTATAGGATTTTCCTCTGCAGGGAATTGATCACCAGTTAATGCATGACAAACCAAAATTGCATTATTTTTTTGAGCATTAAGACTTCCATATGTTTGATAAGCGATTTGAAAATTCTTAATTTTTTTACCAGAGTCCAATGGTAGCTCCTCTTGGCATTTTAGTAAGAAACCTGGATATTCAGTATTTGCAATTATTTCTCTCATTTTTAAACCTGTTCGAAAGATAACTGCGGGAGATACGCTTTAGCTGTTTTACACCCGCAAGCTGCTATCAAATCGGTGAAACTGGAATTTAAGGCTTTTTAAATTAATTTTCAATATAAAATGATGATATTTTCTTTATATAGTTTATCTATTATCAAAAAAATATGAAAAATAGCCAACCAAAAAACACCTACAAGGGTGGAGCAGAAGTATTTAAAGGGTATGTAAGGCTTTCATCAAATGAGAACAACTATGGCCCAGCTAAATCTGTAAAGTCATTAATAAAAAAAAATATTAAATATTCAAATATCTATCCTGAGCTTGATGGAGAGAGTTTAATTAATCAAATTGCTAAAACTTATAAAATAAATAATAAACAAATTATATTAGGCGCAGGCTCAGATGAAGTTCTCCAAATGATATATGCTACTTTTTCAAAACCTAATGATGAAGTCGTTTTTACTAAATATGCTTTTGCTATGTATTCAATCTATGCAAAACACTTTAGATGTAAAGTAAAAAAATATGATGATAAAGAGTTTCAATTTAAATTAGAAAATTTAAGTAAAATTATAAGTTCCAAAACAAAAATTGTTTTTTTAGCTAACCCAAATAATCCTACTGGGTCTATTTTTTACAAAAATGAATTAATTAAATTTTTAAATAAAGTAAGCAAAAAAACAATTGTTGTATTAGACTCAGCATACTGTGAATACATTAGAGATAAAAAATATGATGATGGAATGCAATTAGTTAAAAAATATTCTAATTTGATTATAACAAGGTCTTTTTCAAAAATATTTGCTCTAGGCGGTTTAAGAGTGGGTTGGGGACATGCTAATTCAAAGCTTATTTCTCAACTCTATAAATATAAAAAGCCTTTTAATGTATCAAGATTGTCATGCATTGCAGCCCAAGAGTCTTTGAAAAATAAAAAATGGATTAATGATTCTGTAAAAAATAATTTTGTAAACAAATCTCTTACTTGCAGAGGCTTAAATAACAAATTATTTGAAACCATTGATACCCAGGCCAATTTTATCCTTTTAAAGTTTAAAAGTTCATCAATAACTCAAAAATTTGTTGATTTTTTACACTCCAATAAAATTACAGTCAGATCATTGTCATCATATGGATTACATAATTTTGTTAGGATGACCATAGGAACAAAAAGTGACATGAAAAAGGTAGTAAAAACAGCAAATAAATTTAATGTTTAAAAATATTCTCATAATTGGTTTTGGAATGATTGGATCATCAATAGCAAGATCAGTAAATAAAAAATACAAAAATGTTAATATTTTTGCCTTTGATAAATCCAATAATCTTAAAATTAGAATTAATAAATCAAAATTAAATAATGTAAAAGTTTTGAAATCACTTCAAGAAATCAACAATTTAAATATTGATCTCATAATTATTTGTGTACCTATGCTCCAGTATCAATCTATATTTAAAAAACTTAGCAACATTAATTTAGATAAAACAATTGTTACAGATGTTGGCTCTACCAAAGTAAGCATAGAAAAATTATATAATCAAAAAAAATATAAATTTAATTTTATTCCCTCACACCCTATAGCTGGTATTGAAAAAGCTGGACTGGAACATGGATTTGATGGACTATTTACAAATAGATATAATATTATTTGTCCTTTGAAAAAATCTTCCAAGACAAACATTAATAAGATAATTAGATTTTGGAAGTCACTAAATATGAAAATAGAAATTATGTCTGCAAAAGAGCATGATAAAGTGCTTAGCTTGACTTCACATTTGCCTCATTTAATTTCTTATTCATTAGTTTTGACGGCAATGAAAAAAGAATCTTCACTAAATTCAAAGCTTGTAAAATTTTCAGCTGGTGGATTTAGAGACTTTACTAGAGTAGCAGGGAGTGATCCAGAAATGTGGAGGGATATATTTTTAGCAAATAATACTCAAATTCAAAAATTAACTAATAATTTCATAAGAGAATTAAAAAAATTTTCTAAAACCCTCAATCAGGGAAATTCTAAGAATTTATTAACAAAATTAAAGAAGACCAAAAATGTAAGAGATAGAATTGTTAAGGCAAGACAGGCAGGAAAATTTATTCCTAATGATTAAGGCTATTTATTTCCATTTTGAGTTTATTTAAAAATTCTTGCTTGCTTAAACCTGGAGGTATCGGTTGTTTAAACTCAACTTTTATGGAGCCTTTATGAATCTGATTATTTTTAGGCCAAAATTTCCCAGAATTTAAAGCAATAGGTACAACTGGCTTGTTCAAAGACTTGTACATAGAATAAATTCCAGGTTTTAAATCAGGTTGATCCTTAAAGGTTGTTCTGGTTCCCTCGGGAAAAATTATTACAGGTCTATGATCTAAATATTGAGCTGTTTGCTGATTTACATAACGAAGACTATGGATTCCTTGTTTTCTATCAATAGCAATCATTCCTAATTTTTTAAGGTAGGTCCCAAATAATGGAATATTCAATAATTCTTTTTTTAAAATATATGCAGGATTATAAAAGAGCTCATTAAAATATATTGTTTCAAACATTGACTGATGTTTACTTGCATAGAGATAACCCTTTTTGTGAGCAAGATCAGAATTAATTACTTCTATATTAATTCCAAATAGCTTTAAAATTACTGTCATGTTCCTAGTAAAGAAAAGCACAAAAAATCTAAATTTTGTATATTTGAAGGGAAGGCCTAACAAAGAAATAATTAATACGATAGCTGTTGTAAAATAAAATATTATTAAAAAACTAAATTTCATATTTTTTTATAAAAACTAATTTTGAGACAATTAACTTAATGTATTCCTCTACCAATTTTTCAAAAGGAATGACTATATCACTATTGCTTACAGAATAAGGAGTTACTTTCAAACCTGATAGTTGATTAAATAAAAATTCTGCACGTTGCATATGTAAATCTGAAGTAATTAATAAAATCGATTTTATTTTTTTTTCTAAGGCCCAATATCTTGTTTCTAATGCATTTTCATATGTATTTTTTGATAAATATCCAACCTCAATACAACATTCAACAATGTTTTGATCAAAGTTAAGAATATTCACTAATACAACTTCTGAATTAAAGGTATTATCAACACCAGAAATAAACAACTTATTTTGATTAGATTTTTCAATTTGTTTATAACCTTCAATTATTCTCTCTCCTTTCCCCCCTGTTAATACAACAATCGCATCAACATTAAAGTTACTTACAGGATCATGAGATAAATTATTTTTAAATTTAATTAAACCAAGAGTTAAAAATAATAAAATTAAGGCAATTATAATATTTACACGCTTTAAAAATATTATCATTACATGATCTCATTTTTACATAGATCTTCTAAGGTGTCACGAGATCGGATCACACGATACTCATCTTTGTTGAATAATACCTCTAGAGGTCGAGGTCGACTATTATAAGTTGAGGACATAGAGGATCCGTAAGCACCAACATTCATAAATACTATATTATCTCCAACTTTTATCTTGGGTAATTCAATATCTTTTACAAAATAATCAGTAGACTCACAAATTCCACCTGCAATATCATAAATTTCAACATCCTTTGAATTGTTTGAAACCTTTATTGGAGGCTTTATGTCATACAAAGCTGGACGTATGTATTCAGAAAATGAACAGTCAATAATAGCAATTTTCTTATTACCACTATTTTTTATATATAAAACTTTACTAATAAGTTCGCAGCTATTAGCTACTATAAATCTTCCAGGTTCAAAAATAATATTATAATTTTTACCACTAAGTATTTTGTTACAATTATTTTTCCAACTATCAAAATTGATTTCTTTATCTGAGTGATCAAGAACAGCAAATCCTCCACCAAAATCTAAAGTATCAATATTTATATTATTTTGAAGATTTTGCTCATCTGCAATTTTGATTAAATCTTCATATGAACCAAGTAACTTCTGATAATCAGTTATTTGACTTCCTATATGAACAGAAAGTGTTTTTAAGTTTACCCCCTCTAAATTAGAGATTGTATCAAAGTCAATTTGATCAATTGAAATACCAAATTTACCTCCTGATAAACCAGTAGTAATCTTATCCATGGTCGACCCATCAATATCTGGGTTTATTCTTATACCAATATTTGTTTTTAGCCCCTTACTTAAAGAGTAATCATTAATGAATTCAACTTCCTCAATATTTTCAACATTTATAGAGTGAATTTTCTGTGTGATAGCGTACTTTAAATCGAAATCAGTTTTTCCTGGCCCATCAAATATAATATCCTCAGGTTCAAACCCGGCTTTCAATGATTTAAATAGTTCACCAGCAGAGACAACTTCAGCACCAAAACCACAACGATGAATAAGGTTTAAAATTGCAAGGTTAGGATTAGCTTTGACTGCAAAATTAAATTTTCTAGGAAACTTTAATTCTAAATTATTTAGAAAATTTATCTTATCTTTGATTTTATCCTCATCATAAAGGTAAAAAGGACTAGAAAACTCTTTTAATATTTTATCCAGCATTATTCGCTCTCAGGGTAATCATAGTCATCATTAGGAGGAAATGGATATTGAGATTTATCTACAACACCCTCTGGTAATTTATTAGGTTTTTGGTTTCCACAGCCAATAATAAATATGGGCAATAATATTATTAATAAAAACTTGATCATCTTATTCTAAGAAATTTAATATATTTTTTAATCACTTTAGAAACCTCTTTTGGATTAGAGCTCATGGGCGTTTTTTTTCTTGATAGACTATTATTTATATCAACATATTTATAAATATTTTTATCAATTGATTTTTGAAATTTTTGGTATTCATCAATTTTTATTTGTGAGAGATTTTTATTATTTTTCTGAGCATAATTTACTATATCAGCAATAATTTTATAAGAGTCTCTAAAAGGTATTTTCTTTTCTATAACTAGATAGTCTGCTAAATCTGTGGCTGTAGCAAAATAATTATTGCATAAATCTCTTCCAATAGATTTTTCAAAATTTGATTTTTTAATCACTTTTTCCATAATTTTAATACAGCTTATTAACTCATCATAACAATCGAATATTATCCTTTTATCCTCTTGAAAATCTTTAAAATAAGTTAAAGGAAGGTTTGAAACGATATTTGAGAGCTCTATTGACTTAATTCTAATGCTATTCGTTTTTGATCTTATAAGTTCTAATGAGTCAGGATTTCTTTTTTGAGGCATTATGGAACTACCTGTAGAATATTCACTACTTATATTAAATAACTTCATGAAGTTACTTGACCATAAAATTAGCTCAGATGATAATTTACTTAAATGCGTCGCAGTTAAAGAACTAGCATTTAGAAAATACATGCAAAAATCACGATCACTTACACCATCCATAGAATTATTTTTAGATTTTGAAAAATGTAAATTTTTATTTAGTAAACTTATATCTAAATTATAATTACTACCTGCTAAAGCAGCACTGCCTAATACATTTTCATCGCTATTATTTATACAAAAATCAAAATAATTTAAGTCTCTTTTAAACATCTCTAAATATGCAATCAAGTGATGAGCCAAAGATACAGGTTGCGCCACTTGCAAATGAGTAAATCCAGGAATAATAGTTTTTTCATTTCCACGAGCTTGATTTAAAATAGACTTCATTAAATTCTTGATTTCTTCTTGTATATTTTTGGAGGCTTTGATTGTCCATAATCTAGTATCAGTTGCTACTTGATCATTACGAGACCTTCCAGTATGTATCTTATTAGCTACTTCACCTATTTTTTTATTGAGGAAAGACTCTACATTCATGTGAATATCCTCATTTTTTTTTGAAAATTTTAGTCTACCTTTTTTATTATCATTCAATATTGAATTTAACCCTTTTTGAATAGTAAGTGCTTCTTTTCTTGAAATAACTTTTAGTTTAACTAAAGCTTTTACATGTGCACTTGTAACAGCAATATCCTCTTCAATTAATCTTTTATCAATATCAATTGAGCTATTAAAATCATCCATTAAAGTGGAAGTGCTTTTATTAATTGTGGTCGATAGTATTTTACTTTTCTTATTCATGATTTTAGTAATTTAAATTATCTTGATAAATATATTATCGCAGCGAATACTAAAACAGCAATACCTTGAAACAATACTCTCATTCGCATAAGTTTGTTACTGTGTTTTTTATTAAAACTTCCATTTTTAGCCATAGCTATTACACCAATTACAACCATGAGAAGTGCCAAAATCATGGATACAACTAAAATAAAAGGCAGTACAGTAGATGAAAACATGGTAAATAGTTATCAAATTATCTATAAATGTCTAATTATTAAATTTAAGAAGAATTGATGAAGAAAATTGTATTATTTTTGCATGGTTATGGGTCTAATGGAAATGACCTAATTTCCTTAAAAGATTATATTTCTTTAGAAAAAGAAGAAACTGAGTTTATATCTCCTAATGCTCCGGAGCCCTGTGAATTCAATTATTTTGGGTATCAGTGGTTTCCATTAAAAGAAAGGTCAATTGATGAATTAAAAGAAGGCCTAAAATCAGCCTTCTTTCATCTTGAAAACATAGTTGAAAAAATAATTCATGAACACGCAGTTGATGAAACTCAGATTTCTATCATTGGTTTCTCTCAAGGCTCTATGTTGGCGACGTATTATGCTTTACAAAAAAATTTAAATTTTCACAGTATCATCTCATTATCAGGATCATTGCCAAAAGAAATTTTAAATGATTTGAAAATATCCGAAATCAAATCTAGTTTTTTAATTTTTCATGGAAAAATGGACGATGTCGTGCCATTTAATAGGGCAGTTGAGACAAATTCGTTTTTGGAATCAAAAAAATTTTCTAGTAAACTAATTTTAGATGATAACTGTGCACATTCAATTAGCCCTATTGCTTTAAACGAGATTAACAAGTTGTATGAAAACTGGAATTAATAAACTATTAAACATACTCTTTTTTGGATATGCTAATATAAAAACATGATTAACTCGAATCATTGGCCATCTTTAGTATTAAATGCAGACTACCGGCCTCTTAGCTATTTCCCCTTATCCATATGGAGTTGGAAAGATACGGTAAAAGCAGTTTTTCTTGATAGAGTTAATATAGTTGAAGAATATGATCAAAAGGTTTCATCCCCATCATTTGAAATAAAACTCCCTAGCATTATCGCACTCAAAGATTACATACCACATAGTCATAAACCTGCATTTACAAGATTTAATGTTTTTTTGAGAGATGATTTCACATGTCAATATTGCAATGATAAATTTTCAACAAAAGAATTAACTTTCGATCATTTGATACCTCGTTCAAAAGGTGGATTAACAAATTGGGAGAACGTTGTAACTGCATGTTCAAAATGTAATTGGACCAAAGGAAGTAGGGATTTAAGTCAAGTTGGTTTTAAATTGCTCAGAAAACCTAAAGAACCCTCTCAATATTCTTTAAGATTAAAAAGTAAAAATTTCCCATCTGATTATCTTCATTCGAGTTGGAGAGATTATTTATATTGGGATAGTGTCTTAGAAAAAGATTAATATTTTTTAGTTATTTTTATCGCAGCATAGCAAAGCTGTTTTATTGTTTTAGATAAAAGAACATAACCAGTTGTCATTTCTGCCTGGTGTTCGACGCCTGTATCATGATGTTCTAGCTCATCTTCTCTAAACTTTTTTACAGTCTTCAATAAATCTGGTTTTAATTTTCTTTTAGATAATTCCCTGGCTTGTTCATCATAGTGGTGACCAATAACCTCTTCAACAGCAACGGTGCATGCCATTGCAGCTTTTTTCCCCATTAATGCAGTACCTAATCCAAGGGCATAACCTGCTAAATTCCAAAATGGAAATAAAGCGGTTGGTTTTACATTCTCTTTTACTATGTACTCATCAAAAGTTGATTTATGGATTTCCTCTTGGTCAGCCATCTCCTTAATTTCTTTACCAAATTCTGTGTTTTCTTTAAAAATAGCTAATTGTCCTCGATATATTTGTGTTGCTCCATGCTCACCTGCGTGATCGACCCTGATAATTTCTTCAATTAATTTTTTATCTTTACCACTCAGTGATTTATTTTTCTTTTTTGTAGGCATTGAAAATAATTAATAACAGAAAAGTCATTGAAAACAAGAAGTTATAAACTGATAATGGAATACCGAAATAAGGTAAGTTTGCATCGGAGCATGTGGTAATTAATGTATTAGACATTAATTCTTCTTTTAATTTTGTAATATCATTTGGAAGCGTAGCAGCTTCACATCCGGTGTACTCAATTATTCCAAATGTTGTTAGAGAATGATAACCGGAAATTCCTAATTCAACAAGAAGCAAGATAGTTAGTAATATATAAATTAAATTGAAATATCTTTTAATAAAAAAATAAAATACTCCCAATATCAAAATTGAATAATATGGAACTCGTTGATATATACACAATTTACATGGGCTATGACCATATGCATATTGTAATATTAAAGCAAAAGACATAGCTACCAGCGAAAACAAAAAAACAAAAAATAAAATACTAGTTTGTTTAATCATGATAAAAAAATAAATAAATAAAAAAGACTATTCCAAAAGGTATGATTATAAAAATTAATAGTTTATTTCTTTGTAAAATTTCCATACCTAATTTTCCAAATTGTTTAATGATAAAAGCAATAATAAAAAACCTCAACCCCCTTGATAACAATGAAAGGAGTATAAAATAGATAATATTAAATTGAGCATATCCACTTGTTAAAGCTATAACTTTGTAAGGTATAGGTGTAAAACCCCCCAAAAAAACTGCAAAAATACCCCAATCATTATAGAAATTCATAAATTCACCCTGCTTGCTAATATCAAAATAAGTTTGGACAATATCAAACATTAAATACCCTATAATATATCCAAAAGCGCCACCAATGACTGAAAATACTGTACAATTCAGTGCAGTTACTAAAAACTTTTTTGGGTTAAAATAAACAATTGGTATTAAAATTAAATCTGGAGGAATTGGAAAAAAAATACTTTCTATAAAAGCAACTAAAGATAAAAAATATTGCGAATATTTTGATTTAGATTTTTTTTCAACATATATATGTAAATTCTTCCAAATCATATTGATTAATTAATATTTAGTATTTAACCTATAAGGTAATACCAGAGATAAGCAATTATAATAGCTGGGATCGCACTGTAGAGTGTAGCAACTATTGCTGCTTTTGCAGATATAGCTATCGCAGGGAAAAGTGCATCACCGTCGTTAGATATAGAGTTTCCTATTTGTGCAGACATAGGAATTTGACCACTCACATACATGGATGTGATCATAATTTGAGGACCACAGCCAGGAATAAAACCAATTAGTATAGCCATAAGAGGAATAAATGGACCAAATAGTATTAATGATTCAAATATTAAACCATTAGTTGATAGATCTATTAATTCGTAGACTACAAATGAGATAATGACCCAAACAGTAACAAAGCAAGTTGTATCTACAACTTTTCTATAGGAGTTTTCGTGTATTGAAGCCATTTGAATATCTGTTAATGGATTCAAAACCCACAACAAGACACAGTATATCGCTAAAATAAATGCCATTACTTCAACCACATTAATTCCAATAAAATTAAAGTTTAATTCAATGTTAAAAGCATTTAACATTCCCAAAATAAATCCAGGAGCTAAAAATAAAAACCAAATATAATAAAACTTATTTGATATTTTGTTTTTAGGTAAATGGGTTGTATTTACATTCTTATTAATTTTATTTTGTAAAAAATTTTTTGTAAAAGGTTGAGCAACATATCCAGATAATATACCAACAATAAAAGTTACTGGTAGTATGATTAAAGCAGCCTGGGGTTTTGTAGCAATGAGAAGAAAAGCTGCATCGCCCATAGTACTAATAAGTGCTGCAAGCACACCTCCAAAAGAAACTACTTTTCTAGTAAATAAGCTCATTACCATTATTGCTCCACCACAACCAGGTATAACTCCTAACATAGAGCAAATGGGAATTTCAAATTTCTTATTTTGTAAAATTAATTTTTGTAAATTAAAATTTCTCTTTTCAAGAATAACGAATAAAAGAAGTGTCACTCCAACAAAGCTAGATACAGCTATGTAGGCGTCACTCGATGATGAAATTAAAATACTTCTGGTCTGATCAGAAAATAAAAGAAGGAGAATACATATAAAAAGGAAAATTTTCGAAAATCTTAAATATTGAAACTTTCTACTTAATTCTAATACTAATTCTGTCATATTTTTAGCCTAGGCTAAACAATATAGATATAACTAAATATTAGTCAAACAATTCTTTACTTTTAATTGTTAACAAAATAGATTGAACCGGTTATGAAGAACACTAGATCTAGTGAGCCATATCAATTTTCAAATATTAGAAGCCAAAATAAAAATGAAATACTAGAAGATTATGTTGAGGCTATCCAAGAAATTTTACAAAATAAAGGTGATGTTAAAAATGCTGATTTGGCTCAACATTTTGGTGTTTCACAAGCTACTGTAAATAAAAATTTGAAGCGTTTAATAAGTTTTAATCTAGCAAAATCTGAACCATACCGTTCGATTTTTTTGACAGAAAAGGGAGAAAAATTAGCCACACAGTCAAAACAAAAGCATGAAATTGTTTATAATTTCTTAATTAAGTTAGGTGTCTCCAGAAAGACTGCAGAAAATGACAGCGAAGGTATTGAGCATCACGTTAGTGATGAAACATTAAAGTTAATGAAAAAATTTAAATAATTATTGTTTCGTCTTTGATAACATTCTTTTTTCTAGCACGCTATCGAACAAATAAATTACAATAGAAAGAAAACAAATAATTGTTAAAGCATGCAAACTTCCATACTCAAACATTTCATTTGATGAATATTCGTATAAGCTAGTGGCAAGTGTATCAAAATTAAAGGGTCTAAGTAGTAAAGTAATAGGTAACTCTTTTACAGTATCGACAAATACTAAAAAAAATCCTGCTAATATACTCAATTTTAGCTGAGGTAAAATTATTCGAAAATATGTAGTTGACGATTTTCTTCCAATTAATCTTGAGGCATCATCAATTGATTTTCCAATTTTTTCCATCCCTGAGTCTAAAGAATTATTTGATAGAGCAATTAATCTAATTATCAGAGCTAAGGCCAAGCCCAATAAAGTGGTAGATAAAGATAATGTTGTTAATTGATCAAAATAAAATAAAAAGAAAAGTACTCCAAGAGCTATTACTACACCTGGTATCGCATACCCAATATTTATTATTTTTTTGTAATATATAATTTGATTTTTTTTTGTAAATCTTGAGTAATAACTAATTAATATGGAGATTATACCACATCCAATTCCAGCAATAACTCCAAGCAAGATTGAATTATATAATGAGGTAAGATAGTTATTAAAATCAATAAAATTTAAATTATTAAAAAATGTATAAATCACGAAAATAAGAGGCAGAATAAAGCCAAACAAAATAGGTAAGACTCCTAAGATTAATGAAATTATTCCAATAAACTTTCCTAATTTGTATTTTGACCACTGAACATTTTCATAAGTATTATTATTGAATTTCCTTTTACCTCTTAATTTTTGCTCAAAAAAATACAATAAACCCATAACTAAAATAATAATTAAGGCCAATAGGAAAGCTAAAGGTAGGTCATTTAATATCGCTATATAATGAAAAACTCCAACTGACAGTGTTTGTAAACCAAAAAAATCTGCAACACCAAAATCATTCACTGTTTCCATCAAAACTAATGCTAGTCCCGCAGCTATTCCAGGTAGGGCCATGGGTAAACCAATTTTAAAAAAACATTGATAAGGATTTTTACCAAGAGTTTTTGCAGCCTCTATATACCTTGTGGAGAAATTTATGATTGCAATTCTAGTTAGGATATAAACATATGGAAAAAAAGATAAAGAAATAATTAACGAAGCCACTATACTATTCCTTATAGAGAAACCATCATAAAACAAAAATTTTAAAGATATAAAACCACCTGGCTCTAATATTTCGGCATAAGTATATGCGGAAATATAGGCTGGAACTGCTAATGGCAATATTGCAAATATTTGTAAAAATTTTCGTCCCCAAAATTCGGTCATTGTATTTATCCATGCCAATGGCACACTGATGATTGTTGTAAAAATACTTACCATTACTATGAGTTTAGTAGACCCAATTAAATATCTATTAATGTAAAGCTCATTGGTTAAAAAAATTGCACTCAAACCATTTGTTATAACTAAAGCTACAGGGGTAAGAAGTAGGAAGCTGATTAATAAAAAGAAAAATAATTTAAATAAGTTTACTGTCATAAAATTATATAAAAAACACAGCCTAGTAATAATAGAGCCATGACTCTATTAAAATAAATAATTTTTCTTTTATCATTAAGATATTTTCTAAATGAGTGTCCAATAGCAGCCCAAACTAAAGCACTAGTTGATGTTGAAATTATAAAACAAATAAAAATTAAAATAAATTCCTCTAAATACGAGAATTTATTTTGTATAAAAATTGCAGAACTAGACATAGAAACACTTACAGCTTTAGGATTTATTAATTGAAAAAAATAAATATCTCTAAATGTAAATCTTCTTTTATTATTATTGTCTGAAAATTCAGTTGAAATAAAAATTTTATAAGCCAGATAAGTTAAGAAGATTGTGGCTACTATTTTTATAAGAATCTTAAAATTTGGATAGCTTTCATAAATCTCACCTATTCCTAATAAGCAAAGAGTTAAAACCGATAAAAATCCAAAAAAGACACCTAATATAAGTGGAATAGTTGCTTTAAAACCATAATTAACAGCGTTTGTTGAAAGAATTATGTTATTAGGTCCCGGTGTAATGGCAGCAGTCATTGCAAAAGTTAGTATGGGCGCCATAAAGTAAATGTATTCCAAAGTATCGAGATATTATTCTTAAATTTAAATAAATATACAATTAGTTATCAATTTGCCTAATTTGCCTTAATAATATAAGTAAATAACATTATTTTAAGGCGTTGTGGCGGAATGGTAGACGCGCCGGATTCAAAATCCGGTGAGGGCAACCTCGTGAGAGTTCGAGTCTCTCCAGCGCTACCAACTACAAATAAAACTATGAAAAATATTAAAAATTTAACAGCTGTTTTCTCATTGTTTTCAACAGGTATTACGATTGTAACAAACGGAATAAACAGAAAACAATTTTTTGGTTGTACAGTTAACTCTTTCTCGAGCCTTTCTCTTGTCCCTCCAAAGTTTTTATTTTGTATTGGAAATGAAAATTTAAATTTAAAAAGTTTTAAAATAAATAGTCCTTTAAATGTAAATTTTTTAGCTAAATCTCAAATTAATTTATCTAATAAATTTGCAGGATCATTAGAGAACAGATGGGTGAAGACAAAATATAAAATTGCAAATAATAAAGTCCCTTTCTTTCCAGAGTCTCTAGGCCTATTAGAGGCAAAAGTTGAAAAAAAAGTCAAATCAGGCGATCATACAATCATCATATGCTTAATAACAAACTGCATAAAATTAAACACCAAAAAACCCCTAATTTATTATAAGAGCAAATATCACACCGTTTAATTCTCTCTATGAAATATATCAATAGTAGTTTTGAAGAAATTAATATCGATGAAAAGCTATGTTTAACAATAGGTAACTTTGATGGTATTCACAAAGGTCATAGAGAGATAATAAAAAACTTAATACAAAAAACTAACATATCAAAATCTAAATCTGCAATTTTATCATTCACTCCGCATCCAAAAATTTATTTTAAAAAACAAAATAATTTTATGATTAATTCTCAATTAAAAAAAAAAGAGATTTTAGAGAGTTTAGGTTTAGACTATTTAATTGATATACATTTTAATGAAAAATTTACCCAACTTAACCATATAGAATTCGAAGACAAAATTTTATTGGGTAAACTCAATGCCAAAAGAATTTTAATAGGCAGAGACTTTCAATATGGAAATCAAAGAAAAGGAAATATTGAGACCTTAAGAATATTTTGCGAGAAAAATAAAATTCAACTAAACGAAATTGATCTCATTGTCGATGAACACACTAATAACAAAATATCTTCAAGTAAAATAAGAGAAAATCTCAAATCAGGAAATATTGAATTAGCAAATAACGATTTGAAAAGAAAATTTAGTATTTCTGGTAAAGTTATTAAAGGAGATCAAAGAGGTCGTTCAATTGGTATTCCCACAGCCAATATTGAGTACCCTCTCAATACAATTATTATTCCATATGGTGTCTATGCTGTAGAGACTAAGATTGATGGAAATACTTATTTTGGTATTGTTAATTTTGGTATAAGACCAACCTTTAACAAAGAAAAGCCAATTGTTGAGGTATATATGTTTAATTTTGACAATAATATTTATGATAAGAATATAGAATTATTTTTTTATAAACAAATTCGACAAGAGAAAAAATTTAATGGTATAAAAGAATTATTAAATCAAATCAACTTAGATATCGCTGAAGCAAAGAAAATATTAAATTATGGAAATTAAAGACTCTATTACTCTTCCAAAGACTGGATTTTCTATGAAAGCTGACTTGCCAAAAAAAGAGCCAGGAATTCTTGATGAATGGATTAAAAATGACATATATAAAAAATTAAGAGAGCAATCCAACTCTAAAGAAAAATTTATTCTTCATGACGGACCTCCTTATGCAAATGGTCATCTTCATATGGGTCATGCCCTCAATAAAATTTTAAAAGATATCATTGTAAAATATCAACAACTTCTTAATAAAAACTCTATTTACGTTCCTGGATGGGATTGTCACGGACTACCTATTGAATGGAAAATAGAGGAGGAATACAGAGCTAAAAAGAAAAATAAAGATGATGTACCTGTGATTGAATTCAGAAAACAGTGTAGAGATTTTGCTAATAAGTGGATATCTATTCAAAAAAAAGAATTCCAAAGATTGGGGGTAATTGGAGATTGGGACAACCCATACACAACTATGCATTTTCATGCAGAGGCACAAATAGTAAGAGAATTAGGAAAGTTTCTCAAAAATGGGGGTATTTACAAAGGACACAGACCAGTTTTATGGTCTGTTATAGAAAAAACAGCACTTGCAGATGCAGAGGTTGAATATCATGATCATAAATCAACAACAATATATGCTTGTTTCCCAATTTCAAATACTGATAACAATAAATTAAAAGAACACTCTATTGTTATTTGGACAACTACTCCTTGGACAATACCAGGTAATAGAGCTCTGGCAGTTCATAATAATATTGAATACAAATCTATAAATTTAAAAATTAATGGTGGAAATAAAAACTTGATTATAGCTAGCGATTTAGTTGAGCCATTTATTAAAGAAAATAAAATTGAAGAATACAAACTTAATTTTGTTATTAAAGGTCATGAATTATCAAATACGTTTTGTAAACACACTTTATACGACTCTGGATATAATTTTGAAGTTCCTATTCTTCATGGTGATTTTGTAACCACGGAACAAGGTACGGGTATAGTTCATATTTGTCCAGTTCATGGAATGGATGATTTTATTTTGGGTAAACAACATGATTTAGAATTACCCATGACAATAAATGAAAGTGGAATATATTATGATCATATTCCTGTATTTAATGGCCAACACATTTTTAAAGTTGATCAAAATGTTTGTGATGAAATAAAAAAAAACAATAACTTAATATCTCAAGGAATTTTAGTTCATAGTTATCCTCATTCGTGGAGATCTAAAGCTCCTTTGGTATATAAAAATACCTCGCAATGGTTTATCTCGATGGATACAAATGATCTAAGAACAAAAGCATTAAAAGCTATTGATGAAACTGATTTTTTCCCAAAACAAGGACAAAAAAGATTAAGAAGTATGATAGAGGATCGACCTGATTGGTGTGTGTCTAGACAGAGAGTTTGGGGCGTACCTTTACCAATATTTGTAAACAAAAAAACAGGAGAGCCCTTACGTGATCAAAATATTATTGAAAAAATTGCAAATATTTATGAGTTGGAGGGTGGGGATGCCTGGTTTGAATCAGAACCCTCAAGATTTTTATCACCTGAATATGACCCAAATGATTTTGAACAAGTAAAAGACGTAGTTGAAGTTTGGTTTGATAGTGGTTCAACTCATTCTTATGTATTAGAGGCTAGAGAAGATCTTCACTGGCCAGCATCGATGTATTTAGAGGGCTCAGACCAACACAGAGGCTGGTTTCACTCTTCACTACTTGAGTCTTGTGGAACAAGAGATAAGGCACCTTTTGAAAGTATTTTATCACATGGCTTTGTTGTGGATGGTAAAGGTAGAAAGATGTCTAAGTCAGTTGGAAATGTGATTTCCCCAGATGAAATAATAAATAAATATGGCGCAGATATATTGCGTATTTGGGTTGTTGCTTCAGATTATTCTGAGGATCTAAAAATTGATAATCAGATTATTAACTATCAAATAGACTCTTACAGAAAGATAAGAAACACATTGAGATTTCTTTTGGGTAATCTTCATAACTTTAATGATAAAGATATTATCAAACCAGATCAAATGCCTGAATTAGAGAGGTATATTTTGACAAGAGTTTCAAATCTTAACGAAAAGCTAAAAGACTTAGTTTCAAAACACAACTATCATAGTATTTACACAGTCTTATTAAATTTCTGCACTATTGAATTATCAGCATTCTATTTTGATATTAGAAAGGACTGTTTATATTGTGATGAAGTCGGAAGTTTAAAAAGGAGATCAACATCGACCTGTCTTAATATCATATTTGAATTTTTAACAAAATGGTTATCTCCTATAGTTACATTTACTTGTGAGGAGGCATGGAGTGCTAGAGAGTATGGAGATAATGATAGTATTTTACTTCAAAATATTAACAATGAAGATTTTAAATTTAAAGACATTTCCTTAGATACAGTTTTTAAAGAACTTAAAAGAGTAAGAAAAAGTGTAACTTCAGCCTTAGAGATTAAAAGAAATGAAAAATTAATTGGTTCAAGCCTTCAAGCAGAGGTAACTTTATTTTTATCTCAAGCTACAAAAAATATTATTAAAGATTTGGATTTAGCAGAAATGTGTATTGTTAGCAATATTGAAATACAAGATATTTTAAATAAATCTAAAGAGTCGCTTAACTTTGAGGATGATGATATTTATGTCGAAATAAAATCTGCAAATGGAGAAAAATGCCAACGGTGCTGGACTGTTTTGCCTGAAGTATCCTCAAATAAAAATAATTTATGTAAAAGATGTGAAGATGTTTGGAAATCTCTTCAGCAATAAATCAAATAATAATCTAATAATATTATTTGTGTTAATTTTGATATTAGATCAAATCACAAAATTTCTTGTGATCAATAATCTTGATCTATATGAGTCAATAGCCTTACTACCAATCCTTAAACTAACATTTGTAGTTAATTATGGTTTTGCTTTTGGATTTTTAAATAATCCATCCTTGAATCAAATTTTTGTTTCAATGATTATATTAATAATAATTTTTTACTTTTTATATCTTCTTATAAAAACACAAGATAGCATTTTTAAATTTACTCTTGTTTTGATTTTAGCAGGAGCTTTGGGCAATTTTCTAGACAGAATATTTAGGGGTTTTGTTATAGATTTTATTGACGTATATATAGGTAAATATCATTGGCCTGCATTTAATGTTGCTGATAGCTGTATAACTGTTGGTTTTGTGATATTGATGGTAAATATATTATTTTTGAATAAAAAATTATGAAAAGTATATTTTTGATTTTATTGATTTTTTTCACTATATCTTGCCAAAGAGAGACAAGAAATAATCTTGGCGTAGTTTATAATAAGACATTGATTTTACCCCCAACAGACGATTTACCGGTACCTAATTCTAAAAATAATTTAAATATTGATTTGGTAGAAACGAATAATCCAGTAATAAAAAGTATTCTTAATCAAACAGATGCAATAAATACAAACTCAAATGTGGCAGATAAAATAGACTATGATAGTGGCTATGAAACTGACCTAACACTATTTCAAAAACTTTTTAAAGGTAAAAAAAATAACTAATCTTTTTTAATAAGGGAGCCTTATAGTGATTATTAAAAATAATTCAAAGAAATTAAGTTTTTTTCATAATTTAAATATTAAATATTCGATTGATGAATTCTTTTCATTAAATATGTTTAATCCATTAAATAAAAAATATTTTAATTCTTATAACCTTAATATATTTACAAATAAATCGTTCAGAACCCATGTTTTTGGAATGGGGGGGTCTTCTTTAAGTTCTAAGCTATTAGGTCAATTTATTGATCCAGATAAAATTGATAAAAAACTTTTTTTTTATGAAAATCCTTCTCCAATGAGAATTAAGAACTCACTTTCAGAATTGAAAGTTGGTAAAAAAGATAAATTTATTTTCATATCAAAGTCAGGAAACACAATTGAAACAAAATATTTTCTTCATGTAATCATAAAAATGCTAAAACAAAAAAAAATTAATAATTATTTTAAAAACTTTATTTTTATTACTGAAGATAAAAATAATTATATGAAAAAATTTGCAAGAAAAAATAATATTATATGTTTTGATCATGATCCAAATATAGGTGGAAGGTTTAGTATTTTTTCAATTACAGCATTACTCCCTTTAATATCAGTTGGATACTCACTAAATAAAATTTTAAATTCGATGATAAAAGCTAAAAAAATATTTATTAAGAATCATATTAAATTATCTAAATATATATTTGACTCTATTGCCTATGAGAAAAAGCATAAATTAAATATCGTCGTAGGTTTAAGTTATCACGATAAAATAAATGTAGTAAATGAATGGTATCGACAAATATTTGCAGAAAGTTTGGGTAAAAATAATAAAGCAAAAAACTATATTTCTTCATTTGGGTCCATAGATCAACATAGTCAATTCCAACTTTATATAGACGGACCGCATGATAAAAGTTTTATTTCTTTTAAAATTGATTATAAAAAAAAATCTTTGTCATCTTTATCAAATTTGATTAAAGGACATAACTTAATGAGCGCTCTCGAAGATGGGGCAATCAAAACACTCGATCAAAAAAACTTTTTTGTGACACAAATTTCAATAAAAGATAATTTAGATAATTATTTTTATCTATTATACTATTTAATTTTTGACATTTTTCTTAGATCAAAGTATGAAAAGATTGATTTTCTTGATCAACCAGCAGTAGAGATTTTAAAAAAGAATACAAAAATATAAATGATAAATAATTTAATTATATTTTTTGGTGCTAATTCAAAACTTCATTTATTAAAAATTTTTTTTATTTTTGGATTGGCTGGCTCTCTTTCTGTTTTTATATCTGAACCATTAATACAATTTATGTCAATTGAAAATTTTATTTCAAATAAATTTTTCTATTGGTTAATTAGATTAATATTAATTTTTCCTATATATCAATTTGTACTAATTGGTGTTGCTTTAGTATTTGGAGAATTTAGATATTTTAAAAAATTTTTTATTAAATTTATTAATTATTTTAAATTTTATTAAGCTCTAAAAAAAAATAAATTTTTATTTTTATATTTTTTCATTAATATTAGATTATCTAAATCAATTAAATTCGAACTTTCCAATATGACTAAGATATTTGATTGAATATTAATTAATATTTTTTTTTGAATTAATTCAAAACTATGATCATATGGAGGATCCATATAAATTATATCGCAGCTATTTAAAATATTCATTTTTTTTTCATAAGGATTAAAATTAGTTATTTCATAATTCACCTCATTAATTTTTTTCAAAAACTCTTCAATTTTATTAGTATGTTTTTTTTCGATATCGTTAAATATTACTTTTTTAACACCTCTAGATAGCGCTTCTATACCAATTGAGCCTGTTCCTGCAAACAAATCACATAAAATTACCTCATTAAGTTCTATATTCAGATCATTATTATGTGATAATAAATTAAATATATCCTCTCTAATTCTTGTTAAGGTTGGTCTGTAATCACTTTTAGACTCAACTATTATTTTTCGCCCCTTGTATTTACCGCTGATAACTTTCATTAACCTGCATTTCTCTGTATTCACCATAGGTTATAGTTTTTAATAGAAAACGACCGTAAGAGATCCTTTTTAACTTTTCTACTTTTAAATTAAATAATGCACAAATATTTCTAATTTCTCTATTTTTTCCCTCGGTAAGATTAAATCTCAGTACATGTTTGTTTAGATTAGAGTGAACTAGTTTTACATTAGGCTTTTTATAAATTTCTTTTCCATAAATTTTTTTATTCATTGATTTAAGCTTATTTTGATCAATGGCACCCATTACATTAACAAGATAAGATCTTTTAATATTTGATTTAGGAAGTTCCATATATCTTTTAAAAGATGTTTCTTTTGTAAATAGTAATAAACCTTCAGAATTGTAATCTAATCTACCAATATAGTGATACTGGTGATATTTCTTAGGTAGAAAGTCATAAACAATTTTTCTATTTTTTTCATCTTTTTTTGAAGTTATACAACCTCGCGGTTTATGAAATAGTATTATATTAAGTTTATTTGATTTAAGTTTTTCAATATCAAAAATATCTTTATCAGTTACTGATATAAACGGTCTTGTTTCAATATTACCATTTAAAGTAACTTTTTTATTTTTAATTAAATTTTCTGCTTGGTTTCTCGAAATTTTAAATTGAATGGATAATTTTTTACTAAACGTTATTTTTTGCATGATCTGTAAACAGCTTTATTATATTTTTATCAAACTCTGTTATTAAAAATTCAGGATGCCATTGAACACCCATACATAATGGATGTTGATTATGATGAAATGCTTCAATTAGATTATCAGGCGCATAAGCATCTACTATTAAATTTTGACCAATTTTTTTAATACCCTGATGATGGGCACTATTAACGAAAATTTTTTGACTATTTTTAAATATCTTTAGATTAGACGCATCATTTAAAACTAACTCATGACTAGTCTCATCTCTTGGATTCGGTTGTTCGTGTTCAATGAATGACTCAATATCTTGGATTAAACTACCACCAAAAAATACATTTAGAAGTTGGCAACCTCCACATATTCCCAAAATAGGTCTATTAAGGGGAAAATATTTTTCTAATATTTTAAATTCAAATTTAGTCCTATCTTTAATGGTTTGAATTTTATCTGACTGTATATTTTCACCGTAATATTTTGGATCAATATCAAAGTCCCCCCCAGAGATGAGTAAGCCATCTAAAAAATCAATATTTCTTATAGTTTCTGTTATAGGTAGTATTATTGGTGTACATCCAAACTGATATAAACAGTCTGAATAATGGCGTCTTAAAGCAAACCAAGGATACTTAGAATATGTGTTTTCTTTTTCCTTATAATCAGTTGTAATACCTATGACTGGGGATTTATTCATAATGAACAACCTAACAAATTTTATACGTATTGTACTTAGGCAATGTAAATTAGCTATGAAAAAAGGTGAGATTCCTATAGCATCCGTAATAGTCGACCCGATCGACGAGATAATTATTGCTAGATCTTTCAATCAAGAAATTGCATCAAATGATCCAACAGCACATGCAGAGATTTTATGTATAAGAAAGGCATGTAAAAAATTAAATCAGAAGAGATTAGATGGTCTCATAATGATATCTTATTTAGAACCATGTCATATGTGCAAAGAGGTTATAAAATCCTCAAGACTATCTGAGGTTTATTATTTATTTAAAAATGAAAATCCCAGTAGAAAAACTATATCGAAGGTAAAGTATAAATTAATTAAAAATAATGAAGAAAATTTAATAAAAAAATTTTTTAAAAATAAAAGAACTAAACATTAGCACCAATATCAGATCTGTAATATTTTTCAGGCCATTCGATAATGTTTGCTATTTCATATACTTTATTTCTACATTCAAGATAATTATCCCCACGTACAACGATTGATAGAACTCTACCTCCATTAGAAAAGACTTTGTTATTAATTAATTTAGTTGCCGCATGAAAAATATAAAATTCATCATTATTTTTTAATTCACTTAAATTTCTTATTTCAGTATTTTTAGGATAATCCCCAGGATATCCTTTCGTTGCTAAAATTAAACAAATTGATTTTTTATTTTCAAACAATTCAATATTAGCATATTTTAAATTTTTTGTAGCAGTTGAATGAAGTAAAGATAAAAAATCCGACTTTATCCTAAGAGAAATACTTTGAATTTCAGGATCTCCAAATCTTGTATTGTATTCTAATAAATATGGTTGATTGTGTTCATTAACGATTATCCCAAAAAATATAACACCTTGAAATGATATGTTGTCGTGCTTTAAACCCTCTATAGTTTTTTTTACTATTTGATCCTGAATTATCATATCTAGATTATTATCTAAAATAGGGGCAGGGCTGATAGTACCCATTCCTCCAGTATTAGGTCCAGTATCATTATTTCCAACTCTTTTATAGTCTTGGGCGGAACCAATATTTAAATATTCATTACCATCAGTAATTGTAAAAAAACTCAATTCTTTTCCCTCAATGAATTCCTCAATAACAACTTTATTGCTTTCTTGGTTAAATTCTTTTTTTATAAATATCCTTTCACAAGCCTCTATTGCTTCATTTGTATTTGTGCATACAAATACTCCTTTACCAGCAGCTAATCCATCATATTTTACAACTATGGGCCCATTAAAGCTCTCGAGATAGTCTTTTGCTTCATCAAAATCAACAAAAGTTTGAGACTTTGCAGTTGGGATATTGTGAGATTGACAAAATTCTTTCATGAACTCCTTGGAAGATTCAAGTTTTGCGCCCTCAGAGTCAGGCCCAAAAACATTTAAACCCTTATTTCTAAGTTCTCCCGCAAGATTTTCTGATAAATAGTTTTCCGGACCTACAACAACGAGGTCTGGATTAATATTTATACATTCCTCAACAATATCCTCTTTGGTTGAGATATCTTTACACTCCGCAATTTGACTAATTCCATAATTTCCAGGAAAACAAAATACTTTTTCACAAAGATAGGACTTATGAAGAATTCTACACAAAGCATGTTCTCGGGCACCAGATCCTACAACTATGACATTCATTTATATAACATAATAAAGTATATTTATTTTGTGAACAATATTCCTGAGTACACTGTATCACAACTGAATAAGTCAATAAAAGATTTATTGGAGGAAAACTATTCTTATTTGAAGTTAGTTGGAGAGACAGGATCAATAACTATAGCTAGTTCTGGACACGTATACTTTTCAATTAAAGAAGACGATGAGGTCATATCTTGCATATGCTGGAAAGGAAGCTATGAAAATTTGCAAGTTCAAATTGAAGAGGGAACAGAATACAATTTTTATGGGAGGATCACATCTTATTCTAAATTCGGGAGATCTGTTTACCAACTCATTATTGATCAGGTTGAATATAGTGGCACAGGATCAATTTTAAAGCTTATTGAAGACAGGAAAAAAGAATTATCTTTGCTGGGTTTGTTTGATGATGATAAGAAAAAAAAATTACCTAAGTATCCAAAATCTATTGGTGTGTTAACATCATCCTCTGGTTCAGTAATTCATGATATAATTCATAGAATTTCTGAGAGATTTCCAGTTACTCAAATAAAGGTTTTCCCTATTTCTGTTCAAGGTAAAAATTCCCATATTGAAATTATAGATTTTTTAGATCTTATTGAAAATCATGAATCAAAAGACTTTTTAAAGCCAGATTTAATCATATTTGCTAGAGGTGGAGGCTCTTTGGAGGAGTTAATGCCTTTTAACGAACCCGATTTAATAAAAAGAGTTTTTAAATTAAAAATTCCTAATATTTCAGCTATTGGTCATGATACTGACTATACCTTGTTAGATTATGTCTCAGATTTGCGTGCACCAACACCTACTGCAGCAGCTGAAATTGCAGTTCCCGATAAAAATTATTTATTAAATCAAATTCAGGATTTACAAGTAAAACTAAATCAATCTATCGAACTAAAATATTTATCAATAGAACAACTATTATTGAGATTCAAAAATTCTGTAAATTATTTTTCAAATTCAATCAAGGATGTTGAGAACAAATTAAGTAAAATAAACAGTGAGAATTTAAAAATAATTAATGACTCCTTCTACGATAAATCAAATTTCTTTAACAATATATTGATTAGATTACAAGACAATAGCCCAAAGCAAAAAATATTAGAAATACAAAGCAAGATTGGATACATAAATAAAAATAACAAAACTTTAATTTTAAATAAATTTAAGAATTTTTCTCAAAAATTATATTTGCTTAATAAGATACTTAATACTTCTTCAATTGAAAAAAACTTAAAAAAAGGGTATGCAATATTGAAACAAGAAAATCAAATTATTAAAAGTATAAAAACTTTAAAAAAATTAAATAATTTTGATGTTACTTTGAAAGATGGTGTAATAAGTGTCAAAAAAAAATTATAATTTCCATCTTTTATGTACCCATAACCATTGTGATGGAGAGTGTCTAATCCATTTTTCAAAATATTTTTTGTGAATCATCTCAACTAGGCCTTTTACATCATACTTTTTATATTCTTCATAACGTAAAGGTTTTTCAAAAATTATTTGAAATTTGTTATTTTGATTTCTGATGGAGTATACTGGACATATCATTGTTTTGTATTTAATTGCCAAATTAGCAAAACCATCTGTTGCAAGTACTTTCTTTCCAAAAAAAACTATTTCTAAACCACTACTATCTCTTTGGTCAATTAGAAGAGCTAAGTCTTCATTTTGTTTAAGGGCCTTAATCATGGATTTAGCACTCTCAGAGCCTTTTTTATAAAAAAAAGCATTATTTTTCATTCTATTTTTCTGAATGTAGTTATCGATTTTCTCATTATTTGCGTGTCTATAAACTGAATGTAATGTGAAACCATGACGCAAAATGAAATTTCTTGTTAGCTCCCAATTCCCAATATGTGCTGATATAAAGATTTTAGGACCTTTGTGAGATTTTATCTCGTCGATGATATAAGTATTATCAAAATCTATATTTTTCCAATCAAATTTGTTTAAGTTAAAAAATTCAAAAAAAACTTTACCTGTCTCTTTTAAATTTTCCTTTGTTAATCTTGAACTCTTTTCATCATTAAGGTTTAATACTTTCAAATTATTTTTTATGATTTGTTCATATTTTGTAAATTTTCCAAAAAAACCAACTAAAATTCCTCCAACATTTGAGGCAAAATTAAAACTAAATAATCCTAATATATTTTTAAGTATAATAAAAAATATAAACTCAATATTATTTCTAAAAACTTTAAATATATTTTTCAATTTCCGTAGTAAATCCTAGATTGTTATCAGATACTATTTCTCCATGTATAATTCCAACAGAGCTTTTAAATTCATTAGGTATCCTTACATGATCTTTCTCTGTTGTTATTAAAAAAGCATCATTTTTATTTGCTTGATCAAGTAATAAAAATATATCATCGACAGTATATTGATGATGATCAGGAAACTCTTTTGTTAATACTAAATTTAAATTTTCGGATTTTAATTGGTCAAAAAATTTTTTATTAAAACCCAGACCTGCAAAAGCAATTAATTTTTTTTCTTTAAAATCTGGATTGATTTCTATTTTATATTTCAAAATATGCTTAAAGTGACTATCATTTAAATCATTACATTCTTCTGTATTAATTAAAAAAAATATTTGTGATTTTCTAATTGCATTTTTTACTGACTCTCTTAGTGGTCCAGAGGGAACTAAAAGCCTATTACCAAATGATTGGATAGAGTCGTAAACATAAATCGATATATTTTTATATACATTGTAAGATTGAAGTGCATCGTCTAGTACAAGTATATTTGCACCATCTTCCTTTGCTGAAATCATTGCGTGAAATTTATTTTTACTAACCCATGTTGTAAAATAATTTGACATCATTAAAGCCTCATCTCCTACAAAATTAAAATCCATATGAGGTTTTACTTTTATAACTTCGTTTAGTGTAGTAGACCCACCATAACCTCTTGAGATAATATGAGGTATGTATCCCATTTTCTGTAATTCTCTACAGATGTACAAGACTGAGGGTGTTTTGCCTGAACCACCAATTATAGCACTTCCAACTGCTATCACTGGTAAGTCAATTTTTTGAACTTTTGATAGTTTTCTTTTGATTAAATTTCCTACAGACCAAATTATTGATAAAGGAGAGAGAAGAAGTGCGTTTAAAGAAATTGTTTTTTGATACCAAAATTTTGGAGCTTTTAACATTTATTAATAATCTCAGTAATATTTTTCAAACTATTTTTGTTAGTATTAATAAAATTTTCAATTTCCTTAACATGATGAAATTCTTCATCTATTTGTCTGTTAATTTCATTACTTATATCTTCTAAATTATCACTATTCATTGTTTTGCAAAGGTTAAGTTTTTCGAGATCAAGATAAATTTCCTCAAAATTTTTATTAAAATCTCCTGAAAGCACAAAGCAACCTCTTGAAACAGGTTCTAAAGGATTCTGTCCGCCATGTTTAATAAGAGAACCACCCATAAATACTATTTTTGAGCGCTCAAAAATTGACATAATATCCCCAAATTTATTATGCACTGTGATTTTTTCTAAATTTTCAGAAATAATTTTTTCACTTAAATTATTAGAGAATTGAATATGACGCGGTATGATAATTATTTCAAATATCTCACTTACATTTAATCTTTTTATTATATGTATAACTTTATCATATTCATTTAAGTGAATACTTGCAAAACAAACAATCTTTTTTTTTGAGTCTGGTATATTTGGATTAATATTAAATTTCAAGTTCCCAAAAAAATAAACTTTTTTACCGAATAAATTATTTATGTTCGCTTGATCCTTTTTACTTTGTGCAAAAATTAAATCGTATTGTTCTCCAATTATTTTAATTAAATTTGGATATTTTGACCATCTGACATAACTTGTATCCGATACTCTTCCATTTACTAAAATATTTTTTAAATTTTTCTTTTTTGAAATCATTAGCCAATTAGGCCAAATTTCTGAGTCAATCCATAAAATTTTTTTAAAATTTGTTTTTGATAAGAAATTATTTACATTCCAAAAAAAATCTAAAGGAAGAAATATACTAATAATGTTGGGGTATAATTTTTTTGACAATTCAAAAGATGACAATGTAGAACATGATAAAACAATTTTTTTATTATTGAGAGTATCCACTAAGAATTTAATAGAATTCAATTCGCCTATGCTGGCAAAATGAATTAAAAAATCTCTTTGTCTGATTTGCTTGTAATTATGGTTTGCGAATATTTTTTGTTTATATGAAAAAAAGGTTTCTTTTTTATTAAATATTCTAATTAAACCAATCATTAAAATCACTGGAAAAAGCACAAGTTGTAATAATCTATAACTAAAAATGAGCATCAATTATTTTTAAATTTTTATTCAAATTGTCTATTATGTATTTATTAAATGAATTTTCGTCGAACTGACTTGGGTTTATTATTTCTTTATCCCAAAAAAAAATACCTTTACTGAAAGGTAATGGTATTTTTAATTTATCCCAATTATTAAGACGAAAAAAACGATTGGTTTTAAAAGTTAGCAGAGCGATCTTTAAATCAAACTTTTTAGCTAATTTGTAAATATTAGTGTTAATTTCATAAGGAGGTCCATGAGGTGCATCTGGTGTGATATAAATGCACTCTCCTTTTTCTACGGCTAAAGTGATTTCTTTTATTAGGACGGTTGGTTTATCTTTTTCTCGTAAAAGAGGATCTAAACCAAATTTTCTTTGAACTAAAGTGCTTATTTGACCATCTCTGTGAGATGTTGCAACGGGTCTTAATTTTGGTTTAAATTTCCAACTAAATGTAGAACCCATAAGTTGATTATGCCAAATAAGTACAATGATTGATTTATTATCTTGTAATTGTTTTTCTATGACTTCTTCGTTTACACCTGACCAATTACTTGTTTTTTTTATAAGTGATAATGATAAATAAATTAAATTTACAAAAATAATCTTAAAGAATTTATTCTTAGATAATTTTTTAAGCATTTCTTTTAATTTGTCTTTGATAAAGATTATAATAATGTTTTTTCTTTGCCATTAAGGTTTTATGAGTTCCCTTCTCAACAACCTCACCATTTTCTAAATAGTAAATTTCATCAAAATTTTTTATTGTACTTAATCTATGTGCAACTACGATCATTGTAATTTTAGGCAAATGATACAAATTATTGAAAAGCTTAGACTCTGTTTTAAGATCTAAATTTGAAGTTGGTTCATCTAATAATACAACAGGGCTTTTTTGAGCAAGAGCTCTCGCTATTGAAATTCTTTGCCTTTGCCCACCAGATAATTTAATTCCATTTTCTCCAATTTTAGTATCTAATTTTAAAGGTAGTTTATTTGCAAAATCATTCACACAAGCAATATTAGCAAAATGAATTATATTTGATTTATTGTGACCAGAATTATATTTTATATTTTCTGAAATAGTACCATCAAACAAAACTGTATCTTGGCTGACTAGGCTAAATATATTTCTGAGACTATTTAATTTTAATTTTTTTATATCAATTTCATTTATTGTTATGTCACCTTTAGTGATATCAAATAATCTCAAAAATAAAGCCATAAGTGTTGATTTACCTCCTCCAGAGGGTCCCACAAATGCAACTTTTTTCCCTGCTTTGAGGTTAAAATTAACTCGGTTAATTATATTTTTATTTGTATTTTCGTATTTAAAAAAAACCTCTTTAAAACTCAAAGTCTTGAAATTTTTTATTATCTTAGATCCTCCAATTGTTTCGTTTTTAAAATCTATAAATTCAAATATTCTGGAGGCAGCACCAAGACCACTTTGAAGTAAAACATTGACATTTATTAGGTTTTTAAGTGGTGCATAAGCTAACATGAGACTCACTAAAAAACTCATTAATTGCCCAGCTGTCATATTCTCGTTAATTACAAAAATACCCCCACCAAATATTGCTAAACCAGCTGCCATTGATCCCAATGTTTCCGTAAAAGGTCTGGATCTAGCAGTAATTTTTTCCTGTTTAAAATTCAATTCTCTAGCTTGCTCAATTTCTTTATTAACTCTTTTGATTTCAAAATTTTCTGCATTGAAAGATTTTACATTTTTGATTCCTCTAAAGACCTCTTCTAAATTTGAAGCTAAAGTTCCAACTTGTTCTTGTAAGTTTTTTGTGACTCTTCTAATTTTTTTACCTAAAACTCTTATTGGAACAATAGCCAATGGAAAAATTACTATAGAAATGCATGCTAATTTCCAATTTTGATAAAACATATTTCCTATTAAAACAGTTAAAGTTAAAGAATCTTTTATTAATGCAGTATATGTGTTAGCCATCGCCCCACTAAGGTAATAAGTATCTGAAGTAATTCTTGTAATCAATGATCCTATTTTATTCTTAACAAAAAACCCATAATGCACGTTTATTATATTTTTAAAAACATCACGTCTGAGTTTTTCAATAATCCTATGACTCATAAATTGTAAAGAAGTAATCTGGATATAAGTAACTAATCCTTTTATTATCCCAGTAATTAAAATAGCAATGGGTATAAAATATAAATAAAACCTGTCAGCATTAATCAAAACATTGTCAAGAGCTGGTTTAACCAACCATGCATGAAAGCCTGTGCATAAAGCAGCAATAATCATACATAAAATAGCAACAAACATTCTTAATTTAAATTTAAGAAATAATTTGGAAATTCTTATAAAATGTTCTTTAGACTCAGACATTAAGGTGACTTCCTATTATTATACTAAAAAGTATGCTGATACCGTAATAGTTATTGCGACTAAAGTATGAGCTAGCCTTTTCAGGTATATTTTTCCACATAACATTGAGGTCTGTAATGTTTATTAAGAAAATTGTTGTCAATAAGACATAGTATAAAAAACTGAAATTCAAACTACTTCCAAAAAATGCCAATAAAAAATATTTAAAAAAAATCATTAAATTTAAAATGATCATTCTACCAGCCCCAAAAAATAATGTGCTAGAGTATAATTTCAATTCTTTGTCTTCTTTTTCATCTTGAGTAGCATAAATAGTATCATAAGTAAGTGTCCAAAAAATTAGTGACACATATAAAATTAGAACAGATGAAAAGGGTACGTCTGAGCCCATAGCCACCCAGCCTATAAAACAGCCCCAATTATAAGTCAAAGCTAAAATTAATTGGGGTAAGAAAAAAAATCTTTTTGCTAAAGGATATAAAATTATCAAAGGTGTGATAACAAGCCCTAATACAATAGCTTCATAATTTAAGTGTAATAAAATTACTAAACCAATTATTAGAAGAAAAAATAATAGTAAGAGTGAATTCTTTACGCTTATTTGTGATGAAGCTAAAGCTCTATTTTGTGTTCTACTTACTTTCTTATCAATATCTTTATCAATTAAATCATTTACTATGCATCCAGCAGATCTCATAACTACTGCACCTATAAAAAAAATTATAAACAAATTTAAAATATTGTTAGATAAACCATCAGTTGAGGATGCTAAAATGAAACTAATTGGGTAAAAAAGTAAAAGAAAACCAATAGGTTTATCTAATCTAACTAAAACAAGGTATGGATGTGTGAAAGGTGGAAATAATTTAAAAATTAAATTATTCTTATAATTGTTATTCATGAAAAGAGTTTATTTTAATTCAATTATAAAGCAGGGTAGCACTTATGAGCTAGAAAAAAAGTATTATATCCATCTTGTAAAAGTCATAAGACTTAAAATAGGAGACGAGATCTCTTTGTTTAATAATATTTCTGGTGAGTGGAAGTGCGAGATAATTGATATCAAAAAAAATTTTTTAAAAGCTAAATCGATAAGTCAAATCTCAACACCTAGAACAGAAACTCTGATAGACTTAATGTTTTCTCCCATTAAATACCAAAACAGTGAGCTAATTATCAGACAATCAACTGAGATGGGTGTTAGATGTCTATTCCCTACATCATTTAATAGAACTATTAATACAAAGATTAATCTTGATAAATTTAATACATATGCAGTAGGTGCTGCTCAACAAAGTGGAAGATTATCTATACCAAATATTGACAAGTTAATTGATCTCAAAAATAGGTCTAATATTATATCTGATAAAACAGTGCTGATGTTCGATGAAAATCTCAAAGGAATTCATTTATCACAAGCTAAAATTAAGCCAAATAGTGAAATCTTAGTTGTTATAGGACCTGAAGGAGGCTTTGAGGAGGAGGAAAGAGCATTTATTTCAGATAGCTCAAAAAATTTCTTTAATGTGAGTCTAGGCCCAAACATTTTAAAAGCTGATACAGCAGTTATTGCCGCACTTAGTTTAACATTTCACTATTTTTCATAATTATTGCGGTTTTAAGCGACATCCTGTCAATATACTGTACAAAAAAGATTACTAATATGTTTTAGATGAAGTCAATATTCTCGGTATTTTTTTTTCTTATATCTTTTAAAGCGTTTGGAAAACAAGCCACTGACTGGCAGTTAAGTTTTCAAAATCCTGCCACAGATTTGATGGGCAGTGTAGTTGGACTCCATAACATAATTTTGATTGTAATGACTTTAGTTACTTTATTTGTTTTATTTCTTCTTTTCTATGTCTCTTTTCGATTCAGCGCTAAAAGAAACCCAATTCCATCTACAAGAACTCACAATACAGTTGTTGAAGTTTTGTGGACTGCAATACCAATTGTAATCCTTGTAGTACTTGCGATACCATCCTTTAAGCTTTTATACCAACAAGAAAAAAGTGAAAACTATGATATGACTGTTAAGGTCATTGGTCATCAGTGGTATTGGGAGTACGAATACCCTGATCATGGTGACTTTTATTTTGAAAGTTATATGGTCCAAGACGAAGACCTTCAAGAGGGAGACTTAAGACTCTTGACAGTTGACAATCCTCTTGTAATTCCTGCCAATAAAAACATTCAAATACTGATAACCGCAGGAGATGTTTTGCATAGCTGGGCTGTTCCCTCAATGGGATTAAAAACTGATGCTGTTCCTGGGAGACTCAATGAAACATGGGTCAATGTTAAAGAACCAGGAATTTATAGAGGACAATGTTCCGAAATATGTGGTACTGGACATGGATTTATGCCGGTTGTTGTAAAAGTATTACCAGAAAGCGAATTTGTTGCTTGGGCTAATGAAGCCAAAAACAATTATGCAATCAACGAAGATATTAAAACTAAAGAAACAAATAAGGAAATCATTATTTCAAAAAATAATTTAATTCAATTAGAGGAGAATAATTTATGAGTTCAGATTCATTAGCAATGGATGATCATCACGATCATAAGCCAGGTTTTTTCACAAGATGGTTTTTTTCTACAAACCATAAAGACATTGGAACATTGTACTTAATCTATGCAATTGTAGCTGGTGTAGTAGGCGGTGCCCTTTCAGTTATTATGAGAATGGAATTATCTGAACCTGGTATGCAGTTTGTTGCAGATGGACAAATGTGGAACGTAATTATCTCAGCTCATGGATTATTAATGATCTTTTTTGTCGTAATGCCTGCATTGATAGGGGGCTTTGGAAATTGGTTTATTCCACTAATGATTGGCGCACCTGATATGGCTTTTCCAAGATTGAATAATATTAGTTTTTGGTTACTGGTCCCTGCATTATTTTTAATAGCAGGTTCGATGTTTGTTGGGAGTGGTGCTGGAACAGGATGGACCATTTACCCACCTTTAAGTTCGATTACAGGACACAGTAGTCCTGCTGTAGATATGGCCATTTTTTCACTTCATTTAGCAGGCGCTTCATCAATACTTGGAGCTGTGAATTTCATCACAACTATCTTAAATATGAGAGCCCCAGGTATGACTATCCATAAGATGCCTCTTTTTGTTTGGGCAATGTTAGTTACAGCATTTCTTCTTTTACTTGCTGTTCCAGTTCTTGGTGGAGCTATTACAATGCTTTTAACCGATAGAAACTTCGGAACCACTTTTTTTGATCCAGCGGGTGGAGGAGATCCTGTCTTATTTCAACATCTTTTTTGGTTTTTTGGTCACCCAGAGGTTTATATTATGATTTTGCCAGCTTTCGGTATCGTCTCACATATTGTATCTACTTTTTCAAAAAAACCTGTATTTGGATATTTAGGTATGGCCTATGCAATGGTCGCTATTGGATTTATCGGTTTTGTTGTTTGGGCTCATCATATGTACACAGTAGGATTTAGCGCAAATGTTAGAGCTTATTTTATGCTTGCTACAATCGTCATAGCTGTACCCACAGGTGTTAAGATTTTTAGTTGGATCGCTACAATGTGGGGTGGATCTATAACATTTACAACCCCTATGTTATTTGCTCTAGGATTCATTTTTCTTTTCACTCTAGGTGGAGTAACAGGTGTAATTTTAGCAAACGCAGGTATTGATGTCGTTTTACATGATACATACTACGTTGTTGCCCATTTCCATTACGTATTAAGTATGGGAGCAGTGTTTGGTATTTTTGCGGGTATTTATTATTGGTTTGGTAAAATGAGCGGAAAAAATTACTCTGAGTTTTTTGGTAAGTTACATTTTTGGTTGTTCTTTTTAGGAGTTAACTTAACCTTCTTTCCTCAACACTTTTTAGGATTAGCAGGTATGCCTAGACGTATTCCAGATTATCCAGATGCTTATGCTGGATGGAATATTATATCCTCAATTGGGTCATATATATCTTTTGCTTCGTTTATTCTATTTATTTTCATAATAGTTTACGCATTATTTAAAGGTAAAAAAGCAGAGGCAAATCCATGGGGTGAGGGTGCGAAAACACTTGAGTGGACATTACCGTCTCCTCCACCTTATCACCAGTTTGATACATTACCCGAAGTTAAAAATTAATTTGTGTTAGAAAAAAAGCATCATCAAACTTTTGTACAGACAGAACAAAACCTGTTCTTATTGCAAGTTGTTAATTTTTTAAAACAACTTTATGTACTAATTAAACCTGGTGTAATTTCTCTTGTAATATTTACCGCTTTATGTGCGATGTTATTAGCACCATCTGATAAAAGTTTATTTATAAAAGGAATGTCTCTTACCCTTATAGCAATGGGAGCATCTGGTTCAGCTATTTTAAACATGTGGTTTGATCGAATAATTGACTCTAAAATGGATAGAACAAAGTTTAGACCTATTCCTTCAGGAAATATTTCAGCAAATACAGCACTTGGGATTGGATTAATTTTTTCTTTTTTTTCTGTAGTAGGTTTATTTTTCTTTGGAAATATTAAGGCCTCAATCTTATTAGCCTTTACAATTCTTTATTACTCTGTTTTTTATACAATGTATCTGAAGCATAAAACTGCACAGAATATAGTAATTGGTGGTTTAGCAGGTGCTCTCCCTCCAGTGATTGCGTGGATGAGTATTTCAAGTGAACAAATTTTCTACCCGATAATATTATGCTTAATAATATTTTTATGGACACCTCCACACTCTTGGGCATTAGCTATATTTAGAAACCAAGATTACTCTGACGCTGATATACCGATGTACCCCGTTAAACACGGTATAAAAAAAACACTTTTTATGATGAATATTTATACACTTTTAATGGTTGCATCAGTAAACTCCCTATATTTTCTTAAATACGCGGGAATGAGCTTTTTTTTAGGCTCCAATCTTCTAAATGCATATTTTATTTACAAACTTTTTAAACTAAATAAGTCACAAAATACTAAGAAAGACTCAATTAAACTTTTTGGATATTCAATTGTTTATCTGTTTCTTATTTTCGCTTTAACAGTTATTGATAAATATTTATTCTAATGAAAAGAAAAAATAAAAATTTATTGGTCTTAGCTTTACTCTTCATGCTTGTTACAGCATTTTATTTTATTACAATATTTAGAATTAAATCTGGTATTTGAACATATCAAATAAAAACAAAACATTATTTGTTTTAATATTGATACTTGGCTTTATGCTGAGTTTAGTAATTTTTTCTGTGCCACTATATAAGCTTTTTTGTGACCTAACTGGATTCCAAGGTTTTAATAAAGAAGTTAAAATTCAAGAACAACAGCAAAATATCAACTCGGGGGAACTTGATATAAAAGTTATATTTTCAGCTCAGGTAAATGAAGGTTTGGACTGGATGTTCGAAGCTCCTCAAAAAATGAATATTACAGAAGGTGTAAAGTATGATGTTGTTTTTAAAGCTAAAAACAATACTGATGTTAGCTCAACAGGTACGTCTATATTTAACATTTTACCACCTAAAATTGGCCCATACCTATATAAGATCGAATGCTTTTGCTTTATTGATCAAACGATAAAACCAAATCAAGTTGTTGAGTTTCCTGTCACTTTTTACTTAGATCCATTGATACTTGACGACCCTGAGGCAAGTAGGACGAAGAATGTCACTTTGTCATATACCTTTTTTGAGAAAAAAGAATGAAATATTATCTAAATGGTTGATTTAGTATTTAAAGACTCTGAAAAGAAACATAAATTTCATCTTGTCAATCCTAGTCCTTGGCCATTAGTTGGTGCTTTTTCAGCCCTTTTTCTAGTTTCAGGAGCTATTTTGTATATGCACTATGAGATGCTATGGCCTATGTTGGCAGGTCTTGTTCTAATACTTTTTACTATGTTTATGTGGTGGCGAGACATAATAAAAGAGAGCACTTTTTTGAAAGTACATAATTCAATCACTGAGATTGGTCTTAGGTGGGGTATGGCACTGTTCATTACATCAGAAGTAATGTTTTTTGTTGCTTTCTTTTGGGCTTTTTTTGATGCAAGTCTATTACCTAAAACATTTTTAGCTGAGTACAAAGAAGTTTTTACAGGCACTCTTGGAATAGGAGTTTGGCCCCCAAAAGGAATTGAAACTTTTGATCCACTAGACATCCCATATTTAAATACCTTGATTTTACTTTTATCAGGCACTACCTGTACATGGGCACACCATGAATTAAGAGAGGGTAATAATAAAGAGGCTCTTAAAGGTTTATATTACACAGTTTTTTTAGGTTTCATATTTTCACTTTTACAAATATATGAATACCAACATGCAACTTTTGGTTTTACTGAAGGTATATATCCTTCAACTTTTTTCATGGCAACCGGTTTTCATGGTTTTCATGTATTAATTGGTACTTTATTCTTATTAGTCTGTTTATTGAGAATAAGAAAAGGTCATTTAACCCCAAAAAGACATTTTGGTTTTGAGGCAGCTGCATGGTATTGGCATTTTGTTGATGTTGTTTGGTTGTTTTTATACATAAGTATCTATTGGTGGGGAAGATAAACCAAATATTTTTATCTTTTACATTTAAACTAAAATTTTATTTATGAATAAGTCATCATTAACATTTGTATTTATAGGAATTTCTATTTTAACCTTTATCTTAGGTTCATGGCAACTTTACCGACTAAATTGGAAAAATGATTTAATGGACAATATACGTAATTCAATTCTCAATCCCTCTTTGTTTTCTGGTGATCTAAACTACAAAAATTTAGTTTCAGTAAAATTAGATGATAATTATACAATATTAAATAAACCAATTTATTTGGAATCAAAAACATTTAAAGGAAAACCAGGTTATCACCTAATACTTCCGGTAAAGTATAAAAATAGTATATATAGTGTTATCAATTTTGGATGGTTTTTAGACAAAAACGTCGATCAAGTTCAAAATATTATTCAAAGATATCAATCTATAGACAACCCTAAGGTATACATAAGAGATTTCAATTCAGATAAACCTTTTTTTACGCCAGAGAATGATTTGTCCAATAATACTTGGTACTCTGTTAATAAAACTGATTTTAATCAATTTTATCAACATTCTTTCCTATCCAAATATTATTTTGTTCTTCTAGATGATAGGGTATCTAAATATACCTTTAATCCTCTTATATTTTTGAGAAATAATCATTTGAATTATTCAATAACTTGGTTTTTGCTTAGCTTGTCATGTATCGTCATGCTGTTAATTATAAGAAGAAAATATGAATAAACTCAAAGAGTATTTTAAAAGCTACTATGTGTTGAATGACGTTAGTGGTCTTTTATTTTGGGATAACGCAACTAATCTACCAAAAAAAAGTATTGAGTCTAGATCAGAGCAAATGTCTATTTTATCTAACTTTACAGATAGAATATTTAGAAGCGAAGATATTCAAGAAGAAATTCAAAAAGCTGAAAATACAAAATTAAGTGAAGCAGATACTATGTCTTTAAAATTAATGAAGAGTATTATCGTCAAAGAAAATGCTATTGACCCAGATTTGAAATCTCTACTGATAAAAAAAAAACTAATTTGTGAGCACTTATGGAGAGAGGCCAGATCAAAAAATGACTCTTCGATAATCGAAAAAGATTTCAATGATCTATTAGATTTAGTACATGAGGAAGCGAGTCAATTAGCTAAGGCTACTTTTTTATCACCTTATGACTCTTTAATTTCTAAATACGATATGGATTATGACTCATCAAAGATCGACCAAGTTTTTTCAGTAATTGAGAGAGAAATAATACCTAAATATTTGGATATAAAAAAAATTAAATCACCTCATGTGTATAAATCAAATATTTCAGACTCAGAAATATTAAAAATGGTAAAAGTAAAATTAGAACAACTCAACTTCGATTTTGATAGAGGTAGAATTGATCAATCTCATCACCCTTTTTGTGGAGGGGCAACAAATGATGTAAGGATAACAACTAGGTTTGAAGACAATATATTAGAGTCCTTATCAGCATTATTTCATGAAACAGGCCATGGAGTTTACGAGCAGAATCGACCTAATGAATATCTTTATGAGCCATTAGGTCAATCTCGAAGTTTAAGTGTCCATGAAAGCCAATCTCTTTTTTTTGAAAATCATATCTTTAAATCAAAGGTTTATTTTAAAATTATAAACAATATTTTTGATAATTCTAAAGATTTGGAAAAATCGTTCTTAGAACACTATCATAATGTGAGAGTTAATCCTATAAGGGTTAGTGCTGATGAATTTTCTTACCCGATCCACGTTTACATCAGGTATAAAATTGAAAAAGAGATATTTAAAAATAAAATTAAATTTAAAGATATAAAAAATTTATGGAATGAAAACTATTTAAATAATTTGTCAATCAATCTAACTTCAGAAACAGAGGGGGTTCTCCAAGATATTCATTGGTATGAGGGTATATTTGGTTATTTCCCTACTTATGCTCTTGGTGCTATGATAGCCTCACAAATTAAATTTAATTGCCCTTTATTTGATATTTTTTTAAACAACCCTAATGAAGAGAATATAAATAATTTAATCAGTTGGTTAAATACTAATATCCATCAAAAAGCCTCTTTATATTCATCTGATGAAATGTTACAAAGCATTTCTGGTGAGAATTTAAATCCAAAATTTTATTTAGATCATTTGTTAGATAGATTTGTAGAATGAAATATATAAGTACACGAGATGATAAAAAAGAGTACTCTGCTGAGCAGGTACTGAATTTCGGTCTAGCACCAGATGGAGGTCTATTTATTCCAAATGAAATTCCAAAATTTAGTAAAAATCAAATAAATGGACTAAAAGGAAAAAATTATCTTGAAATAGCAAATTTCATTTTAACCCCTTTTTTATCAGATTTATTTGAGCCCACAGTAATTAAAAAGATTATCGAAGAGGCTTATAGTAAATTTGATAAAGAAATTGTTTCAATATCAAACATTGGTGAAAACGATCTATTGAATTTATTTCATGGTCCGACACTAGCTTTTAAAGATTACGCTATGTGTTTGTTAGCCAAAATATATGAGTACTATATAAAAAAAATAGATAGAAAATTAGTAGTGATTGGAGCAACTTCTGGGGATACCGGTTCCGCTGCAATTCAAGCCTTTAAAGATATTGAAAATATTAGTATTTTTATTCTGCACCCTCATAATTCAACATCTCTCTTCCAAAGAAAACAAATGACAACAAGTGGAGGTAATAATGTCTTTAATATCGCCCTAAATGGAAGTTTTGATGATTGTCAAAATTTAGTAAAAAAACTATTTAGAGATAGGGACATAAATAATAAATATAGCTTTACTGCAGTGAACTCAATTAATTGGTTTAGGGTGTTACCACAATCAATTTATTATGCATGGTCATATCTTAATCATAATATTGATAATTTTGTTGTACCAAGTGGTAATTTTGGAAATATATATTCTGCTCATTTGCTCAAGTCAATGGGATTTCCAATAAATAAATTAATTGTTGCGACAAATGAGAATAATATTTTACATCGAATTATAAGCAATAATGATCTACATCTCTACAATGTTGTAAAAACTAATAGCCCTAGCATGGACATAACAATATCAAGTAATTTTGAAAGACTTTTATCAGAGCTTCTTGGACCAGGAGCAACAAATGAGCTTTTTCAAAATATTCAAAATAATGAACATAATAAAAAATTAGAGAGTTCTATTCATAAGTCATTATCTGAGAAATTTTTATCTGAAAGCGCAACTTCCAAAGAAGTTGAAAATCAAATTAAAATCACATATGAAAATTATAATATTTTATTAGATCCTCATACAGCGGTTGGTATAGTATGTGCGGATAAATTAAATCTAAAAAAAGCAATGTGTCTAGCTTGTGCTCATCCTGTAAAATTTCAGGAAACTGTCGAAAAGGCAGTAGGTGATAATATTAAATATGATAAAAATATTGAATTTCTTAATAATGAAAAGTTTGCAATTTTAGATAACAATTATAAAGAATTAGGAGATTATATAGAAGCGCATGCCTAACGTTCATAAGCTCAAAAATGGGATAACCTTGATAACAGATTATGTAAAAACTGTAGAAACAGTAAGTGTTGGGATGTGGAACAAGGTTGGGGCAAGAAATGAGCGAAAAGAGATCAATGGTGTTGCTCACTTACTAGAGCACATGGCCTTCAAAGGAACAAAAAATAGATCAGCTGCTCAAATAGCTAAAGAGGTTGAATTAGTAGGTAATTCTCACAACGCATATACTTCAAGAGAAATAACTGCTTATTACATGAGTGGTTTAAAAGAAAATGTTGAACTATCTATAGATGTAATTAGCGATATATTGCAGTTTTCAACTTTTGATTCTAAGGAGCTCGATAAAGAGAGAGGAGTCATATTACAAGAGATTGGAATGTATGCTGATGAACCAGATAGTATTGTAGCTGATAAATTCGACGAGTTAGCTTACCCGGACCAACCTATGGGGAGGTCAATTTTAGGTTCGGCTGAAATTATAAAATCTATATCAAGGGATGAAGTAGAGGGTTTTATGAGAGGTTTTTATAACCCAAAAAAAATGGTGTTTTCAGTATCAGGAAATTTTGAAGAGGACAAAATAATAAAACTAGTTGAGGAGAAATTTCAAAATCTCCCTCTGGGTGATGACGATTATACTCCAAAATCTACTTACGTAGGTGGAGAATACCGTCAGGAGAAAAATTTAGAGCAGGTTAAGTTATTATTAGGTTTTGAGGGAGTTGATATTCATTCAGACCTCTACTATGCAACAAGAGTTTACTCAACACTTCTTGGTTCTGGTATGTCTTCAAGATTATTCCAAGAAATTCGAGAAAAAAGAGGTTTGGTTTATAGCATATACAGCAGTTGTGATTTCTTTTCTGACTCAGGTATTTTTTATGTTTATGCGGGCACAGGCCATAAGGAAGTAAAAGAATTAATACCTGTGCTTTGCGATCAATTAAATATTAATGCAAATACTTTTACGCAGGAGGAATTAACTAAAACAAAAGCAAAATTTAAAGTAGGAATTTTAAAAGGAGAGGAAAGTATCTCTACAAGATGTAGATCCAACGCATCTAGCTATTTAATGCACAATAAGGTTAGATCTCCTGAGGAATTTATTGCTAAAATAGACGCTGTGCAATTGGAAGATTTGGAAAAAGCTAGAGCAAAATTATACGACTCTAATTTGACAATTTCATCCATTGGACCAATAGAGCATCTCGAGTCAGCAGACTTAATTAAACGAAGACTCAGTTAGTGTTAGTGCTGCTTTTCTGGCAAGCTCATCAACTTGATTATTGTATTTATTATTATCGTGGGCTTTAACCCAATTCCAAATAATATCTTTTCTTTTATTAAGATTATCTAATCTTTCCCAAAGCTCCTTATTTTTAACAAGTTGCTTTGTTGATGTTTTCCAATAATTTTTTTTCCAATTTAATATCCAGGTTGTTATGCCTTGTTTCACATAGTTGCTATCAGTATTTAAAGAAATTTTGTTATTATTATCTAAAAACTCTAATGCTTTAATAGCAGCTATTAGCTCCATTCGATTATTAGTAGTATTTTTTTCAAATCCAGTCCTAAAACTAATATTATTTTCACTGACTACTAAAAAAGCCCAACCCCCATTTCCTGGATTTCCAAGACACGAACCATCTGTGTATACGTTAATCAAAAAAAGTCCTGTATATTATTTTTTTCATGAAATTTAAAAATTTCAAAAAATTCTATTGGATTTTTATGTTTTACATTTCCCTCATAATTAAAATGTAAGTCATAAAGTCTTGTTAAAAAAAATCGAATAGAGCTTACTTTTAAGTAAAAGTTAAAATTGTCCTTTTCCTCAATAGTTAATTCAAAGTTTTGTTGGTAAGATTTAAGAAATTTTACAAAATTATCTTCTATGAATTTATTTTCTTTAAAAAACCAAGCATTCACAAACGTAGCTAAATCATAAAGCACAGTATCAGTGCAAGAAAAAAAGAAATCTATAAAACCTGAAACTTGATCACCTATAAAAAAAATATTATCCCCAAATAAGTCTGCATGAATATTAATTTGCCTCAAATTTAAAGGAAATTTATCTTGAAGATTATTTATATTGTCAAAAATATATTTGTACTCCTCACTACTTATTTTAGGATCACTTTTTGAAAAACTCTCATTAATATGTTTCCAAGTGGGTAATAGCATCATATTTTTTCTTGAGAGACTCAAACTACTTCCAGATTGATGCAAATGTGCTATAGACTTTCCTAATGAATCTAATTGCTCATTGTTACACTCTAATATAGGCCTACCTTTAACAAAAGTGTAGATACAACAAAATTTTTCTTTAATCTTGAATATGTCCTCATTGTTTATACTTATACTTAATGGACAAGAAACACCATTTTTAGAAAACAACCTCATAAGATTATTAAAATAAGGTAGATCCTCCTCTTTAGTTCTCTTTTCAAAAAGAGTAAGTATAAATTTATTTGAGTCATTCAAATGAACTAAATAATTTGTATTTTCCACTCCTTCTTTGATACCCTCTAACTTAACAATTTCCCCAAGTGATCTAAATAATTTTTGTGCATCTTTATGAGATATAGTTGTGTAAACTGCCATTTGATTATTTTCTAATTAATGTATATATGATGCATAATATTTATTAATGATGAAGAATAAATTTATAATATTTTGTATTTTGTCTTTATTTATAGCATCTTGTTCGACTACAAATCCTTTAAAAAAACAATCTAAAATAATATCTAAAAATTGCCCTCAATCTTTAATTCTGTATCAGGCAAGAGCTTTTGAATTTGATGATGCTAGTGTTGAAATACCTACAGGATATACCCTTAATTGTTATTTGATAGAACAGGAGGGTGTTGTTGAAATTTCTACTAATTATTCCTTAAATGTAAGTTTTAAAGAAAAAGTAAAAGAAAAAGAAAAAAAAATATATAATGTTAATTTGATAATTTTTGTTACAGATCAAACAAAAGAAATTAAAATCGAAGAATTTCAATTTTCAAAAGAATTAAAAATTCAAGATAATGATATTGATAATTTCGTATTTAGTTATAATGATAAAATTCAAATAGACTTAAAAACATACAATTCAGGTATAAAAATATTTTATGCTATTAATTAAATATGACTCATTTCGATTATTTGTTATGAATTAATTACATGAAGATATCCACATTTTTTCGAAAAACTATTTAAAAAACAACTCAAAAATATTAATATTATATGCTTGATTAAAGATTTAAAATATTTCCTGTTTTTAATAATATTTCCTTTCATTATTTCTTGCAGTGGTGGTGGAGGTGGAGGTGGATCCTCTGCAGACTGCGGTACTATTTGTAGTAGTGGTGGATATTTAACTGAATATAATAATCAAGAAGGTCTGGCATTAATTGGTGCATCAACTGCAAACGATGCTGGTTACACTGGTAGTGGGGTAAATGTAGCTGTAGTTGACACAGGTATTGATGCGTCTCATAGTGAATTTGGTCACTTAGGCATAAGTGGTACTTCTTTTGGAGATGGAATTGGATATGATGCCAATACTGATCAAAATGGACATGGAACACATGTTGCTAGTATTATAGCTGGCAGAAGAGATGGCAATGGCATGAGAGGAGTTGCTTATGACTCTAATTTATTCTCTTACAGACTTTATGCAGGTAGTAATATTTCTTTTAGCTTGTCAGACAGCGTGTGGGCAAATATGGTTGATACTCATAGATCACAAAATATAGATGTATCTAATAATAGCTGGGGCTCTAGTTCAATCGAAATTAATGAAGTCACCACTTCAGATATAACTTCAAGTTATGGAAATGCTGTTACTGCTTATCAAAATGCTGTAAGTGCAGGGACTATTTTTGTCTGGGCTACTGGAAATAATTATGGCACTCAACCATCATGGCAATCTGGAATGCCTTACAGAATAAGTGGTATTGAATCAGGTTGGTTAGCTGTCATGGCTGTTGATCATAATTTGCAAGAAACAAATTATACTCAAAGATGTGGATTGGCTAAAGATTGGTGTGTAGCAGCTCCAGGCGGTGGACTTGCTTCTGATGAAAGCTCAGGGGTTTATGCAGCACAAGCAAATGGAACTTATGTTAGATTAAGCGGAACCTCAATGGCCGCACCTCATGTGACAGGGTTGGTATCAACTGTTGTTGATAGATTTCCAAGTTTATCTGCATCAGCAATTAGAAATAGAATTCTTACTACTGCTACTTATAGTGGTCTCAAAGACACCTCAGGAAACCTCGCAACAAGTTTATCTACATCTCAAAGAGAAGCTATATTTGGTAAAGGTCTTGTAACCTATTCAGCTGCTACCAGTACAATTGGTTCTCTTCAATATGTTACAGGTAATAATTACTATAATTCAAACGACATAATTGACTTAAATAATGAAAAACTAAAAATCCCATCACTTTTAGCCCATAACAGTAATATTTTAAATGATAAGTTTACTGTTTTTGACTCTTTTGATGGTGCTAATTTTGAATTATCTGGAAGAGAAATTTTTGATAACCAAATATCTACAACAAATTTGTTATCATTTGAGAACAATACAAAAATAACTAGTTTTAGTAAGAAAAACTCTAAATTTTACCATCCTAGTTTTATTTCTCAGGGAGCGAATACATCAATATCATCAACTGATTTTTGGGGAGATAAAGCAGGATTCATCTCTGAGAGTAATTCAATTTTAAGAAATCAAATATCAAATATAAATTATAATATAATTGATAAAGAGCATTTTAACATGTCTCATTTTTATCAAGTTCAAAATAATAAAAAAGATAACTCAATTGATGGTTACGGTTTGAGAATAATTTCTGATTTTGAAAACTTATCTTTACTAAGTTCTTTATCAAATACATCTAATAATCTAAATTTTTCAATAAATGATCACTCTATTTCAAATATCGATCAAGATAATTTTGAGTATGGTGCTATTTATAATATTAATGATAATTTCGATCTATTTTATAGAGAGAGGCAAAGTTATTTAAGTCAAACAGACCCTTCCACAAATAATTTTGGCCTTAGTAATGGACAAATGAGTACAAGAACATTTGGTGTGACATTAAAATCAACAGAAAATGATTTTAATTTAGCTTTTGGAATATTTGATCCAGATCAAATTACTGAAGGAACGATATCTTTTTATAAAGTTGCAGGTAGAAGTCCAGATGGCTCCATTTACTATGAAGAGGTATCATATGATCCCAATACAGCTAGTTATTCACCATTCTTTATATCCTTTGAAAAGGGAATATCAGAAAATTTAGATCTTAATTTTTCTTTACAACAATCAGCATATTATCAAAATGAAATTGACCAGGGTGTTATAAGATTATCATACGATTATTAGTAATATTGTCTCTAACAGGATTACCATTCTTTAGTTACGCAAATCAACATTGTGAAAAATTAGAATATCACACAAATACATTTACAAAAGACACTGGGTTTATAGGGCTTACTCTGAGTTGGAGAGTATATAACAAAATTATTAATGAATACGAGACATATAAAGGAATTCCTATAAATTTCAAAAATAAAGAAAACTATAAATATGTTCCACTTCTTTTTTTTGGTGAATTCAGCGGCTCTCAAAATCAAGTTTTATCTCTTGATAACAAAAACATTAATAATAAATTATCTATAAGTTTATATTCAACTAAAAATGACTTAGGTACTTCATCCATGGGACAAAAGTTTATTTTGACATTTATACCAAAGAGTTGTGACTATTATATCAATATTAATTAAAAGATTTTAAATCGGACATACTTCTTTTAATTATATCATTTTTAGAATCATCAGATAATTTAGAAAAATAATTATGAATATAGTCATTTAATTTAAAAGACGCCTGACTTTTAATTGATTGAATAGCGGATAGCTCTATTTGTTTTATTCTATCAATTGAATTCTTTTCTTTTGATTGAATAGTTAGAGTGGTTTTATTAATTATATTTTTTGAGATAGACTCAGACTGTTTTTTTGCATTTACAATGATTTCATCAATCTTATTCGATAAATCCTCTGTTTGTTTTTCTGCACCTTTTAATTTAGCTTCAGCTTCTGTAAAGGACTCTAAAGATTTATTAATATTTTCTTTAATTTCAGCAATTTTTGAGTCCAAGCCATCAATCATCATACTTTTAAATGGCTTAATCATTAAAATTATAAATATGATAAAAGAGATTAATAACCAAAACTTAGGATCTTGAAATAAATAACTCATTATAAATTTATATTTCCTTTTTCTATATTAGTTACTTTCGAGATAAAGTCAGTAGCTGAGTCTTTTAATTGATTATTTAATTCAGATAATGCATCTTCCTTTTCTTTCTGCACTCTAGATTCGGTGAGCTTAATTTCTTGCTGAATCTTTTCCTCAGTCGCTTTAAGTAACCTCTCGCTTTCATGCAAAGCTTTATCTTTAGCATCATTTATTATCTGTGATGCTTGGTTTTTAGCTTCAGTAAGTTTTGCCTCATAGTTTTCAATTATTGACTCAGCTTTTTTGATTAATTCATCTTGTTTCGAGATGTGTGATCTAACAAAAACATCTCTTTTGTTCAAAAAAGCTCTAATTTTAGGGAGTGTTATATATGTTAGTACTGAAAACAGTATTACAAAAAATACACCCAGCCAAAAAAGCTGAGAAACGAAAAATTCTACTTGCTCTAATTGAGGCATAAATTACCCAATCTCCTTAGGAAAATAATATTACTAAGGCTATGACTAATGCGAATAAAGCAATAGCTTCAACAAGGGCAAAACCCAACATTGTCATGGTAAAGACTTCATTTCTTGCAGCTGGGTTTCTTCCAACAGCTGTAATAAATGCAGCAAAAACATTCCCAATACCAATACCTGCACCGATCACACCAATCACGGCTAAACCTGCACCTAAATATTTAAGTCCTTCAACTAGTTCCATATTTACCTCCTTATGTTCATCTAGTGTAAGTGTAAAGCGTCGTTAATATACAAACATGTTAATATTGCAAAAACATATGCTTGCAAAAATGCAATTAATATTTCTAATCCTGTTAGGGCAATTATAAATACTAATGGCAAAATTCCAAAAAAACCTAATGCAGAAACAAATCCTGCAAAAACTTTTAGTAAAGTATGACCAGCAAGCATATTGGCAAAAAGTCTTACAGATAAACTTATAGGTCTAGAAAGATAAGATATAATTTCAATTGGTATTAATAATGGAAGCATGTATACGGGCAAGCCGGGAATAACAAAAAAACCAAAAAATTTTACTCCATGTTTTACAAATCCTAAAACTGTAACGAAAATAAATACACCCATTGCAAGAGCTAAAGTGACTATTATATGGCTAGTAAAAGTAAAGCTGTAAGGTATCATGCCAAAAAGATTTCCAAATAGAATAAACATGAATAAAGTAAAAACTAATGGAAAGTATTTTTTGCCCTCTTTGCCTACAGTGTCTGCCAATAAACTATTAATAAAATTAAAACCTAGCTCAGCAGCAACTTGCATTCTAGTTGGATAAAGGTCACTTACAGAGTTAGTTTTTTTTGCTTTTAAAAAAGGTACTGTAAAAAATATTAGAATAAATGCAGTAGTAATAGTCATCCATAAAGCAGAGTTAGTAAAAGAGATATCAAACCCTAGAAAGTTGATGTCTACAATGGGTTGTATTTCAAACTGTTTGAGAGGACTCTCACCCTTGGCCATGAGCTAATAAAACAAATTTATTTAGAGTTTTCTATGCGACGTATAAGCCTGTAAATATTTAATAAACCTGCAAAAAAACCAAGTATTATCAACGTTATTAAACCAATAGGTTTGCTGTCAAACATCTTATCTATCAACAATCCAATAACAACAGAAACAATTAAAGCGCCTATTAATTCAGTTGAGATTCTATAAGCAAAGCTAAGACCTTGCATACTTGGCTTTTTATTATCATGATCTTCTTTATTTTCCATTATTCAGCGTACTTTACAGCTTCTTCTAATTCGACAGATACTATTTGAGAAATTCCTTCCTCTGGCATTGTAACACCATAGAGTCTGTCTACTCTAGACATTGTCATTCGATTATGAGTAACGATAATAAATTTGGTTTGAACTTTTTCTGAAATTTCCTCAACCATACTACAAAATCTATCGACATTATTGTCATCCAAAGGAGCATCAACCTCATCCAATATACAAAAAGGTGATGGGTTCGCTATAAAGACGGCGAATAATAATGAAATCGCAGTCAAAGCCTGCTCTCCTCCAGATAATAAAGTTATATTTTGCATTTTCTTACCTGGAGGACTGGCAAATATCTCCAAACCAGAGTTCAAAGGATCTTCATCGTTTTGTATAAGTTTCAGAAATGCTTTACCTCCACCAAATAACTTAGTGAATAGTCTCTCAAAATTTTCATTAACAATTTTAAAAGCCTCTTTTAATCTTAATACACCTTCTTTGTTAATTTTATTAATTGCCTCATGTAATTTTTCTATAGATTCTTGAATTTCATTTTTATCTTTAATTGTTTCATCGACTTTTTCCCTTAATTTTACATATTCATCTTCAGCAAGTAAGTTTACAGCACCAATTCTCTCCCTTTCAGCGTTTAATCTTAATACTCTTTTCTCTGCTGTTTCTAAATCTTCATCTCTTTTGAATTTATCTACTTCATTTTCTAAATTTAATAAATCAACATTAATTTTTTCTCTACATGATTGAGTAAGCTGAGTTAAATTATTTGAGTAATTTGAAATTTCTGACTCCTTTCTTATTAACTCCTCCTTTACAACAGAGTAATTTTGTTCTTTATTTCTCAACTCTTTTGATAGACTTTCTAAAAGATTTTCTTGTTCTTGTAACTTATTATCAAAAAGTTTTTTTTCGTCATCTAGTTGCTTAATTTTATTAAGTAAAAATTGTCGTTTGCTATCAATGTCTCCTGGATTGTTTTCAGAAATTTCTAATTCTTCTTTAGCAGTTTTAATTCTTTGATTTAAGTCCTCAGTTTTTTGAACAGTGACCTCTAAAATTCTTTCCCACTCAAGCACTTGCTTTTTAAGATCGTTTAACCTCTTTTCTTTTAATTCTGAGAGTATTGTGGAGATATTCGCTTCATAACTACTGGAAATAAAAAGTCCATCCCAACGCCACAAATTACCCTCCAGATCAACTATAGCTTGACCAATATTTATTTTTGTATGATTTTCTAAACCTTCTTTTTTTGAAGAAACAATGGCAACATTATTAAGCTTATTCATTACTTGGTTTGGAGCTTTAATAACTTTAGAAGCTGGTTCACAATGAAAACTAAACTCTTTATTGTCTTGCTCACTTGAGTGTTCTCTCCAATAATAAATATCATCAGGTTCCAATGATGCTAAAAGTTCTTTACCAAATATAGCAGCTACTGCATTTTCATATTTTTTATCAAAGGAAATATTATTTAATAAACTTCTATCTGATTGATTGACGCTACTGTCTCGATTTTCAGCTTCAAATTCCTTTGATGATAAATCTTCAATATCTTTCCTAATAGTTTTGATTTTAGTGGTTGTTTCTTCAAATTGTCTTTGCTCAATTTGTAAGTCTTGATTTAGTTGTTTTACACGACGCTCGAGGTTTATTTTGTGCTCTTCAAAACGTAATTCTTCCTGTTTAAGATTCTCTACAGTCATATTCAACCTATCAAGCTCACTATTCAATGAGTAGGATTTCTCTCTCATTGGTGGAATTTTAACTTTTAAATCCTCATAAGCCTGATCTTGAATTGATACATCACCCTGAAAATCAGCGAGTTTTATGTTTATTTTTTCTTTTTCTTTATTAAGCCTCTCAAGAATAAGTTGAAGTTCATTTCTTTTTACGAAAAATACAGACGCTTCAGCATTCTTAATTAAAGTTGATATATTCCTAAATCTTTCAGCTTCTTTAGCTTGTTTTTTAAGAATAGCTAATTGCTCTTCGTATGTTTGAATAACATCCTCTACCCTCAATAGATTATTATTGGCACCTTTTAACCTCAACTCTGCATCATGTCTTCTGGATTGCAGACCGAGTATTCCCGCAGCTTCCTCTAAAACCATTTTTCTATCTTCTGGTTTTGCTTGGGTAATTGCCCCAATACGACCTTGGCTAACAATCGAAGTTGATCTGGCTGATGTAGAGGCGTCTGCAAATAGCAATTGAATATCTTTCAATCTTACCTCTTTACCATTTATAAATGAATTCGTTCCTTCTCCCCTCCATATCTTTCTTGCAATTTCTAATTGTTTTGATTGAAATTTATTTTCTAAATCACTTCCATCAACATTTACAAACAAACCTACTTCAGCGATATTCCATGAGGGCCGGTTATCAGTTCCATTGAAAATCAAATCATCAATCTCTTTGCCGCGAAGTTGTTTGGCAGAGACCTCTCCTAAAGCAAACCTTATTGCTTCAACAATATTAGATTTTCCGCAACCATTGGGACCAACTATACCAGTAAGACCATTTTTGATTTCAAAATCTGTTGGCTCTACAAAAGATTTAAAACCTTTAATTGAGAGTTTATCTAAAGATAACAAATTAATTATTCAATTTTTTTTTTATTATTTTTATAAATTCTGATGCAGGTCGATTACCCTGAACTTTCTCCCCATTAATTAAAAATGTTGGTGTGCTTTCAACACCAAAAATGTTTTGGGCATCAACTTGAAGTGATAAAAGTCTATTATGAGAGTCTTGATCTTTTAAACAAGATTGTAACTCTTCATCCTCAAGACCATGTTGTAATCCATAACTGTTAAGTAACTCAATAATCTCTTCTCCTGAGCTCGCTTTCGTCCAAACATCGTAGTTTTGATAGACAGAGTCAACATAGCTAGAACGAATACCCTCATTACAATTTGCTACAATTGTTGCGTAAAATGCAGCTTGGTTTAGTGGAAAATCAATTAAGTAGAAATTAATATTTTCATAAACATCACTTTCTTTTAATTCCTGAAGAGTTTCATTATGAAATGCAGCGCAGTGTGAACAGCTAAATGATGAAAATTCAATAATATCAACGGAATTCTCCTCAGATGACTTAATTAGAGGTTTAATATTGTTGTCTTCTAAATATTGTTTGTACTCGTAATCTTTTGATACTGCTGGGTTTACAAATAACGCCCCTACAATAAAGAATAGACTAATTATTTTCATACAACTTTTTATTAATATTTTCAAAAATAGATCTTACTTCTTCGTCATTTATACCATTAAAATTTTGATTATTAAGAGTTTTTCCTTCTTGTTTCATTGATAAATTTGAAATATTACTGTTTTCTAAATTTCTATCAGAAAGATCTTGAAAAAATAGGATTTTATTTACTTTTACACCAGTCACTTCCTCAATTTTAATGACTATTTCATTTGTCTTTGAATGCATTTCGAAAGATTTTTCTGGGCTAACTCTTAATTCAAAAATTACAGATTCTGTTTTATTGTTTATTATAGTTTTTTTTAACTTAACAAATTTATTGTTTTGACCAAAAATATACTCCCAGTTTTTTAAAATAAGAGTATTTATTTTTAGCTTTTTTTTATTTACCTTATTAACCAGATGAAAGGCAATATCATTGAGTTTGGAGAATTTTTTCATAAAAACAAATTTATTCCTTTGATCCTACATTGGTTTAAAAAAAATCAAAGAAACTTATATTGGAGAAATAATAGAAGTTTATATTTAACCTATTTATCAGAAATTATGTTACAACAAACTACTGTTAAAACAGTAGAAAATAAAATATCAGAAATAATTAATATTTTTCCAAGTTTTAATTCCTTTAAGACTAAAAAATTAGAACATTTATTAAAAGTTTGGTCCGGATTAGGTTATTACAACCGAGCAGAGAATTTATTTAAAGCGGTAACAATTATTAACAATATCTATAATGGCGAATTGCCAGATAATAGAGATAGTCTTATTTTGTTGCCAGGTGTTGGGAGATATACTTCAAGCGCGATATTAGCTATTGGTCATAATAAAAAATCATTTCCAGTAGATGTAAATGTTAAAAGATTAATACAGAGATTATCTGGTTTAAAACTCAAAGATGATGAGGTTGAAAATATACTAAATTCGGCTTGTAAAAAAAAGATTTCCTATAGAAGTTTAGCTGAGTCAATGATGGATTTTAGTTCAATTATTTGTAAAAAAAATAACCCAAATTGTTCTAAATGTATATTTTCCAGCTTTTGTAAATCAGCTTTCAAATCATTTGAAAATAATAAAAATATAAAAAGAAATAATAAGCAAATAGATTTCTATTTAATAAATTCCCCTTTACATATTTGTTTTATTAAGAAACCAAAGTTTCAATATTACAAAAATTTTATTCATTTACCCTCAAATTTAGATGAAGAATTTATTGCAAATTTAAAACTAAAAAATAAAGAAAAAATAAAAAGTTTTAAATTTGTGATTACAAACAATATTTTTCAAATAAATGTTTATAAATTTAATCTTGAAAAATTTGAAATTAGTAATTCAGTTTGGATTGAAAAGTCAAAAACTAAACAGCTTGCTTTACCAACATTGTTCAAAAGGATACTAAATTAGTTCCTCATCTTCTTTCTAATTTTATCGATACATACTAAATTCTTTTTTTTATCCTCATAATGCCAATAATCCCATCCATTGAAACTCGATGTTTTATTTACTTTTGCAGCAATTTTATGAATTGATCCTCTCTCATTTTTATATGAAATACTCCCATCTGGTAAAATTGTAGCTTTACAGTTTTTCTTATTGTTATAGAGTTTAGCACCAGGCTTTAAATGACCATTGTCAATTAAACTTGAAAAGGGTATTTTTTGTTTAGGTTTATCTTTTTCATTAATTTCTAACAAATCAATTTTTAAAGATTTGATTTTTTTTAATCTTTTAATAGCTAAATTAAAATAAGTCTCATCTTTTTCAAAACCTATGTAATTTCTACCCAAATATTTTGCTTCAGCACAGAAACTTGCTGTTCCTGCAAAAGGTTCTAGTACTAGATCTCCTTGTATCGATGACTGAATAATTATTTTTTTCATCAAAGCTAAGGGTTTTTGTGTTGGGTGAGCTGTTTGATTTTTATTATTTTTCAACCTTTCTTTACCTGAACAAATTGGGAAGTTCCAAATACTTCTCTCTTGTCTGTCTTCATTTGCAACTTTTAAAGTATGATAATTAAATTGATACTTAGATTTTGGTTTTTTTGAACACCAAATAAGAGTTTCATGCGCATTAGTAAGTCTTGTAGCCCTAAAATTCGGTAACGGGTTTGATTTGGCCCAAATCACATCATTTAAAATCCAAAAGTTTAAATCTTGGAGAATTTTTCCAATTCTAAAAATATTATGATATGAACCAATAATCCATAACCCCCCATCAGGCTTAAGTACCCTTTTACACTCAGTTAAATAAGAAAAGGTAAAATCATCATAGCTAGAGTAACTATCAAATTTATCCCAATCCTGATTGACACCATTTACAATGGAATGATTCGGTCTAGTTAGGACTCTGTTTAATTGTAAATTATAAGGAGGGTCTAAGAAAACTAAATCAATTGTCTGATCTTCAATCTTAGCCAATAGATCAAGACAATCACCTAAATATAGGTTATTTGGTTTCAACACAAATGAATCTTAATATTTATAAAGAATCTTGTGTAAAAAAAACTTATTCTACTGTTGATAACTAAGTAGATAACTTTTTGATAAGTTTACTTATAGGTTGATAAGTGGTCCTGTGATATTTGCTGACCCCATGTGTATAAATAGCGCTTAAGTGAGACTTTGTACCGTACCCAGCATTTTTATTCCATTGATAATTACCATCTAATGAGTGGAGTTTCAAAAGTAACTTGTCTCTGAAGACTTTTGCTATAATTGAAGCTGCTGAAACCTGATTAATTTTATCATCTGCTTTAATCAAAGACTTCACCTTATAACCTTTCATTTCGCTTGGAATAAATTTTCCATCTATGATGATCGTATCTGATTTTTTAGACAACAAAATTATCGATTGCTTCATGCTCTGCAAAACTACATTGTGAATATTAAACCTTTCAATAAATTTTTTTTTTCCAAAAATAATTTGATAATCATAGTCGAAACCTTTATTTAATCTGAAATATTCATAAATTTCTTCTCTTTTTTTTTTATTTATTTTTTTTGAGTCAGAGACACTAAATGGAAGTTTATCAAATAAGGAATTTCGTGATCTAAAAGCACAAATTATTGCACTGCCAACTAGAGATCCTCTGCCAACCTCGTCGACTCCAACAACATATTCACTCATCAAGTCTAGGTATTAGTTCGACAAAATTACATGGCTTGTGTCTTATGTCTAATTGATGAAAAAGAATATCATTCCAAGCATCTCTTACAGCAGAAGTAGATCCAGGTAAACAAAAGATGTAAGTTTGATTTAATAAAAATGCACTTGCTCGAGATTGTATAGTTGAGGTTCCAATTTTTTTATAGCTTAATTGTCTAAATAATTCGCCAAATCCTGGAATTTCAACTTGAGATATTTTTTTTAAGGCATCAATAGTATTATCTCTTCCCGTCAGACCAGTCCCACCTGAAGTAATTATTACATCGTGTTCGATAGATGCTGTTAATTCCTGAATAATAGGAATAAAAAGCTTAGGTTCATCTTCAATAATCTGATAATGGGAAACAGAATGTCCTTTTTTTTGTATCAGTTCTTTTAATGTATTGCCTGATTTATCATCACTTTCTTTTCTTGTATCCGATAAAGTGATTACGGCAATATTTATTTTTTTAAATTTTATTTTTTCATCAATCATTAATCAAGATAGTATTAGTGGCTATAAGTTTATCAGCATAATTGAATGAATTATGATTTATTAATTCATAAATAACAAGATTAGTTAGGACTCTCTCGACAAACATTCTTGTTTCTCTTGATGGTATTGACTCAATTAGAAGAAAACTATCATCGTTAAATGTAGTTTTTTTCATCCATTTTGAAAGATTTCCTGGCCCTGCATTATATGAGATTAAAGCCTTAAGCAAATCTCCATTAATATAATTTATAGATAATAAATTTTGAAGGTAAAGGCTACCTGTCTCAACATTAATTTCAGGATCATACAATATTCTCGGATTAGACTTAAATTTATGTTTTTTATTTACCATACGAGCAGTTGATGGAAGAATTTGCATCAATCCATATGCACTTTTACCACTTTTTGCAAAAGCACTAAACTGCGACTCTTGTCTAATCATGCTAATAATAATAGTTGGGTCAATACTATTGAAATTGTAATCTTGTATCCATTTTGGTGTTGGATATAAAAAATTTATCGGGGCGTCATCTTTAAACAAGTATTTTGCTGTTTTAATTTGCAAGGAACTTAGATCATTTTTAATAGAAAAACTTAGAATTAGTCTTTTAAATCTTTCATTTGTAATGTTTTGAAGTCTATTTAATTCTATCTCTGCAATTGGAAGTTCATTGATTTCAATTAAGGCCTGAATTCTCTCACCTAATTTGGTATCTAAAAATGACTCAAGATCGGAGCTCATTAATGAGGTATTAAATTCAAAGTCTTGAATAGTTTTATCTAAAATTCTACAAGATAAAATTGAGTATATATTAAAACTTGGTTTACATGATTTATTTAGAGCCTCTAAAGATGCTTTGAAAGTAATTTCATCATTTGCATCTTTCGTTGAGGATAAAAATGACCAATAAGCACCAGCATCCCTTAACCATTTGTTATCTGAAATTTTTGAGAGTATTAAAAATTGTCTCGAGGCTTTTTGGTATTTTCCTTTTCTATAATAGGAGAGGCCTTTGATCCATAAGCCCTCATCGTATGGTTGACTCAAGAAAGCTTCATCATTTAAAACATTTATAGCCTTATCATCTAAATCTGCAAGGTAGTAGCCATTGGCAATTTTGGAAAGTAGAAAAGATTTTTCTTTTTGATTAAAATATTTTATGTGGTGGTTTAAATAGTCTAATGCTCCAGTAGGCCATCCTCTTCCAACTCTTGATCTTACAGTATTATAAATACTAATTTTTTTTGAGTAATTTTTATTTGAAAATATTTTATTTGATTTAGTGGAGACAGTTTCTTGTAACTTATCTTTTTGAAAGATCTCATTAAAAAGTGGGTATGAATTTTTTTTTGGTTTTTTTACCCCATCTGGCATTCTTCTTACTCCCAATTTATAAATCCTTCTAGCTTCGTAATGATCACTATATTCACTCAACCAATCTCGCAGCTCTAAAAAACTAGAGCGATGTGCTGTTGGGTGAAGAAGTTTTAAAGCTTGTACATGACCCATAAGAATTAAATCATCTAGTTTTGCTATATCTTTATCACCTTTATCAAAATTTCCATTTCTGTAATCATTAAAAATACTTTTGTATAGGCCAATATCTTTAGAGCTAAGGGCAAAGATACTTTGTGAGTAAAAAAAAGTTACAACTAATAAAACGATAATTCTCACTCTATCCACCAAGCTGCTTTTTAATTTCTTTTAAATCTTCCCAAGCATCTTTCTTAAGTTCTGGATTGTTTATTAATAAAGACGGCTCATAAAGCACACGGCATTTTTTGGGTACCACGTCATTCGGGGTGTTGAAATCAAACCATTTTCCACGAAGAGACATGGAAGACAAGTCAGCAGCCAATAACATTTTGATGCAATAATTTGACATAATTATTAAATATTTTGGGTTAATCAATTCAATCAACCGATAATTGATAAGTTGTAAAATTGAATTTATTTTGTGGTTATTATCAAACTCTCTAAGTCCCCTTGGTATATAAGACACTAAGCTTATTTGTTTCCTATCTAATTTTATAGAGGAAAGCATTTTATCGAATAACTCACCATTTGCTTTATCTATTATCTTTTCATCAGTAATGTCGCATTTACCGTAAAAAAATAAAATTTTCGAATTTTTGTCACCTTCTACAAGATTGATTGGTTGATTAATATTTAACTTTAATAATTCATTTTTTAAAAAATCCTCTATTTGATCAATACTGGTGGCTTTGCTAGGACTATTGATAATATCTAGATTTATTTGGTTATCGGAATCATTTTGAGATTTTTTTACTTGAAATTCCTCCAGATTCATCAATTCCAAAAGAATATTTTTTTGGTAGTCTTGGTTATTCATGATTAAAAAATTATCTTTTAATTTATATTTTATATGTTTTTTTGGATTTATTGTATATGCATATGGGTCTCAATTAAAAAATACTTTCGAAAATCAACTTCTAAGTTCAATTTATTCTGAATACAATAATGATTATTTAATTTGGGAAAAATTACCTAAATATAATTTTTCAAATGACCATACTTCAACCTTATTAAGTAATATTATTATAGGAAATTATACTTTTGATAATATTAGTGAAATTGAAAGTGGATTTATTCATGAAATTGTTCTTTTTCTTAGGAATCTAGGTGATGACAAATGCTTAAACATTCCTGACAAAAAACAAATTTATATTTTTGAAGAGGCTATACTAAAAAGCATAAATTTTTGGATGACTTTTTGCAATAAAAACAATGTTCAAAATAATTTAGAAAATTTGAATGAAATTGATAGTCGCTTTACAAATTTAAGATATATCAATACTATTTATTACTATCATCATCAAGAAGACCTCAACAGTTTAAAAAAAATTAATGAAGAAATAACATCAAATATAGAAACACTCTCTATCTTTAATTCAAAAGAATTAAATGTAATGGACAGTATTTTCAATTATCATAACATCAATTTTCCACTGTCAGATTTTATTCAGTCATCAACTACTTTTAATAATTTGTCTATTGAATTAGATAAAAATTATGTAGTCAAGGATTATGAAGACATAATATATCTTCAACTATTTCAAACTAGCACTTATTATTTTTATGCGGGTGAGTATAAAAAAGCACTTGCTTTATTATCTTATTTAATCGAAATTAATCCAGATAATAGGGATTATTATTTATATAAAAAAATTTCATTTTTAGCAGAATTAAATCCAAGTAAAGAAATACTAAAATTAATTAAAAATTTTAACCCAACTGACAAAAATTTTAATTTTTTTAAAAACTACCTTTATATCTCAACATCATTTGAATTAGACACTGATATGAATGACTTAGTGTATTTTATAAATAATGGCGATCATCAAACTGATTGGATAAATCTAGAGTTATCATTTCTGATTGCGATGGAAATGTACTTTTTAAATGATAATAGTAGTGCTTTAGATTTTATAAACGAGTGTTGCATGAGTATTATAGAGAATTCTGATGATGCAATTCATCTTTTTAAATATGGTATTTTGTTAGAGAGAAATAATGAAATTAAAAAAGCTGAAGAAATTATCCAAAAAAGTATTGATATATCCAAAAGTTCATATCCTTACATATTAAATTATCTTGCATATTTATGGGTTGAGAATGATAGAAAATTAGATCTTGCAGAAAGTATGCTTCAAAAAGCAGTAAAAGACTCAAATTATAATGATGGGGCTATACTTGATAGTTTGGGATGGCTTTATTATAAGAAAGATAACATAGATTTGGCAGAAAAATGGATTTATGATGCTTATCAACTTGAACCCTCTGAACCAGAAATAATAGATCATTTATCTCAAATATATTATGAATTAGGCAGATACAAAGAATCAAAATTTTTAGATAATAAAATTTTACTATTTCATAAAGATTATTTTAAATACGAGGAAGTTTTAGGCAGAAATGAAAATAAGTAAATTAACAAGCTATGCTAAAATAAATCTTGATTTAAAAATTAAATACTATGATAAAATTATCAAAAGACATAAGATTTCTTCTAAAGTCGTTCTTTTAAAATTAAATGATTTAATTAAGGTATCTAATTCTACAAAGTTACAAATTACTTATTACGTTCAAAATAAAAAAAAAATCAAACTGAAAAATGATATTATAAAAAAATCAATTCTATTTTTTGATAAAAAATACAAAACTAAAACAAAATTAAAAATTTTAGTTTACAAAAAAATACCAGTTGGTTATGGATTAGGAGGCGGATCTTCAAATGCAGCCTCAATTTTAAAATTTCTATATAAATATCATCAAATTAATTCAAAAAACTTTGAAAAAGATGCACCTTTAATTGGTTCAGATGTAATTATTTTTAAAGATAAATATCCAAAAATAATTGATGGATTAAGTCAGTATAAATACCTCAAGGCAAAAAAATATTATTGGAGGAAGGTTTACTTAATTTTTCCTTCACAAAAAAATTTAACTAAAAAAATTTATAATTATTTTAAAAACCATAATATGGGAGCAAAAAAACAACTAATATCTCAAAATAACTTAACTGGTTCATCTATGTTGCTAAATAAAGAGTTTAAAGAATTATTTATGTTCCTTTTGGATTATAGGAGAAATTTCTTAAAATTTGGCATGAGTGGTAGTGGATCTTCAATTTTTGTATCTTTTAAGAGAAACGCAAAAGAAATGCTGATTTTTAGAGAGATTAACAAATTTTATCCTTCGGTTAGAATTGAAAAATCCCTATATTTCGGATAAGTTCTTAAAATCCTGATGGGGCGTAGCCAAGCGGTAAGGCACCGGTTTTTGGTATCGGCATGCGTAGGTTCGAATCCTACCGCCCCAGCCATATCTAAGCTATAAATTGAAATAATATGAAACAACTTTTATTTTCACTTAAAGAGGGATCAGTTAGTTATCATAAAAAAGAAATTTTAAAGGAACTTGATATAAATATTCATCGAAAAGATTTTATTGCGCTTGTTGGTAAAAATGGGGCAGGGAAATCAACCCTAATGAATGTTATATCAGGTCAACATGATATTGATGCTGGAGAAAAATGGAGTATTGATAATTTTGCTGTAAATTATTTCAACCAAAATTTTGTATTAAGTAATGATAATAACACCGTTGAGCAAGAAATTTTATCTGTAATCAAAAATCAAGATAATAATTATGAGATAGATATATTTTGCAATAATTTAAGTATTGATAAAAACAGTTTAATTAAACATTTATCTGGGGGGCAAAAAAGGAGAGTAGGGCTAATCAAAAATTTAATCAAACCATCTGATCTTTTGCTATTAGATGAACCAACTAATCATTTGGACTTGGATACAATTGTTTGGCTAGAAAACTATTTAAAAAAACTAGATTGTGCAATTTTATGTGTAAGTCATGATCGACAATTTCTAAAAAACTTTACAAATAAAATATTATGGATAGATCGATCTAAAATAAAAATAAACTACAAAGGATATAGTGATTTTGACAATTGGTCTGAGACTCTTTTATCACAAGAAGAGAGAGAACTACAAAATAGAAAGCAATTTGTAAATTTAGAGGTGAATTGGGCTAATAAAGGAGTTAAAGCAAGAGTTAAAAGAAATACCAGAAGGTTAGAACAAGCTAAAGACTTAAAGGAAAATTTAGACAAAGATATTAGCGAATTTAAAAAAGCTACAAAAAAGATTGAAATTAATCAAATTTATGAAAATTCAAAGAATTTTAAAAATGTTGCAGAATTTCACAACGCAGAATTTTACTATGGAGAAAATAAAAAAAATTCTATTTTAAAAAACTTTAATTTAAAAATAAGCAAAAAAGACAGAATTGGTCTTTTGGGAGGTAATGGCTCTGGAAAAACAACTTTTTTAAAAATTTTGCTTAAAGAACTGAATTTAAAATCGGGAACTTTAAAATTAAGAAAAGAGTTAGAGTTTTCATATTTTGATCAATTAAGAAATGATTTAAAAGACAATTTACCAATAAAGAAAGTCTTAGTCCCCTCTGGTGGCGATTACTTAAAAACGCAAGGTAAAGAGAGACATGTATGCAGTTATTTAAAAGACTTCCATTTTGATCCATCTAAAGCAAATGACCCTGTTGGGAGTTTATCTGGTGGAATGAAAAATCGATTACTTTTATCAAAAGTTTTATCAAATCCTAAAAGTGGCTTAATCTTAGATGAGCCTACTAATGACCTTGATATCAATACTTTAGATTTAGTAGAGTCTATACTTTCTAATTACAACGGGACTCTGGTAGTTGTCTCTCACAATAGAGATTTTTTAGATAAATTAGTAAATAAAATATTATTTTTCAAAGGAAATGGTGATGTTTTGTTATTTAATGGTGGCTATCATGACTTCTTGAAAAATAAAGATCTTCTTATAAATGATACTAATAACTTATCTCAAAACGAAAATAAATCTGAAAAGAAAAATATAAATTTAAAAAATTTACATAAAAAGAAGTTAACCTTTAAATTACAATATGAGCTTAATAATTTACCTAAGCAAATAGATCTTTTGAAAGAGGAAATTGTTCATTTTGAAAAAATCATAGAGTCACCAGATCTTTATAAAAAGGACTATGAGTTATTTATTAGCACAACTAAAAAATTAGGCTCCCTCCAAATAGAATTAGAAAATAAAGAGCAAAGATGGTTAGAACTAATGGAATTAAATTAGAAGATGAATTTAAAAAAAAAAGTAGAAGAAATCTCTAAAATTTCTCATTTTGATGAAATTTGCAGTATGCTTCCATTTGATGAAAAAGATATTTATCTTATAGGAGGAGCCACTAGGTCTTTATTATCGGATAATTATGAAAACAAAGATATTGATGTAGTTATTCCAGAATTAGATAATCTAACGGTCGATAAAATTTTAAACAAATATGATAGTGCAAAATATTATCAAGCTTATAAAAGTATATCACTTGAATTAGGCGGTTATGAGTTCCAGATAAATTCATTTAGAAAAGATGTAGCCCCATCTGGAAGACATTCAAAAATAGCTAATGCACTAAGTATTAAAGAGGACTCTCTAAGAAGAGATTTTACATTTAATAGCATATACATAAATTTAATTGGGGAGGTATTCGATTTTTATTCAGGTGTTGAGCATTTTAAAAATAATTACTTGAAGTTTATTTTTGACCCAATTGTACAAATACAAAAAGATTATCTAAGGGCAATAAGATATATCAGGTTTCTATCATTATTTGAAAATACAAAGACCTTTCCAGCTGATTTGGAAGCTATAATGTTACTCTCAAAAAATATTACAGATTTTGTAAAAGAAAAAAAAATATCACAAGAGCTTAATAAGATCTACAAGATGCCATTTCCAAAAAATACCATTTCTTTTTTAAAAGAGAATAATGAGCTGAGGCAATTTTTAGATTTTTTATCCTAAAAATCAGCTTTTATAGATGAAACTACAATTGCAACAGAGGTAGCAAGATTTAATGATCTTGTTTTGCTGTTTATCGGTATCGTTATTTTTTTATTGACAGTATCATGGATTGTTTCTGGCACACCTGCTGTTTCTTTTCCAAATAAAATAATATCATTATCTTCAAACTTAAACTCGTAAAGGTTATTGTCGGTTTTAGTAGTGGCTAAGATTATTCTGTTATTATTTTTTTTTGAATATAAATAAAAATTGCCCCAATTTTCGTGATTTACAATTTCACAATGGTCTATGTAATCCATCACAGCCCCTTTAAATCTTTTATCTGTCATGGAGAAAGGCAAAGGTTTGATTATGTGAAGGGGAAACTCTAAACAAGCTGCGGTTCTGATAATCACACCAAGATTTTGAGGCATATCGGGCTGATAGAGACAAATTGCAAATTTATGCGTCATGATGACTACTACTTATGCTACATCTTACCAATAAAATCTACTTAGATTTAAACCCAAATGTCAGATAGTAAAAAACCAAGAAGAGATTTTATTAAATTATCAGCAATGACTCTAGGAGGCGTTGGGGCTGCTAGTTTACTTATTCCTTTTATATCAAGCATGAATCCAGGCAAAGATACTCTAGCCTTGGCATCAACTGAAATAGATTTATCTCCCTTGGAAGAGGGCCAGAGTTTGACAGTAATATGGAGAGGTAAACCTGTTTTTATAAAGCATCGAACAAAAAGTGAAATTGACAGTGCTAGAAACATTTCTTTAGAGGAACTACCAGATGCAGAGGAGGACTCTGCTAGAGTTCAAAAAGATAATTGGTTAGTTGTATTAGGTGTTTGTACTCATTTAGGTTGTGTACCTCTTGGACAAAAAGCTTCGGATACAAAAGGAGACTATGGCGGATGGTTTTGCCCTTGTCATGGTTCTCATTATGATACTTCTGGCAGGATAAGAAAAGGTCCAGCTCCGACCAACTTACCTGTTCCCCCTTACGTTTTTTTAACTGATAACAGAATAAAGATAGGATAATTTAATGAGTTCAAATGAATTACAAGGTTACAAAAAAACATTAAATTCACCATACACTGGTATAAAAGGTTGGATTGACTCTAGACTTCCTCTGATAAGAATGATGGAAGCTGAATATTTAAAGTTTCCTGTGCCTAAATCACTCAATTACTTTTGGTCATTTGGTGGTATAGCCATGTTTTGCCTTATAGGATTAATTTTAACTGGAATTTTTCTAGGGTTTCATTATAAGCCCTCAGCCGATGATGCCTTTGACTCTGTTGAAAGGATCATGAGAGACGTGAGTTTTGGTTGGTTAATTAGATATTTGCATGCCAACTTAGTTTCTTTTTTCTTTATAGCTACTTTTATACACATATTTAGAGCTTTATATTTTGGATCATACAAGGCGCCTAGAGAGTTAGTCTACATTTTCGGTTTGACCATGTTCATGCTGATGATGGCAACTGCATTTTTAGGATATACACTCCCATGGGGTCAGATGTCTTATTGGGGAGCAACAGTTATAACTAATCTTTTTTCAGCTATTCCTGTTGTAGGAGATGCTATACTCACATTACTTCTTGGTGACTTCACCGTTGGTGACTCAGCTGTTAATCGTTTTTATGTTCTTCATTGGCTATTAGCTTTCGCAATTGTCGGTTTAGTTGTCTTTCACGTAATTACGTTGCACATGACTGGTTCAAATAATCCGACTGGCACAGAACCTCAAAGCTGGGATGAAACAGTGAGTTTTCATCCATACGTAACTATTAAAGATCTAAATGCTACAATATTTTTCTTTATCATTTTGGCATTTATTCTCTTTTATTATCCAAATATTTTAGGTCACTCCGATAATTACATTAAAGCTAACCCTATGGTAACTCCTGCACATATTGTGCCTGAGTGGTACTTTCTACCTTTCTATGCAATACTAAGAGCTATCCCAGATAAACTAGGTGGTGTGATAGCTATGTTTAGTTCCATTCTAGCATTAGGCTTATTACCATGGCTTGACACATCTAAAGTTAGATCATGTTTATTTAGACCTATCTGGAGATACTGTGTTCTCTTGTTTGCAGTAAACTTTTTGATTCTTATGTATGTTGGAGGTAAACCTGCTGAGGGTCTTTATGTACTTATATCAAGGATTGGGACTGCATATTGGTTTTTATTTATATTTGTTTTAGCCCCACTTGTAGGATTTTTAGAAACACCACGACAACCTCTAACTATTACAAATTATTTGCAAAGTAAAAAAGCTTGATATGAGAAAAGCTCTACTGGCCGTTTTTCTAATCTTTAGTTTCAATTTGTATGGCGCTGGAGCAAAAATTGATATTCCAAAATATGATTGGTCTTGGAAAGGATTTTTCGGAACATATGATCGTGCCTCAGCTCAAAGAGGTTTAAAAGTTTATAGAGAAGTTTGCGCGGGATGCCATTCCATGAATTATCTGTCTTACAGAAATTTAGCAGACCTTGGTTTTAGTGAAGATCATATAAAAGCTATTGCAGCCGAACACTTAGTTTTAGATGGACCGAATGACGAAGGAGAAATGTTCGAAAGAGACGGTATTCCCTCTGATCAGTTTGTTAATCCATATCTAAATGAAAAGGCTGCTAGAGCAGCCAATAACGGTGCTTATCCGCCTGATTTGTCATTAATAGTTAAAGCAAGACCTAAAGGTGCTGATTACATTAAAGCTTTATTGCTTGGCTACGTTGATCCACCTAAGGATATTAAAGTTCCAAAAGGTCAACACTACAATAAATTTATGGCAGGTAATCTAATTGCTATGACATCTCCTTTGTCTGACGGTCTTGTTGATTATGATGATGGAACTGAAAGTACAATGGATCAAATGACAACAGATGTTACAACTTTTTTAGCTTGGGCAGCCGAGCCTAGTTTAGAGGATCGTAAGAGAATGGGTTTAAAAGTAATACTATTTTTATTGGTATTGTTCGTGTTAGCCTATATTTCTAAACAACAAATTTGGAGAGATATTAAACATTAAATAAAAAGTGGACAATATCGCCATCTTTAATTACGTATTCTTTTCCCTCTAATCTTAACTTTCCTTTTTCTTTCGCGCCACTCTCTCCTTTATACTGGATGTAATCATCATAAGAAATCGTTTCAGCTCTTATAAAACCCTTCTCCATATCACTATGAATTTCTCCAGCAGCATTGGGTGCTAACGTACCTCTAATAATCGTCCATGCTTTTAGCTCTTTCTCACCAGCAGTAAAAAAATTTATATAATTTAAAAGCTCATAACCTTTTTTAATAACTCTTCTAAGACCAGTTTCTTTAAGACCTATACTGTCAAGAAACATTTTTTTTTCTTCATGATCGTTTATTTGAGAAATTTCAGACTCAATTTTAGCACTTACAATCAATGTCTCTGAATTATTCAATTTAGAATATTCCTCAATAGACTTAGTGTATGCATTTCCGTTTACAGATGAATTTTCATCAACATTGCAAACATATACAACAGGTTTAATAGATATAAGTTGAAAGATATGCAAATATTTAATCTCATCTTTATTTAAGTTGTTCAAAATTCCTTTTTCTTTAGAAATAAGATCTATAGCTTTTTCAATTATCAATATCTTTTTTTTATCATCATCTGTTTTTTGAGTTTTTTTTAGTTTCTGATAATTTTTTTCCAAGATTTCTAGATCAGATAAAGCTAATTCAGCATTAATTATTTTTATATCTTCGAGAGGATTAATTCTATTTTCAACGTGTTGTATATCATCATCTTCAAAACATCTTACAATATGAAATAACGCATTAACTGAGCGAATATGAGATAAAAAAGCATTACCAAGACCCTCTCCTTTGGAGGCTCCTTTTACTAGACCTGCAATATCAACTATTTCAAAAGCTGCAGGAATTATTTTTTGTGGGTTGCATATTGCAGCAATTTTTTGAATTCTATCATCTGGTACTCGTACTAAAGAGCTATTTGGGTCAATTGTTGCAAAAGGATAATTGGCTGCTAGAGCTTGCTCATTTTCGCATAAAGCATTAAATAATGTTGATTTGCCAACATTTGGTAGACCTATAATTCCGCACTTCATTTAAATGCCTAAATTGGATAAATGTTTCGATACAAATATCTGCGAAAGGTTTAAGAATATAACTTCAAATAATAAGATGAGCTGTTTCTTTTCTTCTGTATTAAAGTTACCTAGCACATGCCTAGTCACCTTATCTTTATCACCTGGATGACCAATTCCAATCCTAAGTTTCCAATAGTTATCTCCAATTTTACTACTGATACTTCTTAAACCATTATGACCAGCGTTTCCTCCCGCAAATTTAATTTTTATCTCCCCTAAATCCAGATCTAATTCGTCATATAAAACAAATATCTCATCTGATTTATTGAGTTTATTTGTTTTGAGGCTCAATACACCGTCTCCAGATTCATTCATGTAACTTTCAGATAAAGCGATTTGACATTTTTGCCCATCAAGAAGAAAATAATTAGAAAGTTTAAAGTTCTTAAACTTTTTTAGTTTGAGTTCTAATTTATCTACTAGAAATTCTCCAAGTAATAGTCCAGCATTATGCCTATTATTTTTATGTTTAACTGTTGGATTGCCTAAGCAATATAAAGTAAGCATATAGATAGACTATATTATTCGGCTGCTTTTTCTTCTTCTTTCTTATCTTCGGTTTTTTCTGCTGTTTCTTCAGTAGTCTCTTCAGTTTCTTCTGGTTCTGGTTCTTTTTCAACCTTCGGAGCCTGAACTGTAGCTAACATAAAATCTCTACCTTGAATAGTGGGCTTCATTCCCTCACCCAAAGTCACAGAACTTAATCTGATATCATCACCAATTTCCTTACCCTCAAGAGAGATAACAAATTTTTCTGGTATATTATTAGCAAGGCATGACAACTCGATTTCTCTTCGAACGACGTTTAAGATACCACCTTGTTTTAATCCAGGTGATAACTCTTGGTTGGTAAATTCAACAGGGACTGATATTACTATTCTTGTTTTTTCATCCACTCTTTGAAAATCTACATGTATTGGGTTGTGTTTAACTTTATGTCTTTGAATACTTTTAACAATAACTGCTTCTTTTTTATCACCAAATTCGACTTCGAATATTTTTGAGTAGAAGCCACCTTCATCAAATCTTTTTTTAAGTTGAATATTGTCGACTGCGACCATTACAGGATCAGTGTTTCCACCATAAATAATAGAGGGTATCAAACCCTCTTTAAAATATGGGCTGGTATTTCCTTTTTCTCGCTCTTTAGCTGGTATATTTCCACTGATTTTCATAGGCTGAGTTTATACAACAAAATCCTAAATTAATCAAACAGAGAAGATATAGAAGTTTCGTTATTAATACGCTTTATAGCCTCACCAAAAAGTGGAGCTACAGATAAATACCTCATTGATGAGGGTACTTCAAAAGTGGGTTTGATTGTATTGGTACAAACCATTTCCTCTAAAACTGAGTTATTTATGTTTTCTAAAGCCTTTCCAGAGTAAACACCATGAGAACAGTATCCATAAACCTCTGTCGCACCTTTCTCTTTAAGAGCTTTAGCTGCATTGCAAATTGTTCCTCCTGAGTCAACCAAATCGTCAACAATTATACATTTTTTTCCATCAACCGAGCCTATGACATTCATAGCGTTAGAGACACCTGGAGCGTCTCTACGTTTATCAATTACAGCTAAATCAGCATCGAGTTTTTTTGCAAATGCTCTAGCTCTTAAAACACCTCCTACGTCTGGAGAGACAAATACAAGATTTTCATCTCTTTTATTTGATTTAATGTCACTCAAGAACATATTAGTTGCATATAGGTTATCTAAGGGTATATCAAAAAAACCTTGAATTTGACCTGCGTGAAGATCCATTGTTAAAACTCTATTTGCACCAGCTGTGGTAATTAAATTTGCTACTAATTTTGCTGATATAGGAGTTCTTGGTCCAGTTTTCCTATCCTGTCTTGCATACCCAAAATATGGCAAAACAGCAGTGATTCTTTTTGCTGATCCACGTTTTAGTGCATCAATTGCTACCAATAATTCCATTAAATTGTCATTGGCAGGAAAAGAAGTTGATTGAACTAAAAAAACATCTTCTCCTCGAACATTTTCACCAATCTCAACAAATATCTCTTTATCAGAAAACCTTGTCATAGTTGTTTCAGATAATTGAATTTTTAGATATTCTGAAATCTCTTTTGATAACTCAATGTTACTATTTCCAGAAATAATTTTCATTAGTTAGCTTGGTTATATAGTAAAATTTATATCCATACAAAGTTAAATTATAGATACCAAGCTTAAATTTCTCCCATAATCTCTATATTTGAGATGAATACTTCTTCGATAACTAAAATATTTTGTGTTTTTAAAAGTATCTATTTTGGAGTCTACAATTTTAGAAATACCTAATGCGTTTAATTTATGTTTAGCAAGTTTAGGAAGGTCAAAATAATATTTATCATCTTTTTTAGTCCATAAACCGTTAACTTTAAATCTCATACCCTTTATGAATTCCCGAGATACCTCGTAAGAGTTCTTTCTTATACAGGGCCCGATAAAGGCCCTTATATTTGATTTTTTGGAGCCAATTTTAAGCATTTTATTTAAGGTATTTTCGATGATTTCTCTTTTCAAACCCCTCCATCCTGCATGGCAAATTCCTATGACTTTATTTTGGTAATCAATCAATATTACTGGCAAACAATCAGCTGTAGTAATACCGAGAATAAATTTATCATCTCGTGTTACAACACCATCACAATTGTAAACAGATTTATTTTTTCTTACTATAAGACATTTGCTTGAGTGTGATTGGTTAGGAATTATTAATACTTTTTTTTCTTTAGATATGAGATTTTTAGCAATTTCAATATTTTCTTTTACATTATTTTTATTATCTCTAGACTTTAATCCGCAATTAAGAGAATTGTAAATCCCCTTTGATTTTCCATTTTTATTATTAAAAAACTTAAATTTTACTGGTTGTTTCATCATTTTTAAAAGAGAGATTCAAAAATACTTGACCCATATCATTAAATTTTTCTCCACTAATTAATTCTAAAATTTTTCTAATATTCTTGTTGCTTGATTTTAGGTATTCGTTTGGGAGATTATTACAAATTAAATCTTTTTGATTGATAATTTGTGGATTTTTACTAATAAAAAAATCCCTTAATAGCTCGAAATTAACTCCGAAAGAATAATCTACGTTTTCAAATTTATCAAATAAGTCTAATTTTTTATGGCTCGATAATAATCTAAGTGTACTTTTTAATGGCAATTTCGTGTAGCCATAATCAGTTGTAGTAAAAAAATAATTTTTGCAATTTAAGTTTTGAATATCACTCAGTATATTCAAAATTAAATTTGAATGCTCAAGTATATCATTATTTTTAAATTTGTATTTTGAATAGCGATCTATTAATTGCTCAGATATCGCCACACTATCTTGAATTAAATAATATTTATTATTTTCTTTTGATATTTTTATTTCATTAAAATTACCTTTATTATATATAAATTGCTTAGACCCAAAGGCGTCAAAAAATTCGTTAGAGTAAATAAAAACAGTATTGTCGTTATCTATTTCATAATCATAGATATTTTCTATAAAATTAACTTTTATTTCTGATCTCTTTAAAATTTTTCCTTTAAAATAATTACTTCTTTCTAATAAAGTAATGTTATGAACATTGATATTCTTTGATTTAAGATAATGATAAATATCTAATGTAAGTATCCCATTACCAGGTCCTAACTCCAATAAATTTACATTTTTTGCCTCAGGAAATTCTTTTAAAAACTGATTAGAAAGGGCTATGCTAAATAAAGAGGATATCTCAGGAGATGTTATAAACTGACCATCTCTGCCAATTTTTTCAATATTTGGTTTATTATAGAAGCCAGAGTCTTTATCAAAATTAGAGATTTCTACAAAATCTTGAATGTTGATTGAACCAACTGATTTGATGATGGTATCTATCTTTGTTTGTGTTGACATAAATATAGAAAATAAAAACCAAGTATGACAATTGGAATTGATAATAGTTGACCCTGAGATAATAAATTAAATTTTAAGCCTACTTGAATGTCAGGCACTCTAAAATTTTCAATTATAATTCTAGATAATCCATAATTAATCAAAAAGAAAGATGTTATAATACCTTTTTTTACTTTTAATTTATAATAGAAAAATAGTAGTAAAATAGCTGGTATTAATCCTTCAAATACTGCTTCATATATTTGAGATATATGTCTATAAAAATCCTCATTTGGGTAACGAACACTTAAAAAAAATTCTGTTGGCTTTCCTATTAATTCTTTATTAAGAAAATTAGAAATTCTCCCAAAAAAAATTCCAACTGGAGCAGTTATACTTAAAAGATCAGAAAGTTTATAAATAGAAATGTTTTTTTTAATTGAAAATATAATAGTTGTTAAGATAACACCAATTAAAGCTCCATGAAATGACATACCACCTTGCCAAACTTTAACTATTTCAAAAGGGTTTTGTATATAGAAATATAAATTATAAAATATTACATAACCTAATCTTCCCCCAATAACCACAGATAAAAATAAGTAAAAAAATAAATCCTCAAGTTTTTTTTTATCCAAACTAAATTGCTTTAAATTATTATATGCAAAAAAATAAAAGTAAATAAATCCAAGAATATAAGATATGCTATACCACCTTATGGTTAAACCGAACAGCTCAAAAGCTACTGGTGATAAAAAACTAGGATATTCAAACACTGTAAAAACTAATAATACAACTTACGTTTCAGACAAAGATAAACTTTATCTTAAGTTATCAAAAATACTTTATAATTCAGTTGAAGTTGCCCAAATTTTTATCGATTTCAAATCGGATTTTAAAAAATTAAAGAAATATTTAATCAACAGAAAAGATAAAATTTAACCAATAAAAAGCAATTTAATACTATATATAGTATTTACTAAGATAAGTAATGTGATACATATTGTGTATGTCTCAAAAAAACATTGATTCTAGCCCCATTTCTATTCTCGAAGATATTTTCAATGTTAAACAGTTATCTAAAAAAAACGTAAATAACGATATTTCTCTTTTAACGGAGATCCATGAACAAAAAGTCATAATGGATTTTCAATGGATTGATGATCTAAAAGTTCTCATATCATCATTTAGCATTGATAATTATGAATATAGTTTTCTAACCAATCATATGAATAAAATTAACAATAATCTGGTTATTGGTACACTTAAACAAAATAATAATAATAAAATTATTTATAGACATAGTCTCCCAATTTCAGGAAAAGTAACTAAAGAGGATATTAGAAGTTATTTAGAAAATATATTGTCTGAATTTAATCACCTTGTTTCCGTGTTACTAAAAGGCGATAAATTCGTTGAAACTACACAAATTTTAATTAATCAAAAAATTGTCGGCCACGCTTAAGCCAAAAATACTTTTTATAGGTTTTGGACACCTAGCTAAATCCTTATTATCCAAAAAACTACTTAACTATGCGAACATTCACGCTTTAAATTCGAAAGGTGTAATAAAAAATATTAATCTAAAAAAAAAAATATTAAATTTCAATAATGATTATAATTATATATTTCTTCTTATTCGACCAAATACATTCCTAACTTCTGGAAATCAATTCCAGAAATATCTTTCAAAAGAAACCTTAGTAATTTCTTGTATGGCTGGTATTAAATTATCTACGATTGAAAAAACCTTAAAATCAAAAAAAATTGTTAGAATTATGCCAAATGTAATGGCTTTAAATAATAAATCTCAAACACATATTTATATGAAAAATAAAAATTTATTTGATAGAAAATTAAATAAAATATTATCCACTTTCGGAACAATTATTAATGTTAGAAATGAAGATCAAATTAATTTTGCTACATCAGTCTTCGGCAGTGGACCAGCATTTATTGCATATATAGTAAACATTTTTGTAAAAGCATCCAAAAAACTTGCTAAGCCCTATCATATGAATGAAAAAGAAGTAATAGAATTATTCAAAAATGTATTAGAAACTAATTATTCATCTAAAATGTTAGGTGATTTTGTAAGTTCTATTTCTAGTAAGAAAGGAACTACAGAAGCTGGAGTTAATTATATTAAATCACAAAATATAGAGAAAATAATATATACTACATTTCAAAGGGCTTACGAAAAATCTAAGGAAATAGATAGTGAGAAAAAAAAAACAAAATCTTAATAAAACAAATTTAAAAAAACTTAATAGCATGGCTCATTTAAAGAGCTTTCCCTCTAAAATTAAATCAATTAGTTCAGATTACCAAGACCTAAATATTTTTATTAAAGATTTTGAAAATTTTATATCAACTGAATTAAAAGTCCCTTCTAAAGACCTTGCCACACAAGACAAAATTTTTGAAGGTATAATTAATAGATTAGATTTTCTGAATGATTATAAAAATATAACACTAAGAATTTATTTGGAGTCACAGAAAAAACCAAAATATTTTTTAAATTTGTCAAAAAATATTAACAATTATTTTAATTTATTTCTTAATTCTCAAGTTGAAAAAATGATAAGTAACATAATTTACATATATGCTTTTAATATTTGGATTGAAGATAATAATAGTATGGACAAAACTATGGCTTCTATAGGAAATGCATTTGATAATATTAATAAAATAAAGTCATTTATTAGAAAAGGATGATTAATTATTCTGACTTTGAAAAAGTTGATATCAGAGTTGGAACGGTGATCGAAGCAAAACTAAACAAAAAATCTAGCAATCCCAGCTTATATTTACTTATAGATTTTGGCGAAAAGATCGGTAAAAAAACAACATCAGCACAACTTACCAAATACTATCTTTCAGAGGAATTAATTGGTAAGCAAGTGGCTGCAGTTATAAATTTTCCACCAAAGCAAATTGGTAAAATGATTTCTGAGGTGCTGGTCCTAGGTTTTCCTGATGATGAAAATAATCCGGTATTAGTAATGCCTTCACTTAAAATCCCAAATGGTGGTAAGCTTTTTTAAACTTAAATTTGTAAAATAACAGTTACCTTTAAGCCACCATGTGAAGATTTTTGGAAATTTAACTCTCCATTATTTAATTTTATTAATTTTTGAACAATAGATAGACCTAATCCAGTACCTTGATTTAATTGATCAGAGCCTTTAACAAAAGGCCTTATCAATTGCTCTTGTGATAAATTTGTACCTGGGCCATTATCCTCAATCTCTATTTTCCAATTATTATTAAAAATATTTGAACTTATAAAAATTTTTTCTGCAAATTTATTGGCATTGTCTAGTATGTTCATTATAGCCCTAGTTATTTGATTTTTTCTGATAAATATTTGATTTGAATTATTAATTAAAATTTGAAGTTTAGGATAATTTTGAGTTAAGTTGGATATAAAATCAGAAGTATTAATCTCATCTAAATTTTCATTTTTTTCATTTTTAATAAAGTCTAGATAATGATTAAGCATAATATTCATTTCTGAAATATTTTGAGAAATTGAGTTTTTTAATGTTTCACTATTAATTTCCTCAATCATTAGATTTATTCTAGTTAGTGGTGTCTTCAAATCATGGCTAATACCAGCCAACATATTTCTTTGATTGTCTAGAGTGCTGTTAATGTTGTTATGCATGTTATTAAAGTCTTTAATCAAGCCCCTCACTTCTGAAGATCCAGTAGGTTTTAAATTTGGTGTTTCTATTCCTCTACCAAAACTTCTTGTAATAATACCAAGTCTTTTTAAGGGTTGAATTTGTTTTTTTATAAATAAATATGAAATTAACGATAAAATAATACTTACTGCAATTGTCCATAAAAAAAATCCACCTACAGTTTTAGTCACAACTCTTTTTTTGGGAACTAAATAAAAATATTCTAACTTTTTTTGATCAAAAAAAATAAAGTAACTTTGATTTTGAAGAACTTTAAAATCCCCAGATATTTGTCTGAGTGAATTTTTTATTCGTTTTTTAAAAATCCAATTTGTTAATTCCTCTGTTTCACTCAAATCTACTTTATCAGTTCTAATTATTTCTAGAGTGTTTGCATATTCATTTAAAGAAGGGGAGTTTTTTTCTATTTCCAATATCTTTATTTCATTAGAAATAGATTGTGCACTCCTTTTTAATACTAAATCCCAGTGTAATTCAAAAAATATTACAATTCCAATTATTTGCACTAATACTATTGGTATGGTTATGAGATAAACTGATCTTACTAAAAGACTCTCAGAAAAATTTTTCCATTTAAACATTATATGAAAATTTTATATCCTTTTCCATGAACTGATCTAATTATGTCATTTAAATTACATTCTTTTTTGAGTTTTAATCTCAATCTTGATATTTGCATATCTCCACTTCTCGATAAAAAATCAAGCCCCAATTCTGCATTTAATAAATCTCTGGTTAAATATTGATGAGAATTATTTACTAATAATTTTAATATTTTTATTTCATTACTTGAGAGACTTATAATCTGTTTTTTAAAGAATAATTGTTCCTTTTTTAGATCAAATTCTGTTTCGTTTCCGAAATTGATTAAATCAAGAGTCTGTTTTTTAGAGATATTTTTTTTTATCTTTAGTAATAATTCTCTTGTATCGAACGGTTTACCTATATAGTCATCTGCACCAAGTTCTAATCCAGTTACTCTATCATCTACATTACTTAAAGCTGATAGAAAAATAACAGGTGTGTTGATTCTATTTTTTATTGCTTCTTCATAAAAATCCAAACCTGTGCTATCAGGTAACATTACATCTAGTATTATTAAATCAAATAAAAATAATTTTATTAATTTTTTTGCATCTAAAACGTTATTAGCTTTAGATACCACATAATCATTAGTAACTAATAATTTTTCAATAAGAGCTTGAAGTGTTTCGTCATCCTCAACTAAAAGTATGTGTTTATCATTCATTATAATGACTCTATTATATTAATAAAACCAGACATATTTTTAGGATCTGTTCTTTTGAAGATTTTAATAATTTTTTCGTTTATTTTATCAGTTGTTCTTTGAATTAATTCCTCTCCATTTTGAGTAATTAATATTTTTTTATCATCTAACTTTAATATATTTTTCATCTGTAAGTCTTTTAATATTAAATTTAGATTTTGTTTTTTTAAAAAAACTTTATTTGCTATATCAATTTTTCTCTTAAATCCTTTTTTAATCTCTAAAATGACTACCAATTCATTAAATGTTAAGTTATTTAATTCACAACAAATTTGAATTTCTTTTTGAAGAGATTTATAAGATCTATGTAAACCTAAAATTATTTCCAGAATATTTTCTTTTTTAAAATATAAAGTATCGGCAAAACTTAAATTCATAAGATATAGTTATAATTATATTGTGAATTTTAATAAATAATATTACATTATTTCGAATTATGGAAATTATCCCTTTTGATAAAAGAATAGGTTTTATTTGGTATAATGGTGAGTTTGTTGAATGGCAAAATGCTACCACTCATGTCTTAAATCATGGACTTCATTATGGTAGTTGCGTTTTTGAAGGACTCAGGGTTTATGGCGAAAAAATTTATGAATTAGAAAAACATACCGATAGATTATTTTTTTCTGCTCAAAGAATGGGCATAGAAGTACCATATTCAAAAGTTGAAATAAATAATGCTCAAGAAGCGACAATAAAAAAAATGAACATAAAATATGGTTATGTTCGCCCAGTGATTTGGAGAGGAAGTGAAATGATGGCTATCTCCGCACAGAAGAATAAAATTAACGTAGCTGTTGCTACTTGGGAATGGCCTAGTTATTTCACTAAAGAAGACCGATTAAAAGGCATATCTCTTCAAACAGCAGTGTGGAAAAGACCGCCCCCAGATTGCATACCGACTGACACTAAAGCTGCTGGACTATATATGATTTGTACATTAAGTAAGCATGAGGCTGAAAAAAATGGTTTTACAGATGCTTTGATGCTTGATTATAAAGGTAGAGTAAGCGAGTCTACTGGATCAAATATTTTTTTGGTAATTAATGGAGAAATTCATACTCCTGTGCCTGATTGTTTTTTAAATGGAATTACACGTCAGGCTGTCATTGAAATTGCTAAAAATGAGGGTATGAAAGTTATTGAAAGAGATATATATCCAGACGAAATAAAAAATGCCGAAGAAATTTTCCTAACAGGCTCTGCTGTAGAAGTAACCCCAGTAGGAAAAATAGATAATCAAATTTTTAAAGTTGGAGATATCACAGCTAAGATTTCAAGTCTGTATATGAAAGAGGTAGACCCTAACTACAAAGATAATTAATTAATAATATCTTTCCATTTTAACATTTTTTCATTATCTAAGTTTTTTTGTAATACCGACTCTTTTTCATCATCATCTAATAAATGAAATTTCCAAAAAGCTACATCTATCTTTAAGCTATCAATCACAAACTCACAAGCTTCTATAGCGTTTGCACGATGAGAAGAAGCAGCAATTACTAATACAATTTTTTCTCCTAAATCTAATTTTCCTATTCGGTGAATTATTAAACATTCATTTAGTTTCCAATTACTTAATGCTTTGCTTCTTATTTTTTTAAGCTGAGCTAATGCTAATTCTTCATAACACTCCAAATAAATTCCTTTTATTTTCTTATTTGATGAGCTTAAATCAGATCTAACTGTCCCTAAGAAGAAACTGTATGCACCATTTGTATCGGATGAAACAAATTTAAACTCTGTTTCTAGATCAAAACTTTTATTAGTAATTTTAATCATTATCCGCCTGTGACGGGAGGTAAAAAAGCCAATATGTCACCATTATTAAGTGTTTGATTTTCATCATCTATTTCCCTCAAGTTTAAAAAAAATTTTACACTCTTATCCTCAAATATTTCTTGGTATATAGCGTCTTTTGAAATGAGATTATTTTTCAATTCTTTAAAACTTATTGTTTGATTTAATTTAATTAAGTCATGACTTTTTTTAAGTTTTACTCTTATCCAAGAAAAATATTTCAATGTAATATTCAAATATATTTAAGACCTTTTGCTACATAATTATATCCAGATAACAAAGTAATTATAGCGGCTAGCCATAATGTGACTAAGCCTAAATTCCAAAGAAAATCATTTAATTCAAAACCTAATCCTATTATTAGAATAGATAAACTAATCATTTGAAATGTAGTTTTATATTTAGCTAGTTTGCTTACTGGCATATCAGTATTCAGTTTAGCTAAAAATTCTCTTAAACCAGAAATTGCAATTTCTCTTAATAAAATAATTATGGCTGGAATAACATGAATGTCCGCAATTACTCTCGTATCTATCAAAACTATGATGACAGCTGCTATTAATAGTTTATCAGCGATAGGATCAAGTAAAGTACCAAGCTTAGACGATTGATTCAATGTTCTTGCTAAATATCCATCAAAATAATCAGATATAGATGAAATTATAAAAAGTAAGCCTGCAACAAGAACCACTTTAGAATTATCGGAGAACAGTAAATATAAAATTATGGGAATTAAAATAATTCTTACAAAGGTAATAATATTTGGAATAGTATAAATTTTAGCCATTTATCTTATCCAATATAGCCTTAATATTTTTCGAATTTAATCCTTTTATTTGAGTTAACTCATCTTTGTTAGCTTTCTTTAGATTTTGAACACTTCCAAAAAAATTAATGACCCGCATCTTTTTTATTTTTCCAATGCCAGAAATATCATCTAAAAAACTTGTTTTTAGGGAGTCGGACATCCTTTTCATGCTATTTTTTTTGGATAATTTGTGAGCCTGATCTCTCATTTTTTGGATAAAACCTTCTATTTGAGGGCTATCCTTCAAAGACAGATTTTTTTCACTAAGAGTATGATATCTGTCAAATCTAAAATCTCTTTTAAAACCTTTAGACACCCCAATTAACTTTATACTTTCACTAATACCACTTTCATCAATAATTTCTTGGCAAATTTTCAAATAAGGTTGACCCCCGTCAATAACTATTAAATCTGGTAAAATTTTATCATCTTTGGAGAAACGAGACTTAAACACCTTTCGCATTAAATCTGCATCACCAAACTTCTTTAAATCATAATCTTTAAATTTATATGTTCTAGAGTCTTTTATACTAAAACCCTCTTCATTAAATACTACATAGGATGCCACAGCATAGTTGTTACCAAAAAAACTATTATCGTAAGCTTCAACACGTTCAATTTTGTTATTAATATTAAACTTATTTTTTATTAAAGTTAAAATTTCTTGATTATTAATAAACTTTTGTTTTTGAAGATTTACTTCTTTATCATTTCTTTTTGCAGTAAGTTTCGAAATTTTCTGAACACCATTAATTTTGCTACTTTTTAGAAATACATCAATTTTATAATTATCTCTCATAATTGACTTTAATTCATAATATCCGTTAATTTTTTTTGAAATTACTATTTTATTAGGTCTAAAGTTCTTTAAATAAAATTGTATAATTAAAGAGGTAAGGTCTATATCATCTTCAAACTTTTCAGAATAGTAAATTAAATTTCCGCCAAGATATCGCCCATACCTAATGAAACCAATGTATATTGAGAAATGTTTTTTATCATCAATATGGATATAGTCATAATTTGTATCTTGAGTACTGATTTTCACTTCCTCTCTGATGATAAAATTTAAAGATTGTATACTATCTCTTAGCTCTGCTGCCTTCTCATAGTTTTGACTTTCACTAAAATAAACCATTTGTTTTTCTAATTTATCAAATATTTTTTTTTGACCTCCTTGAAAAAATTTAACTGTATCATCAACTTGATTTTTGTATTCATTTTGACTAACTTTATTTACACATGGAGCGGTGCATTGTTTTAAGTCATAAAGTAGGCATGCCCGTTTTCTATTTTTAAACTCTAAGTCACTACAACTCCTTAACTTAAAAGATTTCTGCAAGATTTTTATGACTTTGTCTGTTTTTAACGCAGAGGTAAATGGACCAAATACTCTATCTTCATTAGAAAATTCATTTCTAAATCTTGTCAGTCTTGGAAAGTCACCTTTAGTAATTTTAATTAATGGAAAGCTTTTATCATCTTTTAAACGAATATTATATCTCGGTGAAAATTTCTTGATAAGTAAAGCCTCTAATAATAATGCATTTCTTTCAGACTCTGTTAGCTCAAAATCAATATTTACTGTTTGTGAAACCATTTTTTGAAGTCTTCTTGGAAGTTTTGGTAGATTACCATAATTAGATAATCTCCTTTTGATATTAATAGCTTTTCCTATATAGATCGGGTTATCTTTTTTATTTTTAAAAAGGTAAACCCCTGAACTTTGAGGTGCGTCTTTTATTTTGTTTTTAAGAATTTCAAGCCCAATCATAAGTCTATATTACAGACATTTTATAAATCACAAAAAAATTAATGAGTTTCTAATCAAAAAATAGATAGTATAAATAACTAAATTATCAATTAAAACATGGACTGGGATAAACTTAAAATTTTTCATAATGTTGCACTAGATCTTAATATCTCAGAAGCAGCTAATAAAATGAATATAAGTCATTCATCCATAAGTAGACAGATTAGCTCACTAGAGAGAGATTTAAAAGTATCACTATTTAAAAGGCATGCCAGAGGACTAACATTAACTGAGCAAGGAAAAATTTTATTCAAAACAGCACATGATATATTTGGAAAGATAGCTCTAACTGAGTCCCAGTTAACTTCCTCTAAAGAGAAACCTACAGGCTCACTACACATAGCTGCAACTGTTGCCTTTGGTACCACATGGCTTGCACCAAGAATAGCAAAGTTTTCAAACTCATATCCTGATATAGATATCTCTATAAGAATTGAAAATAAATATACAGATCTTTCCTTAGGTGAAGCTGATGTTGCTTTAAGATTAAAAGAACCTACACAAATGGATTTAATTCGTTTTCCTTTGTATGAGTTTCAATTTAAAATTTACTCCTCACCAGAATACATTGAAAAATTTGGTATACCAAAAAGTGTAAGTGATTTATCAAAACATACAATAATTGCTTTTGGTCATGATGTAGAACCATCTATACCTGATGTAAACTGTATTTTGGATTTAATTCCTAAATCAAAAAAACCTAAGACTATCTATATTTCAAATATGTATGGAGTTATGAGAGCTATTGGAGGAGGAGCGGGCATTGGTGCCTTACCTGAGTATATGAAAATATCAAATAACAATCTAGTTCCTATTTTACCTAATGCAAATACTCCAAAGACAATAATTTATTTTACTTATCCACCTGAATTGAAGGGTTCTAAAAAAATTGAAGCTCTCAGAGATTTTTTAGTGAGAGAAGTAAATAAAGAAAAAAAAGTTTAGTCTTTTTTTATAAATTTCTTATTACAATAGTTACACACTATTTCTTTTTTTTTACCAAATTTAAAATAAACAGCTGGATGACCTAAATCACCACTTCCACCGTCGCACATTACTATATCAGTATTTTTTGAAACATATTCTATAGGGTCTGCTATTTTATTTTGATCGCTCATAATGAAACGAGTTCTGAGACTAAATTCGTATATTTTTTTGGGTCGTCAAGGCTTTCACCTTCCATTAGCTTTGCGTGATCATAAAGAATTTCACAGAATTTGTCTTTTTGATTTTTATCTAAAGATTTTAGTTTATTAACTAATTCATGGTTGATATTTATCTCTAAAATTCTTTTTTCATCAGAAATATTTTGATTATTAGCAGCCATCAGTTTTTTTAAATGCATATCCATATCGTTCTCATCAGCTACTAAACATGAAGCACTTGTAGTTAGTCTTTTAGAAATTTTTACATCTTTAACTTTATCTTTCAGATTGTCTTTTAAAAAACCAACAAAATCTTTGTCTTCCTTTGGCTCTTCTTTGTCTTTTTTTGACTCTTTTTTATCCTCAATATCTACTTCACCTTTAGTAATAGATGTAAATTCATAATCTTTGAATTTCATTTTCATTGGCATCCAGAATTCGTCGACTGGATCCGTAATTAACAAAACATTTATTTTTTTATTTTTAAATAGTTCCATTTGAGGGCTATTAATGAGGTTTTCCTTGTTTTCGCCTGAAATATAATAGATTTTCTTTTTATCATTTGAAAAATCAGTTACGTATTGATCTAAAGTTATCATCTCCTCTTTCTCAGAGCAGTTAAAAGTTGAAAACTCAAATATTTGATCATGAAAGTCATTAAATTCATAGAGTCCCTCTTTTACAACAGGCCCAAAATTCTTCCAAAAATCTTTAAATTCATCTGGCTTCTTTTTTTTTAATTCTAGAATTTCTTTGAGAACTCTTTTTGTAATAGCATTAGATATTTTATTAATTACGGCATTATTTTGTAAAATTTCTCTTGAAATATTTAAACTAAGATCTTCTGTGTCTACCACACCTGGCACAAATCTAAGCCAAGCTGGAATTAATGCATCTAACTTATCAGAAATAAATACTTTATTAACATATAGCTTTAACTTGTTTTTGCGATCTGGATGGTAAAGATCTTGAGGCTGCGATTTGGGTAAATATAAAAGGGTAGTATAATTTACAACTCCCTCAGCTTTAAAGTGAATAGTTGTTAAAGGCTCATCATAATAGTTTGAAACTTGATTATAAAAAGATTTGTAGTCATCTTTTTTAATTTTTGATTTATCTTTTAGCCAAATGGCTTCAGCAGAGTTTACTTGTTCTTCAGTTTTATCATCTTTTTTCTTATCATTTTTATCTTCTTCGGATGTTACAAAAATGGGGAAAGGAACAAAATCAGAATACTTTTTTATTATTTCCTCTATTTTATATTTACTTAAAAACTCTTTCTCATCCTTCTTAATTGATAACGTAATTTCAGTTCCAATTTCATTGTATTCCGTTTCCTCAATTGAAAATGTCCCTTTACCATCTGAAGTCCAAAGGTAACCACTGGATGAGTCATATTTTTTTGATCTAACTACTACTTGATCTGAAACCATAAATGATGAGTAGAAACCAACTCCAAATTTACCAATTTGATTGATATCTCCCTTTTTATCTCCCATCTTTTTAATAAACTCTTCTGTGCCAGATTTAGCTATTGTGCCTAAATTTGATTGCATATCTTTATCATCCATGCCAATCCCATTATCTTTAATTGAAATAGTTTTATTTTTTTCATTAAGATGAATTCGAATTTGGAATTTATTTGTTTTAGGAGCTTTGGAGTCAGTCTGACTAACATATCTAAGCTTTTCGCAAGCATCTGATGAATTTGATATTAATTCACGTAAAAATATTTCCTTTTCGGTATATAGTGAATTAGCAACTATATCTAGGAGCTTTGATACTTCAGTTTCAAATTTTACAGTTTTCTTTTCCGCTTGTTGTTTAGTCATTTTTTTTTAATATCCTTATTATAAGTAATGTTTACCAATGATAATACTGAGTGTTCTACAAAAATTTCTGTCATTTCACAAAGTAAATTTGATAAATGGTTGTTAACACAATCATCTTTTACTAAAAATTGGGCTTTATCTAATAATTTCAAGGCAGAATCAGGAAAAATTCTCAAAATTCCCTATGAGGACGGAAGATTGAAAGAGGTTATATTAGGAGAGGGCGCAGATAAAAACCTTGAGGCAATTAGTGCTTTTTCTGCGTCTAACATTGGTAACTATTATATATCTAGTAAATTTGCCAAATCAAAGGAGTCTGAAATATACAAAGCATGGGCTTGGGGCAACTATAAGTATCAGTCTAAATCCAAAAAAAATTTATTATATGTAAAGGAACAAAAGGAATTAGAGTTTTTAACTTTTTACTCAGATTGTATTAATTTTTCAAGAGACTTGATAAATAGCCCTGCAAATAAATTAAACCCATCAACTTATTACTCAAAAATTAAAAATAATAATTTGTTTAAAAGTTTTAATTTTATTGATTACACTCAAAAAGAAATAAATTTGAATTTTCCTTTGACATGTGCTGTTGGTAAATCTTCCTCTTCAAAACCAAAAGTGATTGAAATAACAAATCGAAAACTTTCAAAAAAAGATAAACCATTGGTTATTATTGGAAAAGGCGTTACATTTGACACAGGTGGTGTAAACATAAAACCAGGTACCTCAATGAGAAATATGAAAAAAGATATGGGAGGATCTGCTATTGCTATATCATTATTTTTGTTAGCAAATTATTTTTTAAAAAAAACTAAAATTGTTTTAATTGCCCCAATCGCTGAAAATGCAATATCATCAAAATCAATGAGACCTGGTGATGTATATTCATCTGTATCAGGAAAGTCTGTGGAAATTGCCCATACAGATGCTGAGGGAAGACTTTTGTTAGCAGATGCAATAGAAAAAGCTTCTTCTTATAACCCATGTATGATAATTGATTTTGCAACGCTTACTGGAGCAGCAAGAGTAGCTCTGGGTGAAGACCTTCCTGCTTATTTTTGTAATAATGAAAAATTTGCAAAAAAAATCGAAAATTTAAATAAAGAAAAATTGAGATGTTGGAGATTACCCTTGTACTCTCCTTACTTGTTTAAAATTAAATCTCAAGTAGCAGATCTTAGTAATGCATCTTTAGATGGTATGGCTGGTTCTATTACGGCAGCACTTTTTCTTCAAGAATTTTTAAAATATCCCAATATACCTTGGTTTCACTTTGACACCTTTGCTTGGTCTCAAGACTCCAAAGGAGCTGCATTACAGGGATTAGATATAATGAGTGATTTTTTATGGAAAAATTTTAATTAGTGAAGTACTTACTGATATTTTTTCTATTAATATCAGGTTGTATTACAACCGATAGGTCTTTTAACACAGCAAATATTTGCGATATTTTCAAAACAAATCCTAAATGGAAATCATATGCAGAAAAAACAAAAGAAAAATGGGGAGTTCCAGTTAGTTTGCAATTAAGTTTTATTAAACAAGAGTCCTCTTTTGAAAGAACTGCAAGGCCTCCGAGGAAAAAGGTATTGGGTTTTATACCTGGTTTAAGGCCATCAAGCGCTTATGGTTACAGTCAGGCCTTAGATGGAACATGGGAGGAGTATAAAGTTTCAACAAAAAACTTTAATGCCGATAGAAAAAATTTTAGAGATGCTAGTGATTTTATAGGTTGGTATGTTGATGGAAGTTACCGTCTGTTGAAAATTGATAAAAGTGATGTTTACAATCATTACCTTGCTTATCATGAGGGCAAAGGTGGGTATCAAAAAAAATCTTATAACAAAAAAAAATGGCTTTTAGAGGTGGCAAAAAAAGTAGAACATCAAGCTAAAGATTATTCTAATCAAATTACAAAATGTAATTTTCATAAAAATAGTGTGTTTTAATTGTTACAAAAATCAGATCTTATAAATTATTTCTACTCCAATTTTACTGATCCTGAGTATAAAGGTATTGGAACTGAACATGAAAAATTTATCTTTTATAAAGATAATAAAAGATTTCAATTTGATGGAGAGGTAAGTATACAAAATTTATTTCAATTTTTCTTATCAAAGGGTTGGCAAAAAAAAGAATACAATAGTTTCAATCAATTAATATCTTTGTCTAAAAATGGTGCTAGCATTACTTTAGAGCCAGGGTGTCAACTAGAATTATCTGGTAAAATTTTAAAGAATGTTCATCAAACATGTACGGAGTCTTATGAACATTTAAGAGAATTAAAAGAATATGCTGAATTGAATGAATTATGCATTTTAGGACTGGGATTTGATCCAATAAGTAAATTAGAGGATTTAACTTTTATTCCAAAAGAGCGTTATAAAATTATGAGTGAATATATGCCTAAAGTTGGCTCAAGAGGGTTAGATATGATGACCCGAACATGTACTGTTCAAGCAAATTTAGATTATTTTAATGAAAAAGATCTAATTAAAAAATTTGTTGTTTCTAATAGAATTCAACCAATAGTTATGGGTATATTTTGTAATTCGCCCTTTCGTGAGTCGAAATATAATAATTTAGTTAGTAATCGAATTTATACATGGCAAGACACTGATGATCAAAGATGTGGAATAAAAAGATCATTTCTGAACAAGAATTTTTCTATTGAGGAATATGTTGACTTTGTTTTGGAAGTAAAAAACTATTTTTTAAAGATAAATGGAAAACAATATGACACAACAGATTATACTTTTAATGAATTGTTAACTAAAAATACCGCAAATAAAGACCTTTCAAATTACAACATATCAATACAAGATTGGATAAATCATCTCTCCACAATTTTTACAGAGGTAAGATTAAAGTCATATATAGAACTTAGAGGTGCAGACGCTGGGAAATGGGAAATGATTTGCGCTCTCCCAGCATTTTGGGTTGGCATACTTTATGATGATGAAAATCTTGAACATCTTTGGAAAGAAACTAGTTCGTGGCAAGAGAATGATATTTTAAATTTGTATCTAGAGGTTCCTTATAAAGGACTTAACAGTAACTTTATTAATTCGCCGTTATATGAGCATGGTAAAAACCTTCTTATCCTCGCTAACAAGGGATTAGAAAAAAGAGGTTATCTAAATTCTGAAGGAAGAGATGAAAGTATTCATCTTGAAAAATTATATAATATTGTTGAAAAACAAAAAAATCCTGCAGATTTGTTAATTGAAGAGTTTAAGGATAAAAAAGATATATTATCATTATTAAATAATACCTATTATTGAATTTGCTATGAAATTTCTTTTTCAAATGGATGATCCCAAAAAAATAAATATTAACGAGGACTCTACTTATATGTTAATCAAGGAGTCTTTAAATAGAGGTATAGATTGTTATTACAATGATCCAAGATGGGTATTTAGTGAGATTAATAAAGTTAATAAAATTAAATCTCACGTTTCTAGATTAAGTTTGAAAAAAAATAATCAACTTTCGTATCAAAGAAAGATCCTAAAAGAAATTGATTTAGAACATATGAATGCCATTTTTATTCGACAAGATCCACCATTCGATTTAAATTACATTTCTAATACCTATTTATTAGATCAATTAAAAAAACCTTTAATTTTAAATAATTCAAAGGAGATTAGGAACTTCCCAGAAAAACATATTATGATGAATTTCCCAGAATTAACTCCCCCGACGCTAATATCATCAAATATAGAAGCCATCATAAAGTTTATAAAGAAGAATAAAGAGGTTATTATAAAACCCGCTTATGGAAATGGAGGATTAGGAATTCAAAAAATTAGCCATAATAAGACTAATCTCAGCACGTTCTTAAAAAATTACATAAAAAAATTTTCGAATTGCCCAGTAATTATTCAAAGATTCCTTAAAAATTTCAAAGAAGGAGACAAAAGAATTATTCTCATAAACGGGGACATTGCTGGAGCTGTATTAAGAGTGCCTAGAGCTAATAGCATTAAAGCGAATTTTCATGCAGGTGGAAGGGCAGTAGAAACCAATATCACTGACAAAGATAAGTACATTTGTAAAAAAATAAAATCATTTTTGGTGAAAAAAAAATTATTCTTTGTTGGTATTGATGTTATAGATGGCTATTTAACAGAAATAAATATTACATCTCCTACTGGAATTCAAGAAATCAACAGATTAAATAAAAGTAAGATTGAAAAAGATGTTATTGATTTTGTTTTAAGATCACTGAAATAAATTTTCAAAAAGCTTATTTATATTTTTTTGAATTAAATCTTCTATAGGTTTTTTTACAGTCCCATCAGGTATGACTCTTTCATAGGAATAATTTCCATTTTGATATTTTATAACAAAATCCTCATTGTCAATAATATCAAAAATTGTAATTTTAAAATTATTCAAAGCTAATTCTAATTCCGCCTCTAAAGTCTCACCGTCTGGTGACGTTAAAATTAAGTTTTTAATTTTCAATTCATTCAAATTATTATTTGAAATTTGTCCAGAAAGAGAACTACTTTGATTAATGAAAGAATTTGCTAATGTGTTTAATAATTCATTAATTTGTTCAAAATCCTCAATGTCTTGAGATAGAGATTGAATAAATAAAACTAATGCAAATTCTTCTTCAGTAATATTAACATTAATATCACCATCTATATTTCCAGATATATTTATAATATTTTTAAGATTAACGGGTTCAGAAACATCTAAAGACAGATTAATTTTTCCTTTAATACGAGATGTATTTAAAAATAAACGATCAAAATTAGATAAATTTAAATCATTTAATTTGACTGTACCAGTAAACATCTGATTTTTAATTGATCCAGAAATATTTGAAATTTTATCTTTATCTATTAGATCTAAATTTTCTATCAAAAATAGATCATTGACTGGATCAGCGTATAAGTTTGACTCTAAATAATCAAAGTCAACAAGATCTATAATATTCGTAAAATCTTCTTCAGTTAATTCAGAGATAATATTTAATAGTTCTGTTTTATTTAAATTTTCAATTCCAATATTCAAAGAGGCATTATTAAAGTTATTAAGATCTAAATTACCGTCAATCAATAAATTCGAACCTTCCAAATTAATAAATTGAAGATCTTCAATAGCTAAATTTGAGCCATTTATAAGGCCTCTCGCGTTGATATGTTCCGTATTTAATGTTTTTAATAATCTAATTAATGAGTTAGACGGAATTAACTCAAATTGTCTAAACCGGTTTAATTGAATATCTAATTGTAGACTATTGATATCATCAAGCCCATAAGAGCCTCTAATTTGAATAATATCTTCATCCTTATTAGTTATATTTATTTGATCAATTGTAAAAATATTATTTGCGAAATTGCTGGATAATTTAATTTCATCAAATTCAAATTGCTTTACTAATTCCGAATAAGGTAAAAATTCTAATAATACTGATAAGTCATCTTTGGAACTAGAATTAAGACTAGCATTAAAGTTAGCATTATAAAAATCAAGATTTTCAAGAGTTCCGTTTAAACCTAAGTTTGTTCCTTGATCAGAGACATACAAGATTTTATTTATGGTTAAATTATTTGAATTGTAGTTTAAATCAAAAGTTTCAATTATTCCTTGAGGTATGTCTATAATTTCATTGAAAATATTTATATTACGAATTAGTTGAAATAAATTACTTGAAGAGATATTTTGACCTCTAATTGATAAATCAGAACTAATGAAATTGCTTAAATTGATATTCCCTTCAATATTAATTTGTGATTTGTCAGCTAAAGTAATAACTAGGTCTTCAATATTTAAATTTTCTTTTAAATATTCACCTTTTATGTCAAGACTTTGAAAATTAATTTTTTTTAAAACCTCCTGGTATTTTCCCCCTAAAAGTAATACTAGTTCATCTATTTCAAGATTTTCTATGGAAAAATCAATTTTATTTATGTCTGAGTCAGTTGTATAAATATCGAAATATAAATCAGAGCCTTTATATTTAAATTTATTAGATATTATTCTTGTATAATTGTCATCGTTAGAGATTTTTAATTTTAAATTATCGATATAACCCTCTAGTAAAATAGCATTGTTAATAAAATTTGAATTTATATTTTCTACTCTTGCTTGGTTAAGTGTAATTGAAATATCATCTGTGTTAAAAAAAGATCTAGAAATTTCAATATCAGAAGCTGCAATATCAGTTTGGATTAAATAATGATTAATTTCGAAATTTGAATTATCTATTGAGAGAATTGGTTTAGGCATAATTTTTAAAGTTTGATTTGATAAGCTGTTCAATGTAACTAAACCTTTAGTTTCTCTCTCGACCATTTCTTTAGATAAAATATTTATCGGCAATCTAAGAAAACTTAATCCAAATAAAATCACTAAAATTAAAAGTATTGCTATGGGTATAAGGACTTTTAATTTTTTCATTTATTTTTTCTAAAAATACAAGAACACAAAATAGATCATATAGGCAAATATAAAGCCAAGAGAAATAAATTTTCCAGCTATTTTTAGAGAAATAATTACAAAAAATAATAAAGATGTCACTAAAAATAGCCATTTATCAATTTGACCAAGTAATTCATAAAAATTTATACTTCCATTTATAAGTACAGCAATAATCGTTATTCCAAATATGTTGGCTATATTTGAACCGAGAATATTTCCAATTGCCAAATTATTTTGTTTTTTTACGATTGATAATATTGTTGCAATTACCTCAGGCAAAGATGTACCAAAAGCAACAATTGTTATTCCAATCGTAGTCTCTGCAACACCAAATATGCTAGTTAGATTTTTCGCATAAACAATAAAATACTTAGAGCTAAAAAATAATGCAATAAATGCTATAATTATTTTTAAAATAATAAAAAAAGATGAAGAGTGTATTATCTCAGATATTGTGTTAATTTCGTCAGTTGGTTTTTTTAATTCAAAATAAATAAAAAAACAAAGTAATCCAAAAAGTAAAACACCGTAAGTGAAGCCAATATTAAAATTAAATATTATGAAAATAAAAAAAACAATTGAAAAAATTAAAAAAAATAAATAAGTACTTTTATCCCTTTTATCAGTGACTAACCTAGTAATGGGATATAGCATGATACCCCCAACCAATAAAATATTTGCAATATTACTTCCAACAAGATTACCCGCTACTATTCCAAGAGAATTTAACTTTAATGCTTGAAATGTTGCTGCAAACTCAGGGAGGGAAGTGCCAATTGCTATAATAAATATTCCAACAAGGATTGGCCTAATTTTATAAACTTGTGAAATTAATATTGAATTTTTAATTGCAAAATCACATGACCATATTAATAGAGCAAGACTTATTAATACTCCTAATAAATTCTCTATCAATTCACACCCATTTGATCTTTTTTAAGCTTCCTTATCTCATCTCTGAACATTGCGGCTTTCTCAAAATCTAAATTTTCAGCTGCAGATAACATTTTTTTCTCTAATTTTTGAACATGCTTTTCAAATTTATTAGGGCTCAATTTATCAATTTCAGATGTACCCACAGTATAGCTATCTTTTTCATAGATGCTCTCGATAATTTCACCAATATTTCTCTTCACTGATTGAGGGGTAATATTATTTTTCTTGTTAAATTCAATTTGTTTATTTTTTCTGTATTTTGTTTCCTCAAGAGCTGCTTTAATACTTTTGGTTATCACATCTGCATACAAAATCACCTTTCCATCTATATTTCTGGCTGCACGACCTATAGTTTGGACCAAACTAGTTTTTGACCTTAAATAACCCTCTTTGTCAGCGTCAAGGATGGCTACTAAACCACACTCAGGAATATCAAGCCCCTCTCTGAGTAAATTAATGCCAATTAAAATATCAATCTCCCCAATTCTTAAAGAGCGAATAAGTTTAATTCTATCAATAGTCTCAACATCAGAATGCATATATTCAGCCTTTAAATTATGTTCTTTTAAGTAATTGGTTAAGTCCTCAGCATTTTTTTTTGTAAGAGTTGTAATCAACACTCTATTTTTATTATTGAGTGTTATTTTAATTTCACCCATCAAATCTTCGACTTGATTGATAGTTGTTTTGATCACACATTCAGGATCAATTAGACCTGTGGGTCGAATAATTTGTTCAACATACTGATTTTCGACTTCATTCAATTCCCATGGGCCAGGAGTTGCAGATAAAAAAATAGTGGGGGGACGCATCATATTCCATTCTTCAAAAGTTAAAGGTCGATTATCCAATGCAGATGGAAGTCTAAATCCATAATCTGATAAAGTTTTTTTTCTAGATCGGTCACCTTTATACATTCCATTTATTTGAGGCACGGATACATGAGACTCATCAATTATGAGAAGCGAGTTTTCTGGAATAAACTCGTATAGAGTTGGTGGTGCTTCACCAGGTTGTCTTCCACTTAAATATCTCGAATAATTCTCAATTCCTGAACATGTTCCCGTTGCCTGTATCATTTCCAAATCAAAATTAGTTCTCTCTTTTAATCTTTGAAATTCAAGCAACTTTTTTTCCTTATCAAACTCTTCTAGTCTTATTTTTAAATCTTTCTTAATTTCTTTAATAGCGTTCTCTAATCGTGGTTTTGGAGTAATGTAATGACTATTTGCAAAGATTTTTACTTCTTCAAAGCTTTGAATGAATTCACCTGTGAGAGGATCAAACTCTTTAATATCCTCCACCTCGTCTCCAAAAAAACTTATCCTCCAAGCTATATCCTCTAAATGTGCAGGAAAAACATCAACCCGATCTCCAGTTACTCGAAACATACCTCTTCTAAAATCAATATTATTTCTTTTATACTGTAACTCTACTAATTCTCTCAGGAACTCCATTAAATTAATGTTCTGTCCTTTTTTTATTTCTAAAGTCATTTTAGAGTAAGAGTCAACGGACCCGATGCCGTATATACAAGAAACACTTGCTACAATAATAACATCTTCTCTTTCTACTAATGATCTAGTTGCTGAGTGTCTAAAACGATCTATTTGCTCATTTATAGAGGACTCTTTTTCTATGAATGTATCTGATCGAGGTACATAAGCTTCTGGTTGATAATAATCATAATAACTCACAAAATACTCAACTGCATTTTTAGGAAACAATACTTTTAACTCCTCATATAATTGCGCAGCCAAGGTCTTATTTGGAGCCATAATCAATGTTGGTTTGTTATATTTTTCAATAACATTTGCAATTGTAAATGTTTTTCCAGAGCCGGTTACACCCAATAACACTTGGCTTTGTTTCCTTTTTTCTAAACCATCAATCAATTTTTTAATTGCTTGAGGCTGATCTCCTTTAGGTTTATTTTCACTTACTATTTTAAATGGCATACTTGTAGAAATTTATAAATAAGTTTATAGATAACTAAATAAAAAAAATGATTTCAAATAGAGTAAATAACATAAAACCATCATTAACAATAGCCACCAATATGAAGGCCCAGGAACTTAAAAGAGCTGGTAAGGATGTGATTGTCTTAGCAGCTGGAGAACCAGATTTTGATACACCTGATCACATTAAAAGCGCAGCTATTGAGGCCATAAATAAGGGTTTTACTAAGTATGTACCAGGTAAAGGAACACCAGATTTGCAGGTCGCAATTCAAAAAAAATTTCTCAGAGATAATAACTTAGATTATGAACTTGGTAATATTACAGTTGGAGTTGGTGGAAAGCATATAATTTATAATGCTTTCTCAGCAACTATTAATCCAGGTGATGAAGTTATAATCCCTGCTCCATATTGGGTGAGTTACCCCGATATTGTAATTTTAAATGATGGAAAACCTATCATAGTTGAGTGTGGTGAGCAAAATGGTTTTAAAATCACACCTGAGGATTTGGAGAAAAATATATCTTCAAAAACAAAATGGCTGATGCTAAATAGCCCAAGTAATCCGACTGGATCTATGTATACCAAAGAGGAATTGGTAGCTATAGGAGATGTTCTTAAAAGTTATGAAAATATTTATATTTTATCAGATGATATTTATGAAAAGATCGTTTACGACACCAATGAGTTCAAAACAATAGCTGAAGTTTGCCCATTTTTAAAAGAAAGAACGTTAACGATGAATGGATTATCCAAGTCTTATTGTATGACAGGCTGGAGAGTAGGCTACGCTGCAGGTCCAGTCAGTCTCATCAATGCAATGAACAAAGTTCAATCACAAAACGTATCTTCAACAGCATCAATATCAATGGCGGCTTCTGTTGAGGCATTAAATGGAGATCAAAGTTTTATCTTGTCAAACAATAAATCTTTTCTTAGAAGACGAAATTTAGTTGTAAAACATTTAAATGAAACACCTGGTTTGTCTTGTAGAACTCCAGAGGGCGCATTTTATGTTTTTGCCTCATGTAAAGAAGTTTTAGGTAAGACAACGGAGTCTGGTAAAAAACTCTTAACTGATGGTGACTTTATGGATTATCTTCTTGAAGAGGTGGGTGTTGCAGGTGTACAAGGTTCTGCATTTGGGCTAGAGGGTTTCTTTAGAATATCTTATGCAACCTCTGACTCAATATTAGAGGATGCCTGCCAAAGAATTAAAACTGTTTGTTCTAAATTAAGTTAATTTACTATTAGAAATAATTTTAGCTATTCTAAGAATATTTGTATTTCCAACTTTTCCAAAAGGAACTCCAGCTGTGATTATTATTTTTTCACCATGTTTTAGAATTTTTCTTACTTTTGCTATTTTACAGGCACGCTCAACCATCTCAGTTGATGATGAAATTTCATCCACAACATCCATAAAAGTACCCCAAGTTAAAGCATTTTGACGAGCAACTTTTTTATTAGTTGTTAATCCTATTAAGGTCACATCTGGCCTCATCCTTGCGACTCTTAATACAGATCTTCCTGATTGAGAAAATGTTGCAATACAATTGCATTCAGCAATGGTGGCTACTTCAAGTGCCGCAGTAGCTATAGCCTCTGTTGATGTCTTTACCATATTCAAATTATAATTTTGTATATTAGCTAAATATTTAGGATCACTTTCAACGCGTTTAATAATTTTATTCATCATTTCTACCGACTCTTTGGGATAATTACCAGCAGCTGACTCTGCAGATAACATTACAGCGTCTACTCCTTGAAATACTGCTGTAGCGACATCAGAGGCCTCAGCCCTTGTTGGAGTTGGTGAGTCAATCATACTCTCAAGCATTTGGGTTGCAACAATACATGGCTTTCCATATTTCCTGCAAGCAGCGACCATTGTTCTTTGATGAATTGGCACATCTTCTGGGTTGGTTTCAACACCCAGATCTCCTCTAGCAACCATTATTCCATCAGAATTTTCAGTTATCGACTCAATTTCTTTCATAGCAGAGGGTTTTTCTACTTTAACCATTACTTTAAATTTTGCAGGAATAAGTTTTTTTGCTGTTAATAAATCTTTTGTAGTTTGAATAAATGAAAGAGCTATCCAATCAACATCAAGTTTAATAGCTAGCTCTAAATCTTTTTTATCTTTTGGAGTAATTATTTTTAAATCAAGTTTTGTATCTGGAATATTCAATCCTTTATTATTAGAAATTTCTCCACCGTCTGTAACAACACATTTAATTGCAGAAGCAGATTTTGATTTTACTTTTAACCTTACCTTACCATCATTCACTAACAGCCTTTGTCCGATTGCTATAGATTTGAAAATTTCTTTGTGAGGCAAGTAGACTCGAGAACTGTCACCGTCTTTTTTATTTTGATCAAAAGTAAATATTTGGTTTTTTTTTAGTTGTTCTTTGACATTTAGAAATCTGCCAACTCTAAATTTGGGACCCTGCAAGTCACCTAAAATACAAATATAATGATCATGTTTTTTTTCCAAATTTCGAATAATTTTAACTTTTTTTTTGTGATCCTCATGGTCACCATGACTAAAATTAAGACGAAATACGTCAGCACCAGATAAAAATAATTTCTCGATAGCTTTTTCAGTCTCACAGGCTGGTCCTAATGTTGCAACAATTTTGGCTTTACGGTTTCTAAGTTTCATTTGATTTGTTTAGAAATTAATAAATAACATGATATTAGTAAATTACCATGAGTAAAATATCAAAAGAACAAGAGAACAAAATTAAAGCTAACGTGCTTGATCATTTAATTAATCATTTAAGAGAGAGGACTGATGTACAAAATATTGACTTGATGAATCTTAGTGGATTTTGCAGAAATTGTTTATCAAAATGGTATGTAAAATACGCAAAAGAGGAAAACTATGATCTAGACTATGAGGAATCAAGAAAGATTATTTATGGAATGGCTTACTCTGAATGGAAAAGTAAATATCAATCAGAAGCAACAAAAGAACAAATAGAACAATTTAAAAAAAAATAGTTTAGATGACTGAGAAATTGCCGAACTGGAATTTAGGAGATTTTTACTCTTCCATAAAAGACGAAGGAATTAATCTTGATCTCGAAAAATATAGAAATTTTTCTAAATCTTTCAACAAAAAATATAAAGGTCAATTAGTTAATCAAGCTCAAAATCTCGAAAGCATTATAAAAGAGTATGAAGACGGTAATGAACTTGGTGACAAGATTGGAAATTTCGCTTTTTTGATATACGCAACAAATATGAACGACCAAGAGACGGTTCAATTCTATCAAGGTATAAATGAAAAACTTACAGAGATATCATCAAACTTGATTTTTTTTACAAACGAAATAAATGCTACAAATGACCCAGAATTTGAAAAATTTTTATCAAATGCTGGCAAATATAAAAATTGGTTAATTAACATTCGTAGATATAAACAACATCAACTTGATGAAAAAAGTGAGATGATTTTCCTTGATAAGAATTTAACCTCTAACTCTTCATGGGTGAGATTCTTTGAAGAACAAATAAATGATTTAATATTTAAAATCGATGATAAAGATTTAAATAGTTCAGAAGCTTTAAATTTATTATCTGATCATAAAGCAACTACTAGAAAAAAAGCAGCAAAAAGTATTGAAGATGTTTTTAAATCGAATGTAAAAACTTTTTCTTTTATAACAAACACTCTTGCAAAAGATAAAATTACTAATGATAAGTGGAGAAAATACAAATCTCCAACAGATTCAAGAAATTTAGCGAATAATGTTGAAAATGAAGTTGTCGACGCACTAACTGAGAGTGTTACTTCAAACTACAAGAATATTTCACATCGTTACTATAAAATTAAGGCCAAACTTTTTAATCAAGAAAAACTAAATTATTGGGATAGAAACGCGCCTTATCCTGACTCACCAAATAAAAAGATAAATTGGTCTGAGGCAAAAGATATTGTAATCCGCTCATATTCTAACTTTGATGATAGTTTTAAAGATATCGTATTATTATTTTTTAATAACAGTTGGATTGATGCTGAGTTGAAATCTGGTAAATCTCCAGGAGCATTTGCAGCTTCTACAATCCCTTCAATTCACCCTTATATTTTGACAAACTTCCATGGTAAAACCAGAGATGTAATGACATTAGCTCATGAACTCGGACATGGATGTCACCAATATTTGTCTGCTAAACAAGGTTTGTTGTTATCCAGCACCCCACTTACTCTGGCAGAGACAGCAAGTGTTTTCGGAGAGATGATGACTTTTCGAACATTACTTGAAGATAGTGATAAGAGTGCCAGAAAATATCTTTTAGCATCAAAAATAGAAGACATGATTAACACTGTTATCAGGCAAATATCATTTTTTGAATTTGAAAAGTTAGTTCATAATGAGAGAAAAAAAGGAGAATTATCATCTGATCAACTTTGTGATTTTTGGATGAAAACACAATCAGAAAGTCTTGGGCCTAATATTGAATTAACAGATGGATATAGATATTTTTGGACATACATACCTCATTTTATTCATACCCCTTTTTATGTATATGCATATGCTTTTGGAGATTGTTTAGTAAATATTTTGATTCAACTTTATGATGAGGACCTACCAAACTTTAAGGAAAGTTACATCAATCTTTTAAAAAGCGGTGGCTCTAAACATTATAGTGAAGTTTTAAAACCATTTAATGTAGATCTCAAACAAAAAAATAGTTGGGAAAAAGGCCTCTCAATGATTTCAGGTCTGATAGATGAGTTTGAAAAAAGTATTTAGCTTAAAATGAAAGAAGAAAATAATTTAGTTTCAAGAGTAAAAAGGTATTCAAAAGTTACAACTTCCATGACTTCTTTAGCTACGAAATTTGCTGGAAAAAAATATTTAAATTTTGATTTGAGTGATCAAAAGTATGCGGCTCAAATTACAGAGATTTTAGGTAATTTAAAAGGACCTTTGATGAAAGTGGCACAACTAAGTGCTACTATTCCTGATTTACTGCCTGAGGAATATGCAAGAAAATTAGCTGAATTACAGTCAAATGCACCTCCGATGTCTTGGGTGTTTGTAAAAAGAAGAATGAAAGCTGAATTAGGTGAAAATTGGCAAAATAACTTTAAAGAATTCAATCAAGAAGCAAGTTTTGCTGCCTCTTTAGGTCAGGTTCACAAGGCCAAATTGAAAACCAATGATTATGTTGCGTGTAAGCTCCAATACCCTGATATGTCTTCAGCTGTAGAGGCTGACTTAAACCAATTAAAAATAATATTTAAAATTTACTCTAGTTATAATAAATCAATACAAATTAGAGAGATCTATAAAGAAATAGAAGCAAGACTAAAAGAAGAATTAAATTATAGTTTAGAAAACAAACATTTAAAAATTTTTAAATTTATTCATAAAAATAACTCATATATTAAAATTCCAAATGTTTACGAAAAAATATCTACAAACAGGCTTTTAGTCATGGAATTTCTTAACGGTAAAAAATTAATTGAATATAAAAATGCACCACAAAAAACTAGAAATGAATTAGCAAAAAAATTATTTATGGCATGGTACTTACCTTTTTATAAATACGGTATAATTCATGGAGATCCACACTTAGGAAATTACTCAGTAGATAATAAAAATAATATTAATCTATTTGATTATGGTTGTGTCAGAATTTTTCCACCTAAGTTTGTAAAGGGCGTAATTGACCTTTATTTTGCTCTAAAAGAAAAAGACAACAAAAAGATAAAAACTGCTTATCAAGTATGGGGGTTTAAAGACATTGATGATAAATTAATGAATGTTTTAAATAAATGGGCTTTATTCTTGTATGATCCAATTTTAAAAAATGAGGTTCGAAAAATACAAGACTCAGATAGTGGTATTTACGGAGCTAAAATAGCAAGCGAAGTCCATAAAGAGCTCAAAAAATATGGAGGAGTTAAACCTCCTAGAGAGTTTGTATTTATGGATCGAGCAGCGGTTGGTTTAGGGTCAATTTTTATTCATTTGAAAGCTGAAATAAATTGGTACAAGCTTTTTCATGACTTAATTAAAGATTTTTCAGTTAAAAATGTTGAAACCAATCAAAAAAAAGCATTCAAATTTGCCGGTTTATGATGACTTTCAACAAATTTTTAATAAATTTTATAAATCTTAGACTTAACAAATTAGATTTATCTGATATACAACATACCTTCTAAAAGGAACAAGTTGATGATAATAGGCGCAGTTAAAGAAAAAAAAAAGTTTGAGAATAGAGTTCCTATTTCTCCTGATGATGTAAAAAACTATGTAAAAGCTGGTCACCAAGTATTTATTGAAAAGGGGGCAGGTTCACTTTCAGGTTTTAATGATAAATCGTATAAAGAGTCTGGAGCGACTCTATCCACCTCAAAAGAAGTTTTTAAGAATTCTGATATTATTTTAAAAATAAATTGCCCAACCCCAGACGAGTCTAAACTATTAAAAAATAATTCTATGGTTATTTCTCAAATCAGTATACAGAACAACCAAGACAGTATTAAAATTTTAAATTCTAAAAAAATATCAGCTTTTGCTTTAGAATTAGTCCCAAGAATTACTCGAGCTCAAGATATGGATATTTTGTCCTCTCAAGCAAATTTAGCAGGATATCATGCGGTTATAGATGCTGCTCAAGAATTTAACAGAGTATTACCATTATTTATGACGGCTGCTGGTAAAGTTACTCCGGCAAATGTTTTAGTCATAGGTGCAGGTGTTGCAGGTTTACAAGCTATAGCAACGGCTAAAAGATTAGGTGCTATTGTTTTTGCTACAGACGTAAGAATAGCATCAAAAGAGCAAGTTGAGAGTCTTGGTGGTAAATTTGTTATGGTCGAGGATGAGGAGTCTAAGAATGCTGAAACGAAGGGTGGTTATGCAAAAGAAATGAGTGCAGAGTACCAAAAAAAACAAGAGGCTTTATTGGCCGAAACTCTAAAGACAATGGATATTGTAATATGTACTGCTCAAATACCGGGAAGAAAAGCACCTTTAATTTTGAAAAAAGAAATGTTAGAGAGCATGCAAAATGGTTCAGTTATTGTTGATTTAGCTGTAGAATCAGGAGGGAACTGCGAATTTAGCCAAGTTGGAAAAGTCGTTTCCAAAAATGGTCTTAAGATTGTAGGTCACGCCAACGTTCCTGGCAGAGTAGCAAATAATGCCTCAAGCCTTTTTTCAAAAAATATTTCTAACTTTTTAAAATTAATGAACTTTGAAGATAAGAAAAAATCTATGATTAATAAAAGTGATGAAATTATTAAAGCTACAATGATTTGCTCAGCTGGAAAGATTTTAATAAAATAAAAAGGAGTTACTATGTCAGAAATTTCAAATCAATTAGAAAGTTTATCATACAAGGCACAACAAATTGCAAATGAAGCAAGCCAGTTAGCATCTAGTGTGGCCGAAACATCTGGGGGCCATAGTGACTTTATTATTTTTGGTATAACTGTTTTGGTATTGGCTTGTTTTGTAGGTTATTATGTAGTTTGGTCGGTTACTCCAGCTTTACACAGTCCTTTGATGGGTGTCACAAACGCTATTTCGTCCGTAATTATTGTTGGAGCTTTATTGGCCGCAGGCCCTGTTGATAGTAACATTTCTAAATATTTTGGTTTAGTTGCTGTAACTCTTGCTGCCGTTAACATATTTGGGGGGTTTGTTGTAACAAATCGAATGCTCTCCATGTTTAAAAAGAAACAATAGGTAAAAAATGTCAACTTTAACAACTGCAGCATATTTAGTTTCATCGGTTTTATTTATACTTTCTCTAAGAGGGTTATCACATCCCTCCACTGCAAGGAGAGGAAATTTTTTAGGAATTTTAGGGATGACTATAGCCATAGTCACAACACTGTCTAATCCTGGTGTACTTAGCTATAAAGAAATTGGAATAGCTTTTTTAATAGGTGGTTTGATTGGAACATCAATTGCTGTTAAAATTCAAATGACTGCATTACCACAATTAGTTGCTGCTTTCCATAGCTTGGTAGGATTAGCTGCTGTGTTTGTTGCTGCATCTGCATATTACAATCCTAGCGCCTTTAATATAGGTGCCGTTGGATCTATTCCGATTGGAAGTTTAATAGAAATGTCAATTGGAACAGCAATTGGTGCTGTGACTTTTACAGGATCTATTATAGCTTTTGGAAAACTCCAAGGTTTTGTCTCAGGAAATCCCTTAGTTTTCAAAGGTCAACATTTTATTAATTTACTTTTGGGTTTAGGAATTATTGCTTTAATTGTTAAGTTTTGCATCGATCAAAACCAAGAATTATTTTGGCTTATCGTTTTTGCCTCATTTGTTATCGGGGTACTTTTAATTGTTCCAATTGGAGGAGCGGATATGCCAGTTATTGTATCAATGTTAAACTCATATTCTGGATGGGCCGCAGCTGGAATTGGTTTCACTCTATCCAATAACTTATTGATTATTACCGGCGCTCTTGTTGGGTCGTCAGGAGCTATCTTGAGCTACATAATGTGCAAGGGAATGAATAGATCTTTCTTAAACGTTTTACTTGGAGGATTTGGTGGTGAACAAGCAGCTAGTGCTGGTGGAGTAAAAGATGATCGTCAAGCAAAGCAAGGTAACGCTGCTGATGCTGCTTTTATGATGAAAAATAGCAAAACAATAATCATTGTTCCTGGTTACGGAATGGCTGTTGCTCAAGCACAACACGCACTTAGAGAGATGGGTGATTTACTCAAAGCAGCAGGTGCAGATGTAAGATATGCAATCCATCCTGTGGCTGGAAGAATGCCGGGACATATGAACGTGTTACTTGCAGAAGCAAATGTTCCTTATGATGAAGTTCTAGAACTTGATGAAATTAACAGAGATTTCTCTGAGACTGATGTTGCGTTTGTGATTGGTGCTAACGATGTAACTAACCCAGCTGCAAAAACTGATAAGACGAGTGCCATTTATGGTATGCCTATTTTAGATGTGGAAAATGCTGGTCAAGTATTTTTCGTTAAAAGAGGTATGGCTAGTGGATATGCAGGTGTTCAAAATGAATTATTTTTCAGAGACAACACCTTAATGCTATTTGGAGATGCTAAGAAAGTTTGTGAAGATATAATTAAAGGGCTTGAGAACTAGTCGAATTTCTTCTTACGCATAAGTTTTTTAAATCTTTTAATTGATTCGGCTTTTTCGCGAAGCTTTCTCTCTGAAGGTTTTTCATAATTTTTTCTTAACTTCAATTCTTTAAAAATACCCTCTCTTAAAAGCTTTTTTTTGAGTACGCGTATAGCAGCCTCAACATTATTATCTCTGACTTGAACTTCTATTGCCAATCTAGTAACCTCATAAAGGCGTAATTTATATATAAATATGAAGTCAAAGCAAGAAAAATTAGCTAACTTATTTATTAACGAAGTACCTAAATTTGGTTGGTCTAGGGAAACTCTCTTACAATGTGCAAAAAAGCAAAGAATTTCAACATCTGTTCTAGCAAAATTATTTCCATCTTTTGAATATGATGTCTTAAAATTCATAATTGCTCAAAATAACATTCAAGTTGAGAAGAATTACAACTCCTTCAACAACTCACGATTGAAAACTAGAGATAAAATTAAAACTATCATGGAGTTAAAATTTGAAAATAACAGTCATCTCAAAAAAGCATTGCCTGAAATGTTAAAATTTCTTTTAAGACCTGGTAACATATTAATGTCCATTAAAATGCTTCATGAAAATAGTGACTTTATATGGAGTTTATCAGGTGATAAATCAAATGATTTTAGTTACTACTCAAAGCGAGGTTTGCTATCAATGATTTATCTTGCCACATTAATTTATTGGCTTAACGACAAGTCAGAAAAAGACATTGCTACCAAAAACTTTATCAGCAAATCAGTTGATGGAATAGTTGATGGGGTTTCAAGACTCAAACAATTAAGCATATTAAAGAATTTAGCTGAAAACTTCATGTCAAGATACGCATCAAAAAGAACATCTTAAACTAATAAATTTTCTTCATCTAATATTTTAATTCATTATAATAGTTTTTATAACTTAGGAGGATTGATGAATTTGCAGAAAACTATAACGCCTATTGATAATTCTATCTACCTAGAGAGAGAATTAGCCTCAGATAGTAAAATTAATACAGTCATAGATAAAGCATCAACAAGTTTTGAAATTTGGAAAAACACATCTCTTGATGACCGAATTAATATTGTAAATAAATTTATTGATAACTTAATCGATCTCAAAGATGAAATATCAAAGGAAATTTGTTGGCAAATTGGAAGGCCCATATCTCAATGTGCAGGAGAATTAAGAGGCTTTGAAGAGCGCTCTAGACACATGGTAAATATTGCTAAAGACTCATTACAAAATCTTCCAGCCACTCAAAACGAAGAATTTGACAACTATATATACAAAACACCTCTTGGGGTGATTTTTGTAATGGCCCCATGGAATTATCCGATTATTACTGCAACTAACACAATTGTTCCTGCTATAATTTCAGGTAATAGTTTAATTTTAAAACACTCATCTCAAACACCAAGATGTGCAGAACTAATTTTTCAAGCTTTTGAAAATACGGGGATACCTGAAGGTGTTTTCCAATTTATTCATACTGATCATAAAGCTTGTGAAAAAATAATCTCTGACTCAAGAATAGCTCACGTTGTTTTTACTGGCTCTGTAAGAGGAGGTCAGGAGGTAAAAAAATATATAGGAACACGATTTATTAATGCTGGTCTAGAATTAGGAGGGAAAGATCCTGCCTACGTTAGAGCAGATGCTGATTTAAAACACGCAATTGAAAACCTTGCAGACGGTGCACTATTTAATTCTGGTCAATCTTGTTGTGGTATAGAAAGAATTTATGTAGATAAAAAAATTTATAAAGAATTTATAGATGGCTTCAAAAGCATTACTGAAAATTATAATTTAAATGATCCCTCAAAACCTGACACAAATTTAGGCCCTGTAGTAAGACAATCAGCAGCTAATTTTATTAGAGCTCAAATAAATGAAGCGGAGAGCAGCGGAGCAAAACGTCTCATTGATGAGAGTAAATTTACAATATCCAGAGAAGATAATTGTTATGTTAGCCCTCAAGTAATGGTTGATGTCAATCATGATATGAGATTCATGATGGAGGAAACTTTTGGTCCTGCTGTTGGAATTATGCCTGTAGATGATGATAAAGAAGCAAAAAATTTGATGAATGATAGCCCTTATGGACTAACTGCATCTATTTGGACAAAAGATTTGGAGTTTGCTAAAGAATTTGGAAAAAATGTTCAAACAGGAACTTTCTTCATGAATAGATGTGATTACTTAGATCCGGCACTTGCATGGACGGGTGTAAAAGACACTGGTATCGGTTGCTCACTTTCAGTATTAGCATTTGATCAATTTACAAGACCACAGAGTTTTCATATGCGCAAAGTAGTTTAGAGCGTTGGTCAAAATAGTTATTAATAAAATGTTAAAATATTTCATTATTTAGTTTTCGATTATGAGCATTACTTTCAAAGAATTAGAAAAAAAAATAAAATCAAAAGAGATTGATACTGTTTTAGTATCTCTATCCGATATGCAAGGTCGACTAGTGGGAAAAAGAGTAACAGGTAAGGCTTTTTTAGACTATGTTCACAAAGAAACTCATTTTTGTGATTATCTTTATACAGTTGATATGGACATGTATACAGTTCCCGGATTTAAATCATCCTCTTGGGAGACTGGGTACGGAGATATGACTGTTAAGCCTGACCAAAGAACCATCAAAGTTTTACCATGGTTAGAGAAAACAGCTTTAGTTCTCGGCGATGCTTTTCAACATGATGGAAAGACTCCTGTTTCGCATTCCACAAGACAAGTTTTAAGAGAGGTAATTATAAAAGCAAATAAAATGGGATTTGAGCCGATGTTAGGTTCAGAATTAGAATTCTTTCTTTTCAAGCAAACTTATGAAGATATACATTCTAGTTATTATAAAAATTTAAAAGAAACATCATGGTACATAGAAGATTATATGATATTTCAAACTTCAAAAGAGGAGCCTTTTAATCAAGAGTTAAGAAATAGTTTATTAGAATCCGGTATATATGTTGAGTGCACTAAAGGGGAAGCTTCACCTGGCCAACAAGAAATTAATGTAGTTTTTACTGATGCTCTTAGTATGGCAGATAATCATATATTAATTAAAAATGCTGCAAAAGAGATTGCTTTTAAACATAATCGTGCTGTTAGTTTTATGGCAAAATACAAACAAGATTTCTGCGGAAGTTCCTGCCATATTCATAATTCTTTATTCGATAAAAAAACAAAAAAAAATATTTTCTCTGATACCAAAGACAAATATGGAATGTCTAAAATTTTTAAAAGCTATGTAGCTGGACAAATTTTATTTTTGAGGGATCTATCAATTTTTTTAGCTCCAAACGTAAATTCTTATAAAAGATTTCAAGAGTCCTCTTTTGCTCCTACTTCTGCCGCCTGGGGAATTGATAATAGGACTGCTGGATTTAGATTAGCAGGACACGGAAGTTCAATAAGAATTGAATGCAGAGTTCCTGGGGCAGATGTTAATCCCTACCTCGCTTTTGCTGGATTGATTCAAGCAGGTCTGTATGGAATTGAGAATAAATTAGAACTTGAAGAGCCATTATCTGGAAATATATATCAAAATAGAAAGGCAAAAAATGTTCCAGGTACACTTTATGAAGCAATTGAACTTGCTAAGAAATCAAAATTATTACCAAAGATTTTCCATTCAGATGTTTTAGACCACTATATTCATGCTGCAAAATGGGAGCAGAGTGAATATGATAAGTCTGTAAATGACTGGGAGCACCGTCGTTATTTTGAGAGAGGATAAATAGAGTTATAAATGCAAAATATGAATTGGAATTATCCAACAAACGTTTGGTTTGGAGTTGATAGATCAAAAGAAATACAAAAAGCTTGTAATACTTTAGGTATTAAAAACCCTTTAATTGTTACAGATCCTGGATTATTACAAACATCAATTATTGATGAAATCAATAGTAGTCTGTCATCAAATACACAAATTTACAGTGATGTTCAAGGAAACCCAACTGGTTCAAATGTAACTAATGGTGTAAAAGTTTTTTTAGAGGGTAATCACGATGGTGTCATAGCCATAGGTGGCGGATCTGGAATGGATGCTGGCAAAGGGATAGCATTCTTAGCTCATCAATCTAAACCACTTTGGGATTTTGAAGATATTGGAGATTGGTGGACAAGAGCAGACTCAAGTGTAATCAAACCTATTATAGCTATACCTACTACTGCAGGAACAGGTTCCGAAGTGGGTAGAGCAGCTGTTTTTTTAAATGAAGAAAATCATAAAAAGAAAATTATTTTTCACCCAAAAATGTTACCACAGATTGCCATACTTGACCCATCTTTGACATTAAATTTACCAAAAAGCATTACTGCTGGAACAGGAATGGATGCATTGGCACACTGTATTGAAGCCTATTCATCTCCTTTTTATCATCCAATGGCAGAGGGCACAGCTTTAGAGGGTTTAAGACTGGTCAAAGAAAATATTCAAGAGGTTTATCATAATGGAAATAATGTTGAGGCAAGATCGCATATGTTAGTTGCATCTATGATGGGTGCAGCTGCATTTCAAAAGGGTCTAGGCGCCATTCACTCGATTACACACCCAGTAAATTCCTTATACAAGACTCATCATGGAACAACAAATGGTACAGTTATGCCATTTGTTTTGAATTATAACCATAGCGTTATTGAAGACAAATTTACTAGATTGGCAAACTTTCTAGATATTAAAAATGGCTTCGAGGGTATCGTTGATTGGATTATTGAATTAAAAAAAGAAATGGAGATACCTGAAACACTTAAAGATATGGGTATTAATGAGGGAGATGAGATTAAATTGGCGCCATTAGCACAAGAGGATCCAAGCACTGGTGCAAACCCACTAGAGATGACAGTAGAAAGATTTCAAGAATTAATATTAAATTGTATTTCTGGGAAATATTAAATTTTTAAAAATTGTTGGTGCGCTTTTTTTGAAATTGATGCAACAACATCACCATTTGATTGAAAATTTAGAGGATTTCCTTTCCAATCACTTATTATACCTCCGCTCTCTTCTACAATATTTACTAAAGGGATATAATCATAAGGTTTTAAGAAAGACTCTACTACTAAAGGTATTCTTTTTTCAGCTAAAAGTCCGTATTGTACACAATCACCACCAAACGTTGCATATTTAGTTTTTTTAATCAGAGCATTATATTTTTTATTCTTTTTATTTGATTTGAAAGCTGTCATTCCAGAAGTACTAAAATATAATTTAGATAAGTTTAAATTATTTTGAGATTTCTTAATTTTTTTTCCATTACAAAAAGCGCCATTGTCTCTAATTCCTATCCATGTTTTTTTTATATCAGGACAGTTAATAATTCCAATTACGGGTGATCTATCAATACACAAAGAAATTAATGTGCCAAAATTACCATTTCCATTAATAAAATTTTTTGTTCCATCTATTGGATCGATTACCCATACAAATGAAGAGTTATTCGATTTATTTTTGTATTCCTCTCCATATATGTCGTGACCAGGATATTTTTTAATGATCATTGATCGCAATTCTTTTTCAATTTTCATGTCTATTTTAGTTACTGGTGATTTATCTGATTTGAAATCTATTTTTAGACGATTTGAGGGCATTTTTTTTATTATTCTCTCTGACTCATTTATAAGTTTTTTTGCAAAGTTTAAATATGGAGATAAATCTTTAAGTTTTAAAGACATTTACAAAATATATAGAAAAAAAGCATTTCTACTAATAATTTTTAATTTAAGCTATTTTTAAGCTTCTGAAAAATAATCTCAAAATTTTCTGATGTCTGAGCACCATTTATAACAATTTGTTTATTTATTATAAATGTAGGAACACTATTTATACCCATCTTTCTAGCTTGAATTTCTTCATTAGCGAGTGGCTCAATATTTTCTTGATCTGACAAATAACTTTTAAAATCTTCAGCACCAATTTTATGTTTTATAGCTATATCCAACAATACATTGGGGTCACCTATGTCTTCACCATTTAAGAAATAAGACTCAAATAAATTATCTAAAACATTTTCCTGTATACCCTGTTTATATGCTAAAGCTAAAAGTCTATGTGAATTAAAGGAATTAGGGGTTTTCATGATAGAGTCAAAGTTAAAATTAATTCCTTCTACAAGTCCTTCATCATAGATATTGTCATAAATTGTCTTTGCTGCATCAGCACTTCCAAATTTAGAAATTAAATATTCTTGCCTATCCATTCCATCAGGAGGCATTCCTGGATTCAATTGAAAAGGTCTCCAGGTTTGTTTGAATTTTGTATCTTTGTGATTACTAATAGCTTTTTCTAATCTTTTTTTACCAATATAGCACCACGGGCAAACAGTATCTGAAAATATATCAAGTTCGATCATAAATTTATCTCAATATTCATGACATAAAAAAATAATAATTCATAGCCATTAAAGATAAAAATCTGATAAAATAGAAAATGGGAGATTCATATGATAGGAAATTTTAACGGAATATTTTATTTAGTAATTTTTTTAATTATTTTAGTGATGAATGCTTTTTACGGCTTTAACTGTTTGTTTAATACCAAAAATTTCATAAGCAAATATGGAATTGATGTGACAGCAGCATTTTTTGCTAGGTTTGCTGGCGCCGTAATTGTAGGTGCAGTTTTAATGCAGTTATACATTTTATTTAGAGGCACAGAGGCTACATGGGCATTCTTTAATTTTATGTTTATAATCATGACCATTATAGCAATATCAGCTTTTTACACTGGTGAGATTGATAAATTAGGAAGAACTGACCAATATTCAAGAGAAGGATGGTTATCAACAGGAGGTCTAGCAATAGGTTGGGCTATTCTTTGTTTTGGACTTGCAGATAAGATTTATATTTAACGATTTCTGATAAAATAAATAAAAATTAAAGAAGTTAAATACATTATGACGCTGTATGTGGCAGCTGGTATAATATACAGTCCACCACCAAAAACACTTGTGCCTACAAAAATTGCTAATGTTCCATTTTGAAGTCCACACTCTATTGAAATAGCTTTTTGTTGTGAGGTTCCTGTTCCAAAAAACTTTGCCCAGTAAAAAGCAATTATCATCATTAATAAATTGAGAGAAAGGACTACCAATCCAGTTTGAGCAAAATACTCAACTAAATTTTCTCTCTCAGCTAAAATAGCTCCAATCAAAACTAAAACAAATAAAGCAGTTGAAAGTATTTTAGCAAACTTCTCAATTCTCTTGGTTAAAAAAGATAAGCTAGCTCTGAAAGTCATTCCAATTAAAACAGGTAATGTTACTATCAAAAACATACTTATAGCTATTCCTGTCAGTGAGATTGAGCCCAAAGAATTGTCAGAAATTAATCCCATCGATATCCCCAAAACTAAAGGCACAGAAATTACACTTAAAAGGCTCATCACTGCAGTTAAAGATATTGATAGAGCAACATCCCCTTTAGCAAAAGAAGTAAGAATATTAGAAGTTACTCCACCTGGAGCTGCAGCAATTAAAATTAAACCTATAGCTAATTCAGGTTGAAGTGGCCAAACCAAAACAATTATTAAAGCAACTATTGGAAGAAAAATTAATTGGCTAATTAAACCTATAATAAAATTTTTGGGTGCCTTTATTACTCTGGCAAAATCTGAGAATGTCAAACCTAAGCCCAGAGTGAACATAATAAAAGCTAAGGCTAAAGGAAGAATTACATCAGTTATGAAATTCATAGATAAATATTAACAAAAACTTAAAATAATCATATCTCATAACCAAGGCTTTTTTTCTCTAAATCAATCAACTCCTCAGGATACCCCTCAGCTCTAAACGCAGTATTGTATTTATTTTCAAGCCTTTTAACTACCATTGACGACCATGCACGATCACCAAACCTCTTTCTTGCATCTTTAATAATATCAAGAATCAAAGGTGATATCTCTAATTCGATCCCAAGTTTTGTGGCGAGATCCTGAAAAAGTCCTAAATCTTTCTCAACTAAGTCCATAGTAAAATTTATATTATATGAACCGTTTAATATTACCTGACTCTCAGTTTCATGGACAAACGAGTTACCTGAGGAAGCTGCAATTCCTTTGTATGTTTTGTTTAAATCAAGATTAGATTTACTTGCTATAGCCCAAGCTTCTCCTAATGCAACTAAGTGAACAGTAGCCAAATAATTAGTAATAACTTTAAGAATGGATGCACTTCCAAAGTCTCCTGTATACAAAATTTTTCTACCGAGACATTTTAATACTGGCATAGCTCTATCAAATCCCTCTCTACTGCCTCCAACAAAAATAGAAATGTTACCGGTTGCAGCCCTATGACAACCCCCACTTACTGGGGCTTCTAAAGCTATTGCATTTTTCTGCTGAATTAATGATGCATGTTTTTTTAGCTGATCATTTTCAGTTGTACTCATCTCAATCCAAATTTGACCTTTTTGTATTGTGTTGATAATACCATCTTTGGACTCTAAAACCTCCGCACATATCTCTGGTGAGGGAAGACAAGTGATTAAAATATCAGAACTTATAACAAGATCTTTTATTGATTTGGTTGTATTTGCACCCTTTAATTCAAATTCATTCATTAACTTGCTATTTTTATCTAAAACCGATAATTGAAAATTATTTTCTAAAAGGTTGCTTGCAAGTTTCCCTCCCACATTACCTAATCCAATAAAACCTACTTTCATGTGCTCTCCTTTGTTCATTAAAAAAAATAATATTACTAAATTTTTCAATGTTAATATTAAATAATTTTTATAAGATCAATCAATGTCTATATATCTCAGAACAGAAAAAATTATCCCCGAATGGACAGATTATAACGGCCATATGAATTTGGCTTTTTATATTCACTTATTTGATCAAGGATGGGATGTATTATTAGATAGGTTTCAAATGGGAGGAGAGTCAGCAAAAAATGAGAAAAGATCAACATTTGCTGTAGAGTCTCATACTAAATATATCCAAGAGGTAAAAGAAGGAGATGAAGTTGATATTAACTTATTGTTTTTAGACCGTGATAAAAAAAGATTTGTATATCAATTGGAAATTGTGAGTAAAAGTGGAAATTTTAGAGCAGCTACATCAGAAGTTTGCTCTCTTTATGTGGACTTAAGTATCCGCAAAGTTATTGAAATGGAAGATCATAAAATAAAGTTAGTGGATGATTTCATAGCTGAAAATAAAAATAAATTTTCACCAATAGAATTTTATTTGTTAGATAAGTTAAAAAAGTAAATGAAAATTACTATCATCGGCTGATGAAAGCACCTAATTTCAAGTTACCAAGCACGTCAGGTACATTTCAACTAAGTGATAATCTTGGAAAAAATATAATTTTGTATTTTTACCCTAAAGATAATACAAAGGGTTGCTCTATAGAAGCTAATGATTTTAACAATTCAATTAAATTTATTAATAAAAATAATGCAATTGTTGTAGGTGTATCTAAAGATACAATTGAAAGTCATAAAAAATTTAAAGAAAAAAATAAGTTAAAATTTGAATTATTGTCTGATGAAAAAACTATTGTTCTAAAAAAATATAAAGCTTGGGGATTAAAAAAATTTTTAGGAAAAGAATATTATGGGATAATTAGATCGACAGTATTAATAAATGAAAAAGGAAAAATCGTAAAAACCTGGAGTAATGTCAGAGTAAAAGATCATGTAAAAAATGTAATTAACGAACTATCTAATATTTAATTTAATCTAAAATACTTATTCACAAATTATAAACAGAAAAATTTATTTTTTAAGTTTCTTATATTGCCAAAAAAAATAAATTAATTTATATTAGTAAATGTAGAGGGTAGGAAACTTCCCAAAACAAAGAAAAGAGCTAAAGAAGTAGAGGCGTAGAGAAGGGAAACCGGAACTAAGTCGAGACAACTGAGGCTCTTTTCTGCTTTTTGTCACTTTAGTTATTGAATATCTCTCATAAATTAGTTTATCATTAAATGTGAAAAAAATTATCAAATACTGCTTTATTATTATTTTCAGTTTTAATTTAAACTTATTCTCTGGTCCATTTACAGATGAGTTTGCTAAATGCATTGTGATGAAAACAACAACTCAAGAAAAAACTGATTTAGTTAGATGGATATATGTGACAATGTCATTTCACCCCCAGCTCATGGATTTGTCTAACTTAACAGCCGATGATGTTGAAATGGTTAACATAAGAGTAGCTGACTATATGACCAATGTTTTTGCATATAAGTGTAACGAAGAGTTAAATATGGCTATGGAATACGAGGGTGAAGAAAGTGTTTATTATGCATTTGAGCTTTTGGGAGAAATAGCAATGACAGAGTTAATGGAAGACCAAGGAGTTAGCGCAGCAAGTGAGTTATTTATTGACTACATAGATGTGTCAATTTTCGAACAAATACTAAATTACTAACTAATAAAACCATTTTAAAGAAATTTAACTTATGTGGTGCCGCCGAGAAGAATTGAACTTCCGACCCCACCCTTACCAAGGGTGTGCTCTACCACTGAGCTACGGCGGCATAAGTACTATTTATAGGGATATTTCTTAACTCTCAAGTGCTAGATTTAATTAAGTGTACAGAAATTACACACATTTTTATGTTATTTACTATCACCCCAACTCAAACTAGGGATTAATAACAATAGAGCTAAGAGGGTTTTCATTTCTTTATATGGTCGAAGTAGCCCCTTACTTAAACATTCAGGTAGGGGACTTTTTTATACTCCAACAAATTTATAAGATTATTTTTTCATAGCATTGAACATACTTAAGGTGTCATCATAAGCTATAAACTTTGACATTTTACCATCTTTAACTTCCATGTAGTGTCCAAAAATAGTATCCATGCCATCAGCGGTAGCTTTTGTATTCACAAAAACTTTATCACCTTCGCTAATCATTGATTCTACCGTAACTTGAAGATTACTCCAGAGCTCAGGGATTTTCGTTAATGTGCCTTGAAAACTCTCTATGTTATGAGTTCCTGAAAATGGGTGTTTATCACCCGGGTATATGAAAACGAAATCGTCATGTAACATATTCATGAAACCTTCCATATCACCTTTTCCAAAGAGGTCATAAACTTTTTGTACTATTTCTTTTGAGTCCATAATTTAACCTTTCCTATTCAAATCTATACTCAGTCCGGCATAGTTATATTAATTTTTCCTGCGTATGTACCACCATGTAAGTGACCACCTGTAACTTTCCATTCTGAGGTACCCTTAATACCCTCAAATTTACCAGTTCCGGCCTGAATAATATTTTGTCCTCCTCCTAGAGCTGGATTGAAACTTCCAGACAACATAAAAGTATCACCACTCATATCGGAAATATGACAATTTATGTTTACCCAGATAAGTGATGTGTCTTCGTTTAACATAGCTTTAGAAGTACAATCAGATGATGTAAGTGATGGAAAAAATTCTGGTTGATTGGTGTATTGGACCACATGAACATCACGAAAATCTGCTAATACTTTACCAGATGCTAAATTTTTTGTCACATTTGGCTCTGCTTCAAGCCAACTTCCTTCAAATTCAAAACTATATTCTGCTGAAATAGAATTCGTTGCGTAAAGTAAAAAAATAAAAATAAATAATTTTTTCATTTTTTAATCTCCTTTTTTAAATAACATAATAAAATTTTATTAAATTTTGATTAATTTTTTCAATGTTTTTATTGCATGATAATCATGTACCAGCTGAGTTATGGCCCCAACTCAAACTAGGGATTAATAACAATAGAGCTAAGAGAGTTTTCATTTACTAATTTTATAAAATTAACCCTAACTAAACAAGGTGTACAGAAATTACACGCTTTTTTATGTTATTTACTGTAAACCTTTGTTTAGCATTACCCAAAAGAACAAGTTTTTGTCGATTTTTGTTCATTATGGTTAAGCAATACTTCATTACCAAGGGTGTGCTCTACCACTGAGCTACGGCGGCATAATTAAAAACAACATATTTATATGTGTTTTTGATCAAATTAAATATAATTATTTTCTGTTCTCTAAAATAGTGCCCACAAAAGGATATTCAGAAATTACTCTCGCAGCTTTCATTTTTTCTTCTTCAATATCTTTTTTTAAATCTTTTATATTTTCAGATCCGCTCTTAAATTTTTCTAAAGATGACCCAAAAGTCTCGTTTAATGCATTAAAAAAAACTTTAACTAAAAAATTTCCAACTTCTGAGTATTTGTCAGAATTGAATACTTTATTTTTTTCCTCAAAAGATACTTTTTTTAGTGTAATTGCATTTAGAGCACTTACTTTAAAGAAATCTTTGAACCAATTTTTGCTTGAAACTATGATTTTATCTAGAATATCAACATCAAAATTTTTAAAATCAAAAATATTTTTTGTAAGTATTAAATCAAAACCTATTTCAGACAATAGACCACTAAACTCAGATGATTGATTATTTTCAAGAAATAATTCATCATAATCAATTTTAGGTAAATATTTTCCTGATGATACAAAATGTGTTGTTTCCTCATTGAATAAGCAATACCGAATCTCCTTTAAAGTTTCTTTTTGGTCAAAAATTTTTAAAAGTAGGTAAGGTTTCTCAGAAAATGTTTTTTCTATTAATTTATGTAAATTAATTACCTTTTTACCTGTTTGAAAAAGATTATCTGAGGAAATATTTTCAATTTCTTTTTCTTCATCTACTTCAAGAATAGAAATTATTTCTTCAAAATCTTGATTTTCCTTTTCATCAAAACTACTAATTAATTCATCAGAGTATGACTGAACATTTCTTAGAGTTTGACTAATTAGATTTTTCTCTTCAAGTTCCTCAGTAATTCTATGTGAAATTTCATTTTTATCTGCCATAGCTTTAATACTCATTGTTTTGAAATACTTCTCTAAATTACTAATTTTTAAAATTTTTATTTTTTCGAGTTCTTCGACTATATCAAAAAAAATATTTTTCAGTTCTTTTGTTTTTTCTTTTTCAATTCTTTCAATATTTTCTTGTTGTTCTTTTCTTCGTAGAATTTGATTTTGTTCATTTAATTTAGCATTCATCCCACTAAGATTTTCACTCATTACTTTTTGAATTTCATTGCTTTCAGTTTGAAGTTTTTTCAAACCAGATATCTCTTTTGCTATTTTTGATGTTTGATAAAGATGAGCTGCTTGAAGAAATACTTGTGCTTTTTGAATATTTTCTTGTTTTTTTAAATCTGAACTCATCTTAAATATCCAATTTATATTAATTTAAAATTTTTTTGACACAAAATTACACAAATGATCATAGAATTCCTTATTATCAAGGGTAGTATCTTCTTACCAAGGGTGTGCTCTACCACTGAGCTACAGCGGCATTTCTTAGAAACTATAAACTTTTAATACATATTAAAAAACATTAACAAAAGACAGCCTGCTGTCAGGTATTTAGAGATTTCATAAATAATTTTCCATTTATAATTATTTTGACTCACACGCCATGTGGCAAATGTAATTGCTAAAAAAACAAATGATACAAACCACATTAAATTAGGGTTTTTTGTTAATTCAATAATAACTGACATGATTAATTCACAAGGTAAAACTTATCTACCAGATAGTTTATTAACAAGACTAATCCAATCATAAATACCCAATATAGCTTTTTGTTGTTTCTAATAAAGGGTATCCCGATAGCACTGTATCTAAATAGTTTATGAAGTCCCAATATAATTAAGGGGATTAAAAACAACCAAAAAATAATCTCCCAAATCATTTTCTAACTTTAATTATTCCTTTTTAATAAGACTATCCTAATTTTAATATCTGAACCAAAATCTTTATTGTTTGGAAGATAATTTAAAGGTCTTGATATATAGATCGAGTTGAAATCAGTTAATTTTTCTAAGACATTATCAAATTTTAATTCTTTCCATAAATCTACTCTTTGAGTAAAAATAAAATAACCATTTTTTGCAAGATAATAAGAAACCAGTTTAAAAAGTGATTGATGATTTTTACAATATGTCATTGCGCCAATAAGACTAACGATATTGTATTTATTGATTATTTGAATTTTATTCTCAAAACTTTTTTTATAAAGATATCTATATTTTCCATTTCTTCTAGATATGTCTAAAATTTTTTTAGAAATATCTGACCCATCACAAATACAGTTAGGGTAAGCCTGTAAAAATTTATCAACAAAAAGTCCTGTGCCACATGCTAAATCTAAAATAAATCTTGGTTTTGTTTTGATATATTTCTTTAAGATATTAACTGATTGCAGTGGCGCTTTATAGTTCCATTTATACAACGTCTCATCATATGAACTGGACCAGTTGTCATAGTAGTTTTCTATGTCTTTTTTGCCACCAATGCCTTTAAGAAGAGATTTCATTTAAATTTAAAAGTTAGCTAATTTATTATTATTTACTAATTTATTCTCATAATATTGTAATTTTTGTAAAAAAATGATATTTAAAATTTATGGATAATAATAAACCAAAACCTGATTGTGGTTGTTCTTGCTCATGCTGTTGCACTTGTGGTGACGGTTGTTGTCAATAAATAATTTTAAGAAGAACAATTATTCCTAAAATAAAACCAAATATTATATCTACATATTTACCTTTTTTTCTAGCCATAAGGTAAAAAGAAATTAATGCTAGACTAATTACAACAATACTTGATAAATTTGCTACAAAGGATGAGGGCTCCATTTTTTATTCTTCCCATTTAAAACGATCGAAAGATTTAAAAATTTCAAATATTCCTTTTTCCCATTGTTTTGATATGTATTGATAATCATCATCGTTAATTTCAAGAGATTGTTCGTAAACTATTTTTGATAAATTATTTTTATATACAACTAAGTCAATTGGCGGACCAACAGATAAATCTGCTTTCATTGTACTGTCCATACTTATCAATGCACATCTTGCAGCGTCACCTAAATATGTATCGGACTTAACAACTCTATCTAATATGGGTTTACCATACTTTATTTCTCCAATAACAAGATAAGGTTTAAATTCGCTTGATTTAATAAAATTTCCTTGTGGATAGACTAAATATAATTCTGACTCTTGATCTTTTATGTGTCCTCCAACTATAAAAGTTGAACCTAATTCAATAGTTTCTTGATTAATACCATCTGGTGAGGAATGTTTAACATTTAATCTCCCGATGTATTTTGCAATTTCATTTAAATTAAATAAATTATTTAAATTATTCCCGTTTTTATCATCCTCTAGATCTTTTCCAATTGAATTAAAAACTGCTTGAGAAGTAGCTAAATTTCCTGAAGTTAAAATTATTATATTTCTATCAATGCCTTTATGGACATACATTTTAGAATAAGAGTTAAAGTTATCTAGGCCTGCATTTGTCCTTCTGTCAGATGCAAAAACCATCCCCTCATTCACTTTTATTCCTACACAGTAAGTCACATTTTAATTAAATAGCTAATTTTTTAAAAATACAAACGATTATTTACATACCTTCAATCTAAACTATGCATAACTATTGATAGGCATTTGTTGTATTTTTAAGCAGTGAGCATAAACTGGAAAAATTACAATTCAAAAAATAGCTATGATGAGTATTTAACTCCTGAAAAAAGTCTAAGAAAAGAAGCTAAAGTAATTTCTAAAATATTAAATAGTTACTCAATCAAAGATTTAGAAAAAATTGAACAAAATTGTCAAAGCACAATAAGCTCTCGTGGCATTAATTTTAAAGTTTACTCAGCTGATAAAAAAGCTGCAGAGGAAAAAAAATGGCCATTGGATATTATTCCAAGGATTATTCTTAAATCCCAATGGCTTAAGGTAAGAAAAGGGTTAATACAAAGGTGTAAAGCATTGAATCTTTTTATTAATGATGTCTATAATCAAAAAAAAATATTTAAAGACAACATTGTTCCAAAAGATTTAGTATTTAAATCTCAAAATTATTTAAAACAATGTGAAGGATTTATGCCTAAAAGAAAAATTTGGTCTCATATTTCAGGAATAGATTTAATAAGAAACATTGATGGAAAATTTTTAGTGTTAGAGGATAATCTTCGTGTTCCTTCAGGTGTTTCATACATGCTTGAAAACAGAATGGTAATGGGAGAGGTATTTCCTGAATTATTTACTCGTTATAGAGTTTCACCGATCAATCACTATTGCAATAGACTCTATCATTGTATGTTAGATGCAATACCTTATAAAAAAAATAACCCTACAATGGTTGTACTAACGCCAGGAGTATATAACTCTGCTTACTTTGAACATTCATTTTTAGCACAACAAATGGGAATTGCTCTTGTTGAAGGAAAAGATCTTTATGTTGAAAATGATAAAGTTTACGTAAAGACAGTCAAAGGGGGTTTGAGGGTTGATTGCATATACAGAAGGATTGATGATACTTTTTTAGATCCCAAGACTTTTTTTAAAGGGTCTTTGTTAGGTGTAGCGGGTTTGTATAAATCTTATAGAAAAGGCAATGTTGGTCTTCTAAATGCACCTGGAAGTGGTGTAGCAGATGATAAAGTTATATACTCATATGTTCCTAAAATAATTAAATATTATTTAGATGAAGAGCCTAAATTAGACCAAGTAGAGACATATTTATGTCACATTAAATCCGAGAGAGATCATGTAATATCAAATATTTCAAAAATGATAGTAAAACCAGCAGATGGATCTGGTGGATATGGAATTATAGTAGGACCTAAATCCTCTAAATCTGAGAGAGAGGCATATATTAGAAAAATTTTACATAACCCAAGAAACTTTATTGCTCAACCTTTAGAAATATTATCAACTACTCCAACTTTGCAAGGGAATTTAATTGAACCTCGACATCAAGATTTGCGACCATTTATTCTCTCTGGAAGAGAGACATACGTAACTATGGGCGGTTTGACTAGAGTTGCTCTTAAAAAGGGAAGTACGATAGTTAATAGTTCACAAGGTGGAGGCTCAAAAGACACTATGATTGTAGAGGATTAAATTTTAAATCTTTTGCTTCACAATTATAGTCTGATTTAAATTTTCAACCTCAAATATTTCCTCATCCCCATTAGTCCATTTAATTTTAATCTTAAACTCATTTTCATTATTTCTAATTCCATAGTGGGCGACTGGCTCCATTTGACATAAATAACCTGAACCCGCATCAATTGTTTTAGAATGTGTTCTTTCATTTGTGTATAAAGTTACAGTAGCACCTCTTGCCGGTGCCCCATGGAAGTTCAAAGGTCTAATTCTTAAAAAAGATCTTTTCTCATCATTGTGATATTTAAATAGAGTTAAGGGTTGAGCGCCGGACTCTCCATGAGATAAAAGAAGCTCTAGCACTCCATCATTATCAATATCTGCAACTGCTGCTCCCGTCCCAAGACCATTAGGCTCTAGGGCTTGTTCTAATTTAATTTCTTTAAATTCACCGTTTTCAATTATTTTATAAAGTCTATTTGGTTGACCTATGTTATTCAAAAACACCTCATCATAACCATCATTATCAAAATCCGCCGAGATTACTGTTCTAATTCTTGATGGCTCGTCAAAAGTAGAGTTAGCAATGTTTTTAAATTTATCGTTATCTAAAACGTAGGCTCTGTTAAAACCTTCCCAATTACCGTTTAGAATATCAAGTCTTCCTCGATAAAGAATATCAGATAATGCTGTACCTCTTCCATTTTGATAAATATCTTTAACATTCATTTGACTGGCGACATCTGAATACTTTCCATTTTGATTAAAATAGAGAAAATTTGGGCCTCTTTCATTAGCTGCAAACACATCTATTTGATCAGTTAAGATATGACCAGCAACTACAGCTCTACCTCCTGTAACTTTATCAAGTCCCAGACTTGCAGCTAAATCTACAACTCTATTATCAATAAACTCGTAAAATCTTGTTGGACCACCATAATTAGCAACATAAATACCGTAATTTCCATTACCCTCTCTGTCGACACAAACTACTGATCTTCCTGCTGTTAAATTTAATTCACTTTGATTAATTTTTTTTTCAAATAAGTCCTCTATTCTATTCTGCGAATTTATTAAAAGTCTGTCCGAGTACCTTTTCATCCCACTGTAGGTATCGGTGTTAAGAAAATAAATCTCCTCAAGACCGTCTTTATCAATATCGCATGCAGCAACTCCAATTGTAGATCTCTCTGGGTCAGAAAAAATATTATCAGTAATTTTATTTTCAAATCTTTCTCCATTAAAGCCTAAAGCTAAATTACTAAATCTAAATCCGGTCACTATAAATTCATCATTACCATCATTATCAAAATCAGTTACAGCCACCCCGTAACTTAGTCTGGGACTTTGATCAGGCAATAAATGACTGATATTTTTGAAATAGCTTTTTTCTGCAAATACGCTCATAGAATAAAAAATAAATAAAAGTAAAAACGGAAATTTATAAAATTTCATATATTTGATACTATTTTTTTGATGATCTAGATTTAGATATGATTGGTACCACTATTTAGTGTATATAAAATTTCTGACTTTAATTAAAAATAATATCATTTTAGCTGTTATCACTATCTTACTTGTACTGGTTGTGAATAAAAATTCTTATTCAAGTGAAAATACAAGAGATGAAGCTTACTACTATGATACACTCGCCGAAAATTGGATTTATATATTTCCAGATGGAAATAGGAATGCTGCAGGACCGAAGTTTTTTAAATATCTAATAGATCAAGACCTTAGTTTTGAAGATTTTGTTGAATTCAATAAAAGATATTGCCCAGTATCTGGTTCATTGATAGCACCTGGATCTGAGCCAGCATTTGTAAGTATGAATGAGGTCGACTCAGATAATAAAGTATGTGGTGATATGTATCGCTGTTGTTGGCCATGTGTTTGTGATTCAATGAAATATGCAAAAGCTATGGAAATATCACATAAATTTCAAGGTGTTGAGGAAAAATTTACTGTTATGACTATTGATAACCCCTGTGGTAAAGAGGAATTTCCACTTGAGGTAAATCGAGATTATTTTTGTACTGGCGAAAAGATGAATTTAGATCAAGTCTTTGCAGTTGATCAAAAAATGATAATTGGCTTATTGCACAAACCAACTAGTTGTAATAGCAGTGATCTTTTAGCAATTAACAACCACCCTGTAGTTGGGCAACAATGTAAGATTAGAAACTCTACTAAAGAAGAAGAACTTATTTCTGGGATGGGTGATATATTTATAAAGCTATCTAAATAACTGTACAAAAAAATTAATTTTTTAAAGCATAATCACCGTATATAATTGTATTACTACTGTTTAATCTATATTTTTTTACAACTCTTACTGACTTATATTTGTTTCTTAGTTTTCTTAACTCAATAGAGGCCTCTTTTCTGTATTTTTTATTTTTCCACCAAGATGAATTACCAATCTCTAAAGTAATTATTTTAATCATTTAAAAATAATAAATATTAAAAAAATATACCTAGATATTTTTGAGATACTAACAAGAAGTAAAAAAGTGAAATACTTTACTCTTAATATTCCTGCTACTATTGTAAGTGGATCTCCAATGATTGGTACCCATGCCAATAACAATGACCAAATGCCATATTTTTTAAAATAAATTTCACCTTTTGCAATTTGCCTCTCATTGG